>JAVBOC010000005.1:0-201965 GCA_031550975.1 Candidatus Gastranaerophilaceae bacterium
CAGCTATGATAGACGAAGGAGGAACTTCTTTAGGGGAGATTCTAAAGGCAATGTATGTAGGAACTGGTCAAAAACCACCCGCGGCTTTGGGATAATATTTTCTAATCAACAAAAGCGCGGACTAACAGTCCGCGCTTTTTATTTTAAATATATTTACATGTAAATCGGGCCGCTGGACCTAGGCGGTTCAAAATCTTCGTTATCTTTGATAAAATCCATAATCTCAAGAGCGAGTTCTTTGCGGATATCTTCTGGTGCGCTGCGCAAATATTCCATCGCGTGAGAAACTTTAACGTTTTTATCGTACCAACGGCGAAGAATGTAATCAAACTGGTCGTCAAGCGACAATTCTATATCAAAATCTATATCTTTAACCCTGTCTATAACGATATCAGCGCAACGAATTTGAAGGTATTCTTCCGAATCCTCCATCTGCTTAACAGCCATACTCACAGTCGGGTCTATGTCATACCAACGTTGTTTCATGATTATAATTATAGTGTTTTTTACATGCTTGTCAAATTATACTAGCCAAAGGAATAGGTATAGCAAAAAAATTCTTTCTTGCGATTTAATACCATATGCAAGTTCTATTTAGCCCACAATTGAATTTAAAAAACCAAATCAACCTGCAAAGAATTAGCGGTGCAAGACCAAATGTCAGACCAGCAGTGCGTTTTTGCGGGGCATCAGATACTTTCACCCGTGGAATTAAGTCTGCCAGCGTCGATTTAACAAAATATGTACGAGAAGAACTCACCAGCCCTGAATGTTTTGAAGCATTTTTAGAAAAGTTTCCTAACGCGAGTCGGTATCTTGGAGATGTGCCAAAATCTTGGGTGAGAAATAATTTGGAGAAAGCACAGCAAATATGCGAGTTTTTTTCTGAATTTGCAAAAGGCACACTTACTCCTCACTTCCATGATTTGAAATTTGACCATGTTAAGCATAACGCGCAAATACAGTCAGCTGCCCGGGAACTTGAGTCAAAAATGGGGTCCGTTTTGGGCAGGGAAACGAAAGTTGGAGATATTGGAGCAGGTACTTACGGTAAAGTCTTTTGGCTTAATACCGGAGAGGGAGTATATGCAATAAAAGTTTTTCATAAGTACGAAGGAAAACTTATGGAAATGGATTATCATGGAAAAAGTGCCGAAGTGCTCAATGCCTGTGCAACCTCTAATCCCAGAAATGTTGATGCCGGAAGGTATGCCCCTTTTTATTTTGGGAAGTTCGCGGGCGATAATGATAACGATGGATTTATGGTGACAAAGTTTATTGATAACACCAGTGCTTTTTATCTGAACTGGCGAGATAAAAGACTTTATACATGGACTGAATATATTTATCCTATTGATGCCAATTCCAGTAATTGTATGGAGGATACTATCATAGACTTTGGCGCACTAACACTAAATGAGGAACTGAAGAATCCGAAAAAACGCTATTTTGCAAAACGAATAGCAAAAGCTGTTGACGACGAAAATATTGAAGCAATTAGGGATTTAAAAAAACGATACGGTGGATTTAAAGAATTTCATGAGGCGCTGGAATATCTTCAAGACAGCAGAAAAAATCCTGTTTATAACAAAAGTACGGATGAATTTTTATTTGAACGGCTTATTGATATGATATTACAGGTAAAATAATCCTCAATAGCAATAAAATTTCTTTTCATGTTTTAATTGGGTATGCAAGTTTCACAAGTTTTATTTAACCCGAATTTGAATTTAAAAACCCCTGTTAACCAAGCGCCAGTTCAAAAAATAAGCTTTGGTTCAGCGCCGGATAGTTTCGCTCGCGGGGTTAGTTCATTCGCAACAGACCTCACACAGCTTGTTCGGACAAAATTCCACACCCCAAACCAATTTATAGAGGTATTAAACAAGCACCCTAAAGCCAGTAGATTTCTTGGCGTTGTCCCGGAATCATGGAGTGGCGGAAGTGCAGACAAAGCCGCACAAATTCAAGCAGTATTTACGAAATTTGCTAAAAGCACGTGTGTTCCCGACACAAAGGAAATGTTGGTGCTTGATATTCCATATGATTTCAAAATAAAGATAGCCGCAAAAATGCTTGAATTGAAAATGAACAAAATTTTGGGCAAGAAAACACATATAGAACCCCTGGATTCCGGCGCTTACGGTAAGACTTTCATATTAAATGACGGAAAAGAAAATTTTGTAATTAAAACTTTTCATACCGGGATGGACGGCGGATATTCCATTCATGGACGAGGGGCAGAAGTTCTTAATGCGTGCTTTGCTTCAGAAAATGCGACAAAAGGAGAGTTCTCTGATTTTTATTTTGGACAATTCGCGCGGAAAGACGATAAAGACGGGTTTTTGGTCACAAAATATATCGACAAAACTAACGCCTCAGCTGAAAATGTAATAGGCAGAAGATTATATGATTGGGCACAATATATTAAAGTTGCAGACGACTGCTTTGAAAACCATATTGGAGGCACAATTATTGATTTTGGGCACCTTGAAGTTAATGAGGATCTGGCAGACCGAAAAATGCGCTTTATTGTTAAATTAATTGTAGAAACTATAGATGCTCAAAAAGCGGACAGAATTAAACCAATCATAAAGCAATATGGTAAAACAAAAGAGTTTACAGACGCAATTAAATATCTTAGGAAAAAAGCAGCTACTGACAAATTTTATCTTGCGCCATTGGAAAGAGAAATATTAAACAGATTTTTAAATATAAAATAACTGGAATAAATGTTTTGGGTGAGTCATACAAGTCCAGTATTGGCAAAGATATAAAACGTGTAGTATAATGTTTATTATGAAAGAACGAGTGAGACAAATGAAAAACTTGTTTTCGCATTTGCGAGCGAGTGAATTTCACAAGACCGAAGGTCCTATGAAGAGATTAGTTGTGTTATTTATGTTATTGAGCTTTATTGCCCCATCGGCAAAAGTTTTTGCTGACACGCTCCAGGGTGGGGTCCAGGTTGATAATCAATATCGCCAGATGCAAAACGATTTGTTCACGGGAACAGTAGATACACTTGATAAAAAAGATGTAGTGCGGATGACGGTTTCGCAGGTGCTTGATTCTACGTTAAGCATGGAAGGCGACGAGTTTTTCGCCGAGGTTACGGGGGAAGTCTCGGGTAAAAGTGGGGTTATTGTCCCTAAGGGAACAATTGCGCATGGAAAAATCGTTTGTAAAAGCGATCCAAAAAGACTCGGACGTCCGGGTTGGATTGAACTTGATTTTGATTATCTAATGACGCCTGACGGCAGAGAAATCCCGATTGAGGGCAAGATGTCAACCAAATTACATCCTGTCGCTGAAACCGGAAAAATCATCGCGCAAGACATTGGTTACACTGCTGTAGGCGGCGCGATAGGTGGGTTTGCCGCACTAAATTGGCTTGGACTAGAGGCTGCAATTGCTTCTCAAGGCTATACTCTTGCGGGCGGTGCTGCTGTTGGCGGAGCGATAGGACTTGGTATGGCGCTTATTAGAAAAGGACATGAGGTTCTAATCGCACCGGGTGATGAAATCAGAGTAAAAATCAATACAACCGTGCCTTTGCCGGTTTACAAAGACACTGCGCTTATGCAGCACGAAATGTTTTATCCTGGACTAGATATCCAAATCAGCGATATAAAACACGAAGAAGATCCTTTTGGAGAGCCCAATACAATAACTTTAACGATAATGATTTCGAACTATTCGGATAAGACGTTTTCCGGGCTTGATATGGCAATGGTGAATGATTATAACGCGGTTTTCAGACCGTCGATTTTCGGGGATACGAAGATCATGTTTAAGCAGATTAAACCGGGTGACAAAGTTGTTGGCAGAATCTCGTTTGCTGTAGACAATGTTGACCGTAAATTTTGGTTGACTTTCTACGACCGCCGTAACGGCAAGGCGCTTTCAAAGATTTCTATTGACAACGCTTATCGCAAAGTTTCGGCTAAAACCAAGAAGAAAAACGAGAAGGTTCGCAAAAAACCTGATTATAAAAAAGAAACCGATGTTTTAGATGAAGTCTAAAGCACGCTTCTCCTAATCCCTAATTTCTAGTCCCTAACTCGCAACATTCCTTTACATTCACTTGAAAAAGTTGCGGAGTATGTTACAATCATAGTAGTAAAAAAAACTGGAGGCAATCCAATGGTGTGTGGAAAACTTGAAATTGATATTTTAAACTCGTTTTGGTCGTTAGCGTCTGCGGATGAAGATGCTGATATTTCTATCCAAGATGTCGTGGATGCGCTTTCGCATCAAGGAACCCATCGAGCATATACAACGATAAAAACCGTTATGGACCGCTTGGTAGCAAAATCAGTGCTCGTGCGATATAAATCCGGTAAAAAATTCTTCTATAAAGCGGCAATGAACCACTCAGAGATGGCAATGGAGTCGGTAAATCGACTGGTTGAACAATTCTTTGAAGGTGATTATACAAAGTTATTGCGTTTTGTTGAGAGCGAATGTCCGCAGCTTATAGCATAGAAGAAAACAGAAAATTTGTCGCCGCATTAATTAGGCGGGTTTTAACAGGGAAGATGACCTCTCGCGAGGCTGTATTGCAGTTCCCAAAGAACGCCCAAGATAAGAGCATTGAGGCTTCTTATCATGCTTTGGTGCACTTTGAAGCGGATGAAGATTTGCGCAACCGTGACCCGCTATATAAAGAAGAACAGGATGACTACCTGGAATTCATCTCCTATGTACTTGACCGGGGGGAGGATTTACCCGATAATATAATCAAAAGTTACGAAAAATATTACGACGGGATGAACATTCCAAACGAAGAAGGCACAAAAGGGTTTTGGAAAAGTTTCATGAAATTTCTGAACATATAGGGGTAAATATTTTTGGTGGCTTAGACAAGTCCAATATGGGTAAAAGGGGCATTAAATGAAAAAAAGTGTAATCGGTGTATCGGCGTTAATCATATTAGCACTTGTTACCACGGGCTGCTATTGGAAAAAACAAAAATCTGTTGCTGAGCCTGCGGCGGTTTTGGAAACCTCTCAAAATAAAGATTTTGAAACGGTTGCTCTGTTTTCTTCCATGAGTCCGGCACCAAACAGAGTTTGGGCAGGAACTTTTCAGATTGTTTGGAACGATTTTATGAACGAAATTGTGGGCGGTCCGGTAAAGTTTGTCGGATATAATTCCCCGTTGGCTGATGGCTTGAACAAACAGGCTTTTAGAGCAGAACAGATTTCAGCAAAGGATTATTATAAAGCTTGGGGTGATGTTTCACCAAAAATGAAAGCCAAAATCGAAAAGGGGATTAAAGATAAATTTAACGAAAAAAGCGACATTCTCGACTTGATGGACTGGACTCCTGCAGCGGACAAATATATAGTTTATGCAATGCTAAAAAAAGATTTCCAATTCAAAGATGCGTTTGACGAATTGGCGGATGCAAAATTCGGGAACGACAAAACTCTTGTAAAATACTTTGGCACAAAGCCTGAAACCAAAGAGCGGCTGGATGATAATATACAGGTGCTTTTCTATAACAACGAAAACGATTTTGCGCTAAAACTTCTGACTCAGTCCAGCGATGAGGTTTATTTGTATAGAACGGGCGACGACAAGCCATTTGAACAGTTTTTTAACGACATGAACAGAAAAACGGATGCATATTATGGGTCGCAAAACCGCGTGAAACTCGGGCTGTTTAAGGTTCCTGATATAAGCCTGTATAAACTGAAAAGTTTTGACGAACTTTGCGGCAAGATTATTGAGGGCAAAAGTTTTATGATTGATCAGGCAATAGAAACGGTTGACTTTAAGATGAACAAGCAGGGTGTGAAATTAAAAAGCGAAGCGGCGATTATGACTAGAAATTCAGCAATATTGGATACGACCGCGCCTAAAAATTTCTATTTTGACAACACCTTCGTACTATTCCTAAAAGAAAAAGATAAAAAACAGCCTTATTTTGCGCTGCGCGTGCACAATGTTTCTGATATAAATAAAACAGGGCGCAGCAAGTGAACACTCCTTGCCGCGTGGGCAATGACAAAAATTAATTATTGTAAAGAATTTTTGCCTAGCCTAGCAAACTTTTCATTTACGCGGTTTAATTTAATACAATTACAAATTTGGAATTAGGGTTAATGAAAATTCAAGCATTGAATAATTATAATTATACTAACAAAGTGCACAGCCAAAGCAAGAATACTTCTTTTGGGCGTATGCGCATCAGTGTCGCCCAAGATATTTTAAGAGGATTGAATGTTGGGGTTAGTAAGAATGAGGCAGGTTTGTTAGATATTTCTCATTTTGATTCGGAAGATGCTTTGGCGCTTTTGAAATTACCATTTGCAAGCAAAGATCTCCAATCAAAAGTGATAAGCGACATATTAGCGCATGTAGGAAATGTTCAATTTAGTCTTCGCTTACTCGGACTTAATGCTCAAGCTAAAAAATTGGGTGCTGCAGGTGGTATAGAACTATCAGGTGCAAATTTCCTAACCCCCGAATTAACAAAAGCAATAAATTTAGACATAACCGGCAAATCTAACATTATAGCGCCTAAGTTGCAGAGAGTTACAAATGCAACGGTGTTAGATGGTTCTACTATAGCGGCTGCTAACTCAGTCAAAATTAGTAATCCGCACATTTCGCAAGATTCTAAGATTATTACTCCTTAACCAAAATAACAAAAAAGACTGATTCCGTGATATAATTTTGACATGGCAAAGGTTAAATCAAAGTGGGTATGTACAGAGTGCGGGTATGAAACAGCGGGATATTTGGGTAAATGTCCTGAGTGTTCAAGCTGGGGAAGTTTGGCTGAAGAAGTTTCGTTCGCTACTGTGCAAAACGATGCGCATGCAGTCAAAAACCAGTTTATTAATACCGAAAAACCTGCGCGGTTGAACGAGATTACAATTAATGAAGAAATTCGTGTTTCAACCCAGATTTCAGAGTTTGACCGGATTTTAGGCGGCGGACTTGTTCAGGGTTCGTTGGTGTTGGTTGCGGGCGACCCCGGGATTGGCAAATCCACTATAATTTTGCAGGTTTGCGGACAGGTTTGTAATAGCGGTAAAAAAGTTTTATATATTAGCGCAGAAGAAAGTGCTAACCAGTTGAAGCTGCGCGCTGACAGGCTCGGGATTGGGGCTGAGAACCTTTATATTTATCCCCAAACTTGCATGGAAAATATTAAAGCCCAGATTGAAGAAATAGCACCGGATTTTGTTGTAGTTGATAGTATTCAGGCGATTTATTCGCAGGCTCTGCCGGGTTCAGCAGGGAGCGTTTCGCAAATCCGTGAGTGTTGCAATCTGTTGATGCATATCGCTAAATCCAAAAATATTACGACGCTTGTAATCGGGCACGTTACAAAAGAAGGAAGCATCGCTGGGCCAAAAATTTTAGAACACATGGTTGATACTGTGATTTATTTTGAAGGGGACAAATATAAGTCTTATAGGCTTTTGCGCTCTATGAAAAACCGTTTTGGAAACACCTCTGAAGTTGGGATTTTTGAGATGCACTCGGATGGTTTGCGTGAAGTCAAAAACCCGAACGAATTGTTTTTAAATGAACGCTCTCAAGGGGCGATTCCGGGCAGCGCAATTATTGTGTCAAGTGAGGGTATGCGACCGCTGTTGGTGGAAATTCAGGCACTGGTCGGCACAACTCCTTACCCGACGCCGCGACGGGTTGCAAACGGGGTTGATAACAACCGCGTTCACCAAATCCTTGCTGTGCTTGAAAAACGTGTGGGTTTAAACCTTTCAAAACAAGATGTTTATGTAAACGTTATGGGCGGGATTGATGTGTCTGAGCCGTCTGCAGACTTGGGGATTGCGCTTGCGATAGCAACTTGCGCGCGCGATGTTGTGGTTGATTCTCAAACGGTAATCATTGGCGAAATCGGTTTATCGGGCGAAATCCACCCGGTAAACAACATAGAAAAACGCCTCAACGAGGCGATTTCTTCGGGCTTTAAAAAGGCTATTATTCCGCATTCAAACAACATTCCTAAAGGCTGCAAGATTGAAATAATCCAAGTCAAACGCCTTATGGACGCGATTACTGCTTGTATTAGTGTATAGCAGGCGGAATATTGCTTCTATCTGCTATTTTAACAATTTGTTTGATCGCTTTCATAACGTTTTTAGGTGAAAGTTTTGCGAAAGGAGTAGGAAAGCCTTCCGCACCATACATTGTTGCACATCCTCTTTCAGGAACAAAAGTTGCTTCTATAATACCAGGTTTTCCTTGACGTTCAAAAGCAAGTTGCATTACTTGTATTGGATGTGGGTTCTTTTTCTTCGGAAACAATGCACTAAAATATTCCCCAGATTTGCCTCCAAGACGACCATTAAGCCTAAACGTAACCGTGTCGCCATCTTTTAAATGAGGAAGAATTCCTTGTCTGATAGTGTTCATAGCGGCTTTTGATTGTCCACCTAAGTAACCAACAAACTCATTAGCTTCTTGTGTTACGATGACGGTTTTGCCGGGTTGTTTGCTGCCAATATGGACACCCGTAGACGGCGTATGGTATACATGCGCACCTGCAGGCTTACATTTAATTAAAAAAGCTTCTGTCGGAATTTTTGGTTTGCCTAAAGTTGAAACAAACTCTACTAATTTTGGGGTAATTGCGGGAGTTTTACCAATCATAATTTTTTCCTTCTATTTTTACTACATCTGTTATAAAGAAGGTGAAATTTTAGAATTGCTTAAAACAGTCGCTTTCTTCATATTTATTTACATTATACCTTAAAGGCGTTTTATTATATTTACCCCAACACTTGCGCCCAAATCATGTTAGTGCTAGCATGTTGGTGTTAAAGATTTACACTAAATAAGGAGATATTTTTATGGTAAATGTAGCAATTAACGGCTTTGGTAGAATCGGCCGTAACACACTTAGAGCAGCTATTGCAGAAGGCATTTTTGATAAAATCAACTATGTTGCAATCAACGACCCTGGTTTGACACCAAAAGACGCTGCACACGTATTCATGTTTGACTCAGTTATGGGCAGATTCTGTGGTACTGTTGAAGCAGCAGCAGACGGACTTATTATCAACGGCAAAAAAATCAAATTTTATGCTGAAAAAGACCCAGCAGCACTTCCTTGGAAAGAACTTAATGTTGACGTTGTAATCGAATCAACTGGTTTCTATACTGATGCTGAAAAAGCGAAAGCTCACATCACAGCCGGTGCTAAAAAAGTTATCATCTCTGCACCTGCTAAAAACGAAGACGTTACTATCGTTTTAGGTGTTAACGAAAAAGAATACGACCCAGCGAAACACAACGTAATTTCTATGGCGTCTTGCACAACTAACTGCTTAGCACCTGTTGCTAAAGTTATTGACGAGCAATTCGGTATCGTTAAAGGTCTTATGACTACAACTCACTCATACACAGGCGACCAAAGATTGCTTGACGCTGGTCACTCTGACCCACGTCGTGCAAGAGCTGGTGCGTTGAACATCGTTCCTACAACAACTGGTGCGGCTAAAGCGGTTGCATTGGTTCTTCCACAGTTGAAAGGTAAATTGAACGGTTTCGCATTGCGTGTTCCAACTCCGGACGTATCTGTTGTTGACGTTGTATTTGAAACAGCAAAACCTGTCACTGCTGAAGCTGTAAACGCGGCTTTAAAAGCAGCAGCTGACGGCAAAATCCTTGCTTACGAAGAAAGACCATTGGTATCAACTGACTTTATCGGTTCATCTGAATCTTCAACAGTTGACGCTGCGTTGACAATGACAATCGGCGACAATATGGTTAAAGTTGTTTCTTGGTACGACAACGAGATGGGTTATTCAACACGTCTTGCTGAAACTACTTTGATGGTTGCAAACTCACTATAGAGTGAATTAAAATAAAACCAAAAACCGGAGGCGAAAGTCTCCGGTTTTTTTATTGCTATTAAAACAAAATCTGAACTATTAATCCTAATGTTCCGGTCCGCTTACACAGTAAGGCCCAAGAGATACGTTTTTACCATAACTGCCATTAGATTGGGCAGACGGGTTGCCTATTGTGTGGTATATATAGTAGGCAGAGCTGCTGCCGTTCTCTTGCTTTGCCCAGTACCAAACCGGAACACCACTTCCGCCCCATTCTGACGTCGGATAATTGGCTGCAATAGTCGCCCCTTCGTTTCTAGTTGGCAGGCGTTTCCCAAAGTGCTCACAAGACTCTGCTGCTGCTGCCCAGTGGTCGTTTGCACAAGAAGCATTGCCTGCTCTATAATAAGGGTGTCCTGAACTACAGGTATTTATACCACGGGCAGGTTGACCTATAGGTTGAGTCCAAGGAGATGGGACATTCCCGCACAACTCCAAGTCTGCAGCTATTTGTTTGCAAATAAGCGGCCCAATATCTACGTTTTCTGGTAAATTGTTATATAAATGTATGTCTGTTCCCATTTTATTAGGGCCTTCTTTGCCATTTGTATCATAGAGTATACTTATAGTGCAGTCCGCAACTTCTATTCCTGCTGCTGCTGGATCAAGACTTTTGCAGGCCGGGTTGTACACGAGCATTGCATTTGATCCATTGGCTAAGCTAAAGCCCATTACATTGGTACCCCACGCATCACGACCAAATTTCTTTCTGTTGTTGTAAGCACTCGAATTTACCGTTGTTGTGCCATTTGTAAATTGTGGTACGAAACAATCAGATGCCGTATCGCAGGTTTTTGTTACCTTCATAAAAAGTTTTAACCCTTCAGCAAAAGTTTCTGTTGTTAGGTAACCAGTTAGTCTCTGACGGGCATGCATTTGGCTTAAGCCTTCAAATAGGCGACTTTTATAAACTTCATTTTCTGTTTTCCATCTATCTTCCTGCCAGTTTTTCATTAACGTAGGAATGGTAAGTGCGGCGACAACGCCGATAACGCCCAATACAATCAAAACCTCAGCAAGTGTAAAGCCTTTTTTGCTCATATAACATCTCCCATTAAAGATTACCATCCTAAAGAGTATCATCCTAAGGTATATTATACCCATTTTAAGAAGAAAACAAATGTAATGTAATGTTTTGTTACATTTAATCAGTCATTAGAGCTATAACGGCAGGAGTTTACAGGTGTGACAAGATATAGCTTAAAAACTCATTTTTTCAAAGCATTTAGATATTCTTCGTTGTATTTTAAGGTATTTTTGGTTGCTACAACGGAGTATATCGGTTTTCCGCTGAAGATATGTTTTGCCGCATTTTGGATGTCTTCGGCTGTAATCTGGTCAACTATCTCTAATTTTTGGTTTTCGCGCGAAGTTCCGTATGACGAAGACAGGCCTGCCATAAGCGCATCTGTTTTGCCGCCGGCATCTTCACAAACGCTAAGGAGAGCGTTTTTCAGCCCTAATTTAGCGTTTCGCAATTCTTCGTCTGAAACTTTTTCGTTAATCATTTTGTTAATGTGGTTTTTGAACCCTTCAAGTGATTTTTGAACGTTGTCATAGCTGATTTCGCCGGTTTCAGAGTTTTCGGTAGTGGTGCCGATTGAGAGTTTAATCCTGCCGACGCTATCGCCCAACGCCACTGATGAACGCACACGGTACGCGAGTTTTTGCTCTTCTCGGAGGTCATTGAATAAGCGCGAAGATGTTCCGCTGCCAAGGATTGAGTTCATAAGCTGCAGCGTAATATAATCTTTCAGGTTGCCGTTTGTTTCAAATTGGTATGCCTGGATTATATTTGCCTGATTTTTGTTATCGGCTTCGGAAATAACCTTTGTTTCTTTAATCTCTTTATATTTTTCTAATGAAATAGGTTCATGCTCGCGGACTGCCTTCATTGAACCTAACTCAGCGATTGCAGTATTAAATAATTCCGGCTGTTTAGAAAATGGCGCTGAGATTACCACTCTGGCTTGCGCATTATTTAGAATATTTGAGTGCAATTCTTTTAAATCTTCCATTGTTACGTGGTCAAGGCTTTCTAAAATCTCGTCATTTGTATAGCCGCGAACCATCCCTTTATAAAGTTCCCAATCAAGATTAACATCAGCGGATTTTTCAGACATCATAATATTTTCTCTGATGTCGTTTTTTGCATGTTCAAAAGCATCTTGTTCAAAACGCGGGTTGTACAAGACTTCTTTGAACAATTTCATGGCTTTCCCGGCATCATCAATGTCGAAGTTTGAATATGCATTTATTGTCTGGCTTCCGGAATTAAAATACTGAGAAATCCCGTCTTTTTGGCGAGTAGTCGTAAATTCTTCTTCTGTTTTAAAAGCAGAACCTTCATTTAGCATTTTATCCAATATCAAATACGCAGCAGGCTTGGTCATAAACTGGTCTTTGCACTCAAATTCAACCGACATATATGAATTTCTGGTTGAAATATCGTTTGTTACGAGTAGCACATTGTTTGGCAATTGATACTCGGTAACTTTTTTCATATTAATAGCTTGTTTTTTCCTAGAAAATGAAATCGCGGCTTTGTGATTAGCTTTAATGCTTTCGATATCAGCGCTTTTCGGGTGCATAACAGTAACAGCAGTCTTGTTTAAATCCAAATATTTTTTCGCAAATTTAACTATATCATCAGCGGTCAAACTGTTAATTGTTTTTTCGTACTCGCCAATTCTTTCTAATTTGCCGTCAAGTAATGCGGTTCCGATTGCAAAATTTATTCCGTGTGAGCTTTCAAAAATTCCTGAAAAACCTTTGAGTAATTGCTTTTTCATAATCTGCATTTCTTCGTCAGTCGGCGGTTCGTCCTGCAAACGGGCAATTTCGTTAAACATGACTTTTAACACTTTTTCGCTGTTTTCATCGCTTGAATCGGAAGCTATTATAATAGCTTTGCCGTCAGTTGGCTTGTTGCTGATTCGCTCCTCTGTCATCCATGCAGAAGTATTGAATTGCTTTAACTTTCTATCCAGCCTTGAAGATCTTGAACCGGCAAGAATATTTTCAAGCGCATCAAGCAAAACCTCCTCTTTTTCACTGTTGTTTGGAGGACCGTTGAATGCCATGACGATTGTTGTTGCCGGTGTTTTGTCGGAGATTATATCTTCGCGGATTGTTTTTGTAATAGGTTTCAAATTCTCATGAACCTTTGCTTGCGGTGGTTTGCGGTTAGATTTGAAGTGCTTTGAAATCAATTTAATCGTTTCATCCGGCTCAATTTCGCCCGTGATAACAGTTACCATGTTCGCGGGATAATAGTTTTTGTTGTAATAATCGACTACGTCTTCGCGGGTCAAATTCGTTATGTTGTCGGTCGTTCCGCCAATCATGTCCGAAGAGGTTGAATTGATGTTATAAAGATTTTTTAGCGTCTTGTTGAACGCAAGCCCGCTCGCGTTTGAGGTAATCATGTTGATTTCAGAGTTAACAATCCCTTTTTCTTTATCCAATTTTTCCTGTTTGAAGAACGGAGTCTCTAACATAGAAGCATGGATTTTAATCTTTTGCTCAAGGTCGCCGTCGTTTAACAGGTGCGACTTGATGAAATAATCAGTGACGGAAAAACTCGTGCTGGCGTTGGTGTTTGCGCCCATGCCATTAACAACTTTGAAAAAATCGCCTTCTTCTAAGCCCTCAGAACCGTTAAATAAATTATGCTCAATATAGTGGCTGATGCCGCGAACCTTGTCAGGCTCGTTCATAGCGCCGCAATTGACGTAAGTTTTAACCACGGTCTCGCCTTCTTTTGGTATGATTATAACCCGCTGGCCGTTGGATAATTTATAGGTGTGCACCTTGGTGTCATATGGCAGGGTTAAAGTCCCGGTGTTGCTGTAAGAAATCGGCGTTTTTACAGGTAAATGCGCGGGATTGGTTTGCAGTTCTTTTGTTTCTGGTTGCGTTTGCACAGCAGGATTTGACGCAAACGATTGCTGCTTCGGCATTACATTATTTAAATTTATCCCTGTCTTGCGAAGGTTGGATTTTATTACAATATCCAATTACATGTACCCCTGATTCTGAGCATACTACACCTATATTAATATGAAAACGCAAACAATGGAAGAATTGCCTATTTTTAGACAAAAGGTTTATCTATTGTTACATTAGGTGTTTGTTAATGCTTTATAAGACTTTTGATAACTTTGTAGATATCTTCAAGTTTTTCCGGTTGCTCTTTTATTGATTCCACATCACTAATAATCTCATCAACTAAATCCTGAGCGCTTTTATCAAGGTGGTCAACAGCAAATAATTCTTCGGGCGTGGTTCTCAATGCAGATATAATTCTATCCAAAGTATCTGCCGTTACAAAGTTTTCGCCAATTTCTATTCCGCTCAATGTTCTTAATGACAAATCTATTTTCTCCGCAAGTTGTTCTTGTGTAAGTCCTTGGGTTTTACGTAATCTTTTAATCTTACTGCCTAATTGCTTTTTTATGCTCATCGTTCACCTTTATTTTATGAAGTTAAAATTCATAATAATTAAATAATCTGCTATTTAACTATAGTCTATATTAACTTTTGTGAAGCTGCAATGAGCCGACATATCAATATATTTAGATAATATGAAATTAAATCTCATAAAATCTAGCAATTATGAAATCTAATTTTACTTTAGATAGATGTAGGTAATTTAAGGATGATTTTTAAAAAATCAACAAAACGAAAAGGAAGGTTATTATGACAAGTTTCGCAACACAAGCAATTTTAGGGCCAACTATCGCTTCATTGGCGTCAAGAGAAAAAGGTTCATTTGGGAACAGAGCAGATTGTGCAGGGGCACATCTAAAAAATGGTTTAGTAACAACAGCACAAACTGGCTTAGCCGCAGCAGCAGTGGGCGGTACAGCATACGCAGTAGCTAAAAATGGTAACGTTGCAAAAGTATTTGCAAAACCAGTAACTTCTATAGTAGATATGTTCCAAAAAAGCATTAAAAGCCCAAAAGCAAATGCTATATTGAAAAAAATCAACAATCTGCCGGGAAAAACCAAAGCATTAGGCTTGATCGCAGCGGTAGGTTTGACGGTTCTAGGTTATGTTGGTAAAAACGGTATTTATAAAATGGGTCAAATCGACCAAAAATACACTGACAAAGCTAAAATGCAAGGCGTTATGTCTTAAGTTAGTCAAAATTCGCACATTAATAAAGCTCCCACTTTTGCGGGAGCTTTATTGTATTCAAATACTTTTACTTCGCGGTAAATGAGGATTTTAGGAGCTTGTAGATAAATTCTTTGCTGGTTTTATCTTGTGAATTCACAATGTTCCCGATTGCTTCATCAAGGTTTTCGGGGATGTCGACAGTGGAGAATTGGAAAAACTCGTGCAATTCGATTTCTAAGACGGTCGACATTTTATCTAACACATGAAGCGATGGGAAAAACCTGCCCGATTCAACTCCGCTGAGCGAAGAAGTCTCAATGCCGATTTTTTCAGACAAAGTTTCTTGCGTGTACCCCTTAGATTTGCGCAGTTCTTTGATGCGTTTCCCTAATAATTTCTTGTTATCCATGCTCAACATAATACCCTTTTTAGGCGTAAAAAATAAGTGATACTATCACCTATTTAGACGATTAATCAGTGTTGAGCACTTTAAACCTATTGACAATCACTGATAAATAATGTAAAGTGAGTAATTAATTAAGGGTTTTTGGAAAAACTATTAATTGAGTAAGAAGTAAAGGAGAAAAAACATGACAAAACATTTTGGTTTTACCTTAGCCGAAGTATTGATTACACTGGCTATTATTGGGGTAGTTGCGGCTTTGACACTGCCGGCATTACTCAACTCCACACGTGGTGCGGAATTGAAAACCGGTTTCAAAAAAGAATTTGCAGCATTAGCGAGTGTGCCTAAATTAAGCTATGCACACGACGGTACAGATTTTTCAAACTGGGATCAAAAAGCGACTGCTGACCAGTTAGAAGACAACTTTGATGTAGTTAAAAGAGTAGATGACGAGAAAGATTTAGGACTGGCTACAGGTGAAAAATATGGTGAAGCTGACCTAAACGGTGCTATATATTTAGTATTAAATGACGGTGCGATTCTTATTGTTCCGACAGGCTTCGGTCCGTGTTCTTACACAAAAACCACTTCAGACGTGACACTAACCGGTGATGGCACAGATTGTAAGCTCTATATTGATGCTAACGGTGTTAAAGGTCCAAACAAAATTATTGACGAAACAACAAATACAATTACTGATATCTATCCTGTTTTAGCCGGTGGTATGATGATACGTCCGGGTAACGCTGCAGCTCAAGCTGTATTCGAAAACCAAAAAGTTCTTTCTAAAGGCGAATCAACATATGACGCTACTAAGATAGAATTTGCAAAAATTGCACCATAATTGGGCAATAGTTAATATTTTATAAATTTCAAATTCAAATCTTTTTGTCGCATTGCGGGGTGGCACAAAACACCTTAACCGCAATGCGTTTTATTATTTTATACCTTTTGTCATCCTGAACTTGACTCAGGATCTTCCACCTATGCGACTTGCATGAACCTTAACAGTGGAAGATGCCGAAACGAGTTCGGCATGACAATGAAGTAATTAAGAAACCGTTACCCTCTAAAAATTGTCTGTTCTCTGCCTGGGCCGACGCTTACGATTGAAATAGGGATCTCTAAAAGTTCTTCGAGGCGTGCGATATATTTTTTAGTGTTCTCCGGTAAATCATTGTAGTTGCGGATCCCTGTAATATCTTGGTTCCAGCCTGCGTGGGTTTCATAAACGGGCTCTAAATATTTATGCATATAAACATTTGTCGGATAACATGTGTAAATTTTTCCGTCGCGTTTGTCTTTGTACGCTGTGCATAATTGGATTTCGTCGAAGGTGTCGAACACGTCGATTTTGGTGATTGCTAGCGTTGTTAGGCCGCCAACAAGAACAGCGTATTTCATCGTAACAGCGTCAAACCATCCGCAGCGTCTTGGTCTGCCGGTTGTGGTACCGAATTCGGCGCCGATTTGGCGGATTTGTTTGCCGATTACGTCTTCAAGTTCGGTTACAAAAGGTCCTTCGCCGACGCGGGTTACGTAAGCCTTTGCGACCCCGATTACTTCGTCAATCATGGTTGGGCCATAACCGCTTCCGACAGCTGCACCGCCGCCGATTGGATTGGAGCTTGTTACAAACGGGTAAGTCCCGTAATCCACGTCCAACATTACGCCTTGCGCGCCTTCAAATAAAACGGTTGAAGGGTTGAATGGTTGAACGGTTGAAGGGTTACAAGGGCGTTTGTATTTATTTAGCATTTCCTGCCAATCCCAGCAAACATACGGCGCAAAAATCTCAGCATATTTTTTGCAGGTTTTAATTAAGCCTTTATCTTTGACGCGTTCGTTGAGTGATTCTTCGTCAAATAAATCCTGAACCTTTATCCCGCGGCGCGCGTATTTGTCGGTGTAAGTCGGCCCTATTCCCTTCAGAGTGGTGCCGATTTTTACCTTACCCTTTTCGCCTTTGGCATCTTGTTCGATGTGGTAAGGCATAGTAACAGATGCGAGCGGGCTGACTTTCAAGCCCGAAACATCAATGCCTTGTTCGATAAGACTGTTGACTTCCGCTTCAAAACTCTCGGGCAAAATTACAGTGCCAGCGCCGATAAAACAAGTTTTGCCTTTATATAAAACTCCTGATGGGATAAGGTGGAATTTGTAGGTTTTGCCGTCTGCGACGACCGTGTGGCCGGCGTTGCATCCGCCTTGATAACGGATAATCAAATCCGCCTCTGCCGCTAAAATATCCGTGACTTTAGCTTTTCCCTCATCTCCCCACTGTGCTCCAACTACAACTTTATTCATCTTTTCATTTCCCTTATCTGTTCTGTTAATTTTGGTATAACTTCAAACACATCGCCAACGAACCCGAGGTCGCTTGTCTCAAAAATAGGTGCGTTAGGATCGGTGTTTATTGCGATAACTTTGTCCGAATCGCACATCCCGACTACATGCTGAATTGCGCCTGATAGTCCGCAAGCAATGTATAATTTTGGCGAAACCGTTAATCCAGTTTGTCCGATTTGCTGTTCGTGTTTTGCTAACCCCATCTCAACCGCCGCACGCGTTGCGCCGACGTGACCGTTTAAGGCCGCGGCGAGTTCTTCAAGCAGCTTAAACCCTTCAGGGTTTTTCATCCCGACACCGCCTGAGACTATGACTTGCGCGTACTCCAGCGCGTTAACTTCGTTCCCGACCGCCTGCATAAATTCTAATAACTCGACGCGTTTTTCAACTTCGCCAAGGTTTGGTTTTAGGTGAATAAATTCAGTGTTTTTTATAACGTCTTGTGTTAATGGCTTGAAAACTTTTGGACGAACAGTTGCCATTTGCGGTTCTGTTTTGCACAAAATCGTCGCCATTAGCTTGCCGCCAAAAGTCGGACGAGTCGCGGCTAACCTGCCGTCTTCTGTTATACCGAGTTCTGTGCAGTCTGCCGTTAAACCCGTTTGCAGCGCAGATGCGATTCTTGGTGCCAAATCCCGTCCCTGATTTGTCGCGCCAATCAATACAATCGACGGTTTGATTTCTTTTATCGCGTCAACCGTTGCTGTTGCATAAAAATCTGTGTTATATTGCGCTAATTTTTCGTCTTCGACAGCAAAAACTTTATCAAACCCGCATTTTTCAAACGCTTCTTTGAATTTTTCTGTGCTGCCCGGAGCGCCCAAAAGCAATGCTTGGACAGAGTTGTCTCCAAGCTCCTGCGCCTTGGCCGCAAGTTCAAAAAACACCGGTGCGATGTAGCCTGATTTGTTGATTTCGGCGTAGATTAAGATAGTCATGGCATACACTCCCTAATCCCCTGAACGACTTCTTCAACAGACATCGTCATCGTGCATTGGTGCCGAGTTACCATCCTAAAAGTCTTACTCACATAAGTCGGCGAGCCTTTCAAACCAACTTCCTCAACCGGCAAGTCAACATCAACTAAAACAGTAATTTGAGCATTTTGCGCGCGTGCAATATCGTTAATCAACGGTCTTGCAGGTTCGTGCTCCCCTCTATTGACGCAAATTAGCGCGGGAAGTTTTACGCGCAGCGTTTCAATCCCTTCATCGATTTCACGCTTAACTGTAATAAAACCGTCTTCGACTTTGACAATCTCTTTTACATAAGTAACCTGAGGCAAACCGAGGCAAGACGCGATTCCCGGCCCTGTTTGGGCTGTGTCGCCATCAATTGCGTACTGTCCGCAAATAACCAAATCAAAATCATTTCCTAATTTCTTAATCGCTGCCGCCAAAGTTCTTGAAGTAGCTAAAGTGTCCGCGCCCACGAACTTTCTGTCTGATACCAAAACCCCTTCTTTGCATCCGCGTGCAATCGCGTCGCGCAACGCTTTTTCTGCTTGCGGAGGTCCCATGGTAAGTGCTGTTGTATCTCCGAGCTTTGCACCCATTTCAACAGCATAAACATCGCAAGGGTTGGTTACACTTTCCAAGCCTTCGCGAACAATGGTGTTATTTTCCGTCCACTTAATGTCGTCTGTGTCCGGAACCTGTTTTATGCATACGAGAATTTTCATTTTTATTTTTTTGTTGTTGCGGATTGTTTTTGACCTGCTTCTAACAACGCGTTATATGCAAGCATGTACATTGAACATTTTTGGACATTAGGGACATACCACGCACATCTGTCTTCAGAGCAAACTCTGTCCACTTCTGAACCCGCAGTCATTAACGGACAAAACGGAATTTCTTTTCTCGCCATTACCTCTCCTTTTTTGAAGTGATTAGGTGAATAGGTGATTAAGTGAATAGGTTTTCAAATGCTTCGCATATCATAAGATATTACTCGTTTTTTGCCTAGTCACCTAGCGACTTAGTCACTTAGTCACGTGTTTGTTGGTCTCGTCTCTACGCTTTTTTTAACAAATTACAATTCTCATCACGAGTTTTTTCGTGGTCTTTGTAAATTCTTGTTCTGTTGATAACTTCATCAAAGTCGATTTTGTGAGCATCAAAATCAGGGCCGTCAACACAAGCGAATTTAACTTCGCCGCCAACGGTAACTCTGCAAGCACCGCACATACCCGTTCCGTCAACCATAATCGGGTTCATGCTCGCTTCAGTATAAATTCCCTTGTCGCGTGTCATATTCGCGACCGCTCTCATCATCGGCATAGGGCCGACTGCGATTACGTAATCAACTTTTTCTTGCCCAATAATGCGTTCTAAAACCTGTGTTCCAAAACCTTTTTCACCCAATGAGCCGTCGTCAGTTGTGATGAAAAGTTCAGTCGAAGCTTCTTTCATTTTATCTTGCCAGAAAATAAGATCTTTTGTACGCGCACCCGTAATCATATAAACCTTGTTGCCCGCTTCTTTAAGAGCTTTAGCTATCAAATAACATGGCGCAGCGCCATATCCGCCGGCGACACAAACAACCGTGCCGTATTTCTTAACATGCGTTGGTTGCCCCAAAGGCCCCACGATATCAGCGAGCTCATCACCAACTTCGAGTGCAGCAAGTTTCTTTGTTGAATACCCGACCGCCATATAAACTATAGTTAGCGCGCCTGTTTCTTTGTTAACGTCAGCAATAGTCAGCGGCACTCGTTCGCCGTTTTCATCTGCTCTAAATATAATAAACTGTCCTGCTTGCGCGTTACGCACAACGTAAGGAGCATCAATAGTAATCTCATATTGATTTGGACAAAGCTCTTTTTTTGCTAAAATTTTATATCCCATAAGACTCCGGTCTTTCTCACTCTAATCATCTACAACAATATTGTATCAAAAAAAAAGCATTTAAACACTTTTTTGTTAAAAATAATGTTTAAACTTTTATCGCTTCATATTCGGGTCTTGATTTTAAGTTTTCTTCTATCTGTTCAAAAGTTAGCAAGCCCTCTGTTGCGCCGAACTTGGACACAACGCCGGCAGAGTTTGCAGAAGCATATTTTAGAGCGTTTCCTACTCCGACACCTTTGCTTAATGCCGCGCAGAAGGTAGAAGCAAAAGCGTCTCCCGCGCCCAATGTCGAAACTACAGGGCCGTCAAAAATTGGGCAGGCATAAAAATCTACGCCGTTATAAGCATATGCTCCGCGCCCGCCATCAGTTATGACAATAACCTGCGGGTCGTTTAATTTTAATTTTTTGCACATTTCTTTAATGTCCGGGTGAATTATTTCATCCGAATATTTAACATCCTTGGTGTCCTGGCGGATTTCGATTCCAGTCGCCATTGCGGCTTCTTCCTTGTTCATAACAACAACTTCTGCCGTAGCCAGAACGCGTTTAAGTTGAGCGAAACCTTTTTTAATAGACGAAGATCCCGCGTTAAAACATGTCTGAACCCCGTTTGCTTCGGCAAAATCCATCAACTCATCAAAAATCTCTCCGCTTTCGCCGTTTAATGGTGCAAGATAGAGGAATTTCGCGTTTTTTATCGCCTCAAAATTGATGTCAGATTTTCTAATATGAGCGTTCGCGCCACGGTGAGCAAGCACTGTTCTATCGCCCTGAAAACTTGTTAAAATAATTGAAAAACCAGTGCTATCGCTTGGGTCTTGGATGATATTAGACAAGTCTACGTTTTTGTCTTCAAAGTATTTGAGAATCCCGTCAGAATAAACGTCATCCCCGATTTTAAAGATTACGCCGGTTTTAAAACCAAGGTGTGCAAAATTTATTGCCGTGTTAACCCCGCCGCCGCCGACGTTTGAATCGAAATCATCAATCTCAACTTTTGCGCCGTAAGGGTAGCTCATAAACTCAGACTTTTTGTTTTTTGTATAAACCGCAACAATATTTGCCTCGTCGCTTTCTACAAAAACGTCCATTGTAGCACTGCCAATTGTTATTACATCGTACATTTGACCCTCTCTTTTCAATTGTCTTTATTATACCATAGCGTTAAGATTTGTTGCAAGTCTTTTGGCTAATAGCAATTTTTTTATTTATGAGATTTAATAGAAATAGGAAAACAAAATGAGAATAGCACCACTAAACCAGACATATAATAAACCCCAACAGAATTTTGGACAAATCAGGATTTCAAAATGCGCTCAGGCGAGTGATCTATTTAAACCAATAGCAAGATTCATGGAAGATGCTGTTCGCTGGGAAGCAAAAAATAAAACTCATATTGATGTGGCTACTTGTAGCGAGGGAAGGTTGTTTGCAAGTGTGCTCAAGAATGGCGAGCGCAAATTTTGGTTTCATGATCTTACAAAAGGAAAAGATTATCCCTTATTTCTCATGCATGCTTTATGCGAAGTGAATAAATAATTAGATTTTGAACTATGGCAATTATAAAAAGAAGCGGATTTTGCTTTAGCAAAATCCGCTTCTTAACTTTATTGGCCTCATCCAAATCTCAAACCATAATTGGACTTGTCTAAAAGACCTATTTGAAATTATTTCCGCGTCTCAAAGGCGCAGAGTGGGTCAAGCTTCAAGCTTGGCCTTTTCTTCGTCGGTAACACCTTTGATTGTAAGGTTCACGCGGCCTTTTTCGTCAATTTTAACTACTTTAACAACTACTTGGTCGCCAACATTCAAGTGTGGTTCGATTGTATCGATTCTCTCGTTGCAAATTTGAGAGATGTGAACCATACCGTCTTTGCCAGGAGCAAGTTCAACGAACGCGCCGATTGGAATGATTCTGACAACTTTACCTTTCATTACCATACCTGCTTCAGGTTTGAAGGTTAAGTTTTTAATCATTGTTTTAGCGATTTCAGCGCCTTCTTGATCGTTTGAAGTGATTGTTACTAAGCCTGAATCTTGGATGTCGATTTCAGCGCCTGAAGTAGCGATGATTTCACGGATTTGTTTTCCGCCAGGTCCGATAACTGTTCCGATGTCTTCTGTCGGGATAGTCATTGTGCAAATCTGCGGTGCCCAAGGTGACATTGCACCAGGTTTTGTAATCGCTTTTTTCATCTCGTCTAAGATATGCAATCTGCCTTCTTTTGCTTGCGCTAACGCTTTTCTAAGAGTTTCGTTTGCAATACCTTTCGCTTTCATATCCATCTGAAGCGCTGTGATACCGGTTTCATTACCTGTTACTTTAAAGTCCATATCGCCAAGGAAATCTTCAATCCCTTGGATGTCTGTTAGTACAACAGGGTCTTTGCCGGCTTCAGCAATCATACCCATTGCAACCCCGCCGATCATTGATTTAACAGGAACACCTGCGTTCATCAACGCCATTGAAGACGCACAGGTTGAAGCCATTGATGTTGAACCGTTTGACTCCAAGATGTCTGAAGTTACACGGATTGCATAACCAAAATCTTCAGTAGCCGGAAGCGCCGGAATGTTAGCACGTTCAGCAAGCGCACCGTGGCCGATTTCACGTCTGCCAGGGCCTCTCATTGGTTTAACTTCCCCTACTGAGAATCCAGGGAAAATATATTTGTGCATATACATTTTTTCAGTTACAGGGTCAACGCCGTCAAGCTCCTGTTTCATACCAGGACCTGCAAGTGTGCAGACTGATAAGGCTTGAGTTTGTCCGCGTGTGAATACCGCAGAACCGTGGGTTCTTGGGATTACACCAACTTCGCACCAGATTGGACGAACTTCTGTTGATTTTCTTCCGTCAGCACGAACGCCTTCTTCTAAAATCATTGTACGCATAACTTTTTTCTCTAAACATTTGAATTCTTCAGAAACAAAGTCGATGCCGGTTTCTTCTATCATTTGTTTGATAGCGTGGTCATCAGCAAGTGCGTCGATTTTTTCTTTAACTGCTTTTTTAGCTTTATCAAGAGTCTCTTGACGAGTAGCTCTGTCGAAGTTGTGATAAGCTTCGTAGATTGAATTGAACGCTGTATCGTTGATGATTTTTTTCAATTCTGTTGTGTCATAAGGATCAACGAATGTTCCTGCTGTTACGCCGCATTCTTTCGCGAATTTAACTTGAGCATCACATTGTTTTTTGATTTCAACCATCGCAAACTCAACAGCCGCCATAATATCTTCTTCAGTTACGAAGTTTAAGCCTGCTTCAACCATAATTACTGAATCAGCAGTACCTGAGATAACGATATCTAAGTCTGATTTATCAGCCTCTGAGTGGGTTGGGTTAGCAACTAATTTGCCGTCAACTTTAGAAACGCGAACCGCGCCGATAGGGCCTTCAAACGGTGCGCCTGAAAGCATTAACGCGTAAGACGCGCCTAACATAGCTAATGTGTCAGGTTGGTTTTGTTGGTCGTAGCTGAATAATTGCGCTACGATTTGGATGTCGTTTCTGTATCCTTTTGGGAAAAGTGGTCTGATCGGTCTGTCGATTAAACGTGAAGTCAAAACTGCTCTTTCGCTTGCTCTGCCTTCAGAACGGTTGAAGCCGCCCGGAATACGTCCGATTGCAGACATTCTTTCTTCATAATCAATTAATAGCGGGAAAAAGTCTATCCCAACTCTTGGTTGTTTGCTTACTGTTGCGTGAACGAACAACATAGTGTCGCCGCATCTAAGCGTCACAGAGCCGTTTGCGGTCTGCGCATATTTTCCTGTTTCAATCGTAACGGTTTTGCCGCCGATTTCGATTTGTTGTGTTTTTACTGCTGGTACTGTCATAATTTTCCTTTCCTTGTGCTTACCCTTGCAAGCACCTCTTTTTATACCTTTTTGTTCTCAAGGAAAATCATAACACGAACATGCCGTAAATTACACTATGGTTCAAACTCACTATTTACAATCGATTAAGTCAAATTAGAAATGCATATCAAAGCTTGGAGGCATACCGTTGATTTTTTCGTCCTCTAAGCGCATAGCTGAGCCGATTGTGAAACTCTCAGCAAATAATTTATTGATTTTAAAGCTCAAATCACCGTTGAAAACTTCTTCGTTTTCTTCAAGGAATTTAAAAAGTGGTTCAGCAGGAGCTTTTGCCAAGCCCGCAAGCGTTCCGCCCGCAAGTTTAAGCGTTTGTTCAGGCATTTTAACATTAAACCCGAAAGGCTTATATGGTCTGTTAAATGATGTACCCGCTTCTGTCATAACAATTCCTTTTCACTAAGTTACATATAATTTATCGGCAACTTGCTTGGAAAAGTTTAATTATTTAAGGCAAAAAGTCAGAAAAGTTTACAAATGTTCATAATTTAAGGAAGCGGATTTTCGGTAGAGTGAGCAAAGCGAAACTCGTCTGTTGGAGCGGGACGTTACTCCCGCGACAACCCGAATAATCCAAGACAGCGGATTTTAAGGATAATGTGAGACGCTCATCAACCAGTCTTCTGCTAAGAAGATTCCGTCAGGATATCTGCCCTTGGTTTCTTTTTCCAAGGTTTGTGCAATGTTCCAGGCATAGCCGTCAGAGATGCCGTATTTTTTCAAAGTGCCGTTATTTTCCAGTTCTTGCATACGGTTTAAATAGTTTATTATATGTTCTTTGGCTTCAGGATTTTTTGACAAGTATGTATTAAGCGTTATATTGCTGCGCTCACTGTTATGGATTGCGCAAGCTAAAACCAGATTCGACAACTCATCACTACCGTCATTGCTGCTGGGGTTCAGGTGTTCATGCGAGGCGACAGAACCGCCCAAAAGTCTTGTCCAAGTCTTGTCCGCCGGCTTTTTGGAATACTTAATAACGAACGCATCAATGTCGTCTCTTGAAGAAGGAAGTGTTTCGGCAATGTTTAGGATTTCCTGCCTCAAAGATCCATGTGAATAGGATATGCCTTCTAATTCTTCGTTTAAACGATAAAGGAAGGCTTGTCTGCTAAATGTTTCTACCCCCTCTTTTTTGTCATAAGCCTTAAGTGCATTTATAACAACTTGTTCCATTTCCCCACGTTTATCCTCGGGGATCCTTCTTAGAGTATTTAATATTCTATCTAGTTGGCCTACCGGTGATGCACTACGATGCAGGTTTTTAAGTGCATTGCAATGGGCTTTTATTTTCTTGTCAATGTGTTGTGGTAGAGAATTTTCTTCACGAAATTTTTGCAGCTTATATATAAAATCCTGCTTTTTGAATGTGAGTAAAACAGGCTTGTCCTCAAGGATGTTGGCGTGTATCTTTAACAAATAGCTTATCCCAAGTTGTTGGCCAAACGGAAGTTCCCCGCACTTTAGTTTAAGCGCCCTAAAAACGTCGTTTTGTTTGAAAATAAGTCTTCTTTTATAACCCTCGTATAACTGTGCATAAATATCTTGAAGGTCTTTTTCCGGCGCTTTTATGACTTCTTTTTTAATTAATTCGAACACTTCTCTTTCTACAGGCTGCATGTAACCTGTGAGTGGTTCTAAAGTTTTAATGACCTGTTGAGGCGGCTTACTAAAAGCTCCCGAATTTATAAAGCTGTTAATAACCGATTCCGGCAGCATAATTCTTCCGGTATAAAAACAAGGAATTCCCTCATGAACAAGCTCTTTAAGAGGGGATAGTAAAGGCTTAAGCCGTTTGCCCGTGAAAGAAACAGTATCAGCTGCAAACGGATTGGTAGCATGAGAATTTGTTGCATAAGGAATCCGCTGCACTCCCTGCATCGGTCTTGGAGCGTAGGCTTGATTGATATTGGATTGTATCGGGTTTATTCTCACCTTAGCTTTGTCCTCCCAATCCTGTTATCGACATCAATCCTCTTGACTGTTCTTCTATTGTTTTAGCAAAACCAATTACGTAATCTCTTGGCATCCCGACTTTTTCTATAGTTCCATCAATAGAAAAGCCGATTAATTGTTTTATGTGATCCTGTATATGCATCTTAACCTCAGGATATTTGAGTATGAAGTGATTAAGTTCAGTATTCCCTCGTTTATTATTCCATTTTTGCGAAACAAGACCGAGGTTTAGGTATTTAGTTCCGCCCATCCTACTTCTTGGGCGAATATGTTCGAGTGTGCCCACGGAAGGAGATAACAATTTGTAGGCAATTGTATGGGCGCTCATCCCGGAATGTCTATACATCCAGTTATGAGCAAGTTCATCTGAAGAAGGGAGTCTTAGGGCAATTTCAATCATTTCGTCCCTTAAGGACCTGTCATTGTAATTTCTTAATATTCTATTTAGATCATAGAGGAAAGAAGTTTTATAGAAGGGCACAATGTGTGCTATGCCTTGAATCCTCTCGTATGCATCTGTAAATAGCGGCTTGAGTGCTTCAATATCCTTTCTCTGTGCAGCCATTTTTTCGATTTTTTGGATTGCTTCCAAAAGTTTTTCTTGTGCGCCAAGTTCGCCAGTGCGCGGAGTGTTATAAAGAATAGACACAAGCACTTCGTTTATGGGTGTATTATTTTCACTTCCAAGAGCTTTAACCATTAGGAAAAGAAATTCTTGACGACTAAACTCTTGAGTCATCGGTATACCATTTAGTTTCTTATCCGTAACTTCCATCAAGTTGTCATATAGCAGTCGGGTTTGGGGATCCAACCTGCCAGCAGATTCTTCAAGTTTTTCAAAAATTGGTTTTTGAGCGTTTTGTAATTCGACCTGATATGCCGGCTTTCTCATCGCCTCAATTGCCTGTTCAAAATCCATACTCTTAAATCTTTCGGGCAAATCTTTTATCCAACGGAAAACGCCTTTCTCGACAGGATAAAAGCTTTTCTCATAATATTGCAGCACCGGAATCAGCGTACCTAATGGTGCTGATAAAATAGTACCCTTCTTCATCCTCCTAGCGTTTTCGGGGTTAATTAGCGGGATGCCGCTATACATACAACGGACATCGTATCCATATAATTTTCTCACGTTGACCCTGCAATAAGAACCAAAAGAAACAGTGTCAGCCGTGAGCGGATTGGTAGCATGAGAATTTGTTGCATAAAAAATCCGCTGCCCTCCCTGCATCGATTTTGAAATATAAGTCGGATTGATGTTTTGTTGTACTGAGCTTATTCTCACTTTGGTCTTGTGCCTCTCCTAGCAGATGTCGTATTTGTCGCCACTCCAGCGGAATCCGTCCAGGCTTATATTCATTAAGCCCTGGGATTCTTTTTCAATTGTGTTCTTCAGATTAGGGATATAGTCTTCAGGAATTTTTAATTTATGAAACACTCCCTGGTTATTAAGTTCAATTAAATGACAGAAATATTTGTAGATGTTCGGCTCGATTTCAGGATAAGCCAACAAGAATTCAGCAAAATCTATATCCCCGCGGATATTGGAATTCCATTTTTGCGAAACCCACCCGTAGTTATAAATCTGATCAGGTCCGTTTTTACTGCGAGGACGAATGTGTTCAATCGTTGCCATTGATGGTGTAATTATCCGCATCGCAATTCTATCCGAGGAATCGTTAGCGTTCTTAACTATCCAAGCCGAAGCGCTCTCGTTAGATGTCGGAAGCTGTCGCGCAATTGCGAGCATTTCTTCTTTCAGTGTGGAATCGGTGCAGTTTTGCAATTTTTTTCCTAAATCATAGATAAAAGATTTTCTGCTAAAACTAATAACCTGCTTTTCTCCTCTGATTCTTCGGTAAGCATCGCCAAGCAAATTTTTCAGTGCCCTGCTGTCAAATCTGTCTCCAAGCATTTTTTCAATCTTTTTGAGTGCAATATGTTGTTTTACCGGTGCTTCAGGGTCTCTATAATGCGGTGCGCTATAAACAATTTCAGTTAATTCTTTCATCAGCTGCGGATGTTCGGTCCCATTTACAGCTTTGCCCAAGCGATAAGTGAATTCGCGACGGCTAAAAGGTATATATATTGGCATTTCGTTTAATTTTTTACTTTCCATATACATAAGGCTGTCAAACGCGTTTTGGCTATGAACATCTAAACCTTTAGCTTTTTCAGCTAACGCTTCAAAAATCGGCCTTTGGCTTCTGTGAAGGTCGTCAATATGACCCGGCCTGATGATTTGCATAGTATCTCTGACGTTTTTGCCAGGAATGTTCTTTGACAAATTTTTTAGTATCAGGAAAACCTCTTTTTCTACTCTGTAAAAACTTTGCTCAGAAGGTGCAAGCGCTTTTATCACAGTTTCCAGCGACTTTGACAAAACTCCGCTTCTCTCAAGATTTTTTATGTGGTTGGGGTTAATCAGAAGTATACCGCTGTACATGCAGCGAAGCTGGCATCTTAAGAGTTCCGGTAAATTCCCCATCCCTCGAGCGCCAAAAGAAACAGTGTCATGGGCGAGCGGATTTGCTGCATAAAGCTTACCCTGCGCTTTGTGCGACAGACTTATATTCCTATCCCCGGGCTGATTCTGGTTAATTCGCCCGGCATATCCCCACTGAACACTCTGGACTTTCATGTCATGCTTAAACACACAGACATAGGAAATTTTGCTAGTATGTTAATAAATATTAATCAATAGTTTACGATTACTGTTTCTTGTGCACTGCAGGCGGTTGAATATATAACGGCAGAAGTTTTCGCCAATCAGTCGGTGCGCTTTCCTCAGCGGTTTGTGCTAATGTTTCACCTAATGGATAATTTTCTTGCTGATATGAAATTCCACCCAAAATCGGCTGCAATTTGTCATCCGTAATCACAAAATAACCGTCGGTTCTAATTTCGCTCAAAGGAATCGCGCCTTGAACTTTGCCGTCCTGCCATAAATAAGCGCTATCTTTTCTGGCGTCTAATGCAACAAGGGTCGGCTTTTCAGTTGTGTTCAATTTAGATAAAATTTCAAGCGAAGAAACGCCGACTGTTTTAACGTTGTGTTGCTCCAATGCTTGAGCCATAACTCGCGCAACTGTCACGCACGCGCGAATCCCTGTAAAGCTGCCCGGCCCGATGTTGGTTGCTATTAGGTCAAGGTCGTGCGCGGACAAATTATTTTCTTTCAAAACTGCTTGAATTGTCGTAATTAAGGACGCCGAGTGGTAACGGCTCTCGGTTGTTTCAACGATTTTTGAAGACAAAGTGATGCCGTCTTTTCTCAAAACCACATACATCTTGTCTAACGCTGTATCAAAAGCCAGTGTAATCAAAACTCTAACCCCTCAATCGTGTAAATACGTTCATCGTCGTCCCCGTAGGTTACACTAATTTTTACGTGATTAAACGGAACTTCGCCCTGAGAAAATTCTGCCCATTCGACAAATGTCAGGGAATTCCCCTCGGAGTATTCGCGGAGTTCATCCACAATCGTGCTCACGCCCTCGTTTTCTAACCTATAAAGGTCAAAGTGGTAAATCGGAATTGAGCCGGTGTGGTATTCGTTTAAGATTACAAAACTGGGGCTGGTGACTTTTTCTTTGACTTCAAGCGCGTCTGCGACAAGTTTTACGAACGCTGTTTTGCCGGCACCGATTTCACCATAAAGGCTCACAAACGCCCCTTTTTGCGAAACCGCTTGGGCAAACTTTTGCGCTAATTCTTTCGTATCTTCTAGTGTTCTACATATTATTTTTTGAGTCATTTGTTCACCTGGTCACTTAGCGTCTTAGTCACTTAGTCACGCGAAAAAATAATTACTTTATTTCGTCCGCCTTCTTTTGCCCGATAGAGCGCTTTGTCGGCGTTTTGGATTAAATCTTCTTCTGCGTCTTCGGCTTTGAATTCATATAATCCAAGACTGATTGTAACATGAATATTATTAATAGCTCGTTTTTCAACAGCTTTTCTAAGACGTTCGGCGGCTTTTCGGGCTTCGTTGATATCTGTTGCAGGCAGAATTATTGCAAATTCTTCCCCGCCATAACGCCCGGCGATATCATATTCCCGAAGCTGCGCGCGTATAACAGATGCTGTGGTTTTCAAAACGTGATCGCCCATAGCGTGTCCGTAGGTGTCGTTGATGTTTTTGAAAAAATCAATGTCGACCATAATCGCACATAGTGGAGTGTTTTGACGTCGTGCAATCGCAGTTTCTTGTTTAATCCGATCTTCTAATTCCCCGCGATTATAAAAACCCGTTAAACTATCAAGGGTTGCGTGTTCTAAGAGTTCCGAATAAGTTCGCGCACGGCTGATGGTTACTGCGGCCTGCGAAGATAGTTGGGTTAAGCAGTTGATGTCCTGCGGAGCAAGCTCATTTTCAATTGATTTTACCGCAATTGCGCCAACCATTTCCTCCTCGTACATCAAGGGAAAAACGCCCAGACCGGTTGCAAATTTTGGCACAAAACTGAGATTTTTCAACAGTTTGCTGATATTTTCATCTCGGCACTCTTTTGGCCATTTTAGTTCAAAATTGCCGTTTTTTTTCTTTAAAAATAAATAAATAAGATGCTCTTGTATGAATTTATCAACAATCTCACCAATAATCGGAACAACGAAATTAATTTCGTACTGAGTTTCAATTATTTTTGCAATGTTAAGTAAGCTATAACATAATTTATTAAAAGTTGGTTCGCTCATTTTTTATTCTCATAATAATTCAATAACCTTCCCTGTCATTCCGGACCTGATCCGGAATCTGCCACTGGGGCGGCTTATGCAAGTTTTTACGGTGGAAGATCCTGAATCAAGTTCAGGATGACAAAAAGAATTTAGCCAATTCGTTGGAGGATTTCATCGTTGATGTCGAAGTTTGCATAAACATTTTGTACATCGTCGTGTTCTTCAAGTTTGTCCAAAAGCTTGAGAATTTGTGATGCAGTGCCTTCATCAGCAACATCAATTGTATTTGACGGGATGTAAGTTAACTCTGCTGAAGCGTTTTGGAATCCGCCTGCTTGGAGGCCCTCTAAAACTTTTTGGAAATTCTCAGGAGAAGTCAAAACCTTGTATTGCTCGTCTTCTTCAGATATATCTTCAGCATCAAGATTAATCGCAGCTTCAAAAAGACTGTCAAAATCGGTATTTTCGTCAAATGTGATTACACCCTTGCGGTTGAACATCCATGCGACCGAACCTGATTCGCCGAGGTTTCCGTTGTGTTTTGAGAAAAAGCTTCTGATATCTCCTGCTGTTCTGTTGCGGTTATCCGTCATAGCTTCGACTACGACAGCCACACCGCCTGCAGCATAACCCTCATAAGTCAATTCTTCATAACTCTCGCTTGCTCCTCCGCCGGCGCCTTTGTCGATTGCACGTTTAATATTATCGTTTGGAAGCCCTGCAGCTTTAGCTTTTTCAATTGCTGTACGCAGTCGGAAATTTCCGTTCGGATCAGCTCCACCCAAGCGCGCTGCTACAATAAGTTCGCGCGAATACTTTTGGAACGCCGCTGCTCTTTGCGAGTCTACTTTTGCTTTTTTATGTTTAATCGTTGACCACTTTGAATGTCCTGACATAGTGCCTCCTTAACCTAAACTATTGTATCACAAAATTTACATGTTAGAATTATTTTCATGAGCAAATATTTATTAGAAATTGGAACAGAAGAATTACCATACAGATTTATCCCTAGCGCGATTGAGCAATTAAGAACAGGTTTTCAAACATTGTTGCCTAATGCAAAAATTGAAGTCTATGCAACTCCGCGTAGGCTGGCAGTCATCGCATCAGGGTTGGAATCAAAAAGCAGCGACGAAGAAAAAATCGTTAAAGGGCCGATTAAAAATGTGGCTTATGACGAGGCAGGAAATCTCACCCCGGCCGGGCTCGGGTTTTGCCGTAAAAACGGTGTTGAACCATCAGATTTATTTATTGAAGATAATTACCTGCACGCAAAAATTGTAGTAAAAGGCAAACCGCTTGCTGAAATTTTGCAAGAAAATGTGCCGGCGATTGTTCTTAAACTTCAAGGTCCATATTTTATGCGCTGGGGGCATAATGAGGAAAAATTTTCACGCCCAATCAGATGGATTGTTTCTATATTAGACCGCGAAGAAGTCAAAATAAAAATTATTGATAGAGAAAGTTCTAATCTAACGCGCGGCCACCGTTTTGCCCAGCAAAAAGTTGTTATTGGTGACCCTGCCGATTATGTTGAAATCATGCGCAATTCGTGTGTTATTGTTGACCAAAACGAACGCAAACAGCGTATTGTTGAGCGCGCTAAAGAAGAAGCCGCAAAAATCGGTGCGGAACCATATTATACAGAGGATTTGTTAGAAGAAGTTACTTTCTTGACCGAATATCCTGTCCCTGCGACTTGCGATTTTGACCCGAAATATCTTGATTTGCCGGAAGAAGTTACGGTAACTGTGATGTCAGCGCACCAGCGTTATTTTGCGCTTTATAAAAATGGCAAATTGATTAATAAATTTATTACCATGACAAACTACATAGGCGACGAGTTTGAAAATATTAAAGCGGGAAACCTGCGTGTAATCAAAGCCCGCCTTGACGATGCGGTGTTTTTCTATAACGAAGATACCAAAAAACTTTTCCCGGATTATGTTGCTGATCTTAAAGGAATTACTTTCCAAAAAGGTATGGGAACGATGTTTGACAAGGCTTCCCGCATGGTTGAACTCACAAAATATATGGCGGCTGAGCTTGGTGAGAGTTTGCCATTGGCTGAGCGCGCAGCTTTGCTTGCAAAAGCTGATTTAACATCAAGTTTAGTATTTGAATTCACCGAACTTCAAGGTTTCATCGGTGCGGATTATGCAAAAGTTTCCGGCGAAGACGACAAAGTTGTTCAAGGGATTAAAGAACACTATTTCCCATTAAATGCTGAAAGTGAGACCGCAAGCAGCATTGAAGGTCAACTTGCAGGTATTGCTGACAAGATTGATAATATTTGCGCGGTATTTGTTGACGGCAAAAAACCAACCGGTTCATCTGACCCGTTGGGTGTGCGCCGTGCGGCACTCGGGATTATCAGAACAATTTTAGAACACAATTTAAAGATTGATATATCGGCATTGACCGAGAAATCATTGAAACTTTTATCAAACTATTCAATCGTTCAACCGTTTAACCATTCAACTCAAGAAGAAATTGAAAATTTCTTTATCCAACGCCTTATTATATTCCTAGAGAGCCAATACAAGCGCAATGTTCTTGAAGCTTGTGCCGCGCGCAATCCGTTGGTTGACTTAAACGACTATATTGAGCGCGTAAAAATCACTTCAACAATCAACAATGAACCGTTACTAGAGAGCGCAAACCGTGTTACACGCTTGCTGGGTGCGGGAGTGAGTGCAACAATTAATCCGTCATTGTTCAAGGAAGAAGCAGAGCGCATGCTGCATGACAAAGTAAAAACAGTTCTTTGGTCTGACGATTACAAAAAATACCTTGCTGAGCTTGAGGGCGTAACCCCTGCTGTAGTGAAGTTTTTTGAGGATGTTTTGGTTATGGACAAAGATGAAGCAATTAAAAATAACCGTCTTGCATTGCTCGCTTTGTTAAAAACCAAATATGACCACCTAGCAGATTTTTCCAAGCTATAAGAGAGTTTCAGCGTTTTGTGTAACAAAATGTAAACAATCTATGTTAAAAAGTAAATTTTTACTTTGAGGGTACTTTAGAATAGTACAAAGAAGACACACAAATTAGTAGGAGTTTAGCGATGGCAAATCGTTTCGAAAACTTAAAAATAGTTAAAAAGTTAAAAAGTGCAATTAGTCCAAAATTGCGTTGGCTGACATTCTCAGGTAAGAATGTTGATAAGACCTCCGCAGAGTATATTAGGCTAATTAGCGGCGTTGATGAATTAAAATCGACTGCCTATGAAAAAGAACTTGAAACGATGGTCCGAAAACAGCTCAGCGCGGAATTTCCGGGCATTGAAAACAAAAAGTCTTATGAGAGCCTCGTTGACGCTGTGATGCTAAACATCAAGAAGAAGCAGAACGAAGGAACGTGGTAACAAGCAAATGCGATGCACTTGCTTGTTGTTTAGTGGTTGAATAGTTGAATAGTTGAACGGTTAGGCAATTCACACATTCAATACTTTCAACATATATTAATATAACCATTCAACCAAAATAGGAGAGTTAGCATGACAACAATTATTGGTGTTGCGTTAGAAAAACGCAGAGAAACTGCGCTTGAATTTCAAAAGATTTTGACCGAGCATGGTTGTTCAATTAGAACGCGTATTGGGTTGCACCCGTCAGAAAACGGCGCTTGCACAAACCACGGCATCGTGTTGCTTGAATCTGAAGACGATACAGACGGTTTAATCACTGAACTTAAAAAACACTGGCAAGTCCAGACGATGAAATTCTGAGTATTGCGTCATTCTGAGCATTGCGAAGAATCTCAATGCCTGTACGAGCTGCGATAATTTTGAGATGTTTCTTCCCTCTCACAAAACGATACTTAATCGTTTTGTTCGGCAGAGTGTTCAACATGACGTAATTAACCCGTTAATTTTTGTAACGTTCAAGACGCTTGCTAACAAAAAAATATATTCAGGTACGTTAAGGCGAAAGGGACACTCATGATAACGCCTGTACAAGCAAGTATTTTTTATGTAAACGATTACCACGGCAAGCCGATAAACATTGAGCGTACAGTTACGGCGTCAAAAGTTTTTGATAGTACAGAGGCAAAAGACATGGGCTTTCCGGCTGTGCAAACCGTTGATAAGTTGAAGCTTTCTTCGGGTGATTTCCAGCTGGGCGAGGATTTGGGAGTAAACAGAATGGCTGTTGCAGGCATGAATTTGCTTGGGGTAACAGCGTCAGCGATGGGTAACCATGAGTGTGATGCGTATAATAAATTAAACCAAATTATCCCTGATATGCGGTATAAATTGCTTGCGTGTAATATTAAATTCAAACCTGAAAACCCACTCGGTAAAAAGGTTGAAAAGTCCTTTATCCAGGAAGTTAACGGGCATAAATACGGGATTATCGGTGCGGGGCCGACGGATTTGGCGCTGACGTCCCAACATCATATTTCGGCTAATTTTGATATCAGCAGCATTAACAAAAGTATTGTGGAAGTCCAAAAAGAAGTTGATAAACTCCGCAAGCAGGGCGTTGACAAGATTATCCTTCTCTCACATGTCGGCTATAGATATGACAAACGGATTGCGCAAGAAACCGAGGGAATTGATATAATCCTCTCAGGGCACTCGCACGAATTGCTTCAGGGTGTCAAAGAGGGAGAGAACTTGTTCTATTCCAAAACAGGCGAGCCGGTCGTGATAATTCAGGCGGGCCGTGACGGGAATTATTTTGGGGTTTTAAATGTTGAATTTGATGAAAAAGGAATTCTAAAAAAAATCCAAAATAACGTTTCTAAAACGGCTGATTTTGAACGCGACACGGTTGCAACAGAAATCTTTAACCACATTATGGGCAAGCCGCGTGAGGTTGGCTACATAAACTCTGCGCCGCCTCCGGTTGAAAATGATTGTGCTGACCCGAACCCGCACGCGAACTTTTTTGCCGACAGGATGAAAGAAGCACTTGATACTGAAATCGTACTTTTGTGCGCTTCGACTATCCGCACGCATTTGATGCCGGGAAAGATTGACAGCCAGTTGATTGAGGAGATTTCGCCGTTTAAAAATAATCTTTGTATAGTTGATTACAGCGAAAAAGAGCTTGTTGATGCGTTGAAATATTCAGCAAAATCGCAGATTCTGCTCAACAACAAACCGGGCATTATGCACACATCTGGTTTAAAATACACAATGTCAAAAAACGGCAAATTATTAAGTGCGTCATTTATTGAAAAAGACGGAAGTGAATCTCCGATTGATATCAAAAACCCGAGTACAGACGTGTTTTATAAGACGGGTATAATTGATTTTCACGCAGCCGGAAATGACGGTTACACAATGCTAAACAAGATTTCCACAGCAAAAGTAACCGATTTGAAGTTGGTTCAGTGCGTAGAAGATTACATCAAAGCGCAAGGACATCCGATTGACATCCCGCCTGATGACGGCAGAGTTAAGGTTATTTAAACCTCTTTCGTCATTCTGAGCTTCGCGAAGAATCTCAAAACCAGTGCGATATGCAAAATGGCCTTGCGATGTTTCGGGCTAAAGCCCTCAACATGACGGACTCTAATACCCGTATGGCTCGTCGCGTTCAGGCGCTGAGTATTCCGGGTCGATTATGTATTGCGCTTCGCATTCTTTCTCTAAGAACACTTGCCCAAGATAAATATAGCCGGCAAACCCGTAAATGAATCCGATGTATGTTGCGAGTACTTTTACAATGTATTCCATCATCGGAGCAGGTTGACTGTAGTTAGGAAATCCTTCAATGGCGCCCATAGCAATGAACGGGAGCCCCAGGACAACCCCTAGCCCGAATATTTTGATAGCATAGCCTATTGTGTCAACGATAAATAACCCGCCCAGCCTAATTGGCAAGAACATATTAAACAGCCCTTTGGCGTTTAGGTTTCTTACATACGCAATCCATACATAAACAAAACCGAGTGAATAAAGCAGCGTTATGATAAACGATATTATGGCACCGACTATAGGAATAAAAAATAAAAGCACGTTCAGAAGTCCAAAAATTATAAAAATTATACTCCACACTACAAAAAACGAAGTTCCTTTTAATGCAGAAAGAAAGGGTTGGCCGTTAACATCAGGTAATACACCGCCTTTTCCTGTAGAGTCAATCAATACATTGCCTATTAATAACAGGTTGTAGCCAAACATATAAAAATAAAATATAAGTATAGCCAGGAATATGAGAAGTGCTCTTCCTATGCCTAGCCCGGCAACCCCTGATTTAACGCCAACACTGGCACATGCAAGCAAACAAGAGACAATGAAAAACGCAGAATGCACGATTGATGCATTTTCTCCGCTGTAAACCCTTTTAAAACTTTCAACGATGCTAGGCATATTCTATTCTCCAAAATAAATTCCAACCTTCCAATGTTAGCATTTTTTTCGTTTTTATGCAAGAATTGTCTACATGGAAACTGAAATTAAACAAAAGATTAACTCTCTGCGAACACGCTACACTCAAATAATGGAGTGCCTTTGACCCGGATGGGCTGGGTAAGAAATTAGCTTCGCTTGAAGCCGATATGGAAAATCCTGATGTCTGGTCGGATACTGCAAAAGCCGCTCAATTAGGCACGCAGATAAAAGAGATTAAAGATAATCTTGAGATGCTCTCGCGGTGGGAATCCTCGTTTGATGACGCGCAAGCGGCGCTTGAAATCGGGGATGCTGATTTAATAACTGAAAGCGCACAAAGCCTTGATTTGGTCGAAAAAGAAATCGACAGCTTTGAAATCCGCCAGATGCTAAGCGGGGAATATGATGAAGCAGACGCGATTTTGACGATTAACGCGGGTGCCGGCGGAACTGACGCGCAGGATTGGGCAAGTATGCTATTGCGTATGTATATGCGCTGGGCAGAACAGCGCGGTCGGGGCGTTGAATTGTTAGACAAACTCGATGGTGAAGAAGCAGGGATTAAATCTGCGACGATAAAGATTACAGGCAAATATGCTTTTGGTTATGCTAAGGCTGAAAAGGGCGTTCATAGGCTTGTTCGCATTTCTCCGTTTAATGCCAACGGCAAACGCCAAACAAGTTTTGCGTCTGTTGAAGTTTCGCCTATTTTAGAAGATTTTGAAAAGAAAATTGTTATTCCGCCGGATGAGTTAGAGGTCGAAACCATGCGCTCAGGAGGCGCGGGCGGTCAGAATGTTAATAAGGTTGAAACGGCTGTGCGGATTCTGCATAAACCCACCGGAATTGTCGTAAAATGCCAGCAAGAGCGATCGCAGTTGCAAAACAAAGAAAACGCGATGCAGATTTTGGCGTCAAAACTTTTGGCAATCCGTCAGGCAGAACACGAGAAGAAACTTGCCCAACTCAAAGGTCAAAACGTCGATATTAATTTCGGTTCGCAAATCCGTTCTTATGTTTTCCACCCTTATAAAATGGTTAAAGACCATCGCACTGGCTGCGAAGTCGGAAACGTCGACGCTGTAATGGATGGTGACCTAGATGTGTTTGTGGAAACATATTTACGCCAGCAATAATTAAGCTAATTTAACCCCATGAGTGTCAGAGCCGCCGGTTTTTATTAGGTTGTATTTGTCAGCGAGTTTTTCTACTGTTGAAGCCAGGTGGAACTTGACTATTCCGCGATGGCGTCTGTATGGGTAGTACACTTCTAACCCGTCAAGTCCGTAAGAAGCAAGTTTTTTAACAAGCCTGTCTAAGCTCAGTGCCCAGCAGCAGCAAGGGTGCGCCAAAACCGCGATTCCGCCTGCAGCGTGGATAGCTTCAATTAGTTTTTTCATATCCCTTTTTGACAAAATCCGCACGATATCGACTTCGGTCTCACGTTTGCTTTGTGCAAAAAACGGTTTTAATTCTTCGTTCTCAGGGTTAATCCCGTAAGCTAGCAAATGGCAAAAAACATACCCGCACCAAACATCAAACTCGCAAGCAGGGATGATGGTGGTGGATGGTTTATTTTCGTCATTCTGAGCCTCGCGAAGAATCTCAATGTTATCGCAATTTGCTACAGTGTTGAGATGTTTCGGCTGCGCTAGCATTAAACAGTCACGCTCCGCTTCATCCTTCTGCTCGCTTGCCTCAACATGACGGATTATCGGTTTGACGTTATGGTCAGTGAATGCTATATATTTATAGCCATGCTGCTGCGCTTGTGCAATCAAATCCTGCGCTTGTCCTAAACCGTCGGACGCGACTGTGTGTATGTGCAAATCCACAAGATTATTTTCATAATCTTCGCGCGTAAATGAAGATATTAATTCTCTGTAATTCATGATAGTATTATTATATGTCAGAAAAAAGCGCAATGCGAATATTTTTTGAAGGGCTGGGTATTTATTGTCGGAATTTCCATAAATTCACCGGCTATATGCTGTTTCCTGTTTTTGGACAGTTGATTGGGCTTGGGCTAATTTTTGGGTTGACGTTTTGGTTCGCGAACAATCTTCCTCAATTAATCGAAAAATATCCTGCGCTAAATGATGTAACAACCATGGCGCTGTGCATAATGTTTATCGTGATACCCGGCATGTTGATTTTTGTCAAAGCATTTTGGGATTATTTGGTTGCTTATGGCGCGTTAAATTCAATGACGCACAGTGCACTTGAAACCGGTAGAGTATACGACTTTAAGGCGCACCGAGGAACTGTAACGAATAAGTTTTGGACGTTTTTGGGCTTGTTGTTTTTGCTCACAATTTTTTTGATGCTGGCTAGTTTTCCGCTCTTTTGGGTTCCGGGAACTGTGCTTGCGGTCTATTATGTATTAATTTTCCAAGTGTTTACGTTTGAAGAAAACGTTACGCCAATCGGATGTTTTAAGAGCAGTTTTGAACTGGTCAGAGGGAATTTCGGGCCAACCTTGGCACTGATGCTTATTTTGCTTATCTTCTGTTATTGGATTTTACCGCTTGGGGCTTCGGTTTTGATTTCGGATGTAAAACTTGCGTGGCTTATAAATTGGGCTGATAAACTGCCCTTAGACGAACTTTATTTGAGTCTTCAAAAAGTAAATCTGATTCTGACCCCTGAGATTATTGCGTCATTTATTTTGAACATTACCGTAAGCAGTATCGTTATAGGTATGACACTCCCGTTGCGCAGTATTTGTTGCACACTGTGGTATAAAACTTTGGTAGTACCGGTACAGCCTGAACAACCCAAAAGACGCCGTAAAAAAGAAGTTGAGGAGCAATAAATGAGAGAAAATAGAGCAAATAATGGTTTAAGAGAAATAAAATTCACTAAGAATTTCACCAAGCATGCGATGGGTTCAGTATTGGTGGAATTTGGTGATACGAAGGTTATTACAACAGCTTCAGTCGAACCTATTAAGCCAAGATGGCGCGACAAAGAAGATCCGCGCGGCTGGGTAACAGCGGAATATTCGCTTTTGCCGTCAGCGACAAACACTCGCTGTCAACGTGAACGCACAAAGCTCTCAGGCCGCACCCAGGAAATCCAACGTCTAATCGGCCGCAGTCTTCGTGCCTGTGTGGATTTTGATAAATTGCATGATTTAACTATAACAATTGACGCTGATGTCATTCAAGCCGATGGCGGCACCCGTACCGCAAGCATTTGCGGCGGATTTTTAGCCTTGCGGGAAGCAGTTAATAAACTTCTTGCCGATGGCGTTTTAAAAGAAGACCCAATTATCGAACCTGTTGCGGCGATTTCAGCGGGTATTGTTAATGGCGAAACTTTGCTCGATTTAGACTATTGCGAAGACTCAACGGCTCAGGCTGATGCTAATATTGTTTTAACTAAAAGCGGCAAAGTTATTGAATTTCAAGCAACCGCTGAGGGCGAGCCGTTCGAGCAAGCCCAATTAACAGAGATTTTGAATATTGCCCGGGCGGGTATTATGCAAATTATCGAAAAATATGATACAATTAACGAATAAATTATAGGAGGTTATTTCATGAAAAAATTAGTTTTAACAGCAATGGCATTAACACTTGTAGCATCTTGCGCGCACGCAGCAGAGCAAACATATTCACAAAAACTTCAAAATAAAGTTGACAGCAAAATTAACAAGGTAGACAGCAAAGAACAACAATTACGCAAAGAGCAAAAAGCTCGTGAAGACGCTGCAAAAGCTAGACAAGAAGCGGCTAAGAAAAACCAAGCGGCTCAACAACAAAAAGTTCAAACTAAGAAAAAACAGCTTAACGACCTAATGAAATATTAATTCGTTTAAACTGGTCTATATTTATCGAAGACTGACTGACGAGAGACCTCTGCAGTCAGTTTTTGTGTAGCCTTATTATATAGCTTCATGAAAAAGTCAACGCTCAAATCCACAAAGGCTTTGCTTTCTAATGCTTGCCCGCGTAGTCTTCCATTTATAACTTCAGCGCCAATATTGTAATCGTCTGCACCGTCTGCAATGAAGAATTTAACGGTATCTCTTTCCCCGTTTCTTTCTAATTTTTTAATAGCTTTTAAAAAATTAGTTTTTTCAGCTGCAGACAGGATGTTATCGAATGACAGAGATATTCTTGGTGCATCCGTCAATAGCACCTTTGAACCAAAATTGGTCTCGTTGTTAATTTTTCCAATTCTCATAAAATTTTCCCCATGCTTATTAATCAGTATATTAAAACAGCTAAAAATAAATTTTGCTAGTTATTTAAGAAATATGAAGGGGGGATTTGAACAAAATATTACAGATTGTCGTAGGCTTTTTTAATTTCTTTAATGTCTTGCCACATGAGCCATTTTGGACTCCCTTCTTCGCGTGACTGATTTCGCAAGAGATAAGACGGGTGGAAAATCGGCATCATTTTGACTTCATCCGAATCGCTCGCAGAGCCGGTACATTTGAGGGTTCCCCCCTCCCATTTGCCTCCGAACCACTGCCCGCGTAGTTTTGTGATGCCCAGTTTTGTGTCAATAAAAGAATTCACTGCGACCCCGCCGCAAAGCAAAATAATTTTTGGTTTAAGGATTTCTAATTGCGCGTCAAGAAATTCGCGACAAGCAGCTTTTTCTTCCGGCAGAGGGTTCCGATTTTCAGGCGGACGGCATTTTATCGTGTTGCAGATATAAATATTTTTCTGACGTGAAAGTCCGACGGATTCAAGAATTTTGTCCAAAAGCTGGCCGGCTTTGCCAACAAAAGGTTCACCTTGCTGATCCTCATAAAACCCCGGTGCTTCGCCGATTAACATCAATTTATGATTTGGAACTCCTGCTGAAAAAACCACTTGTGTGCGGGTTTTGGCTAAGTCGCATTGGGTGCATTGTTCGCACACCTCTTTTATCAAATTCAATTCACTGATTAAATTTGCCACCATAATAAAATCATATCATGAAAAATTCCCCCGTCATTCTGAGCTTTGCGAAGAATCTCAAAATCTACGCAATTTGCCGCAGATTTGAGATGTTTCGGCTATGCCTCAACATGACGAATAGTTTATCCCTCTGGATTTAAGATTGAAAACACCGCGTTGTTAATATTTAAATAGCGCTCGATTGTTTGTGCTAAATCTGCGGCAGTAATATTTTTTACTTCTTTTATGTAATCTTCAACGAGTTTTAAATCCTCGCAAACTGTCATGTAATAACCAATATTTTCGCCGATTTCAGAGACGGTTTCCGCTGAATAAGCAAAGCCTGAGAGGTTTTTTTTCTTTGCTTTCTCAAGTTCTTCGTCGGTAATATTTAGAACAGCCAAATCCGCGATTTCTTTTTTGATTAATTCAAGCGCTAAGTCTTTCTTTTCCGGTTTGAAATTCGCCTGGATAAAGAAATTTCCGCCGTCACGGAACGGGTAGTATTCTGAACTCACAACGTTGAAAATCGGTTCAGGCTGTTTCTCAATTAAGTTCTGATAAAGCCTTGAGCTCGTGCTGCTGCCGAAAATTACGTTAATTAAATCAAGACAAATTGTGTGTTTTAAATCACACGCTTCAGGACATAACCAACCTGCCATGAGGTAGGAGGTGTTTACGTTAGCTGTGTTTTCAGCATAAAACGTTTTATTTTGCGGCTTATCGATTTCAAACTTTGTTTTGGGTTTGTTTTCGCGTCCGTGGAAATCAAATTCTTTTTCAACTTTTGCCAAAACTTCTTCACTGCTAAATTGGTTGTTAAGGTCGCCAACGACAATTGTGGTCATATTCGCAGGCGAATAGAAAGTTTTGTAATAGTCCATAATCTGTTCGCGCGTCACTTGAGAAATAATCTCAGGGGTGCCGATTACGTCGCGTCTGTATGGGTGATTTTTGTATAAATTCTTGTTGCAAGCGTTGTAAACCTTTGTCCAAGGCTGGTCTTTGCGCATACGGATTTCTTCAATAACCACGTGGCGTTCGCGTTTGTCGGTGACTGTTGTGTCGTTCAAATCAAACGGCTGTCCGATTTCTGATTCCGGCAAAACAGGATCTAACATCATATCAGCGTGAAGTTCGATACATTCATGCATGTGTTCTTTCGGCAGAGTTACATAATAGAAGGTGTAATCTTTCCAGGTTGCTGCGTTAACAATCCCGCCTTTTGCCTCAAGAATCTTGTCGAATTCGCCCGCAGGATGCTTGTTGGTACCTTTAAACATCAAGTGTTCAAGGAAGTGCGAAATCCCATTGTTAACGTCGCTTTCGTTAATCGAACCGGTCTTAACCCAGCTGCTGACGTTAACCAGCGCACCTTCTTTGTGCGCAAGTACAACCTTGTGGCCGCTTTCGCGTTCGTAAATCTCAACATCCCGGGTTAAATATGGGTATTTCACTGTGGTTTTGTTCATGTTTCTTATTATACACGAAAAAAGACTTCTGTCATCAGCACCTTAGTTTTCATGTTATAATAAGATACATGATTAATCAGCTTAAAAATAAAGTTGTGGTTTCTGTACAAGCAATGCCGAGTGAGCCTTTATATGCGGAGAATTGCACTGTCGCAATGATGAAATCCGTGGTTAAAGGGGGTGCCGGCGGGCTTCGTGTCGCGGGTGCGCGCGATGTGCGTAATGCTAAGGAATTGTTTAATATCCCGGTTATTGGCTTAACCAAACCTGATATTATTCCGCAAAACTGGCAGGAAATCGTCTATATCACACCTACCGTTAAAAATGTTTTAGATTTAATCCATGCTGGCGCTGATATAATCGCGTTTGATGGAACTTCCCGCCCGCGCGGAGGAAAAGCTTCTCCTTTGTCCAAGGTCAAAGATGAGAGCATAAAAAGCGAAGACACTTTAGAAGGAATAATTAAATATATTAAAATCAATAAACGGATTTCGATGGCGGATATTTCAACAGTCGAGGAAGGTTTGAATTGCGCTAAACTAGGCGCGAATATGCTCTCAACTACGCTTTCCGGTTACACTCAGCATTCGCCGATGAAATCCGAAGGGCCGGATTTTGAACTGTTGGAAGAATTGGTTAAACAAACAGAATTACCGATTGTTTTAGAAGGTAGAATCTGGGAACCGCATGAAGTTGACCGCGCGTTTGAACTTGGTGCGCACTGTGTGGTTATAGGATCGGCGATTACGCGTCCGCAGTTGATTACCAAAAGATTTGTGAGCAGAGACTAGAAACTGGAGACGGGCAAAATTCCAGTAATTTAAAAAGGAAAATTAAGATGAGAAAAGCACTTGCCATTGATGTTGGCGGAACTAAGATTTATAACACAATCGTAAACGAAAACGGTGAAGTTATAGGCGAAATTGAAAAACACGATACCCCAAAAACTATGGACGGGATTTTGGCGGTATTTGATGAGATTATAAAAAAACACGAAAGTAACGTCGATGTAATCGCTTTTGGAACAGCAGGCGCGGTTAATAATGAAAACACAGGATTAATAGGTTCAACTGGAAACCTTCCGCCTGAATATGGCACATTGAATTTCCAATCACTCAGCAGTAAAAAAGTTTTTGTAGAAAACGACGCAAATTCGGCTGCCTGGGCGGAGCATACAATTGGCGCTTCAAAAGGGCTTAAGCATTCTGTTATGTTGACGCTTGGAACAGGTGTTGGCGGCGGAATCATCGTAGACAACAAACTTCTAAAGGGCAAAAGTGGGGCCGCAGGCGAGATGCATTTTAAAATCTCAACAGACAAACGCCGTCGTTGTTCATGCGGAGCGTGGGACTGTTTTGAGGCTTACGCGTCAGGTACGGGTTTGAGAATTACCGCGCAGGAAATGTCAGGGAATGCTGATATAACAACTTACGATGTTATCGCCGGCTTAAAGAGCGGTGACGAGTGCATGACAGAGATTTTCAACAAATGGCAAGATGACTTACTTGTCGGAATAATCGGTCTGGCAAATATTTTTGACCCGGAGGCGGTTGTTCTGTCGGGTTCAATGGCGGAATTTGCTGACCTCGAATACTTAGAAAAAAGTACAAACTGCGAAATCGTAACCGCGCCGACAAAAGTCTTGCGCGCAACTGCCGGAAACTATGCCGGCATGATTGGTGTTGCGATGTTGGCACTCGGTAGTCTATAAAGCAAAACAGATGGGTAGGGTCAGTAGAAGCCGATAACATAAGTAATAATTAAATTAGACAATGGTTGCTAAAAGGCGACAATAAAAAAACTTACTTGAGAAAGTGAAAAGAATAATGGGCAAGTCTAAAAGAAGAATTATCTATAAGGGCAGAAATGATCAGTTCACGAACCTTAGCCGAGAGGAAGCGGTGGAGGAAGTCGTCGGGTTGTTGAAGTCCGGAGACCGAGAGGCACACAGGTTAATAACCCTTTTTGGGCTCACTGCCGAAGAAATTCTTGAAGCAGGTGCAGATTATGAAGCTGTTGTGGGAATAATAAATATATTGTGATAAGTGAACAAATTAAAAAAATTGCATTTTGGTTAAATTGTGCTCGGGTATATTCATTACCTGTAACTGTGATGAGCTGGCTTGTCATTTTTGTTTGGGGCTGGGAAAATGACGGTAATATCTATTACGGATTGCTCGCGCTTGTTGGAATTGCGAGCGCGCATCTTGCGACAAATCTGTTGGATGATTATTTAGACTATAAGATTTTGATTAAAAACAAAGAATATATGGACGCGGCACAGACAAGCAAGTGTGCTTTTCTCCGTGATGGTTCGACAACGCCCGAAGCCTGGATGAGAGCTATTATATTTTTCTGCACGATTGCGGCAATTGTCGGCGTAATCTTAACTTTATTCGTTGGTTGGCCGGTAATATTATTATCCCTTATGGGCGCGGTAATTGTGTTGGCTTACCAAAAATTCTCGCTTACAGGTCTGGGTGAAGTAGCGGTTTTTATTGCGTTCGGTCCTTTGATTTTTGAAGGGGTTTATTATGTGATGACAGGCCATTTTTCAGTTGAGGTTTTAATCCTTGCTGTTGCTGTGGCGATGGTAGACGAAGGGTTAATCTACACCCACATGTTGTTGGATTATGACGCGGATAAGGTTTCGCATAAAAAAACTCTTTCGCAGCGGATTGGCAGTTATAAAAAAGCGCTCTGGCTTCTTTATGGATTTTATTTTGTGGCCTATTTAGCTGCAACAGCGTTCACTATTATGACCGGCAATGAGTTTGTGCTTTTAACCTTCCTAACTATCCCGATTGCTTTGAAATTATGTGTTGATATGCAGACTCAAGGCACCAAAGAGGAATTTTATCCAAGGTTTGCTCGGGCACGTGATATAATCACTTATTTTGCGCTTCTTCTGGCGGTCGCACTCTGTTTGTGATAAACTGAGGGCAGACAGGAGAAGGTAAAATGGAAAGCACAAATCAATCATTACGCCCCATTACAGCTAAAATAGGGGCAAACGGAAATTTAGAAATTGGCGGATGTGATACAGTTGTATTAGCGCAGCAGTACGGTACGCCGCTTTATGTAATGGATGAAGAAACCCTCAGAAGCATTTGCCGTGACTATAAAAAAGCGTTCGAAGGTTACGAAAAAACTAACCTGATGTTTGCCTGCAAATCTATTTGTACAACTGCGATTGCTGCGATTATTGCGCAAGAAGGTTTTGGATTTGACGTGGTTTCAGGCGGCGAAATCTATACAGTCCACAGAGCCGGCGCTGATATGTCAAAAGTATTATTTAACGGCAACAATAAATCGCCGGAAGAAATTAAACTTGCCCTTGAACTTGGGGTGGGAAGAATTTCTGTTGATAATTTCTATGAACTTGAACAGCTGGGCGCGCAAAACAAACCGGTTGATATTCTGTTGCGCGTAACTCCGGGGATTGATGTTCACACACATGAATATATCCAAACCGGTCATCTTGATTCAAAATTCGGGTTTGACCTAACCCAAACCGACGCGGCGGTCGAACTCATTTTAAACAAATACAAAAACTTGAAATTGCATGGGGTTCACGCTCACATTGGCTCACAAATTTTTGAAATGAGCGGATACCGTGACGAAGTCGAAGTTTTGGTTCGTGAAACAGCGCGTTTAAACGAAAAGTTCGGATTAGATTTAGACGAAATAAATATTGGCGGCGGCTTGGGTGTAAAATACACAGAAAAAGATGTTCCGCCTTCAACTTATGAAATCGCTGATGTTATCTTAAAAAGCTTGAACGAAAGCATTGCAAAATATGGCTTAAAGGCTCCTGCAATCTTCTTAGAACCAGGTAGAAGCATCGTTTCTACTGCGGGTGTAACTCTTTACACAATAGGAAGTTCAAAACAGGTTCCGCAGGGCAGAAAATATGTTGCAGTAGATGGCGGGATGTCAGATAACGCTAGACCGATTACTTACCAGGCAGAATATTCAGCGGTGATTGCAAACAAACCCGACAAAACGCCGGATGAAGTTGTTACTGTTGCCGGAAGATTTTGCGAATCAGGCGATATTTTGATAAAAGATATTAAACTCCCAAGCCCTCAAACGGGCGATGTTCTGTGTGTTTTCAACACCGGAGCGTACAATTATTCAATGGCCTCAAATTATAACCGCGTAGGAAAACCTGCGATGGTCTTGACGGGTGGCGGAAAATCCTCTATTATAATAAAGAGAGAAACTTTGGATGACTTAGTTTCTCATGATGTCCTCCCCGATAGACTAAAAGGTTGATTCAATGAATGTTCTCGCAAATCTAATATCTCAAATACAAGCCATTGATTGGTCTCTTAACGCGAGAAATTTTGTGGAAATCTTTGTTATTGTAGCATTTTTAACCTTTTCATATTTTCAATTTATTAAAAATACAAACACCGAAAAATTCGTCAAAGGACTTTTTGCTCTTGTATTTTTATGGGTTTCAAGCGAAGTTTTGGTTAAATTAGGCTGGGTTATTCTTGGGGTATTCCTCAAGGGAATTGTGACTTTGGTTTCATTGAGTTTGATAGTTGTTTTCCAACCGGAATTGCGTAAATTCTTAGGCTCTTTGGGGCAGGTTGATCTTTTTGAGAAATTATTTAGTTCAAAAGGCAGCAGTGGAAAAGATGAAAAAATTGATGTTATAAAAGAAATTATTGAAACTGTAAAGTTTTTAACGAAGTCCCACACAGGTGCTTTAATTGTGTTCCAAGGGGATTTAGCCCATACTTATTCTGATGTTGGAACGCAGCTTAACGCAGATTTATCAACAGAATTGCTTCTTACAATATTCCACCACAACACACCGTTACACGACGGAGCGGTTATTGTAAGTGGTACAAAAATATTATCGGCAGGGGTTTTATTGCCGCTAACAGAAGACCCTAAATTAAGCTGGAAATACGGAACACGCCACCGCGCGGCAATTGGAATGTCAGAAGTCAGCGACGCAGCTTGTCTAGTCGTTTCAGAAGAGACGGGTGATGTTTCAATGGCATTGGATGGCAGTTTGAAAAAGTACGAAGATTTGGTCACTTTAAAAGCTGATTTGGAGAACCTTCTTGGCTGCAAATCCTGTAATGTCGAAGAAAAAAAGTCTATCATCGGTAACTTTATTTCAGTGAATAAAGATGACAACATAACAGACAAGGTTTAAAATGACTAGCAAAAAAAACGTTCCAACTGTTCAAAAAGAAACATTTTTGCACCAAGTCGGCAGGTTATTCTTTCTTGCGTTGGGGGCACTAATTGCGGCGTTTGCGCTCGAGTGTTTTTTAGTTCCGCACAAAGTAATTGACGGCGGGATTATCGGAATTTCCATGATTATCAGCCACTTGAAACATTACAACCTGGGCATTTTGGTTGTTTTACTCAACCTTCCGTTCGGGTTTCTTGCACTGAATAAGATAGGGAAAAAGTTTGTTTTTAAAACAATGTATTCGCTTGTTATGCTGGCGATTTTCATCAATATATTTGAACAGCAGCATTTTGTGGCAAATGTTGATATTATTTTAGCGGCAATATTTGGCGGTATTATTCTTGGAACAGGGGTGGGCTTAATTCTGCGTAACAACGGTTCATTAGACGGTACAGAAATTATGTCACTCATACTTTCTAAAAAATACGGATTTTCAGTCGGCGAAATAATAATGGGCTTTAATATTATAATCTATACCTGGGCAGGGTTTGTGTTCGGCTGGAATAATGCGATGTATTCTATTCTTACCTATTTCGTTGCCTACAAAATGATTGATATTGTCATGGAAGGTTTAAACAGCTTGAAATCTGTCAGCATAATCAGCGACAACGCAAAAGAGATAGGTCATGCTCTGCTTGAACGTTTGGAAGTCGGCGTAACTTATTCCAAGGGCAAAGGCGCATATTCGGGAACGGATAAAATAATTCTTACCTGCGTAATCTCCCGCTTGGAGTTAACAAAATTAAAAGAAATCGTCAAAGAGTTCGACCCGGGAGCATTTACGACTGTTATTGAAGTCAACGAAGTCCACGGCGGCCGGATCCGACGCTGAGATGTTAAGCGCTGGACAATTAGATTAAATTATTATATGATTAGGCAAGAAAGAGAGCAGAGATGGCGAAAAACGTTGATACAGTTCCAATAGAAGTCAGTATTCTAACAGCTGACCATGACATAAAAGGTGTGGTTCACGTTTCAAAATACACAAATACAAACCGTGAGTTAACTGACCTTTTAAACGATCACGAGAGAAGATTTTTGGCTGTAACTAACGCTGAAATTTATCCAAAAAACAGCAACCAGCCGCCACGCAGATACAATTTCTTGGAAATTCACATGGATTATGTTTTGATGGTTCATCCTGTAAGTCAGGCTGTTTTCCAAGAATCCGGCAAAACTCAAGAAGACATCGCGCGCTTCAGAGATTTGCGACTCAAATTGAATCAAACAAAACCGTTTTAAGATTAAAAAAGACCGGAATTAATTCCGGTCTTTTCATATTGAAATAAATATTATTTAGTGTGTGTCATACAAATCAATTGTGATTGGCTGCGCTAGTTTAATTGTAATTGGAGTGCCCGCTTTTGCTTTGTAATCAAGTCCCTTAGTCGTAGATCCAAAAGCTACTCCGAGTGCAGCTCCTGTATATGGTGCTAATACAATTCCCGCGACTGAAAGGCATTCAATTGCAATTACAGCGGCGCCAATTGTGCAAACCCCGGCACCCACCACAGACATCCCGACAGCTTTTACTGAATTTAAGGCTTGGGATGATTTTAGTTCACCTTTTTCAGGTGCGGATGAAATCATATATCTTTTGCCGTTTGGCAAAGTCATTTGTGTGATCTCAAGGTTTGCTTTTGCTCGTCTAAACGCCCATTTGCTGTTCTTTTTGTTCACGACGGTGCCGATGAATTTTGTTCCTGCCGGCAATATAGTCCCATCAGCATCGCTAATCGCTTCAGGTAAAACAAAATCTATTTTGTCACCCACGTTTACTTTGTTTACATCAAAATCGTGCGCAAACTTAAGTTTTATTGTGCTGCTTGGTTCAATAGTTTCTTGTGTTGCGCCTCTGTCAACAATGACTTTTGAATCGGACGCTTTTGCCCAAACACCCGGAACCTGCAAAGAGCACAATGCAAGCAATAAAAACACGCTAATAATTCTTCTCATAACCTTTAATTCCTCAAATTTAACTACACAAATATCTTAGCACAAAAGTTAATTCTTATGCGTTTTTGCCATAGCGGGTTTGTCATTGGTATTTGCGTTTTGTGTCAATTCAACCTGATCACAATCATCATCTTTTATTTTGCCTTTGCCGTAAATCTTGTGTAGCAACGGCGGAGCATAATCCGCTAAAGGAGTCGCAATAAATGGAGCCAATACGCGTTTGCCTATAACAGTTGAAGCTACTACAGTTGTGAATGTCTTGAGAACGCTCTTAACATCAGATTCAACCTTGCCTATTTCGTCATGCAGGACTTTTCCACGGATATGTTCTTTGGACCTACTTCTAACAGCTGTGGTGAATGTTTCTCTTGCAGCATTATTAAAATACTTACCGAAAACTTTGTTAAAGATTTTCTTTTGTGCCCATGGGCTGCTAATCAACAATGCCATACCAATTTGCGAAGATATCATTACAAGTGTGTTTGTAAAATCCAATGCTGCAACGAATTCTCGCTTATCAGCCGGTATTTTCTCGTTATTTAAGGATTGTGTAACATACATAACGCCGCCGATACCATCTTTAATAACAAGAGAGCCAACAGCAATACCGGTTACAAGATTGGTATTATCACGGTATGCTTTACCGAGAGGTTTCATAAACTTACAATTGCCCAAAGCTTTTATAGGTCTGATAAATGCGTACTCAAAAGCTTTACCTATTGGTTTACCTATTGGAGATATACCGCTCATGCTCTCACCCCGCTTTCTTTAACAGTTGCTAGGGATTTGGCTTTGTTTTTTTTCTTAGATAAGTTAGGGAACGCAATATCCATAATTCTTGGATATACCCAGTTCAGAGCAAGACATGTAGGAACTACCATTACTGCTCCTACCACAACTCCAATAATTGTTTTTTTAGCTTTAAAATTGCCTTGGACTGTTGATTTTATTGTACCCAAAAGTTTTTCTCCGAATTTATAAGTTTCCAGTCTGCTTACGCGGAGGTTGCTTCTTAGGCCAGTATGTAATTTTTCCAGTTCGGCTATCTGGTCAGCTGCTATCGTACCATTTTTTTCTGCTGCTTGGTAAATTTCCCTAAAAGAATTGAGATTCTCTGGACTAAGTTTTCTTAGAGGATTCTTTTCGCCGTTGGCTGCAGTTTTGTCTATAAAACGACCGTATTTTTCTTTCAGACTTTCAAAAGTAACTTGACCCTTGAATTTTTCGATTTTGGTATTTACATCACTATAGCTAATTTTCCCTGCTTCAAAATCTTTTTTCAGGTTCTCTAACAACTCTTTTAGTCGTTCCATTTCATGTACATCACGCGCATTTTTCTTGGTGATTAATTCTTTCAATGCTTCTTTTGATGGCATTTTTCTGTCTTCTTCCACATAAGCCAGCAATTCTTTGACTTCTTCTCTCAGAGTTTTAAGCACATCTTCATAGTCGCCGACAGCACATCTGCTCTTTAGTTGTTTAAGGCTGTCTACTATTGCTGAATCTGAGTTCTTTTTTATTAAATTATCAAAGAATTTTTCTATATCTTTGATGCTACTGGTGCTACCTAACTCCTTTTCAACTTCATTAAAGACGGAAGTGCATTCATCCGGTCTTAGTCTAAAGAAATCAGCAATTTCGGTCTGTCTGATTGTTTTGTCCAGCCTGTGTTTTATGGCATCATTTGTTTCTTTAAGTTCTTTATTGAGTGTGGCAACACCATATTCTTTTAAAGTATTATCATCCATAACCATCGGTGTTGATGTGCCACCGACCATAGCTGAGTATCGGAATTTCCCATCGTTTAAAATCCCATCTATTGCATCTTTTTCTATTTTACCGATGTCTTTTTTAGCCATGGCTTCTGCTTTTTTCTTAATATCATATTTGCTTAAATTAGGATTTTTTTGCTTCACTATTTTTGCATACTGGTCTATCACGTATTCGGAGTCAGGCATAGCTGTGCGGTTGTATCCTTCTCCGAAATAACCCTGGTTCACAGCTTTCTGTATTTGTTTATTGAAGAAGTATACCGGTATAGACTGCACCGCCAGAGCCGTAACTGCAGATATTGGCTGACGCATCGCACCATAAGTTCTAGTATCCTCATCTTTCTTGGAGAGGAAATTGTACTTGATAAATATAGGAGCTATCAAGCCGGTTCCTAATGCAGTGATAATGATGTTTTGTACTTCACCCTCGGCATTCTTGAGGAAATTCATAAATTTTATGTGCCCTGGAAGCATGTCCTTAACGATTTTGTTAATATCTTTAGGTGTAAGGCCTCCTGTGCCTCCACCTGCTCCAAAGCTCGGTGACGCGCCGGTGCCGGGAGATGACGCACCAAAATTAGGAATCGCTTTATTGAATCCTTTTTGCCCCCCAAGGCTTAAACTATTGCTACTTAACTTTTCTATTTTCATCATCTACACCTAGAAAACGATAGTCCCTACTATATATTATAAGTACAAACATAATTAAAATTGCTAGTTTTTTCCTGAATATTAAGTTTTGTGAAAGGGTTTTTTTCTAAACTAACAATACATCATATCCGGAGCGTTTTTTCCATAAAAATCAATATAATATATTATTGAAATCCCCACAGTATTGTGATACATTTGAAGGCAAATAGAGAGAATTCCAAAGACCTGGAGGTTTCATGGAAAAATTGATTAATAATATAAAAGCTATTGCGGCTTCCCCGAAAACACAAAACGCGACAATATTTTTTGTCTTTGTTATCTTGATGACAGCGATAATTTCTTCGCAGAATTTCTTCTTCCAAAATATCGTTGAAGACGGAATTAGCCAGCGTGATGTCATTGCACAAAAAACCATTACTGTTATTGATGTGCAGCGCACAGAACAGGTGCGAAAAGAAGTCGCTCAAAAAGTTGAGCCGATTCTTATCCCGGCAGAAGATGATTTTATTAAAAACAACTTGCGAATTTTACAAAACTCAATCGTGCAAATCAGAGGCAAAAAGGTTTCGGAAAAAACAAAAGCAGAAGAAATTGGTATCCTCTTTGACCTTTCAAGCCCTGCTCAGAAAAATTTTGTAATCGATTTTTTATTAAAAGCTGATGAAGGAAGCCTTCAAGGTGCCTTTGACAAATCAGCCCTAACCCTGGATAGTGTGTTACGTTCAGGGATTACCGAAAAGGATTATGAGAAAGACAATATAGATAAAATTATCGTGGCAAATTTGGTCTCGGACGTCTCAAGGCGGCAGGTTTCAATTATAAGGGCCATGCTTGAACAAGTTATTGTGCCAAACCTTGTCATTGATGATGTGGCAACAGAAATTGCACGTAAAAGTGCCGAAAACTCGGTTAAACCTTATGAAGTTGTCTTTAAAAAAGGTGACAAGATTGTATTTGAAGGCGAACCGGTAAACAAATTGAAGCGCGATGCGCTCAGACAGGCGGGTTATAATGTTTATGAACTCAACTGGGCGGGTTTGCTTGCTATTGCGGTGCTTGTAACCCTTTCCACTTTGGTTTTCTTGTTTTATACAAAACTTATCGAAAAGAAATATTTTGAATCCAGTTATTTGTTGATAACGGCGGTGCTTTCGGTAATTATGGCAACTGTCGCGGTTTTGCTGCCGACAGGATTTTCGCCTTATGTGCTTCCGTTCCCGGCTTATATTATAATCCTTTCGATATTCACAAGCCCGCGGGTTGCTCTGGCGGCTTCGATGTTGACCTTGCTTATATTATCTTTAACGTTCCAATATGATACGCCGTTTATCGTAACACTTGCGCTGTTATGCTTTGTTTGTGCGTTAGCGCTTTCAAAAATGAAGTTTTCGCGTCGGTTTGATTTAATTAAAACAGGTTTTAGAATCGCACTTTGTGGATTTGTTATCGTGATTTCGGTATATTTACTTGAAAAATGTCTTGTGGACGCAGACAGCGGTTTGTTGTTGAGTAACAGTATTTATATCCTGTTAAATGGTTTTGTAAGCTCAATTATTGCACTCGGAACCCTTCCGATATTAGAGAGCGCGTTTAAGATAATCACGCCTTACGGACTGGCGGAACTTGCTGACCAAAACCAATCGTTGTTAAAACGTTTACAGTTTGAAGCACCGGGGACTTATCACCATAGTCTTATGGTCTCAAACCTTGCTGAAGCGGCAGCCGAAGCTATCGGCGCTGATCCGATTTTGGCTCGTGTAGGTTCGTTCTACCATGACATCGGTAAATTAAAACGTCCGTTGTTTTTCGTAGAAAACCAAGCATACTTCGGGATTGAAAACCCGCACCAGAAATTAAATCCAAGATTAAGCAAAATGGTTATCACTTCCCATCCGAAAGACGGCGCGGAAATCGCGAAAGAATACGGGCTTCCGGGCATGGTTATAAATTTGATTCTCCAACATCATGGGGACGGACTCGCTAAATACTTCTACAATCAAGCGGTTGAAGAAGAAGGCGAAGAAAACGTAAAAGAGGAACAATTCCGTTACACCGGGCCAAAACCGAACAGTAAAGAAGCGGCGATTTTGATGATTGCTGATGCTGTTGAATCGGCTGTTCGCTCAATGAAAAACCCGACACCGGAAGAAATCGAGAATATTATTGATAACATAATTGTAGAACGCTTGAATGATTCTCAATTAATTGATAGCCCGTTGACGCTGAAAGACTTGCGTACGATTGCTTCGACTTTTTCAAGAATCCTGCGCGGCATGCAGCATAACCGTATTAAATACCAGCAAAGCATTGACGAAGAGATTAACAAAGCAAAAATAAGCCTTCCGGCAAAAATCCTTGACGAGGACCTTGAAAATAAAATCAAACAACTTGAAGGGGAGACCTCTGAATAGTACAAGCACATCCTGTCATGCTGAACTTGATTCAGCATCTTCCACCGTTAAGTTTTACGCAGGATGTGTCAGTGGAAGATTCCGAGCTAAATTTGGAATGATAAAGATGATTTTTAAAGGAGAAAACTATAAAATTTAACATATTCAGTGAGAATATTTATCCTGATTGGGAAATTGATGAGCGCAAGTTTATTACTATTGCTAGAAAATTGCTCAGCTTTTATCTGGAAAATCTACCGGTTGAAAGGTTGAAGGGTTTAATGGTTGAACGGACGTCTAACTATTCAACTATTTCCTTTGACATCCTTTATTGCGACAGCAAAAAGACTCACGAGATTAACCGCGAATACAGAGGCAAAGACTACCCCGCAGACATTATCACGTTTGCGATTTTTGCCGACACCCCTGAAGCCGAACGCTTTGTTTTAGATGACGAAATTAACCTTGGCGAAATAATCATTGCACTGGATAAAGTCATTGAAGAAGCCGAAAAAAAGGGTAAAACGCCCGAAGATGAGTTGATTTTCCTCTTAAGTCATGGTATTTTGCACCTGTTAGGATTTGACCATCAGACTGATGAGGACTATAATTTTATTATAGAGGCACAAGAGGCGGCCATAAAAAGTCTAAGAACAGAAAAGAAAAATTAAAAATGTCTAAATTTAAATGTCAGGGATTTTCAAATACATTCAAAAACGCGCGAAAAGGGATGAGGCTTGCGATTAAAGCCGAAGACACAATCAAAATCCACTTCGTGGTGGCACTTTTTGTTGTTGTTATAGCGTTTATATTAGACGTTAGTCCGGTTAAACTTTGCGTCTTAACCCTAACAATCGGGATGGTAATAATTACAGAGATGCTAAATTCCGCGATAGAATTCTCTCTCGACGCTATTTTTAAAAACAGATATTCAAAGATGGTCGGGATGGCAAAAGACATTTCCGCAGGCGCTGTGATGTTTGCCACCATACTTTCAGCCGTTATCGGCGTATTGCTTTTTGGTCCTGAGATTATAGAACTACTCGGTTTCTAAATGCAACAACGTTGAGATTCTTCGCCTGTGGCTCAGAATGACGGATATTTTAATTATTGCTTAAAACCAATCTGAAGGTCGCAAGATTCTTAATAGAAAGCATTGCGTGTTTGTTGTCTTGATCTTTTGAAATGTCAAAGATACGAATAATGCGTTGGATTTCTTCTAAATCCTTGCGCGATTCGATTTTGTAAACATTGTTTACCGGATCAGATACAACAGACATCAATGTATTTAATTCTTGTTCCTTCATAGTCATTCCTTTTTAATGGGTCTTGGATTGTTGGCGGTTCGGAAAAGCGTGGTTTCCCTCACCTGGACGGGCTGGGTCACTTCGTGACGCGGCGCCCTTGCCAAAATCCGCTATACATCTATAAAGGATTTTTCGATTAAATAATTGCCTTTTTGTAACATTACTTTACAGTGCCGATACACTCGTGTATGTATCGAAACTTCTTTAATTATAATTGTTGTTGCCTTTCTTTGGTAATTCTGCTACATTCATTAATGTGAAGAAGATTTTGGGAATTGATAGATGAGAAAAGCGTTTACTTTAGCGGAAGTTTTAATTGTACTAGCGGTAATTGGGGTCATTGCAGCGCTAACTATTCCGACTCTAATGGCGAAATGGCGCGAGCAAGCAACAGTTGTACAGGTTAAAAAGGTATATTCTATTTTGAATCAGGCTTATGGAAGAATAATAGCTGCGTCGGGCGAAGATGCTATCTTCCAAATATTAAATGGAACCGCTGACCAATCAATTGAAGGCGCACAAAAACTGGCATCTGCATTCTCCAGGTATATGGTTACTGCTCAAGCTAACTCTGTTTTTGAACTATATGAAGGAATTGATCTGACTGGTGCATCTATGCAAATAGGGGCAAACCACGAAGTAATATATCTGCGAGATGGCACCGCGGTTTTGTTTGTTGCAGAAAATGCAACTTGCAATTGTTCTTGGGGAACAGGGGCATACGCCAATGTCTGCGCACAAATAGATGTGTTTCTTGAACCATCCAAAGCTCCTCATTATGGGATTAATGCATTTACATTTTACTTAACCCAAGATGGAGTAATACCAATGGGTGGGAAAGGAAACGAGCGTTCTTACGAAAATGGATATTGTAGTAAAAACGGCGGTAGCTGGCCAAATGGTTTTGGCTGTGCGGCTTGGATAATCGAAAACGGTAATATGGACTACCCAGACTAGTTTGTGTCTTTGCAAATTTGTGACTTTGCTTGTTGCCATAGTGAGTCAAATTCCTCAAACGAATGGTTTTCGAGGGGTTTGGTGGCTAATTCTTCCATTTTTCTGAAACGTTTCATGAACTTTTTATTGGATTTCAAGAGTGCTTGTTCAGCATCAATTTTGTTCCAACGCGCAAGATTTACAACCGCAAACAAAATATCGCCGAATTCTTCTTCTTGTTCTTCAGGGGTCTTGGCGGATTTGAATTCCTCAAATTCTGACATAATACATTCATACAAGGAGTCCTCGTTTGGCCATTCAAAACCCGTTTTGACGGCTTTTTTGCTAATTTTTTGCGCACTCATAAGTGCTGACTGGGATTTTGAAATCCCGTCCATAGCGGATTTGCGGTGAGATTTTTCTTCTTTTTTAATCTGTTCCCAGTTGTCAATAACTTCTTGAGCGCAGTCTACATTTAGCTCCCCGAATACGTGCGGATGGCGGCGGATAAGTTTGTCTTTGAGTTCGCAAGCAACATCTTCTATGTCAAAATCTCCGTTTTCTGAAGCGATTTGCGCGTGAAGCACGACTTGTAATAAAACATCGCCGAGTTCTTCCCTTAAGTGTTTCGGGTCGTTGTTATCGATTGCGTCAACGGCTTCATAAGCTTCTTCAAGCATATTGGGTCTCAATGTAGCGTGAGTCTGTTCTCTGTCCCAAGGGCAGCCCTCAGGCGAGCGCAGTTTTGCGATAACTTCTATTAATTCTTCCAAATTTTTGTATCCCATTTAATAATTATAGCAGAAAAGGGATTAGAAACCAGAGACGAGGAACTAGAAATTAACAAACCGCTAGTTTCTAGTCCCTAATCCCTAGTCCCTGACCAAATATACATCATTTGGTTGATTTATAATCAGCGCGCTGTGATATCCTAAGTATGTAAGAATAAATGAGAGAATTACAAAAGGCCGAAGGTCTTAAGAAGGATATTAGAGAAAGGATAACTAAGAATGGCAAATTTATCAATTTCCGGTATTCGTGAACGCATATTTAGCACTACAAAACACGAACAAACCACTTCCCGGAGTACGAACCCATTTGCACAAACATCGTTTAAAGGTAATGTTTTGAGTGCGGACGTTTTTGAATCTTCAAAGAAAAAAGATGCAGTTCCAAGCGCACAAAATAAATTAACATACAGCGCGTTGGTAGGCTCACTTGGCGGATGGAGCCAAAAGCTTCAACAAGCAAGAGAAAATGTTATCGCTTTTGGTAACAGAATGAAAGAAAACATATCAAGCAGCTGGGATCAAATGATTAACCAAGACTTCCCAACTTTCAAAAACTGGGCAGCAAGCTTGAATACCCCTGTAAATATGAGCTTCGGTATGAACAAATACGCAACAATGCCGGTAGCCGAAATAAGAGCAGAACTCACGCAAAGCATCGCATCGCTTGAGTCCGGGCAAGTTTAGGAGGGGATATCAATGACAAATAAATCGTTTAAAAAAGTAGAAAAAATAATCGACGGCTTAAGACAGCACAAAGATACTGAAGCTGTTGGACTTTTAGAAGAAGTCGGCACAAATTCTTCACTAGATTGTGTTCGTGAAATGACATCCCGCGCGCTTATTAAAAGAAACGAGCCGGAATCATTGCAAATTGTTATCGGGCATAAAGGTAAAGGTATCCATGATATGTCGACAATCGTTGCGATGAGTGCGATTAACGAAATCTTGGCACTTAAAGACAAAACTTTTGCTTCACAAGTTCTTGAAGAAACAGTTAACAGCCACGAAGACGAAGCTGTACGTGACAATGCACGTTCAGTAAGAGCTTTGTTAGCTTTATCGTAGAAAATAAGTTATATAAAAAAGCCCGGTTTTCGGGCTTTTTTGCTTCTAAATACTATTGAGTTTTTCGAAAAACTGTAGACAAGCTATCCAAGAGATTGTAACCTGGCCACCTTTTATCGGCATGAATAGAGGCATTCGGTATATTTATTGTTCCAATTTGTTCTACTCCATCTGCAATTGGAATATTGTCCTTATATATAAATTCTAAAGGATGTCCCATACTGTCATATTTTGCAAAATCTTTTGCTGGTAAGCCATCGGTTAAGTGTTTGTGACTATTGTTTGACCTGATAATGTCAAGAAACCCTTCTTGTCTTTTGGGCAACTGATAGAGAGTTTTTTGGCTTCTTATAAGCAACTTTTTCGGATCAAGAATATTAGTTGGTACGCGTAATATAGCAACATTTGGCTGGTTTTTTGCGACGAATCTAAGCAATTTTGTCTTTAGATCTACTTCACCCCAAATTGGATGAGCTCCCCATTTTCTGAATAGATTTCTGGCTGCAACCATATATACAGCGGGGATATCACCGGCAGTCGAAATATTTATCGCTCAGCTTTGAAAAATTGCCTTGCTGCTCCATGACGCTTCGGGCGTCAAATGATACAAGTATTTCGGTAAACCATTTTTTTGCGTAGCAGTTTGCAATCCTTTAGCAAGTATTTTACCGATAGTCATGATTAATTCCTTATTTTCCCCAAAGTTTTCTTATATTTTTATAAAGTATTTCTTCTGAACTAAATTGCTACTTTGACAAATATATTTACAATAATAAGTGCCAGTTTATTAAACAAACTGGCACTTATAGTTTATTAGTTTCCAACCTCTAGTCCTTAAAAATGGAAGCCATCTTCTTTCAAGCGGTCGATTACTGTTTGCAATTCTTTCTCGCTGCAAACGTATGAGATTCTAAAGAACCCTTCTCCGCGGTCACCAAATGCGTTGCCCGGAACGATTACGATACCGGATTTTTCCAAGACCTCTGCACAGAAGTCAAACGCTGACTTGTAGCGCGGTGGAATCGGAAGCCACAAATAGAAAGTTGCCGGAGGAACGGTTTTTTCGTCGATATCCCAGCCGAGTTCTTTGAACCCTTTAACTAAAATTTGCTGTTTGCGTTTGTAAATAGCGTTTTCGCGTGCGATGTATTCGTCGCCTTCTTTAGAGTTTAAAACATCTGCGCAAGCGATTTGGAGCGCTTTGAAGATTCCGTTGTCGATTGTGGATTTTGCTTTCCCGAATTCGCCAACAACTTGTTTGTTGCCGCAAATCCAGCCCACTCTCCATCCTGTTAACGCGTAAGGTTTTGAGAATGAAAAGAATTCAACTGCTATGTCTTTTGCGCCTTCGATTTCGAATACGCTGAACGGTTTTGCCCAGTCTTCAAAGTATAATTCGCAATAAGCCGCGTCTGAAATTAGCAAAATATCGTATTTTTTACAGAAATCAACAACAGATTTCACATATTCTTTTGTTGTAATCGCACCAAGCGGGTTATTCGGGTAGTTGATGATAAGCGCTTTGATTTTTTTAGGATCATGACCATCTTTTATAAGATTAGCCATAACGTCTTCCATGTTTGGCTGGTAGTCGTTTTCGACAGTCAGCGGAACAGGGTAAGCCACAGCGCCGCAGCATTTTGTGAACTCCCAATATGACGCATAACCTGGATCTGGAACAAGGATTATCTCACCGCTGCAAGGGTTTATGATTGAGCGGATAAGGTTTGCCAACCCTTCTTTTGAACCGATAAGCGAAAATACTTCACTTACAGCGTCAATTTCAACGTTGAAACGGCGTTTCATATAAGTAGAAACTGCGTTTCTCAAGTACATTTCGCCTTTTGGAGTTGAATATGTGTGCATGTCTTCTTCGTCAAGAAGTTCTTTCAGTCTTTTGATCGCATATTCCGGTGGCTGCGCTGTTGGAGCACCCATTGCAAGTGATATCGGTGCACGGTTTCTAGCGGTCAATTCCGGTTTTAGTTTTACAACTTTCTCTTTCAAGACAAACATGATGTAGTCTTCTAACTGCGTTACGCAATTGTTAAATAAATTATCTTTCATTTTTTAGTTTTTCCTTTCAGAGGTAAATTTTGGGTTTATTCCTCTATCCTGCCATTTGCATCGGCCCTTCAAGTGAAGCCGCTACAAACTGTTTTGTGTACTCGTTGCCTTGGTCGAGCATTTGTTTTGGAGTTCCCTCAAAAACAATCTTCCCGCCATACAACATTATGACCCGATCTGCGGTTCTTTCAATAGTTGACATTTGGTGGGTTACAACTATTGAAGACGCACGGGTTTCGTCCTTGAGCCTAACAATATAATCCTCAATCAAAGTTGATGAAATCGGATCCAAACCGGAAGTCGGTTCGTCATATAGAATCGAATTAGGCCCCGTCACTATGGCTCGCGCGAAGCTTACACGCTTCTGCATGCCACCGGAAAGCTCGGACGGAAACTTGTCTTCAATCCCTTTTAAACCAACAAGTTCCAGCTTTTCCGCAACTATTTTTTTAATATCTTCTTCTGTATATTTTTTTCTCATATCCCGACGTTCGTGCAGCGCAAAAGCAATGTTATCGTAAACATTTAAACTGTCGAATAACGCCGAATATTGGAAAACCATCCCAATATTGCCGTCAGAAGTGATAATTTCACCGCTGTCGGGCTTAATAAGTCCGCAGATAAGTTTCAGCACGGTACTTTTCCCTGAGCCGCTAAAGCCGACGACAGCAAGAGTTTCGCCGCTCTCTACCTTAAAAGAGATATCGTCAATAACCTTTCTCTCATTAAATGCTTTTGTTAAATTTTTAACTTCAATACTCATCTACTAACCTATTATATACTAAAAGAAATATGCAATGGCAAAAAACATGTCTATTATGACGATTGCCACGAAAGACCAAACAACAGCCTTTGTTGTAGCCTCCCCAACGCCTTTTGCGCCGCCTTTTGCGTAGTATCCGCACGAACAGCTTATAAGCGCGATTGTCGCGCCAAAACAGACTGCTTTTTCTAAACTCACAAACAAATCCTTTGTATAAATCCCCAGCCATGCCGATTCAAAGAACGCACGATAGCTTAAGCCTGCTGTTAAGTCAGAAGTTACAGCGCCTGCCAAAACGCCGACTACAAGGGCGATTATGGTGATAACAGGCATCATAAATATTCCTGATAAGACTCTTGGGACAAAAAGATAGCGCACAGGTTCAACTTTTAGGACTTCAATCGCGTCAATTTGTTCTGTAACCCGCATTGTAGCAATTTCTGAAGCCAGCGATGAACCAATCATAGAAATTATCGCAAAACCCGACATTATTACCGCTAATTCGCGCACAACCAGGATTGAAATCGCCATCCCGACGAAGTGCCCGCCCCCTTGTTTAACCATTTCTTTTGCCACTTGAGAGGCCACAATTATAATTGACATACTTTCAATTGAAAGCGTAATTGGAAGCGAAGTTATTCCAAAACGGTGGCATTGTTCCATGACTTCTCTCCAGCTGATTTGGCCTTTTAGAATGTATTTGAAAGTTTCAATCCCGTTTTGAGTAATTTGTCCGAGCGTTTCAAAAAATATGGAGAACTGTTCAAGCACCCCCATAAAAATCTGATAAGTCGCAGATTTTTTATAATATTTTTGAATCCCCGTTATTACATCAATCATTTGATTATTATACATTAAATTATTCTATTTGTCTCACACATCTCTTTATTATGCTATAATCAATGTATGATAGAATTGCTGATACTACATTCCATCCTAAAGCGTGAACTCACAATGTATGGGATTTCAAAATACATTGAAGAAAATTTTGGTGCTTATACCAATCCGAGTTTTGGTGCGATAAAACCGGCATTGCGCAGGCTGGAAGAAAAAGGCTTTTTGACCCTGCGTAAATCAATGTCAGAAGGCGGAAAATTATCAGTCTATTACACACTCACGGCTGGCGGAAAAGATGAACTTGTGCGGCTTTTGTTGGAAGACCTGAGCGAAAACCCGCTGCAATTTATCTCTAACGCGCGCATAAAGCTCTCTTGCGCGGCTGTTTTGAATACCGATGAGCGCAAAAGATTGTTCTTTAACATAAAATCTTTAGCACTGTTTCACAAAAATAAAGCCGAAAGCATTTTAAACGATGACTACAACAAGCCGGATTTTTACCGCACAATTGTTTTAGATAACGCGCTTTGCGAGTTCAAGAATTTTATAACCATTGTTGAAGGGCTAGAAAAAGACAATAAGGGGTAAATGTTTTGGGTGGTTTAGACAAGTCCAATATTGGCAAACATGGGGGAACAAATAAATGCCCGCGATAGTTAGTAAAGTGCTTGACGGTTCGATTGCGCAGGAATTAGAAATCAAACCGGGCGACGAGATTCTTTCCATTGATGACACTGTGATGCAGGATTTGATTGATTATAACTTCTTATGTAAATCTGAAATTTTAACATTGGAGCTTGAAGACGGGATTTACGAGATTGAAAAAGATTATGATGAAGACCTCGGAATAGTCTTTGAGAGCGCGGTTTTTGATAAAGTAAAACCGTGTTTGAACAAATGCATTTTTTGTTTTGTTGACCAACAGCCCGAAGGTTTGCGTGAAACGCTCTACATAAAAGATGACGATTATAGGCTCTCATACCTTCAGGGCACTTATATTACGCTCACAAACCTCAAAGAAGAGGACAAAGAGCGAATCGCGCGGATGCATCTTGGGCCGTTTTATATTTCTGTTCATGCAACAAACCCGGAGTTGCGCGTTCGTATGTTAAAAAACCCTAATGCGGGTAAAATTATGGAGCAGTTGAAGTGGTTTAACAAAAATGACATTCCGTTTCATGCACAAATTGTGCTTTGCCCGGGAATAAATGATGGCACGGAATTGGAACGCACCTTAAAAGACTTAAACACTTTTGGGGAAAACCTTTTGTCTGTCGCGATTGTGCCGGTTGGCTTAACACAGTTTAGAGATGAGCCGCTAAAAAGAGCGGATAAAGAGGTTGCCAAGGAAACTCTAAAAATTGCTTCAAAATACCCAAAAGTTTGCTGTTCGGATGAGTTTTTCCTGCTCGGGGGTAAAAGTATACCTGATGCGAGTTATTACGGTAATTTCTCTCAGCTTGAAGACGGTGTGGGTTCAATAAGATTACTCTTAGACGATTTTAATTCGCTCAAACTTCCTAAAGGAATAAAGAAACCGTTAAATGTTGTGTTCGCTTCATCGTATGCTGCAAAAGACGCGATGGAGACAATTTCGCAAAAATTAAACAAAATCCAAAATCTGAAAACATCTGTCCTGCCTGTTAAATCAAATTACTGGGGCGATGACATTACCGTTGCAGGCTTAATTACCTCCGATGACCTGATTAATACCGTTAAGCCTCTAAACCTCCAAGCCTCCAAGCCTCTGATTGTAATTCCCTCAATTATGTTAAAACCGTTTAGCGAAGACTTTTTGGATGGCAAAACCCTTGATTATGTGCGCCAACAAACAGGCTTAAACTTTTTTGTAATCCAAGATATTTATTCGATGAAAGAATTTGTTGATTATTTAAGCAACTAGACTAAAGTCATCCTTTCGGATTATTTGGGGCGTCGTGGGAGTAACGTCCCACTCCTGCTTACGGGCTGGGTCACTGCGTGACACGGCGCCCTCCCAAAAATCCGACTTCCTGGCAATGAAAACTGACGCCCCATAGTGTAAGCTGGGTAAAAAGAAAGGATTTTTCAATGAAAAAGATATTAATAATTTCAGGTTTGATCGCTCTGGCGGCGTTGACCACTTCGCCGGCGATATTTGCAGCACCTATGGGATCTGTCATTGCTGCTTGCAACCTGACCGGGGGAGCTTGTTCCGGGTCAAACTTATACCGTTCACCCTTACAGGATAAACTTATGCCAAACACGGTGAATCAAATCCAAAGACCGGATTACTTTCAAAAACCAAATACGGAAACGAATTTTGGCATTAACCAACCCGCTGCGATTGAAGGTCCGGAAGACGGAATATACAGCCCGAACTGTCAGTTTGGCGTATGTATGCCTACTGCCGAAGAAGCCGTGCCTAGATAGAAAACTTATTTTCTGACATCCAAGCGCTTAATGATTTTATTATCTAAGCCTTTGTTAATGGCGGATGATATTTTGTTTGCCTGACCTAAATAAGCACTAAGTTTCTCGTAATTTTCCGTGGCCTCGCCATAAGGAACTTTCATCATAATTAGTTCATCGACACTTTTGTTAATCTCTGACAGGGTGTCGATTGACTCTCCAAGTGCGTTGAGTGTCTTGAATTTAGCGGAGAACCTTGCGAGGAATTTTTTCAGGAAGAACCGGTAAAATCTCAATGCAACAGACATTTTGTCTTTTTCACGCCGTTTGGCTTCTTGTTTAATAAGCTCCTGTTCAACCGCAGGCGGGGTGTGCTGCAGAATCTTGTTGTCATAATCATTTATGCGCACAACATTGGGCTTTGCAGGCTGCGGACGGGCATTCCAAGGGTGTGCGGGTTCCTCTTTAGGGCGCGTCCCGTACATGCTTATTATATGCTGAATGTACCCACTACTGTTGTTCACCATAACCTTTTAAACCCCGAACATAAAAATAATTGCTTCAATATTAAATTTTGTTAATTTATCGTGTATACCTTCCTATAGTATAGCACCAGACCGATAGCGGTCAAGATAATATTAGGCATCCAAGCTGCCAGGAGTGGATTAATCGTGCCGACTTCACCGAATGAAATTGATAAGTGGTGGATCAGATAATAAACGAAAATAATTAAGATACTAAATAAAAACCCTCTGTTGTAACGCACACGTGGCGGAGTTATCGCCAACGGAACGCCTATTAATACAAGCGCAAAGGTAGTTAGCGGCAATGCAAGCTTGTCGTGCAGTTGTACCTGAATACTGTTTTTGAGTTCTTCATCAAGTTCGGTTTTACGGATATACTTTAATAACTTGGCAAAATTCATTTCTTGCGCGATGTTTTTGTTTAATTCTTTTGTTAGGTTTTCCAGCCCAAATATCATAGTTGATTCTTCAAAAAGAGCGGTGTTTAGAATTCTGTCTTCTGAACCGATTGTATAGATAACAGCTTTTTGGAACTCCCAACCTTCAGGAGAGGTCTTTCCCTCATCAGCCTGTAACACCTGAATAGCACCTTCTTTCGAGGTATCAAGAACGGTGATATTGTGCAAAACTTTGTCTTTACAATATCCAACATAGAACAATCTTTCCAAACTGCCGTCTTTTGACGGATAGCTTATGGTGAAATTCTCTTTGCCTTCGGGTACATTTTTTTGACCAAATGCCCACAGTGCAAGGTCTTTGGATTGCTTAGACATAATCGGCACAAGGCTTTCGTTTACGACGAAACTGAAAAGTGACATAAGAAGCGCGAAAATAAATATCGGTTTTGCGATTCTGTTAAGCCCAACTCCGCAAGCCTTTAAAACGGTGATTTCAGAAGCAAGACTAAGTCTGTTTAAGGTCATGACGGTCGCCAAAAGAACGCCCATCGGGATTGCCATTACGATGATTGACGGGAGGTTCAAGATAATCATCATGAAAGCGACTTTAAAAGGAATTCCGAATTTAGAAATCTGTTTAACAAGCGTGATGAACGTATCAGACGCAAAGATTATGGAAGTAAAAATACAAACTCCCATAATAAACATCTCAATAACCTGACGCAGAATGTATCTGTCAAGAGTATTGATATTCTTTAATTGCTCGACAATCCTTTTCATATTCCCATATTATATTACAAGCGCATTCTAACAGTTGTAAATATTTGTAACTAACGCGTTCCCACGCCCTCTATTTGTATGATTTTAGGCATAATTGTTAAGAAAAATTGCGCTTTTAATGATATAATAATGACATTGGACAATTATTCATTAAATAATATATTGTAAATGGTGAGGTTAAAATGGCAGGTATTCAAAGTTTATTAGCACAGGTTTTTAGAGCGACCGGGACACAAGTTGCGGCGCCCGTTCAGGCTCCGGTTACAACTACATCTCAAAATCGTAACCCGTTTGTAAATTACAACGGCAACAGCTTGAACAGCAATACTTATGCTAAAAACAGCCCTGTTCGCGGCGGATATTTTGCAGGCTATCACAATGGCAAGCAAAATATCGTTGGCCAAAGACTATTTATAGAAGTATAATTGTAACATTTTTTTTACTATGTAAGTAGCAGTATTGACAAAGTATTCAATACGCGCTATCCTGATGGGTGAAATGATTAAACAAATCGCAAATATGATGAATATGGCTATGATGAACATGCACATGATGATGCGCATGGAATTTTCGTTAGTCAGAATTCGGATCATGTAATTTGATTTGAGATAAAAGATTTTTTAAGGGCTAACGAACATATTTCGTTAGCCCTTTTAACGTGGCAAGAAATATAAATAGATAGGAAAAGGTAAAAGGAAATGGCATTTAATTACGACGTAACACGACAAAATAGTTCACAACGATATTCTTCATTCAAAGCGGGCGTGAAGCTTCCGGCGGATTTGACGGATAATCTCGGCAAAGGTCAAAAACTTCTTGCAAAAATGATTGATGTGAAAGAAGGGGACAGCGGGCTTTCTCACTCGCGTTTTGTGCAAAATATAGTAACTCAGCTTGGTGCCACATTGCCTTTCACCAGAAGCCTTGCAGACGCCTCAGAAAAGACTTTTTTAGAAGTTTTTGAAGGCGTGATTTTTTGTTATTTGCCGGTGATTCTCGGAAACACTTTAGCAAAATCAAAAATGCTTAACAAAAACCCGAACAATCCTGCCTCAAAAGCAGCGTTGGTAATCGGCTGTACTGCGGTGCCTGCTGCGGGTTATGCGATGAGTTTTGCCAAAAATCTGTTTACCCTAAAAGTCTTTAACAAAAGCGATTTTACAAATATTGTGAACCTTGATAAAAACAAAACGGAGTCAAAAGAACAGCAGAAAAAAGTCGAAAAAAGTGCACTCTCCAGTATCAGAAATTCAGCAATAACAGCCGGTGTGGGGCTGGCTGCGGCGGTTGCGCTGGCGTCTTTAGGACGTAACAGCAAAGGCGCAAATAAGTTTGGCGAAATCTTCTTAAACCCTGGTAAAAAAGCTTACCAATATATTGAAAAACAGGGCAAAAAAGTTCCGAACGGACTGAAAAATTTCCTTGATAGTTACGGAAGCCTTGATTTTGCAAGAAGAAGTGATGGCACACTTGGGTTGGGCAAAGGACAGTTGGGTTTAACTGTTACGGCTGCTGATTGCGGTTATTTCGGCGCGGCAAAAGATAGAGGCAAATTAGACTTCCTCGAAACAGCCACCCGCTTACCATTGGTCGCTTTGTATGTGATTTTCGGCAGCGAATTATTCGACGCCGGTTTCAAAAAATATCTTCATAACAGGGGCAAATTCGCGGAGATTCTTACTAAAGACCCACAAGGCAATTTAAACGTTGCAAAATTACAGGAGATTCCTGCAATAGCGAAAAAGTCCGGCAAAGAAGTTGGCGAGCTGTTCCGGGGCAAAGCGACAATCGCGATGGTTCCGTTTGCGTTTGGTATGCTCGTAATGGGTTCGTTCGTGGCGCTAATGAGCAGGCTTTGGACACAGCACAGATTTAATCAAGGGGTGCATAAGACAGCATGAAATTCTGCATGATTGGATATATAGAAATTCTACATTAATCTACACGGCCTCGAGTGAGGCCTTTTTATTCAAAATTAACTAGCAAAAAAAATAATTACGAGGTTTAATTTAAACATGAAAATTTCCAACAACAATTCACCAAATTTCGGTACAAAAATATGTTTTGTCAGTTTAGGCGAACTTAACAAGCTCTCTGTTCCGCTCAGAGATTTGAAATTTGTCAGCTATTCAAGCCAGCCGGATTTAATGCGGGGCGCTGCCTCCTCTTATGGAGTAAAAACGTCTGTGAGTGGGGTTTTAGATTTCGGGAGAAATTTTTCATTGCTGCGCATCCGCAACCTGTTGAAAGATTTTAGAGAGAATCAATTCGTCCCGTCACGAATCAAAAGCGCGGTGCTAATAGGCGCTGCTGAACCGAAATCAGCTGAAAAACCGCCTTCAGTTTATACGAGAATCCAGGAGTATCTCACCCAATCAGGTAAAAAAGTTTCGACTTTCAAGCACAAAGCAGATACTTCTTCTGATTTGATATACATTCACCCACAAGATACTTTGTATGTTTGCACAAGAAGAAAGGGTCTCTTTGGGGTAAAAGAAGTTAAAGATGTAAAAGGTCTGCAAAAAGCCCTGACTGATATTGCTGTTGCGCCGAACGACAGCCTACATATTGGAGGAGTTGAAATTTCACCGGCAAAGCATCCGGAGCTTTTTATCCAAAAATAACTAGCAAAAAACTTTGTTTACGGTTTTTGTTTTTTAAATGAAGATTCAAAATACTGCATCGCCGAGTTTCGGTACAAAAATAAATTTCATTAAATCTAGTAAATTTATTGATATATATTCTGCCCTCAAGCCAAGACCGATCGGTTATTCAGCAGGTGTCAAGCCGGATTTAATGACAAAATCAGCTTTTACAAATGACATAATAACTTGCACAGGCGGAATTGTGAATTATGGTGAGAATTTCACATTATTTCATATTTTGCATTATTTGGGTGAATTTGTTCCTGAACAATTCATATCATCAAAAGCGATAAATATAGTCTTAATTGGAGCTGCAGAGAAAAAACCTAAATCGGGCAAATTCCAATCACAACCTTCAAAACTCTTTGAAGTGGTAACTGAATATTTTTCTGAACATAACGACAATGTGTCCACTCTAAAGCATAGTGACTTGGCTAAATCCCATATTATGTACGCGCAGAAAACTGACACATTGTTTGTCTATACGGATCTTTGGCGCCTTTTAAAAGGAATAAATATTGTAGACAATGTGAATATGCTAAAGGAAGCTTTCACAGAAATTTCTATCGCAAGATGCGACGATCTTCTCATTGATGGAGTCGAAGTCAAGCGCTCCGACTATCCAGAGCTTTTTAAGCCCCCAGCGATAAGCGAACTTGTAGCGTTTGTATGAGCCACTCAAACCCATTCCTAGGCTTTGCAAAGACTCTTGGAACGGTATTTGTCGATGCTTTTGTATTCTAAGCTCGAGTTTTTGACGTGATAGCTGAGCGCTTTTAAATACGCCGCGGCGGTGTCAACCGAGGTGAAGCACGGAGTTGAGTAGATTTCTGAAAGCGTTCTTATCATAAACCCTCTGTTCTCAGAGCCCGCACGGTTGGTGCTTGAGTTTGTCGTCGGAGTGTTGATGATGAACGCGAGCTGACGTCTTTTCATGTGCTCTTGCATTCTTTCAATATCGAAATTCTCGATTTCTTTTGAATCAATGCCATTGTCTTCAAGGAATTTGTGTGTTCCTGTTGTTGAAACGATTCTGTAGCCAAGAGAATTTATCATCCTTGCTACATCCAGCGCCTGTGGTTTTGTATGATCGTTTAGAGAAAGCATAACATCCCCGCGGGTTTCCGGGAAATGGTAACCTGCTGCTAAGAACCCTTTGATAAGCGCTTTTTCGTAAACATAATCCACCCCGAGAACTTCGCCTGTTGATTTCATTTCAGGCGCAAGCGCAGGATCAATTCGGTTGAGTTTTTGGAACGAGAACACTGGAACTTTTACGCATACAAGGTCAGTCGTTGGTTGCAAGCCCGGCTTGTAACCCTGTTCACGAATGGATTTACCCATAATTGCATTTATTGCAATATCTGTCATCGGAATAGAAGTTACTTTACTCATAATCGGTACAGTACGCGATGCGCGCGGGTTAACTTCAATAATGTATGCAATATCGTCTTTTAAGACAAACTGGATATTGAATAATCCTTTAATTTGCAGTTTCTTCGCGATTTTTTGTGCGTAATCAACGACATCATCAATGACTTTTTGTTTGATATTTTGCGTCGGATAAATCGCCATGCTATCACCCGAGTGAACCCCTGCACGCTCAATGTGCTCAGTGATTCCGGGGATAATAACGTCTTCGCCGTCGCTGATTGCATCGAGTTCAAGCTCTTTGCCTTCAATATATTGGTCGATTAACACAGGGTGTTCATCAGAGAATTGAAGTGCGGATTTGAAGTAGGTCAAAAGTTCGTTTTCATCATAAACAACCTGCATTCCGCGGCCGCCAATTACATAAGACGGACGAACAAGCAGCGGGAAGCCAAATTCCTGTGATGCTTTAATAGCTTCATCAGTTGTTCTGACAGCCTTTCCTTTTGGCTGCGGGATGTTTAATTCCTGCAGCAATGCTTCAAAAAGTTTTCTGTCTTCTGCGATGTTTGTACTCTCAAGCGAAGTCCCAAGGATTTTCACCCCTTGTTTTGCAAGCTGCGGAGCAAGGTTAATCGCTGTTTGACCGCCGAATTGAACCATAACGCCAAGCGGATTTTCGCGCTTGATTATATTCATCACGTTTTCAATATTCATCGGTTCAAAGAATAATTTGTCCGCTACATCAAAATCGGTCGAAAGCGTTTCAGGGTTGGAATTTACAATTAATGATTTGTAGCCGTTTTTCTTAATCGCCCAGGCCGCGTGTACGCAGCAGTAATCAAACTCAATCCCTTGCCCGATACGGATTGGACCGGAACCCAGGATGAGGATTTTGTCTGATGATTTATCTTCGTCAACATGTTCGTCAGTTTCGTTGTAAGCCGAATAGTAGTAAGGCGTGTATGCCTCAAACTCACCCGCGCAGGTGTCAACGACTTTAAATGACGCGTTAATTTGGTTGACTTTGCGTAGATGCTCAACTTCTTTTAAAGTTTTACGCGAGAAAACAGCGATCTCTGTATCCAAAAACCCGTTTTCTTTTGCTTCCAAATAAAGCGCTGGCGTGAGCGGGCCTTTTTTTAACCTGTGTTCAAAGTCGCACAGTTTCTTGATTTTAGCGATAAACCACGGGTCGATTTTTGTGATTTTGTTAATTTCGGAAATACTTATCCCGCGTTTTAAAGCTTCAGCCAGTCTGAAGATTCTGCGGTCATCTTGTACGGCAAGAATCGCCTTTAATTCTTCGTCAGAAAAATCAGAATAGGTCTTGAAATAAAGCCCCGTGTTTTTACTTTCAATAGCTGTAATGGCTTTTTTGAACGAGCTTTCAAATGTTCTGCCGATTGCCATAACTTCGCCGGTTGCTTTCATTTTAGTGCCTAGAATTCTGTCCCCTTGCGCGAATTTATCGAATGGCCATTTCGGAATTTTCGTTACAACATAGTCGATTGCCGGCTCAAATGCCGCGACTGTTTTTTCTGTAATCGCGTTTTTAATTTCATGCAAATGGTAGCCCAGCGCGATTTTAGCGGTAACTTTCGCAATCGGATAGCCTGTCGCTTTTGATGCAAGCGCAGACGAACGGCTCACACGAGGGTTAACCTCGATTACATAATATTGGTTGCTCTTGGTATCAAGCGCATATTGTACGTTACAGCCGCCCGCGATTTTTAGTGCGCGGATGATTTTTGCTGCAGAAGTCTTAAACATCTGACATTCTTTTGCGGTAAGCGTTTGCGTTGGTGCCACAACGAAGCTGTCCCCCGTGTGAACCCCAATCGGGTCAATGTTTTCCATATTGCAAATCGTGATGCAGGTGTCGTTTCCATCGCGCATAACTTCGTATTCAATCTCTTTGTAGCCCGCGATACTTTTTTCCACAAGCACCTGAGAAATCGGGCTGCGCAACAAACCCGTATGAACGATTTCTTCCAGCTCACGATTGTTAGACGCGATTCCACCGCCAGAGCCGCCCATAGTGTATGCCGGACGGATGATTACAGGGAATCCGATTTCTTTAACAAAAGACTGTGCTTCCTCAAGACATGACGCGATAATGCTCTCAGGAATTGGTTCGCCGATTTCGTCCATCAAATTCTTAAACAACTCACGGTCTTCGGCTTTTTTAATCGCCTCAACCTCTGTTCCCAAAAGCTTCACGTTATATTTGTCTAAAATACCGAGTTCGTGAAGTTCGACTGCTAAATTCAGACCTGTTTGACCGCCAAGTGACGCCATAAGCCCGTCAGGACGTTCGTTTTTAATAATGTCTTCCAAGACTTCCGGCATAAGCGGTTCAAGATAAACCTTGTCGGCGATGTCTTCGTCAGTCATAATCGTTGCGGGGTTGGAGTTGACCAATACTACCTCGACGCCTTCTTCCTTGAGCGCTCGGCAGGCTTGTACTCCGGCATAATCAAATTCCGCCGCTTGACCTATTATAATTGGCCCTGAGCCGATTACTAAAACCTTCTTTATCTTTTCTCTTAACTCAGCTCTGGTTGCATTTTCTGAATTTTCGTTAGTTGTATTCTTTGGCATAATTTCTTCCTTACTTTTATCTTGTCTGGGTTAACCTACTATTTACCGCTGCCCCTATCCATTTTCTAAATACTTCGTTTACTTCAACCATTTCGTCTGTTGATTCAGGCGAGAATTGAACCGCTTCGACTTTTAATTCTTCACAGCGGAAACCCTCCACTGTGCTATCATTGAGGTTTTTGTAAGTTACTTTTACATTCCTTGGCAGCGAGCTTTCCTCCACCGCGTAGCAATGTTCTTGCGATGTGATTATGACTTTGTTAGTTTCTAAGTTGATAATCGGGTGGTTCCCCCCGCGATGGCCTGATTTTAATTTCTGAGTTTTTGCGCCCAATGCGATACTCAAAACCTGATGCCCTAAGCAAATTCCGTAGACCGGAAGCTTGCCCAAAAGCCCTTTTGCACAATCAATTGCACCGACTGCATTCTGTGGGTTTCCCGGCCCGTTTGAGAATACGACCGAATCAAAGTTCCCTTTTAAAATCTCGTCAGATTTGGTGTTTGATGGGAAGACTGTGGTATTCCAGCCCATTTTAGCAAAGTTATTTATAATACTTCTTTTGGTGCCTAAATCTATAATTGCGAGGTTAGCTAGAGTCGCACCAGTGGAAGATCCTGAATCAAGTTCAGGATGACAAGAAGATGCTTTAAGTGCAACGTCGCTCGGCATTTTCCACTCGCTCAATTTTGTGCGAAGCTCGTTGGTGATTTCTTCTGTGGTTACAACGCATCCTATTGCGCCATTTTCGCGAATAATCTCAGCAATTGCGCGCGTGTCGATATTTTTTATCCCCACGACCTTGTTTTCCTTTAAGTAACTGTCAAGGTTTTTGACGCTCTGATAGTGGCTTTCATAGTCACAAGCGCTTTTTACTATAAACCCGGTCGGGTGTACGCGGTCGCTTTCAAAATCGTTGTCGTTAATGCCGGAATTGCCGATTTCAGGATAGGTCATAACAACGACCTGTTGGCTGTACGACGGATCGGTTAAAACCTCCTGATAGCCTGCCATTGAAGTGTTAAATACCATTTCCCCAAACGAGGTTCCTGATGCACCGAAGCTCTCGCCCTCAAAAATCATTCCGTTGTTGAGTAAAACTCTTGCAGGCTTGGCATAAGTCATTTTAAACGGCTCTTTGTTAAGCGCCTCATCGATTTCAGCGTAAATCTTTTGCATCGCTTCTAATCTGTTAGCAGCGCTTGTAACCGCGCGGCCGATAACAAGGTAATCAGCGCCTTCTTCAATCGCTAATTTCGGTGTCGCAAGACGTTTCTGGTCGTCTTTTGCTGACCATTCAGGACGAATCCCCGGGCAAAGCACTTTAAAATCTTCTCCGCAAGCCTCTTTAATTTTTCTTGCTTCAAAAACACTTGCCACAACCCCTGTTAAGCCAGAGGCTTTTGCGAGCTTAGCCAATTTTAATGCATAAGAATTTACGTTGTGCTCGATTTCAAGTTCCTCGTTTAAGGTTTCGTTGCTAATGCTGGTTAAGACTGTTACTGCAAGCACAATCGGTTCTTTGCGCCCGAGTTCTGCTGCGGCTTTGCGCGCTGCGTTCATTGATTGAACCATCATTTCCTTGCCGCCGAGTGCGTGAAGATTGTAGAAACTCGCACCTTTTTTCACGACGTTTTCAGACGCTTTGGCAACCGTATTCGGTATGTCCATAAATTTTACATCCAAGAAATAATCCGCTCCGACTTCGTCCATAAACTCAAACAACTCACTGCCGTTGGAGGTATAAAACTGAAGTCCGACTTTGAAAACGCCGACGTAGTCTTTGAGTTCGCGCACAAGCTCTTTTGCCTGCTCAATGGTATCAACGTCTAGCGCGAGCACTATTTTTTCTTTTATTTTTGGATTAATCATTTTTATTTTCCTTTTTTTCACTATTTCAAGTTAGTCTTTGTATAGCCGCCTTTTAATTGTCCTTATGTTGTTTTTCTGGGTCTTTTATATCGGCTTTTGATAACTTTTTTCATCTGTTTTGTTTTTCTAAATAACCTCAATGCATTTGCCAGTGAGGCGCAATCCCTCAAACGGAGAGAGTTTACACTTGGTTTTAAAATCCGCTGCGCGGACTGTCCACTCGAGATTTTCGTCGATTAATGTAAAACTATTTACCTCAACGCCAAGAATTTTTGCCGGATTGGTTGACATTTTTTCTACAAGTTCATCGAGTGTAAGGTATCCGGGCTTCACTAAATAAGTGTTTCCAAGCGCGAAAGCAGTTTCAAACCCCGCGATTCCCATCGGCGCCTGCGCCCAAGGAAGATTCTTTTCCTCAATTGTGTGCGGCGCGTGGTCGGTTGCAATTACGTCAATCGTACCGTCTTTGAGTGCCTCTATTACCGCCTCAATGTCTTGCGCATCACGCAATGGCGGGTTTACTTTAAATCTGGCATCGGATTTATCGACTTTGAGATTTGGCACAAAATAATGCGGCGCGGTTTCACAAGTGAGAGTCGGGATCTCTTTTTTTGCCTGACGAATTAAATCCAGCGAACGCTTGGTCGACACATGCGCAAAATGATACCGGCAACCCGGAACATTGCGCAAAACTTCTAATTCGCGTGCGGTTGCCACGTCTTCGGAAAATTTGTGCGTGTCACGAATTGAACCATCTTCTGCGTGTGAAATTAATAAAACACCGAGTTCTTTTGCCATCATCATCGCGTCATAGAGCATTTTCATATCTTCAACCGGTCTGCCATCATCAGAAAACGCGATAGCCCCCGCGTCCTTCAGTGCTTTCATATCGGTTAATTCCTTGCCCTGCAATCCTTTAGTAATGGCACATATAGGCCGAACATCCACGCCGGTATTTTTTGATTTGTCCAGGACATATTTTAAAGTTTCCAGGTTGTCGTTGACTGGATTTGTGTTCGCCATCGGACAAATTATCCCGAATCCTCCGGCAAGAGCGGACGCGCAGCCGGTTTCAATTGTTTCTTTCTGTTCAAACCCCGGTTCGCGCAAATGACAGTGCATATCAACAAATGCCGGGACTTTTTTTATGTCAGACACTAAGCACCTCCTGCAAAACTGCCATGCGAACGTAAGTGCCGTTGCGTGCTTGTTCTAAAATAATTTCGCCTTTCTTGCTATCGAGTAATTCGGATGAGATTTCAACATCACGATTGACCGGTCCAGGGTGCATCAAAATTGCGTTCGGAGCATATTTTTCCAGTTTTTCGCTATTTAAGCCAAAGGCTTCGACATAATCTTCAAACGAATAATCAAGTTTTTCGTGGCGTTCGCGTTGCGCGCGCAGCATCATTACAACGTCAGAATCTTTAATTGCTTCGGCTAAATTGTCGTGCCAGATTACGTTTTTAATTGTTTCATCCATAAAATATTTTGGCGCACAAAGATGGACATCGGTACCAAACAGGTTCAGCAATTCAATGTTGGATTTTGCTACACGGCTGTGTTTGATGTCGCCTACTATTGTAATTTTTTTTCCTTCAATGTCGCCGAGTTTTTCGGTTATTGTCATATAATCAAGCAGTGCCTGAGTTGGGTGGCTCAGGTTCCCTTCACCAGCGTCAACGAGTTTAATCGGGTATTTTAATTCCGCTCTGGTGCGTTCTAACAAACCGTTTTCGCCGCTGCGGATTACAACAGCGTCAACCCCAATAAAATAAAGGTTGTGCAGGGTGTCGACCAGAGTTTCACCTTTTGAGAACGAGGATTTTGAAGCTTCAAAATCCAAAACGTGGAGTCCGAGGCGTTTCCCTGCCAACTCGAACGAGCATTTTGTGCGGGTAGAGTTTTCCAAAAACATCATCGCAACGGTTTTGCCGGCAACGGAGGAGACTAATTTACCTGACTTGAAGGCCTTTGCGTTTTCTATGATGTTTTGAACGTACACTTTATCCAACTTTGACCTCCACGCGGCTGCCCGGCTTAACCAATGGCAAGCCCTGTGCGCATAGCGGACACTCTGACGGGTCGTAGGTTACCGGGTCGATTTGCAATAATGATTGGATGTTTAAATCGGTCTTTCCGCAGGTTCTGTCAACGATACAGCCAACAGCAACGACTTCGGCTTCAAACGGTTTTAGCGCTTCGATGGTTTCGTAAATCGTGCGAGCGGTCGTGATTACGTCTTCAATTATAACCACTTTTTCGCCTTTTTTGAGTGAATATCCGCGACGAAGTTCTAGGTTGCCGTCTTTTCTTTCAACAAAAAGGTTGCGTTTTTTAGCTTGCTTTGCGGTTTCGTAGCCGATAATGACTGCGCCGATTGCAGGTGATACAACGGTGTCAAATTCAATGCCCTCAAGTTTTTTTGCTAACGCGCTCCCGATTTTTTCAGTCAAATCTGGGTATTGGTATAATTTTGCGCATTGAAAATAAATATCCGAGTGCAGTCCCGAAGTCAGGCAAAAATGCCCGTTTAGCACCCCTTCTGCTTGTTTTAATAACTCTAATATGTTCTCGCTCATATCTGTTCCTTCCTTAAACTACGTTTTAATTCATCAAGTGTTGCAAAACCATTGTCTTGTATAAATTCGTGCAATTCGCAAACTAAATTTTCGCAAATGTTCGGGTGGGTGAAATTCGCCGTCCCGATTTGAACTGCTTCTGCACCAACCGCTAAAAATTCTAAGACGTCGTCCAGGCTGTAAATTCCGCCCATACCCACAACAGGGATGTCGACGGCCTTAACCAACCTTTCGACTGCGCCCAGTGCAATCGGTTTAATAGCACGCCCGGACAAGCCGCCGCGCACAAATTCTTTTTTAAATTCACCGTTGACAAAGTTCAATTTTAATCCGAGCGCTTTAACCGTGTTAATCGCCGAAATCGCGTTCGCGCCGGCTTTTTGCGCAGCGACTGCGATTTTTTCGATTGAAGTTACATTTGGCGTGAGTTTTGCCATCAAGTGCCCGCTGTAGTTTTCTCTAACTTGCGAAACGAGCGAATACAATGCGTCTTCGTCTGTTCCAAATTCTAAGCACCCGGATTTTACGTTCGGGCAAGAGAGGTTCAATTCAATTGCTTTTATTTTGTTTTCGTTGCAGATCTTCGCGAGTGTCGTGTATTCTTCGACTGTCGAAGCCGCGATGTTCACGATGATTGATGCATCTGTTGGCTGACAGATTTCCAGGTATTTTTCAATCCCCATATTTTCAAGCCCGATTGAATTAATCAACCCACATTCGGTTTCAAATATGCGTTGCCAATCGTTTCCCGGGCGCGGAGCGAGCGAAATTGCCTTTGTTACAACCGCTCCGATTTTTTCAACATTGCAAAAAACTCCGAATTCGTTGTTATAACCATAAGTTCCAGAAGCCGCGATAATCGGGTTTTGCAGGATAAGACCGTTTAAATTAACTTGCATTACCATACGACCTCACTTCCTTTGAACACCGGCCCGTCGTGGCAAATGGTTTTGTTTACGACTTCGTATCCCTCCCCTTGGCCGGACTTTCCTAAGCCACCTGAAATATTTACCCCCTGTTTGATTTTTATGACACAGCCTTTGCATACCCCGATGCCGCATGCCATAATTTTTTCCATTGCAATCTGTGTCTCAATCCCGTGTTTTTCGCCGGCTTTTGCGATTGCTTCTAAAACAATATGCGGTCCACAAGCGTATATGATTTCAGGTTTGTATTCGTCGATTAGTCCTTCAAGATGGTCTAAAATACTGCCTTTTTTCCCCGCGCTGCCGTCAAATGTTATTACTTCATCAGGCTCAAATCCTTGTGGGATTTCGTCTGCGCTGTTGAAGGCACCAACCAATTTGCCGCCGGCAACTTGGCGAAGATAATAAGGAGGTGCAAGGCCAATGCCTGCGCCGATTAATAATGCTTTTTTATCCTTTATAGAATATCCGTTGCCAAGCGCGCCGATGAAATCGATTTCATCTCCAGGCTTTAAATTAGAAAGAAAAGCTGTTCCTTTGCCTTTGAGTTTGAATAGGACGGTAACGATTTTGCCGTCAAAATTCGCTACACTAAATGGTCTGCGCAGGGTCAGGTTATCACATAAAATAGAAATAAATTGTCCGGGTTTAATGTCGATTGGTTTTGAAGGCTCAAAAGTGAGGCAAACCGTATTTTTTGCCACAGTTTTAACTTCTTTAATTATCCCTTTGTGAATTTTTTTCATAATTTTGCCCATTATAGAAAAGAGGGAAAAGCAAATAGCTTTTCCCTCTATCAGTATATTTATTAACTTTTTGTTTCCTTTACCTTCATACATACATTCAATCAAAACCAAAAAGGCATGTCAATAAATTTATTAAGCAATGTAAAAATTATCCTGATTTTCCTAAAGAAATTAAAGTATACGACCGATAACGCATTTAACAAAGAAATAAAAGTGTAGGAGAATAGTATGCACAGACATCATTTTGCAGGTGGTCATAATTTTAATTTCAGGGGTGCTCATAGCTTTGGCCATTACTGGAACAATGTTCATGGATGTCAGCATCATTATTCTGGCGGTGGGCTTAACTCACTTGGCATGTTCGGCATTGGGAGTTTTGCATTAGGGCAGGCGTTGAGGGGCTTTGCGGGTGCATTTCCAGGGGGAATGATGTCTAATATGATGCAATATGGTATGCCGTTTGGCATGCAATATGGGATGCCAAATTTTGCATTTAATTCTTGGGGTAACCAAAATGGCTTTTTCCCTGTTTTTATGTTGAGTAATTTTATGAGTGCTCAGAATCAGTCATCTATGGCAGAGTTTATGAAAAAATTCAATGCGACGAATGCAACTGAGACAGAATCGGAAACCAGTTCTAAAAAAATAAGCGCCTATAAACCAAGAGAATACACTTATTCAAGAGAGCCTAAAGATGTTGAAAACTCTGATATAAATGATGCTTCAAGCAAATCCAAAAAGTCAACAAAAGAGTCGTCTGCTGATGACAAACTTACTTCAAGTGCAAACAATAAAGGATTTCAGCCTGGTCGTGGACCTGAAAAGCCGAGCAGTGCTGAGGCTCAGAGTGCTGTAAAAACACAAACAGCTAAAAACTCTGCTATCCAAGGGCAAGCTATCGCGGAAGAAATGGCACCTTGTTTTATTCGTACAAAAAGTGGTGCAGAAAGTGTTGAATTCAAAACCGCATTGAAAAAAGTTGATGCAGACAATGTTTATTATGTTATGAAGAGTTTTAAAGGTGTAGACGGTGACGGAAGCTATTTTGATGCCATCGATAAAAGTAGTTGGGCAGCAAACTCAGACAAACAAAATGCACTAAAACATATTGCAACACAAATGGCTTTTGCTGCCACTGAGGCAGGCGTTGACAAGGCAGATATAGACGCATTTACAGAACAATTTGAAGCAGAGATTAAAAACCAATACGAGACATCTTGGTTGTCAGGTGCAGATGTTACCAAGCTCAAGACGCTATTTGCGGATATAACAAAAAAATACGAAGCAAAAACTTTGAATTTGACTGTTTCTGCAGATGCGACAAAGACTAATGCCGATACGGCCAATGCTACAGAGGGAAGGCTTGGTAAAAAATTAACAGCGAAACAACAGGAGCAAGCGCGCTTGCAAGGTGAATCTATATCAAGGCAACTATATAACATAGCGGTTAAATACTCGGGCGCTGTTGATGAAAAAGAGTGGAATGATGTGTTCTATGGCAAAGGCGGAACTGCAAGTAATCCTAAAGCAGACGGTATTACAAAAGACAATGTAGTGACCATAATGACAGCACGCAATGTTGGCAGCGGTAAGAAAGAAAGTCTGGTTGCGTTGATTATGAACGAGATTACGGCTAGTAATACTAACCTATCAGCTGGGTTAAAACATCTTGCAAAGTGCCTCAAAGAAGCAGCAATTGCAGACGGGGCAGATTCAGAAACAGTAGAGCAGTTATTTAATGCTATTAAGAAGTCGGTTGATGGAGAATATATTGGCACGTGGTATAGAGCTTCTCAAATAGACAATGTTGAGCCGCAATTTGATGCGTTGTACAACCTTGCTGTTCAAAAATCCGCTGAAAAAGCTACCGGTATTGATAAAGTTGAAATAAATAAAGAAGCCGCGATGCAGAATCTTACTGAGGCTGCCGATGAAGAGCATAAGCAAGCAAAAACAGAGCACGATACTGCGCGAAAAGACTATAGCGTTTGGGGTTGGATTGGTAATGGAGTTCGTTATGCCGCAGGAGCGGAAACAATTGGCGATGTCGAAGACAAACTAGGCGCATACGGTAAGGCGATAGAAAACCTTAATGTTGCCATGAAGCGCAGCCCGGAAGACTTTGAAAGAGAATACAAAAAGACTTTTGGAGTTAAGTTTGATGCCAAAAAACTGACTACATATCAAAAAGAATTGCAAAATTACAACGAAGCATTTGCACTCAAAACTTTAGGGGGTGCAATAAGTGATTCGTTAGGGAAGCTTGGAGCGCGTGACTTGCTGAAAGCATATGATACTGAAAAATTTGAAACAAAGTTTGCAGAATTCAAGGCAAGCAAAAATTACAAGTCTCTTACATTTGATAGTCTTAGAGGGGCTATTCAGGACAAACCTTTCGAAACAGTTGTTGAAGACAAAGACGGTAAACAAAAAACGGTTCCGATGTTTGATGACGCAGCAATAAACGATATAATGTCTAATTATGCAAAAGAAGCAGGTAAGGATCCTGCAAAACTTACAGAGGATGAGAAGAAAGAATATTTGTTGAAATTCATGCTAGGTTCACAGGCAAGCTATCAGGCTGAAGCGGATGCGTTACGACGTGGAAGAACAGAGGCTGAAATGGAAGCTGAAATCGACGCAGCACGTAAATCTGCGTTTGGAACCAATGATATAGTTGATCATATTAAACGTTTTGAATCAACAATGAGAACAGTTGATATGGTCGCTACGGTTGCAGGCGAAATTGCATTAACTGTTGCTTTATCTTGTATCCCGGGTGGACAGGTTGCAGCAGGCGCAATATGGGCAGCAAGAGCCGTGAGAATGGCAAGTGTTGCTAATAAATTAGTCAAAGCAGCAAAAGTTGCAAAAACAGTAAAAACCGCTGTTAATGCAACCAAAATTGGTCGTGCTGCTGTCCAAGCAGGAACATTTGGGACAGCTGCATTCATTGCTAATGACAAATCCTTATTGGGCAACAAAGATCACGGCGAAGCGCTTAAGCATGCCGCACAAATGGCAGCGTTTGGTGGTGCAGGATCAATGATTGGTGAAGGTTCGCGCATTCTTGGACAGGTGGCAGGTAAATCTGCTATGACAAGAGGTGCCTCTACAGGACTTTCCAAGTCAGCTCAACTTGGAACAGAAATTCTTACAAACACTTCAGCAAATGCCGCGGCGATTTTGGGTATTACAAGATTGTCAGGTGAAGCACAAGAAGTGAAAGATATTGCTACAATGACGGGCTTAATGCTGGTTATGGAAATAGTAACACGAGGACGTGCTATGGTTAAGGGCAATAAAACCACTGCTATTGTGCCTAAGGGAGAACCGGCGAAACCGAATGCCCCTAAAGGTGAGCCAGCTGGACCGTACACTCCGCAAAATGCTGCTACGATTATTAAAAAAACCGTGGCTGAGGCAGAAAAAGCAGTACAAGACCTAAAAGTTTCCTTGGACAATAAAATAAAAGAAATAAATGCCCTGCATTCTAAATTGGCTTCTGCAACTCCGGAAGAAGTGGCAAAGCTAAATGAAGCAATTAAAGCAGGCCAAGAATTGGCAAAAACTATGCGCGAAGATTTACGTGTTGCAAGAGAAACTTTAGACAAGATTAAGTCAGAGCGCGTAGCAAATGCAACTGCCGCTGAAAAAGGTGTGAAGCCAGCGGATGTTAAAGGACCATTGCCACACAATGCGAAACCAATTTCTGTGCGCCCTGAGTTGGACAAATTTAAATTAGACCCTAAATTTAAGGTTACTGATGGCGAAACTTTTATGAAAAAAGTCTGGGATATGATGGGCGATGATGTCGCAATGGGACCTCCATGGATACAGTATAATGCGCCAGGTGCGATGAGTCATTGTCCTTGGAAAATGCACCTGTTCTCAGTAGCTGATGCAGAGTGGCAAAAAATGGCGGAACTCATTATACCTTACTTAAAAGAAAAAGGTGTAACACATAAGACTTTGTTTAATTCTTCTATCAATAGACTCAAAGGTAATCAAGCTGGTAAAGCCTTTACAATCTACCCGGCTTCGCGGGAAGAATTTGCGCAAATCGCAAAAGACTTAGACTACATCATTAGAAATAATGGTCTTGGTACAAGTAATGCAAACATTATAGGAGACAAGGCACTCGGAACAACCGGTAGAATTCATTATAGATATGAATGGCGTTCAAAAAATCTTGAAGGACAGAATTATCAAAGAGAATTCTACGACGGCAACAGAGGTGCAAACAACCACCTCGCTAATGATATGACCATAGCAGATGATCCGTTCTATAATTTCGATCCATCAGGGGCTGTGCGTGTTGCAGAACCACCAAGACAGTTAGGTTTTACTGCTGTGGAAACAAATGTAACTACTGCTGAAAAAAATATTATACGTAATATTATTGAGAGTGACAAACCATACGGAAAACTAACTCAAGTTGATAGAGATTTTCTCAAATCTCGAGGGATTACTGATGAAGCAGGCTTGAGAGAATATGTCACAAAAAGTAGAAATGCACAAAGTGCGATAGAACCTGCTGTGGGAGAGGTTGCAAAAGCAAAATTCAGACAAATCGACAATCTTGATGCTGAAAATGCGTTTCATGTGATATTTAAAGATGGTACAAAATATGAACAGTGGACAACTCTGCAAAAAGATGCCATGAAGCCTTACAAAATTAATAGCCAGGCTGATTGGGAAGCTTGCCTTGCAGAACACCAACAATGGCAGCAAGCTCAACTATCAGCAGCTGCAAAACAAGCTGAAGCTGTTGGAGTCAAACCAGGGAAATTTAGACAAATAAACAATTTGGATGCCGAAAATGCATTTCATATGATATTTAAAGATGGTACAAAATATGAACAGTGGACAACTCTGCAAAAAGATGCCATGAAGCCTTACAAAATTAATAGCCAGGCTGATTGGGAAGCTTGCCTTGCAGAACACCAACAATGGCAGCAAGCTCAACTATCTGTGGCTGCAAAAAGAACTGAAGCTGCAGCAGCTAGATCAACAGTTGAAACAGCACCAACTTCACAGGCAGCCGAGTCTATAAAGGAAGTCAATATTAATGCTACCAAACCTATTAAAACTGTAGGAGTTCCACGCGAGGCAGTAAAATCTTGTAACGGATTGTTGAAAATGAAATCTCCGTTTGCCGAATGGACACCGATAGAAAAAAATATGATGAAAAAATACTATCATATTACTGACCAAGCAAGCTGGGAAAGTTTTATGGTTGAACATGGATATTTGGCAAAAACAATGGAAACTTCCGCAATTTCAGCCAAAAGAACTGAGACTGCCTCTACGCAACCTGTTAAGAAAGCTGCAACAGTGGCTGCAAAAGAAGCAATATCAAAAAAAGCTGTACAAGAGATCTCAGCATTAGGAGATACATTTAATCCTGAGGCAGTTAAAAATATTCTGGCACGTGACATGGGGATAAACCCGTCTCTGATTGAGCTAAAGGCTGATAATTTTCTGGGAAAATGCGGTGATGGAAGTTTTGATATAATCAGCGGCATTATTTCCTACAAGAGTGGTATTAATACTGTCAAAAGTAATAACATAAGATTCGCAGCACTTTTGAGACATGAGCTTGAACATGTGCAACAGTATGCAAAATTATATAAAATGCTTGGAGCAGATGAATTTGAGCAGTTATTAAGGTTTGAAGTGCCAGATCTGCCGAAAAATGTGTTGAATAGAGAATTCTATGATAAAATGGCAAAAAAAATTAACACAGAAGGCTTTAATGCAGCAAAGTTTATAGAACAGTTGAAAAAACCTAATACCAGTAACTTGCTTCAAGAAACCAAAAGTAGTTATCAAGCCTTGCAAAATCAGCATATCTATGCAAGTGATCCATTTGAAATTGATGCTTACAGAGTTCAAAGACAAGTGGAAAGAGCATTTGGGATTAACTCTGGAATAAAAGTAGAAAATTCTGGAAAGCTTCTTGTTGCAATTGATCGTAAATTAAATAGAATTATTGAAAGAGGCAAAATTGAAGGAACAAAAAACACTCTATACGATACAATAAGTGACACAGCGACACTGGAACTTAATCCTGAGATGAAATCATTTATTGAAGAAGTACAATCAGAATTAAAGGTAAATATTAATGAATTTAAGCCTGATAGCTTAACCCCTGACCAACGAAACAAGTTGGAACAAATAGCCCTCAAATATGAAAAATCTATAATGAGTACAGCAAAAAAAATACATTCAGAGGAAGAAGCTAGAGATCTGTATAGAGCAATAATGAGAAAGTTAAGAGCTCTGGAAGAACAATAAAAATTCCATATCCACGGGGCTTGTACTTTTATCGGCATTGACCTTGGTTTCTCTTTGTCTTTAAATAGATAAATGGACTATGTAAATAACAAATTTGATTGTATAGTTGTCGGTGCCGGGCATGCGGGATGCGAAGCGGCGATTTCGGCGGCTAAACTCGGCTTGAAAGTTTTGCTCTGCACGCTCAACACCGATAACATTGCTCTAATGCCCTGCAATCCTGCAATCGGCGGGCCTGCAAAATCGACCCTTGTACGCGAAATTGACGCGCTCGGCGGAGTTATGGGCGAAGCAGCTGATGCGACTTATATCCAGATGAAAATGTTAAATTCCTCCAAAGGCCCTGCTGTTCGCGCGCTTCGTGCCCAGTCTGACAAAAAAGAATACATGGCCTACATGAAAAATATTATTGAACACCACGAAAATATTTATTTGCGTCAAGCAGCGATAAACGGGGTAAACGTAGTTGATGGCAAAGTTGTTGCTGTAATTGATGAGTTCGGGATAGAATTTAGCGCGCCATCGGTGATTTTAACGACAGGAACTTCACTTAGCGGCAAACTTTTTGTGGGATTGCAGTCATATAGCGGGGGCAGACTCGGCGAGGCCGCAGCGATTGGCTTGTCCGATAGCCTGAAAAAATCGGGGATTAAAATTGCGAAACTCAAAACCGGTACTCCGCCGCGTGTGGACAAGCGCACGATTGATTATTCAAAAATGATTATCCAACCCGGCGACGAGGAATTACATTTCTATTCATTCAAGCCGAACCGCCCGGTGCGTCCGCAAGTTCCGTGTTATTTAACCCGCACCAACGAAAAAACCCATGAAATCATTAAAGCAAATCTTGATAAATCTCCGATGTATCAAGGACTGATTGAGGGCGTCGGGCCGCGCTATTGTCCTTCGATTGAGGATAAAATCGTTCGCTTTAGTTCCAACCCGTCCCATCATATTTTTATTGAACCCGAAGGGCTTGATACGAACGAAGTTTATATCCAGGGCTTTTCAAGTTCGCTTCCGGCTGATGTTCAGGTGCAGATGCTTAGAACCTTGCCGGGTTTGGAAAATGTTCATATAATAAAGCCGGCTTATGCGGTTGAATATGATTACGTGCCAGCTGTTCAGACCCTGCATTCTTTGATGTCTAAGGATGTTAAGGGCTTGTTTTTTGCCGGTCAGATTAATGGTACAAGCGGTTACGAGGAGGCAGCGGCGCAAGGTTTGGTCGCGGGAATTAATGCTTATAATTATTTGAACAACTCTGAAATGCTTGAGTTGTCGCGCGAATCCTCATATATCGGAACGCTCATTGACGATTTGGTTACAAAAGACATTAACGAGCCTTACAGAATGCTCACTTCGCGCTCTGAATATAGACTTTTGCTTCGCCAAGATAACGCTGATGCTCGTCTGACGCCAATCGGGCATAAAATCGGGTTGATTGATGACGCACAATTCAAAATATTTGAAGAAAAATACGAAGCGGTTGAAAAAGAACTCACACGTCTTCAAGAAACAAAAGTTTCGGCGACTGACGAAGTTAATGCGATTTTGGCTAAATATGACGAACATATTGAACGCGGTATAAGACTCGCCGACCTTTTAAAGCGCCCGGGGGTAAATTATAAGGTGATACAGGAGCTTGAGGGCGTAGAAGGTTCGCAAGACAATATTGAGGTTGCTGTGCATGAGCAGGTGGAAATTCTGCTCAAATACGAAGGCTATTTGAAGCGCCAGGAGTTTCAGGTTGAACAAGCGGGAAAACTTGATAAATTTAAGATTCCTGAAAATATTGATTATGATAAGTTTGAAAATATTTCATCTGAAACCCGCGACAAATTGAAAAAAATCCGACCAAAAACTTTAGCGCAGGCATCACGAATCGGCGGAGTTAAACCGTCTGATATTTCAGTGTTGATGGTCTTGTTGAGCAGATAAATGTCTCGTCATTCTGAACTAAAGCGTAGAATATCAAAGTCTTGCAGCTTGTAACAATATTGCGATGCTCCGGGTAAAAACCTCAGCATGACGGAAATTAAACAATAATATTTGCGAGTCTGAATAGGTAATCGTCTTTTGCGCCTGACTGAATTCCTTTTGGAATAAAGTGTTCTTCAAATTTGGTTACAGCATAACGGTCGGTCATCCCCGAAATGTAGTCGGTTACGATGCGTTCAATTTTTGTTTCATCGCAAACCGGTTTTAGCATATCGCAATATAGTGCGAAAAGTTCGCTTACAATCTTGCACGCTTTTTGTTCTTCAAGTTTTGCAGGCGAGTTCATATAAACGTTATCAAACATCCAGCTTCGCAGCTTTGTCGTGTAAGCCCAAGCTTCTTCACTCATTGTTACCATTGGTTTGCCCGCGGAGTTGTTGATGATTTCAATAATCATTTTATTTAAACGTTTGCTCTGGATTGATGAAAAATATTTTATGCAGTCTTGCGGCAGATCGCTCTCGGAAATTATTCCGGCACGGATTGAGTCTTCAATATCGTGGTTAATGTACGCGATTTTGTCAGCTAACTGAACGACTTGAGCCTCGGGAGTCAGTGGTTCATAACCCCAAGAATGGGTTAAGATTCCGCTAATTGTTTCTTCACAAAGGTTTAAATCTTCTAAAACTTCAACAACTCGAACGCTCTGCACGTTATGGTGAAATCCGCCTTTGACAAGTCCGTTTAAAACGCCTTCCCCGCAATGTCCGAAAGGCGTGTGGCCTAAATCGTGTCCGAGCGCGATTGCTTCAACTAAGTCTTCGTTTAAATCGAGCGCGCGCGCGATTGTCCTGCCTATTTGAGAAACTTCTAAAGTGTGTGTCAGACGGGTTCTAAAATGGTCGTCAAATGGTGAGAGAAAAACCTGAGTTTTGTGTTTGAGGCGGCGAAAAGCCTTTGAGTGAAGGATTCTGTCGCGGTCGCGTTGGAAATTTGTGCGCATTCCGCAGTCGTCTTCAGCTTTTTTACGGCATGCAGAGAACTTGCTCTTTGTGGCAAATTCGCTCAAGCAATCGATTTCGCGTTGTTCCAGTTTGTCTTTTACCGTGTTTTTTTCTTCAATCTTTTGCATAATTATATTATATACCAAAAATTAAGATTGAAGGTTTTGTGTAGTGTTAGCTTGTTTTAGCGTAGCCATAATTTGTTCGTAGTGCGGCTTGTATTTTTTACGTGTGCTATCAACCTGCTCCCCAATTCTGTTAAGCACAAAACCGGAAATCGCACCGGCAACGAGTGCTCTGCTACCGGCCATTAACCTTGATGTACAAATCAAGGATGTTGCAACCCCGCCGACAATAGGTATTCCATATAATAAGGATAAGGAAGTCCTTTCTTCAGCATCTTCGCATTGCGCTAAACCATAACCTGCCGCCGCAGCAGTTAATAATAAGTTCAAAACGTCAGTTGGGCCTGAACCAAGTTTTATATCCCTGAACATATTAAAATAATCATGAGTTATTTTTTGGTTTGCCTTTTCGTAACGTTTATACATCCCATTTATACGTCCTTCAACCTTTTTATATTTACTAGGTTGGAGTATGTCTTTGTATAGCTTAAGCATACGATCAAGGTGATCACGTAAATCTCTGAGAGTTTCTTCACCTACTTTAATGCGATTAGTGCGGGAATCACTGATGAACTTATCTGCAACAAAATCTCTATACATTTCTTTGTCCTTGATAAGCTCTTTCATAGGTGTATGCAAAAACTTTGCCTCAAGCTCTTTGCCAATAATCTCCGTTGCTTTAAAATGACGATGTTGAGAGGTTGTACCGAACCCTTTTTCAATAATGGCCTCGGTCGCATCCAGTAATTTTTGAAGCTCCTTTACGTGCCCCTCAACATCAACGCCTTTTGGCCAGATATGCCGTTCTTTTAGCAAAATCTTTTCGTTACGACCATTTAAATATGAATATACTTTACCAAGCTCAGCATCGGCTTTCCCAAAACTTTTTCTGACAGCGTTTCTTCCCCAGTTGATAAATTTTTGCGTAATTTCTTCATGTATTTTTTTTGTTGGTCCCCATGCAAACATAACCTTTTTGATCCAAGTATCTTTAAGGTTTACGAAATTGTTTATGAGTTCACCTTTTGAGATGAATTTGCTTGTTTTGTCATGAACTCTGTCATGCACTCTGCCATAAGATTCTTCCACTTTTTTTGCAGCTTTTTCTGTCTTTGTAAGCCCCAACTTATGCGCGGATTCAGAGGTCCATTTTAAGAATCTGCCGAGTCCGCCTGAACCAAGAACTTTGGAGAGGAAGAAAATCCCAAATCCAATACCCAGTGCGTATTTTGCGATATCTTTCTTGTGACGTCTTTCTCGTTCTTCTCGTGCCTCTCGTTCAGAAGCGCTCCCAATAGCTCTCTTTCTTCTTGCCGGCAGCATAAGATATGGGCCGTTTGGAGACGACTCTAAATCTTTAAGTGGGGTTTTTAGATCCACATTGCCAAATTGAATCTGATTAATCATATACTTTTACACGTTTTGCACTACAAACATTTAAACTCCAAAGCAAAAAAAAATTTACAAATTTTATCTGTTTCTTAAGAAATATTAAGGCGACTTTTATTACAACTGTTCAAAATCTTGTGCGATAGTTTTCGCCACTTCGACAGCGGAGTTTTTGTCTGAGAGCAGGGAGCGGACTTCGCCGAGTTGTTGGATGTTTTCTTCGCGATGCTTACTGTCATACAAGAATTTTTCAATCTCATAGGTTATGCTCTGAACATTCGCACCATACTGCAGAAGCTCAGGAACAACCAGCTTGCCCAAAATAATATTTGGCAGCGAAACAAATTTGGTGCGTACCAGCATTAAGTAAATCAAGTAGAACAAGAAAGGCCCTTTGTATGCTATTATCATCGGGGTTTGATAAAGCGCGGCCTCTAATGCAACTGTGCCGGATGCCAAAATTAACGCGTCAGAAACGCTCAAGAGTGCGTGATTTTCCCCTTTGATTACTTTAAAATCTGTGTCCTTCAAATACTTTGCAAAAACATCGTCGGATAAATTCGGTGCCTGAGAAATACAAAACTGCAAATCAGGATGAAGTTTTTGCAAATTCCGCGCGGATGCTACAAAAAGCTTCATTAAATATTTTAGTTCAAAAACTCTTGAGCCAGGAAAAATAGAAACAAGTTTTTTGTTTTCATCAAGCCCGTGTTGTTGAAAGAATTCTTTTCTGTCAGCTTTTGGCGGAAGCTGTGACCCCAGCGGATGTCCGCAATAATGCGTATCAATGCCGCGGCTTTCGTATAGTTCTTTTTCGAACGGAAAGATGCAAAGAACCTTATCAATATTCTTTTTGATTACGTTAATCCGTCCTTTACGGCTCGCCCAAACCTGTGGCGGAATGTAGTAAAAAGTTTTAATCCCCGCTTTTTTTAAGAATTTTGAAACGCTTAAATTAAACGCGCCATAGTCAATTAATAAAACTAAATCAGGTTTATATTCTTTTGTGATGTAGTCGACAACACGCTTACCAAGTGTAATATGGTCGAGAATAATTTGAGGTGAAATCCCGACTTTGCCCATTTTTTCGTGGCTTGAAAAAAGCTTTACGCCGGCGTTTTTGAGGTTCTCGCCGCCGATGCCTTCAATTTCAAAATCACCGCCGAGTTTACGCAGTTGAGAAACCACTTCTGCTGCGTGGATATCTCCTGAATGCTCTCCTGTTATGATAAATAGCTTTTTCATTCGTTTCCTTTATTTAGTTTTAAAGCATCTACTGTTGATAGTATTGCTGTTAATTCATCTATAGTCCTATACCAAACTTTTGTGTCGTAGATGGGTTTAAAGATTGATGGGATTGCGAAACAATCTCTGAAATGACTGATTGTCATCAAAACAAGGTCATCCTTAAAAGAGAAGTTAACAGCGTAAGCTTTAAAGAACTCTTTCAATTTAAAACATTGTTCCATAAATTCATCCGTAAGAATTGTTTTAGCTTCAGATATATTATTTGTGCGAACGACGTAGCTTCTTTTAAATTTAGAGTTTGGAATTTCTTTAACTTCTTTTAATTGCTTAAGGACTTCAGTATTCATACGAAAAAATGTCCGTAACCCTCTTTTATAAAAAACGGTATGTCCCTCATAATGGTTACTAACTTTAAATGTTGTAACCAAACCATCAAAAACGCTATAGCCACCATTCTTGCTATTAACTCTAAGCATAGCTTCTGTGATATTTACAGGAGCGTTTTTATAGTCCCCGGCAAAACTGTCTAAAAAATAATTTATTGGAGCAGACATATCATAATCACTGAAATAATCAATGAGACCTGAAGATGTTAATTCTTTGAATGAGGTTTGCAAATTATTAGAAGTCCATTTCCAGTTTTCTCCCAACGACTTTAGAAAAACAGGCATAACATTGCGTTTCATGTTTTTTTCATATTTACGCTTTGCCTTAACGCAGAATACCCCTGTCAAAGATATTGAAATAGGTATTCCGAAGAATCCGGCAAATGTAAACAAAATACCAGGGAATTCAGGTATGTTTAAAACAAAAAACGAAACAAATAACAAAACGCTCAACGTAAGAAATACAATTCCAATAAAACAGATTTTGCAGATTTTCTCAATGGTTTTTTTACGTTCAGGCTCAAATGCCCCGAGAGGTGTGCGAATTTCATCATTAAACCGCTGCTTGAGTTCTTGATTCAGTTCTTGGATGCTTTGCGTTTGGTTAGTCATTTGCTTTCCCTACTTTGCCAATATTGGACTTGTTTAAAAGCCCTAACATATTTACCCCTATACTGCCATTACGACTATGCCGTGGCGGTCTGCGTATTGGATAACTTTTTCCTGATCAACGATAATTGTTTCGTGTGCTTCCAGCGCAATCAATTTTGCGTGGCATTTTCTCATGTTCTTTAGTGTGCGCAATCCGATTGCCGGGATGTCAAAACGTTTGTCTTGCAAAGGTTTTGAAACTTTTACCACACAAGCATCTTTTTTGGCAGTTTTTCCGCCGCGCAAGATACATTTGTCTGTGCCTTCAATAGCTTCGACTGCCATAACCATTTTGTCTTTCACAACAACTGTTTGACCCACATCAGCTTTGCCCATTTCTTTAGCAAGCCAAAATCCGTAATTAACGTCTTCAAGCTGTTCCTGGGTTGGTTTTAATTTCCCTAAAACCCCCGGTGAAACCATAAGCTTTTTGATAAAGATTGTTTGGTCTAAGATTGTTGCGCCGACTTTTTCAAGTTCACGAACGACTAGAAGCATCACTTCATCATCGTTCCAGCGTTTGATTGAGCGGATTAATTCAATTGCGCGCGCGTCAAATTTATATAATTTTAGAAGTACGCCTTTGTTTACTTTGCCAAGCAATGTGATTTGTCTAATCTGTTCTTCTTTAATAATTTTTTCGATTTTAGAGACTTCGCCCGGGCAGCAAGAATAAACTCGCGAGCAGTATTTTTTTAATTCTTTTACGTTGTCATTTGATAGCGAGATGCAAACGACTTCCATGCCGTTTTCTTTGGCGTACTGTGCCATTTTAACGGGTAAATTTCCGTCCCCTGCTATCAATCCTTGTTTACTCTCTAATTCCAATGCCGGTTGTACTTTTTTACTCATTACTCGATTCTTTCTTTATCAGGATCTTCAATCTCTATAACTTCTGCATACTTCATTTTTTGTCTATAAACAGGAACGTTGTCTTCAAAAACGCTTACTTTTTGGACTCCGCGTTCACTGGATGAAAGTCTGTCCGGGTTTTTAATTTCCATTTTTTCAAACTCAACCGATGAATCTTTCATATCCAAAGCCATTGCGAGTGTGAAATAAGTTTGTTCACGTACAACGTCATAACCCACAGTGAATTTAAAATCATCCGGTCCGAGCGTAACAAAGAAGGTACATTCTTGCATCATTTTCCCGTTTGGAGAATCATTTTTTGTAGGGTTATAAGAACCTCTCCAAGCAAGCGTAAGATATTTGTTAACTCTCAAGGCTTCTTGAAGATAAATGTGGTTGTGTCCATATCTGTATGTATCATAAATTGTGAGCGGAGTGTTGTCTTGGTATGCTGTAGCAAAATAACCTAAATCCTGCATCCAATATCTGTATTGGGTGTGAAGTTTTGGTCCGATACGTCCGATAAACTGAGTGTCGCCCGTACCGTAAACCGCTGCACTACCTTGCATAACAATGGATAAATCAACAGCGCGTCTTTTTGCGATGTCTTTATATGAAAATACAGACTGGTCAATTTGAGCCATGTACTTACCACGAACAGTCCCTTGGTCAGATGATTTCAAACGTTCATTTCTTACGTTATGATCACTGTCATACATATAACCAAACCCTACTCTGTGATTGAATCTTAAATCAAGCCCCTCTTTTAGAGAATTTTTTATGACTGCACTATCTTTATAAACAACTTCCGCCATATATTTTGGAAGACGGTAGCCTAAAAACCAATCGTCCATGTATGAATTCATACCGTACTGTATGTACAATTTGTCATCTAATTCCTGACGCCCGCGCAATACAAAGGTGCTCTCAGGTGTTGCATAACCAAAATCGGTATAGTTGTTTGCGCTTCTGTATTTTAAGAATCCGCCGATGCCTGTTCCGCTTTTGCTTGCAATAACAGGAATGGCCTTAATTGTAGCGCCGTTTGGAATATCAAAAACGAATCCCGGCCCTGCAAACATACCAAACTGGTTACGGCTTCCGAATTCCGGATAATTTGCTTCAAAATAGTTCTTGCCTTTGTCCGTGTGAGCGGTGAAAGAAGGGAATTTAAAGAGTTTTCTATCTGACATATAAATGGTTGCGTCTTTAACCTTAATCACATCATGCGCTTTTTTAGCGTCAACGTAAATTTCTTTTGCAACAACATTAAAAGTTGCTTCGTCAAGATCATCTTTCAACAATGATTGATCCATCGGGTCGACTATCATTTCGCTATAATCTGTACCGCGAACCATTGATGTTTGGAGATTCAATATAAATGTGTCTTTTACGTATAGTTTACCGTTGTTGAGTGTAAGTTTGTTTTCTTCAGAAGTCGCATTACGTGCGGTAACTTCCAAATAAGATTTTTCAGTCTTTAAGTTATCAAGAAAACTGGTTTCTTCGTTAGCGTTAATCTGCATAAAATCGCCGCGCATTATTTCACCGTCTTTTAAAAGTTCAACATTTCCGTATGCTTTAAGAACGTTTGCAGCAGCATTATAGATCATCCTATCCCCTTTAAGGGTGATTTCTTGCGCAGGGAAATTCAAGACCGGACGGCCCAGAGCTTCTATTTCGCTGTTACCTTCATCATAGTTAATAATATCGGCATCAAGAGTCATATCGTTTGTGGAAACATGCTCTTTTACTTCACCGGCTAATTGCAGCGTACCTTCTTCAGGAGTTTCAGTTCTTGAACTCACCTGTTTTTCAGGATCGGAATATGAATTTGCCTTTTGTTCGGCTTCAGCTTGTTTTAGTTTTGCCTGTTCTTCTTTTGCCTTGATATCAGCGTCAATTTTCGCATTTCTTGCGCGCAGATAGTTTTGGAATTGAATTCTATACCTTTTAAACACCGGCATTGATTCGGCGTTAACCTTAGTTTCTTTTGTAATAATTTCATCGACAATAGGAACGTTATTCGCGCTATTCATAGGTGCTTCATAGAAAAGTCTGCTCGCCTGCTCAAGCTGCTGGGTGTTTTTGAGGAATTCTTCATCTGAACCTGCAAGAGCCGGAAGCGCAGCCGCCAGTATTAATGTTGTGAATAATAATTTTTTCAATTTCTTTTGCTTTCTATGTTTCTTAAACCTGTCGGGTTGTCTTTTATTATTTTACCCTAAATGTAGTTTCGTGGGTTATTAGGTTTGCCGTCCACTCTGACTTCAAAGTGGCAATGTGGTCCTGTGCTATATCCGGTTGTACCTTCTTTACCTATTATATCACCTTTATTTACAAGTTGTCCTTGTGAAACATTTATTGCAGATAAATGGGCGTAAAGTGTGGTTGTCGGGCTGCCGCTTACATTACCGTGGTCAACAATTACAACTTTTCCGTAACCGCCGTACCAGCCTGAGAAAATTACTTTGCCGGAATTAGATGCTCTTATTGCACCATAATTTGGGCCTGCAATGTCAATTCCTGAGTGGAAAGAACGGCTCTTGAATATAGGGTGGGTTCTCCATCCGAACGGAGAAGTAATTTTTCCGTTAATCGGCCATGCAAATACACCCGAAGAAGCAACAACGGTTCCCCCGCCGCTATTTCTGTGAATCATGTTTCTAATGTTATCAGATTGTCTTGCTAATTCGCGCTCGGTTTTTTCGTAATAAGCGCGGTTTGTTCTTAATTTATTTAACTCGCTCTCATTTTTTGCGATAGCGCTCTTGATGTCTTTTTCCTGAGCCTTAATATCATTCATTGATTGTGCGAGAGATTGTTTTCTGTTTTCAATATCGTTTTTCATTTTTGCGATGCTTTGCGATTTAATTTTAACCGCCATCATGCGATTGTAGTCATTTTTAATCACAAGCTTTTCGAAATATAAAATATCAAGCAATGAATTCAAATCCTTCGCAGCAAAAATAAGGGTGAACATCCCTGTTCGCTGGTTTTTGAAAACCTGTCTTATACGGCCTTGCATCCCTGCGTTGAGGCTGTCAAATTCCGCCATTGCTCTGGTAAAATCCCGCTCCATAGTCACAAGCTGACTTTCCAGGTTATTATATTTGTTTTTTGAAACTTTAAGCGTAGTGGTTGTATCTTCCAGTTTCTGCTGGTTTTTGTACAGTTTGTTTCTGGTAAGAACTTCCATCTTTTTTAGTTGGAGAACTTTTTGACTTGCAGCTTTTTGTTTTTGCTCGACAGTCTGAAGCTGCGATGCAGCAATAGATGCAGGAGCAGCGCTAAACATAATTAACGTTAAAACAAATGCAAGTGTTTTCTTCATATTACTTCACCAAAACTGGAAGCATCATCAATCCGATAGTCCAGGCAATGAAAGTCACGGCAATGATCCCAACGATTAGCTTTTGATGTGTTCTGAAAAATTCCATTATTCCTCCCTGTTTTGCCTTATTACAAGCGCTAAATGTATAACAGTAGTTTATCATTAAAAAAAATAAATTGCAATTTTTCGCTTTCTTGGATTGTTGGCAGCTCGCGGGAGTAACATCCCGCTCGCAAGGACGAGTTTCGGACTTTGTCCTCCACTCTTGCCAAAATCCGCAATAACCGCTAATATGGTTACATGGAATATAAGTTTATTGAAGAGATTGTTGATAAAAAAGATTTGCTCAAATCTGAGGTGCAAAACCCGTTTTTGCTTGAAAATAATCAGACTCAAATCGAAAATATAATTAATTTTCTGCGCTCAGAAAAATCCTTGCTGCTTGTGAGTGGATTTCTTGGCACCGGTAAAAGTGCTATTGTGAAGCACTGTTTAAGTTTTTGCACCTCCGAGACCATTATCCTAAGATACAATTGTTTTGAAACCACAGCGTTGGATGATATTTTGCTCGAACTCTTTGATGACTTTAAACAACTCACAATGCGTGGTACTATCGGGCATCCTAAAACAAAATCGGACAATTTTGTGCAAAAAATCAACTCTTACTTTGCAGAAATTGATAAACCTGTTGTACTTGTTTTAAATTCATTCGAAGAAGTCTTAAAAGACAATAAACAAGAAATTCTTGATTTTGTATTGCACCTGGCCCAGTCACCCCAGATAAAAGTAATCCTGATTTCGCGCGTTTTTGTGCAAGGAAGCTTTGCCCTGGTTACAGCAGATAAAGTTACAATTTTGGCATTGCAAGAACCTATTTTTGAAAAATATTTGCGTGCTGAAGGTTTTAAACAAATAGGCCCGGTTTCGCAAGAATTATACAAGCAGTCGCGCGGATATTTTCTATACACGACTCTTTCCATAGAAGTTATGAAACAAAAGAATTATTCGCTGGGAGATTTTTTGGCAGCTCAAGGCAAAAGTTTATTGTCGTTTAGCGATTTTATTTTGCGCGAAGCGCTCTCGCTTGTTGATCCTGTGAGCGGACACTTGTTTCGATTTTTGACCATAATCCGCCATCCTGTGCCGACAAAACTTTTGCAGGCGTGGGGGCTTTATGACAAAGAGAAAGTCGACTTTTTTATTGAAAAAAAGATAATTTCAGCGCAAGGCGAGCAAATTTATCTCGAAGATTATTTCAAAGACATTTTTGAAAACTCAATTCCTGAAAATATCGCGGTAAAGTTGCACAAAAGCTGTGTTGAATTATATGAGAGTCAACTGCCGCTAAAACCGTTTGAACGTAACTTACTTATTTCGCGCAAGACTATGCGAAGTGAAATAGAATACCACTCAATGTTTATCCCTAAAAAACCGATGTTGGAGCAAAAACAGGCAGTGGTAGAGCAACAGGCGCAAGTTGAAACTAAACCTGTTGAAAACAAGGTTGAAAACTTGTCATTCATTTTTGAGACTGAAGAATCCGGTGATATCTTAGAAAAAATTGCGGGTTCAATTACCGATTACATAACGATTTCCGATGAGAGAGTAAAAGAACGCGAGGAAATAAAAGCGCTCTCAATGTCGGATTTGGTTAATCGCGCAAAACAGCAGGAAGAAGCGTATAATTTCCAGAACGCAGCAGAAATTTATCTGCGTGCACTCGCACTTGAAAACGAGGATGATTATTACGCGTTTTTGCCGACCCTGCTCACAAAAATCGCCGCGGCTTACGGGAAACTTTCGAATTGGTTTGATTCTCTCAAATACTATGAGCGTGCAAAAGAATTCTACACTTCTGCAGGTGATGCCAAAAAAGTTAATGAAATGAAATGGGAAATCGCAAATATTTATTATATAACTTTTAAGCGCGACAAAGCAAAAGAACTTTTGGAAGAAATTATTAAAACAGCCTCCGGGGGTATTAAAATTAAATCATATTTAATCCTTGCTGATATCGCAGGAGGTGATACAAAGCTTGCGCGAAACTGCTATGAGCAAGCACTGTCTAACACGACTGAGGACAAAAACATTCTCGCGGAATTGTATTTTAAATACGCACTGATCCTTGACGAGCAGAATCATCCTGAGCAAGCAGTTCAATATTATAAAAAATGCGCTGAGCTCGGGCAATCAGAGTGGCTCGCCCCGTCTTATTCAAATACCGCGATTATCTTTGAAGAAACCGGCAACAGCCAGCTTGCGATAAAGTATTTGCTAGAGAGTCTTAGAATTGACGAAACTGCTCGCAATTTTAATGGGATTTATATTTCCTCAATGAAACTTGGCGATCTTTATTCTCTAAAAGATGGGGAAAAAGCTCATGAATATTACAAAAAAGCCAAAGCTGCAGCGCTTGAACTCAACGAACCGGCTTACATTGAGATGGCAGACCAGAGAGTGAATGAAAAATGGTAGATAAAGCTCAATTTAAAAAATACATTGAAGCTTTTTTAGCACAAAATGCTCGGTTAAATCTTATTTCAAAAAACGACGAAAAAGTCTTGTGGGAAAAACATATTTGCGACAGCTTGATGGGTTTTGAAATCTGGCTGGGGAAAAATGACAGGAAGTTGACCCTCTTAGATATCGGTACCGGCGGCGGGTTTCCATCGGTTCCGATTGCGATTGCGTATCCGCAAATCGAGGTTTATGCGCTTGATAGTATCAGAAAAAAAATCAATGCTGTCGAGGAAATTAAACAGGAATTGGAGCTGGGAAATCTACACCCGACTTGCGAGCGTGCTGAAAACTTAAAGCAAAAATTTGATATTATAACTTCGCGCGCAGTCGCACCGCTGAGCAAACTCGTTGGATATGCAATGCCGCTTTTAGAGCCTGACGGATATTTTATCGCTTATAAATCAGTTAAAGCGCAGGAAGAAATCAATGATGCAAAATTTGTGCTAAAAAAACATCGCGCAAAAGTCGTCGATATTATAAAATACGATTTGCCTTTACCTGAAAACCATGAACGTAATCTTATTATCATCAGGCATGGGTAATCATATTTTTGTGATATGCTATGTCATGGAAATAGGAGGCATGTATGAAAAAGATTATTAGTTTATTTTTCACTTTAGTGTTGACAGTTGGATTGGCGATTGCTGCTGATATCCACCCTGATAACATTAAAAACGACACAGATTACACAAATTACGTTGAGCAAGTGCTTTTTGAAAGAACGCCAACAGCATTCTCTTACGTGAAAAGACAAATCAAGTACAAAGTTGTTATCGGTAAAGATGGTAAAATCCAAAGCTACGAAGTTTTAGATCCATCAGGTTCTGACAAATACGATGCAAAAGTTAAAGACGCTATCACAAGCACCGTATTACCGGCATTCCCGAAAAACACTAAAATGAAAAGCTTAACCTTCACATACGACGTTGAAAAACGTGTGAATGTTAAAATCCCTGTTTCAGTTCCGGGATTGAAAAGATAAAAAGCCAATAAGTTTTTAATAACTTTATGACTTTCAAGAAAAAAGACCGAGCAATCGGTCTTTTTTGTGTTGACGATAAATGCAGGGGTAATTTATTGTGCGACTTGGCAATTGTATAGTGTTCATGGTGACTTTAAAATGACAGTTGATGTTTTCTAATGGAGAATTAATTATGATTAATAAACAAATCATTGATGTTAACGTCGGTAATGCTGTCATTGAAGGAGAGCTGGTTATTCCACAGAACTCTTTAGGAATAGTTTTGTTTGCACACGGCAGCGGAAGCAGTAGATTTAGTGTGAGAAACAACTATGTAGCACAGGTTTTGCAAAAACATAATTTGGCTACCTTGCTAATTGATTTGCTCACTCGGGAAGAAGATATGAACTACGAAAATCGCTTTAATATAAATATTTTATCTGAACGTTTGGCGAAAGTAACTCAATGGTTAAAACAAAATGCGGAAACTAAGGATTTAAAGATTGGTTATTTTGGCGCAAGTACAGGAGCCGCAGCAGCGATAAACGCAGCAGTAGTTGAGCCGGTTTGTGCGGTGGTTTCTCGCGGCGGCAGGGTCGATCTTTCCTACGAATACCTGTCAAAAATAGCGGCTCCGATTTTGCTTATTGTGGGGGAAGATGACGATATTGTGTTGGAACTCAACAAGCAGGCATACCTGAAGATAAAATGCGAAAAGGAATTGGTGGTTGTGCCGCACGCTACACACCTTTTTGAAGAACCGGGTACATTGGAGCAAGTCGCGGAACTCTCGGCAAATTGGTTCGTAAAATTCTTTTCGTAAATAAGAGGAAAGAATTGCGATTAAATAAGTGAAGCAAATAAAAGACCGGAGGTCTTATGATTTATAAAGACAGGCAAGATGCAGGGCAAGCGCTTGCTCTAAATTTAAAAAAATATGCACCCGAGAAACCGATTATTTTAGCTTTGCCTCGCGGCGGGGTGGTGCTTGGTTATGAAGTTGCGCAAGAACTAAATGCTCCGCTGGATGTCATTGTGCCGAGAAAAATTGGTGCGCCTTTTAATCCGGAATTGGGGATTGGGGCAATAGCACCGGGAGGAGTCAAAGTCTTGAACAATGAAATAATAGGAGGGTTCAATATTTCGCAAGAAGAAATTGACCAGATTATAAAAGCAGAAACTATTGAGATGAGCAGACGCATAAAACTTTATCGCAGAAACTTGCCTGATATTGATTTGACAGACAGAACGGTAATTGTTGTTGATGACGGGGTCGCAACAGGAGTCAGCACTCTGGCTGCGGTGCTTTCTATTAAGCAATTAAACCCAAAACAAATTATTCTGGCAATTCCTGTTTGTCCGCTTGGTTCGATACACATGTTTGAGGAGTATGTGAACGATTTTGTGTGCCTGAACGCGATGGCAAATTTTTATGCAGTCGGTGCTTATTACGAGGACTTTGCGCAAACAACAGACGAAGAAGTTATTGATTTACTTGAACGTTCAAAAAGATAAGGAGTGATTGCTAAAACTTCCATTTAACCAAGTCGGCTTTGCGCACGCGGACATTTTCCGGTGTGATTTCGACTAATTCATCATCTGCGATATATTCAAGACAATCTTCAAGTGACATCAGTTTTGGCGCTTGTAAAGTTACCATTACATCAGCCGTTGCGCTTCGCATGTTAGTTAATTTCTTTGTTTTGCAAATGTTCACGGCGATATCTTGGAGCCTGTTGCATTCTCCGATAATCATTCCGCGATAAACCTTTGTTTTTGGGGTCACAAAGAAAACTCCACGGTCTTCAAATTGAGCTAATGCATAAGGAATTGCCTCCCCTTGCTCGTGTGCGATAATCGAGCCATTACGTTGTCTTGGGATGTCGCCCGCGAAAGGTCTGTAGTGCAAAAACGTGTGATACATAATCCCTTCGCCGCGTGTCATTCTGATGAATTCACTTCTAAAGCCGATTAATCCGCGTGCAGGGATATGGAAGGTCAAAGTTGTACGGCCGTTTCCGGTTTGCATATCTCTCATTTCACCTTTTCTGCCTGCAAGTCGCTCAATTGAGCTTCCCGCATAATTTTCAGGGACATCAACAATAAGGTTTTCATAAGGTTCACAAAGCTCGTTGTTAATGGTTTTGAAAATAACTTCGGGTTTAGAAACCGCAAACTCAAAACCTTCGCGTCGCATAGTTTCAATCAAAATCCCAAGGTGTAATTCGCCGCGTCCGCTTACTCTGAAAACATCAGTGCTGTCTGTGTCTTCAACGCGTAAGCTTACATTTTTTTCGAGTTCGTTATAAAGTCGTTTTCTGATTTGGCGGCTGGTAACAAATTTCCCTTCAGTTCCTGCGAACGGGCTGTCGTTTACAGAAAAGTTCATCTGCAAAGTCGGTTCGTCAACTGTAATTAGCGGCAATGGTTCTACACAATCGTTTGCGCAAATCGTTTCGCCGATTTGGATATCGGAAAATCCTGCAATTCCCACAATGTCGCCGGCAAATGCTTCTTCAATTTCTACTCTGCCTAAATCCTTGAAGCCAAAAAGTTTTGTGATTTTGCCTTTAGATGTTGAGCCGTCGGCTGCGACTACTGTCACCTGCTCTTGCGATTTGACTTTACCGTTGACGATTCGTCCGATGACGATTCTGCCCACATATTCGTTGTAATCAAGCGTTGTTGCCTGAAACTGCAGCGGCTTACTCTCATCAGCAATCGGAGCCGGAATGTTTTTCATAATGCAGTCTAGAAGCGGAGTCATATCGACTCTTTTGTCGTCCAATTCCTTAATCGCAAATCCATTCAAGCTGCTGGCAAAAATAAATGGGAAATCCATTAAGTCTTCTCTGTCAGTTAGTTCCGTGAATAAATCAAAAACTTTATCTAATGCGGTCAGAGGTTCGCCTGCGGGTTTGTCGATTTTGTTTACAACAACGATTATTTTTAAACCCAACTCAAGTGCCTTTGAAAGCACAAAACGTGTTTGTGGCATAGGGCCTTCAGCCGCGTCAACGATTAAAAGTGCACCATCAACCATGCCCAGAACCCGTTCGACTTCCCCGCCAAAATCCGCGTGACCGGGGGTGTCAACGACATTTATTTTGCAGCCTTGATAATCGATGGAAATATTTTTGGAAAGAATTGTAATCCCGCGTTCACGCTCAATATCGTTGTTGTCGAGTGCGCGCTCTTGCACCTGTTGATTCTCTCTAAAGGCTCCGCACTGTTTTAACAAGCAGTCAACCAGAGTTGTTTTTCCATGGTCAACGTGAGCGATAATCGCTATGTTTCTAATATTTTCATTCTTAATCATTTCGGCTTTCCAATCGGTGTAAATGTATAGGTAACAGTTAATTTTACAACGCTGATTTTAAGTTGGCAAGTTTTTGTTTGAAAAAATCCTATTCCGTCACCATTTATAACTCAAGCCGCCTTGGAATGCGATCCCGGTTCTGCCGCCGTTTCTGGCTGTTACTTGCGCATAAGCCATCCAGTTATCCTGAAACGCCTTTGTTCCGCCAATACCATAGTCGATATATCCGTGTCTCATTCTCACCCACGGCAGATCAACTCCGTCAACAGTGCCGCTAACTTTGTCGTTAATGTTATACATATACTGAACAGCTAAATAGACGGTCCAGTCCTCCCTGCCGTAAATTATATTCAATCCGGGCGATAGCCCAATCCCGTTAAAATATCCGACACTCATTGGCAGATTTCCGAAACTAGAGGTCCAATTTTGTTTACCTATAGCGGTGTATGCCATCATTAATGTGGGCTGAATAATCCAATCTTCGCGCGGATGGAAGTTGTAAGAAACTTTACCCGCTGTTCCCGCAATCCAGTTTCCAAAGTTATCATCAAAACCGTTTATTGACATCTCGTTAAGGAAGCCTCCGCCAAACGCGAGCAAGGAACCGATAAATTCACCCCTCATCCAGGTACCCATAAGGCCGCCCTGACCGCCGTTTTGATACATAGTAACATTATCAAAACTCTGACGTCCGCCATTGTAACTTATATAAGCAGTTGGCAAGAATTTCCAACCGTCTCTTAGTTCGATTGCATCAAAATCCGCACCCACAATGCCGCCGTAAATCGTGTTGTTTGGGTTAAGCCCTTGTGTAAGTGCTAGTTTTTCTATAGATGTATACGGCTTAAACCACAAGCTGCCGCCGTCGCGCTTGTATTGATATGGTGCGAACTGGGGGATAATCGCTGCGTATTTGTTTGAGTTTTTAAGTTTAGCAACAAGAGATTGGCTGTCTAAATACACATGGTCAAATAATAAATTATCGATTACTAATTGGTGATAATATGTTGCACCCGAGGCAACCTGTCCGGCGTAAACAGTCGGATTGAAGCCTTGCCAATTAATCCCGTACCAGCCGTTATTATAAGAGGTCAGTCCGTATTTCCCGATAGGGGTGGTGATTTGCTTCCCGGGGGCAGTGAAAACGATGTCATCATCTATGGCGCTTGCTTCAAACACTTGAACATCAAAGCTTTTATTGACCGAAGTTTTTCCACCAAGCATATAAAAGTCAGATAAATTAATATTTGCTGGCCCGTTTTCTGCTGCTATGCCACCGTTAAAGGTAAATTTATCGGCGGTTTTGGTGACAGGGTCGATATCAACCTTGAAATTAGCGCCTTCTGAACCCACTACTAGCTGATTGTTTACAACACTACTAGTAACAGAGCTGTTCATTGAGTTGACTGTCCCGTTATTCATAAACAAATTGTCTGCGCCTGTTACAGAAGCAGTCATAAGCATCGGAGGTGTTCCCTGGGTGAAGAATGCAGAATCCCCCAAATGCAATGTTGAACCTGAATTTATATGAACATTGCCGCCGGAAATAGAACTGTTATCCCCTAAAATAAAATCAGTACCGTTTTGCAGTTTAAAATCACCGCTTGATTGGTTTAAAGTCCCCAATTTATTGTTTTGAAATCCATCTAAAATCAAAGTGCCGGCATTATCAAAATGCCCCTCCCAGTTGTCCCCCGAATCCAACGTAACAGTTCCTTGGTTGGATATAGCAGAATTGCTATGAAGGTTTACAACTGCCGCGCCCTCAATTGTATCAAGCGGATTATTTAAGTTTAGCACAGCAGAATTACTCTCTGCTCCGATGTTGAGATTTCCCCCGTTAACATTAATTACCCCTGTTGATTCGGGTTTTGTCGCAGAAGTCATCCAATTAACCGTGCCGCCGTCAATTGTGCTTGTGCCGCCGAAGAACCCTCCGTCAACATTTGTAGTTCCTTCTGTTTGGTGGAAGTTTCCTGTGAATCTTGAGCTGTCACCGGATTGGGATAAAATTAATGTTCCGGTATTTGTTTTATTTATCTGACCTTTGCCTGAAAATCCGCCTCCGATTATTACATTTGAGTCCCCATTAATATTGATTGTTCCTAATTCAGTGTTATGAATGTCATTCAATCCTACAGCGTCTGTGTTGTTAGAGAATTTAATATCTCCGCCGTTTGCGCTCAAGTCGAGTTGTGCTTTATTATATATCGCGCCGCCGGAGACTCCGGTATTGTTTGCTGAAACAACAGTTCCTTGTTTAATTACAGTAGTCCCATCGTTATAGAGTGCGCCACCGTTGTTGTACGCGCTATTGCTTTCCAAGCTTGTGTTTTCCAAAGACATTTGAGCATGATAATTATAAATCGCCCCCCCGCTGCTGTTTGCGGTGTTATTTTTTATAGACGAACTACTAACCGTCGTTGTCCCGTTGTGTGAAACAATTGCACCACCATGAATACCGGCTGCGTTTCCATCAAAAGAGGAATTGCTTATTGTTGTGTCGCTTTCAAATGTATAGACCGCACCGCCATCATCTCCTGCTTGATTTCCTTTGAAAGCCGAATTGTTTATTTTGGCTTCCGCTTGGAAATTCGTAATCGCACCGCCATCTTGATGACAGTTGTTTGAGGTAAAAGTGTTTTCCTCCACTGTTAATTTCGAGCCGAAGCTGTTATTTATTGCTCCGCCGTGTAACTCGGCTTTGTTATTTGAGAAAATATTGCCCTTGCCAAGCGTAGTTGAGCCGCTGTCGATGTCGATTGCACCACCCCAATAGGCCTGGTTATTCTCAAAAGTAGATTGAGAAATATTTAACACCGAATTATTAGAAAGTATTGCACCCCCAATTTCTGTCGCTTTATTTCCGGAAAATTGTGTGTCTTCAATATTCATTGTTGAACCATGAGCATTGACGATTGAGCCGCCATTTTTAGAAGAGTTTTCTGTAAAAGTGACACTCTTGTCGGAGGAAATAATGTTAATCGTCCCCCCGTGGTTATAGATTGCCCCGCTGTTTCCCGTGGTGCTGTTACTTGAAAATGAAGTTGTGCCTGTTATATTGACTGTCCCTTCTTGGTTATATAAAGCGCCACTTCCTGAAATGTTGTTGTCGTGGTCAAAAGTGATATTTTCAAGTCCAAGATTTTGCTCGTTATAAATTGCCGGCATGTCTTCACCGACATTGGTCAACGTCAGATTAGACATAGTCGAAGACTTAGCGCTGTCTATGAACTGAAAGCCTTTTTTATGCTCCAAATCTATTATCGGATTTGATAACCCTGAGATGTCCACATTCCCGGTAATCTTTGGCAAATTACCTTCTGTCATATCTCCGCTGACTTCAATGTGATAACGGCCATCAATTCTTGTGTTGGCGTCATTGATTGCCCCGGACAATGAGTTCGCCCCAGGGATTAGCGCGTCTGCTCCGTATACGGTAATATTGCTTGCAAACATCGCAAAAAGCATTACGCTTGATAGCAATTTTTTATTATTCATCTTGAAATTTATCCCCAATTTTTCTTCAAGATGATAATAAGTATTATCTTGAATCCTTACATTAGCCATACGGTTAATGCATTATATTTAATTACCTGTGCCGACCATATGGCTAATGCATTTTCCTTCTTAACCCAAATACAATAGATGAAAATTGCAATAGATAAGTTCAGTTAGGAAAAATATGTTTAATAAAAATAAAATAGTCGCACTTGTCGCCTTTTTGCTGTGTTTCAATCTTAACATCAATGCTCTGGCAAACGACACAATATCCTCACCTTGCAGGTATCCTGATTACGCGCAGGAATATATAGGGCGCGATAAATTTGAGAAATTCAACAGAAAAATGTTTACCCTCAACTCTAAACTGAACAAATACGCGCTAAAACCTATCCATATTATTTGGGCATCAATTATGCCAAAATATGGTATGGACAGGATTCAGGGGATTTATAACAATATTGAATACCCGAAAAGATTAGCAAGTACCCTTATACAAAAAGACTTTAAAGCCTCAGGTAGAGAAACTGTTCGGTTTTTAACCAACACTACTGTCGGCCTCGGCGGGATGTTTGACCCTGCAAAGAAATATCTCCACATCGAACCTGTGCAAGAAGATATGGGACAAGCGCTGGCTAAATGCAAAGTTAAATCCGGACCTTATTTGGTTGTGCCGGGACTTGTTTCGACCAACCCAAGAACATTAGCAGGTAAGCTGCTTGAATGTCCGTTTGATGCTGCGATGTATTTAGGAACTCCAATAACCGCACTTGCTAAAGCAGGATTTTTGATGAACAAAACAGCTTACATGCAGCCCCTGATTGATATGATTGAATCAACTTATGCAGATCCTTATGATATCGCTAAAAAACTTTACGGGATTGAAACCCACATAAAAACCAACAATCTTGACAGAAGAGAGATTCTGAACACTGACATTCAATTATACGAAATGGTCTCCATTGGCGACGATATAGCGCACACTCCTGCAACTAATGGTGTCCTTCTCACCACAGGTGAGGCTAACGAGATTAAAACAGGCGCGGCAGCAGTACTTAAAGATGATATTGATAAAGAGAGAATTGCAGTTGTTGACGTTGTACCCAAAAATAGCGTTAAAGACAGCGTTGTTTTGACTGATGTTAGTCCTACTAACACAGCATTTAATGCGGATATGTTTCTTGCAGATTACAATCCTCAAAGTCCCGTGCTTGATTCAATGAGAACGGCGCTTTTCGAGTGTGAAGTTGCTGAAAAATCAATCTGGTCAGAGATGTCTGTCTGGAACAGATCTTTTAAAAAACAAATTAAAACGTCATCTGTGAGCATTGACCCAAACAGAGCGCCTTATAATTATAGATTTATCCTGCAAAAAGACAAGAGCGCGCCTGTTGCGATACTTTATCCCTCAATTGGGGAAGGCATAAACGCGCACCACTCAAATGTATTAGCAAAAATGTTTTACGACGAGGGATATTCTGTCCTTATTCAAGGAAGCCACTTCCACTGGGAGTTTGTGAAGAGTATGCCGGCTGATTACAGACCCGGAATCCCCCCGCAAGATGTTGATTATATAAAAATAACCACAACAAAGATTCTCGACTCATTGCATAAAAGATACCACATTGAACCAAGAGAAAAAATAGTCGTAGGAACCTCATTCGGCGCTATGACTGCACTATTTCTTGCAGACAAAGAGGATAAAAACAACACACTTAACATAAACAAATACATCTCTATAAACCCGCCAATAGAGCTTGTTTATGCGCTAAGTCAGCTCGACAAAAATAACGATGAATGGAATAAAAATCCAGAGAATTTAAAACACAAAGTCGCAATTACAGCATCAAAAATTATTCAGATTACTAACATGTCGGACGGGGATAAGAAAAAAATCGAAATGTTACCATTCTCTGAAGAAGAAGCCAAGCTTATAACTTGTTTTATTATGCGCCAAAAGCTTTCTGACCTTGTCTTTACAGTAGAAAACACACCAAAAAGCAATCGTGCGGAGCTTTACAATATGATTAATAACATGAGTTATCAAGACTACGTAAAGAAGTATCTGCTTTCCGGGCATTATCACTCAGTTGATGATTTGAACTACGATACGAGTTTGCACTCAATCTCAAACTATCTCGTCAACAATAATAATTACAAAATCTACCATGCGCTAGACGACTATTTTGTGGATAAGGTGCAACTAAGAAAGCTAAAAGAGTATTCCGGCAACAAAATGGTACTCTTAAATAACGGCTCCCACCTTGGATTTTTATACAGAAAAGAGTTTCAAGAAGCCTTTAAGCGTGACATAGCCCTAAGCACAAAAACAGCGTCGGTAGCAGCTCAGAGCGAATAGAACTATCCTTTGGGAATGAAGACCGAGGCACACACGCAGAATTTTGCGGACTTAAGTTCTGCCGAGGCATAATGCTAAATTCATTATGCTTACGCTGTGAATTTGCATTTTGCAGCCGTCATTTCTGCGCCTCGCACAGCTCGGCTTGAATGTCGTCACATTCGAACTCTCTACTCGAGTCCAAATCTTACGTTCTAAACTTTAAATGACAGGGCTATAGCCCTGTCATTTAAAGTTCGGAGGCCGAGAGATTCGAACTCTCGATGCAGGGTAAACCCACATAACACCTTAGCAGGGTGCCGCCTTCAGCCACTCGGCCAGGCCTCCGTATTCAATATTTCCTAATACTAGCATGAACTTAAATTTTTTCAAAGTGGTTTAAAAAAAATCTTTTTGAGACTATAATAGAATCAAGCACAGGAGAGACTAATATGACACTGACAATTGCAGGAAAAGAGTTTACATCGCGTTTGATGGTCGGAACAGGCAAATACTCCGACTATCCGACTATGCAAAAAGCTATTGAAGCCAGCGGTGCGGAAATCGTTACCGTTGCAATCCGCCGCGTTGAAATGAATGCGCCGGGGCATGAAAATATTTTAGAATATATTGATACGAACAAATACTGGCTGCTCCCTAACACTGCAGGCTGTGCGACTGCACAAGAAGCTATCCGTGTTGCAAGACTTTCTCGCGCAATGGGGATTAACAACTGGATTAAGTTAGAAGTAATTCCTGATCCGAAATACTTGTTGCCGGACCCAATTGCGACTTTTGAAGCGGCAAAAGTTCTTGTAGAAGAAGGGTTTGCGGTTCTACCATATATCAATGCTGACCCGATGCTTGCTAAAAGGTTAGAGGAAATCGGCTGTGCAACTGTTATGCCGCTGGCTTCTCCAATCGGTTCAGGGCAAGGGGTTAAGACTCTTGAGAACATAAAAATTATAATTGAACAGGCAAATATTCCGGTTGTAGTTGATGCCGGGCTTGGGGTTCCGTCAGATGCTGCCATGGTTATGGAACAGGGTGCTGACTTCTGTTTGCTCAATACGGCGATTGCAAAAGCACAGGATCCTGTTAAAATGGCAGAAGCATTCAAACTAGGTGTCCAAGCAGGACGGTTTGCGTACGAAGCGGGCAGAATGCCGGTTACACCAATAGCCAGTGCGTCTTCACCACTAACAGCAATTGTAGGAAAATAAAAAGGATATATTGAAAATGATAGAGATGAAAGTAATGGGTATAGCACTAGACACGCGAACAGGGTCGCCGATTGTTGTTTTGCACGACAAAGACAACCGCAAAGCGCTTCCGATATGGATTGGTTCGGCTGAAGCGAGTGCGATTATTAGAAAAATAGAAAACCTTAAAGTTGTTCGTCCGATGACGCATGACCTGATTACAAACGTAATCGAAAAAACCGGCTGCAAACTCGAAAAAGTCGAAATCCACGATGTAGAAAAAGAAACCTATTATGCTAACCTGGTTTTATCAGGCAAAGAAGGCGAAACTATTGAAATCGACTGCCGGCCTTCAGACGCAATTGCTATTGCCATCAGAGTTGAAGCACCGATTTTTGTAACCGCAAACGTTTTATCAAACGGCTCTGTTTCAACTGACAGTTCAAAAGACGAAGAAGAAGCACAAGAGTTTAAAAAGTTTGTCCAAAGCATTAAGCCGTCTGATTTCGACAAGTTAATGAAAGACAACGAACGCTTCGAAAGCGACCAATAAGGGTAAATATTTCGTCATGCTGAGGGTGTAGCCCGAAGCATCTCAATATTGACACAGGTTGGCGGTTTTGAGATTCTTCCCCTTCGCAAAACTCAGGGTCAGAATGACAGAGTTTTTTAACATTGTTAAATTTTGTAAATAACCATTCGATTTCAGGCAACTTTTTTGAAATAATATACTTTATATAAATAAGGGATAATTGTGAGGATAACAATGGCAGGCATTCAACCAATACAAGCATCCAATCCATTCATCAGCTCAATCGACGTTAATTCGGCGAGAGGTGTTCGTAATGTTGGAATAACTGCTACTCGCGAGCATCTAAAAGAGTCTGGATTATTTGCTACATTAGAGACCATGGGCACAGGTGAATTGTCACCGGCAACTGACGCTAACTTCAACAGATACGCATAGTATCATATATTTTAACGTGCGAACATATTCCCCGTATATTCTGTCCCCAGAACGACTTTTTCAGGGGAGAATTTTGGTGGGTTGATGTTCATAAATAAATCGTCTAGATTTATTGGCTGTGGTGCGTTTGGGTAAATTAGTTTTATTAAACTATCCATTTCTTCTTCGTCGAGTTTTTTGAACCCGCTTAGACCCACAATCTGCTCTTGTTTTGCAAAAATCTTTTTAAACATATCTCCTCCGTCTGTTTTTCATGTTTCAGTTATAATGTATTTAATGACAGTTATTTAAAAATCAAGGAGAAAGACATGACAAAAGTTAGCAAAGATATGAATATTTTAGAAATCGTTGAAAAATACCCGCAAAGCATTGAGGTATTTCAAAGATACGGCCTAGGCTGTATCGGGTGTGCCGCGGCACGTTTTGAAGACCTTGAAGCAGGCGCAAGAGTCCACGGCTTTGACCCTGACAAAATGGTTGAAGACATCAACGCATTGTTAGACTAATTTCTGCAAATTATATAATAATAAAAGAGACGCCCGACTTGTTTAAATCAGGCGTCTTTTCTCTTCTGTGTTGATATGTTGTCTTATGTATATCTTTTAAGCTTTTGCTGCTTGTGGTTGAACTTTCCCTTTATGAACATCTTTTGCTGTTCCTCTTTTGGTCATGTGCTCACAATAGTTTGCAAGCCATATCATGAACGCAGGGATGAGCAAGAATGTTGCAGTAAAGTTGAAGAAATGGTTCATTGTTTTCGCTGAGCGTACAAGTTTGTTGTTGGCATCTTTAAGAAGGTCAATGATGGCTCTATATTCTTTTGTACCGTTCTTGTCAGCTTTTTGAGCGTCCGCGAATTTAGCTCGTATTGCGTCCGCGCCCATACCTTTAAGAGCTCTGCCCATTACAGCTTCTGCTGCAGCTTTAATTTCTTTATCTTTCAAAAGAACTTTTTCAATGTCGCCGCCTTTTGATTTTACAAAATCGCAGAAGCCGGCCATACCATCTTTATATTTAGCTATATCACTGTATTTTGCTTCAATTTCGCCGCTTCCGAATGGAGAAACGCCTCCTGCCGGATTGATGTAGTTCCAGAATTTCATCAATGGGGTGTTGTGGCTTTCAGGTTTGCTGTTCAAAGCGAAGCCGGTGAATTTAGTAAGCCCTTCAGAAACTAATTTTCTAAGTATTGCACCGCCGAAAATAAGCGCTGTGAAGCTGGAAATATCACGGGTGATGATTTCCGCTTTGTCGTATTTATCTTGAGCATTTAACATTCTTGTCGGGAAGCAGAAGCCATAAAGCAATGCTGCTGTCGCCCAGCTGCTCATACCAGGGCCGTTGAATTCAAATTCTTTGGTAAGAGTTTTGAGTTTAGGGTCGCTGCGAAGTTTTTTACCTACTGTTTCAACCCATGAAGTTTTGTTTCCGAAGCTGACATCTTTTGCTTTATTAGCGTGCTTGTGCTCTTTATGTTGTTTAGTTGGGTCAATAGCAGTACCTTTTAAGCCAGGGTTACTCTTTAAGCCCATGTTGTATAATTTTGGAATCATCGCGAAGAACGCAATAACCGCGCCCCACATCCCGAAGTTTGTCAAAGTTCTTGTGGCTGTACGTCGATGTGTGAAATTATGCACCATTTCTTCGACATTGCCGCCGGTGTACTTTTTAACTTTTGCTACTGCTTCGCTTGTGTAATCAGGTAATTGACCTATGAATTCACTGAGCGTAACTTTTGTTTTCCCTTCATTAGGGATAATTAATTCTACCTTTAACAAATCAGAATCAGCCGATGCGTGTTGCTTTCTGATATCACTGATTTGTTTGACAAGCTTGCTTTGCAGCTCTCCTACCGGAGATTTCTTATCTGTTTTTGCTGCCTTAATTGCGTCATCAATATGAAGCTGACTATTTTTAAGCCTTTCAGCCAAATCGTCAATTTGTGCTTCACTCAAGCCTTCTGTAGATGTCTTAATGACATTTTTAAACAATCTCTTATAGAACGGTTCAAGATCGTCAATGCTTTTACGATGCTCTTGCGCGAACGCTGCGAAATCGCCTTTGTACGCGTGCAGGTTTTCGGCTTTGACGCCATTTGCGCTTCCAAATTTCTTAATTCCGGCTAACATTGCTAATGGGATAACGTATATGCTCGGTCCGCTCAATAACTCGCGGATGGCTTCTTTTCGGGCGAATTCCCAGTTGTATCCAGCTGGTCGGCCCGTATTTCGGTCGATTACGGGATGACCGTGTTCATCCTTTCGGCCTCGGTTAATCCCTTTCCACAAGCGTGGAGCAACCAATCCTAAAGTATCCCCGATAAGAAACGCGGCAACAAAGCCTTTTCGGTCGACGAATTCCATGGTTGAGATTACTGGATTTCCACCGAATGAAGGGTTGTTATTCAAAACATTTCTACGAGTCGCGTCATGCGAGGGTACTGATTTTACTTGCATTTCCCTAATTTTCTACATTAATACATATCTACACATATTCTTAAAAACACTCAATCCGCATTTATTGCCTATTTTGTCTGGTATTTTAAGAAATTTTAACAAATACGAATAAGTGTATTTATTATACTTAATACAAAAATAAATTTCAACCCTTTTACTACAATTGTAGTAAAATTGATACATTTGTTAATAATTTCCTATTTTTAGATAAATACGCAGCTTAATTAAGTTCAGAATGACTATGTTATGTTATAATCTAAGAATGGAAACAACAGTAATTGGCGCGGGATTGGCCGGAAGCGAAGCCGCTCTGCAGCTTGCCAAGCGCGGAATAAAGGTTAATTTATACGAAATGCGTCCGCAAGTGCAGACAGGAGCGCATACCAGCGGTGATTTCGCGGAGTTTGTCTGTTCAAACAGCCTCGGTTCTTTTGATACAACCAATGCTTCGGGGTTATTGAAAAAAGAGATGGAACTTTTAGGCGGCGAATTAATTAAAATTGCCTACGAATGCCAAGTTCCGGCAGGAAGTGCGCTTGCAATCGACAGAGAAATGTTTTCAAAAGCGGTCACAAAAAAGATTGAAGACAATCCGCTTATTAATATTATTAAAGAAGAAATTAAAGAAATCCCTTCAGGGCCAGTGATTGTTGCTTCAGGGCCTTTAACCAGCAGCGATTTAGCGCAAAATATTCAAAAATTTACCGGTAATGATCATCTTTATTTCTTTGATGCGATCGCGCCGATTGTCGAAAAAGACAGCATAAATTTCGACATTGCTTTTTATGCCAGCCGTTATGATAAGGGCGAAGCTTCTTACATTAATTGCCCGATGAACAAGGAGCAGTACGAAAAATTCTATAATATATTAATTAATGCGCCGCGCATTGAGATGAAAGATTTTGAATCCGGCGCGAATTTTTTTGAAAGCTGTTTGCCGGTCGAAGTGCTTGCCTCGCGCGGAGTTGATACGTTAAGGTATGGGCCGATGAAGCCTGTGGGCTTGGTTGACAAGCGCACAGAACAGGATAATTATGCTGTAGTCCAATTAAGACAAGATAATTCGGCAAAAACGCTCTATAACCTTGTAGGTTTTCAAACCAACTTAAAATGGGGCGCTCAAAAAGAGCTTCTTCAATCGATTCCCGGGCTAGAAGAAGTAAATATAGTACGTTATGGGGTTATGCACCGAAACACCTTTATTAACTCTCCTAAAATCCTCAACGCGGCGCTGCAAACTCGTTCACGCAAGGATTTGTTTTTTGCGGGGCAAATTACGGGAACGGAAGGTTATACAGAAAGCATAGCAACAGGGCTTTTGGCGGGAATAAATATGGCAAAATATCTTGCGGGTGAGGAATTGTTTACTCCGTCGCCTGAGTCCATGCTTGGCGCTCTTACGCATTATATAAGCAATCCTGAGCAGACCAAATTCCAGCCGATAAATTCAAATTGGGGGATTTTGCCGCCGGTTGAACTTCCTAAAAAAGAACGTAAGAATAAAAAGTTTAAGGCACAGATTATGGCTGAACGGGCGCTTGCGACTTATTCAAATAATATTTAATAAAAAAATGAACTTTTATTTTTCAGTTTCGTTTTAAAGGTATAGAGGTTAAAGAAATGAAAGAAAAATGTAACAAATACGAAGCATATTTTACTTTTGCTAACGATGTGGTTCTTGAAAAACACCTTGCAGAATGTGAGGACTGCAGAGCAGAACATGAAGAAATGAAAAAAGTTTCTGCGTTGTTAAAAGAAGTAAAGCCTGCATTAAGGCAAAGAAGAAAAAATGCGCTCAGAACGAAGGTAGCAGTGGCAGTGTTCGCGGCTATAGTCGGCGGGATGTCTTTTACAGAGTTAGACAGCCGTTATGATATAGTCGGAAGTGTTAGGTACGGTGATTCCATAACGATTGAAGACATGGGGCTCCCGGTCGACAGCTATGGATTCTTAATGGTGGACGATGGACTTTAATCAAATGTTCAAAGAAAATCAGCAGAATGTAAAAAATATGATTCGGCTGATTACAAAAGAAGAAAATGAAGATTTAGAGCAAGAAGTGTACGTGAAGGCTTGGAGAAATTCCGAAAAATACAGCGAACGCGGAACTTTTAGTGCCTGGATTAACACAATTGCAAAAAATGTTTCGAGAGATTACCTAAAATCCGCTTACAAAAAAAACAAAGACAATTCAACCTCAGACGATTTAGTTATAAACACAATCAAAGACAGAAAAGCGGTTCCGGAGCTGCGGTTAATCCAAAACGACAGACAAAGACAAATAATATCAGCAATAAATATGCTAAAGCCAAAGTTCAAAGAAGTGGTTATGCTATGCGAAATAGAAGGCTATTCCTACGAACAGGCGGCACAGTCAATAAAATGCCCGGTGGGTACAGTAAAATCAAGATTATATAACGCCAAAAAGTTTTTGGCAGATGAGTTAAAAGACTTATTGTAGAAATAGAAAGAAAGGACAATTATTATGATTAAAAAAGTATTAGTTTTAGCAAGCGTAATGGCGTTTGTAGCAACAACAGCGGCTTTTGCAGCTGACGACAAAGCGTGTGACTGCGGATGCAAAAAACCTGAATGCGTAAAGAAATTTGACGGCCAAAGACCGGACAGAATGGGACCGGGCGGACCTGGCAAAATGGATCCGGCTAGAAAAGCTGAATTCGAAAAGAAACATGCAGAATTCGAGGCTCGTTTAAAATTAACTGACGAACAAAAAGCGCAGGCAAAAGCTATCCGCGAAAAAGGCCGTGCTGATGCCGAAGCGATTATCAAAAAGTTAGAAGCTAAACGTGCGGAGTACAAAGCTGTTGAGGCTAACACAAAATTAAAAGATGATGCAAAAAATGCACAAATCGAAAAAATTCGTGCTGAAAAAATGGCATTGAGAAAACAATTAAGAGAAATGCATAAAGCAAGCATGAAAGAATTTGAAGCAATCTTGACTCCGGCTCAACAAAAAGAGTTGACCAAAATGAAGCAAGAAGGCAGAGAAAAATTTGAACAAAACAAAAAAGGCGCTAAAGGTCCCGGACCAAAAGGCAGACCCGGCTGCGGTTGCGGATGCGATAAAAAAGCCCCAACAACTGAAACAAAATAACTCCAACTAAATAGCCAAATCGCGCCGATAGGTTTACCTGTCGGCGTTCTCTTATTTTAACTTTTTACCTTGTTTCAAAAATTCTTGTGCTATATCACGCTCTATTTTTAACGAAGAAGTTTCTTTTATTGAATCAAGTTTTTTATCAAGCATTTGATATTGAGTTGAGTTGCTGTCCTTTATAGACATAACAATATTGTTAAAAACAAAAATACTAATAGTAATTAACACTGGGATGACCCATTTCATCCAGTTGATACTGGTTTTAATTTCTCTAATATCTTCCTTCAATGCGACATAATCATCCATAATAAATGTTTTGTCCATCTTTTCCTCGCTTTTCATACTCTCTTCATTGATTTGTGTTTGCTCTATTATAGTATCAGATTTCTCGTGTAGTCCTTCAATCTTATTATCAATGTTATTGCCTATATTATTTATTTGATGTATGACATCTTTCATGCTTATAGGGGCGGTTGGGACATCCTCAGTATGTATAAACTGCTCCTGCCCCTTACTAGACGCAAGAACTTTGTCATAATATGCTTTTAATATACTATATTCTTTTTCCATAATTACCCTATTCGTAATACATTTTCATGAATTCAGCGCACATTGGCTTAAACTCATTACAATATAAATCTTCTTGTCGATGTATTACTTTAATAGCTTCTTGATTTTTGCCAAGATTACTATTATTATTGATACTGAAGTTTTGATTAACTTCAATTTGATATATTCTTTTTTCAGTGCCTTCATCTTTTAAAGGGACCATCTTTTGAATCTTGTAGGTGCTTAAATGGTCATCAAATTGAAACGGTAATGTCAATATAAAAGCGGTATTTTTAGACCATACTTCGTTTTCTCCGATACTTATTTTTTCTATTTGTTCATTTAATAATTTTAATTTTTTAACATGTAGCTCGACTCGTTCGGTAAAATTAAATCCTATTTGAGATAATTTTGATAAGTCGAAACCAAGTAAAGCATCAATAATCTCTTTTGTTATATTCTGTTTTTTTGTATCAAAATCTCGAATGGAAAGGTTTAACTTGCGTTCATTCTCCAATAATATGATAGCTATTTTATGTTTTTGTGAATCAAATACCGCCATAGGAATTCGTTCAAGTAACGCCGCCTTATGCTCTTCAGGGATATTGGTATCTGACGATATTTCAGGCTGTATCTCTTTGAAACCGCACTTTTTAAACACACCACTATTCTTCAACTTCTGTCGAAGATCTTCTTTACTAAGAGGATATCCAACAAGGACAATTGAAGCAAATTCATCTAAAACTTTATAATTCTCTTTTGTCAAGGCCAAACCCCATCTTTAATATACATAATAGCAAGAATATGGCATTTTGGCAATAGCAAAGTCATGCAAGAGCAACAGTATTTATTTTCTCTTATGTTTTGCTATATAATGACCCTATGAACAAACTTGTTAAAAAAGCAAAAGAAACACATTCGTTGAGCGCAAAAGAAATTGTTGCGCTGCTTGAAGATGATTCAATTAACGAGGAACTTTTTGCGGCGGCTGATGAAGTTCGGCGTGAGTTTGTCGGAGATGATATTCAACTGCGAGGATTGATTGAGTTCTCTAATATCTGCAAGCGAAACTGCTTGTATTGCGGGCTGCGCTCAGAAAATCGCAATGTCGATCGCTACCGTCTTTCAAAAAAAGAAATAATTGATTTTGCTCAAAAAGCTGTGGACTATGGCTATAAAACACTTGTTCTGCAATCCGGCGAGGACGATTTTTTCAAAGCGGATATGTTGGCAGAAATCTTACGAGAGATTAAAAAAAATGACGTGGCGATTACGTTGAGTACGGGTGAACATACTCTGGAGGAGTATGAAACGCTTAAACAAGCGGGTGCTGACAGGTTTTTGTTGCGGATTGAAACAACGGACGCGGAGCTTTATTCAAAAATGCACCCGAATATGAGCCTTGAGGCGCGAAAACAATGCCTGCGAGACTTGAGAGAAGCGGGTTTTGAAGTGGGTTCGGGCTGCCTTGTAGGCTTGCCGGGACAAACGCTTGAATCGCTTGCAAACGACATCTTGTTTTTTAAAGAAATTGATGTGGATATGACGGGTATCGGACCTTTTATCCCGAATCAGGAAACCCCGCTGGGCGATGCGGACGGGAATAACTTCGTGCTAGCTTTAAAGGTAATGGCAATAACACGGCTTCTGCTGCCTGATATTAATATTCCTGCTACGACCGCGATGGAGACTCTTGAGACTAACGGCAGAATAAAAGCGTTGCAAAGCGGCGCAAATGTGATTATGCCAAATGTTACCGAAGGCGATTATCGGCGTAAATATAATCTTTACCCAGGCAAAATCGCTGTTCACGAAACCCCGCTAAATTGCCGTGATAATGTAATTGACAAAATTACCTCAATTGGGCGCACAGTATCGACGGATAAAGGTTTTAGAACAAGGAGAACGGATGTATAATAATGTTTTAGAATTAATCGGAAACACTCCAATGGTGAAGATTAACCGCTTAAATAACGGGGAAGCTACGATTGTTGCCAAATTAGAGAGTCATAACCCCGGCGGTTCCGTCAAAGACAGACCGGCGTTTAATATGGTTAAAGCAGCTGAAGATGCTGGTTTAATAAACAATGACACTGTTATAATTGAACCTACAAGCGGAAATACGGGCATTGGTTTAGCAATGGTGTGCGCGATAAAAGGTTACAAGTTGATTTTGACGATGCCTGAGACTATGAGTCAAGAACGCAGAATGCTCCTAAAAGCCTACGGTGCAGAGCTGGTTTTGACAGAAGGCGCTAAAGGTATGCAAGGCGCGGTTGATAAAGCTAATGAACTTAAGGTGCAAATCCCAAACTCTTATATCCTCCAACAATTCTCAAACCCGTCAAACCCTGAAAGCCACAGCCAGACAACTGTCGAAGAAATTTGGCGCGACACAGAAGGTAAAATTGATATCTTTGTGGCGGGAGTCGGAACCGGCGGGACGATTTCAGGCGTGGGGAAAGTTTTAAAGCAACGCAATCCTGAAGTGCAAATCATCGCAGTTGAACCGAAATCCTCCCCATTGTTAACCGAAAACCACGCAGGGCCGCATAAGATTGAAGGAATCGGTGCGAATTTTATCCCAAAGAATTATGACTCTGATGTGGTGGATGAAATTATTGATGTAACTGATGAAGCGGCGATTAAAACCGCGCGCGAACTCGCCTGCAAAGAAGGAATTTTAGCGGGAATATCTTCAGGCGCTGCAATGTGGGCGGCGATTGAAGTCTCCAAACGTCCTGAAAACAAGGGGAAATTAATCGTTGTTATCCTCCCGGACACCGGTGAACGTTATCTATCCAGTATGTTGTTTGAGCAATAAAAGTTAGTATTTCGTAACAATTGAGGATATCTTTTGCATATCCAAATTGTTCGTGTTTTAATAAAAATCATGTTAAGTGTTAATGTTATTTCTAATAATTCGCAAAATTTTGGTGCAGGGACAAGTGTTGTTAAACGTGTTACCAAACCTATCATTATTCCTAATGCTCAAGAGCGCAAATACAATTCTGCAACAATTGACTTTATGGCATCTTTATCCCACTGGCTCCAAGACGGCAATGATAACGCTAGAGTATTATTTAACCAGGAATATCCGCGTTTTTTAGAGGCTTTGGTCCAGCAACGATTATTTAAACCAATAGAAATTGCAAGTATAAAACAGTTTACCCGTGAATTCGGGCAAAAAGCACGTAAAGCATTCAAAGAAGATACAAGTGAGGGCAGAAGTAAAGTAGGACCTACAGATTACTTTAAGGCAAAAGTTGTAGAGATCATGGCAAAACGTGCAAATAGCTCAAGCGGGACAGGACTGCTTGATTTTTGGGACGGCGGTCATTCTAAAGCAAAAGAAAATATATTAGATGAAATCACTAAACTTTGGGAAAGAGACTTCCTGCTGAGGGTGAAGCCTTAGAAGCATTTCAAAAGGCTTGACAGAGTAAAGAAAAACGAAGCAAATAACGTCCTGAAAACAAGGGGAAATTAATCGTTGTTATCCTCCCGGATACCGGTGAACGTTACCTATTTGGCGGATTGTACGAGTGATAAAAGCTGTTAAAATAAAACTCCTCATTAACTAGCAAATTTTTTTATGTTCGTTTTTTATTTCTGTAGTATTAGTCAAAGGAGTAAGTATGGTTTCTATAAACAGTATTAATTCTTCAACAAATAACGTAACTTTCGGATGCAGAACGTATCGTGGTGACCACGAACCCTTGAAAAAAGTTTTTTCACGTGCAGTGAGACCTCGTGCAGGTGAACGCATCAATGAAATTTATAGAGCATCGAGTTTAGATGAAGGTAGACAAATAAAGTTTTTCCGCCGTTGCCTTAGAATGCTCGGCTACCTGCCTCGTGAAGAAGTGATTGTAGAAAGTATTAAAAAAGGTAATCTAAAACCAATAAATAGAAATGCCAAAGGTAACAAAAACTATCACTGGAAAGATATTTTTGGCAGAACCCACATCCTTGAGGCCGAAGTTTCGAGCGGCAAGCCGGTATCACTAAGCCCACACTTGGGATTATAAAAAGTTTTACGAATTTAAAAGACCGAGAAAAACCTCGGTCTTTTTTATAGTTTGTTTTAGTCATTGCGAGGGAGTGAATTTATTCACGACCGCGGCAATCTAGTTTTTGTATGCTTCTGGCTTGCTTCGTCGGCACTTTGTATCTCCTCGCAATGACAATTTTACCTAGTAGCCGCCCATTCCTGGCATAGCAGGCATTGCAGGTTCAGGTTTGTCTTCCGGGATATCTACTACTGCTGCTTCGGTTGTAAGTAGCATTGAAGCTACTGACGCCGCATTAACAAGTGCTGAACGTGTAACTTTTGCCGGGTCAACGATTCCGGCTTTGAACATATCAACGTATTTGCCTTCTAATGCGTCATAGCCGTAAGCGCCTGAGTTTGAAAGGATTGTGTCTAATACTACATCCGCTCTTGCGCCTGCGTTATCAACGATTGCGCGCAATGGAACATCCAGCGCTGAAGTTAGAATTTTGAACCCGATTTTTTCGTCGTCTGACGCAAATTCGGTCTTGTCTATTAGTTTTTGAAGTTCTTGCTGAACTCGAACCAGTGCGATTCCGCCGCCCGGAACGATACCTTCTTCGTTCGCTGCGCGGGTTGCATTTAGTGAGTCTTCAATACGCAATTTTCTTTCTTTAAGTTCAACTTCGCTAGCTGCACCGACTTCGATTACTGCCACGCCGCCGGATAATTTTGCGATACGTTCTTGTAATTTTTCTTTGTCGTATTCCGAGTCAGAAGCTTCGATTTGTTTTTTGATTAAACGAACGCGTTCTTGAACAGCTGTTTTTGTTTCGTTACCCACAACGATGGTTGTTTCGTCTTTTGTGACGGTAACGCGTTTAGCATAACCCATCATGTCACTTGTTACATTCTCAAGCTTGATGCCCAATTCTTCGGTGAACATTTCGCCGCCGGTAAGAATTGCGATGTCTTCAAGCATTGATTTACGGCGATCGCCATAGCCAGGGGCTTTAACAGCAACCGCGCGAAGAACTTTTCTCATAGTGTTTACAACAAGAGTTGCTAGCGCTTCGCCTTCAATGTCTTCTGCGATTAAGAGAAGTGAACGGCCGTCGCGCGCAACTTGTTCTAACACGGGAACCAAGTCAGAAATCAGGTTGATTTTTTTGTTCACGCAAAGTACGTAAGCGTCTTCCAGAACCGCTTCCATGCGTTCTGTATCGGTTACAAAGTAAGGTGATAAATAGCCTTTGTCGAACTGCATACCTTCAACAACTTTTAAGTTAGTGCCGAAAGACTTGCTTTCTTCAACAGTGATAACCCCCTCGTGGCCCACTTTTTCCATCGCTTCTGCGATAAGTTCGCCGATTTCAGAGTTGTTACCGGCTGAAATCCCTGCAACTTGAGCAATTTCTTCTTTTGTATTAACTTCTTTTGAAAGCTTTTTAATTTTTTCAACTGAAATGTCGATTGCTTTGTCGATGCCGCGTTTGATAGACATTGGGTTTGCACCTGCTGTAAGGTTTTTTAAGCCTTCGCGAACAATCGCTTGAGCCAAAACTGAAGCGGTTGTTGTACCGTCGCCTGCAACGTCGTTTGTTTTAGACGAAACTTCTTTAAGAAGTTGTGCGCCTGCGTTTTCCAAACCGTCTTTTAATTCGATTTCTTTTGCGATGGTAACCCCGTCGTTAACGATCTGCGGAGCGCCGAATTTCTTTTCCAAAATAACGTTGCGGCCTTTTGGTCCGAGTGTAATCTTAACCGTGTCAGCCACGGCGTCTATTCCTTTTAGAAGCGATTTTCTTGCTTCTTCATCAAATACTATACGTTTTGCCATTGTTATATTTCTCCTGCTTTAATTGATAAATTTCATTAATACCTTTTTGTCATTCCGGATCAAGTTCAGGATGACAAAGGTTGTTTTGCCATTTAAAAAGTTTATTCTAATATTCCTAGTGCATCTTTAATCGACAAAATTTTCATTAAATCGCTGCCAATTTTAATGTCTGTGCCTGCATATTTTGCATAAAGTACGATATCGCCGACTTTAACATCAAGCGGTTTTCTGTCGCCTTTTTCTGTTAAGTCGCCAAGTCCAACTGCAATAACTTCGCCTTTTTGCGGCTTTTCTTTTGCGCTATCGGGAATAAAAATTCCGCCGTTTGTTTGTTCGCTTTCTTCAATTACCTTGATAACAATTCTGTCGCCTAAAGGTTTAATCATAACTTTTCCTCCATAATTAATATAAGAAGATTATAGAACAAACATGGCGCGCTCATGCAATTATTAATGAAAAATTAATTATTTATAGCGTATCCCTGACAGGGTAATAACTTGAAATTTTGTTCGTGCTACAATCAAAAAATGAAGCGGATTGGGTATCTTATTTTAACGGTTATATTTGTGTTGTTGTTTGCGAAAGCTTGCGTGCACAGAGATTTGAGGGGAAACACGAGCGTTGCACCGAACCATTCCGGTTCTTCACCGACGCAAGAAGTTCAATTTCCGCCACAGGCAAAAACGGTTACTGTTAATGGCGTTGACTATTTGCAATCTCAAGCACCTGTGGGAGAATTTGGCTGCAGTGTAATTATGTCAGTAATTGGCGAAGGTCCAAAGACCTTCAATCCGTTTAACACCAAGGACTCCACGTCTTCCACAATGGCAGACGCGATGTATGACGGGCTTGTGACGACTGACCCGCAAACCGGAGAAACCATCCCAAAACTTGCTAAGTCATTTGAAATTAAAGGGAATGATTATATTGTTCATTTGCGCCGCGGGATAAAGTGGTCGGACGGCAAACCGATTACAGCAGATGATGTTATTTTTACCTGGCAAAATATTATCCTGAATGGTTTTGGAAACACCTCAACGCGTGATTCTATAGTGATTGACGGCAAGCTTCCGACTGTTAAAAAGATTGATGATTACACGATTGTTTTTACGACGCCCGCGCCTTTTGCACCGTTTGTGAGAAACCTCGGAACGCCGATTGCGCCAAAACACGTTTTTGCGCCCGCTGTGAAAAAAGGCAAACCATATTTTGAAACATTCTTTTCAACTAACGCTGATCCGAAAAAGTTCGTGGTGTCAGGTGCGTTTAAATTGGTGGAATATGTGCCCGCGCAGCGCGTGGTTTATGAGCGCAACCCAAATTACTATATAACTAATACAAAAAACGAAAAGCTGCCTTACCTTGATAAATTGGTCTACTTAATTGTGGGTGATTTAAACAACGAAGTTTTAAAATTTGAGGGTGGTGAAATTGATGTGATTAGCTTGCGTGGAGCGAATGTAGCGCGTTTTAAAGAACGTGAAAAACGTTCGGACTATGCCATTTATAACCTTGGTGCGGATACCGGCACGATGTATTTGTCGATGAATTTGAACGACCGAAAAAACAAAGGAAAATATTACGTTGACCCGATTAAGCAGCGTTGGTTCCAGGATATAAATTTTCGCAAGGCTGTGGATTTAGCCATTGACCGTAAAAATATGGTTTTTAACATTGCAAACGGTCTGGCAGAACCGCTTTTTACTCCCGAGACTCTTAATTCAATCTACTTAAATAAGAATCTAAAACCTTATGACAGCGATGTTAAAAAATCCCGTGAATTGCTTGAAGAATCGGGTTTCCACTGGGACGATAAAGGACATTTATTAGATAAATACAATAATCATGTTGAGTTTGATCTCTATACAAACGCAGGGAACACCGAACGCGAAGCCATCGGGGTTATGGTAAAACAGGATTTAGAAGAATTAGGTATGAAGGTCAATTTCAAACCTGTCGAATTTAATTCGCTTGTGAACAAACTTGTTGGCACACTTGATTGGGATATGGTAATAATGGGGCTTACAGGCTCGCCTCTTGAACCAAACGGCGGAAAAAATGTTTGGTTATCGGACGGCACGCTTCATCTGTTTAACCAACGTTTAGAAAAAGATAAAAACAGTAAGCGCTATCCTTGGGAAACAAGGCTTGACGAGCTTTACACACAAGGTGCGTTGGCGATAAAATACGAAGACAGAAAAAAATATTATGACGAATATCAAAAAATCGTATATGACCAAAAGCCTTTTATTTACATCTATTCGCCGATTAGAATTGTGGCAATCCGTAAAAAATTCGGCAATGTTTTCCCGTCATCACTTGGTGGAATCACATATAACTTAGAAGAAATCTTTGTCAAAGGCTGCGTCACGCCTTGTAATATTGATGCGGGGGGACGATAATTCATGCAAATATTAATCTATATTTTAAAAAGAATATTGCAAACGATTCCTCTGCTGGTAATTGTTTCGCTGCTGAGTTTCTTTATAATCCGCCTTTCTCCGGTTGATCCGTTGGCAGAATTAAAACTTAATCCATCGGTTTCAAAAGAAACCTTGCAAAGAGAAACCGAACGGCTTGGATTGGACAAGCCGATTATTGTGCAATATGGTATGTGGGCAAAGTCTTTTATTAAAGGCGATTTGGGGGTGACTTCAAACGGCGAATTGGTTAGCGCAAAATTAAAAGAAAGAATTCCAAACACTTTGCTCTTAACGATTGTGGTAATCTTCTTAACCTGGATTGTCGGGGTTCCGTTGGGGATTTTGGCAGCAGTCAATTGGAAATCCTCGCTTGACAGGGTCTTAACGGTGCTAACGAGCATTGGGATGGCAATCCCGTCATTCTTCTTTGCGGTGCTGTTGTTGATTTTTGCCGTGAAAACCGGTTGGTTCCCGGTTGGCGGGCTGACAAGTTCCAACTTTTTAGAGATGAGTTTTGCCCAAAAAATCTGGGACGTTACTCATCACTTAATTCTGCCTGTAACGGTGCTTTTTACAATTTCACTTGCGGGATTGCAGCGTCAAATGCGTGGGAATCTGCTTGATGTTTTAGATAGTGATTATGTTAAATTTGCGCGCGCTAAGGGGCTTAGTGAATTTAAGGTAATTTATAAACACGCACTGCGAAATGCGGTTAACCCGATGATAACCCTTTTGGGCTTTGAGTTTGCGGGGCTGCTAAGTGGTGCAGCGTTAACCGAATATGTTTTCCAATACCCGGGACTTGGTCGATTAATCCTGGAAGCGGTCTTGCGCTCTGACATCAACCTTGTTATGGCATCATTGATGATTGGCGCGGTGATGTTGATTGTCGGTAACCTGATTGCAGATATTCTGCTAATTATTACCGACCCAAGAATAAGGAGTGGTGCGGCGTAGACAACCCTCTTGCTTCATGTTGAGCGACGCGAAACATCTCAAGCTCGCTGCAAATCATACAGGTATTGAGATTCTTCGCTAACACTCAGAATGACGAAGGAAAATAATAAAAGGAATAAAATGTTCAAAGAAATCTACCAACAATTGATGAAAGACAAATTTGCGCGGGTGGCGTTAATTGTGCTTGGTTTGATTTATGCTGCGTTGATTTTTGCACCATTCTTAGCGCCTTATTCAAAAGATTTTTCTGATAGAACAATGTCTTATGTGCCGCCGTCAGTGCTTTACACTATTGATGAAAACGGCCATTTGTCAAAACCATATACCTATAATTATATAAGAGATTTTGACAGCGAAAATTTGCGGATTACCTACAAACCCGACTATAGTAAGAAATATTATTTGAAATTCTTCTCACGCGGACATCTTGTGAGCGTTGAACCGGAAGGCAGATTGTTTTTTCTCGGAACAGATATTAACGGGCGCGATGTGTTTTCACGGTTGCTCTTTGGTGGCAGAATTTCTATGACAATCGGGTTCTTGGCGCTGCTTGTATTATTCCCGATCGGTTTACTCTATGGCGGAATCTCAGGTTACTTTGGCGGCAAGACCGATATGTTTATGATGCGGTTTGCTGAAGCAGTTATGTCTATCCCGTCGTTCTATTTGTTAATAATTTTAGCTTCAATCCTGCCGTCAGGAATGACAAGTATCCAGCGCTTTATGCTGATTGTTATAATCCTTGCATTAATTGGTTGGGCGGGCTTTGCGCGGGTTGTGCGCGGAATGGTTTTATCTATTAAAACCCAAGACTTCGTCCAGGCTGCAAAATCCATAGGTGCAAGTCGCTTGCGTATTATTATAAAACATATCTTGCCGCAGACAACGAGTTTTGTGATTGTAGCGATGACGCTTTCTGTGCCGTCTTATATCCTGTCTGAATCAGGTTTGAGTTTCCTTGGCTTGGGTATCCAGCAGCCGGATGCGAGTTGGGGGAACATGCTTAAAGAAGCGCAGGAGTTCACAAATATAATTTATCGTCCGTGGCTGCTGACTCCCGGATTCTTAATTTTTGTTGCGGTTTTGTCTTTTAACTTGATTGGTGATAGTATAAGAGACATCCTGGATCCAAAAAGCAAAGTCCAGGGATAGGGACCAGAAACTAGAGATTAGCGGCCAGTAAAAGGACGAATCAAGCGCAGGAGAGACTATGGAATTTTTAGAATTTGATATAGCATTAAGAGTAATCGTAGCGTTGCTGCTTGGTTTTGCTATAGGCTTAGAAAGAGAATTAACTAATAAATATGCGGGGTTGCGTACAAACATCCTCGTCTGCCTCGGCGCGTGTGTGTTTACGGTGATTTCAATTTACGGATTTTCATTTATGATGGGGAACAATGACCACGCAGCTGTGCGCGATACAGCACGTGTGGCCGCACAAATCGTTACAGGTATCGGTTTTATCGGTGGCGGAACAGTTCTGCGCCACGGTGCGACGGTCCACGGACTTACCACAGCTGCAACGCTTTGGATGTCGGCGGCAATCGGTATGGCGTGCGGTGCCGGCATGTACGGGCTTGCGGCAGTTTCGACGATAGCTGCAATTGTTGTACTTGTTACAATGCGTTTTATCGAAAAACAAGTTTTGCCTTGCAGCACAAAAACATCAAAACGTTTGAAAGTTAATATTGTTTGCGCCACAGAATGCTCAAACGAAATCTATGATTACTTTATTGAAAAATACACTCACCTGCATGAAATTTCTAAAAAATTACACGCAAATGAGAAGGATTCAACAAAAATCCATGTCGTTTTAGATGTAAAACATAAAAAACCTATCCAAAACATGTATAAGGCTTTCCAAAACGTCCAAGGCGTGGAATCAATTTCAATTCAGGAATTTACTGAATAACTTATGCTTTTGATTCGTCAGCTTCTGCAAACACTCTTGGATCGTCGATTTGCTCCATCGCTTTCATAATACCGATTTTACCGGCCTTTTTCTGTATGTTTGTCAGCCAAGCGTTGAACGCATAAGGTACGCCGGCAATCAGCGCGACTAGCGGCAACCCACTCACTGCAATCGTGTTCCAGAAAGTATTGTAGTTTTTGTAATTCATATTAAGATTGAATTGTTTTTTTAATTTGGAAACTGTTTTACCGGATGCGTCAATTACCTCTATCTGGTTGACCATTTTGCGTCCCCACTTTAATTTAACAACATCTGTGACCAAGTTTCTTGCCCAAATAGCAATAGGTCCTTTTTTGAAATGAACAGACGCTGATTGCTTGATAGCTTCCGCGATATTTTGTTTGCCACTCATTATAAGATCAGGTCTTGGTATTAAAGTTGCTCCTTCTCCCATTAATTCTTCAATTATAGCCTTGCATTCAGGGTCTCCCATTAGAACTTTTTTGTCAAATTTGTTGAATGCAGTTTTAAGGGTCTTGTCTTTTCCCAGGGCAGCATATAATTTGTCGTACAAGACTTTTATGTTTGATTTTGGATCCATAGTCAGGTTAGTCAATTTTTTAAGTCCGCCGGCAATCGGCAATTTACCTTTCATTGCAAGCATACCAAGCGCTGCCATCCCAGCTAAAGATCCCAAACTCCAAGCAGTGCTAAAAACTTGTTTTGCTGCTTCTGAGCCGGCTTCAACGTCTTCTGAATAGCGCTGTGACATTTCATCAACTTCATCGAATGCGAGGAAAACTTTTTCTTGGAGTTTTTTCGCACTATTTAGTTGTTTTTCGCTTATTTCGGATTCGCGTAATATATCCATAACTTTTTCGTTATGTTTCTGTTCTTTGTCAACATATTTTTTGTACTCGCCCTTGTGTTTAAAATAAACCGGGATGAATTTAAAGTCGTCGACTATGTCTTGAACAAAGCCCTTCTTTTGATTAGGTGCTTTGATGTGAGCAGCCTTTTGCATTTCTTCTGTGCTGTAATGCATAAGAGCGGCAGGATCTTTCATTAGATCTTGTCTGGCTTTAAAACGTCCGACAGCGGAAGCTTTTTTCTGCTCGCTTGTTCCCCAGAACATAATACTCAATGGTGTAAGAAGTGTCATAGCCCCAGATACTATCGCTGGTAAACCCGGCACTCTTGCGGCTATTTTTGAGCGCTTGAGAAGCTTATTAACTCCCCAGGCTGCAAGTCCGGCTGGGATGAACGAGAATATTGCCATTGTATCAAATGCATTTTCGCTATTTTCTGAATATTCTTCTGCTTTAATATTTATTGTCTTAACCGCGTCAACAATGAGTTCACGGTCTTTCTCGCCTTCTGCTATTTGTTCTTTGGTGAGTTCGCGTGCTTTTAATTTTTTAATATCATCAGGGTCTTTTGCTGCTTCCCACTCCAGGTAAGCTTTTTTATGACGGTTCATTTCTTTAACCGCTGCATAAGCTTCAAAGAAACTTTTATTTTCTTTCTTATCCGGTGTTGTTTTCGCTTTTTCTTCAGCTTCAGCAATCTGTTCGGGGGTGTACGCCACGAAGTTTTTAATATCGCTCAACTCGTTGGTTTTTGCCTGGAATCTGCCAATACGGGAAGCTTCTTTTTGTTTAGCCGTACCCCAGAATATCATGCCAATCCCTGCAAGCATTGATACGCCTATCCCTACCGCTTGTGCAATAACATTATTCCTCGAAGCATTTTTTGTGCCTTTGAGTAACATCTTGTGTCCTACCAATGACCCTATAAATATTGGTGCAAGACCCACCGGTAACCCAATAGCTCCGGTAACAAGCTCCATATTCTCAGCGTTGTTTTCAGAGCTTTTGTCTAAGAGTTCTGCTGCGCGGATTACGGTCTTTGCTTTTTGGGCAGTTATTTCAACTTTATCCTGCGGAATCTCAAGAGTTTTGGCCAGGTATTGTTTTTGCGCCTGCTCATTAGCCTGCAACTGTTCCCAGTCATCATATCTGCCATAATTGTTTTTTACTTCGCGAATTGAATCAAAAAATTGAGACACAACTTAACCTTATTTTTTCTACTTATCATTATAAAAACACAGACAATCAAAGAATTGCCCAATTTAAGGAGTCTTAGCTTAACATAATGTAACAAATTAAACAGATTTGAAAACTATTTCAAATTCGGTTGACTCTTTATCGGATTTAATGAGTTTTAATTCGGCGCCTTGCAGGGCTAAATTGTTTTTACAAATGTGTAGTCCGAGCCCGCATCCAGTGGATTTTGTGGTAAATCCTTCAGAAAATATTTCTTTTTGTTTTTCAGACGGGATTGGAGCCCCACTGTTAGAAATTCTTACACTTTGTCCCTCAATATTTACCTTGATTTCTTTTGCGCCGGCTTCAATCGCGTTTTTAAATATGTTAATTAAACAGCCGAGGAACTTGTTCTCATCTATAAAAACGTCCATAGTGTCCGCTGTATCAAGAACAAATTTGGTTTCAGGTGCGTAGGCCTTTGCCATAGAAACTGCTTCTTCGAGCAAGGTTTTCAAATCATATCTTGAGGGCTTAAAATTGTCGAGCGACTTCAAGTCCAGCAGGGAGTTTCCCATAACCTTAACCATTTTTTTAATTAATTTTAGCGCATCTTCAACCGACGGGTTTTCATATCCGTCTTTTTCGAGGTTCCTGCGGATGATTTCAGTGTAGAGTTCGCAAATAGAAAGGTGATTTCGCATCTCGTGCGAAATACACCTTGCTTGATGAAATATAGTTTCGTTATCCATTCAACCTCGTGGACTCTCTTGGAGCTACACTGCCAATTTAGCACGTCTTTTGTTCGCAAACCCGTTGTTAAGAGCGTAAAGAACAGCTTGAGTCCTGTCGTTTACCTGAAGTTTTTGGAAGATGTTGTTAACGTGGGTCTTAACAGTAGTTTCGGAGATATAAAGTTGTCCCGCAATCCCTTTGTAGTTATTACCCTGGGTTAATAAATCCAAGACTTCTTCTTCGCGACCGGTTAGATATGTAAGAAGGTTGTCGCCTTCTGTAACCCCTTCTTCCTTGAATGAGCGTTGGAAATACTCAAAGAAACGAGAAGACAATGCTGATGGGAGATAGATTTTGCCTGCTGCAACTTCGTCCATCGCATAAATTAATTGTGCTGACGCCATAGTTTTTAGTACATAGCCGCGAGCACCGATTTTCATAGCGCGGAAGATTAAGTCTGCATCATCGTAGCCGCTAAGCGCGATAACTTTTACACCAAGCTCTAGTTTTTCGATTTCTGCTATTGCCTGAAGGCCGTCTTTTTCCGGCATATTGATATCCATTAAGACCAAGTCAGGATGATATTTTTTAATTAAGTTAATCCCCATATTAGCGCTGGTAGTTGCACCAACAACGTCAAAGCTGCTTTCTAAAGTAATAAGCTCTTTAACCCCTCTGAGGTGATCAGCGTTATCATCAATTAATAATACTCTGGCTTTTCTTTTATACTCTCTCATAATTCTCCCCGGTTTCCTTAGTTACTCTCTACACTAAATATCCTACACTTTTTAAATGGTCTTTCCATCCATGCCTTGATTGATATTTCCATGCCAGAGGTTCGGGGAAATGTCTTACATCTTTGGATTGAGGTTTTTGCTCAACCATGCTCTACACCATGCTTTGCGACATGGTCTAAGGCATGATTGATTTTTTTGTAATATAATTTTATTAAAGGAGTAAGTTTATGGAAGTTCTAATATTTTTGGGTGGTTTTTTAACCGGTGCGATTGTAGTATTTGTTGTTCACTTTATTCTGTCAAAACAAATGAATATGTCGTTTGAAAACACCGCAAACAAAATACTAAAACAAAGCACGGGCGAATTGACCGAACAAAATAGAGAACGTCTTGAAGAATTTTATAAGCGTTTTAAAGAACGCATCGAAGATTTTGAAAAACGTTCGGAAGAAAACTTTAAAACCGAAACAGAAAACTTCACCCGCTTTGATATGAATATAAAATCTTTCTTGGAAGCAGGGAATAGAATTTCACAAGATACGAATTCGCTTGTGTCTGTGATGAAATCTGACAACAGAACCTCCGGGCGCTGGGGAGAGATTGTTCTCGAACGTGTTTTAGAAGCTTCAGGTTTGAGAAAAAACCAGGAATATACTATCCAAAAAGGCGCAGCTGAGGGCAGGCCGGACGCAACGATTTTCTTGCCGGAGGACCGCAAGATTTTTATTGACAGCAAAACTTCTTTCTCAAGCTGGGACAATTATATTAATGCTGAGGACGAGGGCGAAAAACAAATCCACTTGCGTCAATTTATTGATTCAACCAAGGCGCATATAAATGGCTTGGCAAAAAGAGATTACTCAATAGAAGAAGGTTCGCCGGACTATGTTTTGATGTTTATCCCGATTGAGAGCTGCTATTCGCTGATTTTTTGCGAGGATTGTGCGTTGTGGGATTTTGCCTGGAAGAATCGCGTGATGCCTGTGTCGCCGTCGACATTGCTTGCCGCATTGAAAATAATCAACTCCTTCCACGTGGTTGATCGCCAGAACAAGAACGCAAAAGAAATCGCCGATATCTGCACAAAAATGCTTGATAAATTTGCTGATATGGTAAGAGATTTAACTAAGATTCAGGATTTCTTAAGTGGTGCTTTTACAAAGCTCAGCGGCAAGGGAGGAATTGTTTCTCAAATCGGCCGCATTGAAGACCTTGGCATAAAGATGAACAAAGACTTGCCGGTGCTGCCGGAATCCACTGAAACACCGCTTGAGGTCTAATCACCACATAAAGCCATATTGTCATCCTGAACTGACTGCAGAATCGGCTGAAAGGAACTTGAAGCCAGATTTTATGTCCCTACCTGGTGATTCAGGATCTTCCACTTCCGCGCTTTGCATGAGTTTCCACGGTGGAAGATTCCGAAATAAATTCGGAATGACAGGTATTGTTATAGTCCGTGAATTTTTGCCTTTAAATACTTCTTCTTCTCTTTGTCGTAGGTGTGTGTTGTATAGCCTTTAGTATCAGCGGTTATTTTAATGGAATTATGGCGGTCGGTTCTGTAAATATCAGTTTTGCGCAAAATGTCGAGCGTCCCTTTATTTGGGTGACCGTAGACATTTACTCCGGTCGAAATCAGCGAAACCTCATTGCCAAGGTGTTCGAGCATTTTCGCGTCAACGACCCGTCTGCCTCCGTGGTGCCCGACTTTTAGGATTTCGACATTATGCGGGAGATTCGTTTTAACTTTCTCAAAACCCTCAATCCCCGCGTCGCCCATAAACAACATATCAAACTCACAGTAACTCAAAAGTGTCATAATTGAATTGTCGTTGTCGCTTTTCGGGTCAACCTTTGTGGTATTTACAAAAGTCTTGATGTGCAAGTTCCCTTCCGTATAGATTTCTGCATTGTTCATCGCGATATCTGTCGGGATTTTTAGTTCATTAATCGTCTTATAAATATTTTTGGACGTCTTTGCTTTGTCGTCAAAAGAATTAATATAGACCTTCTTCACTCGGAGGGCTTTCATAATATCTGCCGCGCCGCCGGAGTGGTCGTTGTCAAAGTGAGTTATGATTAGTCCCTCAAGATTTTTAATTCCATGGTCTTTCATGTATTTTAAGATAACAAATTCAGCCTGTGATTTAGCGCCGTTGTAACCGGATTTGCCCGTATCAATCATAAAATATTTATCTTTTGGAGTCTTAATCAAAAAAGCGTCAGCGTTTTGAACATCAAACGCGATGATTTCTAATTTACGGTTTGGAAGGTGAGCCGTTGAGAGCGCCAAAATTACAATAACTGAAACCATCGCAATGATTAGTTTCTTATCTCTGCCGTTTCTTAATATAAGAGTCGCAATCGCAAGAATTACATAATAAAGCAAAAGTTGAAACAGTGCCGGATGGGTTGTGGTGTGAAGTGAATGCGGAAGTTGCGCGAAGAAATTTGATATCCAAACAATCGTAGATAACATATAATTCATCAAAAAATCAAGCCCGCGGCAAAGGAGTTCGGTATGCGGCATAAATGCTGCCAGAATAGAGCTTACAAAACCGCCAAAACTCACCACGCTCAAGAACGGAACGCTTAGAATATTGGCGAAAATCGAATATGTGCTGATAGTGTTAAAATAAAACATCTGAATCGGTGCAATCCAAATTTGTGCGATAAGCGGGATTAAAATCGCACCCGATAACCAACCCGGGATGTGCAAACATTTTGGAGTTTTGTCTTCTGTATCAGTTTTCTTTGGCGGCAACTTTATTTCCATTTTTTCAAGTCTTTCAAATATATAGGCGCCCATTGTAAGCAAACCAAAAGTTACGATAAAAGAAAGCTGGAAGCCGACATCATTTATAAACGAGGGGTTGTAAATCAACATCAACAACGCAACGAGTGCGAGGAGTGAAACGCTGTGCGTGCTTCGGTCAATGAGTTTCCCGATTAGGATAATGATTAACATCAACGCGGCTCGGATTATTGAAGGCCCAAGTCCTGTCATCAGGGTGTAGAGGGTTACGACACCGATACCGCTGATTATAGTGAAATTATACGGCGCGCGAAACCTTCGCAAAATCCAAAACCAAAACCCGTAAATAAACGCCACGTTCATACCGGAAGCAGCCAAAATGTGCAACAAACCTGAATTTACAAAAGATGCTTTTATATAATCCGGAGGTGCGACCGCGTCATCGCCGAATACTATGCCGCCAAGAATTTCTAAATTCGGACTCTTTAAGTAAGTCGCGTGAGTTTTAACAATTTTATTTCGCAGAGTGCTGAGTTTGTGCATAAACCGCCACTTCGGCGTTAATTTCTTTGTGGTGTCTTTTGTTATGCCATCTTTGTCAGCATAGAAAGTGGTAAACGTATCAAAGTTACGCAAGTATTTTCCGTAATCAAACTGGGACGGATTGGTTGCCGCAAACGGAACTCGCAATTTGCCCTTAATTTTATAAAAGTCTCCGACTTGGTAATTCAGGAAATCTTCGCCGGCATCAGGAATGGTCACGATTGTCTTACCATTTACCCTCTTGTCGTCAATCTTGTCAACTCTAAAGAAGAACCGCGGAGTTTTCGGTGTGCTTACAATCTGACCTTCGATTATTGCTTTTGCCGGTGCAAGCGGAAGGATGTCGTCGGTCGTCTGGATTTTGAAATATGCGTTAAAGAACCCGAAATAAAACATCCCGAGCCAAAACAACACAAGTTTCCAGTCAAAATAATTCTTAAAAAGAACAACCGCGCCGATTATGGTTAAGAGTGCCGCGCAAGGAATTGCGCAATCATTGAAATACGCCAAAACGCCCGCCATAAAGACAACTGCTGTTATAAACATAACCGAATTTTTATTCTGTATAACAGAGTTAACGGTGGCTCTAATCACAAATGGCTCCTGACTGAATTTTTACCCCTACCCCTAAACCAAATTGGCAGACAGGCAGGCCTTTTCATAACTTAGGTGGTCAGATAGTGTGTTCAAGCGTTTCATAACATCTTTGAACATAGGAATCGGCAAACTTTGTTTCCCGTCAGAAGAAGCGTTTTCCGGATCGTGGTGAACTTCAATCATAATTCCGTCCGCACCAACAATCAAACCTGCTTTTGCCATTGGTTCGATTAAATAACGTTGTCCTGTGCCATGGCTAGGGTCAACGATAATCGGCAGGTGTGAATATTTTTTAATAACAGGAATTGATGCAATATCCATCACATTTCTTGTAAAACTGTCGTCAAAACTTCTGATGCCGCGCTCGCAAAGGATTACGTTCTGGTTGCCGTTGTACATAATGTGTTCAGCAGCAAGCAGGAATTCTCTTATTGTGCTTGATAGTCCGCGTTTTAAAATTACAGGGGTGTTGCATTGCCCGACAGCCTTTAATAATTTAAAGTTTTGAACATTGCGCGCACCGATTTGAACAACATCAACATATTGACAAATAAGTTCCAAGTCGCTTGCGTCCATTACTTCGGTGACAGTAAGCAAGCCCGTTTCTTCGCCGGCTTTTTTCATATATTTAAGAGCTTTTTCTTCGTAACCCTGGAAATCATAAGGTGAAGTTCTTGGTTTAAATGCGCCGCCGCGTAGGAATTCGCAACCTGCTTCTTTTGCTGCAACCGCTACTGCAAGAAGGCCTTCATAGTCTTCTTCAACTGAACAAGGTCCAACCATTGAAACCGGTTTGTTTCCGCCGCCGATTTTGACTCCGTTTTTGAATTCAATTACGGTGTCTTCTTCTTTTCTGTCGCGAGAAGCCAAGCGGAAAGGTTCACGGATGATTTTTACTTCTTTTACGCCTTCAAGAGCCGAAACTCTGCCCGGGGTGAGGGTGGTCTTGTCGCCAAATGCTTCAATCAGCGTAAAAATATCGCCGACGTTGGTTTTGGTTTCAAATCCGTTTTGTTGTAACAGGTCTATTACTCTTTGAATATTTTCCGGCGTTGCGCCGCGTTCCATAATTATAATCATATTTACGATTCTTTCAGATTTTTAAAGTGGTGTATTACATAAAGGACAAAAAGTGTCCCGAAAACTAAAACGATTGCTATATCAAACTTGTGCCAAATAGCCGAGAAGATTTCCATGTGCTCGCCGAATTTTATTCCGACAAAAACTAACATGTAGCTCCAAATCAGTGAGCCGACGAAAGTTAGCACGAGGAAAATCGGCAGGTTTGCTCTTAAAATCCCTGCAGGAAGTGAAATGAAGGTTCTGATAATAGGAAGCATCCGGCAGACAAAAAACGCCCACTCGCCCCATTTCTCTGACCATTTATCGGCTTCTTCCAGGTCTTTTTTTGAGATAAGGAACCATTTCCCATATTTCTCAATAAACGGTCTTCCGCCGCAATATCCAATGAAATAAGACGGAATTGAACCTATAACGCATCCGAGTGCGCCCGCAAAAGCAGCGGTATGAATGCTCATAACGCCTTTGCTTACAAGATATCCGGCAAACGGCAAAATAGCTTCGCTTGGTAATGGAATATTGCAGGATTCAATCGCCATTAGTGCAACAATGCCCCAAGCGCCTGCAGCGCTTATCGTTTGCTCAATCCAGCTAAATACAAATCCCAGGCTATTGTGTATAAATTCCATAATAAAATATTAGCACGAATAGATTCCATTGCAAGCGCACCCAGCCAGCTTACTCTTGCAGAATTTCATCCATTTAGACCAGTACAAATTTTGCTCCAAATGGTAATATGATAGAGCGAGCGAGTCAGATAGAAAACTTGTTTTCATATTTGCGAGCGAGAGAATATCAAATGAGCGCAGCTCATATAATGTTGACCTAATTTACACAATCATTAAATAGTTAAAAAAGGAAATTTCACATGAACAAGAAAGTTTTTTTGTTAATAGCAGCGGCAGTATTTTTGAGCACAGGAGCTTATGCGGCAAATCCTCCACCATTGCCGACACCTCAACCGACACCAGGCGCTCAACCGGCACCAGGGGTGCAACCTGCACCGGGTACACTATCTGCGGAGGCAGCAAAACCTGCTGAACCAAAGAATATTGACACAAAAACAATGTATTACCCGAACGCAACTGTGCCAAGCGGGATTCAAAAATACAAAAAAGGCAACTACACCGGCTGTCTTCAAGAAATGCTTTCAGTAGTTAAAAAAGATCCGAAAAATGCTATGGGACACTACTATCTTGGACTTGCATATATGAAAATAAATGACAATACTGCAGCAACTAGTGCTTTTGATAAAGTAATCGCAACAAGTTCTAACTTCGCGCTTGTACAGTATGCAGCGAAAGCTAAAAAATGCGCCAGCGGAATGGAAGCTTGTAAGCCTTCAGGGGAAGAACAAGAACTCGATACTTTTATAACAAATGCATATGGCAACCCGAACAATTATGGGGCAAAGCCTGCTGCACCTGCATCAAGCAAACAAGCAAGCCAACAAGAATTAGATGCGCTAAGACAGAAAATGAATTCTCAAGATTATTTGTATCAGAAAGACTTACAACAAATAAGAAACTTAAACAAATCTGAAGAAATTACAGGCGAAAGAATCGCTGCGGCTTCTGATGAAGAAATCCTCCAGGCGATAAAAACCTTAAAAGATGCTGGCGTTACTATCACGGTTAATAATCCGTCAAGCTACACCCCTGACCAACAAGCTATGCAAATGATGCAGCAAATGCAAATGTTAAACGGCGGACAAAACAACAACAACCCGATGATGAACATGCTTCCGTACATGTATGCGCAAAATGACAGCGGAAAAAACATTGACCCGCAGGTTATGCAATCATTTATAATGAATTCAATGATACCTGATTTTGGATTTAACAATAACAACAATAACAGATGATTACAGATTATAATAAAGCCAGAGATTTGCTTTTAACTTCGTCGGTAAAAGACTGTCGACAGTTTTTTCGTCAAAACAACTGCGCTTTAGAACTTGCTTATTGCGATATTATTGAGGATAATCTTGAGGGTGCAAAGAAAAATTTTACCTCAATTCTTGAGAAGGATATTCGCGCAAAATGGGGATTGATTTTAATTAGTATGATTGAGGGTGATGTTTCTGATTACCCGACGTATTTTGAGATAAGAAATTTTTTAGAAATTGATATACAAATTTTAATCGCACATTACAAAGGGGATTATGTCGAAAGTATCGTAAAGTATGCGGATTTTCTTTTCTCTCTTAATCCTGAATCGTATAAGTTTATTGCGCGCGTGTTCCAAAACAATGACCTTAAACCGCAGGCAAAGTTTTTCTTAGAAATGGCAAAACAAAAATTCTATAATGACCCGGAGCTGCACTATATGCTGGCTCTATACTACAGAGATGAAAATTTACACCCGCTTGCGTTTAAAGCAGCACAAGATTGCTTGAAAATCTGTCCGGGTTATTATCCGGCAGAAACCCTCTTAAAGCAGCTTAATTACAGCGGATAATATTGCCGTTTTTGTCGTAATGCGCCATTCCGTTGCAAGAAGTTATAAATTTTCGAGTTGTAGCCTGTGGAGCCGGCTGCATTTGCTGCGGCGGTCTGTTTCTCTGATACATTGGAGTTTGCGCTATAACTGTATTTGGTGGGGATGATGTTGTAAACCCTGTTGTGTTATTTCTGCTGTATGTGGTTCTGCCGGCACTAGTGTTGCCGTTTGTTGTGAACGAATACCCTGAAGAACCGGTATTGTACGAAGCGGGCGCCGGAATCGTAATGCTCGTATTGCGTACAAAGGAGGTTGAAAAACCTTCTGCTGACGCAGTGCTAATGGTTAAACAAAAAATAAATAAACCTAACACGAACTTATTCATACACACCTTACCCTTTGCCAATTTGGGCCTTGTTGCCGGGGATAGTATCTCCCCAGTCTTTACTTTTAACAACTATAATAAGTTCAAAAAGTTCATTTATTGCGTATTTAGTGCAAAAGTTTTACATTGCTTCATACAAAACTTAGCTAAAAAGGTCGTTAATTTTGTCTAAAATCTCTTGCGGGTCAATTTCATTGGTCACTTTATTGACTTCTTGAGCGATTTGATAGAGCTTTGCAGCTTCTATTTTGTCGCCGGTGATTGCGATTGAACGAGCTAGGTTGAAGTGGGCGAGCGCATAATTCGGGTTGCACTCGACTGATTTTTTAAACAGGTCAATCGCCGGTCTTACGCGACCAAGGTCATCAAGGTAAATTACACCCAAGTTGTTGTACGCGATGTCGTAATTCGGGTCATATTCGATCGCTAAGTTATATTCTTTAACTGCCTCGTCAATGTCGCCTTTACCCCAAAAAAGGAAGCCAAGGTTACAGTGGATTTTTGCGTTTTTAGGATCCAGGTCTAATGCGTTGCGGTAAACTGTCAAAGCGTTATCAGTGTCTTCTTTGTCGTAAAACGCGCTGCCGAGGTTAACATAAATATCTAAATCTTCAGGGGTCAACAAGTATGCGCTCTGGTAAGAGCTGATTGCAGCGTCTAAATCGTTTCCTGATTCTTGGTAAACAAACCCAAGTGTTTGGTTAATAATACTTGTCCATTGTTTTTTAGGGTTTAGAGTAACCGCCGTTTGGAAGTGCGAAATTGCGCCCGGAATATCCCCTTTAACATACAAAATATTTGCTAAGTTCGAGTGAACATCAGGCATATTTGGCATAATCTTGATTAGTTTTTGGTAAATCTCAATCGCGCTGTCAAAGTCGCCTTGTTCTTCATAAGCCTGGCAGAGGTGGCGGTAAGCCGGAATATTTAAGCTATCCAACCAAATCGCCATTTTGTATTCAGTAATCGCGTCATCATATCTTCCAAGTGAACGGTAAATATCACCTAACAAGCAGTACAACGGTACAAAGCCCGGAGCTTTTTCGATGGCTTCAATGTAGACGCCGATTGCTTCTTCCAGCCCTTGCATTTGGACGAGCATGAACCCTTTCATCAATATCGGGAAAAATCTAAAATTAGAAAGCACTTTGCTAACATTAGAAATAGCGCGTTTATCAAACGGCAAAGTTACCACTGATAAAAACAGCTCCCACTTTGACATAAAAGCGTTTTTGAAACTTCTAAACGAAGAAATTTTATACAAATTTGAAAGCAGATAATGCGCGCAAGAGTTTCTAAAAGGTGCGCATTGGACAGCTTTTTTAGCATTCATTGAGGCTTCTAAAAACCGTGCTTTTTTCGTGTAGGTTTCTGCGAGCAAATAATATGCTTTGGCTAATTTCGGGTCTTTAGAAATCGCTGTATCAAGGTAGTTTACGGCTTTGTCCAAGTCGCCTTTATAAAACTGAGCCTGACCTATTTTAAAATAAATGTCAGCCGAATCAATGTAGCTCTCGAGTGCTCTTTGGTACTCGGTGATTGCTTCATCAATATATTGGCAGGAGTTAAAAATATCCAGGTGCCATGCTAAATAAAGGTCGCCGAGGCGAATGTGTAAATCCGGGTCTGTCGGATTATTCTGCAAACCAATCTGGCAAAGCTCAATGGCATTTTTCATGTTGCCGGTCTTGCATTCTTTTCTAATCTTTTTTTCCAACTGCTTTGTACTTGTCATGGCAACATTATATCATAAGAGATGCCAGGAGGCTAAGATGTTAAGAGGTTAAACTATATTTTGTTTAAGAGGGCTTTTAATGTAAATGTCAAGCATCTAACCGTCCTAGCATCTTAGCATCTACTATCGGGTAATGACTTAACTGTTTAATGTCTTAGTATTAAAATATGGTAACACTGCAATATAAGAAAATGCCTCTGGAGGAGCTTGTCGTTTTGGCTCAGCAGAATGATTTTAAAGCGCTTGAAGAACTAATCAAACGCGAGCAAAAGAGTGTTTTTGCAGCATTTTCGTACCTTTGCAACAAAAGAGAAAATGTCTTGGATCTCACTCAAGAAGCCCTTTTGCGTGTTGCCAGAGGACTCCCGAAATTAAGAAACCCCAAGACTTTTAAAAGCTGGCTTAACCAAATAGTTACAAATTTGTTTTATGACGAATTGCGCAAAATGAAACGTAAGCCTGATACGGTTTCCATTGATGAAAGTTATGACGAGGGCTCCCCGTTTGCGATTAAATTCCAACTGATTGACAAAAAATGCAAACCGCATGAAAAATGTGTTTCGGCAGAGCTTGAAAAAAATATAAAAGATGCTATTTTGCAGCTTCCTGACCAATACCGTATCGCAATTGTGCTGCGCGAACTGCAAGGGTTAAGCTATGAAGAAATAGCAAAAGTAATGCACTCAAGTGTTGGCACAGTTAAGTCAAGAATTGCGCGCGCAAGAGGGAAGTTACAAGAAGGTCTTAAAGCCTACATTTAAGAAAGGAGCAATTATGCAGCCAGAATTATCATGCGATCAGGTATCGGCACTTATGAGTTTTTATATAGAAAACAGACTGAGCGGAAAACTCGTTGAGCATATACAACGCCACCTTGACGGTTGCCCTGAATGCAGAGAAAAATTTGAGAGCTTGCAAGAATTGTTCGGCAGTTTTGCAAGTATCAAAAGCGGCCTCGGAGATAAATACAAAGAAGACTTTGAGGAGAGCGAAAAAGACGAGTTTGAAACCCGTTTCTTAACCAAACAATACGATGAATTCAAATTAAATCTGTCAGCTTATGTGGATAACGAACTTGATGATTCGCAGAATATAAAAATTAAAAAAATGGCTATCTCAAACCCGCTTGCACGCCAGGATTTAGAAGATATGTTTACTTTTAAAAAAGTGCTTCACATGTCATTTGAAAAAACCAAAAATGATGCAAAGACAGATTTTTCAAGACAAGTTTTGAGCCAGCTAAATCAGAACAGCAGACGAATTGACCCGTTCATTCAAATCGCGATAATATTCGGCGCGATGGTGAGTGCTGTGATTACAGGGGTTGTGTGGATTTTATATTTTTAGATTCCCGGAATATTTCATCGCGGATTGGTTGATATAATTGTCCATTGAAATCCCGCGCGCAGGCTGCACATTAGGCCGTCTGTACACAGGTGTCTCGTCAATCTTTTGCTGGAGTATTGCAGCCCTTCTTTTTTCGTTTAATTCAGCCATGGTGATTTTTTGGCAATGCGCCGCATATTTGTTTCTTAAAATTGGGGTAATGATATTAGTAGAAACAATAGCGCCTGCGATCCCAGCCACAACGCCGGCATCTTTTCTCAAATCCTCAACAGCTTTTTTCATGTCTGGCGGGAAAGAGTCTATATCTAAAACTTCCTTACCCATTTTCTTGCCGAGCAAGCCTTTGCTCTTTAAAAAATCTTTGATTTTTGGGGTAGTGATTTTTCCCTGTCTAGCCATGTTTTCAGCGATGTTTGTTGCAGTTCTGGTAAGCAGGTAGAAGGACAAAATATTTATAGTAGCATCCCCGAGTTCTTGCGGGATGAGAAAGGCTTTTTCTTTTAAGGAGATTTTGTCATTAAATAATACCGCTGCAATCTGGCCGGCAGCCGAAAGTGCCCACCCTAAAGTCCCTGTAACCAAAAGCATTGTAGCCGGGTTAGCGGAATAGGTATTATATGTGTTTGTTTTAAACGTATTGAATTTACGTGTAATTGTACTAAGCAAGCTCATTTACACCTCGTCTCTTTTCTTTTAGAAGGCGGTTTGTGAGCAGTTTAGTAAATGGAGCATCAACTGCAAAGTTTGTAACTAACATCGCAAGGAGCCCCACAATAGTTCCCATTGTGTTTTTGTACTGGAGGAATCCTTCAGCTGTCATCTTCTCAACTTTAGGGAAAAACAAAGATCTTATTTTTTTAAGACCTGGTGCTGGTGGTAGCGAACACTTTCCTATAAGGTTGATTGCCCCTTTTCTTATTAAAACACCGGTGGTAGTTCCGACAATAATTTTAGCCACAGTTCGGCAAACTGAGACATCTCGTGTTTTCTCATCTACGTTACGGTTATGAAAATCAATAAATGGCTGTGTAACAAGGGCAGTTGCACCAAGAATTAAACGCTGTTCGCCCGAAGTGAAGTGTCTGTTTATCCACCCCGGGTTCTTAGGGTCTTTGGATAAATGGCACGGAGGCATAACGCTCGCCGCACGGCGTTCGATGCTGTTAATAAAATTGCCTATTATTCCTGGTTTTGTCATATCACTACCCAAGTCTGTAAAGTAAATCAAGCTCTGGGATTGCCTAAATCGGGATAAATATTAAGAAAAATTTACAATATCTCGGTCTGCCGTGATTATAACAATTTTTAGAACAAAAAACAATGAAATTGTAACAAAAAACGTAATATAATAGCAAAAAAAAATATTTATGGACATTTAGCTAATATGCTTTCAGTATCAACAGTAAAATTTAACAATCAAGTGCCGCCAATCCAGCCAACGCGCTGCAAGAATCCGTCGTTCGGAATTGCAATGGGAGGCGGAGTTAGTGGCAAATTGGTTCCACCTGCAGCAGAATCCGTGAAAACAGTTTCAAAGGAATTTCGTCATCTTATCAGCGATGCTGCAAATCGCTTTAATAGAAAGATATGCAAAGAAGCGCTTTTAGATAATGGTTATATTCTTCATTTTCATCTGCAACGGGAAGATGCTAAGTTGCCATTATACGAAATTACCCAAAAAATAGTAAAATTCTATGATAATCCTCGTTACCACGGCTCATATAAGGAAGCGCACGCAAACCACATATTATCCAGGGTTATGGTGAAAATACTCGGGATAGCTAAGGAAGATGAAATTCGCCATGAGATGGGGCATGATTTCGGGACAATTTCTGAAAGGTATGCGCAAAATATATTGACACCTGAAGAAGAAACTATCCTGCGCCACCCAAATGCTTTAAATATGGGTGGTGGCAAAAACGGTGTACCGAATGTTATGCAAATATTGGCTGAGATAATAGCTTCGCACCAGCCTGCCGGTGGCATTTTTGGCAGCGGTTTGTATGGGTTTCAAGACAAAAAGATAATGCAGAAATTATTTCATTGCACGGATTCACTGGTAGAATCAGTTTACTTATTATAAAAGATAAAGGCCTCAAAATATGCTTACAATATCACCAATCAGATTCAATAATTCGCAACCTCCAACGCTGCACCCAACGCAGCGCAAAAGCCCGTCGTTCGGGATAGCATATAATCATGAATTTTTTCAAAAAGTTGCGCAACCTGCAACGGGTTTTGTAAAAGATGCTTCACCTGAGTTCCGAAAGCTCGTTTCTAATGCCGCAAATCATTTCAATAAAAAAATATTCAAAGAGGCTATTAATGACCAAGGTTATAGACTATCTTTCTATGCACAACCTGAGTGGGCTAAAATTCCAACATTTGAGATAGCTGATGACATAATAAAAATATATGACCATCCCTGCTATCATGGCTTGTATAAAGAAGGTTATGCAAACAGCGTATTATCCCGAATTATGACAAGAACATTGGGGATAGCTCATGAGCCGGGGATGCTTGATACATTCGCAGATGATGCTGAACGAATTGTAGATAAAGTTGCTGAAAAAAAATTAACCCGACTTGAAACCACTATCATGGAACACCTAACTGCTTTGAATACGAAAAAAATTGAGGATGACACAGAAGTTATTCAAAAAGTAATAGCTGAGATAATAGCCTCTCATCAAAAAGGTGGCGGGCTTTTTGGCAGCGGACTATTTGTAGACAAAGACCCAAAAGTTATGCAGAAATTATTCCCTGGTGTGAATGATTTAATAGAATTAGTTTATTTTAGAATTTAAAAAGGCCTCAAAATATGCTTACAATATCACCAATCAGATTCAATAATTCGCAACCTCCAACGCTGCAACCAACACAGCGCAAAAGCCCGTCGTTCGGGATAGCACTTGGAACACCACCATACGGCAAAATTGCAGTTCCTTCCGGGCAACTCGCAAAATCTGTATCGCTGGAATTTTGTAAAATTTTCTCAGAAACCATTGCCAGATTCGATCAGAAATTGATAAAAGCGACGGCTGATGAAGGGTATAAACTTTTACCCCAAATCCCTATAAAAGCTTACAACCTTCCGATGATTGACATTTCGTACGATAAAAAGATAGTAGAATTTTATGAACACCCATGGTTCTTGGAAAAAGATCAGGGGAAGAGTTGGCTCAATTATTTTATATCTGCAGCTATGTCAAAAATATTTTATTTTGATAAAGAACCTTCTCTTATTAATGCGGCGCAGAAAGACTTTGCCGAAGCCAAAAAAAATCGTATAATTGGTAAATTAAATGAATTACAAAATGTTGTGTTGTTTCATCCTAAAGGGCTGAGCTGTCTTGATGAAGAAAGTGGATGTCAGGTTTTGAATTTTGACAGCACAATTGGCGGGCTGTTGGCATCTAAGCAACCTGACGGGGGGATATATGATAAGGGCTGCGTATTCGGATATAGAGATAAGGATATTATGCAGAGCTTATTCCCAAACCTTAACAAGAGCTTAGACGATCTTATAGGTCTACTCTAAAATCATTCCCTTTGGTACGACGGTGATTCCGCCTTCTGAAACCTGGAACCCTCTGCGGCGATCTTCCTCAAGATCAACGCCAATTTCAGTGTTTGGCGGGACCTTTACGTTTTTATCGATAATTGCACGTTTGATTTTGCAATGACGTCCGATTTCAACGTTTTCCATCAAAATGCTGTCCTCAACTTGAGAATAACTGTTAATTCTTACTTTTGGCGATAAAATACAACGCGACAATCCGCCGCCTGAAACAACGCAACCTTCCGAAACCATTGAGTTTGTTGCCATACCGACACGGTCGCCTTCCTGCCAGATGAATTTTGCCGGCGGGTAATTGTGGTTAAAAGTTCTAAGCGGCCAATCTTTTGAGTATAGATTCAATTCCGGTGAAGAATCAAGCAGGCTCATATTCGCCTGCCAGTAAGCGTCAATGCTTCCGACATCCATCCAATAACCGCGTTCAGCCTCAGACATTCCTTCAAATGAGTTGTCGTTAAAGTTATAAACATAAATATCTTTGCCCTCGCCGAGTAACATTGGAATAACATCTTTGCCGAAATCGTGGCTGGAGGTTTCGATATCGCTATCGCGCATAAGCGCATATAAAAGCATATTTCTGTCAAAAACATAATTCCCCATAGAAGCAAGACACATATCTGGTCTTCCCGGTATACATTTTGGCGCGGTTTTTGGTTTTTCGACAAAGTTAATTAATTTCCAATTCTCGTCAACTTCCATAATCCCGAATTCACTCGCCATTCCAATCGGAATCGGGATAGCCGAAATTGTCAGGTCAGCGTTATTCATTTTGTGGTAATCCAGCATTTGCGAAACATCCATCTTATAAATATGATCGCCGCCAAAAACGCAAACATAATCAGGTTCTTCGTCGATTATGTGAAAAATATTTTGATAAATAGCATCTGCTGTTCCGAGATACCAGTCACCGCCGGTTCTCATCTGTGCCGGAGCCAAATCCACAAACTGATTCAAGAAAGGTGAAAGCGCCCATCCGCGGGTAATGTGTTTGTTCAAGGAGTCCGATTTGTATTGTGTTAAAACTTTGATTTTAAAGAACCCGGAGTTGATAAAGTTATTCAAAACAAAATCAATAATCCTGTAGCGTCCGCCAAAAGGCACCGCCGGCTTTGCTCTATCCATTGTTAGCGGAAACAGCCTCTTGCCTTCGCCGCCTGCTAAAATCATAACTAAAGTATCATCAACTGACATAAGACCTCCGGTCTTTTGTTTTTCTCTCACTCGCAAATTCAAAAGCAAGCTTTTTTATTTGACTCATTCGTTCAAACATTAAAACACCAACCTTTACAGCGATTATACATTCAACCTGAAAAAAATGCAATTACCTTTATTTATCTTGAACTTGTGGGAAAATCTATTTACCTTGGATTTGTAAAAAATGTCTGAAATACTTCCCCATTAGCCCTTCTTGAACAAATTTGGTTCATGGCTGTCTCTGCCGCCAACATTTAAGAGCTTGAATTCATCAATAATATTATTTGTTGTGACAATTTCATCCGCCCTGACATTGTTTTCTGAAATAGGATATGCCATATGGTATCTTTCGGTAGTCTGAATTAAACCGTTAGAGCGTCTTATAAAATCAGCCGTTGCCTCTTTGGGGTTTTTGAAACATTGAAGCGTAAACGCAGGATGCGCAAAGCCAACTGAAATGTTTTCTTCTTTAGATAGCACTTTAATTAACTCATCAAAAGTCGGCTCGAATGAAACTATTATATTTTCTGATTCATCAAGTCTTGGAAAGAAAGTTCTGCAAACTTTTTCCACCTCTTGGTGGTTACGCGGAGCTTGAAAAACCATTTTATGTTTACCGCAAAGGCGTGTATTAAAATCAAACCAGCTTGGGGCAGATTTCCACTCGCTCATTAATGAATTGTAGAACTCATCACCCTCAAACGCGCTGATAGTATTTTTTATCTGTGCATAATTCAAAACTCTCCAATGCAGATTATATGAATAGTTTTCGTGTGGTTTTTTCAGGAAAAAACGCTCCATCTCTTCACGTGAAAATTTTGTTCCCAATATTTTTTCATTTAGTGCGTTTATTGTATTTTGTATCATATCACTTCGACTTTTTTGTAGGTTTTCAATGAACGCATTGAGGGGTTTTGAATAAGGATTTATACAATGAACAAGTAGCTCCGAACATTGAAAAGGGTTTTTAAAACTCAATCCGAATTTTCTTGTATCAGGCTCACATCTGTGTATAAAATTCATCTCGACACCCGGTACGAATTTTATGTTCTTATATCTTTCCGGATTTGCAATGATTAATTCAAGTGCTTCTTTAACAGCGCCAATCTCGTTATGATCTGTGAGGGCAAACAAGAATTTCTCACCGGTTTTTGCGAACAGTTTATCACCATACTCTGCAGCATCCCCTAAGATTGTTGACGTTTTTCCTGCTCCATCTGAATAGTTAGTATGTGAATGCAGATCAGCTCTAAAAATTCCTTTTTCGATATTTTCTGTGGTAGTATCGTAATTTTGTTTGGATAACTTGGGCAGAATATCGTGCAATTCTGTTTTTCCTACCACACATTCTAGTTGCTCCGGTTCAACTTTTCTCCCGAGTGCGGCACTCATGTCGTCTGCTAGAGTTTTAATATATTTAAAATCAAGTCTTTTTGGGAGCTCCGGTAGTTGAACCACCTGAGAGATTTGAGATACTTTAGGTTTTCTAAGTAATAGAGCCGCAACTCCGAGGCCGACTGCAAGCCCGCAGACACCATACTCAAGGGTACGAGAAGAATGCGAATTTTGAGATGGAAGCTTTGAAACCTCTACAGGCATTTTACCTGTCCCTGCAAATGGTGTGTTTATAACTCTCGTATTTATAATGTTACTTACTCTCACTCTTTATCCTTTCAGCACTTCAAGTAGTGGATCATAGTGTGTGGAAATATCTTCTCTGGAGTTGTGGAAATATTTTAGAATTTCTGGATCTGCGGTATCCAAATCATTCGAACTTGCTTTGATTATTTGTTTGACAAGCCTATAAATGTTGTTAATATTTGTGTGGTCAATATAACTATAACTCGAAAAATGATGATGCATGAAAAATTGGATTAATTTTAACAAAGGGAAAGGTTCACTATCCAAGCTATACTTCTGTTGAATATCAGCACGTGCTTTTAACTTTGGTTTCAGATAACCTGTTGCAAGTCTTTTTTTTAACGCACCTGTTTGAGTAACATTTGAAAGTTGAGCAAAGGTCGATTTTTTTAAGAAATTCCAAAACGGATCTGATTCAGAACTTAAATTATCAAATAAAACCTCAACAAAAAATGCAAAGTTCTTCGCGTTCTCTTTTGGGGTATATTCATATCGCCCAAATGATCTTGCAAGATCTATGTTAAACTCGGCTGCTTTTATTGGCTCTGTTACTTCCGAGTTGCTTTTCAATTTTTCGTAATATTGGATACCTTTAGCATTTTTGCTATGGAGCATTTCTTCTGTTTTTCTATCTAAAAGATTTAAGTTACTGGTTAAGCCATCCAGTGTCGTAACATGCGGGAATGTATTGGGGTGATTGAGTCCAACTAATCTTTGGTCGAGCCTCTCCCAAAGTCCAGCTTTGAACTTATTGCAGATGTCATCATCACACCAAATTGACAGATAAGGATTGCCTCGCAACAGTACATATGCTTTATCTAAATCGCTTCCTGGGAAAGCCTTCCCCAGTGCAGCAGAACAAGTAGGATCAATTCCCCAGGAAATAATGTCAAATTTATTGTTAATCACAGATTCTGCATTTAAATCTCTTGAAATCCCTTGAATTGTATCTCTAAAATGTTTAATCATATTGCCAGAGACTACTCCAAGATCAGGAAATCCTGTCAGTTGTCTAAAGCAAGTAACAAAAATATGCTTGGCTGCAGGACTGCTGATTTTATCTAAAAACTCATAATTTTCTTGTCGTATTATCTTGTTATTTGTGGTGAGATGATCGTCATGGACGTCAAAGTATTTTGCGTTTCGCAATAAATTCCATTGCGAAATTATATCCCCCATATCTCTAATAACTCTTTGTGGCATTCTTACAGGTGTCCCTGCAAATGCCATCGGCTTTTTATGCGCAACCCAATTATAATCCAACGCAGCAGGACTTCTATTAATTCCTAATCCTTCACAAACACTAATCCTCATAGGCAAATTAAAACGCAAACCGAAACTTTTTTGCTAGTCCTTTTGGCTAATTTCTATATCATTTCTGTAATATTTCTTTTTCATCTGAATCTTATCTGCAAAATCTTTTAGAATAGGGAATGGGTCTTTTGCATTAGTGCAAAGTGAAAGCACTCGTCCGCCATTAGAATATAGTTTGCCGTTTTCTGTTTTTACACCAGCGTGGTAAATTTTTGTTTGAGAATTTTCGGGGTATGTTATTTCATCCCCAATAATTGGTTTTTCCGGATAACCTTGCGCTGCAACGACAAGACACGCGCTGTAATCTTCTCTATATTCTAATTTAACTTCATCTAGTTTTTGCGCTAATGCTGCTTGCAAAATTGACAGAAAGTCTGTTTTTAAATGTGTCAGAATCGCCTGTGCTTCCGGGTCACCGAGCCGAACATTGTATTCTAAAACATACCAATCCTCACGCGTCCAGATTAAACCCGAATAAATAAATCCTACAAAATCTGCTTTTTCATGCAATAAGGCATTTTCTAATTGCTTTAAATATTTGTCGAGCTTTTCTTGTTGAATAGAGGTCAAATCCACCGGGCAATATGCTCCCATCCCGCCGGTGTTTGGGGAATTCGGGTCCGCGCTCAAGCGTTTAAAATCGCGTGCAGAAACAAAATTCAACAAAGTTTTCCCATCAAAAAGCGACATCACAGAGATTTCTTCGCCCTCAAGATATTCTTCATAAAAACAATCGTTCGGGATTTCAACGGGCGCGTTTTCATAAATGATTTTTACCCCTTTGCCCTCGCAAAGCCCGTCGCATTTTTTTACGACCGGGTAGGATTCGACTTTTTCCAAGACGCGTGCATTCTTTATCCCGTGTCTGTCCATAAATTCTTTAGCAAATAATTTTGAACCCTCTAACCGTGCCCATTTTTTGTTCACTCCGATGCAAGGAATATTTTTAGCACGAAATTCATCAGCAAGCCCTTCGCATAAAGGTTTTTCAGGGCCGAAAATCACAAGGTCAAAACCAAATCCTGATGGCTCGGCATAAACGATAACCTTGTTTCCAACTGAAACCGCATCCGCAATCGCCTGCTCGCGCGCGCCGGAGCCATAAACTAATATTTTCAGTCCGTTTTCTTTTGCCATATGAATAATTATAACCAAAATATAAACATCTTTTCTTTTTTGAATTTTTATGGTACAGTAGTTTTTTAACATAAGGACTCGGGAATGAAAATTACGGCAATTGCTAGAACTGTTAAAAATAATGCAAAGATTGTCCTATCAAGGTCAAAGGCAAGATGCTTGCGAGAGCTGAATCTTTTGGGAGAGAAATCAGCTGAACTACAGACTACGAACCTTTCTTGGCAGGAGAATCCTGAGGACAGCATGAGATTGGCTATGCTAAATGATAAGCTCAGCGCTGCTTGGTGCGCTTATAACGCAAAAACCATTTTGCGTCGTCACAGTCATAATTAGTGACTGCCGCAGCCGCTGCAACCGCCATGCCCGCCGCAACCCTGACGCGGTCCTCCAAGTAAGTCTGAGAAATCAAAGACTTCGTCGTTTAATAGTTTTTCGATAACAACAGGGTAGAGCGCGTGTTCAATCTTGTGGATTTCTGTTTCAAACTCGTCAAATTTTGTTAAATTCCCGATTAAAACGGGATATTGTGCGATGATTTTTCCGCAGTCAACATCGTTTTCAACCCAATGAACAGTTACCCCGCTGACTTTTACCCCCGCTAAATAAGCACGTTTAATTGCGTCTTTTCCTTTAAATGCCGGCAGCAAAGACGGATGAATATTCACAAAGCTGCCAAGCTCCAAAACTTCCGGCGGTAAAATCCGCATGTAGCCGGCGAGTGCGATTAAATCAAACTTATTTTCACTAAAATATTCAAAGTTTTTTTCGAGTGGCAAATAAATAGCTTCGACTCCGAGCCGCTTTGCGCGCTCTAGGATATAAGCGTCTTCAATGTCTGAAATACATGTGATTTCGACATCTTTTAAATGGTTTACGATAGCTTCAAAATTGCTGCCGTTACCCGACCCCATTACGGCAAGTTTTTTCACAGTTCCCTCACTGTACCGAGAATAAACGGTTCAAATTCTGCTGTGATTTCAAGGATTTTAGCGGCGTCTTCTTGGGCTGCAATTATGCAGAACCCGACTCCGCAGTTGAAAACTTCCCAGATTTCATCACCGATTAGTCTTTCCAAGCTTCGATAAATCATCATGCCTGGGATTGAGCCAACATCTAATGAAGCGTCAAATCCTGGTGGTATGGCGCGCATCAGGTTATTGTAAATCCCTCCGCCTGTGATGTGTGCGGCGGATTTAACGAGTCCTTTTTCCCAGAGTTTGCGCATAACGCTGTAATAAACGCATGTCGGTTTTAAGCAGGCTTCAAACTCGCTGTCTGTTAGGCGGCCTTCGTCGTATAATTTTCGCACCAAAGTAAAGCCGTTTGCATGGATTCCTGAAGATTTAAGTCCTATAATGGTATCTCCATTTTTTACCATACTAGTCCCTAGTCTCTTGTCTCTGGTTCCTAACCCGGTTACGAATCCGCAGATATCAATTTTACCCTCCTGCAAAATATGCGGGAGTTCGGAGGTTTCACCGCTTGCTAAGATACAATTATATTTGAATAATTCGTGTTTTAATTCAAGAACAATTTTTGAAATCACGTCGCTGTCGAGTTTATGTACCGCAATGTAATCCACAAATAAGACGGCTTTTGCGTCCTGTGTTGCAAGGTCGTTGAGGTTTGCCGCGACCAAATCAACCGCGATTGTGTTATAGAGTTTGCGCTCAAGCAGCGGAATAATCTTTGAGCCAATCCCGTCGCAGCAGGTGACTAATTTAACTCCGTCGGCTTCGACAGCTCCCGCAAATCTGTCGAGTTCCTTTTTGTTGGCACCAAACAGTTTGATATCAAGGCTGGTTGCCTCGTCAATATTTACCCCGGATTGTTTATAAAGTTCGCTCATGCGTATTATTTTATTACAAAAAGTAACAAAAGAACAGTATGCTAACAAAAATAATCCTTTACGACTTTTGAAATCTGTGTTATATTTTGTAACTCGGGGAATAACTGGAGTAGAAATTATGCAAATTCAGCGAATACAAGGACAAACGTCACCAAAATTTGGCATTCACATGCCAGACCGTAAAGCGTTGAGAATAGCTGTATACGAGGCTCAAACAAAAAGATTGCAGTCACTCTACTCAACTTACTTAAATAATCAGCACCAAATATATAATAAGCTGAATGATCCAAATGTTACATCTGCGGAAAAAACGACCTTAGCAACACAGCTTAACGCATTTTATATAAAATTCACAGCTGCTTTAAATAAGCTACATGAAGAAATGAACCCCAAAAAATAACCGAAAGGAAAGACATGCAAATTCAAAGAATACAAAGTACGCAACAATCGTTTGGGAGTAATAGGGCCTTAAGATCGTTAATTGACACTCCTTATTCCAAAGAGGCAAGCGCGCAATTAGGCAAACAATTAGAAACACTTCGTGGGCAGGCTAAAGTCTTGGGTAGAAAAACCAACCCAAATGCTAAGAGTGCTCTTGCCGCGGTAAACAGGCAAATTGCCGCTATAACAGCCCAACTCGATAATTGGAGCTTAAAGATACACAATACAGTTAAACATCATTATTAGTTAAAAAAAATTCGTTTAGCATTTTTTTTAAAAATATATCACAATCGACCGCTTTTGAAATTTCTAAATTCAAGGCGGTTGTTTTTTGGTCAGAAACTTGTGATAGGGCTTCTGGCACTGCGTTTAAATTTACGCCCACGCCAAGCACAAGTCCTTTAAATTTATTCCCGCGGGTTGAGGTTTCACAAAGAATTCCTGCAATCTTTTTCCCGCCCACTAAAACATCATTCGGGTGTTTGATTTCCGGTTCAATGCCGTAGGTTTTTAAGACTTCGCAAAGTGCTTGCGCCATTTTTAAAGTATAGCAGGAGTATTCGTCTTTAAAGGTATCTGATGGTTTTAAGATGATTGAGACAAATAAATTATCCCCGCCAAAATCCACCCATGAGCGCTCAAACTGACCGCGGCCGGCTGTTTGTCTGCCGGTGTGAATTACAGTTTTGTCTGCCAGCTGCTCTATGTTTTCCTTCGCGTAAGTGTTTGTTGAAGGTAGTTCATCAAAGTAGATTATTTCCATATATCCATTTTAACTTGAAAATAAATTTTCAGCGTAATAAAATTGTTGCAGGGAAAGGGAGCATTCGATAAAACCTATAAAGCAAAGCAGATGCGAGCGTCTAGGTGGACAGATCCTGAATCAACTTCAGGATGACAACCGAGCGAGTGCATGACTCAATGAAAGCGACAATGAAAATGTCAGTGGGATTTGAAAGGTTTTGCAAAAGCGCTTCCGAAAAAGTCGTATGTTATATTAGAAAAGGGACAAATGGAACATTGGGTGCAGAGCTTTAATATCGCAGGGCATGTAGTGTCTTTAAATATGGATACCTTGATTACCATGTGGCTTACTATGGCGCTGTTGTTAGTGCTGGCACTTGTTACAAACGCTAGAGTTTCTGTTGTTCCAAATAAATTGCAGATTATTGGCGAAGGGATTATTAACTACTTCGTTGATATCTCAAAGTCGACTATGGGCGAAAGAGCGGCTTATCAGCACTCACCGTTGTTGCTGACGCTGTTTTTCTTTATCTTAACCGCAAACCTTGTAGGACAGCTTCCGTGGCATTTGATCCACTTGCACCACGGGGAATTGGCCTCTCCAAACAATGATTTAAATATGACCGCAGCGATGGCGCTTGTTGTGTCTATTTATTATATTTTCTATGGCGTGAAGAAAAAAGGGTTCAAGTTCTTTTTCCACGGGATTAGTATGGACGGGATCATAATCTCACTTGTTGACCTGTTGGAGCACTTTGTGCGTCCGTTTTCGCTCGCGCTTCGACTTTTTGCAAACATTCTTGCCGGTGAAGTTTTAGTCTTCACCTTTGTAAGTTTGTGTGCATACGTATTACCATTACCGTTTATGCTGTTTGAATTATTTGTCGCGTTGATACAAGCACTTGTGTTTACGCTATTATCAACAGTATACATAGCAATGGCAGTACAAACCGAGGAACACTAAAAAATACTAAATAAAAATAAAAATAAAAAGGAGAACATTATGACAGTAGAACAAGTAGTAGCACAAACTTCAGAAATGGCTAAACTAGGCGCAGGGATTGCAATTGGTTTTGGAGCAATCGGCGGAGGCTTAGGCCTTGGTATTGCAACAAAAGGTGTGTTAGATGCGATTTCAAGACAACCGGCAATCAAAGACACAGCGCTCGTTAACTTTCTAATCGGTGCGGGCCTTGCAGAAGCAACAGCGATTTATGCGCTTGTAGTAGCACTTCAATTGCTTGCAAAATAGTGAATGGTGAGTTGTGAATGGTGAATAGTTCGTTTAATTCGCTTCACTCATAAAATAACTCAAGGAGAAAAATGGAACTGAATGCAACATTTCTAGTAGCAATGGTTAGTTTTATTTTGTTCATCGCAATAATGAACAAGATATATTACAAACCGATTTTAAACATCATCAATGAGCGCAAAAACCTCATTGATGGAAACTACTGTGAAGCGCAAAATTCCAGAGAACAAGCCGGCATGTTATTGGCAGACAAGGAGCAAAAGCTTTTGTTTGCGTCTAAAGAGGCAAAAGAAATCGTGAACGATAGAGTTAATGTGTCCGCCCAAGATGCGCATGCACAAATTGACGCAGCAAAACAGCGTTCGCAAGCAGAGGTCGCAGAAGAAAAAAGCCGCTTGAATGACGATGCGCAGAGAGTGGATTTAACTGAACATGTTGAAGACCTTGCACAAAGAATTTCAAGTAAAATTCTTGGAGGGCGTGCGTGATGGATTTCATGGGAATTTGGAACTACTTAGTCAAAAGCAACGCATTTAACTTTGCACTCATGATTTTGTTCTTTGTGCTAATCGATAGAAAAGTTCATTTCGGCGCGCTTATTGAAGGGGCAAAAAACAAGGTTATTGAGAGTATAGATAAATCAAAAGAAGAAAAAAACCACGCACAAAAAGAACTAAAGTCGGCAAAAGGCGAAGTCGCAAGAGTCGAAGAAGATGTAAAAGAGGCTCTAAAAAACGCTAAATCTCAGGCAAAAATGCTCGTGCAGCAAATCACAGAACGTGCTGAAAATAAAGTTAAGGCAATTGAAACCGGCGCACAAAAAGCGCTTGAGTCTGAAGAGAAAAAGCTCTCCTCAGGTCTTACTGCAAAAACCGCAAAAGATTCTGTCGAACTTGCCAGAACAAAAATCCTAAAAATGCTTGAGGAAAATCCGAAGCTACACGAACAATTTATAGAAGAAAGTATTGAACAAATATGATGGGAAAAATTTCAAGAATATCAACTATAGCCAAAAACTACGCAAACGCATTAATCGAAATCGAAGATGCGGGAGCGGAGCTGGATGTTGTCAGCGAAATTTTGAAGAGTTCCCCTGATCTTGTGTCGGCTCTTGTTAGCCCGGCAATTCCGGAAGCGCAGAAATCAGCGGTTATTGATGAGGTTTTCTCAAAAGACATTAGCCCTAAAATGGTCGAATTCCTAAAGATTCTAATAAACAAAAATCGTTTCAAGGAGTTTGATGGCATTGTTGCGGCATACAAAGGAGCCATTGATAAAACAAAAAACATCGCACATGTTGAAGTCGTTTCAGCGGTGGAATTAAACGATAAAGCAAAAGAAAAAATCACCGCAAAATTAACCCAAAAATTAAACAAAACAATCCAGACTCAATGGAGTTTAAACCCTGAAATTATCGCAGGATTGGTCGTTAAGATTGGCGATGACGTAATTGATGCGAGTGTAAAAAGCAAAATCGACCAGCTTGAAAAAGCCTTGGTCTAAAATAATATCTACGAAGTCATCCAGGCAGGCCATCTTTTACCTTCGCTGCTATACGCAATTTTTCTTGCTGCCATTGCTGCACTTGTACTTTGTCTTAGCTCCTGAAACAAAGCCTTTAGCCTTGCATGATAAGGCCCACCCAGTTCTTCTTTGTGTTCAATAATGCCGCGAAAGTAATGAAAGATTGCTGTAGGGCTCTGTGCATTTGCAGCTAAATATTCTGCAGTTGCAACATTGTCTGCTTGTCGTTTTTTTGCGGTATCTGTGCTGTTCTCAGCGATGACCCTTCTGACTGTGTCTATCTCTGAGGCGTCCGCTATTCCTTTACCCGCTTTTAACTCAAACTTTTCTACTGGTGCTGTATTGCTGATATTCTCCAAAATATATTCCCGGGCTTTTCGTAAGTCCCACTCCTTGGCAAAATCTGATAGTGCTGCATCCACTTTGCTGAAGCTCACTGTTTCTTGGGTGCCAAGATCTTTTTGAATCCTTGCTTCTGCTTCTCTTAAAAATTCTCGCCATTTTGTTAATTCAGAAAGACTGTCACAGACTTGCTGAAAAACACTTTGCCCCTTGTTGCTGATTGGCTGAATAGACTTGCGGAACTCCGCTACCTCGGTGCTTAAAAATGTTGCCACTTGTTTGTTCGGCATAGCCGATTTAAATGCTTGGTTGTTTGTTGGTTGCGAATTGCCTATTGCATAAATTCTCATATTTTTCCTTCTTGCATGTGTTGTTCTTCTATCCTAAAACGCATAAAAAGTTTTTTGAACACTTATTCGCCTATATCGGAGTAAATATTTACACATATTTACATTGAGCCAAAATTTAGCCTGAATTTTACCCGAATAATTGTCAATTTGCCCCATTGCAATATTATTTTTATGATATAATTAGGGGTAAGAGAGACGAATTAAATAAGGGTAGGGGTACAGATATGGCACTAATAAGACCGGACGAGATTAGCTCAATTATTAAGAGCAAAATAGAGAATTTTGACCTGCAGGCAGAAGTTGCAAATACCGGAACGGTAATCGAGGTAGGTGACGGGATTGCGCGTGTTTACGGGCTTCGTAATGTTATGGCAAGTGAGCTTGTAACGATTGACGATGGGCATGATACGTTAGCTATGACACTTAACCTTGACGAAGATAATGTCGGGGTTGTAATTTTGGGTGAATACACCCATATCAAAGAAGGCATGACTGTTAGAACAACAGGCAGAATTGCTTCTGTTCCGGTTGGCGAAAATATTATCGGAAGGATTGTTGACCCGACAGGGAAACCGCTTGATGGCAAAGGGGATTATGAATACTCTAAAACCCGTCCAATTGAGCGTGTTGCACCGGGGATTGTTACCAGAAAATCGGTTCACCAGCCATTGCAGACAGGTTTAACTGCGATTGACGCCCTAACACCAATCGGCCGCGGACAGCGTGAGCTAATCATCGGCGACCGTCAAACAGGTAAAACAGCGATTGCGATTGACACAATTATCAACCAAAAAGGTAACGGCGTAATTTGTATTTACGTTGCAATTGGTCAAAAAGCCTCTACTGTAGCACAATTGGCGAAAACTTTTGAAGAATTCGGCGCAATGGATTACACAATTATCGTGTCGGCAACAGCAAACGTTCCGGCGCCATTGCAATACATCGCTCCGTTTGCGGGAGTTACGATTGGGGAAGAATTCCTTGATCAAGGCAAAGATGTTCTTATTATTTATGATGACTTGTCAAAACACGCGCAAGCATATCGTGCGATGAGTTTGTTGTTGAAGCGCCCGCCGGGACGTGAAGCGTACCCTGGGGACGTTTTCTACTTGCACTCACGTCTATTAGAACGTGCGGTTAAGTTGTCTGATGAGTACGGCGGCGGCAGCATTACAGCGCTTCCGATTATCGAAACCCAAGCGGGAGACGTATCTGCGTATATCCCGACAAACGTAATTTCTATTACAGATGGACAAATCTTCTTAGAAAGCAACTTGTTTAACAGCGGGGTGCGTCCGGCAATTAATGCGGGGATTTCGGTTTCTCGTGTTGGCGGTGCGGCTCAGACTAAGGCGATTAAACAGGTTGCGGGTAAATTAAGGCTGGATTTAGCTCAATACCGCGAACTTGAGGCGTTTGCTCAGTTTGCGTCTGACCTTGACCAGGCAACTAAAAACCAACTTTTGCGCGGTGAGAAACTGACTGCTGTACTAAAACAGCCGCAATATCAGCCATTGAGCGTTGCTCAGCAGGTGAGTGTTCTGTTTGCTGCAAACGAGGGCTGGTTGGATGATGTTCCGACCAATGAAATCGGGCGTTTCAAAAAAGAATGGTTTGTTTATCAGGAAGCAAATTTGCCTGACTTGAACAGCCGTCTAAATGATGCTGATGGACTTTCAGATGATGACAAAGCGTTCTTGTGCGGACACCTTGAAAAATTCAAAAAGACTTTTTAGCGGATTTCGGCAAGGGCGCCGCGTGAGCAATGCGAACCCAGCCCGCCCAGGTGAGGAAAACCACGCTTTTCCGAGCCGCCGATAATGCAAGACATGAGATAGGAATATTGATAAACAGTAATGACTAACTTAAAAGACATTAAAAACCGAATAGTCAGCGTTGAGAGCACAAAGAAAATTACTCGTGCTATGAAGATGGTTGCGGCGGCGAAGGTTAAAAAGGCCGAGAATACCGCTAAAGTTGCGCGTCCGTTCACTAACGAACTCAACGAAATGTTTCGCAAACTTCTGCATGCAGTTGGCGGGGATTATAGTTCAGCGACATTAAAAATCAAATCAGCGGTGGACAATTACCCGGAACTTTTGCAGGTACGCGAAATCAAATCCGTCGGCTTGCTTGTAGTGACTTCAAACAAAGGGTTAGCGGGTGCTTATAACGCGAATGTTGTTAGAAAAACTGTCAGCAAAATTGAAGAATACAATGCGCAGGGCATTAAAACGATTCTTTTTATTGTTGGTCAAAAGGGTATTGGACCGTTAAAAAGACGCTGTGCAGGATTAAACTGCGAGGTTGCCAAAACTTATTTAAGCGTTATGAACGACCCGACAGGTAACGCTTCAAACCTTCTGACAGAAGACCTTGCCGAATATTTTGTTAACGACAAAATTGATAAAATTGAAGTTATAACAACACGTTTTAGAAATATGATGAGCTATGCGGTAGAAGAATGGACAGTCTTGCCGTTGGATGAAAGCAGCGGACTTGGGAACAATCAAGTGCTAAGCTCCAAACCTGAGGCTGTTATGGAATTCACACCGGACTTGCACCATATTTTGCAAAAAGTTGTGCCACTCTATATTACTAATATCATTTTCCACTCAATCCTTGAGGCTCAAGCGAGCGAACTTGCTTCAAGAATGACTGCGATGTCGGCGGCTTCGAGCAATGCTGAAAAAATGATTGGCGAGCTTTCAATCCAATACAACAAATCCCGTCAGGATGCGATTACGCAGGAGTTGATTGAGGTTGTGTCCGGCGCTAACTCCCAGCAGGGGTGAGTAGTTTCGTCGTGTTGAGCTTAGCGAAACTTCTCTAAGTTAATGTTATAATAAAAGATATTGAGATTCTTAGCGCTGCTCAGAATGACGGTAGTGTGTAGAAGATGAAGGAGTAACATGATACAAGCTGCGAAAAAAATCCTTATTGTCGGAACAGGGCTGAAAGAATACGCGCTTGCTAAAAAACTCTCCCAGTATGGAGAAATTTTTGCTGCACCGGGAAACTCTCTTATGGCAGAATTTGCGACGCTTGTTGATATAAGAGAGGACAAGCCTCAGGAATTGTTAGGCTTTGCGATTAAGAACGAAATTAATTTGACAATTGCATGTTCAAACAAAGCGATTGCAAATGATATTTCTGATATTTTTCATTCTAATCACCAATTGATTTTCGCGCCGACTCCGCAGGCAGCGGATTTTGTGTTGAGCAAATCTATGGGCAAAAAGTTTTTACACAAATTGCACGCTTCGACTCCAAAGTTCGGAACTTATTCTGATGCAAAACTGGCAACAGATTATTTAAAAAACTCCAATTTCCCGGTCATTATCAGCGGGGAAGAAGACGGAGCAGGGGTTGCCACTACTGTCGGAGCGGCGGTAAATATCATTGACGAATTACTTTCACAAGATGAAAAGAAAATCATTATTGAAGATTATGTTTACGGGCATCATTTTACTTTTTATGTTGTAACTGACGGGTTTTATGCGGTGCCGATTTTGTCAGCGGCGGATTACAAATACACCCAGGATGAAAAAAGAGAACTTTTTATGCAAAGCGTTGGGACGTATGCGCCGGATTATAAGATTTCAGTGGAATTAGAAGACATGCTTATGAAAAATGTTGTGATGCGGGCGCTTGCTGATAAAGAGCATCAAGGCCATCCGTATTCGGGGATTTTGGGTGTTAATTGCGTCTTGAAAAACGACGGCAAATACAGTGTAGAGAACTTCACATCATTTTTCCAAGACCATGACGCACAGGCAGTTTTGGAACTAATCGATGAAAACTTATACAAACTTTTTGAAGCTTGTGCTGCAGGTGCGTTTGCGGATGATTATGAACATATTAAAATGAGCGAGAACTCGGCGGTTTCGTGCTTAATATTTTCTGACAATAGTTGTAAAAATGCATCAGATGTCATAACCAGTGCCGCCGCAACCCTTTCAAGGGCGCGTAAAAATCTGTGCGAAGATATTTGTTCGACTGAATATAAGGGCAAAACATTTTGCCAAGAAATTTGTGCTGTCGAATAGTTGAAAAAAATCTCAACATCATTATAAATAAAGATATGATAGTGAACAAAAATTACTATGAGATTTTAGAAGTTGCTATTGGGTGCGACGAGGTCGAGCTAAAAACCGCGTACCGCAGATTAGCGCGCAAATTCCACCCTGATGTTTGCGGCGATGACGGGAGATTTAAAGATATCTCAAAAGCTTATGACGTGCTTTCTGACAAACAAAAACGCTTGCAATATGACACAGTAAATGGATTCTTCAAATCCGCAAAAACTTCCAGTGCAAAAAAGGAAAGCTACCAGAGCGAACCGCAGAGAGCTAAATCAGAGAGCTCTGAGGAAGCCACCGCGAGTAAGCTTTTTACTGACGCGATAAACGAAATGTTTAATGAGTATGTAAAAGCCTCCGGCTCAAAACGAAAACCCACTTCCAAAAAAGAGAAGCCGGCTCCAAAAAACGGTACAGATGTTTACGCGGATGTTTCAGTCACGTTTAAAGATTCAATAGAAGGGACAACCCGTACGGTTAATGTGCTGCACACACATACCTGCCCTAAATGTCAGGGTAGAAAATTTATCAACAAAGCATTGTGTCCTGAGTGCGATGGCAAAGGGGAAGCCAACAAACATAAAAAAATATCAGTTACTATTCCGGCAGGCATAAAAAACGGCGGCAAATTACGTATTAAAGGAGAAGGCAATGAGGGCAGCAACGGCGGCAAAAATGGCGATCTGTATTTGATTGTCAAAATCGAGGGCTGTTCGCGCATCAAATACGAAGGCGCGGATATTCATTATTCAGTTCCGATTACGCCTTTTGAAGCAGCGCTTGGCGCTGATATTGAAATCCCATTTTTTGGCGGGAATATTTCTCTAAAAATTCCGCCGCATACACATTCAGGGCAAAAATTCAGACTGGCAGGTCAGGGAGGGGTAAATGTAAAGGACAAGTCTAACCTTGGCGCGGGAAAATCAGGCGACATGATAGTCACGGTGTGTATTGAAATTCCGTCATCTTTGTCGGATGATGAAACCAGATTGTACGAAAAACTGCGCAAGGCCTCAACTTGCGATATCCGGGAAAATCTTTTAAATGAGTGATAAAGTAAAAATTCTTTTGTCATTCTGAACTTGATTCAGAATCTGGGTTTAGGGAGACTTGCAGTGGTACATAATACTAAAGTAGTTGTTCGTACCAGGAGAATTAAATGAGTGATAAAGTAAAAATCAAAGAAATCTTCACCTCTGTCCAGGGGGAAGGTCCTTATGTGGGGGTAAAACAGCTTTTTGTCCGGTTTTGCAACTGTAATTTGAAATGCAATTATTGCGATACAGATTTTGCGCCGAACGAAGCTTTTGAAGAACACACGCCCGAGTCGCTTGCCAAAAAAATCCACGAGTTTGACTTGAAAACCATCCACTCAATTTCTCTCACAGGCGGTGAGCCGCTCTTGCAGACTGATTTTTTGAAAGAATTTCTTCCGCGCGCGGGCAAAAAGATTTATCTCGAAACTAACGCAACTCTTGCCGACAAATTTCTAGAAGTTAAGCCGCTTGTAGACATTGTGTCCGCGGATATTAAGTTAGAAAGTGCGACCGGAATCCCAAATTCAATCCCGTTCCACGAAAAGTTCTTCCATAATTGTCGCGGCAAAGGGGTAAATATACCAGGTGACTTAAACAAGTCCGATTTTGAGCCGGAAGTTTTCGCTAAAATTGTTTTTGATAATAACATTACTGATGCTGAACTTGAAGCCTGCGCTAAATTAGGCGAGCAGTTTGGAATTTTGTTAATTTTACAGCCGAGAATGGTTGGCAATAGAATGGCTGTCACAAACAAATTTGCTGCAGAAATCCTTGACCGCTTCATACAAAAATACCCAAACACACGCCTAATCCCGCAAGTACACAAATTCCTTGATTTAAGATAGTAATTTAGTGTATAATGGGGTAGATGGGATTGGGCTTGAGAAACAAGTCCGATTAATGTAAGTCCCTTGAGGTAAAAATGGCTGTAAAGAAGGTTTTGGAATATGGAACACCGAGTCTGCGTGAACCCTCAAAAGAGGTTCATAAGGTTTCGCGCAAAATTCAGGATTTAGTCGCGGATTTGCTCGATACTATGTATGCCAAAAATGGTGTAGGGATGGCGGCACCGCAAATTGGTTCAAACTATCGAATCTTTGTTATTGACACTTCCAAAAACGATGAACCGCTCAACCCTATTGTTTTTATTAACCCTAAAATTATCAAAAAATCCGGCGGTTATATAACTAACGAAGGCTGCATAAGCTTTCCTGAAGTTTATACAAAAGTCCGCCGCTACAAAAAGATTATGGTTAAAGCGCTTGATCGCAACGGCAAACCGTTTATTATGGAAGCTGACGGCGGCCTGCTTGCGAGCGTAATCCAGCACGAGAACGACCACCTTGACGGAATTTTGTTTATCGACCACTGTGACAACCGCTTTGAAGTTGATGACCTGCTTAAAAAATATAACCTGCCGCCCGTAGAGGCTGACAGGCTCTTTAACGGTGATGACTGGGAGCAAGGGTAAATATTTTGTCATGTTGAGGCGAGGCCGAAACATCTCAAAATCGTTGCAATCTAAGAGCATTGAGATCCTTCGCACAACTCAGAATGACGAAAGAAAGTAAAAGAGAATGATTGATATAGTTTTTTTCGGGACACCAAAAATTGCACTAAAATCGCTGGAATATCTATATAACAGCGACAAAATTAATGTGCTTGCTGTTGTGACCCAGCCCGACAGACCGGCAGGGCGCGGACATAAACTCACCGCTTCCCCGATAAAAGAGTTTGCAATGGAGCATAATTTGCCAATCTTTCAGCCGAAATCTATCCGCAAAGAACCGGAAATTATGGATGCGTTGCGTGATCTGAAACCTGATTTTTTTGTAACTTTTGCGTTTGGACAGATTTTGTCGCAAGAGGTTTTGGACATCCCAAGATTTGAAACGATTAATCTGCACGCTTCCCTGCTGCCAAAATACCGCGGTGCAAACCCGATTCAACGAGCGATAATTAATGGCGATGAAGAAACGGGAATCACCACAATGATTACTGTTTTGGAACTTGACGCGGGTGATATTTGTTTGCAGCAAAAAATTCACATTCATGAGCACATGACAGTTAAGGAATTGAGTCAGATAATCAGCGACGAATCGCCAAATCTCTTGGAAGAAACACTCGTAGGGCTTTATAACAAGACATTAGAACCGATTCCGCAATGCGAGGATTGTGTTTGTCCTGCTACAAAATTATCAAAAGAAGAATGCGTAATCGACTGGAACAATTCCGCGCGTGCAATCCACAACCTTGTTCGCGGGATTTGTGGATGTCCGTCGGCGTATTTTACGCATAACGATAAAATGGTGAAAGTTATTGAAACAAAAGTGCTGCCGAATAAAGATTTGTCTGTGGGTATATTGAGGGCAACAAAAGAAGGTATTGAAGTCGGCACCTCTGACGGAGTTTTGCTCCTCACAAGAGTGAAACCCGAAGGCAAAGGCGAAATGGCCGCGCGCGACTGGGCAAACGGCGTGAAATTATAAAAACACCCTTCTGTCATTCCGGACTCGATCCGGAATCTTCCACCGTTGGGGTTTACGTGAGTCGTGTCAGTGGAAGATCCTGAATCAAGTTCAGGATGACAAACAAATAAGAATATATTAGGAGAAAATATGACAACAAAAGGAATACGCGGAGCGATTACAATAGAAGAAAATACAAAAGAGGCTTTGAGAGGAGGGACTCTTGAATTGCTAAATGCGATGATTGAGGCTAACGATATTAAGCCGCATAATATTTCGCATGCGATTTTCACCCTGACAAAAGATTTAAACGCGGATTTCCCTGCAAAGTTTGCCCGCACAGAACTTGGCTGGGATGAAGTTGCGATGATGTGTTATAACGAACTCGACGTGCCGGGCGCAATCGAAAAATGCCTGCGACTTTTAATTGTGCTAAACTGCTCGGAAAATTTCACTCCAAGATTTGTCTATCTCAAAGGCGCTTCAAATTTAAGAATATAAAAAGTGCAGGCATAACACCTGCACTTTTTATATGTTTTGATTCTATGCTGTTGCACCTCTGAGGATTTGTCCTGCCATATAGTTTGCATCTGCATTGACTTTTGCTTGGTGTAACGGACCTGTAATTTCTTGATTACGCCCACCTAGTCTAAAATTTGTTTTACCCGGCTCAGGCGCATAATATAAAGGGGCATTGTATCCACTTCCTAGTCCTGTACGAATGTTATCATCCCAAATTCTTTCTAACGTCAATTTCCTTCTGTAATTAGCTGGAACTGGTCCGTTATGTGCGTAGCGCGCCCCAGAAGTAGCTTCAAAATCAGCGACCTGTCTCCTTCTTATGCAACGAACGGAGCTAGGTACTTCCTGCCCTGCACTAAAAAGAGCTTCAGAATAAAAATCCGTCTTAGGATTAAAGACTAATTTAATTACATTGCCCCAACTCTTCAAAAAGAGAGTTATTTTGGTCCCATTCTTTAAAGTGTGTGTGAGTGGTGCTGCATTGGGATTATCCGCGAAAAATCGTATTGCACATTCGGGAGACATTATTTTTCTCTCTGCTTGCCCAACACATGCTTTGCCCAACGGCATTATACCTCGTATCATAATAATTCCTCCTTTTAATTTGGTTTTCTTTCAATACGAATTGCGCAGTCCGGGCAAACCAGAGCGCATGTTCCGCAGCCGATGCAAAGCGACGGGTCCGGCTCAACTGCAGGGGTTTGGTAGATACCAACCTCTTTTGACCAGTTAAGACATTTTTCGCCTTTTAGGTTAATCGGGCATTTTGCAAGACATAGTCCGCAGCCTTTGCATAATTCTGTATATACGTAGTAGTCAGATTTGCCTTTAGCAACGCCTTCTACTTTGTAACCTTGATATTCAAATGTTTGGTTCATTTTTCTGTCCTTTCAAATTTCGGAGACTAGCATTATTGTCATCCTGAACTTGTTTCAGGATCTTCCACTGATACGGCTGATGAAAACCTCAACGGTGGAAGATTCCGGATCAAGTCCGGAATGACAGGAGAGCTAGACTGCTGTTTTTTCGTTGATTAAGTTCATGCCTACTTCGAGAGCTTTGTAGTTAAGTTCTCTCAATTCAGGTTTAGCATCAAACTTCTTGCCTAACGCTAATTCCATCGCTTTTTTTGCATCCTCAATGTCAACGACGTTAGTTGCTGCAAGAATTACACCAAGAATAATGATGTTGAAAACTCTTGCGCTCAACTGTTCGTTAGCGATTTTGTTTGCTTCGATTGCGATGGTCTTTTTGCCTTTGCATTTTGGTGCTCTTGTACAAACTGACGAGTCGTAAATCATAGTTGTGTTTTCGTCAACGTAGGTTTCGCATCTGTCAAGCGCTCTGTCTGAGAGCATAACCACGATGTCGCCTTTTGAATAACGTGGTTCGCCGATTGTTTCATCTGCGATTTGGCAGAATGCAATCGAAACGCCGCCGCGTTGTTCTACCCCGAAGTTCGGGATATATAACACTTGTTTTTCAGCTTCATAACCAGCTTCAACAAGGATTTTTGCGATAGACTGGACGCCTTGTCCACCTTCACCTGCTAATACTATTTTAGTTCTAGCCATTTCTTTTATCCTTTCTTTGCAGGTTCACCTTTTATTTCGCAGGTCAACCTAGGAGCTTAAGCCCCCAATTCTTCTCTACTTACGAATTCTTTTACTTCAAAGAACTCTTCCATAGTTGTAAGTCTCGACCAAGTATCAACGTTGTTTGTTCTCCAGTTAAGAGGACAGATTGAAAGAACTTCAACAAATGAGAAGCCGCCTTCATCAACGTTTTTAAGCGCTTTTTTAAATGTTGAACGTAACTTACGTAAGTTGGATACGCTCGCACGCGCCACGTATGATTTTGCAGGGTCTGCAATTGCTGCGATCATTTCAGCACCTTTCGCAGGTTGACCTGTAACTGAACAGTCACGACCGTAAGGGGAAGTTTCTGTTTTTTGACCAGGAAGTGTTGTCGGAGACATTTGACCGCCTGTCATACCGTAGTTTGTGTTGTTAACCAATACGATTAACATTTTTTCTGCACGAACTGCTGCGTTAACTAAGTGCTGTGCACCGATAGCTAAACCGCCGCCGTCGCCCATGTAAGCAATACCAATTGCTTCAGGGTTAGCGCGAGTTACACCGTAGATAACCGCTGTTGTACGTCCGTGGTGGGTTTGAACAGTATCAATATCCAAGAAGTTCCACGAGAGTAACGAACATCCGATGTCGCATCCAAAAACAGATTTGTGTTTCAAATCCATATCATCAATAGCAAATGCTAATGTCTTCAATACCATACCGTGACCGCAGCCAGGGCAAAATTTACTTGCACCGACTTCTTCGTTTTGCGATTTTGGCAGGATTGGTGGTAATTCCATTTTATGTGCCATAATTTTTATGTCCTTTCGAATTTTTTTAAGTTCTTAAACTGTAGCCGGCTGTTTAGCCATTGCTTCTACTTTTTCTACGATGTCGTTACCCGTTACACCAACACCCATTTTGTAAAGTGTTGAGTAAGGAGTTGTGCAGCCGTAGATTGCTTCTAGTATCATTTGAGCCATTTGTCCGTTAGCTGATTCTGTGAACAGAATTTGCTTAGCGCGTTTAACAGCTGCATTTAACGGTTTTGTTGCAAGCGGTCTTAAAGTAATCGGTCTGAATAAACCGGCTTTAACGCCTTTTGAACGAAGTTCGTCGATAGCGGTTTTCGCAGAACGAGCTACGATACCGTGAGCGATGATAAGGATTTCCGCATCATCTGCTTTGTACTCTTCGTATTCAGCGATTTCGTCTTCAAGTTTTGCAAACTCTTCAGCGTATTCGTCAAGAACTTCCATAAGCTCTTCTTCCATGTTGAAAGTGTTACGCATGTGGATTGATTTTCTGTCAACACCGATTGTTCCAGGTGCAAGCAATGAAGCCTCTGTTGGAACCATTTTAATTCCGCGTGATGCCGGATCGTAAAGCATAACAGGTTCTCTCATTTTACCTTGGTATCCGTCAGCTAAAACGAAAGTTGGGAATTTATATTTCCAAGCCATGTTGAAAGCTTTAATCATATAATCGAACAAGTCTTGGTGACCTGCTGTTGAATAAACGATTCTAAAGCCTTCGCCGTTTCCGCCGTAACAAGTCAAACGAGTTTCTTGTTGAGCATAAATTACTGTAGCAGTTGACGGTCCGCCACGTTGCATAACAGCACATACGAACGGTATTCTCATCATTTCCGCCATTGACATAGCGTCTTGCATGATTACGTTACCAGGACCAGCCGTTGCTGTGAAAGCACGTTTACCTGCTAAAATTCCGCCAAGCGTTGAAAAACCTGCGGAAATTTCGTCTTCTGTTTGTAAAAATCCTGCTTCTGTTTTTGGAAGCAATTTACACCACGTATGCATAATTTCGTTTTGCGGTGTAATCGGATAACCGTACATGTATTCTGCTTCTGCGGCGTTTGCAGCATATGCGAGAACTTCATTACCGGTCAAAAACATCTTTGTGTCTTCTTTGATAAGTTTGTTTACCATTTTCTCCACCTTCTTTGGTTAATATCTACGCCCAACATGGTACTACAAACAAACTTAAATATCAAAGCTTAATCTAATCTTTACACGGATATTATCGCAACGTTTTCAACGTGGTAAGTGTGGCAAAACATATCAAATGGCTGAATACTCTCGACTCGGCCGCCTTTTTCTGTTAAGTATTTTAAGTCGCGTGCCAAAGCCGCCGGGTTGCAGCTAACGTAAATGATTTTGCCCTTACAAAGACGGAATGCTTCGTCCAAAGACTCTTGTGTACAACCCTTGCGGGGCGGGTCAAGAATAACCACATCAAACTCGCGTTTTTCGTTAGCGAAAAATTCAGCAGCATCCTGGTTGTTAATTTCTATGTTTTCAACCTTGTTCAAGATCGCGGTTTCGCGCGCTAATTCGCAGGCCTGAGCGTTTTCTTCTACACTCACTACCTGAGCGCTAACATCGGTCACAATAAGTCCAAACGCGGAAATCCCTGCGTATGCATCCAGCACGAGTGGCTTTTCAAAATTCTTCGCGATGTAATCTTTTACGTACTTAAAAATGTTTTCAGCGCTTTTTGGATTGACTTGAAAAAATGTATTTGCGCCGATTTTAAAAGTTTTGTCCAAGATTTTTTCTGTTATAAATTCTTCGCCCACAAGGCATTTTGTTTCTTTTCCTAAAATCACGTTTGTTTTTTTAGAATTGAAATTCACGCAAACGCCGGAAACCTCGTCGAATTTTTCAAAAATAGCTTTGGCGAATTTGTTTAATTTCTCGAAAACTCCTGTGGAATTCATCACGAGCGTTACAAGAACCTTGCCGTTTGATTGTGACATGCGGATTACGATGTGGCGAAGGTCGCCGTGAAACTTTTTCTCGTTAAACCCGGTTATGCCATAGTCTGCGGCTCTTTCGCGGATGAAATTTATTATATTGTCGCAAACTTTTGGCTGAATCGGACAGTGCTTGATATTTACGATTTCATGCGTTTGCGGTTTGTAATAGCCGGCTAAGATTCGTTTAGAAACCTTGGTTTGTGCAACCGGATATTGAACTTTGTGGCGGTATTCAAAGTTTTCAGGACTTGCGATAGGAAGCGGAATTTCAATTTCCCCGATCCCATTTACTCCTCCGCCGATGCTTCGCATGGCGTCTTCAACGATTTGGCGTTTTAATTCCAATTGATAATCGTAATCAATAAACTGGATTTGGCATGCTCCGCAAACCTTTTGCATGGCGCAAGGGGGATTAACTCGGTGAGGCGAAGGCTCAATCATTTCAATAATTTGCGCGCGCGCATAGCTTTTGTTCTGATGTGTAATCTTTATTTTAACCTCATCGCCGGGACAAGCATTTTCAACAAAGATGACTTGGCCGTCCACTCTTGCAATCCCCAGCCCGAGGTTTGATAATTTCTCAATTTTAGTAATAAATTCCATAATAAATATTATATTACAAACTCAAAGGATGATTTTGAACAACATGGGATTATTTTCAAACTTTCTTATTACAAAGGTTTACTAACTAGCAAAAAATATTTTGTTTGGTTCTTTAAATACCATCACGAGGAAAGGAAAATATTTATCATGAAAGTTTTACTTAATTTTGCAGGCTACACAAACTGTTATCAACAAAAGCATAATGCTTCATTTGGCAATGGACTGACTATTGACAGAAGAAGTTTTAAAATGTATGAACAGGTTACAAGGGATTGGAAAAAACGTCAGTTATCACAAAGTATTTTAACGTATTTAACTAACAAGCAAGCACAATTGCGCGGAATAATTGAAAATGTATCTAAAACTATGGATCCTGCACATCTAAGACTACTTCCAATAATTAAAATTGGGTTTAAAAATTCAAAACAAATTGGTCCAATTTTAGATGTTAGTTTTGATGAGTCGAAACTTTTAACAAAAGCAGTAAAAGACCTTTTGATTGATGATGCAGATAATTACGCAAATTACAGAAATGTCACCGACTCTGCAATGATAACAGGTTTTACTGACACGAATGGCAATATTATAGAAGATGTGTTATCAAAAAAATTAGGCGACACTATCAAACAAAAAGCTTTGCAAGGGAAAGAAGCATCAGCAGAAGCAAGAAAAGTTGTGGATGAAATATTTGGGCGTTGGTTTGCTCGCTCATAATGGGTTCTGACAAATTCATTGAGCAGCCAAATATTAAAAAAGACCAGACGAATCTGATCTTTTTAATTGGGCGTTACAAGACTCGAACTTGTGACCCCCTCCTTGTAAGGGAGATGCTCTACCAACTGAGCTAAACGCCCGCATTTCCATTTGCGAACTTCTCAATAATAGTCAAAACAAAATTTGCTGTCAACTATATTGTATTGTTGTTGACTATAATAACTCAAGTTAATTCTTTTTAGCTTTTATAGAATAAAAAACTTTATTTTCTGTATCATAGATTTCCAGATAGGAGCCGATAGATTTAATACTTATTTCCTGTTGTGGCAGCAGTTCTGTAACTTCAATTGCTTCGGGCAGTATGTAAATATTTTTTACTGCGGTTGCATCACGTGCGATATTAATCGGTTTTGAAACCAGCTCATCGACTGCCCAGACAGGGAGATATATCAATGCCCCCAGCCCGGTGAACGATAGAACCATCATTTTTTCGCGACTCTTGAACATGGTGGTGTCTTCATTGCTGCGTTTTTGCATTAGTTGATCAAAGGTGCTGTTCAGTGTGATTATGTATAATTTTTTGTCTGAATTATTTTTTATCTGATTCACCTGTATGTAATCTTTAAGGTAGGATTTATTTTCTAAGTTTGTAGCGCATATATTGAGATTGATATTTTCACTTTCTAATATTTCTTTATCCAGAGGGCAGGTTCTTGGGTAATTGTCGTAGTTCTTATACCCAAAATATTCAGTTAATGCCGCAGTGTTATTAGTATCAAGCTCGAACTGTTTTTTGCGGCAGATATTATAATTTTCTTCACGAAGTTCGGGCAGTAAATCCTTGAAAGTCTTAACTTCGCCCGGCATGAACTTAATCATCTTACCGTCAAATAAATCCTTGCTTTCCCAATAAATTATACTGTCTTTGTAATTATTTTTTACGGTCAGAGTATATTTAGCTTCATCTGTCGTTACGGATAATTTTTTATGGCTGTCCAGGTATGAATAAGCAAGCGCCGGTTTGCCAACAAATGTGAGCACAAGCAGAAATATTAATCCCCAAAAAAATCTTTTCATGTTACTAATTTTACCATGACATCGGTGGATTATGCACAAATACATCGTTAATATGATTTTTGGCTACATTTTTAAAGTCCGTCGGATTATGTGAGTTATTATAATATAGCGAGCAGTTCAGATAGGAAACACTCATTTAAAATGTCCATGTATGTTCTATTCATAATCATATTTATTGCGTCTCTCTTTTTGCCGAATGGAAGAAGGGGGTATCGCAGATATGGTTTTTTTGGCAGGTATGATTCCCGGGATATGTACGATTACCGAGATAGTTATCAAGACGTAAGTTTGGTAGATCAAATAAACAGAACAGTCAGAAGGCGCAGCAGCAGAAGAAGGGCGCTGCAAAATGCACAAAATTATCTTAAACCTTATAGAAAAGCGTTCGGAGATCACACTCTGGCAAACGAAAATTGCTCGGTGATATTAAATAAAAGAAGAAAAGAAATCACTGCTATAAGCAAACTCTATAACCCTATGGGTGAGAAATTATCTCTAGTCGCAAGGGATTTTATGGATGTGAGCGCGGATGAAGTTTTTGATTTAATTTGTGATGTTTTTGATAACGACACAACGTTTGAGCAAATACAAAAACCGCTTGCGGGTAACGCTGTTATAAGTGAAGCGGTTGTTTCCAGAAAGTCCGTTGAAGAACAAAAAGCTCCGCTAGCAGCCTCAGTGCAGGTCGAACAAACGGTCGCAGCGGGTGAGATAATTGATGTAAACAGTTGTTCAGAAGAAGAACTTACTGAGCTTCCGGGGATAAGTGTTTTGATTGCTAAAAAGATAGTAAAACACCGTAAAGAAAATGGCGGATTTAAATCAGTCGATGAGTTTATTACTGAAATGGGGATTAAACCTCAGTATGAAAAACAAATTCGTCCGATAATTAAAACAGAAGAAATCGTCGTTAAAAAAGTAAAAAAAGTAAAAGAAGAAAGAATAATTGATTTTTAAATGGAGTTGGAAGTCTATAAAATCCTGAATAAAACCAAAGCTGAAGGGCCGGGCGAGCGCTTTTGTATTTGGGTTCAAGGCTGCAGCAGGCGATGCGAAGGCTGCTGGGCAAAAGCCACTTGGTAAAAAGGTTCCGGCGAGAAAATCAAAATCAATAAATTGTTTGAGATGATATGCGCAGAGCCTGATATTGAGGGTGTAACCTTTTTGGGCGGAGAGCCGTTTGAACAGGCAAAAGCGCTGGCAAAATTAGCAGAGAAAATACGAAAAAGAGGACTTTCGGTTCTGACTTTCACGGGAAACACATACGAAGAACTGCAAACGCGCAATGATTCCCACGTTAATAAATTGATAGAAAACACTGATTTGCTGGTTGACGGCGCGTTTGAGAAAGACAAATTCACAACTGAACGGCCGTGGGTTGGCTCTGAAAACCAAAGATATTTGTTTTTAACCGACAGATATTGCGAAAAAGATATTACAATTTCAAAAAATAAAATTGAAATCAGGGTTGATAAAAAGGGGCTTGTATTTGTCAACGGAATGGGGGATTTCAATAAAATTAAAAATGATATAATTTGCGTATAGGATCACAATCGAAAGGGCTGGAAATGTTTATTAAAAAATTCTCTAATATGATTAAAGCGAGGTTCCCTTATATTTACATAACAACATTTGAGGAAGAACGCGTAACAAATTTGATAAGTAAAATCGCCAAAAGTGAAAAACTTATAAAAATCCCGCGTGAAGTTTATGTCTGGACGCAAACCAAAGGTTTTGTTAACCAAGAAAACGGCGAGGCTTGTTCGGGAACGACTTGTATAAATAAGGCTTTTGATTTTATCCAAAACAACGCTAAGGATTCCATTTTCATATTCTACGATTTGCATGTTAATTTTGGGATAAAAAATCGTTGTGCAGATTTTGATTTGATTAGAAAATTAAGAGATTTGGTGCCTGTTTTAAAAACCAGTCAGGTGAGAAAAAATGTTGTTTTAATTGCACCGGAAGTCATTATTCCTGAGACACTGCAAAAGGACATCACTGTTTGCGATTTTCCGCTGCCAACTTTGCCTGAAATCAAAAACAAGCTTGATAAAATGCTTCAGCAAAACGTCAAAATCAATCAGGAAGATTTGACTCCTGAGATTAAAGAAAAATTATGCAAAGCCGCGATGGGGTTAACTATGCAGGAAGTCGAAAACGCTTTCGCGCTGGCGATGGTTGAAGACGGGAAAATCGACCTTGGTGATTTAAAAATAATCTTGAATGAAAAAATGCAAGTTATTAGAAAAACCGGTATATTAGAATATGTTCAAAGCGACTTAGGTATTGACGATATCGGAGGTTTGGAAAACCTTAAAAACTGGCTGGTGAAAAGAAACAATTCCTGGTCAGAGAGTGCAAAAAGCTACTGTTTGAGCGCGCCTAAAGGGGTTCTTATTACAGGAGTTCCAGGTTGCGGTAAGAGTTTGACGGCTAAGGCTATGAGTGCTATTTGGCAGCTTCCTCTTTTGCGTTTTGACATGAGTAAAATCTTTAGCGGTATTGTCGGAAGTTCAGAAGAAAACATGCGCCGTGCAATCGCGACAGCAGAGGCAATCGCACCGTCTATTCTGTGGGTTGATGAGATTGAAAAAGGTCTAAGCGGGTTCAATTCACAATCAGACAGTGGTGTTTCGTCGCGTATCTTCGGTCAATTCCTTACCTGGATGCAGGAAAAAGAATCTCCGGTGTTTGTAATCGCAACGGCAAACAATATCTCAAACTTGCCGCCTGAATTACTCAGAAAAGGTCGTTTTGACGAAATTTTCTTTGTAGATATCCCGACATTCAATGAGCGTGCAGAAATCTTTAAGCTTCACTTAAACAAAAGACTAAAAGACGAAGCAGTCGCGGGTGAAATCCAGTTAAATGACGATTTGTATCAGCAGCTGGCTGCGGCAACAGAAGGTTTTATCGGGGCTGAAATTGAACAAATTGTTGTATCTGCCTTGTATGAAGCGTTCTTTGAAAAGCGTCCGTTATTATATTCTGATATTGAACAAAGTATCAGAAACACAGTGCCGCTTTCAACAACTCAAAAAGAACAAATTATCGCGCTACGTCAATGGGCGAACGTTCGTGCGGTTGCTGCGACAACCAAAAAAGATCTTTCCAACTACGAGCAAGCTGATGACAAAAAGAAAGACGATATCCTTGGCACAAGAGGCGGCAGAGGCCTGGATATATAGAGAATTAATAAATAAGTAAAGGAAGAATGATATGTCAGTTACAATAATTTCGATTCCGATGTTATTAATATCTGCGGCAGCAGGAATTATCCAGTCAACTATGGAGGCTGCAGAAAATAGAAACTCTGAAAGAGCGTTTCATAAAGAGAACCAAAGGTTGAATTATGATCTTTCAAAAGAACGGATTAAAGAAGCTCTGAAAGAAGCTCATCCGGAGTGCAAAGAGGCTGATTTAGAGATGCTCTCAAAAGAATACGCGACGAACTTTTTAGACGCTGATATTCTTGGAAAAACTCTAAAAGAATACGGTTTTACTGATTTGAAAGTTTCTGATTTAGAAATTAACTGCAAGCTTCAGAATGCGCTTGTGAGCTTTGTCAGAATTAGTAAAGAAGAACCGTTCGCACTTAGAATTGATTCTGTTGAAGAAAACACTGATGAGATTGCTAACGACATCAATAGCGAGTATGCGCTCAATGTGCAAGAGCAAACTTATAACAAAATTAAAGAACGTCTAAAGAACAGAAACTTAGAAATCAACGAGGAAGAAGTTCTTGAAGACGATTCAATTATGTTAACTGTTTACATTGATTAAGAGGAAAAAATTATGGCAAGAAGACAAATGAAAATAAAACTTTTACCAAACGGCCAAATTGAGATGAAGACAGAAGGCATTAAAGGCAAAGGGTGCGTTAATTATATAAAAGTTTTAGAGGAATTGACCGACTCAACAGTTATTGCGCAGGAATACACCAGCGAATACTACGAACAGGATTACGAAATGAATCCTCAAACGATTGAGAATCAGAACCAGTAAGGATTAGGCGTTTATTTAATCCGCTTTTTGTTCTTGTTTTCTGTGTTTAAACGGGTGAAGAATCTTTTCTTTGCGCTCTTGTCTTGCCTGTTGTTTTTCCTGCTTGATTCTCTCTTGTTCTTCAAGAAGTTTAGCAGCAGCGATTTCTTCGTCTGTCGGCAATGTTGCAACATAAGCCTGCGCGCTAGCCATTTCGTCTGCTAATACAAGCCATTTGAAAGACTTAACAAGTGTGAGTGGTTTTGCTGTGTCCCCTCTTAAAACAACTTGGAATTTAGTTGTACCCATTTTTGAATGTTCATCATTAAAGTCAGGTATGGCATCCATTTCTGCTGAAGAAATCTCCTCGCAGAAGAACGCAAATGCCTTTGCTGCCACAACGTCAAATCCCGGTGTCGCTTTAACAAGGTTAATCGGGTTCACAGCAGCAATCGGCCCTAACGCGTCTGTCATCTTGGAAGCAAGCCTTCCGCGAAGCTTCATATCAGCTGCGTTGGTGAGCAAATTCAAAGTCCCGCTAAGATTGACACACATGACAGGCCCATCTGTTGTAATCGGATCAATTGCCGCAATGCCGTCTTTGAAAATCAAATGACCGTTTAATTCGTAGAAGTGCGAAGACTCGATTGAAGTCATAGAGCTAATCATAGAGCCAAGTGTGGTCTTAAAAAACTCTGACTCGCGAATGTTTTCTGCTAAGATCAGGTTCTCGATTTTACCAAAAGGTCCGAGTTTTCCGTCTTTTATTTTGAAATTAACGGCTCCTTTGAGGGATTTCATTTGCTGTTCTAATGTCGCGCCGCTCAAAGAAATATCTGTATCAAAAGAAAGTCTGCCGGAAACCGCATCCTTCATCCTTGCCAGCTGCATAAGCGTTTTTTCGCAATTGAAGTTGTGTCCTCTGAGTTTTATTTTTAATGCTGAATTCAACAAATTTACGCCAATTCTGCCGTTGACTGTCCCTTCCAATGTTGATGTGCTAATGTTGTTTATATGGAAAATATTGCGTCTTAGGGAGATGTTTGCGGTTGTATTTTTAAGCACAAGCGGAGTTGCTTTTAGTGTTTTTATATCAACCGAACCCTTGCTAAGTACAAGCGGAATATTGGCCGGCGCAGCATTTTTAGGCGCAGGAGGCGTGATTTTGGAGAGTGCCTCTGTTACTTTCATCAACTTATCAACATCCATATTGTTAGACGAAATATTTAAATCGGAAATTGTGAAAGTGCCGCTTTGATTCACAGGAATCTCTGTATGAATTTTAATGTCAGAACCATTTACCATCAAATTATTTGTATCAATATCGAGTCTTTTGCCTCTAAAACGCAAAACAAGTTCATCAAGATTCACAAACAATTCAGGCAGCCTGACATCTCTAACACTGAACTCTCCTCGAATAGACGGCGAGGCGGTGTGTCCGAATACGAACATTTTGCCGTTTAATTTGAACATAGAGTTTTTTAGTGCGTATAATTTGCCGTCAAGTTCTTCATTGAGCGTGATTTTGAAAACGTTTATAAAATTCTGGACGACTGTACCGGAAACAGATGCGATTTCTTTTGCACCCTCCAAGTTCAGCGCTAAATCATCGCCAAAAGCCGTCGGTGCCGCTTTTGAGTAGATTCCGGTTTCTTTAACTTTGAATCTGTTACCCTTAAAATCAACCTTAGCCTGCATAATAGTTTGCTTGTTTAAAAGCTGCGAGAACTCAACAGGCGAGAAGTAATTTGCGCTGTCTGACTTGATTTGCCCGACAAGATACTGCCTTTTGGCGTCCCCTGTAATGGTTGCTTTCATTGGGATTACACCCGAGGCGCGAAGATACATTGCATTCGCTTTGCCCGCAAGGTTCATCAAATCATTTGAATTCAAAAATCCGTCGACTTTAAAATCCAGGAGCGGTTTTTTAGAATAGCCCAATATTGTTCCGCCAAAATCAATTGTTGAGGAGTTGTTGATCTTTGTGATTGAATTTGGAATTACAATGTCTTTATCATCAATATTCACCGTGAACAAAGGATTGTGAATCGTTGATTTCGTTTGCGGGATATAAATTTTAAAGTCATTGTTTGTGAATTTTCCGCTCAAAACTTTCGGCGCAGATAAAAATTCGACCCTTGCATTTTTGTTTGTAATAAGCATTTTACTCTTTTTATCTAAAACCGAAACATCGCTCAAGGCGGTATCAAGCGTTGCCTTTAGGTTTTTAAGCTTCCCTTCAAGTTTCAAATCCATTGCCAAAAACGCAGAGTTTAACGCAAGTTGGTTTTTAATCTCGTCAGGTGCAAAAGAATTGTACAAGCCCACCAATGGTAAACCTTTTGCATTTACTGAAATGTCAGCAATCGACTTTTTATCAATAGATCCTGACATTTTTAAAAGCGAGCCGTTGATGTTTACAAAGGTATCAGAAATGTTTAAAGCGTCATTATCAAAAAGCAAGTTGGCATTCATGTCTTGCACAACTAACCCAGTTTTTTTGTAGAAAATTTGACCTTCTCTGGCGATGACACTTCCCTCGGCCTTCATTTTTTTAAAGTTTGTTTTGATTTTTGTATTTGCCTGAATGTAGCCACCTGCTTTGATTTGGGCAAGATCATTCGGTATTTGCAAGGTGTTTAAAAACGCCTTTGCAAGTAAAACAACATTGTCTAAATGGATTTTTTCGCTCACAATCGCAAGGTTCATTTTCGGGTTGGAGCTGTAATTTACTTTGCCCAAGATTTGGATATTTTCTTGCGGAGTGATATACAAATTCGTATCTATATCAGCGGTCTGACCTCTAAATTTTGCTTTTATATAACTCTTTGGCAGGTCATATTCTTTCAAATGCATTGAGAAGTTTTCAACATCCAAAAAGCCGGTGATATTTTTTCTTATTTTTAATTTTGTATTAACATCAGCCTTTAGATTGTAATCACGATAAACCGAAATTGGGTTCACAAACGGGATTTCAATTTTTTCAGGCTTGTCATCTTCCGCGTCAAGTTTGGTAGGTTCAGGCAAAAGCGCATCCACATCAACATTCAAATTAATATTATTGTCTTCATCGCTAAAGAATTTCGCCTCGGTTCTGACTCTCACCTTATCCACGTTATAAGACGCCAAAAGCTTTTCTCCTTTGATAGAAAGCGTATGTTTTGTGTCGTTAATAACTGCGCTGTAGTTGTTAATTCTGACATTAGACACTTTTACTCTTATCGGCAGGGGCGATTCCTCTGCTTGTGGTGCCGGCGGTCGATTATTCAAAATGTCCTCTACAAGCGAAACAACCTTGAATTGTTTGTCATCAACTATATCAAGATTTATTTTTGGAGAGTTAACCTCAAGCCCGGAAACCTTCGCTGTCATGAAAAGAACACTTGGAATAGCAACCTTTCCCTTGAACGATTCCGCGCTCAAAAGAGTGGAATCATCGGGAAGTTTGACGCTCAAATCCTCTCCTTTAACCCCAATTTCCAATAGTGGAGTTGTATATAATTTCAAATTCTCGAAATTAAGATTTAAATTTGTTTGGTCTTTTACGATTTTTTGCAAGTCGCCTTTATAAGCTGCTATATCAAACCTTGGTAACACAATTAAGAAACAAAGATAAGCCAACAATAATACTGAACCTATAAATATTCCAAGATATTTAAAAAACGTTTTCATACGAACAACCCTCCAAAAGTCTTTATTATATTATACAAAAAATATAATAATTTTGTGAGTTATTTATAAAATTGGGCTCGAGTACTTTTTTGCGTAAATACTCAGGAAACAAAAAGCAGGATATAAAACCCTGCTTTTATAGTAAAAATTAAATATCTAAACCCAAATTAATTTTTAAGGAATTCTGTAGCTGCATCCCAACCGCTCATTCCACCTCTTATTTTATATTTTGAGAGTTTCTCGGCACTCGCTTTTTTGAGCTTTGCCATGTTTTTGTTGAATTTGGTTACAGATTTTTTGTTCGCTTTTCTTTTTTCAACAATCGGATTTGCATAAGTCAAAAAAGTTCGATATTCATTGCAAGCATATCCGGCTTTAACTTTATCCGGAGCAACATAACTTGTGTAATCATAAACATTCATAGCTCTTTCAGAGTTTGCAGGTCTTCCGTAAAACATGTCCCAAGATGAAGCTGCCGGCATTTTAGTAAGAACAACGACTAATGCAAGCGGGTTGTAATTTGCGCTTACCATCATATTTACTGCAATGATGTCAGCTTCCTTTTCGATTTTTAAATTTTCTGTTTTAGTCGCGGCGTTTGCAGCAGTTTCAACCACAGTCGGAGTGGTTCCGGTGGAATTATCTGTATTAAGAGTTGCATTTTCCTTTGATTTTTCTTGCAACATTGAAACAAATTTCGCTTTTGAAGCGTGCCCGCATATAATATGTGACAATTCATTTGCCACAACAGCAGCAACTTCATTATCATTTCCGGCATATGCCAATTCTGCTTTTGATATATTTATGGTCTTATTAGTTGCGTAATTTGAATTATCCACAACATCCGAAACTACAACGAATTTAACATTAGCAGTCGGCAGTCCGCTCTTAGTTAATAAAGCTGTCCCAACAGTCGTGACTCTGCTTGCTGCGTCCCATGCTGCAGATGCAGGAATTGCCATAACAAAAACCGCCATTAATGACAAAATTAACTTTTTCATGAAAACCTCCTTTTATCCTACAAATAAATCTTATCACAAACTGTGAAAAATCATATAAAAAAAGACTCCTGAGCGTTACCCAAAAGTCTTTTTTAAAATTGGTTGCGGGAGCCGGATTTGAACCGACGACCTTCGGGTTATGAGTGCCTGAAAGTCAGTTATAGCTTGATTTCTCAGTGAAGTATTGAGAAGTTAACTTTCAATAATATCAAGTCTTTCCTGGTTTTCATACTTCACAATCTTTCTCATAAAAAAACAGTGATTTTAGATTTTATGGTGACAATTTAGTGACAATTTTTTAGGGCTTAAAATCAATAAAATAGCTTGTTAATAGAATTATCATTTTTATATTTTTTCTAAAGATTTTTAGTATTACAAAATTACAAAAGAAAGAAAATTATTTGGATTATAAGCAGTATAGGCCTTTGATGTGTAATTTAACTCTATTTAACTTGTAATTATGTAATATTTTGTATTAAATTTATTGTGTAAAACCCCATAATAAGAGAGATTTTTAATATTGAGTAAAATAAAACGAAAAACCGAGCCAAAGTTTATAACTAAATATGTTGAATGTGATAAGTCTGATGAACAGGTAAAGTCTGAATATGAATTCTTTATAAATTTTCTTGTTAAATCAGTAATGAAAGATAATGATTCAGTTAATATCAAATAAGCTCAATCTAGGATTTGCTAGAAGGAACGGAAATAGTTCTTTATATATATTCCCATATAAGGAATATCTGCCTTTTGCTAATTTTAATCACAAGTACAGGATTTTAATTATTTGACTAATCTGTTATTGATGCTTTTTTCAAATAGCAAAATTTATAATATTTTTGACGTAATTCAACGGAATTTCTTTATTAGCAAAAGTATCGGATGTAGTTAAACTCGTTTGTTTAATTTTTAATAAAGGAGGAAATTATGCCAACATTTAAAGCACTCATCACACCGACAGTTTCAGGTGGAAATATTGAAGTGAAAATTTCAGCAAATAATGCAAATCAGGCTAGAGAACTGATAAAAACACTATCTTATTTCAAGAGTTTTGTAAAAATGCCTACTAAAGTTAGTGAGAAAATTAAATTGAGTTCGGATAAATTAGACGAATTAGCGGAATTGCAATACAGCAAAGATGGATTGGATATTAAGAAACTGATTGAATTGGATAATGTCATAATGTTTGATTTTAATGATGCAATTTACTATAACAGACCAGTTGAATGAAAAAAGCAATTTACAATTAATTACTTTTTTGTATTGTAATTATTCTTTGCTATAATTGCAATACAAGGAGTAACTATGCAACAATCAGAATCTCAAATAATTGGTCAAAGAGCAGAAGATATTTTTAGGTATTTGAGACCTAAGAACTGGTTGGTTCGTTCGCAAAAAGAAATTGACTTTGGAGTTGATTTTGAAATTGAGTTACTCAATGAAAATAATGCTTCTACTGGGTTAATTGCAAAAATACAATTAAAAGGTTCTGAGAATTTGACTTATATTGAAAATGGTAAAAAAATAAGTTTTCAATTCGATGTAGATAATGCACAATATCTTATAGCTGAAATTCAAATACCGTCCTATCTTATCGTTTGTGATAATAATACCGAAAAATGCTACTGGGCTTCTTTTAAAACAGATAAAAAAATCAAGGAAGACTATCTAAAAGCGGTTGAAAACTCACAGCAAACATTTAATATACATATCGATATAAACAATGATTTTCAATTAACTGCTCATGATTTTTTCTTAGATATGGAATCTTCATTAAACTTTATAGTTATTGATAGGATGAGAAAGATAAAGTTAAATGATTATTTCAACTTGAGTTCACAAATAAATATAAATGATTTGAGAAAAAGTTATGCTGAACAAATTGAGCATATAGATTTAGCTGAATTAATAGATTTGGAAAAAAATGGAGAATACAAGAAAATCATTGAGCAAGCCTATAAAATATTAAACTCTGATAGCAAATCTGTTGATTTAAAATATAAGACAGCAGTGTATAGATTACATATAATGACACAATTATTAGGTAATTCTACATTATCTTTAAATCAAAGAGCCGGAGCTTTGGATGAATTATACTTTGACATATCAGAGACATTAGCTGAAGTCACAAAAAATACTGAAGAAAATGATTTATTCAGAATAAAAGCAGAAATCTGGCAACATATTGCTAATATAAAAGTTCTAAGTAAAACAATTTTATGGAAAGGTCTCAATATGGAAATGCATAAAAAAGAGCCTGATAATTTGAGTGCGTTTTGGTTATTAGAACTTTCAGAAAGTTTAATGAAACTAAATATACAAATAATTGATGAAATAGATGTTTTGTTCAATAAAGTCAATTTAATATATGAGAATAAAGAATATCATAATATCATAGACTTTGCTTTTCCTATAATTTCATCTACAACAAAATATTTGTTATTCCTGTCTAACAATAGCAAAGAAGCCTTTTCATTAATGGAAAATAAAGTAGATAAATTATTAAATTTCTTTTTAGAGTTAATGAGTATTGTGAGCTTTGAAGGGAAATGGAATAAATATGAAGGATTATTTTATACAAAAGTCGCGCATAAATGCCTGTATTTAGAAAATTTTGACGAAACAGAAATCAAAAAATATTATAATGAACTAATTCCTTATATTGAAAAGGTTGAAGATGTAGATATTAAAAAAAATATAAAAAGTCATATGGAAAAGTTTATGCTTGAGCAAAAAGAAGCAAAAATACAAAAAAACGATGACTTAATTATGGATATAGAATTAGAAAACGAACTTCTTAGAGAGCATATGATTGCTATGGGTGTTGATGTTGATAATCCTGAAACAGAAATTGATATTGCTGTGGTAGAAGCTTTAAACGCATTAAATCCTGAAAGAGTATTAAAAAATTGCAAAAATCTATATTCATTTCAGGCTTTGACCAGTCCAGTAGGAAGTTGGTTAAAATTGCCCACCCTTGGTATAAAAGGATTATTTTGCACTAAGCATGGGTATCAAATCCAAAATGTATATCTAGATAATTTATGGGCTTTTTTCAAATCACAATACTGTAATAAATGTAAGGATAAATCCTCTCATAACAAAAACTGGAAATGGACACGAAAGTGGCAAGCTGAACAGGCTGAACTACATCATAATAAATTGTTCCCAAAAGATTCATTTTAATTTTGTATGATATTAATCAGAATCCTTGTGTTTTTCAACAAATAACAGATAATCTTTCAAGGAATCAAAAGTTTCGGTTGTTATATATTTGTCATTACAGCTATTACAGACCATCTCAATTTTAAATGCTTGAGTCTGTATCGGTTCCGCTATTCCCCAGCTTGGAACTTTCAATATTACAACTTCTTTTAATCTACATTTTCTACAATATATCGCCATTCAATAATTATACCACAGATTAAGATAAATTTTGTTAGCCATTATTGTGCATAGGTTTTCCAAAGATATTCATAACGGTCAGAGAACTCTTTACCTGATTGTTTGAAGAACATACAATTTTCACTATTGCAGTTAGTTGCTGAAGTTGTCCAGTTAAATGAACCACTTTCTACTTCTTTTCCATCAAATATGGCAAACTTGTTGTGTTCAATTTTGTTATTATTATCGGCATCATTCATACGAACAGAAATCCCTGTTGCTACGAGTTCTTTAACAAGTGATGTGTACCATTTTTCTTGTTCTTTGTCGGTGATTACACGAACTTTCACTCCACGCTTATGTGCTGCAATTACAGCATCTACAATGTTTCTGTTAGTAATTGAATACACTGCAATATCTACGCTATACTTGGCATTATTTATTCTTGAAATAATATTGTTTTCGCAATCAGTTCCAGGAGTAAAGAAAACACGATACCAAGTTTCTATGGGTTGAATAGTAGGCGGTTTTAAAATATTACCGACTGGCTTTTCAGCAGGTTTTTGAATATTGAATGAGGCTATTAATTTATCCTTAACAGGTGATTCATTATCTACAACAATTATAAATAACTTATTGTCCTCTGTTTTACCTAAGAATAGTAAATCTCCCACTTCCATAGCTTCTGATACTGGAGTTTTCCGATAGTAAAGACGGAAACTTGGCTTGCCATTTTGGTACTGGTTAATATACCAAGTCGCAGTTCCTTTTGCGATAAGAGGTTTTTTATCACCAAAATAAATATAGGTTGCCTCAAACTTTTGCTTATCTTCGCCAAAGATGTCTTTCAAAGCACGCACACCAAGAAATTCATTTTGATTGCTTTTGCCACCTAAAACTTCACTCTTAACGACCGTTTTAAAAGCAACAGATTGAAATCTTTCAGGAATTTCTGTATCAGTTGAGCCAATCAAAAGTTTTTGAATGACAGAATTAAAATCCTGTGCTTGTTCTGACTGTTTTGCAGAGACACCGCAAAAAGCTATGCAAAATACGCATAGAACAATTATTAAAAGTTTTGAAATCCTATTTGCCATATATGGAGATTATACAGGAGTATGTATAGGAGTGCAAGGCTTATCTTTCTTAACAAAAACCAAAAAGTAACTGTGAAATTTACGAGCGTGCTTTTGGATTTTGTGGTTGTGTCCGATAAGACGGCTTTTTGCCAGTAAAACAAAAAGGTCTTTGGTGTAAAAACCTAGTTTTTCAGCTTCGTTGATAATATATGCGTGGCTTAAATAATTCGTACTGCCATTTACAGTATCTTGACACTTGAAAATCAATATACCATTTGGCTCTAAAACTCTATGAATTTCTTTAAGCGCACCTCTATAAAACTCCCATAAGTCTTTGATATAACGGAAACCTGAAAATCTTTTTCTCATTATTCCTGTTGGTTCAGCTTTATTTTGACCAACTAAAAAAGGAGGGTCAAACATTATGCTTTTTAAAAAATCATCATAAAATGGTAAGTTTTCTGCATCTGCTTCCATTACATCATCAAAAAGTGGTGCTAAGTCGCTTTTATATTCAGGTTCAGAATATGGAGCATTTTTATAAAAACTTCCTTTTGAATATGTGCAGTCTAACTCAATCCCTGACGGGGAGTATAATTTCAAAATATCTGCAATCATTGCTTTTTGGTCGTAATTTATTGACTTGATTATGTCTGCTTGCTTGGGTTGTGGTGGTGTAAAGTCGGCTTTTACGATGTTATCGGTTTGCAGTTCACTGCTATTAATAATTTCGGTGGTTTTGTGTTTTTTCATTTTTTGATATTTTTCTCCTATTGCTTTTTAAAACAGAAAAGATACGTCCAAACCCGGACGTATCTTACTCTGTTAAATTATTTAATTGTACTTTTATTCGTTTCTTCTGTTAGATGCGGTTTTTATTCCGCTCCATAACTCTATTAATGCATGGCATGGCAAAATCTGTCAAGTAAGTTGTTTTCTTTAAAATTATTGATATTAAAGAAAAGCGAAAAGACTATCTAGTATGAATTTTATACTCATTCATAATTATTGAATCATAATATCTTTTAACCTTTTCATCATTATCATTTGAGCCCCAATGTTTTTGATAATCATGAATATTTTTCTTCATTGTCAAAATATATTCTTTTATTTTTCCTAAATTACTACTGAAATCAAAATTCCCAAACCTTGACGGCTGTCTAGGAAAATCTTTTTTAAAATCTTCAATAACTTTGCTTACAAAACGATTAAATTCTCTGTATGATTGAAACCTTCTATTTGTAAAGTCTGGATATTGACTTTGAAAATCTTGAGGATAGCTTGTAAACCCGACAGAATCTGCTCCTTGAGGAAGTTGAAATGTTAGCAGTTTCTGTTTTTCACTGTCATTGTAAAAAGGATGCTCTTTGGTAAGTTGGCAATTAATTCCATTGGATTTCTTGAAACTATTACATATCGCAAACGCAATATAGTCACTATCAATCCTCTCTGTTGTATATTTACATATATATAGAGCTTTCTCACAAGCATATGTCATTTCTCTAATTGTTAACTTCTTTATTTTTCCATATAAGGCTAGTTTTTCTTGAAGTGTAGAAAAAGAATTATATTTGTTAATTCTATCAGATAATTTTGATGATGAAATTTCTTTTATTAATTTATCAGCAGTTAAATAATCTTCTACCATTTTATGATAGTCAGGTTCATATAAACTTTCTCTTTGATTGAAAAATTTGTTAAAATAACATTCTGAGTCTTTAGCGGATTCAAAGTTTCCATATAAAGAAATCACACATCTATTTAATGAATCTTCATTTGTAGGTATGATAATAAATAAACCTTCTATATCAAAAAAGTGCTTAATTATTTCAAGAGTTTTCATTGCATAATCTGGTCGACATCTATCTAATTCATCAACTACAAGGACTAATCTTTGTTCGGGCAAACTTTCAATAAATGATGTAAATTCTTCTTTAAATATTTGGATTGCATCTTTTTCTTCTTTAAATTCATCAAATAATTTTTCAAAAGCTTCAATCACTTTTTCATTATTGACACTAACTTTAGCCTCCACTCCAAAATTGACTCCTGCTGATAAAGATGTTGCTTTTGCAAGATTAATAATTAAATGCATCATTGAAGATAATGCTTTATCACAGAGTTCTGACACTTTTTTCTCTAAAGAAATCCTATGAAAATATTTTGTTATTTCTTTTGAAAATGATAAAAATGGGTCTATTAAATAATCATTCTCCCACGCGCTAAAATAAATAGCATGAATATCATTATCACGGAGGTATTGTGTAAACCTGGTGCAAAAATATGTTTTGCCCATACCAAAATGGCTTTCTAATAAAGTTACATAAGGTGTTTCTTTTGCTAATATACTTTGTTTTAAACATTCGGCAAAATTATCAGCACCAGGTGTGCAATCAAAAAAATGATTGTCACTATACTCCTGTTGAATGTCTTTTGGTAATTTGAAAATATTTGCTTTATCTTTAGCCATAAATCTTCCTGCTGTTTAAATTATTATAGCATGAGGATTTCACATGCTAGCAATAGACAAGTGGTTAATGCTATTACAAATCCAAACTCAAATAAACATCATCCATCTGTTCTTGAGTGATTCCGATATAGCGGAGAGTTATGCTTGGAGATGAGTGGTTAAATAACTTCTGAATAATCGCAATATCATAACCGTTTTGGTATGCGTGATAGCCAAAAGTTTTTCTTAATGTATGAGTACCGATTTGGTCTGTTATTCCAACAGATTTGGCGACATCATTTAGAATTCTGTATGCCTGTTGTCGCAATAAAAAACCTTTATTCTTTCTTGAGATGAATAAAGGCTCGTTTTCGTTTATGGGTCTTGTTTTTAGGTATTCTCGTAAGGCTGATTTTGCACTTTCGGATATCGGGAAATCCTTGAATTTATTAGTTTTGCTTTCCCTAAGCCGAATTCGGTCTTTGACCTTACTTCTTTCGCAAACGTCTGAAATCTTTAATTTCAGCAGGTCACTAATCCTCAATCCTGAATTAATGCCAAGAACAAACAGGCAATAATCCCTCATGTTCTGCTGTTTAAGCAGTTTTTTAATCGTTTCAATTTGTTTTAAATCTCTAATTGGTTGAACAATTTCCATAATTTCCTTTCCCCTGAAATACAGGTATAGTGAATGTTACACAATATATAATAAATTATAAATTAAGTATCATTCCACGTAAACCCTTTTGTGGCAAGGATTTTAAAAGTTGTTCAGGATTAAATCACCGCAACTATTAGAGGCAAATTTGCCAAAGATACACAATAATAAAGAGTATCATTCGGAAAGGCTAAAAAAAATATTTTAAATCAATCTCAAAATATTCAGCAATCTTGTAGAGGCTTTCAATCGTTATCATGTGTTTGCCTCTCTCGATACAGGAGATATGTTCTCTTGACATATCAACACATTCGGCAAATTTCTCCTGTGATAAGCCTTTTTCTAGACGTAATTTTTTAACTCTACGTCCTATTTCGTTTCTAATCTTACGGATACCCATATTTTCATTGTGCCATGTAATATGCTCATTACTGTAATGAGGATATTACAAATACTGCTGTAAATTCATGTTACAAAAGGATTACAAGTATGTTAATATTCTTGTTTATGTTTTAATATAATTTTGAGAATAGAAAGGAGTGATTATGAAGAAAAAGGCGATACTGATAACAGCAGGAGTTTTGTTGATAGCCTTAGTTGTAGGAGGCTTAGGTGCATTTTATTACTTACAACAAGAGAATAAGAAACTGACAATAAATTATATTCTTAGTCAAAGTAAGGGTCCTGAGAAATACGAGGAAGAAATTTGGGTTTATCCTGATGATGACGAACCCTACGTAGCCGAAGCGACAGATGCAGAAAGATATGTGGCTTTTAGCAAAGATTTTAACGAGATAATTAAAATGCGTGATGCTAATTCACGAGGAATAAGAGATGCATCAGTTACTTATGCGTTTAGAGTTCAGCAAACAGGCAATTCAAATTTCAATTATGAGATAGGCAGGATTGTTATTGATACTGTTGATAAAACAAAACCGTCTGAATGTTCTTATAACTTTAGAGGAAATTGTGATTGGTTTCCTTGTGATGAAAAATCTTTTATCAAAAGTTTGCCTGAAATAAGCAAGCTAAAAGAAGAAGCTTACAGGCCTTATGCAGAAACTTTAAAAGAGATTGATGAATTAATTAAAGATGCTGATGGTGATTTTGTTGTTATGTCAACATTAACACCTAAAATGTATGAACTTCGTAAATTATCTAAAAAACAATTAGATGAACTTAGGAATATAACTATTCCAAAAAAATAGAAAAATCAATGAGAAAGTTAAGGCTACCTGTAATTCAAGCAGGTAGCCTTTTTTAATATTATCTCATAGGCTTCAGGATTTGCTCTGTGATATTTTTGTCAGCTTTTATATATGTACCTATATACAGATTTATGATAAACTTGCTTTGAATCAAGGAGCTTATAGTTTATGGTCAAGAAAAAAGAAATCAGTCCTGAAGAACAATTTAAGAAGTGGCATAGACTTGAGTATATTTTTCCTCGTAACGAAAAACATTTGGCTCTTGGATGTGAATTCAAATCTTTGAAAAAAGAAACTCAAAAAGCATATATTGAAAAATATGACATAATAATCTCTAATGAAACTTTCAGAGAACTAATTTTTCATGGTATTGATTGCAAGCTTTCAGACAAACAGTTTTTCATGGTTAAATACTTATTACAAAATGGTGGTTTTGATAACTTAAATTTTTCACAATTAAACTACAAAGAAAAAAGAAGAGAATATTATCACAAAATAATTCTGAAAAATAAAAAAATAATCAGGCAGAAAAAATATAAAGGTCAGTACAGTATATTGAAGTTAGTGCCTCATGAGCTTAGAGCAAAAATACGAGAGATAAAAAACAGATTGAACAGCTATATATCAAGCATAAAATCTAATGAATTATTTTCATCAGATAGAGGGGAAATAAAGAGCACCCAAGACAAAATAAAACGAAAAATAAAAAAAAGAATGCATGATTTAAGTGTAGATTTACCTGACTTCAAGCAAAAATTTGAACTTTTCATGCGTTCCGTACCTCTCAACTATGGAATGACTGACACAAACCCTAATGCTGTGGTCAGGACAAGCTACAGAGTGAAGGAAACAAGAGAACGGGTCTCTAAAAAACGTATTTTAAAATAATGTTAAAAAATGTAAATTTTACATAATTCCTTGAAACCCCTGATTTTATTTAGCGAAAATAAATTATTTTTTGAATATTTTCTATTTTTCCTTGTGCTTAATAGGCTTCAAACAGGATAATAATGACTATTTCAGCTTCGGTCGCCATTTTAAAAATCTCCTTTTGCGAGACTATTTGCCATGTGTAACAATTAAAATATAAACACAGCAATTTTAAGTATATAATTATTTAAAATTCAGTTGCAACAAGCCTAAAGGGTAGAAAGGAAAGTTTTATACAGCAGATGGAATTGATAAAAACCAAGAAAAAAGTGCTGAAACAAAAGATTTGCATCAACACCGTTAATTAATTCTACAAAATAAATTATACGGCATTTATTTCCAAAAATCAAGTAGCAATTTTTTGTTTCTAAAGTTTGAAAAGCGTCATTGGACATTGATTTTAAGCATCGAATTTTTATGAAAAATGAGGTGCAAACGTAAAAGTATTAACAAAAAAGGAGACAAAAATGAGTGAAAAAGTGAAAATCACTAAAAAAAGAAAAGCAGAAATTGCAGATTTAAAAGTCTGTAAGCGAAAACTTGCTGAATTTCTAGAAGATTTAGAAGACTATGTAGTGGAAAATTCAAAGCATTTAGTAAAAGGAACCAAAACCATTGAGCTGCTCAAAGAAGATTTCTATGAGAGTAAAATTAATGAATACATTGAATTCTCTGAAGAATGTTGCTTGTTGGAGTGTCCTATTGAAACTGCAGATGAGTTTTATGGGGCTATCACTGAAGAAACTATTGCAAAAGCTATGGAAATCATTCCATACAGGAAGAGTAATTGTCCAAGAACGGATTACTACCTGTATTCAAACCTTGAACCTGGAACGATTTACCTGCAAGGTCATTGTTGCTACTGCCGACATCTTATTGCTACGAAATCAGAATCTGATATTGAAGTTACGGTATTGGCAAATTTGGTTCAAACATTGAGACTACCAAAAGAGCTTTTTGTAGATTTGCTGGGTTTTATATCCGAGAAATATCATAAAAATATTGAACTTGTAGAAACACTTTGGGAACTTGGTCGCAAAGTGCCAAAAGCGTTTGCTTGTAGATGCCACTGTGAACAAAAAACTGATTTTACAGATGGGGAGGAGGGATAATGGTCATTAGTATTGAACGTCAAATAGAAAATTTGCACAAGTTTGCAACAGTCCCAGTGTATCCAAATACGAAAATTCCTGCTACAGAAAGTGGATACAAGAGTGGTAGAGAAGATGCACCTGTCGAAACCTACCTGAAACTTGGCTACAACGTCGGCATTTCACTGCTTTTGTCTAGATTGATTTGTATTGACGTGGATATGCACGGAAATTCAGACGGTTTAGCAAATTTTGCAAAATTAGAAAAAGAGTTGGGGTCTTTGCCCAACTCATATAGGGAAAGGACTGCCACAGGCAATGGCTTACATATACTAGCTCGGGATTATGGTATAACAAATCCAAGAGGTGAGCTTTGTCCGGGTGTTGAGATTAAATACAAGAGTATTATCGTCTGTGCTCCCAGTATAATTAATGGAGTAAGATATGAAGTTACTGATGGCATAGATGAGCAAGGAAACTGGATTCTACCTAGCTTGCCACAGAACTGGCTTAACGCTATCAATAAAGCTGAACGTATTTACAGTCCTCTTGAGAAATCTCAATTCTCATCCAAACCTATAAAGTATAAGAATGCAAATATTGAGGCAATATTAGAAAAGTGTAATTTCCTAAAGGTCTGTGCGGATGAAGATAATGCTTCGGTATTGCCGTATCCCATGTGGTTTTCGGCAATAAGTACATTGGCTCAAATTGATGGCTCTGATGAGTTTATTCACACTATCTCAGAGCCTCACCCCAAATATTCACACTCAGAAACGCAGAAAATGATTGAACGTGCGAGAGATTTTGGACATCCGCACACTTGCGAATATATTTCTGCGAATTTCCCAGAGATGTGTGGAAATTGTCAATCAAAAACCATAGAAAGGAAAAAATAATTATGGAAAATCGTGAAACAACACAAAACAACAATTCACAAGAAGTGAATAACCCATTGGAACTTGGCTTAAAGACTATTGAAGACGTCTTTAAATCAAGGCAAAAACGGCTACAGGAGACAACTTTTATTTCAAAAGTTAGCATTAATTGTAATTTGGCTGAACTCAAGCTGCCAAATCAAAACAAGTTTTTCTATCAAATTTGGGATAAAACCTTCATTGTAACAAAAGGAAAAGATAAAGAAGAAAAAACTGGCAAGCTGAGCATAAAGCTTGTTGCAAATTTCGTAGTAAAAGATGTTAAAGAATGCACTCTAATTTATAATGATAAGAGTGGTAAAAAGCCCCTAAAATACTACATCGTGACACTGCAAAATGCTAACGGCAAAATTGAAAAAGATGTTGAAATCGCAAACAACTCAAAATCGGATTTCAAACAGTTTCAAACAGCTATGAACAGCTACTACAACGACTTTGCGGTGAATATGACAGAGGCAGAATTTAAGGCTTTTGTCGCAGAATTCATATCACCAAAAGTAGCCTCAACTGCCACTATATATACAAATGCAGGACTAACACCTGATAGAAATATTTTGTATGAAAATGCTCTTGCAACATCACACGGTGTAATGTGGTCTGATGAAAACGGTTACATCAAGACAGGCGAAAACACTTATATTAAAATAGCAGAGGCAACTCATTACTTACCAAAACTCTCAATGAGTGTTAAAACTGGTCAACAGGTTGCTAATGAATTAATGACCAATATTTATGAATGTTGGAGTGATAATATTGTATTACCGCTAATAACGCTTGGTAATATGGTTATGGCTATATATTATGATGAATTCATCAAGCGGTATGGTGTGCCAACATTAATTTTGTATGGTGAAACTGGTACAGGGAAGTCAACTCTTGTTACTGTGGGATTATCAATGTTTGGTCTATCAAAAGAAGCCTTAACCTCTGGTGGTTCAACGGCAAGAAGTAATGAATATTTCTGTTCTCGTTACAACTGTATGAATGTCTGTATTGACGATGTAAAGGGTGAAACTCTGACATCAAGCAATTTTACAGCACTCATTAAGGGCATATACAAAGGGATTCCAAGAACTCGCTCCTTGCCCTATGGTCGTGGTGTTGAATATATACACTCTTGTAGCCCTTTGGCATATTCAACAAACGAAACCTTGCCCGATTTGAAAGAAGTGATAAACAGAATGAATGTTGTTGAAATCTTCGGGAAAGTGTTTAAGGCAGATAAATTCAAATACCATGAGTTGGATAAAGGCAATAAGGACAACTTAAACGAGCTGTCTTTGATACTTCCTGAATTCCTAAAATATTCAACAGATGATGTTATCAAACTCTATGAGCAAGTATTTGACATGTTAAAGGAAAATGTACAAGACACCCAAAATCGTGTCATAAGTAATATCGCATATGCTTATACAGGAGCTTTAATGCTTCTAAGTATCAGCGGCGTTACGGTTGATGATATACAAGAAAAAATCATTGAATACGCTAAAAAACAAATTGATAAATACGAAAAGATTAAAACCGTTGTCGACAGGGTACTATCAGAAATAGCGACATTGCACAAACTTGAAATCATCAAAAATGGTACACATTTCAGAATTGCAAAAGTGTCTAACGAGGGTAAAGAAGAACTTCATATAAGATTTCAAAAAGATGTTATTCTAAGCATAATCAATAAATATTATGCTCATGACAAGCAAAAACGTGTCAATGATAGCACTTTCTTGTCATATGCTCAAAACCACCACCGATACATAACCAACAATCATGGAGTCAGATATAACGACAACAAAGATAAGGTTATAGGCTCAATATGCTTCAATATAACAGGCTTAGAAGAATTCAATGAGTTCGGCTCTATGATTGAAGCAGTATCAGCCTCTGAATTTCAATCAAATGTAATAAAGAATAACAGTATGTAATGGCTGACAAATTACACCCCAAAGGTCGACGAGAGTTTACCTGAGGGGTATATTTTGATACTCGTAATTTTGTAATAGCAAAAAATATTAGATTAATTATAAAAAATAAAAGGAGAATAAAAAAATGGAATTGAATGAAAACAAAATACCAAGACTGTACGACTTAGATGATGTTTCAAGGATATTAGGTATTCCAAAAGGGACACTCTACAACATGAAATGGAGGGGCTTGCTACCCTGCTTTAAAATTGGGAAACGTATAAAGATGACCGAACAGCATATTATGGAAGTAATACACAAAGGCGGTAATCTCTATGACGGTTAAAAGACGCTATCATAAAACAAAAACGGGGAACAAAGTTGCCTGTTGGTCATATGATTTTTATGACCAATTTGGCAAACGGCATCAAAAATCAGGATTTAGAAGCAAACCAAAAGCAGAAGATGCACAGGCGGAAGCAAGAGAAAAAGCTAATTCAGGTAAAAGTTTTGGTTGTGATAAAAATTTGAAGTTCAAAGATATGATGGAAAAATTCATTGACCTACATGGCATGTACTTAAAGCCCTCTACCAAAAGAGGTTATGAGGACCATTTTAATCTACATCTTAAAGACTTCTTTGGAGAAATTAAGCTTGTTGATATAACTCCAATGGTCATAACTCACCTAATAAAAACAAAAATGGCTGATGGATTATCAAACAAGAGCGTAAATCACCTTTTGACTACACTTGGTACAGCTTTTAACTGGTCAATGAGAAATGGCTACATAATGTATAATCCAGTCCAGTTTGTTAAAAAGCTAAAGGTTGAGCATATTGAAATGAGTTTTTTGACTAAAACTGAAATTGAGATTGTGCTTAATTATACAGAGGAAAATTATCCTGATTTTTATCCGCTATTATTGACCGCAATTTATTCAGGAATGAGAAGAGGAGAGATTTTAGGCTTAACTTGGGATTGTGTTAATTTCAAAAAATCTACAATTAAAGTAAAGCAGACATTGCACAAGGGTAAAATCTCAACACCAAAAACAAAGAATTCTATCAGAGAAATAAAAGTGCCAACAAAAGTTATAGATGTGCTTAAAGAGCTAAAAGATAAATCTGAGCCAAATGTATTGAATTTAGTTTTTGCTCAATCGAATGGAAAATTCTTAGACGCTGATAATATGATTAAGAGAAGATTTAATAAAGTTTTAGACGGAGCAGGAGTAGCAAGAGTGAGATTCCACGACTTAAGACACACCTATGCCAGTCTATTATTAGAAAAAGATTTAAACATCAAATATATTCAAAAACAGATGGGACACGCTTCTTTTGAAATCACAATGAACACATATGCCCACCTAATGCCCGAAGTTTATGAGAAAAGTGAAAAAGCTATTAATGAGTTGATTTAATCAACAATTGCTTCTATTCTGTTTCTTAACTTCTGCTTAAAATTGTTTAAATTATCCTCATTCCAAAAAATAATATTCCTATGATTCAAGTCAAAATGCACCCCCTCAATGCAAGACTCACTATCAGATTTTTCCCATTTTTCATGACAAGTATAAATAACTGGCATACCAAGCCCATAAGCAAAACCAGCTTCCCAATATACACCACCTCTATAGCCCGTTAAATCAACTACCATAAAACGACTTTTTCGTATTTGTGCAATCATTTCATCATTTATATCATTACAATGTTCTTGGTCATTAATTTTTAACGCTGAAAATTTCTCAGTTTCTTCTATGGCAGGTTTTATCGCATTTGTGTAAATTTCACTCATATTAGGCTTATGATTTGCTTTATCTTCTTTTTCGTTAAACCACATTGCAACAAAGGCCTGTTTCGATTTTAAATGATTATATTGTTTATCAGTCTGATGTTTCAATCCTTTAGGAGTTAATGCGATATTATAACAAGGTTGATGATAGGCAGAATAGCCAGTATTCGTATTATATAAAACATAATTGCGTTCATAACAATGTTTTTCATTTTCATCTATGTTTATTAACTTGTTAAAATTTGTAGCTGGGAAAAAATCACCATTAAATGTTTTATAAAAATAGTTATCCGCAGTAATATATTCAACATCATTTATTAGGTATTTGATGATTTCATATAATTCGTAGTTATTTTTACAGAAAAATAAAGGAAACATAGTATTTGTGTCAATTTCTACTTTTTCAAACAAGAATGTTGTATTGGACTCAATATAATCTAATACTCTTTCAATTTTTTCCAACAAGTTTGGGTTAGGAGAATCGTCAAGTCTATTTTGAATATATCCCAATGAGATATCTGATGATAGTGTTTTTGAGCTTGGAACATCCATTATTTGATGTTTTTTCACCATATATCTATATTTTACAAGTTCATTTTCTGGAACATAACCACTATGACCTGATTTGTTGTATTCTCCACAAAAAGGACAGTCATAACGATACTCATTAATAAGCATTGCATCTTTGCTTCGACAAAGTAAACATTCTGTTTTATTATTCTTACTCATTGATTTCTTTATCCCTTGTTTGTTAATTAGATTTTTTAATAAAAAATTCCTTTTGGTGACAATTTGGTGACAATTTGCCATTTTTTACTAAAAAAGAGAGTTCCGCTATTGGCTGAAACTCTCTCTATTCAATTGGTTGCGGGAGCCGGATTTGAACCGACGACCTTCGGGTTATGAGCCCGACGAGCTACCAAGCTGCTCCATCCCGCGTTAATTATTAAATTTTCATGTCATTCGGGAGCAGCGCATCCTCGCTTTCCTCTCGAAAACGATACTTAATCGTTTTCTCGGCAGAGTATCCCGCGTTACCTACAACCCATTATCACCTGCTAAAAACTAAATTGCAACCCCTTTAATCCTGCTCGACATTTTCTATGTAAGCTTGCACTTAATGCCCAACTGATATAATAGAATATATAAATATATATAAATGTGAAAATATTACTATGTACAGGGTATCTTGTTGCAATACTTTTGGCTAATTGTTCCCATACGGGTAATTTGATATGATTACATAGGCTATTTAGTGACGCTGGAATTATAGATTATAAATGAGCCAAGTTAGGAAGGAATTTTATGCCAAAGCGAAGTGTGATTAATTTTACTCTTGCTTCTGCACTTGTTTTATCAAGTTATAATATTGCAGTAGCTGTGGATTATACAGATCTTAAACAAGCCAATCAGGCATCTGGGGAAAGAACTTTTACACTGCCGGATGGAGCGGGAGGGATCTCAACACATACTTTAGTTAATAATTTAGGAACCACCCCAACCGGAACGCTTAATATCCATGGATATAACACAAATGCGGCTCAAAGTGTAGTTGATGCAGACGGAAAATCAATGATTTCCAATGGTGCAGCAATCACTTTGAATTTAAACATAGAAAATGTTACCATCCAAAATGCGGCGGCTACAAATGGTTCTGTTATAAATAGTAGTAATATGAATGCCGGATCTAATACAAATATCACCATTAATAACGCTTTAATCCATGATAATATAGCATCCGGTACAGGTGGGGTGATCTATAATAGAACGAATGGCTCTCTTATGAATATCACCAATTCTGCTTTTTCTGACAATACGTCTACTGCAAGTTCAGGCGGAGCCGTGTACGCTTATTTAAGGCAATCATCTGTTGTTAATATGTCAAATAGTGCTTTTTCAGGAAATTCATCAGGACAAAATGGCGGCGGTGCGTTCTATGATATTGGAAATACTTCCTCAATAACCGTTGATAATGTGGCATTTACAGGCAATGAAGCGAAAGCTAATGGCGGCGGATTGAGTGTTATTTTATCTGACTCGTCTACTGCAACTTTGAGCAATTTAGAGGTTACAAGTAATTCGGTAAGTGATACTCATGGCGCAGGTATATATGCTAATGCAACAGGAAATTCCAGTATAACTATAGAGAACATAGGTTTTACTTCCAATAAAATTAACCCGAATGACCTTCCAAGTACAGGGGGAGCCGGAGGAGGATTATATGTAAATGTAGATAATGGCTCAACTTCAACTGTGCGCAACCTTGATTTTACAGATAATGAATCTGTAACTGCAGGCGGTGGAATGTTTGCAGTTGCTTCAAATAATTCAACAATGACAATCACGGGTGTGAATTTTTCCGGGAACGAGACTAAAACCAGCTCCGGTGGAGGAATGAGTACCAGTGTTTCTCAAAACTCATCAATGAGCATCAGCAATGCGGATTTTTCAGGAAACACGTCGCATACCTTTGGTGGAGCAATGATTAATACCGTAAATACGAACTCTACTTTGACAATAACTGATTCAAGTTTTTCAAATAACAATTCTACTGCAAATCGCGGAGGGGCATTGCATAATACCACTGATGCCGGTAGTGCTATAAACATTGTTGCTTCGAACGGTAAGACGGTATCTTTTACAAATAATAGCGATTCTTCGGGTGCGAACGATTTCTATCATAATCCCAATACTAATGTGAACCTAACAGGTGCGGGTACTATATACATGGATGGCGGAATTGCCGGTAGAGGGAATGTTAACAAGGACCAGGGAACATTGGTTTTTGCTCAGCGCGCGGTCAATAGCGGATTTATTGGGACTTATACTCAAACAGGCGGAACATTAACGAATTACTCGACATCATTTTTTGGGGGAACAAACTCAATATCCAATTCAAATCTTAATTTGCTGCAAGTGGCCACATTAAACATTGGTAATTTAGCCATAAATAATGTAAATACTTCGACAATAAACGGGTTAACAAGTGCAACAAATGTAACCAACTTTAATGCCACAGGAACAAATAATTTTGCGGTAGATATTGATGGAGCAGCCGGAGTCTCGGATGTGTTCAGGTTCACAAATGCTGCGGGAACGGGGATACTCAATGTAGATACATTTAATCTGATTACGGCTCCAGTTTTAGAGACTGTTGACTTAACTGTGTTTACAGGAAATATTTCGGGCTATACTTTTACTTCTTCCGAATCAGAAGTCACAACTCCAATTTATAAATATCATGTTAAATCGCTGCAGAGTGAAGGATTAAGCGGACAATACCGACTATTTAGAACTAATAATACTAATTCGATCAACCCACAAATTTTCCGTGGTCAGGTCGCAACCTTAGCAGCCTATCAAAACCAATTGGTTGTAAACAACGTCCTCTTTGATCACGTCTATCTGGATTCAAATGAGTTGGTCGCTAAAAATCAAATGAATAACCGCTACGCAGCTGCTTATCCACAATTCGCTCCGTACCAGTTCGTCAGCGAAGGCGGCTCAATCTGGTTTAAA
>JAVBOC010000004.1:0-169073 GCA_031550975.1 Candidatus Gastranaerophilaceae bacterium
TCTTTACCGCTGCACTGTTGTGTACCTCGAGGGTCTACGCACTGACCGCAAATTAACACCTTTGTTCCGTCTCCACAAACCATATCATTAGGAACGCAGTAGCCTTGAACTCTTGTTTCATTTTGAGGGCAATCGCAAACATTGGATTTGTCTGCACCTCTTGAATAATTCGGGTTTAGAACATTTGTGTTATTTTTTTTAAATATATTATGAACTGTAACTGCTTCGACTGCTACGGGGTTGTCAGCATCTATGTATAATTTACCGTTAACAAGCACGTGAATTGTGAAGGTTACGCCGCTAGGAAGCGTCACCAAAATATATGGATTACCGCTGGCTTCAATTGTATCTTCATGAACCCAGGATGCGTTGGAATCAACTATATTAGAAAAATCGTATTTAGCGCCATCAGGGGTGCTAAAAGAGTTTGTTGCCGTGTCGTATGTTGCATTGAGTTTTGACGCAAAGAGGCGGGGATATTTTGTAAGGCCGGAGTATTTATCGCCTTGATAACTTGCTTCTCTGTAATCTTCGAGTCCGTAATATGTTTTAAACAGGTTATCAGCAGGATCTTTGCATTGTTGTTTATTATTACATACTTCGCAATCAGGGTAGATAGTATTATTATTTAAAAGGTCTGCTGTTATTGTTTCAGTAGCAGAATAAACTTTTTTAATCATTGCTTTATCAGGATCGGGGGTGATTCGCTGGACTACAGCAAAGACAATCACTGCAATAACCCCAATAATAGTCATCGCAATTAACACCTCAGGGATCGTGAATCCTCGTTTTTTCATATAGCCTCCAAAATTCCTCATTGCATTATATTGATTATAACATATCTTGCAAGACTATACAAGGGATACCTTTAGCTAACATATTTTGTAAATAAATACTAAATAAACTTAAATATTAGGCAAATCGCCTTTTACATCAGCAATTTCAGCACAATCAAGTTCAAAAGCGTCATGGAGGGTTTTTACGGCTTTTTGAGCCTCTGCTTCATCCACTACGCAGCTAATCTTAATTTCACTGGTAGAAATCATTTTGATGTTAATGCTGTTTTTTGCAAGAGTATCAAACATTTCGGCTGCAATACCCGGTCTGTCGATCATGCCGGCACCAACGACAGAAATTTTTGCGATTTTTTCGTCGATTTTAATTTCACCTGATTCAAGTTCTTTAGCTATGCTGTTTAAAACAGTCATGGTTTTGTCAATATCGTTTTTGTCCACGGTAAACGCGATGTCGTTTTTGCTGGATGACTTGTTCGCATAGGACTGGATAATCATGTCAACAGAAATATTTTCTTTTGCGAGCTTGCCAAAGAGCAATGCTGCGCTGCCGGGCTTATCAGGGATGTCTGTTACTACAATTCTTGCCTGCGATAGGTCTGAAGCCACGCCTGTAACCGGTTGATATATTTCCATGTTTTTTACTCCTGTAATTAAAGTACCTAAATTATCTAATTTAAAGCTGCTGCGAACGCGCAGAGGAACGTTAAAGTTCTTTGCGGTCTCAACACTACGCGGATGAAGAACACCTGCTCCTGCATGCGCCAGCTCAAGCATTTCATCATAAGAAACTTCTTCCAATCTTGATGCGTTTGGAACAACGCGCGGATCGGTTGTGTAAACCCCTTCAACATCTGTGTAAAGATCGCATCTGTCGGCTTTCATCGCGGCTGCAATCGCTACTGCAGAAGTGTCTGAACCTCCGCGGCCAAGGGTTGTGATTTCGCCGTCTTCGGTTACACCCTGGAAGCCTGCAACAACGATTATGTTTCCTTTTTCGATATTTTTTCTAAGTTTATCTGTTTTAATATCAAGAATTCTTGCTTTTGAGTGGATTTTCTCAGTCATAATACCGATTTGAGAAGCGTTAAAACTCACTGCTCCGTATCCGCGGGCTTGGATTGCCATAGCTAAAAGCGCTATTGAAACCCCTTCGCCAGTTGATAAAAGCATATCCATTTCGCGGCTTGAAGGATTCGCGCTCAAATCATTCGCCATCTTAACAAGATAATCTGTTGTATGCCCCATTGCTGAAACAACGACTATAACATCGTTTCCGTTATCTTTCTCCCTAATAACTGTGTTTGCAACGTTTTTAATTTTATCTGTATCTGCGACCGATGTGCCGCCAAACTTTTGTACTATAAGCTGTTTCAACTTTTCAACCTCGATGTTAATTCCAATTTCTGCTCAGTGTATTCAAATAATTCCTCGGGAATTTTATCAGCGATTCCCAACGTTTCTTTTATATTATAGTCGGAAGGATTTTTCTTGACAAGCATGTAGCCTGTATAAAACAACAAATTTAATATCGCAGGGCTGTTTTCGTCGTATTTTAGGGCTCTGCGAAGCTTTCTCTGAGCGTCTGCAGGGTCCTTTTTGCCAATCAAATAATTTGCATAATCAAGGTAAACATTCATCCACATAGGGTTTTCTTCTAAAGAAGCCTCGTAGTTTTCTTTTACTTTTTCATCGTTGTTGTTGCGCTCGTAGCATTTTGCCAGATAATAATAATCAATGGAGTTGTCCATCTCATCGTCAACAGAACCTTTGAGCAGTTTCAGAGCGTCTTCAGTTTGACCGGATTCGTAAGCATAAATCCCCTTAACCAAATCCCATGTCGGGCCGGATTTTTCCTGTAAATCTTCCGACGCAGGAAGGCCTGTGAGTACGTTACAGAGCGCCAGATGGACTTTGGCTTCATCATTATCAGGGTTTGTCGCAAGCAGGGTCAGGAATTTTTCTTTTGCACCTTCGCAATTGCCAAACCTCATCAGGGTAAATCCCCATTCCAGGTAGAGATTGTCGCTGACTAATTCTTTAGCAAAAGCCGTGCGGAAATAGCCGAGCGATTTTTCTTTCTCGCAATTTTGTGCGCTTATTTTGCCGAGCAAAATATAAGCCGGAAGCATGGAGGCATTAAATCCAAGTGATTTTTCGGCATAAAACTCAGCGTTATTTAAGTCGCCTTTAATGAATTTCAGGCGCGCATATTCATAAGAATTGCTCTCATTAGGCGCAGCATTAGACAAAAATGCCAGTTTTGATTCCGCTTTATCATACTCCAAAAGCCGCATGTTCATAACAGCCGAGAGGAAAATCGCGGTGTAGTTATTTTTGTTAATTTCCGCTGCGGTAGAGAATTTTTCTTCCGCTTCGCGGTGTTTTTTTTGGTTCATAAGCGACATGCCCCAACCGGTGAAAGTGTCCGTGTTACGCGGCCATATCTTGTTTGCGTTCTCAAAAGCTTTTTCTGCCTGTTCATGTTTACCCGAATGCAGCAGTGCAAACCCTAATTTCTGCCAAATCACTTTATCATTAGGGTTTAAGTCGGCAGAATTCTGGTAAGCCTCCACGGCATTGGCAAAATCTTGAGCTTTGTCGTAAACAAGTCCCAAATATTTGTGCACGCGCGGGTCTTTGTAAGGCAACTCCAACGCTTCCAGCAAGATTGTCTTTGCTTCGTCAAATTTATCAATATCAATGAGTTTTTTAGCGCGGTTGACATAAGCAACCGTAGGCAAAGACTGGATTACGGTATCTTGCGTGTAACTTTCCACCCCGTAATTCAGGCTTTTTATTTTATTAATTATGCCTTTCAGCCACTCATTCATGATTTTATTTGTCCTCAGTCTATATAATGGAATTATAACACAGTTTAGTCATTGCGAGGAGGGCTTCAGCCCGACGCGGCAATCCAGCGATACTGACTAGATTGCTTCGCTTCGCTCGCAATGACTATATAGTTATAGTATAATGCCTCTATGAAAGATTTTTTAGTTGGGCTTTTAGACTGGATTTATAAGAAAAAATGTTATTTTTGCAGGCGCTCGCACGCATGCGTAAAGATGTGTTCTGAATGCTACGACAAATTAGAACCGCTTGCGCTAAAGATTGACCGCGTTGTTGAAGGCAAAAAAATCTATTGCTGCGGGGTTTATTCAAAAGAACTGCAAAAACTCATCCGCGGGCTAAAGTATCATAACCAGCGCGATTTGGCACACTATCAGGCAAAATTTATGTACGAGTATTGGCAAAAAATCGCTAAGGACGAAAAGTTCATTGTTATTCCGGTACCATTGCACAAAAATCGTATGAAAAAACGCAAATACAACCACATGGAACTTGTGGGAGAGGAGTTTTGCAAACTATCGGGCTACACTCTGAATGTTGATTTAATTAAAAGAATAAAAGACACAGCCGCGCAGTACCGCCTAAAACGCGCGCAGCGTTTAGTAAACCTTGCAGACGCGTTTGAAGTCGACGAAAACGCTTATAGCGGCGGGAAAATTCTTTTAATCGATGATATCTGCACAACAGGTTCAACGTTTGAAGAGATGATTAGAGAGTTTAAAAAACACAAGATTGATGATATAGTGTGTTTAGCAGCAACAACGCCGTTTAATTAAGGACGTGAATAGTAAATAGTGAATAGTGAATAGACTAACAAGAACGAATATATGCCACAGGCATATGAAAGACCACTCACGATTCACAATTCACAACTCACTCAAAAAAACCATGATATTAAAAGAATTTTCAAAATACTTACAGCAGCATAACGAAAAAATCCTCGCGGGAGAAATTAGCGCGACGAAATTACTTTGCGAATGGATTAGAGCTGTTGTTTATAAAAACCCCAAAGGAAATGTCGACAAAATTGTTCATGCCGAAATCATGCTCGCTGAAAATAGTGCAGGTGATTTTCTGATTGTCGGAAAGTCTGAAAGCGGCCGTACACTTGTCAACGCGCTCAACAATTTTGCCATTAGCTATGAGAACTACCTCATGAGTCGGTGGTTAGCTGACAAAAAAGCGGGTGATTTTAATACCTAACAACAATCGCCACGGTGGCTGATTTTTTTTCTTCATACTCCCCATAGAATAATAAAACAAGTAAGGTCGACAGAAAGTTTACTTTCTATCGACGAACAAGAGCATATTAAAAGGCGGAGCCTTATAGTAACCTGAAAGAGGAGTTGAATAAATGAGAACCACAATTTGTAAAGCACCCGCTAGCGAACTGAAAGAATTGAACAATCTTTTTATAGAATTGACCGAAAAGAACTGTAATCAGCGGTGCAAGCATTGTTATATAGACTTTCCGTTAACTAAAAACGTCAAGGATTTTATTTCGTCAGATTTGGTTAAACAGGCTCTGCTTGACACAAAAGGCGAGAAAATTCGCTGCATTTATTTAACCGGCGCTGAACCTATGACACACCCGGATTTCAATAATATCCTGCGTCTTTGTCTAAAACGTGCAAGCGTTTGTATTTGTACCAACGGGACTTTCATAAACGAAAAAAAGGCGAGGTTTTTGAAAAAAGTTGAAGACGAGAGCAATTTTGAGCTTATTTTCAAATTGAGCGTTGATCATTGGGATGAGGTTAAAAGCGATGACCTGCGCGGCCGCGGATCATACAGACAGGTTATGCACGCGATAAAAAGCCTTGTAAAATATGACTTTAGCCCAATCTTGTGTATCACTAATTATTACAACGAAGACAAAAAAGTCATGTTGGAACAATTCAAACAAATCTGCGCTAAAATCGGATTTGACGCACAGGACAGAAACTTTGTTATAAATGAATTTTACAGCAAACAACGTCCTATCGGCGAAGTAGACAGCAACTGGAGAAGTCTTGACTGCGAACATGGCAGAATGCTCACTGCAAAAGGGGTTTACACATGTCCGTTTCTCTCAAACGACCACAGAGGACGCTGCGGTAACGATTTCAAAGACTATGCGCGTAAAAGTGTGCTTGAAACCAACTTCTGTGCAAGTTGTGTTAAAAACAAAGAGCAGCTCTTTGGGATTAATTACTCCCTGTTTGAAGGCTAACGCGAAACCTATTGACCCGGTTTGGTCATTGTCCCGCCATTCATATTGATGTTGCCGCTTGATGGCATAGCACCCATCGGAGGAGCAGCACCGCGATTTCCCGGCGTAGCACCAGGAGTCATTCCGCCAGGTGACATTCCGCCGCCGGTTTTTTGCGCATACAATTTAATCTGTGCATCAATTAATAATATTTTTTTGTTTTTTGCGTATGGCGTGATTTCAATTTTTGCGATATCAATAAAGTGTTCGTGCTTATAGACATCCTTTAAGAAGCGTTCAAAATTGCTGTATTCCGTAACCAAACTTAAATTGAGTCTTGCTGCACTGAATTTGTCAGGCGCATTTTTTATGAAATTATCATCCATAGGGTCGTAATCATATTTGATTGAACGAATTTTAACTCTGTCGTTTTTGAGTATTTCTAAGATATCTGAAATTTCTTCTGCCATAGCGGTTTCAGTGTTTCCGCCACCAATCGGCCTATAGAAGGCTTTTGTGGTGCCTGAGGCATTTCTTCCGAGTTCTTTCGCTGCCTCATCTTTTTTAAGGTCTGCTATTTTGCGCTCTAAGTCTTCAATTTCAACAGTTTTTTCTTTTATGCTTTTTGATAAACCCACTTTTGCAACCATTTGAGGAACAATAAAGCCGAAAAGCAACCCAAAGAACCCAAAGATCGCTACAAGCAGTATCGCCAAGGCTATTTTAAATTTTTTGATGTAATAAAGTGCGTTTTCCAAAATTATCCTCTATCTTTTATGGCTCTATTGGTTCCAGTGCATTAGGTTTCTTCCCACCAGGTGCAGCTCCGCCATCAGCAGGCGCTGTTTCTCCAGGTGCTGATGCTCCACCTTTAGCAGGTTTTTTAACAGCAGTCGGGTCTAATGGAGTTCCTTCTGCCCCTTCTTCTACCGGCGGTGCAAGCTCTGCGTCACTCATATTGGTTATTTCAAAATTATAAATTGCAGGCAAGTTAGGCGCTGACATAACGACTTCATCAAGATCAGAAACCGTTTCAAGCTTATACAATTTCAATTGAGTGTTTAACAATGAGTCTTTTAAGTTTTTGAAGAACGTATAAATGTCTTCAATATCTGTTGCTTGACCTTTGATATCAACTTTCCCGTCGTCTTTAGCTACATAATATGTTAACCAAACATTTTTAGGGATAGAACCCCCAAGACTTGAGTATGACATAAGTTTCGTACGGTTGTTTGATAATACTTTTTCAATTTCTTTATCGGCATTGAACGCACCTGTTGATGAGTTCGACATATTAAGAACATTGTATTCCTGGCCAAGCTTTTCGGCTTTTGCTTCTAACTCAGCGAGCTTGTCTTTAGCGCCTTTAGAAGAAAGCGGGAAATAAAGTGCCGGGAAAAGCAAAATCAGCATCATAAATACAAGTAATATTGCCGCCAATTTTGTTGCTACAAGCGGGGAAAGCTCAATTAAGTACCCGAAAATTCTAATCGGCACCGGTTCATTAAGATCCTCTTTGCCAAAATTTTGGAAATTAAATCTCATTGGCAAAGAAATAAAGTCCGTTGCCCCAATACCCACAGCTTCAAGCGTAATGAGTGAAGACTTGTCGCTTAGAGTCTCAAAGTTGAGAGGGATGACTTCTTCTTTTCTTTTCAGGTTGTTTTCAATAAACTCTATTTTACCCGGGAAAGCAATCCTATCAGCAAGCACAGTAGCGCTCACAAGATCTGTTTCAGAAATTATATAGAGATATCTTTGAGAAAGGCTTCCCAAAATCATTTGCACCGAAGAACCAATCAAATCATAAAGTTCGACTTCTTCAAGCGAATTTATCGCCAAAAATTCCTCATGGTAGTCAACAATATGTTGATCCGACATAGAATAAATAGAATACCCGTTGTCGTTGATTAACATCATGTTCCACTCGGTATCTTTTCTCATTTGATCAACTGCAAGTTCACCAAAAGCCAGCGCTCTTATAACAGAGAAAAGTGATAATTCTATTTTAACGAGTTTTGCGCCAATTTCTTTTATAACCCGCTCGATATTTTCAAGCTGTTGTTTCTGTACAGCAGAGAAAAGAATTTTTCTCATATCAACCGCAGAAGACAATGGCGTTTCAGCCGAACGGATTGCAGGCTCTTGATTTCTGAAAACAAACGCTTGCTCAACTTCGGATGTCAAAACTTCCTGAATAGCTTCCTCGGTCAACATCGCAGGAACTTCTTTTACTCCGAAAAATACTGTCGGAAGGGTTATCGCAACATTGCATTTTTCGCTTATTCCGATATCTTCAAAAAGTTTTATTACAGTTTCTTTAAACTCAACAAAATCTTCGATTTCTCGAAGTAATGTGTTATATTTTAGCGGTCTGTGCGCATAACTTTTGATAGATCTGGTCTTTTTATCAAGCTTAATGATTTCCAGTCCAATGCCTGGAGTAACCGATAGATAAACGGCGTCTGCTACAGAGGCGCCTAATTTCGATAGTATTGTATTTAAATCCATGTTGTAATTTTGTGCTCTCACATTTATTATTGTTATTTCTATTGTATAATATATTTAGCATTTTGCACACTTGTTACATAACTTAACGATGGAGAACCCTCTTGCTGGTTGAAAAAATCAATAAACTAAAAAAAGAAAAAAACGCCGTAATTTTGGCTCACTGTTACCAAAATATTGAAGTAGACGAAGTAGCAGATTTTGTTGGTGATTCGCTGTATTTAAGCCAAAAAGCCGCTGAAACAGATGCCGATATTATTGTTTTTGCCGGGGTGTTTTTCATGGCACAGACCGCAAAAATTCTCTCCCCTGACAAAAAAGTTCTTCTTCCGCGCATGGAATCAGGTTGTTTGATGGCTGATATGATAAATTTAGAACAATTGCGCGAATTTAAATCCAAACACCCTGGATTGCCTGTGGTTTGCTATATAAATTCAACGGCTGAAGTGAAATCCGAATGTGATATTTGCTGCACAAGCTCTAATGCGATTCGGGTTGTTAAAAGCCTCAACGCTCCAAAAGTTCTGTTCTGCCCTGATACCTACCTTGGTAAATGGGTTGAAACCCAGCTCGACGGGGTGGAAGTCATAACCTACCCGGGATTCTGTCCAACGCACTTGAGAATTCGCCCGGAAGATATTACTTCAGCGCGCAAAGAGCATCCCGACGCGCTTGTCTTAGCGCACCCTGAATGCCACAAAGAAGTTTTAACGTTGGTTGATTTTGTCGGAAGCACCTCGCAAATTATGGATTTTGCGATAAAAAGTCCTGAGAAAAAATTTATTATCGCAACAGAAAAAGGCGTTGTTGACCGTTTGCAGCGTGATAACTCCCAACCAATAACTTCGGGTCAAACAAACATCTGCAAAGAAACTAAAAAACCGGAAAAAGAATTTATTTTAATTAAAGAAGACATCATTTGTCCGAACATGAAATGGCATACGCTGGCTGATATTTATAACGCACTTGCCTGCGAAGAACACGAAATCACCGTCAATCCTGAGATTGCCGCAAAAGCAGTCGGCAGCATTGAACGGATGTTGGAGGCATCATGAAAGAGACTAGAGACAAGGGACTAGAGACTAGCAGCCCCTCAACCGATATTGTCTATGGAAAAAACTCCGTCCACGAAGCACTCACTTCAGGCCGTGAAATCAACAAAATCATTATCTCAAAAGGGATTCATGGGGATACAAAATTAGATAAAATCATTGAACTTGCTAAACAAAACGGCGTTGTCTTTCAATTCGCCGCTAAAGAAAAATTTCTTCAATACCGCGAATTCAACCATCAAGGCGTTATAGCCTACGTTGCTCCTATAAAATACGGTGACTTAGATGATTTTCTGTCGAAAAAACACGAAAATGCTTCTTTGGTAATTTTGGACGGCGTCGAAGATCCGCACAATTTTGGCGCAATAATCAGAACATGTGTTTGTGCAGGAGTTTCGGGGATAATAATCCCGTCACACAGAAACGCCCAAGTTAACGCTATTGTTGAAAAAACGAGCGCAGGCGCAGTCAACCACATTCCAATCATAAAAGTCAATAGCCTTGTTAACGCGGTTCAAAAATTAAAAAACTCAGACTGGTGGATAATTGCCGCCGACGCAAGTGCGAAAGATAATTACTATAACATAGATTATCGCAATATGAATTTTGCGCTAATCATGGGCGCCGAGCATGCAGGAGTCTCAAAGTCGCTTTTAAAACAAGCTGATTTCGTTGCAAAAATCCCGATGCTTAACGAGTTCAATTCTCTTAATGTCTCCAACGCCGCTGCTATCATTATATTTGAGAGCGTAAGACAAAAACTAAGTGAATTGTAAATAGTGAATAGTGAATAGACCAACAAAAATAAAAATTAATGCGAAGCATTTGAAGCACCCTTCACAATTCACTATTCACCCAAAAATATGTTATGATAAAACGAGCGAGACAAATAGAAAATTTATTTTAAAAACAAAGGAGCGAACAAGACGAAAAGTTTACTTTAAGTCTGTGAGCGAGGAGGTTTTTAAATCCGAAGGATTTCATATTTGCGAGCGAGAGTACCACAAGGCGAAGCCTTATAATATAACCCAAGGACTAAAAAATGACAAAAAAAACAGAAAAATATACTCTTGATGAAATATCAGATGAAAATATAGATTTCAGCCAAATTCAGCCCGAAGAAGATGAAGATGATAACGTCTTGGAATCTGTTGAAGACCCTAAAATTCAAGAGAGTTTAACCACCGTAAACTCCGATGACAGCGTGCGGATTTACCTGCAACAAATCGGTAAAATTCCTTTGTTATCAGGCGAAGAAGAACTTGAACTCGCTAAAAAAACGTTTGATGATAAAGACGAGTTTTCAAAAAACCTTTTGGTTAACGCAAACCTAAGACTCGTTGTAAGTATCGCGAAAAAATATATCGGCCGCGGATTATCCTTCCTTGACCTTATTCAAGAGGGTAATTTGGGGTTAATCAAGGCTGCCGGACGTTTTGATTACACAAAAGGCTACAAGTTTTCGACTTATGCGACCTGGTGGATTCAACAGTCAATAACCCGCGCAATTGCTGATAAAGCGCGTATTATTCGTCTTCCAATCCACATGATTGAATCATTGGGCAGAATTCGCCGCGCAACAATTGATCTTACAACAGAACTCGGCAGAAACCCTACCAAGCAGGAAATCGCTTACAGGTTGGGCGTTCCGGTGAGTAAATTAAGTTCAATTGTTAAATCAGCACAATCAACAATAAGCATGGAAACTCCTGCAAATTCGTCTGAAGATTCCTCGAAAATCGCTGATTTTATTATCGACGAGTCTTCTGTTGCGCCTGACAGCCGTGTTTCACAGGAAAACCTTTTTGACGATATCAGAAAAATGCTCAACCAATTGAGCCCGAAAGAACGTGATGTTTTGATTTTACGTTATGGCTTGGATAACAACGGCGCGAAGAAAACTCTTGATGAAATCGGCACACAATACGGCGTTTCACGCGAACGTATCCGTCAGATTGAAAACCGTGCGATTGCAAAACTCAAAAAACTTTGCAAGAACAAGAAACTTTCCGTCGGGCTCAAAAACTACTTCGGCGCTTAGCAAATCTACGTCTTGACTTATTTTGTATGGAATCATATAATCAGCAAAGAACTGGAGATTATATGAAAAGGCATACTTTGACTCAAGAGGGATTTACTTTAGCAGAAGTCTTGATTGTTTTGGCAGTTATCGGCGTTATCGCAGCTTTGACGATACCGACATTGATGTCGGAATGGCAGAGCAGAGCCAATGCAACAAAGCTAAGGAAATTCTACTCTATAACAGCACAAGCCCTTGACCTTGCAAAGGTTAAACAGGGAAATTTAGATACTCTTGATTGGGGTGGTGCCGGAAGAGGCGGAAATGGTGCCGCATTGCTGGCTTGGTTTAACTCGACCTTTGGCGCACAGATGAAAATTATCGAAAGCAGATCAAACGAGAACGCCATTTGGTACAAGACGGCAGATGGCATGTCAGTATTTTTGGATGATTTTAATATTGATAGCACGTATGGCATAAACACCACCGACACTTACGCCTGGTATTTCTATGTTGATGTTAACGGAAATGATCCGACCATCGCTGTAAACCCACAACTTGTAGGCAAAAGCCAATTCGCATTCATCTATACAAATGACCGAGGCCTCCTCCCATCAGGAGCGGATAATTCAAGCGACTGTGATTCAAACGAACATTCTTATGCTTGCACAGCCCGCGTGCTTGAAAAAGGCACAACAAAGCTTGATTAGTTGACTGTTTATTATTCCTACAACTCGTCCGTTTGCTCACCGCATATACAGTCGCTGTTGCCTTCTTCGTCGAAGTTGCACCAGATTGAATACTGATCGTCAGCGGTGCATTTGTTTACTTCTTGAACATCGCTTATGTTATGTATGTTTAAGTCTTCATTTGCCTCTGCGTATTCTTCGGTGAAGTTATTGAGGTTGACCGCCTGTCCGCGCAAACCTTCATTTCCGCCGTAATAATTGTAATTTACGTTGTAGATTGGCTCGCGGTAAGGATAATATGAATAGTAAGAAGGGTAATAGGCATAGAATGGCGAATAGTATGAGTAATATGGAGAATAACCATAATATGGTAAACCAAAGCTTAAGTAAGTATTTCCATAACCCCAGGACCACCCAAAACCAAGCCCCAGGCCAAGACCAAATGAGATTCTAGAATATGGTCTGTAATATGAGCCATAGTAAGGTCTGTAATAGTTTGTTCGGGCATAGTTGTTCACAACAACTGTTGGACGCGGGTTAATATGGTTTCTGTTATAGCCCGGTCTGTTGTGATTTACAGGACGGGTGCCGCCTTGCCAATTGCCTCTGTTATCTCTGTTGCCGTAATTGCCGCGATGTCCGCGATTGTAACCGCCGTTCATAACTGCATCGCGAATTGAACTATTGTGGCTGTTTGTATATCTGCCGCTGTAACGAGTGTTACTATATCCGCTTCTTGAGCCGCCATTAGAAGACTGGCCGCCGAAATTTGCAGGTCTTGTTTGTCCGCCACTTTGCATGCCGGGTCTTTGAGATCCCACTGATCCACCCGAAAAGTTTGATGGTCTTGAATAGTTCCCGGAACCGCCTCTTATAACAGAAGAAGGTCTGGAATCGGTCGGAGTTGTGCCAAAGATTCTGCTATCTGATCCGCCGGAATAGTTAGGTCTTGAATAGCCGCCGTAGGATCTGCCATATGAAGGTCTGGTCGCAGACGGACTGCTTGAAGTTGATGGTCTGGAACCCATGCCTGAATTTCCGCCAAAAGAACTGCCCGAATTACCGCCTGAGGGTCTTGAATAGCCAAAGCTTGATGAACTTCCGCCATAACTGCGCGAACCGCCGCTGTATGAACCACCGGAACTGCCGCCGCTGTATGAGCGTGAACCTCCACCGCTATAACTTCTGCCCCCGGAACTTCCTCCACTGTACGAACGACCGCCGGAATAGCTTCCGCCACCCATGCCACGACTGCCGCTATAGCCTCCTGAGCCGCCGGAATATCCGCCGCGGCTTCCACCACCTGAATAACCTCCGCCGGAGTGTCCGCCACCACCAGAGTAACCGCCACCGCCGGAACGTCCGCCACCGCCGTGGCCTCCGCCGCCGTGACCGCCACCCGGTGCTGCGTAAACCGTTGTTACAGCAAGGAAACCTAACACCAACAATAAGCTTAAAATCTTTTTCATTCACTTCTCCTACTACAATTATAATATTATATAGCATAACTATAACGAAATACGAAAAGCAAAGTTCATTTTATTAAAAGTTTACATAAATAGTCATTGCAAGGGAGCGCTCGCAACCGTAGCAATCCAAAAAACCATGGTTTTTGCAATAAAAAGGCGCCGAGGATAAAATCCTCGGCGCCTAATATCAACACTAGTTCCTAATCTCTAGTCCCTAGTTCCTACTTAACTATATCTCTTGTGCTCAAAGCGATTCTGTGCTCTTGCGGAGTGAATTTTTTAATCAAAACTTCTACGCTGTCGCCAACTTTGAACTCATTGAATGGGTTGATGCTTTCGCCAGCCATCTCAGCAACCGGTAAAAGTGCTTCAACACCAGGGAAGATATTAATAAACGCACCGAAAGTGGTTACTTTATTAACTGTTCCTGTAATTACCTGACCTTCTTTGAATTCGCCTTCAATTTGCTGCCAAGGATCTTCGCCCATTCTTTTTAAACTTAAAGAAATTCTCTTTAATTCTGTATCGATTTTAATAATCTTAACTTCAAGAGTTTCGCCCAACGCAATAACATCAGATGGGTGTTTAATTCTTGACCAAGAAATTTCAGAAATCGGCAACAAGCCGTCGATGCCGTTGATGTCAACGAACGCACCGAAGTCAGCGATTCTGACAACTTCACCTTTAACCACTTGATCTTCTGTAAGGTTTGAAAGAACACCGTCAACCACTTGGTCGCGTTGCTCTTCTGCTGCTTGTCTTTGAGAAAGAATTAATTTATTTTTCTTAGGATCAGCTTCAAGAACTTTAACCTCGATTTTTGTGTTGATAAGGCTCTCAGACGGGCTGCCTGTACGCATTTGGCTTGACGGGATGAAACCTTTCAAGTCTGCAACGTCAACCAATACGCCGCCTTTAACTGTTGAAACAACTTTCGCAAGGATTGTGTCGCCTTGGATTTTAGCGTCGTTAAGTTGTGCCCAAGCTTGAGCAAATGCAAGTCTTTTCAATGATAATTGCATTGCATTATCATCATTTTCTTCTCTTAAAACGTAGAATTCTTTTACGTCGCCAACTTCGACTGTATCAGCGCCTTCTACGCTTGAGATTTCTCTTGATGGCAAGAAAGCCTCAGTTTTAGCGCCTTTTATGCTAACTAAAAAACCTTCGTTTTCTTTACGGATTACTGTACCTTCCACGATGTCAGCCACCGCGTAAGATTTTGCGAACGACTCTTCTAAGAGTCTGATAAATTCGTCTTGTTCTGTCATTGTTGTTGTCATTTGTTCCATTCTCCTTTTATTTTTGTAATAACTTTTTCTATAATCTCCTGCGGCGCTGATGCTCCGGCAGTTACAGCGATGTTTTGAGTGTCTGCGATTAGTTGCGCATACCCGTCAAGTTCGCTGTCGTTTTCAATGTGAATTGTCTTGGTGATATCGTTTAAAATTTCTGCTAAGTGTGTCGTGTTTGCGCTTTTTCGAGAACCCACAACAATCATTAAATCACTGTTTTGAGCCAACTCTTGCGCTTCAGCCTGACGCTTGGAAGTGCTTGAGCAAATTGTATTTGCAACCTCCAATTCATCCACAATAGTTTTTAAATAATCAACTACCGCTTCTAACGCACAAAGTCTTTGCGTAGTTTGAACTACAACACCCACTTTACCATGCGCTTTAATTTCGTTTTCATGAAGTTTCAATTGCTCCGCGCTGCCTGCAACCGCGACTTTATCGCTATGCGCTAAAACATTTGCCTTAATCGCCACGACTTCAGGGTGTTCGGATTTACCCACAATCACCACAAAATAACCGTCTTGCGCCAATGCAACGGCTTTTTTCTGAACCTTTTTAACATCAGGACAGGTTAAGTCGACAACTTCAAACCCTGCCTGTTCAATTTGCGCGATAACTTCAGGCGCCTCGCCATGGCTGCGGATAATGCAGACCGGTTGAACAGTTGAACGGTTTAACGGTTGAATGGTTGAAATATCTTCAATCGTCTTTATTCCAAGGCGTTCAAGCTCCTGGATAACATCCGTGTTATGGATTAATTCACCCAACACAAAAACATCCCGGTTTGGGTTTTCAGCTTTTAGCTTTTTTGCGGTTTCAACGGCTCTTTTAACCCCGTAACAAAATCCCGCGTGCTTGGCTAATGTAATATTGGTGTGCTTTTCCGGCAATATTAAAAAATCTTCTTTCGTAGAACTCGCGCAAATAAATTCACGCTGTAAATTGATTTAAACCCAAACATATTATAAAATCAACCCTTGCAGCATTACAAAAAATAACTTATAATAACGGAATGAAAAAAGCTTTAGTTTTAATAATATTATTTTTAACCGCAGGCGCTGCGTTTGCGAAATATAAAACACCTATTATACAAGAGTATAACGAGCGCACAGCCAAAACTTTTGTCAAAAAATTTGAAGCCTGCAAACCTTACGAACTTAAAGTCAAAGAGATTCCGTTCAATTCAAAGTATTTTTTCAATGTGGCTTATTATAAAATAATCGGCGAAAAGGACGGTCTGTGCGAATACAATATGTGGATTTATCACGCGCGAACCTCCGTCGGGCACAGCTCAACTCAAGTATGCCGGGTTCCACAAGAAATGCTAAAGCCAATGAGCAAAAAAATGCTTGAGGAGTTAAATAACCCCAATCATTTCGGCTTCATTCTAAGACAATATTTCGACAACAACCGCGAAACACGTTGTCATTTTAAGAATGCTGAGAAATAACCAAACCCTAGCAGATCAAAGAACCTGCGTCTAAACCTTTGTTCTTTTTGAATAAAAGGTGTTCTTCCATCCCAAGCGGGGTGCCGATTACAGCTTCCACTGATGCCTCAACTGACGCCTTAGTCGGCGCGCTCGCAACACTTTTTTCTGCCGGTTTTTCAGTTTGTTGTGCGAAAGCTTTGGTTTTGCCAAGCTCCTCGCGTAATCTTTTCACACTCTCAATGTCGCTTTCTGTAAACAACGATGGGTTTTCGTCAATAAAATCCATTGCAGCGATTCTGTTCGAGCCGTTGTCGTTGTAAAGCAATGTATAAGCGATTCCGGCTTTAACCGCGCCCGGAACCCCTTGTACTTCGAGAATCTTTTTCGCGCCGAGGCTGTTAACCAACGAAGAAACCATCGCAGGATAGTACATACAAATCCATTTAATCATCTCCGCTCTGTCGTTGGAATTCATCTCGTTAAGCGCTTTAACGATATTAGTGGCGTGACCTTTTTGGATTTCTATCTTAATATCTGCTATCTTTTGACCCGACATTGTCGTTGCTCTGTTAACCATCTTGCTTTCGATAGAGGTTTCTTGGTCTGTTTTTTCTAATTCAACCGCGTTGATTCTAGCCAAAAATTCTTCTTGTTTTTGTGCAATGCGTTCGTAATAAGCGTTTGCAGACCCAAGCAGCTGGTCAGTCGGAGTGGCTTGAATAGTTTTCGGCTCCGCACCCTCGAGTGCGAGTCTGGATTCAAGATAATTTGTTGCTTTATCTAGTAAAGATGTGTCGCCTTTTTCAGTAGCAAGTTTGTTTCCTACTTCAAAGGCTGATTTTAAAGCTTCTGCTTGAACGCTTTGATCTAATTTATCAATTGTAGAAACAAAGGCTTCTTTCATCTCACTGCTAATATTTTCGTCTTTCATAACAAAGTCAAAAATACCTTTTTGCGCATCTGCTTGATATTTAGTATAGCTATCTTTAACCGCATTTTGGAAAATTTCAACTTTTGAACTTGCAAAATCTTTACCGACAGCCTCTTGTTCTTTGGCGTTATTCCAAGACGCAGCGACTTCTGTCCATTGCGCAGTCAATTCAATATCTTTACCGGTTTCTTCGGCTTTAATGCGAGATTTGTGGGCTGCTTCTTCACGCAAACCCGTACCTTCCCAAGCTTTATCTTGGGACATCATTTGCACCCCTAATTGCGCAACACCGCCCACCTCAACTGAACTGTCTATTATGCTTGCTTCTCTTATGGCATCTGGCCCAAGAGCGTTATAGGCTCTACCAATTTCAACAACATCCGAAATATCTGCATTGGCCAGCATATCTTTAACAACTGCTTGATACTCTTCTTTGTTTTTATCTTTGTTTTCTGTTCTTAAATTGTGTATAAAATCCAGCATATGCTGATTTTTATCCTGCTCAGACATCGTTTCCAAAGCTGCTTTATTAAAACCTTTGGCTCTCATATATGCATAGAATTTGTGATTTGCAGTTTTGCTGTAATCTCTATTAGGCTCAAATTCAAGATCCGGCAAACTTCCCAGTTTGTCCTTTATTTCTCTAAGAAATCCCAAAGTTTTTTGTTCTTTAGGATTCAATGGTTTTTCCTTTTTATCACCTTCTATCTTTAGAAGATGGGTGTACATGTCTGTATAAGAGATTCTACTGCCTTCTTTGCGTCCTAATCTTTCGGCTGCTCTTTTATGCATATCTTGATCATCAAGAAACTCCTCATCTATTTTAGTAGCTGTTCCTGCCTGTCTTTGTTTAAGCGCCCAATCGTATTCTAGCTTGTTACGTTCTGCGACACTGTATTTTCCCAAATAATCACTAAGTTTCACAGGTGGGTCCTGAGATATAGCTGTATGGCTTGCTCTTCTTAATTCTGTTAATTTTCTATCTTTGAATCCTTTAGATGTCTTGGGATCATTCCAATTGGGATATTTGTTTGAACAGTATTCTTCAGTTTGTCTTTCAACTTCTGCTTTTATTTCTGCCGCTGCTTTTGCTGCTTTTTCTGCATCTGCAGCTTTTTTAGTTTCATCTGCTGTTGTTGTATTAGCTATTATTATTTCTTTTGCAGTTTTTTCTTCAGCCTTTGCTTCTTTCGCAATTTTGGCTGTTGTTGCAGACACGACAATAGTTGCATCAGCATCTTTTTTTGCTTGAGCAGCTGCATCCTTTAATCTTTTTTCTTTTTCAATCTTGTCCGCTTTGCTTATTGCATCTATGTCTTGTTTCAGAGCTTCCACTTCTTCTTGATTATTTTCAGCTATTGCTTTTTCTAATTCTTTCTGTAAAAGCAATAGCGTTTCTTCATTGCTCGGCTTTTGAGGAGTTGTGCTGCTATTTGGAGCACTTGCCTCTTGTCTTTGTATCGCTGCATTTTCAGGCTTTGCCGTTGGGTTGGTTGTTTCCACCACAAGTCCTGTCATATTGTTTGTACTTGAGGCAGGTCCTTTTGCCGCAAAGGCGGAAATTTCACCATTCACTAAAGGCTTTGTTTGTGAATTATTTTGTTCAGCAAAAAGCGGAGTGTTTTTTATGTTCTGTTCTGTCGATGCAAGATAAGCGTCATAATTCCCGCCAAATTGTTCGTTGATTTGGGGGTTATTAAGGAAATCAGCTTTTGACAATGTTAAATTGGACATACTACTCTCTGTCATTTTATACTCTTAAACATGTAAACACCTGACCATATGGCTAATTTCATATATAAAAACTTTTGTTACAATTATTAACTTTTTAATTTTGTGCTAATCTTGCTAATCTTGCAAGAGCTCTTTCTCGGGCTGCTTCTGATCTTTTCTGTGCTTCTTCTAATTCCAGTCTTGACTTCTCTGCCGCTTCTGTTGATCGTTGCAACCGTGCCTGTGCCGCTTCTAATTCTTTTCTTGACGCTTCAGCTTCTCTTCTTGCCACATCGGCCGCTTCTGCGGCTGCTTTACGTTCTGCTGCACCTTTCGATTTTGATGCTTCGACTGCTGCATTTGCTTCTGCTAATTTTCTTAGTGCTGCTGCTTCTCTTGTTGCAGCATCTGATATTCTGTCTAATGCAGAACTGTCAGCAGCTTTTGTAGCCACTGTGCCGACATTATCAGCTGCTTTTACAAGAGATGCGCTCGGAGGGAGCATGCTCAAAAGGAAGGCTGCAAGACTGACTTTAGCTTTGTTAGCTACACCGGAAAAACTCGTTGTATCCACACCAATTTGACCGCTTTTTCCTATCGGTTTCGTCGCTGTTTCGTTCGCTGCAGGCGTGGATGTATTATAACCCATTGTTACACTATTAACACGCATATTTTTAATCCTTCTTTTACACTAACACTAATTGCTTTATATATGCTTAAAGGCTTGTGATTACTGGTTATTGCCTCTTAATTCTTCTGTTTTTTGGTCTCTTTACTCAATTCCTTGATTTTTCCCCATTATATCACCCTTTCGGCTAATTGTAAATATTTATAACATATATTTAACATATCTTAACAATCGCCTTAGGATGTCATTCTGAGGCAGAGCCGAAGAATCTCAATTTTTGTACATTTTTGCATTTCTTGCAAGATTCGCCGGTGGAAGATCCTGAATCACCAGGTAGGGACATAGAATCTGGCTTCAAGTACCTTTCAGCCGATTCTGCAGTCAGTTCAGGATGACAGAGGTGGCACAGCGTATTTTACCGCCTCAATTGATTTGACTTTATGTTTGTTATAAACTTTTCATGTTGTGGAAATAGCGCGACCGAGCTGAGGCTGGAAGGACGGCTTTGCCGACCTGAAACGCCGTTACAGGCGAGGGAGCAAGACATAAGAAGGAGATATTAACATGTCTGAAAGAAAACTAGTCGGAACAGAACAAATGTTCAAAGACGCGCTCGCTGGTAAATATGCCATCGGTGCTTACAACGTAAACAATATGGAAATTCTGCAAGCTATCGCAGAAGCAGCTGAAGAAACTCGCTCACCAATCATTTTGCAAGTTTCAGCAGGCGCTAGAAAATACGCTAACCAAACTTATTTAATCAAATTGGTTGAAGCAGCTTTGGCTACAACTACTGTGCCTATCGCGCTTCACCTAGACCACGGTGCTGATTTCGAAATCTGCAAATCTTGCATCGACGGCGGTTTCTCATCTGTTATGATCGACGGAAGCCGTTTTGACCTTGAAGGCAACATCGCTTTAACAAAACAAGTTGTTGACTACGCGCACGCTCGCGGAGTTTCAGTTGAAGCTGAGCTTGGTAAATTAGCCGGTATCGAAGACGACGTAAATGTTTCCGCTGCTGATGCGAAATTCACCAACCCTGAAGAAGCTGCTCGTTTCGTTAAAGAAACAGGTTGCGACTCTTTGGCAATTGCTATCGGAACAAGCCACGGCGCTTACAAATTCTCTGGCGAAGCTAAATTGGACTTCGACAGACTTGCTGAAATCAAAAAAGCTGTAAACGAAGCTGTTGGATACGATTTCCCAATCGTTCTTCACGGTGCGTCTTCAGTTCCTGAATACCTTGTTGAAAAATGCAACAAGTTCGGCGGTAAACTTCCAAACGCTAAAGGGGTTCCGGAAGATATGCTTTCATTCGCTGCGAAAAACGGTGTTGCGAAAATCAACATCGACACAGACTTACGTCTTGCGATGACAGCGACAATCCGCGAATTCTTCGTTGAAGAACCTGCTAAATTCGACCCACGTGAATACATGGGACCAGGCAGAACAGCTGTTAAAGAACTCGTTAAACACAAAATGCAAGTTCTTGGCACAGCAGGAAACGCTAAGTAATCAACGAACTACAAGAATTAAAACAGGCTTCACTCGGAGCCTGTTTTTTTATTTTCAAAACTTATCTGTAATGCGCTTACTTTCAGCTTTTATTTTCTTAATTAAAGTAAGTAGTGGAAATACCTCAATAGAATCCGCATAATATTCACAGTAACCCTGCATAATATTAAGCATGGAACGTATCTCATACAATGCATTCTCTAATTCATCATAATCATCTTTTGTAAAATTATTACCTAACATGATTTTATTATAATTGATATACCGAGAAAAAAGTTGTAGTTATAATACAATTATTCTATCATCCTGAACTGACTGCAGAATCGGCTGAAAGGTACTTGAAGCCAGATTCTATGTCCCTACCTGGTGATTCAGGATCTGAGCTTGGTGCAACTTGCGATGGCTCAGATTCCGGATCAAGTCCGGAATGACGGGGAAGAGTGGATGGTGGTTGACAATAAATAACGGCGAGTCAACTCCCAAAAAGTAAAGCGGCTGATTTTGTAACCAGCCGCTTTTTATCTTTTTCATATTCCAATTTTAATTACTTTTTCAAGAAGTCAGGGATTTCAATGTTTGTGAAACCTGAAGAACCGCCCGAAGTTGAAGGCGCTGACGAATAATCAGAACCTCTTGTAACTTGTTGGTTATAAGCGCCTGAGAAGAAATCTGATGCGCTTAGTTGTTTCAAGTCAGAACCCAAAGAAGTTTCAAAGTGCGGTTGGTTTTTAAGTTCAAAACCTGTTGCAACAACCGTAACTTGGATTTCGTTTTGAATATTTTCGTTAACTGCAGTACCGATAATAACAGTCGCATCATCAAGAACAGTTTTGTGGATAATGTTTGCCGCATCAGTAATTTCGTGAAGCGTCATATCAGGGCCGCCGGTGATGTTAACGATAACACCTGACGCACCGTTGATTGAAGTTTCAAGCAATTGTGAATTAATAGCGATTTCAGCCGCTTTAATTGCTCTGCCTTCGCCTGTGCCGCGTCCGATGCCCATAAGAGCTGAACCTGAAGCTTGCATAACGTTTTTAACATCAGCAAAGTCAACGTTAATAAGACCAGGAACGGTGATGATGTCAGAAATACCTTGAACACCGCGTAGAAGAACCTCATCAACGATAATGAATGATTCTGTCAATGAAACTTGTCTGTCAACAACCTGAAGCAATTTGTCGTTTGGAATGATGATAACTGCGTCAACTGCATCTCTAAGTTTTTCCAAACCTGCCATTGCTTGGCTTTGTCTTTTTCTACCTTCAAAAGAGAAAGGTTTTGTAACAACTGCGATAGTCAAGATTCCTAAATCTTTAGCGATTTTTGCTACAACAGGAGCCGCACCGGTACCAGTACCGCCGCCCATACCGGCTGTGATAAATACCATATCAGCGCCGTCAAGAGCTTGTGTGATTTCTTGTTGTGCTTCTTCAGCAGCTTTTTCGCCAACTGAAGGGTCACCACCAGCACCAAGACCAGCGGTCATTTTGGTGCCTAATTGGATTCTGTTTTTAGTGCTTCCGTATTCTAAAACTTGAACGTCAGTGTTCATCAACCAGAATTCAACACCTGACAAGCCGGCTTTAATCATTCGATTAACCGCGTTACCGCCGCCACCGCCAACACCGAGGACTTTGATATTTGTTGGGTTAGCTGCAGAGCGTTCTGCTTTACTGTTAACCGGGCTTTCATCTTTTTTAGCAAAGATATCTGATACGAAATTTTCCACTTTTTCTACCTCAATTTATAATCTTTTCACAGTCTATTAATAACATCTTAGCATGCTTGAAAAAAATTACAAATCACATGTTAAGAATAGTTACAAAGAATTCATTTACAAGCTTGCGAAACGCCCCAATGCATTTTGTCGTGCAGGGTTGAGTAGAAGACACTATCTTCAAGCAAAGCTAATTTTGCGTTATATTTTGATTTTTTTATAGAAATTTCTGAATTAAATTCATAAAATTCCTGACCGTCTGCAGAAACAACTCCGGTGCCTTGAATCTCGACGACAATTTTTTCATTTCCCGGAACAACGAGCGGGCGAGCGGTTAATGTGTGAGGGCAAATCGCTACAATTACAAATGCATCAAGCGAAGGTGCTAAGACCGGGCCTCCGGCAGAAAGCCCGTAGGCAGTTGAACCCGTCGGGGTTGAGATAATAATTCCGTCCGCAAGGTAATCACATACGGGTTTGTCGTTAATTTTTAACAAAAATCTTGAAGTACGTCCTGTTGCTGTGCTTTTAATTACAAAATCGTTTAACGCAGTGTTGTCGCTTCTCTCTCGCGCCTGTGCAATCACAGATTGCTCCGCTCCTTGCGCTCCAGCTTCAGTCGCAACGGCGCTTCGTAGTGTTACGCCCTGCCCCGCCGGCTCATCGCCGCCGTGTGCGTGCTTCACACCGGCTTCGCTTAGCATTATACGTTCTTCAATTCTGAATTTTCCTTCAAGGATTTTCCCCACAGCGCTTTCAATATCTTCTTGAGAGGCTTGCGATAAAAAACCCAACCTGCCCATATTTATCCCGAAAATCGGGGTGGCTGATTTTGCGAAAAAGCGTGCCGCTTTGAGAATCGTTCCATCTCCGCCGATTACAAAAGTGAAATCAGGTGGTGAGTTGTTTCCGTCATTCTGAGCATCGCGAAGAATCTCAATATCTTCGCAACTCGCAATAGTGTTGGGATGTTTCGGCTGCGCCTCAACATGACGAACTGGTAAATCATTAACATCAACGCTTTGGACATTCATACCTTTTGAGCGCAAAATATTTTCTAAGGTATCTTTTACCCCAACCGCGCCCGGGGCTTCTTTTTTATAACAGATTGAAAAGTTTTTCATGGGTAAAATATAACATAAGGGTTCGCCTTTTGCAATTCACTCAATAGAAAAGGCGGTTATTTAACCGCCTTATAAAACTATCTCTTCTTATTGCTCCTGTGGAGTTTCGAAACGAAACTCTTACGTCGCCGCGTTGAGTTCGCCCTGCCCGTCTCGCTCCTGCGAGCCGGCGCCGGCTCACTCCGGCTTACGCGTATAAAACTATCTCTTCTTTCTCTTTCCCAAATGGATTCTTCTGCGAGAAGCACCTATTTTAATGCGCCGCCCCAGAGTGAATCGTTAAATTTATTTTGGCTTACCGGTGCAGCGTCAACAGAAAGTGTTACGTTGTTCGGTGTGAATACGAATACCAATTCGCCAACTTTTTGTGGTTTACCGTTAAGTGCGTGAGCCGCGCCGCAGATAAAGTCAATCATTCTTTGAGATTGTTCTTTGTCAAGCAGATGAAGGTTAAGAACAATGGTTTTTCTCTCTTTTAATTGAATCGCAATTTGAGCAGCATCTTCGAATGAACGTGGTTCTATAACAACAACTTCGTGTCCTTTTGCGCTCGGAAGATTAACAACATTTGAGCGGTGTTCGTATCTCGATTCCATTTTTGGCTCGTAGTTATAAGCAGGTTTTAGTGCAAGATTGTCTTGAACCTCATACTCATCTTCAAAATCGTCCAACATATCTTCAAACACGGTTTCTTTTTGGTCAAAACCCTGCATTAAATAGTCAACCCAACCTCTTACTTTATTTGCGATTACTGTCACTGCTTTATCCTCCGTTTTAGCTCTTACTCAAAATTATTGTTCAATTAATTCTCAAATAGTTTTCTGCCAATCCTTAACATTGTGGCACCCGCCTCTGCTGCGGTTTTATAGTCCTGACTCATACCCATTGATAACTCTTTAAGTACCAGTCCGTATCGTTTTTCAATCTGCTCTTTTGTTTTTGCTACATCCGTGAAAAGATTTTTAAGTTCCTCATTCGTTGCCCCGAAAGGCGCCATATTCATCAGCCCGACGATTTCGATTCCCTTTAGGTTTTTCATCTGTTCAAATTCTTCAAGGAGTTTCATGTTCGAAAACCCTGATTTTTGTTCTTCCCCTGCGTTGTTTAATTGCAGCAGGACTTTTTGAACTTTCCCAACCTTTAAAGCTTCTTCTGAAATCACTTGTGCGAGCTTTAATGTGTCTACCGAATGGATAAAATCAAATGTGCCGATAGCTTTTTTGACTTTATTGGTTTGTAAGTGTCCGATCAGGTGGAACCTTGAATCTTCTCTTACTTGCGTCGGAAGACGGTTAATCTTTTCAATACCCTCAATTACCCTTCCTTCTGCGAAATCCCTTAACCCCGCGTCATACGCTGCAATTATGGCGCTTTCGTCGAAATACTTGGTAACTGCGATGATATTTGATTTGCAATGTGCGATGTCATCTTGTACGCGTAAAAGATTTTTTCTGATGGTTTCTTTCATCCTCTACCCCTACAAAATGTCCCCTCTGAGCAATTATGAATATTATATTTCAATTACTCTGACTTGGCATTAAGTAGTAGGTCAGTCTGTTTATTCTCTTTTACGGTTTCCCCAAAACCATGATGGGAACATGTTTTGCGCCCTTTTTAATACTTCTTAAATTTAATTAACATTTCGTAATATATGGGCTTTTGATGACTCTTTGTGAGTTTCATGCGGCATGCCGGGCATGCTCGCGTGATAGTTTTAGAATAAACCATAATTCATGATGTGATATCCTCTATTTGCATGAGATTTGCAAATTAGGGACTAGGAATTAGGGATTAGGGATTAGGGATTAGGAACCAGAAAAAAATTCACATGCTAGTTCCTAGTCTCTAGTCCCTAATTTATAGTATAATTCTCTTTGTGAAAGAAAAATCAATACTAAAAACTATAAAATCAATACTCGGAAATGAATATATCGGGGATGACTGCGCATATTTAAAAGAGTTGGGCATTGTTGTAACACACGATAGCTTAGTTGAAGATGTTCATTTTAAACGCGACTGGATAACCCCGGAGCAACTGGGCTATAAGTCAATTGCGGTGAATATAAGCGACATTTGCGCTTCGGGCGCTGAACCGAAATATTTAACCATTTCGCTTTCTTTGCCGCCTGAAATTGATGAGGAATTTATAAAAGAATTTTACAAAGGGGCAGTGGAAGCTGCGGGCGAAGCCAAAATCGTTGGCGGGGACATTACAGGCGGGGACAAGATATTTGTTTCAGTAGCTGCAATCGGTGCTTCGGCAGGACGAAAAATCTCATCGCGCGCGCACGCAAAAATAGGGCAAAAGATTATCGTTTCGGGCGAACACGGCTCGTGTGCTGCAAGTAATTTCAAAAAATTATACCTTAATTCTGTGGCTGAATGCGAGTTTTCAAAACAAATTTCGACCCAGATTAGTGATGATTACGCGATGATGGACACTTCCGACGGGCTTATGGATGCGCTCTCACAAATCGCGACTGCAAGCGGAGTTGTCTTGTCAGTGGAGTTTGACAAAATCCCTTACAACAAAGATATTGAACAATGTAAAAACTGGAAAGACCTTGTTTTATACGGTGGGGAAGACTATCAATTAGTTGCGACAGTCCCGGAAAATCTGTTGCCAAGTCTTAAAAACTACCACGTCATTGGCGTGGTTAAACCATCAAACCGCGAAAACAATGCGATTCTTCGCGATGCTCAGAATGACGAAAACAACCTATCAACTATGTATGGTGTCGAACTTGATGGAGAGTTTTTAACCCCCGAAGATATTGAAGGGAAGATTTATGACCACTTCAAAAGTTAGCGCAATAATCACCGCAGGCGGCACAGGTTCACGCTTTGGGGTAACAAATAAACTGTTAGAAAAAGTTTGCGGCAAAGAAATTATTTGCCATACTGTCGAAGCGTTTTTAGGCTCAAACGTTGATGAAATAGTTATTTGCGCCAATGAAGATATTATTCCTGACTTAGAAAAAATTCTTAGCATCTTAGCATCTTCGCGTCTTAGCATCATAAAAGGCGGAGCGACTCGCCAAGAGTCTGTTTATAATGGTCTAAAAGCTTGCGAAGGTGCCGATTATGTATTAATCCACGACGGTGCGCGCCCTGTTATTACTCCTGAATTAATTAACGAAGCGATTAAAAAAAGCATCGAAACGCGCGCGATGACGGTTGCGACAAAAACAATTGATACAATAAAAGAAGTTGAAAACGGCATTATAATCCGCACAATCGACCGCACAAAACTCTACAACATCCAAACCCCGCAAGGGTTTGAGTATAATTTAATCAAAAAAGCGCATGAAAAATTTGTCGGGGAAAGCTTTACTGATGATGCCGGAATGGTGGAGGCTTTGGGCGAAACCGTCCATATTTTAGAAGGCGGTTACAAAAACATCAAAGTAACAACGCCGGACGACATCGCCATCGCCGAGGTTTATCTGCAAGCGAGCAGGGGCAGGAGTGAGAGTAGCGAACGATAGTCGAACAATTATAAACGCAAAACGTTGAGTTTTCGTTTTAATTGTGAGCGGTGCCGTTTAAGGCGAGCGCAGTTTATTCCAAATAGCCTAGTTCGCCACAAAAATAAACCCCCGTTTTGATTCGGGGGCTTACATTTACACTAACCAATTGCTTCACCTTCTTACCAGATCGTTAAGACATGAGTTATTTGTTAAATTTTTATTGTTCAATTTGGTTTTTTGACCCTTGCGGATTAAAAAACTTGTCTGAGTTGTGCAAGTAAATTGGTTTTTACTGCATCTTCGTTAATATTATTGAAGTCTAAGAACGAAGCATACCAGTGATTACTGTTGCCTTTACCCATCAAAGCATCTGTCAAATTTTGTTCGTTGTTGAGTTCTACGTTGTCGTTTGCAGCCATTGCACGAATCATTCTGCGAACTGTCGCTATAACTGTTCTGCAATCATCAGCAGATGCTGATGTGCAATTGATATAAGAGTGCACCTTATCTGCAAACCCTTCAGGTCCGCCTGCTGCTTTAACGAATTCTTTGAATGTTGTGATATCCGCACAACCTCTGCTAAATACGTCTGTAATCTTGCTGTCAGTTACGTTGAAAGTAGAGTTTAATTCCTTGTCAAACTCTTCCCAAAGTTCTTTGCTGTTAATAGAGCTGACTTTAGCTTCTTTGGCTGTTCTTTTGGTTTCTTTCAAGATGCTTGCAGTAGTTGTGCCTGTGGCAGTTTCTTTTTCGTCTTCGGCTGCTTTTGCTATAAGCGCGTTTACTGCATCAGATTCGATACCAAGTTCTTCAAGTTCGCCTTTCAAAGCTTCAAGTTCTTCTTTGTCCTTAACATTTGCTGTTTTTACAATCGCTGCTTCAAGTTCTTTTTTCAATTCTTTAACGCGGTCAGTTGTTTCAGCATCAAAATCCTTGCCTTTCACAGAAACCTCTAAACCTGATTTAAGTTTCAACAAAGCGCTTCTGAAGTCGCGTTTTTCGTCGTTAACTTGTTTTGCATCATATTCTGCTGCTTTTGCAGGATCAGCAGGTCTTCCCCAGTTGCTGAAATTAAACGGGTTTCTGTAATTGTTGAAGTTGAACATAGAATTATTGTTGTTCATGAATGGATTAGAATATCTTGCAATGTTGTTGTAACCAGGGTTGAAAATGTTGTTCATATAACCCCAGTTAGCCGGCATTGACAAGTATGGGCTTTGGAATTTTGTATAATCAGGTACTCCTGCCCAAGGTCTTCCGCCAAAGCTTGCAAACATATAGTTGCCCATATTAGCCATACCGCCCATGTTGAACATATTACCCATTGGGTTGCAGCATTGGCGTTGACGTGGCATAAAAATTGGAATGCATAGACCGAACATTTTAATATCCCCTTAATTTTTCCTCTGTATTTCCCTTATATATATAAAGTATTTAAGACCATGAAAATTGCGCACAGACATGGTTCCAGGGGAAAACATGGGGTGAAAGCGGTCTATTTATGGCGCTTTTAGATTGTTAAGACTTTGTAACATGTCGATAATGTCCTGTTTGGACAACTCGGGATTAATCTCTCTAATGCAGGTTATTGCTGTGTTATCAACCGGTTCGCCGAAGATTTTTTCAAGTAATTCGCGGTCATAATCATACAAAATTGACCCGTGCTGCAAAATATAGCCGTCTTTTCTAAATTGCGCCGAGCCGATAAGCTTTTTACCTTGATAACACAAGTCGGCACCTGTTGAAATTGACATACAATAATTTTTTTTGTTAAACGGTTGAATGGTTGAATGGTTGAATGGTTTGTTATTCATTAACGATTGTCCACCGAAAGACAAATTGATTCCCAGCTGTGCAAACGCGTCAATTAATATTTGCGAAATCTTTTTATAAGACTCAGTTACGCTGCTGCCGTCTTGCGGGCAAACATAAGAATAAGTTATCTCATTATCATGCAAAAGCGCACGGCCGCCGGTTAAACGGCGCACAATATCGACATTTTCGACTTGAAGATCTCTCTGATTTCGTCCGAGCGAAACACATGCCGGCGACCAGCCGTATAACCTGAAAATCGGCTCCTGCAGCTGTTCTTTTATTGCAAAATCTAGTAAATCACTATCGATTTGCATATTTTCTGCCCCGGTTCTGACTTCATACGGAATAAACTTCACTAGTTTTTTCTCTCTGCCAAATTCTGCTCAAACTGCACAAAAGTTTCGTTCCCGACAAACTGTTCCAACGCCGCGCGCTTAGCGAAGAATTCCGAACGTGCTTTCATTTGCATATCAAGTGCTGTTCTGTAATACGCGTCAGTAATAAGAATAATTTCTCTTGAAGCCCTTTGTGAACGGTCGTAGTTCTTTTTGCGCTCGTCGACAACCTTAATAATCATATCAAGCTTCTTGCGTGAAGTCATGTAATCATAGTACAGGTTAACCGTTTTTTGCTGCAAATCTTCAACCTTGCGCACGAGCAAAATCATATCCGCGTCGGTAACTTTTGTGTATTTGTAATTAAGCGCCTTGGTATCCTGTGACATAATTCCAAGAACGTTTCCACTCATAATAGAACCCGTTGCAAGAACAGGGTTTCCCATACTTGCACCGACTAAAGTCGACATGCTTGCGATGGTTTTTAAAACATTTTTGACTGATTTCTCATCAGGCTTGTCAGCCTCAGGATTCGCAAGTTTATAGAGTGCAAAGTTTATCGTATCACTCTGAGTCGCTGCTCCTTGCCATAGCATTGACAAGTCGCCTACCATGAATTCTTGATCCGCCTCAAGGTCGTGTCCGATTTCTTTTGACATCTGTTTAATACTCAAATCCGCATAAGTGAGTTCTCCCACATCAGGTACGGTCGTATCTCTTGGCGCAATTGCTTTATCCGGCTCAGGCTGATAGTTTTTTGCCTTTGCTTCTGTGTATTCTTGTTCCGGTTCTGATGTGAGTCCGAATCTATAGGCCGGCGGACGAACAGCGTTAACCTCGTCAAGTGTAACTGCGTTTGCTTCGCAAAGTGAATAGTGAGTAGTGAGTAGTGAACAGCCCAATAACAATAAGAATATAAACTTTTTATCAAAAAATCTTCCCTTTTTCATCTTATCTCACCGCCTGTTCGTTAAACAGAGTTGCATTATAGTTGTATTGATACAGATTCAATTTTTCAACAACCTTTTTCCCTGCAAGTCTTTGAAGCTCCAGGTGATATTTTTTTGCGTTTTCCATCAGAGTAAATTCTTCAATCTGCATATTGTCATAAAGCGCGGAAGAAATCCCGATTTCTAAAATATCCTCTTTTTCCAGAGCATTTGAGTAATTTTTGTTATACAAAAGCAATTTCGCGCGGGTTTCTTTTAATTGCGATAATGTACTTTTGTAGTTGTAATAAGTTTGAATAATATTGTCCTGCAAGTTTTCAACAAGTCCTGCAAGCTCAATCAATTCGGTGTCTGTCAACGGAATCTCCGTCGGCATGTTTTTTTTGTTAATAAGGTTCATCGCGGCGCGACCCGCAGCAAACGATGCTGTTTGAGTCATGTAATTGCTTCCCGGCAGCATCATCGGCGCAAAAGAAGCACCTGCAACCACCGCAGATAAAGTTTTTGCCATCAAAGAGGAATGAATTCTTCTTTGGCTCTCCGGCGAAGATAGTTTTTTGAGCGCAAAACCAATAATTTGGTTATTCTCAACAGTACCTTTCCATAAAGATTCTATATCTTCAAGATCCTTATCGCGCTGGAGTTTAACAAGTTCTTTCATGACCTGTTCATCATTAATTACAAGCGAATCTTTTGGTTTGTAAGTCGCTTTTGGATATTCAACTTTTGGTTTGCTAACACCATTGAGCCTGACATCATCCGCCAAAGCCAATAACGGCATTTGCACCATCCCTAGTAACATCAACAAAACTAATAATCTCTTCATATTTACATTTTAGCATGGGTTTAAAAAAAAGACCAATATAGAAACTAGGGACTAGAAACTAGGGACTAGCAAAGCCATTCCCCACTAGTTCCTAGTCTCTAATCCCTAGTCTCTTAGAATAAATACACCATTTGTATGTTCTTCTAAACCGGCTTGCGATTGTAAGATATAAAAAGGCTTGGAGGAAAACAAAATGCTTAGAGGCAAAGACACTAATAAAAACCATTCAACTATTCAACCGTTCAACCATTCGACTGTTCAATGGCTTTTGAACGCGGTTTTTATGAACCGTAAAGACGTTCAATCTCACATTGATCTTGGGATTTGCTATAAAAATATGAAAAATTACTCCAAAGCCGTAAAATATCTTGAAAAAGCGATTGAGCTTGATAAAGACAACGCGCAAGCCTACTTTGAACTCGGACTTTGCTGGCTTCTTAGCGGAACCCCATGTGTTGCTATGCAAAACTTTATTAAAGCAATCCAGCTTGAACCGGATAACTCTGATTATGTCTTGCAATTGGGTATAGCACACGAACTTTGCGAAGAATATGACATGGCACTGTTGGTTTATAACAAATTAATCGACAATTCGCCAAAGTTCTTAAAAGCATACGACCACAAGTCGTCGCTATTAATGAAGATGGAACAGTATAAAGAAGCATCACTGGTTTTAAACACTCTCTTAAAACTAAGCCCGGATTATTATCAAGCCTACGCAGGCATCGGAATTTGTTTTGACAAACTGGGCAAACGCATTGACGCACAGCGTTATTACAGAAAATTTTTATGTAAAGAACCACTTTCAATTCAAGCGCCGACAATTAGAACCCGACTTAATAAATTGCGTATGCAAAAGCCTGACACAGCAAACCTTTCGCTTGTTTAATGCCAGAGCACCAAGACATATTGCAATATTTCCTGCCCTAAGTTATAATAACTTTCAAAAAGGAGTTGGAAGTATGAAAAAGATATTAGGATTAGTTTTGATGTTGATGGTTACAACAACCGCCGTGTTTGCGATCGAAGACGCCGCTGCGCCGGTACAAAAAGGCCGTGTTAAAAAACAGAAACAAAAGTATGTTACTCCGGTTCAAGAACAAGAAATGACACTTGGGCTTGTACAGCGCGATATTAGAATCGGCGCTTCAATGGCTGATGTAGCTGAAGTTTTGGGTTCGCCAAACATCGTAACCCGCGATTCTGACGGCAAAGACACATGGATTTACGACAAAACAACGCGCATCACCTCTTATGACAACTCAGGATTTTATGCAACCATAATTCTTGTTGGATATAACAAAGACAAGGCGCACGCTCAAACTTCACAAAAAACTTTAACTGTTGTAATTAAATACGATAAAAACAGCAAGGTTGAATCGTTTACTTACCACATGAGCAAATTCTAAGAATTTATAAAGGGAAAAGAATGAAAAAAATAATTATTTTGATGTTATCTTTGGCTGCTTTTGGGGTTTGTGTAACAAATCCGGCTTATTCGGCTGAACAGATAATTAAAACCCAGCTTGAAAAACGCGAGTTTCAGACAAGAACTTATGATACTGCTGACAAGACAATGATTATGAAAGCAATGTTGAATGTTTTGCAGGATGAAGGTTTTATTGTGAACAACGCAAATCCGCTGTTGGGTTTTATTTCCGGCTCAAAAGACTTTGACGTTGCCGACAAGACAATTGATGTAAAAAAAGAATTCGGCACGGGGAAGAACAAATTAAATTGGTCAGGTGTGCGCGTAGCAACCATTGAAGCCACCGCAAATGTATCAGAATACGGCAAACAAATAAGAGTTCGGATTAACTTTAAACGCAAGCTTCTCAATGTTTACGGCAATGCACAATCGATTAGCGAAATTGACGACGCAGTCTATTACGAGGACTTTTTCTCTAAAGTTGACAAAGCAATCTTTATACAGAAACAAAAAATATGAAGAAATTAATTGCATTTTTATTGGTGTTATGTTCATTTGCGCCTGCTTGGGCACAAAAACAACCTGCGCCGACGCAGCTTGAGTTGCGCGAGGTGCAAACCCATATATTCCAAACCTCTGACGCAAATTTGGTTTACAAAGCAGCGATTAATACATTACAGGACAATGGTTTCATCATCCAAAATATTGAAGACGAACTTGGTTACATCAGGGCAAAAAAAGAGTACAAGGACAAAATCCGCGACAAAAAACGAATTGCAGCATATTCCGGGCTATTGGCTTATTACGGGGTATGCACCGGACTTTCATACGGGCTTGCGGCACCTTATATGGTAGACCCTGCAATGCGGTTGAGCAATGAAATGGCACCAAAAACAGTTATTGTTGATTCAAACGTAAACGTTGAACCTTACGGCAAAAACGCTGTTAGGGTACGCTTTACGATTGTTTCTAAGGTGTTAGAAAACGCCGACGGGTATTCTTACGTCAAATCCTCTCCGCGTCAGGTAATCCGCATCCGCGACCCGAAAATCTATCAGGAATTTTTCAGCCAAATGGATAAAAACATTTTCTACGAGAAAATTTGAGGCATTGCAAATTATTCCCCGTCATTCTGAGCACTAGCGAAGAATCTCAACATCTACGCGAATTGCAATGATTTTGCAATTACTTCGGGCTTCGCTCGCGTTAAACGGATGCGCTTACGCTTTCACCCTCTGCTCGCTTGCCTCAGCATGACGAACCCTTAAGGTTTTTTCTTTATCTCAAGTTCATAACCAAGAAAATCAAGGATTTCCTGAACTTCTTTAAATTTTATTGTTTGATTTCTTAATTTATTAGAAAAGTTGCTAGGAGCGGGAACCTTGTGACCAATATCGTTCATTTTTCTAAGAGTATTGGCTATTGAAGTCCCATTTCTTACTACTAATACTTTTAATTCTTCACGGATGTCTAACATAATGAACATGTTATTCTATTTCAGGGCGATTGACCAAATATAAAACATATGTTATAAATATAATGAATACATGCACCGGGTTCACAAGTAATAATAAGAGGAGACTTAGTGGAAAAGAGGTACCGCGAAATTATAAAAGAGCTTGAAGATATTATGTCGGTTAAATATGACGAGCCTGAGCGCAACGATGTAGCCGTGCAAATCCTCCACACAACAATTGTACAATTGCACCTACTTGAACCCCATCTTTTTTCCTCTGTCATTCCGGGCTCGACCCGGGATCTTCCACCGCAAGAATATGGACAGATCGCGAAAGTGGAAGATCCTGAATCACCAGGTAGGGACATAGAATCTGGCTTCAAGTACCTTTCAGCCGATTCTGCAGTCAGTTCAGGATGACAATAGGATTTATACATTTATTATACAAAATTTTCGTGCTAGAATAATTCCATATATTAAAGAAAGAGGACAAATATGCAAGCACGCAGAGCATCAAGAGAATTAGCGTTTATAGTACTTTCACAGTTTAAGAGTGTTATCGGCGAAGATTTAGAAGACATTATCGTAAAATCCGTTCGGATTTTATCCAGCAGCGCCGAAGACGAACTTAGAATCGCACTTGGTGCACTTATGGAGTTTAAAGACCAAATCGACACCTACGAAGCCGACCACGAAACGAACCTTTCACGCCCGGTTGGAGTGAAAAATGTTCCGGTTGCAATCCCGACAACATCTGACGTGTCTGAAAAAATTGAAGATATGATTGAAGTCGCAGAAAAAGCACTCACAGCACTGGAGATTGCCGAATTTGCAACACTTGACAGCCAAAGCGACGTAAAAGAATACTCTATTAAAATTATAAAAGAACTTCAAGAACATCAAAGTGAAGTTGATGAAATTATCAAAAAATACGCCAAAAACTGGAATATTGAGCGTTTGGTAAAAATGGACAAAGATGTTTTGCGCATCGCACTTGTTGAACTTCTATACACAAAAGACGCGCCAATGAAGGTTATCGTTGATGAAGCGCTTGAACTAGCTAAAAAATACTCAACTGATGACAGTGCGTCATTTATCAACGGGATTTTGGCAAAAGTTATTGTAGATTACGGGATCAATTAGGGACTAGGGATTAGGGATTAGGGACTAGGGACTAGAAACTAGCATTTAGAGGGTTTATGTTTAAATTTTTCTCAGACAAATTCGGCGACCTAAAAAAAACTGTTGCTAACACAGCGCAAACGCTTGTAGGAAATGTGGTTGATACGGTTGAAACAGAAGAAGAATTCTCGGATTTTGTGCTTGACGATATGGAGGATTTGCTCATCAGCGCGGATTTGGGGGTAAATTACGCTTCTGAATTGGTCGATAAATTAAGAAATCAATATGAAATTAAACCTTCTGAAGTTAAAAAATATCTTAAACAAGAATTCCTAAAAACCTTGCACGAAGCGGGAGATAACAAACTAAACTTTACCCCGGGACTAAATATTTATTTTATTACGGGCGTAAACGGTGCGGGCAAAACGACTTTAATCGGCAAATTGGCTTATAAATTCAAAAATGAGGGCAAAAAAGTTTTAATCGCCGCAGGAGACACCTTCCGCGCAGCAGCCGAAGAACAGCTTGAAATCTGGTCAAAACGCGCCGGCGCTGATATTGTACGACGCGATGGCGCTGACCCTGCATCAGTAGTTTACGAAGCAATAGAAAAGGCGCGAAACGACAACTATGACGTTATTTTAGTCGACACTGCAGGACGTTTGCAAAACAAATATAATTTGATGGAAGAATTATCTAAAATCAAAACTGTAATCGACAAAAACGCACCGGAGTCGCTGCGTGAGAGCATTTTAGTAATTGATGCCAACACCGGACAAAACGGGCTGCAGCAGGCAAAGGTTTTTGCTGAAGCGGTTAATTTAACCTCTGTAGCGCTGACCAAACTCGACGGTTCGGCAAAAGGCGCAATAATCATGTCAATCGCAAAAGAAATGAAATTGCCTGTAAAACTCATCGGTGTGGGTGAAAAAATGGAAGACTTGCAGGAATTTAGGGCGGAAGAATTTATCAATGCGTTGTTTAGTTAGTGAGTAGTGAATCGTGAATCGTGAATCATTCAATTATGAAATAATCGAATCAGTCAAATCCAAAATGGATAATGATATATTTTTATTGCGCAGCAATTTGTCGCACAACTCACAATTCACGACTCACAATTCACTGGTGATAGGCGTTTTTCATGGCGACGAACCGCAGGGGAAGTACCTGATTGAAAGATATATTAATAACCATTCAACCATTCAACCCTTCAACCCTTCAACCCTTCAACCTTTCAACCATTCAACCCTTTTTATTCCTTGCCTAAACCCTGACGGAATGGCGGCAAAAACCCGCACAAATGCAAACGGAGTTGATTTAAACAGAAATTTTCCGACCCAAAACTGGACCTTATCAGAGCAAACAACCAACAAGAATCCTGAAGGGCAAACAATAATCGGCAAAGAAACTGAAAAAAATGAGTTCTTCGGCGGCGAATCTCCGACGAGCGAAATTGAAACACAGTTTTTGATTGATGTTATTGAAAAATACAAACCAAAAACGATTTTAACACTCCATGCCCCATACAAAGTCGTAAATTATGACGGGCCGGCACAGGATTTGGCGCAAAAGGTTTCTGATATTATCAACTATCCGGTTGAAGAAAGTATCGGCTACCCGACGCCGGGGAGTTTTGGCACCTGGGCGGGGATTGAGCGCGGGATTCCGACAATCACACTTGAACTTGACGAAACCTGTCCTGTCGAGGATTTATACGCACCTGTCAGTCAAATTTTTGGCCTTTTGTCTTAACTTTTATATTAAATTTTGTAACTTTACTAGCCATCCGGTTAAAGTTTTGACAAAAACTGCCGTCATGCATTAAGTTAGTATGTATGTAAAAATAGAAAAGTGAGGTTAGTATGGTAAGTAATGTTGGCGGAGTAGGACCAAACCCAAAACTTACAGCGATCGCTGCATCTAAGACAGCAGCCGTTGCAAAAACTCCTGATAATAAAAAAGTTAATGACGCAGCACTACAGCATTTGAAAAAAGCTACTATTACGATTACAAACCAAAATGAAATGATTGAACCACAAAGCCCGAGACATCCTGAAGTTGTAACAGCAAAAGACGGTATAGCTAAGGGGACTTTTGGCTCTAATGAAGCAGGTTACACTAATTATGATTTCAGCGATATGGTAAAAAAACATGGCGCCGTAGTTGTGATATTCAACTCTGATGGTCAAATGACGCTTAAGGATGTCAGAGAACAATATGGCCTTCCTAATGGAACAATCTTAAATAACAACAAAGATTTAAAAGATATTAGCAGAGTTAACGAATATATTGACTGGAGAGTTGTTGCGGTTCCCCTAAAAGAAGTTGGCGCAAAAGGAGGCAAGCAAAACACGCTTGACCCTAAATTGGCACAATCGACAATAGACTTGACCTTCAAAAAGAATGACAAAACAGCGCGCGACAGCGACACTGTGGGTCAATAAATAAAATTAAGAATTATGAGGTAAAAGATGACAGGCTCTATAAATGAAATACCTAAAATAGAATTTATTTCAACATCAAGCACTACAGGCGTTGGGAATAAGGCCCCTTCAAAAAACACAAAAAGTGTTTGGACAGAAAAAGATCAGGCTATTGCCGGTGAAAAGACAGAAAAAGACGTCCAAAAAGCTTTTGATGAATATATAAATATCATGGAGCTTGATATCGAGACCGGCAAATTTGCTTTGAATCTTGACTCTGCTCAAATATGGACCAAAAGTCACAAGAAGCCGGGATTCAGAGACTTGTCAAAGGCTTTTCATATTCCGCTTGACAAAGTCGAAAAAGATAACGGCGGGTATAAAATTCCTATGACTTCTAAAATTGTGATTGATCCGGCAGAAATGGGTAAAACATCTGACACAGGCAAAGACCTCGGTAAATATGCTATGAAAAAAGCAGACATTATGGGAACATTTTTTGCAAATTATAAAACCAGTGTGAAATATACAAAAGAAATGGAAATTCTGCAACAAGCTGCAAAAGAAAAATCTTCCAAAATAACTTATGACAAAAAAAATGCTCGATTAAGATTTGAAGGCCCTGGAACCATGAGATCAATAAAAGCAAAATTAGGGCTAAGAGACGGCGCATTAAAAGCAAGCAATCAAAACGTTAGAGGCGATGAGCAATATCTTGATTCGAAAGGTGTTGCCTATATAAACATAAATTATCTCACCGGAGTTGGAATGACACCTGAAGAAGTCGAAAAACTAGGATTTAAAGAATATAAAGAATAATAGTTAGAGTTTATAAATTTCCCCCAGTTTGTGTTAGAATAAGCATACAGGGGGATTTTTTCATGAGAGTGTACAATTCTTATACCAACGAATTAGAAGAATTTAAACCGGTTGTCGAAAACAAGGTCAGTATGTATGTTTGCGGCCCGACGGTTTATGATTATGCACACCTTGGTCACGCCCGCTGCTATATCACGTGGGATGTGTTATACAGATATTTAAAGTTTAAAGGCTACGAGGTAACTTACGCCCGTAATGTGACCGATGTTGACGATAAAATCCTTAAAAAAGCCGATGATGAGGGTAAAACTCCTGAGGAAGTTTCACAATATTGGTACAAGGCATTCGTAAAAAGCATGGACGCGTTAAATGTCTCAAGGCCTGATCTTGAACCGTTTGCAACCAAAACCATCGGGGAAATGATTGCGATTACAAAGGATTTAATTAATAAAGGATTTGCTTACGAAGTGAATGGCGATGTGTATTTCAGGGTTAAAAAATTCCCAAAATACGGACAGCTCTCAAAACAACCGATTGACGCATTAGAATCCGGTGCGCGGGTTGAAGCAAGCGATATTAAAGAAAACCCGCTTGATTTTGCGCTCTGGAAAAAAGACGAAAAACACGGCTACCCAAGTCCTTGGGGCAAAGGAAGACCGGGCTGGCATATCGAGTGTTCAGCGATGAGCCGCAAATACATGGGCGACACAATTGATATTCACGCCGGCGGCGCGGATTTGATTTTCCCGCACCACGAGAACGAAATCGCTCAATCCGAGTGTGCTAACGGATGCCAGTTCGTGAACTACTGGATGCACAACGGTTTTGTGACTATTAACAAAGAAAAAATGTCGAAATCATTGGGAAATTTCCTCACAATCGACAATTTATTAGAAAAATACGACTCAAATACCATCAGACTTTTCATTTTAACAAACCACTACCGCATGCCGGTTGAGTTTTCAGACGAGTCGCTAACCAGTGCTGCAAACGGGGTTGCGCGATTGATGAACGTTAAGCGCACAGAAATCGACGACAATTTTGACATAACAAAAACAGACGAATACAAACAATTTGTTGAGGCGATGGATGACGATATGAACACTTCAAAAGCTCTGGCTATCTTGTTTGACTTGGTTAATAAAGCGAACAAAAACGAGCCTCATGCGTTTACGATTCTGTTCAAACTAGCGTCCGTCTTGGGTTTCACTTTTGAAAAAGCACAGATTTCAAAAGAAGAATTAGCAAGCAAAGTCGCACAAATCAGTGACAAATTAGGCGAAAAATTCGCTTCTATGGAAGATATTATCGCATACCGCAAAGATGCTCGTGACGCCAAAAACTGGGACGTTGCGGACAAAATTCGCGTAGCGACAGATGAAGTCGGAATCGTTTTAAAAGACACCAAGGAAGGCACAAGTTGGGAAACAAAATAGCAGCATTAATATTATCTTTGTTTGTTTGCGCACCGGTTTTTGCGCAGCATATTCCGCCGATTCCCGAAGCGACACTAAAAGCTGCGGGCATAGACTCCCCCGTTATTGAGATGAAACGGGTTCCGGATTCTGCCATTGTGCGCGCCGCGATTGGTGATAACGCATTTAAAAACTATACTTACAGCGAGATTTCCGTGTTCGGAACAAAAGAGATTTTGGTTTGGGATGGGGCAAATTTAGTCGGCAAATATTCCGCTGAAAGCGCTGTAAAATTCAAATATCAGAATAATAAATTAAATTTTTACGAAAACGAACATGTTTTGCCTGTTGTCATTAACGGCAAAGCTGAAGTTGATTGTCCTGACGGGCTTTTGGGGGTCGAAAATTTAAAAAGAGGAGGCAAACAAGCGCTCTATCGCGGCTCGTTTGAAATCGTCCGCACCAATGGGAAATTTAACCTGGTGAACTCGTTGGAGGTTGAGGATTATCTAAAAGGCGTCGTACCAAACGAAATGCCGGTAGCTTTTGGGTTAGAGGCATTAAAAGCACAAAGTGTAGCAGCACGGAACTACGTACTTTCGCCGCGCGCAAAATCTTCTGTAAATTACGATGTAGTAGATTCGGTTGCAAGCCAGGTTTATTTTGGTGCGAACACCGAAAAGCCGCTCTCAAATCAGGCGATTAAAGAATCTGAGGGCGTTGTGGCGCTCTATGACGGCGCATTAATCCTCGCGCAATACAGTTCGACCGCAGGCGGTTACACAGAAAGTTATTCAAACGCTTTTTCTGACCCGGTTTCAGGACAGTTTCCATCGACCGGAAAACCTTACCTTGTCGGCGTACCTGATATTCCAGGACAAACGCCATTAAAGACCGAAGAAGCTGCAAGTGCGTTTTATAAATCCAAACCGGATTCATTCGATATTCGCTCCTCTTATTTCCGCTGGACACGCGAATGGACACCGAGCGAGTTGGAAAAAACCCTAAATGTGAAGGGTTTGCGCGAAATCCGTGTCAAAAGCCGCGGCGAATCAGGAAAAATTGTTGAACTTGAAATAGTTGCTGACAGCGGCGGGCGTTGTGTTTGCAAAGAACTGGTCATCCGCAGACTCATTACAAAAAACGGGACTGCACTGCCTTCAGCCAATGTTGTTTTTGAACACACCTACGACACCAACGGCAAACTCACAAACATAAGAGCATACGGCGGCGGCTACGGTCACGGGGTCGGAATGAGCCAATACGGTGCGGGTTACATGGGTTCAGAGTTAAAAATGTCTTATGATAAAATCCTCAAACACTATTATTCAAACATAACTCTCGGTACCACACCAGTGAATGTCGGCGCAAACGAGGTTACGCAAAATTTCTACGCTAACAAGAAATCTGCTAAAATAATCCTCAACAACAAATCGAATGTGAATTGTTTAATTACAAACATAAACGGAAAAGAATACGTTTTTGAATTAGTTGAAGGGTTTTTGGGACATAAAAGAATAAATGAAATTGATATTTCGCAATATATAAAATCCGGCCGCAACACGATGATTTTACGCCTGCAATCAGATGAAGCTTCAAAAAAATCTCTGCAGCTTTATGTTGAACTAGAGTAACAAGGCTGAGGCTCGACTCATTATGCTAATATTGGAACGCAAAGATTTTTTAAAAACGCAACAACCGCGGGGATATTCGCAACAAGTCCAAAATAGTATTTACCCCTGTGTAAAATTTTGTTAAACTTTTCATTTACGAATGGCAAATTTTAAAATTCACACACCTTCAATGAAAAGACCACAAATAGAGGAGTTCACTATTGAATATCAGACCGATAAATTTTCAGACAAATTCAGCTTATAAAAACCAGCAAACACCCCAACCAACCGCCACAAAACCGGCGTTTGGTATGAACTTTGTACCTCTAGAGAAGGCAATTCAAAACGCCACGGATCCCACACTTCTTAAAGCATTGAAGAAAATGTGGCCTGCACCCATAGACAAAAGCACTCTTGATATTCTGGCGGAAAAGTATAAAGATAGCGGGATGAAATTCCTTAAGGAATTTAAGACAAGATTGCTAGGAACTCAGGGAAACCTCGTTGTAGACACAAAGCTAAAAACTCTGGTTGAAGTTGGAGGAGAACTGATAAATTACCGAAAATTACTATCTGCGGCAACAGATTTTACAGCAGTTTTTTCTGATAAAAAAATCCCTTTGGCTTACGTTGGGAAGGGATTTTTCTATGACTTTTCCAGGATAACAACACTTGACGGAAAACCTTACAAAGGGGATTTATCATTATGGGAATCAGTAGCTGAAATACCCAAAATGATAGAATGCAAACTAAAAAAGACTCACCCGGATGACGAGACTGTATTTGCAAGAATTAACCTGTCCGGTGAAAATAGAGATGGGAAAATTTTAGATATTTTTAATTACCCCTGCAGAGCTGATAACAGTAATGATGACATCTCATTTGGATTTAATAAATCCGAGTTTTTGGCAAAAATGTGGGATGCAATACAGACTGCCAAAAGTGATGCAGAACAAGGCAATGATGTAGCAAAACACTTAAAGATGATATTTTCTGAAGGTTAAGCCGCGCTTACTTCCAATTTTTTTATGCTAATATAAACTCATGGCAGAGGAATTAACGGATAATTTTAACGGGGGCAAGACCGAAAGTGTGCTAAAAGCAGCCACGATGATTGCTTTTGTTACTATTTTTAGCAAACTCATCGGATTCATTCGCGACGTTATTATCGCAAAACACTACGGCGCATCACTGGTTTCTGACGCTTATTTTTACGCTTACCAGATGCCTTCACTGGCATTGATTTTGCTTGGCGGAGTGGGCGGGCCGTTCCACAGCGCAACAGTTTCTGTATTTTCAAAGTTAATCCCAAATCTTAACGAAAAACCGTCGGAGTTCGTAAACAAATTATATAGCACTTTTTTAACCGGTACCATATTGTTTTTCACGGCAGTCGGCGCGCTATTTTTTATTTTTTCTGACCAAATAATGAAGTTGATAATCTCAAGCGGAACCCCTGAACTTATTTCGCTTGCGTCCACTCATTTGCAAATAATGACCCCGATATTTATCATCGGCGGAATTGCGGGGATTTATTACGGGATTTTAGTCACCTACAAGCACTATATGCTGCCGAATGTTTCACCGATAATTTTGAGCCTGGTGATAATTGGCGCCCTGACGCTCACTCATAACGATTCGACCGGTGTGGTTCTTGCCTGGGCAACGACAATCGGCGCAGTTTGCCAGTTGATTATTCAATACCCGAAAATCCGTCAGATTGGGTTTAAACTAAAACCAAATTTCGATTTTTTCAATAACCCCGAGAACAAAAACATTTGCGAACTGTTGTTTCCGGCGGTTTTAAGTTCGACTGTCGGACAGCTTCATATTTATGTTGACATGTTTTTTACTTCCTCAATTAACGAAGGCGCTTGGACAGCAATCGGCTATGCTAACAGGGTTTTCCAGTTCCCGGTAGGGATTTTAGTAACAGCATTTTTAGTTCCTCTGTTCCCATTGTTTTCACGGCTTGTAGCGCAAAATGACCTTGAAGGAATTAAAAACTACTTTAACAAAGGTGTCGGAACTCTGTTTTTTGCAGGAATCCCAATAATAATAGGCATCTTGGTCGTGGGATATGACTGCGTCAGCCTGATTTTTGAACGCGGTGCGTTCGATAGTCACGCAACTTACATGGTAACAGAAGCCCTCTGCTTCTTATCTATTTCGATCCTGCCGTATGTTTTCCGCGATTCAATCACACGAGTTTATTATTCGTTTAATGATTCTAAAACACCTTTTGTGATTGCGTTTTCGTCAATCGCATTAAAAATCGCCTTGAATTATATTTTGATTACAAAAATGGGATTCGGAATCGGAGGGATAACGCTTTCCACTTCGCTCATAACTCTATTTAACGCAATACTTCTGGGCGTTTTGATGTCAAAGAAAATCAATTTAAAGTACAAAGAATTATTTAAAAATCTTGGCAAAATGCTCGTGGCCGGTGCGATTTCGCTCGCAGCAAGCTACGCTGCAGCTTTGGCTTGCGACAACATTCATCTGCCGTTAATATTAAAAGTCAGCTGTGTGAGTGTCGTCTTGCTGGTGGTTTACGTCGGTTTTAATCTTGTTTTCAAAATGGAATACGCAACCGAATTTCAACGCAGAATAGGAGATAAATTCAATGGCACCAGATGACCATTCAACTGTTCAACCATTCAACTATTCAACCATCGCCCAAGTATTGGGCAACGATGGAGTAATCGCGTTTGTGACAGACACTGTATGGGGTTTGGGCTGTTTGCCGACATCAGAAAAAGCCGTCAAAAAGATTTATGAAATTAAAAAACGCGAGGCGAAAAAACCTTTGATTTTGATGTCAAACGATGTTTACCCGCTTTTGCGTTATGTTGAACCGATTCCAAAAACCGGTCATGTTTTGATTAAAAAACATTTTCCGGGTGCACTCACGCTTGTTCTTAAAAAAAGCGAATTGACACCGGATTATCTGACCTCCGGGATGGATACTGTCGGGATTCGCGTGCCTGATAATGAGGTTTTCCGCCAGATTTGCGAAATTGTGCCGGGAAATGTTTTGGCTACAACAAGCGCAAATCTTTCCAACCAACCAGCGGCGATAACTTATGAACAAGCCTTGGAAAATATGGGCGATTTAGTAGACCTCGTTGTACCCTGTGAAGGCGCAAAAGATGCGGCAGCCGGTGTGAGCAGTGCCGACTCGCGAGAGCGAGGCGGGCAGGCGAACACAACGAAGCGCCGTTATGAACGAAACGAAAGTGGAGTGAATGAAGCAATCTTTGATTGCACAGGCGCAAAAGGCATAGAATCAACGGTTGCCGGAGTCTTCGACGACGAAATAAAAATCTTCCGCCAGGGCGCAATAAATTTATGATTTTTCCTTCTCCATAACCCTCTCTTTGTCATCCTGAATTTAGTTCAGGATCTTCCACCTTCGCGTCCCATGCAAGAGTTCATAGTGGAAGATTCCGAATCAAGTTCGGAATGACAGCAAGTATTTATTATTGCAGAGAGCTCATCAAACACTTCTTCCGTTTCTACGAGAAAATCGGATATGTCAGTTAAATAGATATCTTTGTCGTTTTTTATTGCATCCAAAATAAACCAAAACATATTTTTTAAATGACTGCATTTTTTAATATATGATTGCACGTGTTTTCCTTTCAAATTTTAATAATTATTACGATAGTTGCTCAACATTTAGTATTAATACTACCAAATCCTGCAGTAAATGTCAAGGATGTAAAACTAATGCTATCATGTGGGAATGATAACTAACAGACTTTCAGAAATTATGGGCAGAAAAAGAATAAGAATGTCGGAACTTCAAAGAATGACAGGTCTTAGTCAAAATACCATACTTGGTTTATATCACAATAGAACCAAACAAGTCAGCTTTGAAACTATGAACAAAATTTGCAATGCGCTTGAATGTAATACTCAAGAGCTTTTTGAGCATACGCCCGATTAAACCAATTCCGCGGCGTGGTAGGAACTTCTTGTGAGCGGGGTGATTTGGTGGTTTTTTATGCCGATTTTGTCGGCCAATTCGCGCAATCGATCGAATTCTTCTAAACTATAGTATTTTACAACCGGATGATGTGCTTTTGAAGGTGCAATGTACTGACCGATTGTAACAATATCACACCCAACCGTGTGCAAATCACGCAGGGTCGCTTCAATCTGCTCAAAAGTTTCGCCCAAACCCACCATTAAGCCTGACTTCGTTGTTAATTTTGTATATTTTAAAACCGCCAACGACTCGTCATAGCTTGCTTGCGGACGCACAGTCGGAAAAAGTTCGCGTACGGTTTCAATATTGTGATTAAAAACATCGGGATTTGCTGCAATAACCACATCCAACGCAGCTTTGTCGCCCTTGAAATCAGGAGTTAAAATCTCAATCTTTACCCCAGGCGTGAGTTTCCTAATTTCATAAATTGTTTGTGCAAAATGTTGTGCGCCCCCATCGGGCAAATCATCGCGGGTTACAGACGTTATAACGGCATAATTCAAACCCAAGTCCTGCACGGCTTTAGCTATGTTTTTCGGTTCATTCGGGTCAAGCGGCTGCGGATGAGCCTGCCCAATATTGCAATAGCGGCAATTTCGCGTACACACATTTCCCATAATCAAAAATGTCGCGGTATTATTTGAATAGCACTCGTTTTTATTCGGGCAGCGCGCGTTTTCACACACCGTGTTGAGGCAATTTTGCTTCAAAATCCGGCGCACATTGCGCGTTTTGTCCGTATCAATAATCGGGCGCTTAAGATGTTCTGGCAAGCGAATTACAGTTTCATCAGGCATTCAAAAATCCCCTCCGAATAAGTCGGGTGCGCAAAACAAACCTCTTTTAATTTTGCAATCGGAATCTCGCACTGCATCGCAATTAAAAGCTGGTGAATCAACGCCGACGCCTCTTTTGACACGATATGCGCTCCGATAATTTTATCATCGCGCGCCAAAATTTTAATAAACCCGTCCGTGCAATCATCGCAATGGGATTTACCCAGCGAAGATATTAAAATGCTTGCCTTTTGGTAAGTATCAGGCTCCAAATCCTGCTCACGAGCGCCAACCCAGGCGATTTCAGGGGTACCATACACAACTGACGGCACAAGAGTTTTGTCAAACTTAATCCCCTTAATCAGCTCCAATGCCTGCTTGGAAGCATAATGCGCAAGCTGGATTTCCCCACATGCGTCGCCAATTATTGTTGATGGTTTGTTCTCGTCATTCTGAGCATCGCGAAGAATCTCAAGGTTCTCGCAGCCAGTGACCGCTTTAAGATGTTTCGTTTCGCTCAACATAACGGAGGGTTCACGACCCACAGCAACAAGTACCATTTCAGGCTTAATCTCATCGATTTTTTCGATGCTTGAAGATGTGAAAAACTTAATCCCTTTTGATTTAAAAATCCGTTCCGTACGTTTTGAAACCTCAAAATCCGCGATTGGTAAAAGCTTATCGGCTGCCTCAAGAACGGTGACTTCTACCCCGAACGCGGCAAAAATTCGCGCCCATTCGGTACCGATTGCACCGGAACCCACAATTACAACGCTTTTCGGCAGTTTTGTCAGATTTAAAACATCGTCAGAACTCAAAACATATTTACCGTCAAACGGAAGTTCCTTGAGTTCGCGTGGCTTAGAACCCGTTGCCACGATTACCTTGCCACATTCGTAAGTTTCTTTTTTAGTTGATAAGTTGATAAGTTTATTGGTTGATAGTTCAGCTTCTTCGTTAATAACAACTACACCTGCATTTTTGAGTGACAATTCCAACCCTTTGCGAACCTTTGCGACAACTTCGTCTTTGTACACAAGTGCTTCTTCAAAAGTTTTACCTGTTTCGCTTGCGTGGATAATAGCTTTTGTCGGGATGCAGCCGCGGTTTAGGCAAACCCCGCCGACTACGTTTTTTTCAAACATCACAACGGATAAACCTTTTTCACGCGCATGCAACGCCGCCGTGTAACCCGCCGGCCCCGCGCCAATTATCCCTATGTCGAATTTCTCGCTACTCACTTTTGCTCCTTTACTAGTCCCTATCGAGTATAAACCCTTGGCAGACGAACCTTTAACCCGCAGGTCAGAGTGTAATTTATTGTGTCTAAAATTTTTGCCCACTCATCAATTGAATTCCCGTCACCCAGCAGGGTTATAACATCCCCCACATGCGCGTCAACACCGGTTATATCAAACATCATTTGATCCATTGTGATATTGCCGACCTGAGGGACCTTGCAAATCCCCCCTGCGGCTTCGCAGCTTCCCCCCTTATCAAGTGGGGTGATTGCACCGAAAATCTTGTTTGACAACTCTCTGCGAACCCCGTCAGCATAACCCACCGGAATGGTCGCAATTCTACGGCCGTTTGGCGCAACAAACGAGTGTCCGTAGCTTACCCCTTCGTCCGTACAAATATCGTGGATATGGACAATACGGCCTTTTAACGACATGACAGGTTTTAGATTAAGTTTATTAGTTGATAAGTCAATAAGTTGAGAAGATGACAATTCTGGCAGCAAACCGTAAATCCCAATTCCTGCGCGAACCATATTTGTCTTAGGAACCTCGCAACACAAGATTCCCGCGGTGTTTGCTACATGCAGCAATAATCCGCCCGTGTCAATTTGAGAAACAATTTCGTTCCATTTATTAATTTGAATTTCGGTTTTCTCGCGACTTTCTGCGTTGGCAAAATGAGTAAAGACCCCGCGCAAATCGATAAATTCCGCTGCCTGAACTTCCTTTATAAATTCCACAGCATCAGATGCGCAAACCCCGATTCTGTTCATGCCGGTATCGATTTTAATATGAACTTTAGGCTTTTTACCAAGTCGCTCGTAAGCGCGCGCGCAAGCGTCAATGTGTTCTTTTGAAAAAATTGAAATCGTCAAATCGGCGCTAACAGCGCTCTCCACAGCCCAAACGGGAACTGCACCTAGCACTAAAATTTCGCAATTGATTTTTGCATTTCGCAAGTCAACACCCTCGTCAATAGACGCTACTCCCAGCATATCCACACCGGACGCTAAAAGAGTCGGTGCAAGCATTACAGCCCCATGGCCGTATGCGTCAGCTTTAACAACCGCAAGAAGTTTTTGTCCCATCGGAATGGTTTTACAAATCTCTTTAACGTTGTGCGCAGCAGCCTCGAGGTTAATCTCAACCCACGAATCGCGATGGATATTCACATTTGCCTGTCTAACATTTTTCACAAGCCAATTATAGCATAATTATGTTATAATAATTCCAATGGAGAGAAAAGAATTTATTAACGTAAATCGGATTGTAGTTAAATTCGGGACAAATATTTTAAGAAACGATGACGGCAATGTTTCACTGCCGCGGATTTTTTCGTTTATTGAAGATGTTTCGCGACTTGTCAATTCAGGTAAAGAGGTTATTATAGTGACTTCCGGCGCCGTGGGTTTAGGTAAAAAACGACTCGGCATTGAAAGCACCCAGGGAACCGCTATGAAACAGGCTTGTGCTGCTATCGGACAAAGCAAATTGATGTCGATTTACGAAGACGGATTTGACACCTACGGACTGGCAAGCGCACAAATCTTGCTCACCGAGGAAGATTTCACTTCAAGAAAACGCTATTTGAGCCTGCGCACAACGATGAACAAATTGCTCGAACTCGGCGTTGTACCGATTATTAACCAGAACGACACCGTTTCAACACTTGAGATTTCCGCAGCTGACGAGAATCTGTCTGTTGTTTTCTCTGATAACGACAAACTCTCAGCCCTTGTTGCAAGCGAACTTGACGCTGATTTACTTATAATACTTTCTGACATCGACGGGCTTTTTGACAAAAACCCAAAAATTCATTCTGATGCAAAATTGATTGACTGCGTGGATGAGGTTACCGATGAAATTTGTTCAATCGGCTCAGGCGATGCTGAAGCGGGCGCCTCTGAAGGCGGTCGCGGCGGGATGAAAACAAAACTCGAAGCTGCAAAACTTGTTACACGTTTTGGCGGAAAAGTGTTAATTGCTAACGGCAAATCACCTTATGTTATAAAAAGAATTTTTGAAGGCGAAAAACTTGGCACGATGTTCTTGAGCCAAAGTATGGGACTGTCTGATAAAAAACGCTGGATTGGGTTTGCGACAAATATCACAAGCTGTATGAAAGTCAACAACGGAGCAAAAGACGCGCTTATCACGCAGGAAAAAAGTCTATTACCGATAGGGGTCTTAGAAGTCATAAACGAATTCAAAAAAGGCGATGTAGTATCAATTTTAGACGAGAGCGGACATGAGTTTGCCCGTGGGATTTCAAACTACGATTCTGACGCGGTACGCAAAGTCATCGGCTGCCACTCTGATGATATTATCAACATCCTCGGCTACAAAAACTACGACGCAATCATCACACGGGACAATATTACAATTTTATAGACAGAAAATATCTCTGTCATGTTGAACTTGATTAAGCGTCTTCCACTGTTAAAATCTGAGCAAATTGTCCAAGTGGAAGATCCCGAAACAAGTTCGGGATGACAATAGGAAAAAGAGGCAAGAATGGACTTTAATCAAATCGCAAAACAGGCTAAAGAAGCGGCGTTGAAGGCGGCGGATTTGTCACCTGAGATTAAAAATCAGGCGCTGCTCTATATCGCGCTTGAGATTGAAAACAGGCAAAAAGATATTCTTGAAGCTAACCTTTACGATGTGATTGGGGCGGAAAAACTCTTAAAATCCGGCGAAATTACTCAGGCTGTTTATGACCGCTTAAAACTTGATGAGAACAAGCTTCGTGATATGATTGCGGGGATTCGCGATGTTGCGGCACTCCCTGATCCAATCGGACGCCAATTGTTTGTGCGCGAACTTGACGAAGATTTAACTCTGTTCAAAATCTCTTGCCCGATAGGGGTTTTGGGGATAATTTTTGAAGCGCGACCTGATGTTATCGCACAGATTTCGGCGCTTGCGATAAAATCCGCAAACGCGGTTATTCTAAAAGGCGGCAAAGAATCCACCCACACAAACGAAACCGTTTTGACCATAATAAATGCTGCACTCGACAGCGTTGCCGGGTTCCCGCAGAATCTTGTTCAACAAGTGTTTTCACGAGAAGACGCCGCTAAAATGCTCGATAGCGACAAATATATCGACCTAATCATCCCGCGCGGAGGAAATTCGCTCGTAAAATTTGTTAAAGACAACACAAAAATCCCGGTTTTGGGTCACGCTGACGGAATTTGCCACATCTTTGTTGACGAAGATGCAGACCTAGAGATGGCAAAAAGTATTGTGATTGATTCCAAGACCCAATACCCGAGCGCGTGCAACTCTGTTGAAACCCTTTTAATGCACCAGGATTTTGAGTACAAAGGCGCACTCTTAGCTGCAATCGCAGAAGCTGGCGTAAAGCTTGTCGCAAACCCTGAGAGCTGGTCGTTTGAGTATTCGGATAAAATTTTAGCTTACAAAAATGTTCCGAGCTTAGAAGCAGCAATCGACCACATAAACACCTACGGCTCAGGCCACACGGATTGTATCATCACAAACAACCCACCTGATGCGGAAGAATTTATGAACAAAGTCGACTCCGCCGGCGTCTACACAAACGTTTCAACACGATTTGCAGACGGGTTCAGATACGGTTTCGGTGCAGAAGTCGGGATTTCGACAAACAAAACCCACGCACGCGGACCGGTAGGTTTAGAGGGTTTGACCATCTACAAATACAAACTCGTCGGCACGGGACAAATTGTAAAGGATTACGCCGAGGGTAAAAAACAGTTTCATCATAAAGATTTATAATAACATCTCTGTCATCCTGAACTTGTTTCAGGATCTGGGCCTGTACAATATGCCACAACCCAGATTCCGAAATGAATTCGGAATGACAGGTTAGCAGGAATGACAGGACAAAAAAATGAAAAAAATAGGAATTATCGGTTTAGGTTTAATTGGCGGGTCGATATACAGAGACCTCAAAGCCTTGAATTGCGACGTAATCGCCGTTTCTAATTCGCAGACAGGCGAAGGAATTTATAAAAACTACGACGCACTCAAAGACCGCGAAGTAGTCTTTGTCTGCACACCGATGAACAAAACTCTTGCGGTGCTTGATGAACTTGAAAATATTCTTTCCCCTGACACAATCGTAACTGACGTTTGCAGCCTGAAAGAATTTGTCTGTGAAAAACAAAGATCGTATAATTTTATCCCCTCGCACCCTATGGCCGGAACAGAAAACAAAGGGTTTGAAAGCTCATTAGAAGGGCTTTTCCGCGATAAAAAATGGGTGGTAATAGAGACTAGGGACAAGGGACTAGAAACTAGCAAGACAATTTTGGCTGACATCATAGAGGCTTTGGGCGCGAAGATTGTTTACATGGACGCAAAAGCTCATGACGAAGCGGTTGCGCTGATTTCTCACATGCCAATGGTCGTAGCGCAAGCACTGTTTTTAACCGCTCAAGACAATCCTGCGGCGTTGGAGGTTGCAGCTAGCGGCTTCCGTGATATGACACGTTTGGCACTCTCAAACGAAGAAATGGCAACAGATATGGTAAATATGAACGCTGAAAATATCCAGACCGCAATACTTAAACTATATCAATCAATCGGCAAGCTTATGACAAACGATTACCCTGAATTAATTTCAAAAATAAAAACTGAACGCGACAAAATGTTTTAGATATCTGTCATTCCGAATTCAGTTCGGAATCTGGGCCATCGCAAACCGCACAGACCCAGATCCTGAATCAAGTTCAGGATGACAATTATGAACGAAATGCTTTTGCAATTGATTCATTGAAGTTTGGTTTTAAGATTCCGACTTCGGTGATGATACCTGTAATTAGTTCGTTTGGGGTTACGTCAAAGCCTGGGTTAATAATTTTTACTCCCTCAGCGCAAACCATTTCGTCGTTGATATGGGTAACTTCCGCGTGGCAGCGTTCTTCAATCGGGATTTGCGCGCCGGATTCTATATTAACATCAATCGTTGATAGCGGGGCTGCGACATAAAACGGAATATTGTGGTATTTTGCTGCAATCGCGACCGTATAAGTTCCGATTTTGTTTGCAGTGTCTCCATTTGCAGCAATTCTGTCAGCGCCCACAACAACCATATCAATCATACCCTTGCTCATAAAATACGAACACATGCCATCAGTGATAAGCGTTACAGGGATTCCGTCAGCTGCAAGCTCAAAGGTTGTAATTCTGCTGCCTTGCTGGCGCGGACGGGTTTCGTCAGCAAAAACCTGAATCGTATTGTCTTTAGCAAAAGCCGATCGAACAACGCCAAGCGCTGTTCCGTAACCGGCTGTAGCAAGCGCACCCGCGTTACAGTGGGTTAAAATCGTTGCACCTTTAGGGACGACTTCAGCACCATATCTTCCAATTTCTTTATTAATCGCGATGTCTTCTTCCTGCATTCTCACAGCATTTTCTTTCAGCCCTGCGACAATTTCTTCAACAGACAAATCGACGTTTCTGATAATTTTGCTCTGTTTTTCAACCGCCCACATTAAATTCACCGCTGTCGGACGTGAACTTGCCATGTAATCAGCTTTTTTAAGTAATTTTTCTACAAATTCTTCACGCGACGAACCGGCTAATTCCTGTGCGTATAGTGCGATTCCGTGCGCTCCCGCTACACCAATAGCCGGCGCTCCTCTTACTATCATGGTGCTAATAGCATCGTACATCGCATCGCCTGTTTTTATATCAACATACTTAAATTCGCGGGGTAAAACGGTTTGGTCAACTAGTCTTGAAAAATCTCCCATCCATTCTATTGTCTTAATTTTGGAGTTAAACATTCTTATTTCCTTTTATAAATGATATTAAATATGATACAATAAACGCGCTAAATGCGTTAATTGTGGCTGAGAGCACACCGACAAAGATTACCATCATTATGATAACTCCGGGGGTTCCGGCGCGCAAAGCAAAAGTTACGCCTTCATAAGCATATAATTGAAATGAATTTCCTAGCAAAGCAAGCGCAGGTAAATATATTGCGCTAAACGCAATAAACGAGATAAATCCGATTATCGCACCCCAAATTATGCTGTCTTTTGTTGAGAGTTCTTCTATTAAACCTACTTTATACATAAAAATTATGACAAGGGCTGATGCAAAACAGATGAGCGCGATAAATGTTATTTTACCGACAACAGGAATTAGTGTAAGCACTCCGAGTAAAACACCGACAAAAGCGCTTAAGATACTAATTTGTTTAAGAATTAATTTGTCCACGATTTCTCCTATCTTGCTATACACGCACTTCTTGTATGACAAATCGCAATTGCCATAGCGTCTACCGTATCATCAAGTTTTGGAAGGTTTTGGTTACCAAGGGTGTGTTTTACCATGACTTCCACTTCTTTTTTCTCTGCTCTGCCGTAACCTGTTAGAACCTGTTTTACTTCCATCGGCGTATATTCAAAAACCGGCACCCCGCATTTTTCCAACGCCGCTAAAATAACTCCGCGTGCCATCGCTACCGGCATTACAGACTTTTGGTTTTTAAAATAAAAAAGTTTTTCGACTGATGCGACTTCTGGCTGGTATTTTTCAACTATTGTCGAAACATCTTCAAAAATTTCTAGAAGACGGCTCGATTCTTTATCATCCTTGGATGTGCGGATAGAACCCGAGTGCAGCAAGTTTACGTTCGTGCCGTCGTAATCTAAGATACAATATCCGACAATCGCCATGCCGGGGTCTATTCCAATAATTTTCATAAGGTCATTGTAGCATGAAAAAAGCATCCGTGGAGTAGAGGACAACTGGTCCGGTAACTTATTCCATGTTTACTTAGTCACCTAGCGACTTAATCTCTTTTAGTGGTTATTTAAAAGCGAATTTCTTTTTATCTGAAACCGGTCTTTCGTCATCTGCAATTGCTGAGGCGATGAATTTTTTTGCGCTGTTAATCGGGATTGCAAAACCTATTCCAATGTTAGAAATATTATTGTCAGGGTTATAAATTGACTGGCTTATCCCGATAACCTGCCCTTTTGAATTTAAAAGAGGCCCGCCGGAATTGCCGGGGTTGATTGAAGCATCAGTCTGGATTCTGCCTTTTGTATAATCGATTCTTGACACTATGCCTTGAGTCAGAGTTCCTGAAAACCCAAATGGATTGCCGATAGCAAGAATTTTTTGTCCGACTTTCAAATCGTCTGAATCACCAAATTCAACTGTTTGAAGTTGTCTTTTAGGATCTATTTTTAAGATAGCCAAATCCTGATTCTTACCTGCTTTGGTCGTGATAATACGAGCTTTATAAACCTGTCCGTTGTGAATTTTTATCTCAATTTCTTGCGCACCATCCACAACGTGTGCGCCGGTTAAAATCAATCCGTTTGGCTTTATAATACACCCTGTTCCGGCAGAAAAGCCGTCAGGAATTTGCGCGTCTATTGAGACAATCGCAGGGTTAATTTTTTCATAAACGCTGATGTTTGTAATTTCGTCAATATCATACGCAAAACTGGCATTCGAGATGCCTAAAATAATTGCCGTTATAAATAAAAATAAATTTTTCATCTTTACCTCATCTAATTGAAACTTAATACAATTATCAACCAATAATAAATGATTTCATTATCTGAAAGCCAAATTTTGTGATTAGTTATTGTGCAAATTATTATTTTAATATATACTTTAAAAAAGAGGACAGACTCTTTGTCACGCTGAACCTCTCTTGTCATTCCGGACTCCGATCCGGAATCTGCCACCATAAAGGTAAGAGCAAGCCTTACAAGTGGAGGATCCTGAATCAAGTTCAGGATGACAACAGGAAAGAAACACCTCAACAATACAGAACAAGTTCAGGATGACAATAGGGGTATAAAAGGAGAAAGATAATGGGTAGAATTGATTTATTTAAAAGACATTTAGAAGAAAAAAGAGCAGTGAAAGTTATCGCAGGTATCGACAATTTTGATATCGAAAACATTAGAAAAGTTGTTTCTTGTGCACAAACTTGTGGCGCGAGCGCGGTTGATATTTGCGCAAAAGAAGGAATTGTAACAGAAGTTCGTTCTATGACAGAACTTCCATTGTTCGTTTCGTCAGTAATTCCTGAAGAACTTGCGCTTGCAGTTGAACTTGGCGCTGACGCAATTGAATTGGGAAACTTTGACGCGCTTTACAAAGCAGGCGTATCATTTAGCGCACAGGATGTACTGCATCTCGCAAAAAAAACCATTCAACTATTCAACCATTCAACCGTTCAACCGTTTTTCTGCGTAACCATCCCGGGCGAAATCCCTGTATCTGAACAGATTGAACTGGCTAGAGAACTCGAAGCTATGGGCGTAAACTTAATCCAAACTGAAGGTCACTTCTCAAAAGATCAAGCTGACGGTGTTCGCGGGCTTATGGAAAGAGCAGAGTTAACGCTTTCAAACACAGTAGAACTTGTTAGAAACGTTGAAATGCCTGTAATGAGCGCAACCGGAATCAACCCGACAACTGCACCTTTTGCTTTCGCAGCAGGCGCAAGCGCTATCGGAGTGGGTTCATGCATCAACAAATTAAACTCAGAAATCTCAATGAGCGCGACTATTTCAAGCCTTGTTGAAATAGCTTCAAGGGGTAAAAATTTGGTCAATGCAAGCCGCCAAGAAACAGCCCAGTTGGTATAGTAAATATTAGTCATTGCGAGCCGGTAAGGCGAAGCAATCCAGCCAAGATTATGTCTTTCTGGATTGCCGCGGTCGCTGACGCTCCCTCGCAATGACAGGGTAAAAATAAAATACTACTAGCATTAATGCCCCAACAGCATAATGTCTATTTTATTCACAATTGCGATAATTGCAAACAGATACAATTATCGCAATTGGAGTATTAAAATGAAATTAACAACAACCGCATTTGAACATAATGAAGAAATCCCATCAGAATATACTTGCGATTATGGGAACAAAGCACCGGTATTAGAAATTTCCGGGGTTTCACCAAGAGCAAAAGAACTTGTTCTAATAGTTGACGACCCTGATTCACCGGGCAGCACTTGGGTTCATTGGGTGCTTTATAATATCTCGCCGGACACAACAGAGATTGATAATAAAAATTTACCGGAGGGAGTCAAAGTCGGAGTGAATGGCTTCCGTCAATATGACTGGGGCGGGCCTTGCCCAACCAGCGGTGAAAAACACCGTTATTTGTTTAAGTTGTATTCTCTTGAGGAGCCGTTAAAGCTGCACGACCACGCGACCAAAGAAGAAATTGAAGAAGCCATGGAAGGCCATATTATCGACAAGGCAGAACTCATCGGACGATACAAAAGACTAGGACGATAGTAGCTTATTTACATTTATGTCTATCCCATGGTATAATATCGTTAAACTAGGGAAGGTATATATGATGGAATTTGTACTCGATTTATTATACGTTTATGCTGCAGTGTATTCGGTCTATTTTTTGGCTTTAGCTATTGGAAATCTAAACGAGAAAAAGTTTAGCATTGAAAAAAGATACTCTATTTATGAGGATAAAGACAATATCGCTGTTGTCATTTATTCGCATAACAATAAAGTTACGCTGGAAAACTTGGTACGCGAACTCAAAGGGCAGGATTATCCGGTCGATTGCGTAAAAGTTTTCGCGATTTTAGACAACTGCATTGACAACTCTGAAGAACTTTTTATAAAAGACAGTTTTGTTAACGCTATAAATATTAAAGATGTCGGAACAATCGGCAAAGATCAAGCGATCTCTATCTTGCTCGAAAAATTGCACGAAGACAGGTGGATTGACTCTTACTTGTTCATCGACGGCGACAGAAGCATCCCTAACGATTTTCTATCAACTGTAAACGCTGCTCTTGCGCGTCACAGCGTTGTTAGCGGCGAAACCTTAATGCTTACTGAAATGTTAGGCCCGATTGACCAAATCAAAGCGGCTTATCAAAAATATCACATGAACTTTATCAGAAAAGCGCGTTCACTGTTTGGATTGGCTTCTCAAGCGGATTCAGGCGTGTTTATCATTAAAAAAGATATCGTTGATAATATTACTACAGTTGATTTCAAAGATATTAACTCAGAACTGAAATACAGCCTGTTACTCTCAAAAATAGGTTATCCTTGCTATTACAACCCAAATATTCAGACTTTTGTGGACACAACAAATTACGAATTTAAAAAGCCGCGTTTGTCTGCGCGTTTGGAATTGTTTAAAAATTGCTTCACAAAAATCTGGTCTAAAAACGGAATCTTTGCTGAGCACACATTCTCATTGTTGTACCCGAACATTTGGCTATTAGCGCTTATATTTGCAGGCGCGTTGAAATACTCTTACTACAATCCTTTCATCGTTGATTTTAAGGTGGTTTTATTCACGTTCGTAGTTTTGGCAACGGGATTTGCGATGAGCTTAATTAACGCGAAACTTACCAAAAAAGAAACCGGATTGTTGTTCATATACCCGCTTTATTCTTTCTGTCACATAGTTAAAAACTTCCCGCTTGTGCGCATGATAAGAAACAAAATCAACAACCGCGAAGACCTTCCTGAAGGCACTGAAAAGCTTGCTATTGAAGCCGTTGTGATGTACAACGACAGAGAACTTCCGTGCAAATTAGAATTTATTTCTGAAACGGGATTGGCAAAAATAAGATTTCTATTTAAAAACAGAAAATTCACTACAACAAAACATCTGCGCATGCTTGATGCGTTGCAAGAATTGAAGTTAAAACTCCACGAATACGGTTTTATTTTAAAAATCTGCAACTGCTGCGCAAGCTTCCAGTCAAGCGTTGACGGCTCAACAAATATGCTAAAAGGTGTTTGTAATTGCGATTACCCAAGCCCATATATCAAAGAACCGCAGCCGACATTGATTTGGAACTCATGCGGCAAGTTCACTCCGGGCACGGTAAACACATTTATTGAAGATATTATCCAAGAAGAATATTCGCCGGTATAATTTCACTAATCATATAAATCGAACCGCAAACGATAACAAGTGTGTCATCTTGGGGTAGTTTATCAAGCGATTGAAACTTTTGTGATGGAAACTTCTGCCCGTCGAATTTTCGAGAGCCTTTAAAATCAACATAATAGATTTCATCTTGCGGGCGGAAAAGTTCACACGCCATATTTTCGTAATCTTTATTCTCCAAACAGCCAAAAACAAATCTGCGTTTGCGCTCCGGATGAAACTCGTCAAGACTTTGACGCAAAGCTTTTGCACCGTTCGGATTGTGACAGGCATCGACAATCAAGTTTTCATTTACAACCTGAAACCGTGCAGGATGAACAACTTTCTTCAGACCCGCTTCAATGTTTTCTTGCGGGATTTGGGGGCAAACTTTTTCTAAAACTTCAAGCACCAATGCAAGATTTTCTTGTTGGTAGACACCCTTTAAATTTGTCGAACAATTGCTAGTCTCTAATCTCTTGTCTCTAGTTTCTAATCTCACCACAGGGCATCCGGGTTTGATTATCCCCTCTTTTTCGCGCGTAATTTCGTCTAACGTTTTGCCCAAACGCTCTGTATGATCGTAATCTATCCGCGTAATCACAGCGCAAAGGTTGGATTTAATAACGTTTGTTGCGTCAAATCTGCCGCCCAGTCCCGTTTCTAAAACAACAACATCGACTCCGTTATCCGCAAAATATTTAAACATCATCGCAGTCAGGATTTCAAATTCAGTAAGCGGAATGTCGTTGTCTGTCACTTCTGTTACTAATTTCGCAAAAACCTCGCGAGGGATATCGCAGCCATTTATTTTAATTCGCTCTGTGTATTCATAAATATGCGGACTTGTATAAAGCCCAACTTTTAGACCCGATTCCGACAAAACAGAAGCGAGCATTGAACAAACTGAACCCTTGCCGTTGGTGCCGGCAACGTGAATGCATTTTAATTTTTCCTGCGGATTCCCGAGCAACTCCAGCACTGCAGAAATGCGTTCAAGACCCAGTTCTATGCGGAATTTCCCGCTAGAGGTCAACAAGGAAACGGCTCGGTTGTACTCATTAAACCTTTCAACCATCCAACTATTCAACCTTTCAATTGCTTCAGTTGTTCCAAAATCCGCTCACAGCCGTCGAATTTCGCCAGCGAAAGTGAGTTTTTCTTAACTTCTTCAAAACGTGCCGGATCGTCCAACAACGACAGCAGGGCTTTTTTCAGGCTTTGTTTAGTCAAATCGATATCTTCAATATAAAGTGCCGCACCGCGTTCAACCAGATAATGCGCGTTTTTGCGCTGGTGGTCGGCTGCTGCATGCGGGAACGGGACCAAAATGGGCGCGATACCGCTTGCGCAAATCTCTGACAAACTCAATGAACCTGCGCGCGAAACAGCCATGTCGCTTGCTTTTAAAACTGCCACCATGTTATCAAAATATGGCCGCACAAGCAGATTTTTATCCCTTTCATATTCAGGATAAAATTTGATTAACTGTTCCAAAACGCGCTCGTAATTTTTCTTTCCGGTCTGGAAAATCACTTGCAGATCAAGTTCACACGAGAGTTCTTTTAACAACTCAACTGTCGCATCATTGATGCTTCTCGCGCCTTGCGAACCGCCCATAACACACAATGTGGTTTTATTTTGCAGACCAAGCATTTCTCGTGCGCTCTCTTGAGAAAGCGTTTTAAATTCCGTTCTAATCGGGTTTCCGTTGACATGAATATTTTTGTTGTTGATAAATTCTTTTGCACTCTCAAACGCTATTGAAACTATCGCCGCGCCCGGCGCAAATTTACGCGAAACCAACCCCGGCTGTGCATCGCAATCGTGGAGCATATAAGGAATTTTTTTGCGGCATACACAACATTTTGACGATAAACATGCCATCAAAACAGGTGCCGAAACATAACCGCCTGTCCCAAAAGCCGCAACGGGTTTGTATTTATTCACATAATAACAGCATTGAAGCCATGCTCGTCCAAGTTGAAATAGCCATTTTATAAATGCCCAACCTGCTTGTCGCGGCATCGCATTAATTTTAACCGGCAAAAAATCATAACCTTCTTGTTTGGCAATTTCTGCTTCTAAATTCTTTGGATTGCCGATATAATAGACTTTCGCGCCATCTTCAATGAGCGCGTCAATTACCGCAATCGCCGGATAAATATGTCCGCCCGTGCCGCCGCCTGTTACAAAGTAAATATTATTTAAATATGCCTTTTCAGAGTGCATAATTGCCCTCCTGATTTCTTATTTTATAAACGCGTTTGCGCGAAACGTTGAGTAAAATCCCCACCATCCAAAGTGAAACAATCAGCGACGAACCGCCATAACTAATAAACGGCATCGGAACCCCTGTTGCCGGCAGGAACGAACTTGCAACACTCATATTCATAAACGCCTGAAACGCAATAGAGAAAGTTATCCCGAGCGCCAAAAGTTTTCCGTAAATATCATTGGCGTGAACCGCAACTTTTAAACCTTGCAATAAGAACGTGAAAAACAACCCGACAATTAAAACGCATCCCGCAAACCCGAGTTCTTCAGCAATAACCGCAAAAATAAAGTCCGTATGACATTCCGGCAGATATTGAAGCTTTTGAATTGACGCTCCATAACCCACTCCGCTCAAACCGCCTGATGCGAACGCAATAAGCGATTGGATAATGTTATAGCCCGAACCCAACGGATCCGCCTCAGGATGCAGCCAAGTGGTTATACGCTGCATTTGATAAGGTTTAATTAGCCCTGTTGCCGCACCTGTAAGAAGTGCGAAAATTCCCGCACCCGTAAGCCCCGCAAAAAACTTCCACGAACCACCCGCACACAAATACATGACAACAGAAGTTGTAAATAAAAGCAGCGTCATACTCAGGTTTGGCTGTTTAAAAATCAAAAACAACATCGCACCGATAAACGCATACGCAAGCACTTTTTGCTTATCAAGCAATCTCGCATTATCACGAAAAGCGCTAGCTAAAAGTAGCACCACTGCAGGTTTTGCAAACTCCGACGGCTGCAGTTGGAAACCCAAAATACTTATCCATCGTTTCGCCCCGTTAACCGTTACCCCCAATGGTGTAAAATCAACCAGAATCAACGAAACTATTATTACTATCCCGATAATCGTATCCCACTGCGCGAGTTTTTTATAGTCGTAATTTGCCAAAAACTTTAAGCCAATAAATCCGACAACAAAACAACCGATTTGTTTTAGCAAGAACTGTGCAGGGTTTCCGCCCTCATCGAGACATTTTGGCGCAGTTGCCGAAAAAATTGCCAGGAATCCGATTATGACCAAAAACGAAACCACAACAAGAAGCGTTTTGTCCGGCGGGGACAAAATCACACTCTGGATATGTCTGTTATTTGAAGCTGCTTCAGCTCTTTCTCGACGAGACATAATCTTTGAAAACCCTTCCTCTTTCTTCGTATCCGCTAAACATATCGAAACTTGCACATGCCGGCGAAAGCAAGACCACATCCGGTTTTAACGTAATTGATTTATCAACCGCACTTTGCAAAGTTTCTTCGTTATAAATTTGATTGAACCCATGTGCGCGCAAATTTTCTTCGAATCTCTGTGCTGCTTCGCCTATTAAAACAACTGATGTGATGTGTTTTTTTACTTCATCGCAAAACTCCGTTAAATCCGTATTTTTGTCTCTGCCGCCAGCGATTAAGACGACATTTTGGTCATTAAATGATTTAATTGCAACGATTGCAGCCTCGGGATTTGTCGCTTTTGAGTCGTTGTAAAAATCGATTCCGCAAAACGATTCGAACTTTTCCATTCTGTGTTCGGGAACTACAAACGACATAATGCGTTCGCGAATTGCTGCATTATCTAAGCCTTCTAATTTAGCACAAATAACAGCACACTCAACGTTTTGGTAGTTGTGTTCGCCAATTAACGGACAGTCTTTTAAGGTGATAATTTCTTCTTCGACGCCGTTTCGTTTGTAGAAAATCGCGCCGTTTTTAGTGTAAGAACAATTTTGTCCGACTTCTGCACCAAACATGAAAACCTCACCGCCAGAAGTTTTTGCAAACTCCAAGAGTCTTTTATCTGTCGCGTTTAAAACCGCAAATTCAGGAGCGCGAAACATTTTTGCTTTTGCGCTGAAATAGTTTTCTAACCCGCCATGCCAGTCGAGATGATCAGGGGCAAAGTTTGTCCATAAAGCAATCTTCGGGTTAAACGTCGGACTGGTCTCTAGTTGGAAAGAACTGACTTCGCACACAAAAGTTGGTTGAATGGTTGAATGGTTGAATGGTTGAATAGTTAACAACAACTCGCTCGGAGGAATGCCATAATTCCCACATGGATAAGCGCCTTCGCCAAGAATATGTGCTGTAAGCGCGGTCGTTGTTGTCTTTCCGTTTGTGCCGGTAATCGCGATAAACGGAATTTTTGTCTGAGTATAAGCCAGTTCAATTTCAGAAATCAACGGAATATTTGCCGCATTAATTGATTTTATAATCTCGCTATGCAGCGGGATTCCCGGGCTTGTTACGCAAAGTTCAATTGACGGCAGCAGTTCAAAAGCCTTTGAATGTCCGCCCATTTCAACTTCAATGCCAAGAGAGTTAAGTTCTGCGATATCACATTTATCTTTATCATTTACCCCGCGAAACTCGGTCAAAAAGACTTGCGCGCCGCGCTTGTTAAGGAGTTTTGCCGCAGCACTTCCGCTCTTGGACAAACCTAAAACTAAAACTTTTTTACCCTTAACTTCTAACATTTATTTTGCTTACCTTTTGTTATTTCTTAGTCACTCAGTCACTTAGCGACTTAGTCACCCGTGAAATCTACCACCCAATATTATACAAGAATATCGCCAACGCGCCCAAAATAGCCGAAGCCGCTGCAAACACAGTAACGATTTTTTTCTCGCTCCAGTTGCAAAGTTCAAAGTGGTGATGAACCGGCGACATTTTAAATATTCTTTTGCCTGTGAGTTTAAAACTCGTAATCTGAAGGATTACAGACAAGGTTTCTGCGACAAAAACCCCCGCTATAAAGATTAGCAAGAACTCAAATTTACCCATCACAGCGAGCGTTCCAAGCAGCCCGCCAATTGCAAGCGAACCTGTGTCTCCCATAAATACTTTTGCCTTCGGGGCATTAAACCACAAAAACCCGAGCAGAGTACCGGCTGCAGCCGCGGCGATTATCGCCACCTGCTGATGACCGCCCAAAAATGCAATCAGCGCACTTGCGCCAAACGCAAAAATCCCCGTTGAAGCCGCTAGCCCATCCAATCCGTCTGTTAAATTGTACGCGTTAGAAGCGCCTGTTATAATTAGAACCGCCAAAATCGGATAGAACCAGCCGAGTTCAAAACTATGACCCGCAACCACAAACTGCGTTGCAGGATTGGATGTTGTCATAAAATACAAAACCGGCAAAAACGCGATTACTAATTGTCTTAGGAATTTTCCTTTCGCTGACAAACCGTCATTTCCTTTGCCTTTTAATTTTAAATAATCATCTTGAAAACCCGCGAACGTGTAGAACACAAGCGTCAAAAGAATAATAAGCGCTTCTGTGTTCATTTTTTGCGCAAGCATCAAGGTTATTACAGCCGCAATCATTAAAGCTAAGATTATAAAAATCCCGCCGGTAGTCGGTGTTCCGGCTTTTTGTGCGTGGTTTTCCGGCGCTAAATCTTTAACATATTGGCCGATCATTTTTTTCTGCAAGAAATCAATATAAGGGACCCCGAAAAGCAAGCACAGGATTAATCCTAACAAAAATGCCACCGTTATCATTATCATACTGACACCTCCGGTATTGTTGAAAATGCCTTATCAGTGAGTTGTGAGTCGTGAATCGTGAGTCGCCCTCTTAGTTCGCATCTCATGCTCACAAAATATTTTTTTGTAATCAACCGTTCAACCATTCAACTTTTCAACCTTTCAACTTTTCAACTTTTCTATGATTTCCTCGAACTTCATCGAGCGCGAAGCCTTTAAAAATATTGTATTACCTATATGTGGGTTTTCAACAATGTAACGGGCTGCTTGGGAATTTTCCTCAAACGATTTAACCCAAACCCCTGATTTTTCAAGCTCTTTCGCGATTTCTTTGGAAAGATTGCCCACTGTCAAAAATTTTACAAACGATGCGGATTTTGCTTTTTGTGCCAAGTATTTTCCGACCTCACGGTGCAATTCAATTTCGTTTTCCCCGAGTTCGCCCATATCACCAAGAATTACAACAGGACTTGGATAAAGTTCAATAAATGTCGAAGCTGCAGCTTTCATAGAATCCGGGTTCGCGTTGTAGCTGTCATTAATTATTTTGAATTTGCCGATTTCTTGCACTTCCCAGCGTTTTTCAATCGGTCGGTAATCGGCTAATCCCGCAGCGATTTCTTGCGCTGACATTCCTAATTTATTTCCGATTTCGATTGCTGCAAGCGAGTTTTCGATATTGTAATCGCCCGCAACATTAAGCTCGTATTCATTGCCCTTATAAATGAATTTCGAATAATCTTCGCGTTTTTCTAAGATTTTGGCATCATCAATTGAGTAGAAAATCCCGGGGTGTTTAATTTTTTCGTCTTTGCATGCAATTAAATCACCGCGCAAGTGTTTTGTTATCTCGCATTTTGCTTTTGCGATATTTTCGATTGACCCGAGACGTCCGATGTGCGCTGTTCCGATGTTTGTAATGATTGCCAAATCCGGTTCGGAATATTTTGAGAGCAATTCAATTTCGCCCAAACCTCTCATTCCCATTTCTAAAATCAACACCTGTGTGTCTTTTGGCATCGACAAAATCGTCTGGCAGAGTCCGACTTCGTTGTTGTGGTTTGAAAAAGTTTTGTGGGTCTTGAATTTTTTACCCACAACCGCAAAAACCATTTCTTTGGTTGTGGTTTTTCCCGAACTTCCTGTTATTGCAATGGTTTTTAGGCTACTAATTCCTGATCCTTTGTCTCTAGTCTCTGCCAAGTAATATTTTGCAAGTTCCAAATAAGCCTTCAGGGTGTCTTGTACTTTAAAAACAATTTTTGCACCCTCAGGATATTCGTCTTTTGTTACAAAAACTCCCGCAGCACCGGCTTCAACGGCTTGAGTCAGAAAATTTTCACCATCAAAATTTGCACCTTTTAGAGGCAGATACAAATCGCCCTCAGAAATTGTGCGCGTATCAGTAGAAATCGTGAATTCGCAAGCCCCGCCATCGTCTTCTAACAACTGCGCTCCCGTCGCTCTTATGATTTCTTCTTTACTAAATCCCATACCTTAATATTACTCCAAAAACGCCCTGCCGAACACAAATTTAATAAATGTTAATAACCAAATAAATCATGCTTGACAGTGCGCTTTCAGCGGGAGATAATAAACTTTGTACCCGAGGTCCCTCGTTTATAAAATTGCGATTGCGGGTTGCTAGCCAAAAAGTATGACGTGTTCTCCCGAACCATCAGCTTATCAACCTATCAACTTATCAACCAATTACGATACCCAAATGAAAGGAATATAAAAAAGATGTACGCAATAGTCGAAACAGGCGGAAAGCAATACCAGGTTGAAGAAGGACGTTATTTAGACGTAGAATTGCTTGACGGAAAAGAAAACAGCAAAATTGTATTTGATAAAGTAATCATGCTTGTCAACGGTGCAAAATCAAAAGTAGGACAGCCTTACGTTAAAGGCGCTTCTGCTGAAGGCACTATCGTAAAACACGATAAAGATAAAAAAATCATCGTTTACAAACAAAGACCTAAAAAAGGTTACAGAAAAAAACAAGGTCACAGACAACAGTTCACAAGAGTTATGATTAGCAAAATCAAAACCTCTGCAGCGAAAAAAGCAGAAGAAACAACTGAAGTAAGTGAATAAGGCAATAGGGTAAATTTATGCCACAGGCATTAAAAAACTACTCACAATTCACTACTCACAACTCACTTAAAACAAACATAAAGGAATAAAATCATGGCACATAAGAAAGGTATGGGATCCACCCGAAACGGACGGGATTCGGAAGCGAAACGATTAGGCGTTAAAAAATTCGGCGGAGAAGTCGTTAGCGCAGGTAATATTATCGTAAGACAGCGCGGAACTAAATTCCACCCTGGCAACAACGTTGGCATCGGCAGCGATGACACTCTTTTTGCGTTGATTGACGGTCAAGTGAAATTTGAACCACACCGCCGCGACAGAAAACAAGTCAGCGTATACGCTATTGCGTAAGCCGTTGTGACCGGAATATAACTTAGGGAACGGACAAATCTATGATTTGTCAGGCGCTAAGATAATAAGACTGGAAGAAAAAATGAAGATTTTAACAGAAATGTTGAATATGAAAAAAGCGCTATTATTATTGGTAGCAGCTTTTTTTATTATTGTAGGAGTTTGCCACGCGAGCAATAACCAAAGTATCGGTTACCGTAAGAACTTTCCTATAAAAGTTCATGTGCCCGAAACTCATCCTAAAACGCGTCTGATAAAATCAGCATTCGGCGAATGGTATAAAAAAACAAACGGCCTGGTAGATGTGGAGTTTTTGTCTGATGAGCGCGCTAAAGCAGCGACCATGGATTTTGAATTTGTCGATTATCTTGAGGGCAATCGGCTTGGTGAGACCCAGAATTACATAGTTAACAGCAACAGCAGCAGCCCCCTTATTGTTCGTTCTGTAATTAGAATAAGTACAAAAGATAAGAACAGCAAATTAGCACTAAGCGATCAATCTCTTTACTATATAATTTTGCATGAAATAGCTCATGCATTTGGATTAAACCACAGCAACAACCCCGCAAGCGTGATGTATCCAAGCTACAACCCATATATTAAACAGAGTCTTTTACCGGAAGATATAACTGCATTCAAAAATCTTTATAAGTAAAGGCTCACGACAAAATTGGACTTGTCTAAAGGACTTACCGCGCATGTCGCACTTCATAAAGTCTGTCGCGATTCTAAGGCGCAAAATGGGTCAAGGCTCAGCCTTGTATTAAAAATATGTAAAAATATGCGGCTTTGAACTTATTTTGTAATATAATTTAATTAAGATTGTAGAAGATAATCAGGGGTAAATGATTTTGAGTCATTTACACAAGTCCAGTTAAAGGAAAAAGTATGATAGATAAAACAGCAGTTATTCACCCCAGCGCACAGATTGCACAGGACGCAATCATCGGACCGCACGTGGTTATCGGGGAAAACGTGATTATAGGAAGTAAAACAAGAGTTATCGCAAACGCTTATATTGAACACGCTGAAATTGGCGAAAGATGTACAATAAGCCCCTTTGCAACAATCGGTTCCGAACCTCAGGACTTGGGTTACAAAGGTGAACCAACAAAAGTTATTATCGGAAACGACACGATAATAAAAGAAAACGTAACCATCCACCGCGCAGCTAATTGCGGAGATTTAACCACACGCGTCGGGAATAAATGCCTAATCATGGTTGGCGCACACATCGCTCACAACTGTGTTGTAGAAGATGAAGCAATTTTGGCAAACCTGGTCACCCTCGGCGGACACGTTCACGTCGGATTCGGGGCGTTTGTTGGCGGAATGAGTGTTTTCCACCAGAATTTACGCATCGGCACAATGGCGATTATAAGCGGGTTCTCAGCAGCACGCAGCGATATTTTACCGTATTCAAAAGGGGAAGGCAGACCGCCTGTTCCGCGAGGACTGAATGTCATCGCGCTAAAGCGCCGCGGAGTTTCACTGGAAGAACGTACAAACACAAACACAGCGTTCAAACTTCTAATCTCCGAAGAATACAACACAACTCAAGCTATTGAAAAAATCAGAGCAGAAATTCCTGCAAACCCATACATCGACACGATGGTTGAATTTGTTCAATCCTCAAAACGCGGAGTTCTTCTAAAATCCCACAAAGCCGGACACCAATCATTGGATGACGCAGAATAAATTAATTAATTTAAAGGCGCCGGTTGTTTCACAACCGGCGCCTTTTTGTATCTATGCCCTATACATTAGTTAAAGACTTAGCTCTTTCCAAACGTAGAGTTTCTGTTGTTGCGTCGCAAACTTCAGAAGGTCCGAAGTATTGGATTGCACCCGGGAAGATGTAACGGTCGTTCATCGCCCACTCTTCGCGGTTGCGCTCAAGCGCTTTAAACACCGGTCCGTCGAGTTCAACAAGTGCTTTTTGAATAACAGGAACCATTTTGCCATGACGGCGTTCCATATTCATCATAGCAGTCAGTGGCACTCCGCCCGCAATCCATTCAGACGCAGGAGCAGTAAGGTTTCTTACTGATGATAAATAACCTGTTAAACCGAAGTTAACTAATCCGATTGCGTTGAACCCAAGCGAGTAGCAGTAATCCGCGTCGAAGTTTGACGGAAACGCACATCTGCCTTCATAGCCGAAGAAGTGCGCCTGGTCTGAGAATTTGCCCACGTAATCCCCTTGAGATTTCATCTCGTCAAGGCGGGTTCTAATCATCTCAATTAATAATTTTTCTGTTTCAATTCTAGATACCTGAACGTTTCCGTGCGGATCGCGATCCATTAGTAATTGTGATTTGATTAACGCCGGAAGTGAAGCGAAAACTTTTCCGTTTTCAGTGCTCAAGCGGTTTTCAACAACTTCAAATTTTTCTCTCATAGAAGTCGCGTTCACATAATCAGGATCGTTTTCAAGATCATGCATGATATCGTTAAGGTTTGAAATCATTGTTTTCATCTCAGGAATAAACTCGATCAATCCTTCCGGAATGATTACAATACCGAAGTTTTTGCCAACATCCGCGCGCGCATCAATAATTTCAGCCATGTAGTTAACAATTTGTTCTAAAGACATTTTCTTTGCTTCGACTTCTTCAGAAATCAATGTGATATTTGGCTGTGTTTGAAGAGCAGCTTCAAGTGCAACGTGAGACGCGCTTCTGCCCATAATTTTGATAAAGTGCCAGTATTTTTTCGCGCTATTCGCGTCACGTTGGATGTTTCCGATTAATTCGCCATAAGTTTTTGTCGCTGTGTCAAAACCGAACGAGATTTCAATCATGTCGTTTTTAAGGTCGCCGTCGATTGTTTTCGGGCAGCCAATAACTTGGATTCCGGTGTTGTTTTCAACAAACCATTCAGCAAGCAGCGCTGCGTTTGTGTTTGAGTCGTCCCCGCCAATAATTACAACGGCAGAGATGTTTAATTTTTTACAAACTTCAAGCGCTTTTTTGAACTGGTCTTCGGTTTCTAACTTTGTTCTGCCTGAACCGATGATGTCAAAACCGCCTGTGTTGCGGTATTTGTCGATAAATTCATCTGTAAATTCTACATATTTTCCGTCGATAATCCCTGAAGGCCCGCCTAAAAATCCGTACAATTTGTTTGACGAATTAGATTGTTTCAAACCGTCATAAAGCCCTGCAATAACGTTGTGTCCGCCCGGTGCTTGACCGCCGGAAAGGATTACGCCGACGTTTTTACTCTCGCTGCTGCCTGAGCCTTCACCAGAGAAAGTTACAATTGGTTTTCCGTAAGTGTTTTTGAATAATTCTTTGATTTGTTCTCCGTCGCGAACCGCTTCAGTGGCGTTCCCTTCAGACAAACCAATATTGTTAATCCCGCCAGCTAAAGTCGACGGAAGTTTTGGTTGGTATTTTAATCTTTCAATTTGTAACGGTGAAAGTGCTTTCATTTCATACTCCTTATCCTAGTTAATATTACAAAGAATATAATATCACAAAAAAGTCCCTTGTCATTCCGAATTTAGTTCGGAATCTGGGTCTTCACAAACCGCCATAGCCCATATCCTGAAACGAGTTCAGGATGACAAAGAGTGACAGCAGAATAACTTCATGATAAATTATTATCATGGCAGTTTATTTTTTCTACGGCGAAGAAGAATTTAGCATGGGGAAAGAGGTTGAGAAGTTCAAAAAGAAACTCGACCAGAATTTCTTGGACATGAGTTATAAAAAATACGATAACCCAAAGTTTGCCGATTTTATCGCACTGCTTCGCACTCAGCCCATGATGTTTGGGAGTATGTTAACGGTTATTGATGTTTTCGGTTTCCTCTCAGCCACTCTTGAAGACAAACAAATCCAAGAGATTTCAGACGCACTTGACTCCTGCCACGAAAACTCTGATATTATTTTAACAGCTGTTCTGCCGCGCGGGGAGGGCAAAAAATTAGATAGCAGAAAAAAATTATTTAAACTTTTTTCAAAATTTAACCCGCAGGAATTTGCTTCGCTGCCGACTTACAAAATCGCTGAACTTACTGCTGAACTAAACAAACTCGCAAGGGGTAAATCTGTAAAACTGAGTGGGGAAGCCGCAACTGCACTCATCACTCAAGTCGGAAATAACTTAAGACAACTAGACAGCGAACTTGATAAATTAAAACTTTTCGCGGCACCTTCTGACCTCATCACCGAACAAATGGTGCACGAAATCTGTGTTTCAAACGAGGATGTTTTCGCGCTCTCTGATTATATTATGCAAAACCAAAAAGACAGCGCGCTATTAGAATACCGCCGATTATTGGACAACAAACATCCGCTAGAAATAATTTCGTTATTGCAAACAATGCTGCGTCAATGGATTGCGATTAAAGCCAACAGCGGCAAGTTATCCGGCTTTGATCTTTCGAAGAAACTCGGGATGCACGAGTTTCGTATAAAACTTGCAGCACAAAAACTCAAAGACACAAACCTGAAACAATTAATAACCATGAAGAAAAATTTAACCGATACGGAATACAGAATTAAAGCCGGGCTTACGTTCGACGTAGAAAAGGAAGTGGAAAATGCAATCATTTTTAGATAATTATTTTCCAACCGCAATCAATAACGACAAACTCGCGCATGCGCTTCTTTTTTACGGCGCGGATGTTGGGGCACAATATGATTTGGCGCTGGAGATTGCAAGATTATTGAACTGCACAGGCGACCGCTCAGAAAACTGCCAATGCCTAAACTGCAAATGGATTAGAGAAAACAAGCATCCTGCAGTTTTGACGGTTTCCAGAGTTGATAATAAACCAACCAGCGACACAACAAAAACAGTAATTTCTGTCGAGCAGGCGCGCATGATTAAAAACAGTTTGTCAGTATCGTCTGATTATCACAGGGTTTTCATCTTCTGTGACCGGGATAAAGATGACAATATTTGCGGGCTGAACTGGATGAACTTCCAAGCCGAAACCGCAAACGCGCTCCTAAAAACTTTTGAAGAACCGCCGGCAAACACGACTTTTATCTTTTTAACCAAAGACAAGTCCGACCTTATTTCAACGGTTGTTTCACGTGCACAGTCATTCTTTGTGCCATCTATTAAAGAAGAAAACCCTGATTATTCGATTGTAAAAGAGGTTATTGAAAATTATTTTGAACTTGAGCGCAACGAAGTGTTAGACTTTTACGAAAGCATTCTAGCGCTTGCCAAAGAAAACGAACCGCTGGAAGTTTTAACTCAAATACAAAATTACATGTCGGCGCTTTTAAAGAGTAATCCGCACTTGAGCGCAAAGCTTATCAAAGATATGAAGTCCGTTGAAATGGCAAAAAAACAATTTGTGCTTAATATAAACATCCAAACAATCTTGGAAACTCTCGCGTTTGAGTTGATATTATAAAATAACCAATTACATCCATATTCTGTCATTCCGAATTTATTTCGGAATCTTCCACCATTTAGGTTAACGCAAACCGTATAAGTGGAAGATCCTGAATCAAGTTCAGGATGACAAAGGGAAGTCAGCATACTGTACACAAATTGCCCGCACATTAAATATCATCTATAATATTATGGATGAACAAGTTTGAATTTTTTAAGAAGTTTAGGGATGCGGTTGTGATAGTGAATGGCAAAGGGGATGTCATTTACAGAAATAACACGTTTAAACGATATTTTAAAGATTTTACGGATTTGAAACGGTTTTCGCACAACATGAACTTTGATATTTGTCCGTTAAATAACGAAAGCATTGAGGCTTATTCGCCGCTGTTTCATGCGATAAATTCAAAAGAGGATTTCACTTCCCACATATCTTATCAGGGCGAAAAGATATTATATTTTGATATGACAACTATTAAGAGAAGTCGTTACACCTTGATTGTTTTGCACGACACTTCCGCTGCAGTTGCTTCACACAATTTAAGACAGCAGAACGAAAAAATCCGTCAGGATTGTATCAGGCTTGCTGAAGAAAATGAGGATTTGCAAAAGATTCGGCAAAAAGCACAATCCCAGGCAATTCGGATTGCGCTTATTAATAACGTATCAAATATTATCAGAGAATCGATTGATATTTCGCAGATTCTGCAATCAACTCTGCGCGAATTGGCGGTGATGTTTGGAGCCTATCGTGCTTATTATGCAGAATTTAATGAGATAAACGGTTTCAATATAAAAGAAACTTACGGCGAGAAAAAATCCGCCACTAAAAAAATAAGTTTTGACGAGAATACTTATAAAACTATTGAAGCAAAAGAAATTTTGGCAGCCAATTGTCTTATTGAATACACAAACGCAAAACCTTTCCCGCAGTCGGTTTTAAGGATCATTGTTCCTGTTTATCAAGCAGATAATTTGATGGGAATTGTTGTTTTGCTCAGCCGTCAGCGTCGCGAACTGAACGAGGAAATTGAGATCTTAGAAGCAATTTCGTCGCAATTATCCAGCGCGATTACAAGGGCTGAACTTTACCAAAAGAATATTCAAGCGCTTGAAGAACTACGCGAAACCCAATTGCAGCTTATAAATTCAGAAAAAATGGCATCTCTTGGTCAACTTGTCGCAGGGGTTGCGCACGAAATTAATACGCCTGTTGCCTCAATTAAATCTAATAACGGAATCATCCAAAAGCTGCTCCCTAAGCTCAAAGACGACGATATCGCAGAGATTTTGCGCGACATAAATTCCGTTGATTTTGAAGCCATTACCCGAATAAATCATATTGTGACTTCTCTGAAAAAATTCGTCCGGCTCGACGAGGCTGAATTGCAAGAAGCCGACATTAATAAAGAGATTGATTTGACGCTCGATCTAATCCGACACGAGACAAAAAACCGCATTGAAATAGAAAAAGATTACGGCGAAATGCCCGCTATACGCTGTTTTCCAAATATGCTTAACCAGGTGTTCACAAACATTCTAATTAACGCTTGCCAGGCAATTGAGGAGAAAGGAACAATTAAAATCACTACCCGCAGTGAAGGGGATAAGGTTATAATTAAGTTCAAAGATGATGGCCGCGGAATACCCCAAAACGAGCTCGGGAAGATATTTACAGCCGGTTATACAACCAAAGGTGTGGGTGTCGGAACAGGGCTTGGCTTAGCAATTTGCACAAAAATCATCGAGAAGCATAACGGTGAAATCATTGCAAACAGTGAGGTTGGCAAAGGTAGTGAGTTTATTATTACTATCCATAGTAAGTAGCATTTGTGAAGAATTGTTACAAACTTGATTCACCTATTATTGAATCTTCCCTATTTTTATAAAAAAATCCACAAGCTTTTTGTACAATATCCTCTCATGCTATTGTATTCATGAAAAAAATACCTTATACTGATAAAGTGTAGAAATTACCCTTTATGCGGCTAAGATAATATTATAATACTAATCCGACATAACCAGTAAATATACGCAATGCCCGGTGGCAGACCCGATGTACAATACCAATTGTAAACAAAAGTTAATACAAATTAGTAAAAAAGGCAATAATCTGTTCCCCAAATTTTTTATAAAAATGTGTAGGTAGAATATTTTATTGTGTGTCGGAGGAATGTAGATGACAATCAGTGTGAATAGCAAGAAAAAACAAGTTAAAAAATCTTTTGATGAATTATTGAACGATTTACGTACAAGTAATTCTGAAAAAGTTCGTTATAACGCAGCACGCGTTCTAGGCGAAATGGGCGATTCATCAGCAGTTGAACCGCTTATTGATGTACTGAAAAACGACAAAAACGGTTCTGTACGTTTATATGCAGCCCGCGCGCTCGGCGAATTAGGCGACTGCAAAGCAACAACCCATCTTATTGAGTCGTTGCGTGAAGACAGAAACGTTGACGTAAGAGTTCGTGCAGCACGTGCACTTGGCCGTTTGGGCGGCGCTATCGTAGTTGAACCGTTAGTAGAAGCTCTTAATGATGAAAACCCGCAAGTTTGCATTACAGCAACTGACGCTCTTATTGAGATCGGTGATGTTGCAACTGATGCGCTTATGGAATCACTTGACCACGAAAAAGTTAATGTTCGTTGCGACGCAACCCGCGCGCTTGGCGAAATCGGCAACAAAAAAGCGGTTGATAAAGTTATCAATATGCTTTACGACGAATGGGTTAACGTTAGAATCTACGCGGTAACTTCTCTTGGCAAACTTAACGATCAAAAAGCAGTTCCTGCTCTTATCGACGTTATGAAAAATAAAAATGAAAATGAGCTTGTTAAAGCAGGCGCAGCAGCAGCTCTTGGCGTACTTCGCGACCAACGCGCTTTAATGCCGCTTAGAGAGCTTATTATGGAAGCTGAAGAACTTGGCGAATTAGAAGACACAGCACTAAAATCGTTCAAGAAAATCATGGCAGCTAACTGGCAGGCAATCCCTGGCGCAGCTCCTGTGAGAAAACCGGCTACTGTATAATTAGTCAGATATTAAAACTAAAAACTCCTGATTGAATTAATCAGGAGTTTTTTAATTGTCTTTAATGGTCTAACTAGCGCCGTTGCGACTGGAGCGGGAGCGAAAGGAGCGAAGCAATCTATGATTGCACAGGCGCGAAACCATAGAACTTAAAAAAAGCCTGATTTGAATAAATCAGGCTTTTTGTTTAATATCTTTTTATTTAATAATTAGCGAGTTTTACTCCTCATTTTCTGCTTCGATTTCTTCTTCGTCATCATCTTCGTCATCAGCAACTGAGTAATCTTCTGTTCTGATAGAATCTCTTTCTTGGTCGAGTGATCTTTCTTTGTATTTTTTAACTTGTCTTGCAAGTTTATCCGCGAGCAGATCGATGCTTTCGTACATTGAGCTAGCTTCTTCTTTAACGTGGATCATGCCAGAATTCAATTTGCAAGTAACCTCTGCAACATGTTTTCCGGAAGCAGCAGGGTTTTTTACAACCGTCAAAACAACATCAATCCCTGTAATTTGATCGTAGTGGTTTGCAACTTTGCCTATTTTTTCTTTAACATAAGCCTTGATTGCATCTGTAATTTCTAAGTTTCTTCCGTTAACATATATGTGCATTCTAATCTCCTTTTGTCTATTCATAAACAAGCTTCCTTATTATATCATAGCAGCACAAAAATTTAAAGTGGTAGGGTAAATAAATAAGCCTGATTAATACTGCCTTGTTAGTCTTCCAATAATTGTTGAATTTCGATATTTGGGGTGCCGATAACTCTAACCAATTCAAGAACGGATGCCTTCATCTGACATCTTTGGGAGGTTCCGCTAAAGAAGTCCTTATAAAAACAGCCTTCGCAGTTGCATCCCCGTTTATAACATTCGAGGGCCGTAGGTGTCCAACGTCTGACTGCAACAGCTCTGCCCATATCTCTACTTCTAAACAATTTATGTGATCTCCAATTATACTCTGTCAAAACATGAATATTGGAAAACTCCGCCTGTCATCTATAAGCATGACAGCCCCAACCGGTGTTATCCCCCATCCCCGGCGCGTCTTACGCGACCATATTCTTATTATTGCAAATCCTCATGATTTTACAAGAGGGCAACATGTCATTATGAAGTTTTGTAACATAGGGCTGAAATCCTTGGTGTAAGGGCGTTTTAAAATTTTACTCCAGCCCAATAACATGGTATGACATGCTTGGAGGAATTTTGCACCATGGAAACATGCTCATGGCATGGCTTTCCATGGTTTCACTCTCTATTTATATGCGTTAAGATTTGTAAAGAAAAAGGCATGGCGTTCATTATATGAGCGCTTTGATTGCCAACCCTATTAAAATCAGACCGCCGAAAATTTCAAGATATTTAGACGGAAACCGCTTGCAGCTATTCCCAAACCAGAACCCGACCAGCGACATAAGTAACGATGCTAAACTTATAATCACAAACGGGATTAAAATAGGCTGACCGACGAACTTCAAACTGGCACCGGCAGCAAACGCGTCAATGCTGGTAGCAAGCCCAAGCGCCATAAGACTTTTGAAACCTATGCGGCATAAGCCTTCTTCTTCATCTTTTTTTAGCGCATCAATAATAAATTTTATACCTAATACCAGGAATATCGCGAAAACAAGCCATTTGCTATAGCCTTCAACGTATTTGCTGATTGAAGCCGCGCCAAAATATCCCAAAACCGCCATGCCGCCTTGGAACCCCCCCATGGTTAAACCAAGCGCTGTTGAATTTTTTACCCTGTTACTTTCAAAACAAATTCCATGTGAAAACGAGACTACAAAGCAATCTATGCCCAGTGCTATTGCCAGTAATATGACTTCAAATAAGCTCAATTTCTACCTCTATTTCGAACAACCTACTCCACGGGAATTTGTAATCTATTTTCGCACGAACACCAAAAAGCTTCAACAGCTTGTCTTCGTACGGTTTCATTTTTTCTTTGACCTTTGCAACATCGGGCTTTGTCATTGTTTGACGCACATTTGCCTGGTAAGCCCAATCGTCAAGAAAACGAATTAGTTGGAGTTTTTTAAAGGCCTTTTCGTCATAATCTTGTGCCAAGCATTTAATTTTACCAGCGCAAATCAGGCTGCCAAGTGTATTTGCAGAAGTATTCCAGGCTGAATATCCATAAAAGTTTTCGTTGAATCTGTCTTTCTGCAATAACATGCCTGCAAACGCATTATCGGAGCCATTTGCGAAACGAACATCGGCAATCAGGTGAGGGCGGCTTGGCGGTTCAAAAGTTTTTTCGCACTTCGCTTTGAACGGCTCTGTAGGAACCCCCATGACGATTTCCCCCTGGTGGTCGATGAAGTTGTTGACAAAGAGCAACAGGTCGGCTTCCTGAGGCGCACAGACCTCGCAGCCGGCAAGTTCAATTTGCCCCTTGACGCAATTTTCTATAGAAATGTCTTCGTAATTAGAAATCAAGTGCTTTTGATCGGGTTCGGTAAAAACCGGTGCAATTTTCACATCACCAGAAACCGCACGCGAGAGCAACGATAGCGGAATCTCGTCCGCACCGGTTTTAACAAAAGCTCCAAGCGCCTCCAGTTCACGCGCCTCATCAACATTAAATCCACCTTCAGCACAGTCGTCTTTTGAGTAAACAAGAGTGTCGAACAATCCTTCTTTTTGCCACTCTAAATAAACCTTGTTTATATCAAAGTTGCGTTTGCGGGTTGAAAGGTAATCTGTGAGGATTTCTGCCGGAATTTCTTCTGCGCCCAGCCCCGTGAAAGAGTGTCTGAAAATCTTTTTTCCCCACTGCGACCAGTAGTCTTTTTCCTCCTCATTAATGTTATTATTAGAAATCCGCATTATGCTGGAGAACGCATAGACCTTTGCCCCCTGCGCTTTCAAAATTTTTAAAACCCGTTTTAATCCCTCAATGCGTTCGTATATCTCTTCAAAGCATTCCGGACAGCGACGCGAAGAAATCAAGCCGCCGTAGGCAATTGTATCAAGAGAAATGACGACAGCATCCAAACCCGACAGTCCAGAGAGCCAATCCAAAATCTTTTCGTTATCAGCATATTTAACCAAGCTGCCGAGCCATTCGCGCGGCGGCAAAAGAAGTTCTAAACTTCTGTCAATCGCTGCGAGGTCTTGTGCCAGGCTATAACAAACCGGACGATCATCTATGGGTACAAAAGCAATTTTCATTATTTTATTATATGTTAATTTTAGTTTAAGGACAAAATGTAAATTGTTTATCTTCCGGATTGCTTCGCTAACGCTCGCAATGACAGATACTAATCCCTAGTCCCTAGTCTCTAATCCCTAGTCCCTAAACAACTCTGTACTTGCCTCTGCCACGGACGAAATCCATTATTCCGATAAATGTCCGCTCTAAAATATAATCAATGGAATCTTGTGTATCGTAAGCTATATGCGGAGTTATAACAACATTCGGAAATCCTGCCAGTTTTCTTACGACTTCAACTTCATGGACACAGGTTGCTGAAGGTGCGACTTCTTTAATTTTATGGCAACCAAAACTGTAAGCTTCGCAGGTTAAAACATCTAACGCAGCGCCCTTTAAGTGTTCTGACTCAAGTGCTGCATACAAATCTTTTAATCGAACCAATTCTCCGCGCGAAGTATTAATGAAATATGAACCCTTTTTCATCATTGCAAATTCCCGCTCTGAAAACATATGCAGGTTAGTTCCGGTGTATGGCAGGTGAAGCGAGATGATATCAGCTGTTTGCACCAAGGTTTCAAAATCAACATATTTAAGCACTGTTTCCAGTTCTTTTTTAGGTTTCAAATCATAAGCAATAACGCTCATGTCCATAGCGGAAGCAATTTTCGCAAAACCCGCTCCAATAGCGCCGGTTCCAACAATACCAAGTGTTAATTTCGTCAAATCACGTCCGACAAATTCTTTGCATTTGCTTGAGCCGTTTCTGACATAAAAATCCGCTACCGGAATATTCCTAACTAACCCTATCATCATCCCCAGTGTAAACTGCACAACACTGGTGGAACCATAGTTTTCGACGTTAATTACTGCAATATTTTTTCTTTGACACGCACGTAAATTTATGTGGTTAACACCGGTTGAGCGCGTAGTTATGAGCCTTAAATTTTTAAATTCATCCAAAACTTTTCCCGTAACTTCAGAATCAATAAAAACACTAATTATGCCTACTTTATCTTTGACTTTTTGCGAAATATTTGCAACAGTCTGTTCGTTTAGACTTTCGTTAAAAAAAGTTATTTCAAAGTTTTCTAATTTATTGTTTTTAAAGAATTCTTCTTCAGTTTTTCTGAAGTCGAAAACAAGCATTTTCATTGTCATAGGGAACTCCTTATTTAGAAACTGGGGATTAGGGACTAGGTACTAGTCAATAAATATAAGTTGCGGTTGTTTCATCAATATTCCACTAGTTTCTAGTCTCTAGTATCTAGTCTCTGACCCCAAAAATCTATTACCCTTTAGTTTATAATAAATTCTTAATATTCAATGCCATAGGATAATGAAACCGGCTAGATAAAAGATTAAACTAAAAAAGCGTAGCCGAAAGGAGATCTCATGAAACATGAATTAATGACACGAGAACCTGAAACCTATTTAGAAAGTCTCGAAAAAGAATTTAACAATTTCATAAAAGACAGACTCATGCCGTCGCATTCGCTAAACAAACTATTTGCTTGGCGTCCGGCGATTGAAGTCAAACAAAACGATAAGGAATACACAGTAAAAGTGCAGCTCCCGGGAGTTAAGAAGGATAATATCATCGTTGAACTTGATAATGACAATTTGATGACTATTACCGCAGAAGCACATGAAGAACACGAAGAAGACGAACAACGTAAACACAACGAACGCTATCACACCAGCGAATTCAGATACGGAAAATACCAGCGTTCAATCTCATTTGATAATCCGGTTAAAATTGAAGAAGCTGATGCTGATTATAAAAATGGCGTATTAACAATATGCGTACCAAAGAAAAATCAGCAGCCAAGTGAATCCAAACGACTGAAGATCAAGTAATTTAAATATTTTTGCCATCTGGCCGAATCATCCGTGATATTTTCGGGCGTACAGACAATGCGGTGGATGGTGAAACGGTCGTCACACGGGGGAGGTACGTTGTAAAACCCCACTGATGACCTTATAAGGGGGCGGTTGACTTAAAACATCAATTGTCCCTTTTATTTTTAAAGTGAATAGAAAATAGTGAACTAAATAAACTACTCACTATTCACCTACATAATATGTTTCATTAATTTATTAATATCTTTGTTCCAGGAACCGTACCAGTTTTGCAGGATAATATCTGCCGGACAAAGTCCGATGCTTGTTAATTCCTTTATCGGATTTAAGTATTTTTCTTCCCCTTCGTTTCTCTCTAACAGCGATTTTTCTGCGATAAAGAGAATTTCTTTGGCTATATCAACCGCTTTAAAATTAATCCCGGCTCTGCTCTGGAGCGCGTTTTGCGGAACTTCATAACGCAATTGCATGATATCTTCATTGGTGAAACGAGAAAGCATTTCTTCAACTTCACTCATTGCGTTTTTGTTATATAGAATCCCTTTATAAAGCGCCATAAGAGCGTATTGCAAGCCGTTACCGCAGCAATCATGGTTGCGGATTTCGATAAAATTACGCAATCTGACCTCAGGAAAATAAAGGTTTGCGTGCAAAAGATAATCGTCAAGATCTGGCTCAAAGCCTTCCCAACCGTTTTCCATAAACTGTTTGAAATTGATTTTACCATCAACCGCAAGCGGCTGATTATCGCGCGCAATATAGATTACAGGCGAATCCAAAACGCATTTGATATAGCGCTCAAACGAAAAGTCTTCTCTTAACCCCCCTGCAAATCCGCAACGGTCGTTGTCAGTGTTGAGCCAGCTTAGCGCACGAAAACTCTTATAACCCGTATCAACGCCCCCCCTAATCGGCGAATTAGCAAACATTGCTGTAATAAACGGGGATAATTTATTCGCGATATTGTATTTGCGCACCATATCCGCTTCACTTGAAAAGTCCACGCAGATTTGAATCCCGGCGGTCTCGCGCATCATAACATCAGAGAGAATTCCCCACAAATATTTTGCCATCAGATGATATCGTTTTTTAGGGATAAGTTTAATATTCTTATTTGTGGAAACCGGCGCAACTCCATAACCCGGCAGGCACAAGTCGTGTTTATTCAATATTGGTTTTAATTTTTTATCAAGGGATTTAATTTTTTCTTCTATTGTACTGATTTTTTCTTGCGGCTCAAGACTCATCTCAAGCTGGCTTCCCGGCTCAAGCATAATCGTATCATGCCCCTGCTTTAGCCCGATAATACTGTAATCGTCGGTTACATAGTCCCAATTATCTTCTCTGGCAAATGAACGCAGAAGGCTGCAAACCCCGTTTTCAGAACCGTAATCAGCAGTTCTTCCGTAAGGAGTCAGAACAAGGCGCTCATATTCGACACCAATTTTTTGTGCGCTTTTGCAGCCACAGGTATAGATCCCCATAATTTCACTAAGACCTAGTTTTACCCCTAATTTTTCTTTTGTTTCACTCATAGACCCCTCCGTATAATAATAGCACTAACAAAACACTAACAAAATAAAAGTTTCACCGTGCTACCCATCTGTGTTATATTAGAGGATGTGATGAATTACTTGCAACGCGCAAAATTTTTTAAAACCAAAAAACGGCTCGGACAAAACTTCCTTATTGACGGGAACGCGATTGAGGCGATAATTGGGTTTGCGGACATCAAACCCGAAGACACCGTCATTGAAATCGGCCCGGGAGTCGGGTTTGTAACCGAGCAGCTTATAAAACATGCTAAAGAAGTTATCGCGATTGAACTCGACGAAGAAGCGATTGCGGAACTTAAAAAACTAAACGCCCCGAATTTGCGCATAGTTCACAACGATATTTTAAAAACTGATTTGTCTGAGTTGGTCGAAGGAGCCAATAAGGTCAAGGTTGTGGCGAATATTCCGTACTACATTACGAGTCCGATTATCGCGCATCTGCTTGGCGAAATTGATGATTTAAACAACGCAAACCGCAGTAAAATCAGCGATATTATACTGATGGTTCAAGAAGAAGTCGCCCGCCGAATGGTCGCAACGAATGAATCGCCGTCAAAGCAATACGGGCTTTTGACTATCCTGTCGCAATTTTGGGCAGATGTGGAAATCGTCAGACTTGTTGGCAGAAGATCGTTTTACCCATCACCAAAAGTTAATTCAGCGCTTGTACGTTTGAAAGTTAACGAAAAACCTAGGCTTGAATTACCTGATTACGGGCATTTTAGACGAGTGATTAAGGCAGCTTTTTCGCAGCGACGCAAAAATATTAAAAACTGCCTTATGTCCGGCGGATTCTCAAAAGAAAATATAAATTCTGCTCTTGAAAAACTCGGGATGGACCCAAACATTCGCGGGGAAAAGGTTTCTATAGAGCAGTTTGGAGAACTTTCGGGAGCATTGCGTGAACAAGATTAAAATAAAATGTCCCGCAAAAATTAATCTGACCCTAAAAGTTGTGGGTAAACGCGAAGACGGGTTCCACAATCTTGAGAGCATTATGCAAACGATTGATTTGTATGATTATCTTACAATAGAAACTAGGGATGAGAGACTAGAGACTAGCAATAACTCACAACAAATAACTCTCTCGGGAACGTCAGACGAAATCCCATACAACGAAAAAAATCTTGTCTACAAGGCAGCCGAACTGTTCTTTTCAACTGTTAAATCCACTTCTCCCCGTCATGTTGAGGCAAGCGAGCAGAAGGCAAAAGCGAGAGCGTGCCTGTTTAATGCGAGCGCAGCCGAAACATCTCAAAACCATTGTGATGACAAAGACATTGAGATTCTTCGTTCCACTCAGAATGACGTGGTAAATATCCACATCGAAAAAAACATCCCGATTGCCGCGGGGTTAGCCGGCGGAAGTACCGACGCTGCGGGCACAATATATGGCTTAAACAAGTTATTTGGCGAACCGCTATCACGCGCGCAATTGCATGAATTGTGCGCAAAACTGGGTTCTGATCTGAATTTCTGCTTAGACGGCGGACGCGCAATGACAACCAGCCGCGGGGAAATCCTTGAACCATTACCGTTTGAGGAGTTTTCTGTTTCACTAATTAAACCCATAAACCTTGGCATAAGCGCAAAAGAAGCTTATACAAAATTCTCGGCGCGTCGAGCAAAAGGCGAAGAAAGTGACTTCGTAAACGATTTGGAATGGGCTGTAATTGACGACTACATGCAACTTCAAGAGATTAAGAAACTCTATCCTGATGCAATCATGTCCGGCTCCGGCTCAACATATTTTGGCGTTAACACGGAATTTCTCCCGCAAACCGGATATTGGGTTAAAAACAATCTTAAAGCGATAGCTCATGGGGTAGTTGAAGCTTAGGCATTTAATCTGTATAATAATTGAAAATGACAGTCTTAGAAGTTAAAAACTTGAATTTGGGATTTGAAACCGAAGGCGGTTTCCGTCAGGCATTGTTTGACGTTTCATTTAACCTTGAAAAAGGTAAAACCCACGCGCTTGTGGGAGAATCCGGCTGCGGCAAAACAATAAGCGCAATGAGTATCTTACGACTTTTGCCAAAAACCGCACGCACGACTTCGGGTGAGATAGTTTTTGAAGGCAAAAGCATACGTGAGCTTTCGAATGGCGACTTGCAGCATATTCGCGGCGCAAAAATCGCTCTTATCCCGCAAGACCCGATGACTTCTCTTAACCCGCTCTATACTGTTGGGGACCAGCTTTTGGAAGTAATCAAAATCCACCAGGATTTGAACGGCAAAGAGGCGTTTGAAAAAGCTGTTGAAGCTCTTGAGGCGGTAAAAATCCCTGACGCGAGAAAGCGCATGAAGTCTTACCCTCACGAGTTTTCAGGCGGGATGAAACAGCGTGCAATTATCGCGATGGCACTTGCTTGCAACGCGGAAATTATTATCGCTGACGAACCTACAACCGCACTGGACGTAACCATTCAGGCTGAAATTATGCGGCTTTTAAATGAAATTAAAGAAGATCGAGAAACCGCGATTTTACTTATCACGCACGACCTGGCGCTTGTCGGGGAAAACGCTGATTTTGTCTCTGTAATGTATGCCGGGCGAATTGTTGAGAGCGCACTGTCAGACGAGTTTTTCCGCAACCCGAACCACCCATATTCTCAAGCACTTTTGCGTGCGCTGCCGTCAAATAAAAAAAGCGAGCTTGAAACCATACAAGGTCAGCCGCCAACAATTCAACAAGAAATTTCCGGCTGCCGCTTCCATCCGCGCTGCGACAAGTGTTTTGATATTTGCCCGCAAGAGATTCCGCCGATGTACGACCTTGGCCAAAACCATTTCAGCGCCTGCTTCCTGAACTCCTAATCCCTAGTCCCTAATCCCTAACTTACGTATAGACCTGCATAATTAGTTTTAAATAACGGGTGATATAGAGCGCAGTAAACGTCAGGATGTAATCACAAATTATCTTGATTCCGCTTTGTGCAACAAGCCAGTTCCCGATAAAAGACATTGGTTCATGGTGAAGGAACGCAATCGGAATCATATAGAGCAGACCGATTAAATGTATGGTTAAAACCCCGACCAAACTTGCGTGTGCGATGTTTCTGAGCGAAAATCCGCTGCGCATAATTGAAGCCGTAAAAAACGCTGCCGGGATAAACGCGAAAATATAACCAAATCCATATTCAAAAATGTATTTTAGACCGCCGCCAAGTGAAAAAACCGGCACAAAAAATAATCCCGCAGCAACGTATAATAAAACTGCCGTCAGTCCGTATTTTCTGCCCAAAAGCGCCCCTACAAAAAGCACTGCCGGCACCTGCGGAATATATTTATAAATATGAAACGGTTCAAGACCTTGCGCTGTGCTGCCAAAGACCGGATAAGCTATATTAATCTGAATAAAAGTTGCCGCCACGAGTAAAAAAGTGCAAGCAAAAATCAAAACAAGAGTTCCCAAAGAAAATTTCACTTCTCCCGGGCGTACAGTCAAAACCTGAACTTTTGAAGGTGATTGAGGGGCTTCCTTAGTTTCCACTTGAGATTCCGGCTGTTGTTTTGGCTGCAAAACCTCGTTTTCATTTACCCCTTCATTTAAATCATTTATTTCATCATTTAAATCTTCTTGCAATTTATTTGTCCTTCTAATTTGCTTTTATTTTCTTCGTACTTATCCCTAAATTTATCGTAAAAAATATTTTCCGTCCACATAATAAGAGCGTCTTCGTTGTTGTCTTGGTAGTATCCTTTGCGCGTGCCGAGTGATTTGAAACCATACTTTTCATAAAGTCCGATTGCAGCCTCATTACTCACCCGAACTTCAAGCGTAATATATTTTACTCCGTTTTTGTGGCAATCATCTATAAGATTAATCAAAAGCGCTTCACCGATGCGGTTGCGGCGATAATCTGGAGCAACAGCAATCGTTGTTATGTGAGCTTCTTCTAAAATCTGCCAGTAGCCCGAATAAGCAACCAATTCGCCTTGTTCATTTACCGCACAGGAATATACTGCAAGCTCGTTTGAAATCTCATTGAAAAAAGATTCACGCGACCAGTGGTGTTCACCGTAAGCCGACTGCTCGACACCAATTACCGCATCAACGTCTTCATGCGTCATAGGGCGTATTTTAATTTGCAAACACTCTTTTTCCATTGCTTAATTTTAGCATAAAATATACGCCCCTGATACATTAGTTCTTGCCCATGGTATAATGACTTTATGGATTTTTTAATAAATATTTGGAAGACGAGAAAGATTGTAGTTATTGCCTTTGTGCTCTTACTAATTCTTGTTGCAGGGCATAAAAACGTAAAAAAAGAAAACGAAATCGTGTTCTGGACTTTGCAAATGAACGATTTTGCACCATACATCAACAACGTTATCAGCGATTTTGAAAGACAATACCCGGATATTAAAGTTAAATGGGTCGATGTGCCGTTTTCTGAAGGCGAAAAACGCACGCTCGCTGCGGTTTTGAGCAACAATCCGCCGGATTTGGTTAACCTTAACCCAGATTTTTCCGCGCTTTTGGCTCAACGTGGAGCGCTGGCTGAAATTGACGAAAAATATTCTTATAAATTCCAACCACAAGTAATTGAAACCCTCAAATATCAGGACAAACTCTATTCCCTGCCTTGGTATGCGACTTCTGCAATCACGATTTATAACAAAAGCTTGAGCGAAAAAGTTCCCGAAACCTACGAAGAACTCGCGCAAATGGCTCCGATAATTAAAGAAAAAACCGGAGTTTATGCGTTTTTCCCAAACATCACCGAAAACGACACTATGCTCAAAATCCTAAACAAATACGGTGTAAATTCTGCCGAACAAATAAATTCAAAAAAAACAGTTCAGGTTTTCGATATGTATAAGAAATTATACGAACAAAACCTTATCCCAAAAGAAACAATCACACAAACCCACCGCGAGGCGCTTGAAAAATACATGGCAGGACAAATTGTGTTCTTCCAATCAGGAACAAACTTTCTGGTACAGATTAAAGAAAACGCTCCTGAAATTTTTGCCCAAACTGATGTGGCTCCGCAAATTAAAGGCGACCTGGGACAAAACGATTTTTCTGTAATGAATTTTGTTATCCCGGAACGCGCACACCACAAGCAAGAAGCTTTAAAATTCCTTATGTTTTTAACTAGCGAGCGCAACCAGCTTGAACTTGCAGAACTAACCAACGTGCTTGTCGTAAACCGCGCGGCACTGAAAAACAGACTTTATTCTCAATACGACGAGGACGACATTATAGCAAAAGCTCGTTATATCAGCGCACAGCAATTAAAAAAAGTCAGCCCTGCTTTCGTTCCGGCACGCAGCCAAAAAGAAATTAACCTGCTTGTAAACACCGCCACACAAGAGATTTTACTTGGTAAAGGCACAACTCAAGAAGTCCTTAACCAACTTGCAAAAGACTGGTCTAAACTGGTTCATTAACTGCTTTGTAAACAAATGTAACAAAACGCTTTAAAACATTAAAGTTCATGGGCATATCTGCCGATTATCTTTATATAGGAAAGGGATAAACGGATGTCAATGAACGTTAATGTTGCACAATTTAAACAAGGTATTGATACCAGCGTATTGAAACAAGTTTCTGCTGAAATCTTGAAACGCGCTGCTGAAAAGAACAATCAATACGTTAACACAAACAGCGTTAACAATGTTTTCAAAGCTGCCAGCATCGGTGTAGACCTTTACAAAGGCAACGTGGACAACAACACCGCTCGCCAAATAGCTATGAACAACTCTGGTCTTAACGTTCAATTAAGCCAAAATGTTCAAAACGCAATCAAATTTTTGAACACTCAAGCTAGCGTTCACAAAACAGTTGAAGGCAAAATCGCAGTTGCAGTAACTGAAGCAGCATCTGAAACAAAAACTGTTCAAACACCTTCTTTCAACAACATCATCAGCATGGCTGCAGGTAAAGACAAAAACAGCTCAAACCCAAAATACCGCGGCGAACTTCTTAACTTCAAAAGAGAAGAAAAATCTGAAGAAATCAACAATATTTTCGCTTAGCGCGACCGAGCTAAGGCTGGAAGGGCGGCTTTGCCGGCCTGGAGCGCCGTTACCGGCGAGGGAGCAAGACAGCGCAAGCGAGCAAGTAAAACAAAATCTCCAAATCCAAAACATAATAAAGGCGCCGGTTGTTTCACAACCGGCGCCACTTCTTATATTAAATTAATCGTCTTCTTCTTCAGAATTCATCTCTGCGTTATTTTTTTCGTCATTTGATTGTTTTTCCAGTTCTTTTGGTGAATCTGCCCGGCGTTTGTTCATATAATTCATTTTTTGCCAGGAGTCTGAATCTGTCTTAATCCAGGTATTTCCTGTTCGTTTGTCCAGAATAATCATAACCCCGTCTTCAGCTTTTATTTTGTATCTGACAGCCTCCGTCCGTTTGCAATACCCAAAAAGGAAAAAAGCTCCTAAAAGCCAAATCGTCAATACAATTGAGATTAAAACAGCCCACTTAAATTTATCCTTGTCCTTCATGTTGCCTCCTTTTTTATAACACTCGGATATAAGCATACTAAATTAACCGGTTAATATACAATTATCCGGTTGGCTACTTTTTGGAGTTTGCCTTAAAATTTACCCCTATTCAGAAATTATTCTTGCAGGGAAACCGTTGCGTTTAAGTTCGTTAGCAAGCCCTTGGGCTTTTTCTTGTGAAGTAAATGAACCCGCTTGGATTGTGTAAATTCCGCCGATATTTTTGATAAACGGCTGAACATTTAAGCCTGATTCTGCGACAATATTACGCGCGGCTTGCGCTTGCTGCTCGGTTGAATATGAACCTATTATAACTTTTGCAACTTGCCCGGTTTGCGGGGTTGTGGTTTGTTTTGGCAATTCCGGTTTATCCGCAGGTTTGTCTGTTACTGTTTTTCCTTCAGTATCAAGTCTTTGAGTATCTTTCTCCTCATCAGGAGTCTCTGTTTCTTTTTTAGCTTTTTTAAGGCTTGTTGGAACTATGACTCTTTCTTCAAGTTCCGGTGAAAACATGTCCTCAACAGCGCCCGGAGTCAGGCCGTTTTCTTCATCCTGGATAGCTCCCAAACTCTCATTTACGGTCCCTTTTTCGGTGTCGTTACCGATGCTTATATCAACATCCGGCGTAAATTGTTTTGCGACCGCCAAAAACACCAAAAGCATTATTACAAAAGCTGAAATAAACATCATCAAACTGCCGTTAGATTTTTTTTCAGTCGTGTTTTTGTATTGTTTGTAAGTTATGTGAGAATTCTGTCTTTGCTCTCTTGATTCCATCTTTAAAGCCCCCTGACCTTTGTTGATGCCATAATTATATCATAAATCTCCGCAGCGTAATTGTCCATAACTTCTTTTGCAAAAACTTCAATATCATTTATCCCGTTTTCGCCCAGTCCTGATGCCTCCACCGGCGCACCTGTCGGGTCAATATTAACTCCCGTGTGGATTAGGACTGAATTAACGGATTTTGCTGCGATTGATACGGTTAATTTTTTATCGTTGATAAAAAGGTCATCTCCGTTGCGGCGAGCAATTATCCCGCGACGCTCAAGCGCTTCTTTGATTGTCGAAATGAGTAATCTCTGGCGCAAAACACCCTCAACTAAACCTATATTAAACTGTTCGCTGATAAAATGCAGCATGGATTTTGAATAAATCGGTTCGTTGTTAATAACGTCTTCAATGTCGACCATTTCGGTCAATTTGACTTCGCATTCGCCGACAAAGCCGATAATCGCATCCCCCTGAATCTTAAAATTCTTGTAAATCCAGTGCGGCGCAAGCTGTCTGCCGTCGTATTTTAATTCTTCTTTGATAAAATTAGTTTTCAAAAAGTCCCTCGATTTTGTGATTGTTCCGCTCTAGCGCACTTTTTAGTCTGATACAAGATTCGCAAACCCCGCAATGTCTTTGCCCACCGCGATAGCAGCTGTAAGCCAGTTCTAACGGTATTTGTTTTTCGATTGCAATTTTAACTATATCATCTTTGGAAAAATTGAGCAACGGTGCGACAACTTTTGGCTTTTTTAAGGTGGAAAGTTCAAACTCTGCGTTAATTTTTTCCACAAAATCCGCTGAATTATCAGAGAAAGTTTTGGCTTCGTCAGCGTTCGCCCCAAAGATTATTGTTGAGTAACCTTCAGTGTCTTGTCCATCATCCGCGTAGCTCGCAGCGATATTTAGAAAAAGTCCATTGCGATTCGGCACCCAAACAGCTTTCATGCTGTCTTCATTTGCTTCCTGAGGCAACTCTGCATCTGATACAAGTGCTGTGTGCGTAATCTCTTTTAGCCAGTCGAGTTTAATAACTTTGTGGTTAATCCCATAATGCGCACAGATTTTTGCAGACTGTTCAATCTCTTGCTCGGCTGATTTTTGACCATAATCAAAAGTCAGCGCCAAATCAACATTATATTTATCCATCGCCAAACCAAGACTCACAAGAGAATCCAAACCGCCGGAAAGCAGAATAATTGCCTTATTCATCTTTCTCTCTTTTCCGGATCTCAGAATACTCAGCGTCTTCGTATTCCTCAATCATCGAGACCGCTTCCATTTTGAGAAAATCAGAATAATCCATACTCTCAATAACTTCGTCTAAAATTTCGCGGCCGATTATGTTGTAGCAGGCAACGAGTGCGTTTTGCTTAACCTCGTCGTTTTCATCTTTTAAACATTCTCTTATAACACCGTAAGCGCGCGGGTTATCGCTCTCCATAAGCGCTTCGATTGCGTTTATCCGAACCTGCGCTGACTCGTCAAGCAGGGAATTTTTCAGTGCTCTAAAAACTCTTTTGTCATCATCAAGCCGCATTTTACCAAGTGCCTCAATAATACGCTCTTTCAAGAAGGTAAATTTGCCCCAAATCCCTTTTTGACTCTCTAAAATACTCAAGAGCGGATCAACTGCGCGCGCATCCCCGAGCATCCCCAAAGCAGACGCGGCTGATTCACGTAAATAAACCGATTTTTCTTCCTCGTCTTTAACAAGTTCAATCAACGGCGCAACAGCATATTTGTCGCCGATTCTACCAAGCGCATCAGCGCATGCCAGACGAACTTTATAGTGTTCCCCTTTGTTGTTCAAGCAATACAAAAGCGGGGTTACAGACGAGTGGTCTTTTAGATTCGCGATGGCTTTTGCGGCCATTGAGCGCACGTTAATAAACTTTTCTTTTTCATCTTCTTCAGGCTTCATAAGTAAAATATCCAAAAGGGGGCTAAGGCTTGATTTATTACGGATTTTGTCAGAAAAACGGATTAAATACATCAACAGTTCGGGGTCTTGGGTTTTAGTGAGGGAATAATTGTAAATTTTAACCAACTCTTTATCGCTGTAATCTTTTTCAAGCGCAGTGATTCTTTGAATTATAGAATCGACATCGGAACCATCAAACAGGCCACAGCTTGCAGCAATATTTTCTAATTGGTTTTCTTCCATTTAATATACCCCTACGCGTAATATATAACAAAGATATTCGGTTTTCAAGTGCAAGCGAACACAGGCAAGCAAAATGATTTTGATTTTTGTTAGTGCTAAAATTAAGGAATGAAAAGATTTAATGCAACAGTAAAAGTCAATTTGAAGCAAGGGGTAAAAGACGTTAGAGCACTCACCCTAAAGCAAGCTGTTGGCCAGATTGTTGATTTAGAAAACTTTGATTGCAGGGTCGGAAGCATCTACGATTTGAGTTTTGAAGCGCAAGATGAAGACCGAGCACGCGAAATTGTTGATACAATCGCGCAAGAAATCCTTGCTAACAGCGTCATTGAAACCTACGAGGCAACATGGCAAGACGAGTGAGTCAAATATGGGAACTTGTTACAGTATTTGCGAGCGAGCGCGCCAAAAGACCGGAGGTCTTATGACAATAAAAGCGGGCATAATTGTTTTCCCCGGCACAAACTGCGAACGCGACACCGCACGCGCCTGCGAATTTTTCGACTGGGAAGTAGCTTTTATAAACCATGACGAAGAAATCAGGGGTGATTATGACATAATTTTTCTGCCCGGCGGGTTTTCCTACGGCGACCATATCTCATCAGGTCGAATCGCAAAACTTTCGCGCGCAGTAAAATCCTTACCCGTCGGCAAATCCTTGATTGTCGGGATTTGCAACGGATTTCAAATCCTTTGCGAAGCAGGTTTACTGCCCGGCGCGCTAACCGACAACGAAGGAATTCATTTTATTTCAAAAGTCACACCATTGAAATTTGGGGGGCAAACCATAAATTTGCCGATTGCACACCACCAGGGAAATTACGTTTTAGGGACTAGGGACAAGGGATTAGAGACTAGCAGAGATGTTGTTTCGTTTTTAAAATATTCGGAAAATGTTAACGGTTCGGACGACGGAATCGCAGGAATTATTGACCATGAAAACAGAATTATCGGACTGATGCCGCACCCGGAACGCGCTGTACACGAGGAATTGGGGCTAACAGACGGGAGGAAGATTTTTGAATTTTTTGCAACACTTATTTAGCGCCACACACAGCGAGCACTGCGGATATTTGCATTCGCACGAACTGTTAAAACTCCTCCCGCGTGAAGGTGCTATCTTTGCAAGCGAAAACGCAGGCGGATTTAAAATCGGTGACCACGCGATTTTGTTCAAGATGGAATCCCACAACCACCCATGTGCTGTCGAACCTTTTAACGGTGCTGCAACAGGCATCGGCGGGATTGTGCGCGATGTTCTAGCGATGAACGCACGCCCGATTGCACTTTGTAATTCTCTTAAATTTGGCGATGACACGCGCATTATTGAAGGGGTTGTAGAAGGGATTTCAAACTACGGCAACTCAATCGGGGTACCGAATATTTCGACCGAAGTGCTTTACCACCCGTGTTTTACCCAAAACCCACTGGTTAACGTAACTTGCATCGGAATCGCAAAATATGATGAAATCTTAACTTCAGATAAAGCTTTAGCCGGGCAAAAGCTAATCTTAGCGGGTTCACACACAATGAAAGACGGTTTGCACGGAGCGAGTTTTGCCTCAAAAGAACTCGAAAACAACAAAGAAGACAAGCTCTCAATCCAAATCGCCAACCCGTTTATGAAGAAAAAATTAATCGAAGCCTGTTTAGAGATTTTCTCAAAAAAACTCGTTGCATCCTGCCAGGATTGCGGCGCAGCAGGGATTTTATCATCCACCTCAGAGGTTGCATATAAAAGCGGATTGCGATCTGAGGCTGGAAGGGCGGCTTCGCCGACCTGTAACGCCGTTACAAGCGAGCAACCAAGCAGCGGTGTTGGGGTTGAAATCGATTTGGACAAAATCCACATCGGAGATAAATCCATAAAAGATTTTGAAATTATGCTCTCTGAGACCCAGGAACGGATGCTGTTTGTAGCTGATGAGAGTCAAATCGCACCTATCGGCAAAATTCTTGAACGTCACGCGATTCCGTACTCAGTCATCGGTGAAGTTATAGAAGAAAAAAATTACATTGTTAGAAATAAATATGAAGAATTGGCAAATATTCCGGTTAAAACTCTTGTAACACCGCCTGAAGTAAATATTAATTTTAGCAAAGACGGTCAATCAATTAAAGAAAAGCCTGAAAGGTTCGACTCCCCTTACCTCCACCAAAGGTACGACCACACTGTCGGGGCGCGGACGCAGTTTTCGCCGGATGATGACCCGCAGTTTAACGCGTTGTGGATTTGGGAAGAAAACTGTTCGCTCGGGGTTTATACCTTTTCAACCACAGTGGAAACCACTTATGACGGGCTTCTTGCCGCCGCGAATTTCTTGAGAGAAAAAGGTTACGAGCCAAAAGGGATAACAAATTGTTTGAATTTCACCAACCCTGAAATCCCGCCGACTATGCATGAATTCCGCGAAACAATCCTGCAAATAAAACGCGCTTGTGAAGAACTCAAAATCCCTGTTTGCTCAGGTAATGTATCTTTTTATAATGGCGCAAGCGAGCAGAGAATGGAGTGTCTGCCGACTCAATCGGCTGTCTGCAGGACATGCGAGGCAGACACGGATATTCGCTTCACGCGAGCGCAGCAAGACAGAATTGAATCTAAAATAATCAACACGCCAACATTTACCATGCTTGGGGTTAAATCTATCTAGACAGTTTGGGTTGTTGCCATAGCAACTTTTGTTGCCTTCTTTTTCGCAAGATGTCTGTCACCAAGGACATTCGCAATCGGAGTAATTGTTACGGGAACGATATATCTAAAGATTGACGCGAAGATGATTGTTGATTTCAATACGCCCATACCACCAATTTTTGCTTTTAGAAGTTTGCCAGCTTTAGCTTCGATTTTACCCTCTTTTATTGTTGTATTAATGTATTCTGAAATATCGAATTTAGGGTTTAATGATTTTTCTTTAGCGGTGTCGAATAAATTTTTGTCGTTTAGTTGGATTGCAGCAAATCTGTTTGTAACTGCATTCCACTTCTTGGCAAGAGCTTTTTCAGCGGAATAAGAAAGTATCAACGACACTAAAGATGTAAGACCTTGGTTAATTGCAAGTGTTTTTTTACGGTCTTTATCCAAGTTATGATTACGTAAAGTTGTTGTCATGTAAACACCGCTTGTGATAATAGAACCTACTGCCAACGAATGTGTTAGAAGGTTTTTACTGTCCTGAAATTTAGTCGCAGCTTTTTGAATTAATCTATTGTTTATTAATATAGGCGTAAACCATTTCGCGATTTTTTCAGCCGCCACATCAGACATTTTGCCGAACCAGGCAAAAACTTTTGAACCATCTTTTGAGCCAAAACTTTGAGGTTTGGAATTATTTGAATACACAAAATTATTACGCTGACTATTGTCATTAAACCGGTCATTATAAGGATTATTATATTTCATGGTCTGGAGAGTTATTTTCATTTTTTCTGCCCTCCTGACTGTATTGTCGATTGCACCTCTGGTTTAGCTTTCTTCTTTTCAATACCAAATACATATTTCAAAATCGGCGGAATAAGCATAATTGTTAAAGCTGCTCTAGGAACCGCGATAAACCATTCCGGCATATTTTTAACGATTGTATAAAGCGCCTTGCGTGTTTCTTTGCTCAAACCCTTTAGTGATGTAGCACCGTAATCTGCTAACGTTTGTTGAGGTTTGCCTGTTTCTTTTGCTTTTTTAATCAATTCTTCCGGCGATAACTTTTCATTTTCCAATGCTGCTTGAATTCTTTTTAATCCTTGGTCAAGAGGAGTAGTTAAAACAACAGAAGCTACAAACCCCATCACACCTGAAGATATTGAATGGCATGATGCGTAAATTTTATCTGTTTTGTCGTTTTTACTACCTTTTCTGTCAGGCAAACTAATTAGGGTAACAGGCCTTAGGATACTTGCAAAAATTAATGACATTCCTGCACTTGCCGCGATTTGGTGCTCCTGCATCTCTTTTAACGCTTTGTTAAACCAATTTGATCTTCCGATTTTTCCGAACAACCCCTTTGCAAACGGTTCTCCACCGCCCCCAAAACTTAAAGCGGCAGTCTCACTTTTTCTCGTAAAACTGCCGCTTTTAATCGCTATATTCTCTTGTTTCTCTCCACACACACCAGCGCTCTTTTTCTTCGTTGGGACTTGCGCACTCGTGCCAGTTTCGTCGCTCAGCACATAACCCTTGCTTGCCCCCTCGTAATCGCGCACCGAGCCCTTAGTTAATAGGGCGTTATAGGAATGTATGGATTTAATATTCATCACTCACCAAGTTGTGCTATCTATCTGTCTTGGATTATTCGCTAGTTCGGGAAAGCGTGGTTTCCCTCACTTGGGCGAGTTTCGGACTTTGTCCTTCACTCTTGCGAAAATCCGCTACACTATCATTAAAACTCATCAAAAATATTTTTGTTGGTTTTTTACAAAAAATTTACAATTGCTTAACAATTAGTGTCAAAGAGACACTAAAATATATATTCTTTATAAGAAAGACTATATATCAAGCGCTAAGTCTAATGTGCCGGCCTTTGCTACGATTGCGCTTGAGGAGATTATGTCCACTCCGCAAGCAGCTATTGCCTGGATATTTTCTAAATGAACATTGCCGCTTGCTTCAACGATTGCAGCACCGTTAATACGTCCGCATGCCTCTTTCATTTGTACAAGATTCATATTATCAAGCATAATTATATCGGCTTTACACATTAATGCCTCGTCAACTTGAGCCAGGTTATCGCATTCGACTTCAATTTTATGAGTAAACGAGATTTTTTCGCGCAATTTATTGACCGCATTGGTAATCGAACCCGCTAATTGGATATGATTGTCCTTTATCATCGCACAATCAGAAAGGTTAAATCTGTGAAGCATGCCGCCGCCGACTTTTACGGAATACTTTTCAAACGCGCGGAAATTCGGAGTGTTTTTGCGCGTGTCAGCAATTTTTGCTTTGGAATCCTTTAGTGCATCAGCGCATTTGCGGGTTTCTGTCGCTATCGCGCTCATACGCTGGATATAATTGAGCGCGAGGCGTTCGCCAATAAGGAGACATTTTGCACAGCCTTCTATATCTGCGATCTTATCACCTTTTTTAATTCTGTCACCATCTTTAAAGTAAAAATTTATTTTAATATCGCTGCAAAGTAGTTCAAAAACACTTTTAAAAACATCACAACCGCACAAAACACCGTCTTGGCGTGTGTTTAACTCGGCTTTTAAGATATCGCCGTCATTTGCTAAATTTTCTGTTGTAATATCTTCAAACCCGATATCTTCTTTTAACGCTGCTTTTACATGCTCTTCTATACAAAATTTATTTAACACGGTAAATCCTTTATATTTGGTGAATTAACGGTAGTTGTACCAACCATCTGAAGATTTGGCGTTGTGGATTTGCAAATCTCAGAATGCTTGCGCTCCTCATTTGTTTGAGTATAATCTGTTCTAAAATGCGCTCCGCGAGACTCTTCACGGTTAATGGCGCAGATAGTAACCAATTTTGCAGCGTCAATCATGTTGCGTAATTCGTAGCTTTCACGGCTTGAACCCTCAATTAAAGGAAGCTGCGCCAACTGTTCGAGCGCGTCAAATAAAGAAGATTTGCTGCGCAGGATTCCAACATTTTCCCACATGATTGTTTGTAATTGTTCGCGAAATTGAGCCGTTTTTTTAGAAGTGAGTTGTGAACCGTGAATCGTGAATTGTTCTTCAAATTTAATGTCACCCGCTTCTAGTTTCTTGTCCCTAATCCCTAATTTTATGTGTTCAGCCACAGCATTAGCGCAGACAACACACTCTAACAGCGAGTTGCTCGCCAGCCTGTTTCCGCCGTGCAGACCTGTTGAAGCGGTTTCTCCGATTGCAAATAAGCCCTCAACGGAAGTCTTGCCTTCTAAATCTGTTTTAATCCCGCCCATAAAATAGTGCGCAGCAGGCGCCACCGGGATAAAATCTTTTGAAATATCTATTCCATGCTCAAGGCATTTTTTAGAAATATTCGGGAAACGCTTTGCAAGTTTTTTGGCGTCAATTCCAGTCGCGTTGAGGTATACATTCTCTAATTTATTTACCCCCATTTCGTTAAATATTGCACGAGTTACAACATCACGCGGCGCAAGTTCTGCCATCTCATGATATTTGTGCATAAATTCATGTCCATCGGCATCAACGAGTTTTGCACCTTCGCCACGAACCGCTTCTGAGATTAAAAATCGGTTTTCACTTTCTTCGTCCAAAGCAAGCGCTGTCGGATGGAATTGAACAAATTCCATATCCTGCAAAGTCGCTCCTGCGTGGTATGCAAGTGTAATGCCATCTGCTGTCGCACCAGCAGGGTTTGTTGTGTATTTATAAAGCTGTCCGAGTCCGCCTGTTGCAAGGATTACAGCAGAGGTAGAAATTGCTTCGTACTCTTGGGTTTCTTCAAGGAATACAACAACACCGTTAACCCCGCAATCATCGTTGGTCAACAATTCTACCGCCATGGTTTTTTCATAAACTTCAACATTCGGGTTTGCTTTTATTTTTGCGCACAGTGCCTGCTCAATCATTCTGCCTGTAGCGTCGCCGCCTGCATGAAGAACACGGTTTACGCTGTGTGCACCCTCTAGTGTATAAGTAAAATTACCGCTCTCGTCTTTATCAAACTCAACCCCGAGTTTAAGTAAGTCTTTAACAACCGCGTCAGACTTTTCAGAGATATATTTGACCGCGTCAAATTCGCTCAAACCCGCGCCGGCTTTAATCGTATCGCAAATGTGGGATTCAACACTGTCAGCCTTGTTTTCCTTCATAACGCCGACCATCCCGCCCTGCGCGTAGCGTGAATTGCTCTCGCCAAGACGTGATTTAGTGACAAGCAGAATTTTCGCACCCGACTCTGCTAATTTCAAACTAGCATAGAGCCCTGCAATACCGCTGCCTATAATTACTGTGGAGTAATTTGAATAATTCATCTTTTGCATTTTAATACGAAGGCATGCAGATTTCAAGCCATGTGAATGGTAAAAATTGAACCACTTACATCTTGGCAAATTCTGTCTTGCTGCGCTTGCGCAATAAAAAGCGGCGAAACGCCGCTAATAACCAGATTACATCTTTATATACTAGATACTAGGGACTAGAAACTAGTATTTAATCTTTTTCATACGGGGGTAAATAATTGGGTTTTCCGAATTATCTCCCCGGTTTATTTTTATCTCTAGCCTTCACCTAAGTTCAGCTGTGAGAATTGTACAATTTTGTTTCTGCCACGATTTTTCGCGTTATAGAGCGCGTGCTCAGAATAGCGGATAATCGTATTCGCATCTTCGTCCATATTTTCCATACACGGATAAGTCGAAATTCCGCCCGAAATCGTGATTGGGTGTTTTTCTACTTCGCCCGCCGGGATGAATTCCATTTTTTCAATATCGCGTCTGAATCTTTCTGCGAACAAGAAAGCGTTAGCTTCTGAGGTGTTTGGAAGGATTAACAAAAATTCTTCGTCGCCGTAACGGGTTAAAACATCCTCTTTTCTGATAAGCTGTTTGAGTTTGTCTGCGATTGAGCGCAATAAAACATCGCCCCATTCGTAGCCGTAAACATCGTTTACAACTTTAAAGAAATCCAGGTCAAACAACAGGCAGGAAAGTTTTGTGCCGTAACGTTTTGCGCGCGAAATCTCTTGTTCAAGACGTTCGTGCATATATTTACGGTTGTAAAGTCCTGTGAGTTCGTCAGTTGACGCAACTACTTTTAATTTATTCGCGTAATCTCTGATTTTTAACAACGCTGTCGCACGAATTGTAAGCTCCTCATTGTCAACCGGAGTTTTGATGTAGTCATAAGCTATTGCTCTGACTGTCGCGCCTTTAAAAGTTTCGCCAACAAACAGAAGTGGTGATTTGAATTTCGTAACCGCGAGGACATCTTTAATCCCCGGAACATCTTCAATCACAATCAGGTTCGGGTTAAGCGTTTCATAATCTTTAAGATTTTCAGGCTTTTCCACTCTGACATTAATATCCTCAAGCTTAGAGAGCGTAGCCTCAAGACGTGAGTTGTTTGCATAAATAATAATATTTCTCATGTTTATATTCCTCGCTATACAAAAGTTTAGCATATTGCGCAAGACCGTGCAATTTGTAAACAAAAGTAAAGAAATTAGTGAATCGGCAATAGTGAATAGTGAATTGACCAACAGAAAAAGGTTTATGCAAAGCATTTGATGAACTATTCACAACTCACAACTCACAACTCACTATTCACTGGTAAAAGGGAAATAAAATGAACCTACAAATGCATATCCTGTGTTATATATAGTTTATACAAAGAGAGATAACAAGAGAGCAATGCGAAAACTGACACCAAGAGAGTATGATTTTTTGATGATGATGAGGAATGGCTGTGAGAACGCCGAAATGGCGCGGATCGCGTCTGTTAGCATCCACACAGTTAAGGCTCATGTGAGTTCTATTTTAAAGAAACTTGGCGCACGCAACCGCACCAGCGCAATTTATCTTGCAGTGAAAAGTGGGTTGATTGAGTGAATCACCTAATTTCTTGGACGAATTTGTTTATAAGGATTATGGGCTAACACAAAAAGTGGCTGGGCCAGGGGCATCTTTAGCCATCATGCCACCAGGGCTCAGTGCGATACACCCAGAATCTTGATCTGTCCATGCTTGATCATCTTCAAAATAACCTTCAGCAACGAAATCAGCCGCTTCAGGATCGTCCCGATGGAGACGCAATTCGTTATATTCGGCAGCAGTCGCCAACCGCATGCCTGATAGAGTACACGCTTCCTTGTGGACAGCCCATGTATTCCAATGGCAAATGCTTGGATCATTGCAGTTTTGATCCAGCGCTCTATACGGTCCTCCTGGGCAGGTATCCGCCTCTCCATTGCCATTCATGTGCACAGAATCTCTGCTGGTCAACCAACACTTCCCGGCAATCAAGTGTGCGCCTGGGAATTGGTCGCAATTAGCATCATTCTTATTGAAGAACTTTATGTCCTTCCCAACTTCATTCGGGCCGTCGAAACCATTCGTATCATAAAGTGCAGCTACAGCACATTTTGCAGCATCCGGACCTGTAAGAGCAGGCGACATCGTACAGTTTTTGTTGTATGCAAGGAGCACATTCGCACCATTTGCTAAAGTAAAACCAACTGGGGTTGTGCCGCCCCAATCTGAGTGTCCAAATTTGCCTGCATCGTTATAGTCACTCGCCTTGATAGTGCTTGTTCCATCTTTTATATCTCCACTATAGAAGCAGCCGTTCCAAGTTGGGCAGATTTTAGTTATTTTCATGATATTGAGGTTTTTTAAATTATTCACCACAGCCAGCGTGTTCGCTTGGCCTTGCAGTGCAAGCCTTGTGTTCATCTGACTCACAGCTTCTGTCAGGCGCCATTCAAAAACTTCCGCTGCGCGGTTCCATCTGTCGTCGTTTATGTTTTTTATCAATGCAGGTATGGTCAACGCCGCCACAACGCCAAGCATCCCGATAACTACCAATACTTCTGAAAGTGTCATACCTTTATGGGTTGAATGGTTATTTTTCACACAAATTCCTTTTTTATTAACACGATTGAACAAGAACCTTCTTGTCATCCTGAACTAACTATACCAGTTGTTTATCGTTTTGGCAATCCAAATAACTATTCTAATCCCTAATCCCTAGTCCCTAATTTCTAGTCTCAAATATTATTACAATTTAAACTCTCAACCAAATAAGATTAACTTCCGGGCAAACTTTTAAGGGGTTAAAAAACCGAGCGAAAAATCTTATAAATAATCATATGATGAATAATAATATAAAAATACTACTTGTTGAAGACCAAAAACTCATGCGGGTCGGGCTAAAATCCCTCTTTGATGATGACAAATTAGAGGTGATTTCTGAAGCTGCAAGCGGCAGGGAAGCGATTGAAAAATACCGCACAACCCACCCTGATGTGGTGCTAATGGATATAGGCTTACCTGATATTTCCGGAATCGAAGCCACGAAAAAGATTCTGGAAATGGATTCGAACGCGAAAGTTATAATCTTAACCTCGCACTTAAGCGAGCGCGATGTTCTTGATTCACTGCAAGCCGGAGCCTGCGGTTACGCGATGAAAGACATAAACACGGAAGTCTTAAAAATGGTTATACGAACGGTAAAAGAAGGTGCTATGTGGCTTGATCCGCAGGTTGTGCCGATTTTGCGTGAGAAGCACTGCGGGGTAATTCCGCCGCGTCAAATGTCGCGCGCGATGTTTAAGGAGCAGCACGCAAACCTTACCCAACGCGAATATGAGGTGCTTAAACTCGTTGTGGACGGAAAATCCAACAACGACATCGCACAAGAATTAACCATTTCCGAACACACTGCAAAAGCCCACGTTTGTAATATTATCCAAAAACTCGTCGTCGACGACCGCACCCAAGCTGCTGTTAAAGCGCTAAAGGAAGGGCTTGTGTAGATGCGGCAGCCACAACACTTAAAATATCATTTACATTTTTCCTCTGAAACGCTATAATATGTCATAACGTCATTCTGAGCTTCGCGAAGAATCTCAATGTTCAACCAAAAGGGACTGTTTTGAGATGTTTCGGCGCTAATTCGCCTCAACATGACGAAGGAATTAGGAGGAAAAATGAAAAAGTTATTAACGATTTTGGTTATTATGTTTACGTTTGGCGGTATTGTTCATGCTGACGAACAGACCGACAGGCAGACCGCGATTATTCGAAGCATCCAGTCCAAAGGATACACTTATAGCAATAAGGGATTTTTTACCGCAATTTCAACCGGCGATGCTACGCTTGTGGAGCAATATATTGACGCAGGCATGAGTCCGAAAGCAACATTTTCAAAACTTCCTGCGATATTTTTTGCAATAAAATCCGGCAATAATGACGTTGTAAAAGTGCTTTTGGATAAGGGTGCAAACCCAAACGGAGTTAATCTTTGGACCACACCTCTTATAATTGCGATTGATGAAAAACAGGCAGAAATCGCTCAGACTTTAGTGTCTTACGGCGCGGATGTAAATCAGGCAGTCGAAGGGATTACGCCGTTGAATTATGCTATCAAAAAGAAAAACCCCGATATTGTCAGAACCCTAATTAACGCTGGCGCAACAACGACCAACGAAGTTCTTCTGAACGCTCTTAAATCCAAAAACGACAGCATTAAGAGTCTTGTTTTGACAAAATATAAGCTGGAAGAATAATATTTACTTGAAAAAAAACCTTTTTGTAGTAGAGTTGAGTTAAGGCAAAATCAAATATGCGCCTGTAGCCGACATTATTTCTAGGCGAGGGCACGAGCCATAGAAATAAGGAGTCCTGAACTGACTGCAGAATCGGCTGAAAGGAACTTGAAGCCAGATTCTATGTCCCTACCTGGTGTTTCAGGATCTGAAAACGAAAAACTGAATATGCGCCTGTAGCTCAGCTGGCTTGTTACATCTTTTACAAGGTAAAAGTGTAACAAAATAGAGATTTAAACGCTCTATCCAGCGCGCAGGACAAGAAAAACTGAATATGCGCCTGTAGCTCAGCTGGATAGAGCGTACGGCTACGAACCGTGAGGTCGGGGGTTCAAATCCCTCCAGGCGTAAAAAGAGACACCGTAAGGGTGTCTTTTTTTATGCCTTAGGGACTTGAGCCATCAAGCGATTTTGTTGAAATCACTTGATGGGTTAGCTCTGCATCTTATCCGTTGCGCTCATGTTCCTCGCGCACGACTAAGTAAAAGCCCACGACAAACAAGGCGAAATGTAATTGAGCCGTAGCTTGACGGGTGCAACCAGTTAGTTTGAGTTGAGAAAAGCGATTACTCAAACAACGTGTTTGCCTCCAGGTATAGAGCATTAGGGCCTTTGTAACAAATTGTAAACACAAGTTTTGTTGGCGGTTTTTGCCGCGGTGAAAGCTTTTGGGGCGTTTTGTATCATGCAAATACTCTCGTGGCATGGCAATTAATGCTTTCGTTTTTTCTTAATAAGGATAAGGTAGTAGTAATTTTTCATGTATTAAAGTAGAAAGGTACAGTTATGGAAGTTAATGCAATTAACAGATACGGTGCAGCCGCTCAATACAGCAACGCATCATTTAGAGGTGAAACAAACCCTTATGCGAATACAAATTTGTTAGCATATGAGGATGAAAAGAAAGGTTCTGCCGGAAAAACTTTCGTGAAATTACTTGCTACAGTAGCAGTCGCAGCCGGTGTTGCCTTCGCAGCTAAAAAAGGCAAATTGGGTGAAACAGCTAGAGGCTGGTACGAAAGTTCAGCAAAATGGGTAAAGGGCGTCTTCGGCAAAGGCGAAGCAGTTAAAAAAGCAAAGCCAGTAACGGATATAGCAAAAGTTGATAATCATATTGCTAAATGGGAAGCACGAAAAGTATCATTTGAAAAAGCAGCGGAAGAAGCAACGGCAGCAGGCAATACAGCGGCAGCAGATGCAGCCAAAGCCAGAGCAGCTAAAATGCAAAAAAATATTGATCTTTTGAAAGGCAAAAAAACAGAGCTTGTGGCTAAAGCTGAAGCAGAAGCGGCAGCAGCTAAGGCAGCGGCAGGGGCTGGGACTCCTCCAACAGCATAATTAAGAATAGCTAGATAAATAGCAAAAACAGAAGTGAAATTTACTTCTGTTTTTTGTTGTAACAGATTGTAAATGTGAATTTTGGATGTCTTTCACCCAAATACATCAAGATCTTCAGGCAAAAGAATAAATTTAAAAACGGTTCGTGTGAAGCAATTTATTTTCTATTTTTTTCTTTATAAGAACATAGGGGATAATCAGAATTTTTTATAAGGCTCGCAGCCTTGTAATATTCACTCACTCATTCGATATTACAAAGGGGAAATTATGGGATTTTTAGACAAAGTCAGCACGTTAATGTTTAGAGCAATGACAGGTACATTAAGCAAAGGAGCAAGAAACGCGGCAGTACTCGCAAGGAAGTCGATGACACCAAAAGGCGCAATTGAATTTTTTAAGCAAAACCCTACACTAGCCATGACAGAGGTTACGAAATTGTCATCAGGTGCAAAAGTGTTTTATACACGTGCTGGAGGGGGGGCTTATAGCCGTTCGCTTGATGGTGTAACTAAACATGTCGAATTGCCATCGGGTAATTCAGCTCAAGGATATTTTGAAAAGGCCCGCAGAATCGGTCATCCTGATGATGCAAGGATTGCTACATCAAAACTTATTCATGGCTCTGAGGAAACCGTGTTCAACCACAGTTTATATGACAGACCGCAGATAATATAAATTTTTTAAAATTATTAAAGCATTTTTCTCGTGTATTTTTTAAACACAGCGCTATTGCTGTGTTTTTTATTGCCCAAAGTGTCGTCGCTGCCGGCAACCCTTGCAGGGTTATCAAAGAACTTACCTAGAATACTTCCATAATCTTGCTCACTTCTAACTTAAGTTGCTTAATTACCGTAATCAAAGGGTAGATTTTAATGTTTTCTGCATTGCAGCAACAATAATCATGCATTAGTGTTAACAACACTCCCATATTATGCATCCTTTCTTGAATGTCCAAAGATTGTTCTTCAGTAATTTCGCAATTGCTTTCTGAGTTTTTGTTTATAAATTGCATGTCGAGTCACCTCCATAATATTACTGGATATATACCAGTAATATTATGTTACAATATCCAGTAAGATAGTCAAATGAATTTTGATAAAGAATATGAAAGTCTTGGCTTAAGAATAAAATATTTGCGAGAACAAGCTAATTTGACTCAAGAACAACTTGCTGAAAAAGCCGGCATTAGCCTTGATTATTTGGGCAAAATTGAAGTCAGCATAAATAAGCCCGGCTTAAAAACTGTATTCAAAATTGCAAAAGCATTGAAAGTACCTGCTAAAAATCTTTTTGACTAGATAAATCAAATCCCCTAATTCATCTCAACATGCGTCATAACGCCGTGGACTTTGTACGGCGGGAGCTTGTAGAACTGCATAAATGTTGGGGTGAGTTTTCTGATTTTTGCATAAATATTCCATAAGAAGTTTGTGCTTTCGATATCTTCAACCCCGTAGAAAATTGCTTTTTCGTCGATTTTTGCTTCTTTAAATATTTTTATAAGATTTAAGATTTCCATATAACCTGTGTTGATTTTTAACATCCTAAGCCCCGGTGCGATTTTTTCGATTTCCCAGCTTATGCCGTGCGGGTCGTTGAGTTGGTTAATGGAAACAATCACGTTATCGGTGTAGATTATGTTGTTGGTAAACATCGTATTAACGATATAAGGTGCAACCCTTTCAATCCCTTTGGCAAAAAACAGTGCTGTGCCTTTTATTCTGCTAGATTTCTTCACCAATTCATTGTATTTCTCCAAGAAAGTTTCTTGCTCCATTGTGCGCATTTTTGAATAAAGCACACGCGAACCATTGATGTATAAGATTATCAAACAGAACGGAACCGCGGCAAGACAAATTGACCACCACGCACCGTGAGCGAGCTTTGAAAAACAAGATGTAAATAAAGCTAAATCAATCAACAGCAGACCTGATACGATTATCAACTGTCCGTATTTGCGCTTTAACCATAAAATTGCACATATCATTATTGCAGTTACTGTTATCGCACCTGATGCCGCAAAACCGTAAGCTCCCGCCAACGCCGAAGATTTTTTAAAAGCAATTATGGTAAGGATTACACAAAACATCAAAAACCAGTTCACAGAGTCAATATAAATTTGCGATTTCAACTTTGGCGAGGTGAAGTTTATTTTTAGCAGCGGAAGGATTCGAACGTTTATCGCCTGGTAAATTATTGAGAACATGCCGCTAATCATGGCTTGTGATGCAATAATCGTTGCCAAAATACTAACAATCAAAAATGGTATATAGAGCGTTGGTGCTTCTGATGAGAACATGGCAAAAATGGCGTTTTTGGCATTCGGATGAGTTAGCAAATAAGCGCCTTGTCCAAGGTAATTAAGTATTAAAGCAACAAATACAAAATACCATGCGTGGATAATCGGTTTACGCCCTAAGTGTCCCATATCAGCGTACATTGCTTCTGCTCCAGTTGCACAAAGAATAACTTCTGAGAGCACAAAAAATCCGGCCAACCCATGTGATGCAAGAAATTTAAGACCGCAAAGAGGATTAAAGGCTTGAAGAACCTCAGGCACATGGAACAACGAAATCGCACCCGATACCCCTATTGTTATAAACCAAATCAACATTATCGGCCCGAATATTTGCGTTACTTTTTCTATTCCTTTTTTCTGAAAAGAGAACAAGAAAATTGTAATTGCAAGAGTAATTAACAAAATAATCGCTTGCGGAATATGATCCAAATGCGGAACAAATTCCAAACCCTCAACAGCAGAAAGAATACTTATTGCCGGTGTGATAACACTATCGCCGATAAGCAGTGAAACTCCAATATATGATAAATAGGAGAAGAAAATTGTAGCACGCGAAGAACGAAGCAATTTTTTTGTTATTTCACTCAAAACTATCGTGCCGCCTTCTCCGCGGATGCTGAGGCTCATCGCAAAATAAGTATATTGAACAAAAACGACCAAAATCAACGTCCACAAAATCAACGAGAGAATGCAGATGATATTTTCGGGTGTAGCTTGGAGCGTTAAAAAGATTACACTAAGGGTATAAATAGGGCTTGTTCCGATATCTCCAAAAACCAGTCCCATCGCCTTAATCGCATTGTTTGCTTCGGTAAAAAATTTGTTCATTATTGTGTGCCTTCTAATGTCGCACCAGCGACTATATCACGCGCAAAAAAAATAATCAATCAGGCTTTTAACTCATATAATTTATATATTTAGGGTTGTTTTTAGATTGTCTATTATATCAAGAAGCATGTTAAAATCCTGAGTAAATTTCATAAACTGTTTTTGGTCATCAATAGATTTAAACAAATTGCCCAGCTTGAACATGTCACGTCTTGCATCGTATGCCACAACAACATTATCACGGTAACATGCGAGTCTGACGTTTTTTGTTCTAATCAGGAAATCACAGAATTCCGGCGTTAGAATTTGGCTTGTTCCATCAACATTGTCGGTATAGACATCGTATCTTTTTGCAAACTCTTTCATAGGCAAGTTAAGTCTTTGGAGGTATCTTGTGTCTTTATACATAGATTTGCCGATAAGAGTATGACCTTGAAACTCCCTGTCAGCTTTTAGCGCAATCAACGGTCCCCTAAAAATAGTTGTTCTGCTATTTTTGCTGCCGCGTATAGTGATCTTAGTTTCAGATATTCTCAATTTTATCCCTTTGTAATCGCCTGTAAAAATATCGTCTTCCGTTGATTCGCCCTGCGAAAACAACTTGGATTCTCGCGTTAGATAATTTGTGAAAATCTCTTTTGCCAAGTCATTTACATCCAAAACCGCTTTTGTTGCTCGCTCTTGGTCGCCGAGCATTTCTACAACTTTATCTCTTTCTTCCCAAACAATTTTTCCATTAACATTTATAATATTAGCAATCATTTCGTTGATATAATTTGCTTTCACTAAATTTTCAAAGCTTTTAGAAATATGATTTTGCCACGCAACCGTAACGACAAAAGGAATAAAGAGCAATATACCATAGGTAAACACTTGTTCTTCACTAAACGGAAGAAGCTGCATATTGCCACCAACTAACAACGCCACAAAAGCAGTAAATAAGATAATAGACATAATCAACAGGACAACGAACTTTACAAGTTCTCTTTTTCTTAATATTTCTAATTCGTATTGATTCATAACCAGCCTCCAAAAAAGATTGTAGCATTATTTTTACGGCTTTGCAATGTGGTCGGGCTATGGCCTTGTGGTATAATGTAGGCATGGGGAACTTATTTACAGAACTGGAAAATCAGAACAAGCAAATACCGCTCGCTGAGATTTTGCGCCCAAGAACTGTTGAGGAATTTTTAGGCCAAAGCAGCGTTGTGTCAGAAAATTCACCACTTCTAAATCTTTTAAAAACTAATCGCTTATTCTCGCTCATTCTCTGGGGTACGCCGGGCTGCGGCAAAACCACACTTGCGCGGCTTATTGCAACCAAGACAGACGCACAGTTTATTGAAATTTCCGCTGTAACCTCCGGTGTTAAAGACATTAAAGAAGCCGTTGAAACGGCAAAAATGTCCCTTCGCAGCGGGATTAAGACTATTTTATTTATTGATGAAATCCATCGTTATTCAAAGACTCAACAAGACGCTCTGTTGCCGCATATTGAAAACGGAACGCTGTTTTTAATCGGTTCAACCACCGAAAACCCTTCGTTTCAGGTAATTCCGGCGCTGTTATCAAGAGTGCAGGTGATTAGGTTAAACTCCATTGACGACGAGAGCATGACGCAAATTATCAAAAAAGGTTTTGCGTACCTTTCAAAAAACCACTTGCCGCTCGATTGCGAAAACGGGGTTATCGATTTTATTATAAACCTCTCACGCGGGGACGCTAGGTGTGCGCTAAATGTTGTGGAAAACGCATACTTTGCTTCAAATTTAAAAGATGACCGCAGAAATCTAACGGTAGAAATCATTGAACAAATCTGCCAGCAGCGCAACACGCGCTACTCCCAAGACGAGCACTACGACCACGCTTCGGCGTTTCAAAAAAGTTTGCGCGGCTCTGATCCGGATGCTGCGATTTACTATTTAGCCAAAATGGTCGCTGCAGGCGAAGACCCGCGATTTATCGCGCGACGCCTTATTGTAACCGCGTCAGAAGATGTCGGAAACGCTGACCCGAACGCACTAAATGTTGCGATGAATGCGCACAAAGCCGTTGAACTGCTCGGGTTCCCTGAGGCTCGGATTCCACTGGCACAAGCGGTAATCTACGTTGCACGCGCGCCAAAATCTAACGAAACGGTTTGCGCAATCGATATGGCATTAGGTGACATTGCAAAGGGAAAAGACTATCCGCCGCCGATGCACTTGCGCGATTCGCATTACAAAGACGCCGCTAAATACGGGTTTGGCGAGGGTTATGTTTATTCGCACTCCGCACCGCAAGAATATCAGCAATTCTTACCGGACGAACTTGTCGGCAAGAAATACACTCAGAATTAGACAATTGATTTGCTAATAACCAGTTTTGCCTTCTTCAAGTACACGCGCTGTGCAGCTCATAGAATTGGGGGCGGAATCACACATGCTTGGAGCGTCAAGCCCCGCAGGAACAAGTCCGCGATCGTCGGTTAGGTAGAATTGAAACCTTCTTGGCGGTTTTTCATTAGCATCTCTGGCAAGATCGTAGCTCTTATAACCATTTAAGTCTAAAGTAAAAACTAGAATTGGACCTCCAGGACCTACAGTTACCCCATGTTCATTTGGGAAAGTTCTGGCTAAATCGTCTAAATATACATCCGTACCATCAGCTGTTGTATAATAAACAGCGTGAGCATTGTTGTAAGTTTTCATGACTTTTAGCTGTTTCCCCAGCGTGTCATTAAACCAGGCCAGGAGTTGAGGGCCGTTGGTATTAGTCCCCGCAGCAGAATAGTCTAATCGGTCTAAATTTCCTTGCTTTATTTTAGCAAGCTCTATTGCTTGAGCAGTTGTAGAGTAGAATTTTTTTACTCTCACCGCATCTGCTCTGCTTTTCCATTCTGCCATCAAGGTCGGTATGGTTAACGCGGCAATTATGCCAATCACTCCTAAGACAATTAAAACTTCTGCTAAAGTGAAGCCTTTTCTAGCGAATGCTCTCTTTTCCATATTGCTCCTATATCGTTTACTCCATCGGAATAGTTAATTTTTGGCCAATAGAAAGTTTGTTCGGGCTATCCATACCGTTGACTCTAATAATTTCAGCCTGTTTTTCAGGGCTGTATGAGCCATAAAATTTTACTGCGATTGTTTCAATCGTATCACCGCTTTTAACGGTATAAGTTTGGGTTTCGCCGCTAAATGTTTGAGAAGAAGCAGTCGTTGTGCTTGCTGACGGAACATGAACGGCGGTCTTGCCCGATGAAACGCTTTCGGCAGCCGGTACATTAACTTTGTTAGCCTCGCTGACTTTACCCTTATTTACCCCTGTTGTGAAACCGATAAGACTTGTAAAGATAAGCATTGTTAAAGCACCTGCAATAAATCCTGTTGCAAGATAAACATTTGGCGATTTGCCTGATTGTTTTTGGTTAACTTTGAAATCCTGCCACAAAACGTCTAGTTCTTGTTCTTTAGCAGGTCTAACATAAACGTTTGGAGACTCGTCATAAGACTCTTGTCTGTATTTTGACAATGCTTCAATAACCGCCATTTTTTCCTTAGATAAGTTAGATCTTCTGATAGTTGAGCTTTTCATAGTTACCTCAATTTTTTTATTCTTTATGTAAACAATATATCACGAGCAAAGTGGAATTTCAACCGAAATGTTACAAATAGTGACCAGGTCGCCTGGTGGCTGAATGAGCGGGAAAACACTTCTTAACTGCTTAGTCACTTAGCGCCTTAGTCACCTAGTCACTTCGTATGCTATAATATAAAACATGGGAAAAGATTTTTTTGATAGCATTAATAAATTGATTAAAGAAAAGGATTTTGGGAAAGCCAAACTTTTGCTCACCAAATTCTTGGAAGATGATGGAAACAACGCCGAGGCGATTAAACTTCACGGACTCTGCGCGGTTAATCTTAACCTGTTTGATGAAGGGCGTAAGGATTTTGAAACTATCGTAAAATTTATGCCGGAAGATGCAACTTCGTGGTTTTATTTAGCAAGCTGCTACGATAATCTTGAAGATTTCATCCATGCAATCTCGGCTTACGAACGCACAATTGAGTTGCGCGAAAATTACATTGAAGCCTACATGAATCTTTGTGTGGTCTATATGAAAAGTCAGGAGGCTGAAAAGGCAATTGAAACAGCTAAAAAGGCACTTGAAATTGAACCGGAAAACTTCACCCTGAATTACATGATAGGAACTGCCTACATGTCTTTGAAAAACTTTGAAGAAAGCGTAAAATTTTTAGAAAAAGCGTTAGCCATTGACCCTGAATACGGGCAAATTTATAACAACCTTGGCACTTGCTACATCACAACAGGGGATGTTCAAAAGGCTTTTGAAAACTTCTTAAAAGCCAGCGAACTTGAGCCGGACAATTCATTGACTTATTTTAACATCGCATCAATTTTGCAAATTCAGGGTAAACACAAAGAAGCAGTCGAATGGTTCCAAAAAGCTTATGCCCTTGAACAAGATGACGGGTATTTGGTCGCTATGGCGCTTTCAGAAGTTAAATCCGAACAATATGACAAAGCAATCGCACATTACAAAACCCTTGTTTTGCACAACCCGGAAAAACCGAATTACCAATACAATCTTGCTTGCTGCTATGAAGCGACCGGCGAATTTCAATACGCAATCCATATTCTGGCTCATCTGGTCGTGCTTAACCCAAAATCAGTCAGTATGTCGCAAAAACTCGCCGACATTTATATGAAAATCGGCCAGCCAATACAAGCACGAGATCTTTATGAAAAAATCATCACTCAAGGCAATGTTTCACACGAGATTTATTACAAATACGCACACATTTGCATTGTTACAAATGACTTGGAAAAAGCTGAAAAAATCTTAAATAAAGTGATTACACTAAATCCTGATTTTGCGTATGCCCACAAGGATTTAGGGGTTATTTATCTTCAAAAACGGCTATTTGATTATGCTAAAGACGAGTTTGGAAAAGCTATCGCACTAGCACCCGAAGATTTTTACATAATTTATGAGTATGCAAATTTCTTGCACGCAACAGCAGAGTTTCAAAAAGCTGACGAGATGTATCAAAAGGCATTGCAGATTAACCCGAACAACCACAGTGTGCTTGCGTTTTCAGCACTAAATAAAATTGACACAAAAGACCTTGATACAGGAATCGTGCAGGTTGAGAAAGCAATCGAACAAGGACACAACGAGAGTTTCTTGTATTTCATTGCAGGCAAATTGAAGTTCCTCAAAGGCGATTTTGAAGACGCCAAAATGTATCTTGTACGCGCTTTTGAACTAAACCAATCAGGCAAAAACCCCGAAACTCAAAACCTATTGGCGCTGTGCTATTTTGAACTGGGTGATTACATGCAGGCAAACAACATTTTCCGCAGCATGTTAGATGCTTACCCGACCAATACAAACCTGCTTTTATCGAGTGCAAGATGCTATGAAAAATTAAAGGACACTCAATCCGCGCTCTCACAATTGGATAAAGTGCTTGAGATCTTCCCGGAATCCGAGGAAGCACACGAATTAATTAGACAGCTGTCGTAATAGTAGGGGTTAGGGACTAGGAATCAGGGACTAGGGATTAGGGATCAGGGATTAGTATTCTTTCGTCATTCTGAGTGTTAACGAAGAATCTCAATGTTTATGCAAATCACCAAGATTTTGAGATGTTTCGGCTGCGCTCGTATTAAACAGGCACGCTCTCGCTTTTGCCTTCTGCTCGCTCGCCTCAACATGACGGAAATGGGGTGGTTATCTACACTATTTGGAGGAGATTTTAGTATTTTCTGTTAAGATTTGAAGCCCAATTGCCGAATTAAAAATTATTGATTACAGAAGGCAATGCCTTTTGTAACTCCTCCCCAAGTCTGGTAGCCGTTCTTTCAAGAATGGCTTTTTTTTCGAGTTTCAAGCTCGACCCATTATGATGATATTGAGATTCTTCGTTAACACTCAGAATGACGAAAGAATACTAATCCCTAGTCCCTAATCCCTAACCCCTATTATTGCAAAATGTAACAAAATCTCAGTTTTCCCTAAACTTTTGTTCAAAACCTGCCGTAATCATAGAGGTATATACAATAAGGGATACCTATGAGCATAGTAATCGATACCAATCTAGATTTTTTAGTCAGCAAACTGGGTATAAGTGCGAGCAAAATCCAGGAGCAGTATGCCGGCCAGTCCGTGGAGGATATTGTCGAAGCCGAAGCCGCGCAAGGCAACCAGGCTGCGATTAAACTTGCTAATGAGCTTTTAAATAACGTTGCACTTGTTATTGAGTTGTTCGGGCTTGCAAATCCTGAGAACAAGCTTGCTATTTTGAGCGAAATGACTACCGATCAAATGTATAAATTCCTGCCCCTTATGGAGAAAAAAGATTTAGTCCAGGGCTTGAACTTCTTCACCATGGAAAAATTGATGAAAATGGCCGAAGACCTTCCGCCTGAACAACTTGTTAAATTTGCGTTTGAGATGTTTTCTGAGCGCGAGATTGTAAAACTCATGCCGGAAGACCAGTTGAATAAATTCCTTGAAGACACACAAATTGATAAATCTGATATTCTGAAGCAGCTAAAATCAATGCCGCCGCAGTATTTGGCACAGATGATAGAGAGTGTAACCGGTCAGCCTGTTCAGGGAAATATGGACAGCTATGATTTGACAAAACAGCTTGGCGGGATGAATCCGCTGCAGTTTCAGGATTCGCTGCGAAATATGCAACCGGCTCAAAAACAAGAGTTGGTCTTAAATCTAGGCAAGCAACACCCTGAATGGTTCCAAATTTTTGACGCACATGCTTATACGACTATTATTCAGACCCAAAAAGACAAGCCTGATGTGATTAAGGCCGCCGGAGTTCTTGAGCAGGAACATTTAGAAAAAATGATTCAGCAGCTCCCCGACGACTTATTAGCGGTTGTAATAACCCAAATGGACACAAAAGTATTTGCCGAAACCTTGATGCGCGAACTGCCTGAAATCATGGCACAGATTATCACTAAATAATATTGTCATCCTGAACTTGATTCAGGATCTGAGCTTGCAGCATGAGAAAACTATCTTAACAATTCATATGCTTCGACTTCTAATATGTCAGCTATTTTATATAATCGCTTTAAACTAGGAGAACGTTTCCCGCGTTCAATAAGGGATATGTATTCCACAGTCACACCAACCATTTCAGCAAGTTTATCCTGTGAAAGATTTCTCTCAAGTCTATATTTTCTTACATTTTCTTTAACGTTGCTTATAGAACTATTTGTCATATTTTTGATTTTAATGCTAAACTAATTTTAGTGTAACGAACAAATAGTTCTATATGGAGGCAAAAATGGATAGACAAATAGAAGAACAGGTAATCTTGGCAAGAGATTTTATTAAGGAAGGAGCGCAACATAATTTTGAATTAAGTACTGAAATCATGGCTAAACTGGATTACATTTTGACATTAATTTATACACGAAGAGCTTAGGACCCGAAGGTGTCAGATCCTGAATCAAGTTCAGGATGACAAACGGGTTATACTGCCGGGCAAAGTATTTCCAAAACCATCTCTAGCGCTTTTTCTGTGAACATGAATTTCATGTTTTTGCGGTTGTATTTTGGGTTGAGGAGGAATTTTTTTACTGTAATTGAATAATCAACGGTGAATTGTGAATTGTGAATTGTGAATTGTTCTTCAAATTCGCTATCGCTCACTGAATTTTTATTTTCTAGATTGCTTCGCAAGCTCTCAATGACCTCTATTGTTGAACTGTTGTCTGCTGCCTGCTGTCCGTTGTCTAAAAAACTAGTGCCAATTTTAGTGGCAACTGCAATATATAGCAAGCCTACGGGCTTTTCGACGCTTCCCCCAGTTGGGCCGGCAATTCCTGTTGTACAAACTGCAATATCGCAGCCGGTTTTATGAACCAGCCCTTCTGCCATAGCGTGCGCGCATTCTTCACTCACAGCACCGTACTTTTCTACGATTTCATTATCGACTTCTAAAATTAAATGCTTGGCTTGATTGGAATAAGTTACGAAATTCGCCCGCGTGTAGTTTGAGCTTCCGCTGACATCAGTCAGGCGCGAACTCAATAAGCCGCCAGTGCAGGATTCAGCGACACGGATTTGCAAACCCTGTTCAATCAAGAGTTTGCCGACCTTTTCCTGAGTCTTGGAAGTTAAACTATATAACCCCGTAATCAAATTAAGCATACATTAAATTTAAGATACTATTAGCAGAATGTCAATCAGATGCCCTTTTGCTAATACCTAATCCCTAGTCCCTAATCCCTAAATATTCCTTAATAAACCCTTTCGCAAAAAAACTATCTGTACTAGCATGGAGGCATGGCAGCAGTAAGAGAAAAACCAACTTCAGGAAATTTATTACCACAGCACATAGAGGCTGAGGAAGCCGTTCTTGGCGCAGTTTTAGTTAACCCGCAGGTTATTACCAAAGTCGTTGAGACGCTAAAACCTGAGAGTTTTTACAAACCCGCTCACCGTTACGTTTACGAGGCGATGGTTCAATTGTTCAACACAAACGAGCGGATTGATATCGTTTCGGTTTCTGACGTTTTGAACTTGAATTCAAAATTAGAAACTATCGGCGGCAGAGCGTTTGTAAATGATTTAAGCTATAAAGTAATTACAACGGGAAACATCGAATATTACGCGAAAATCGTTCAGGAAAAAGCGATTAAACGTGCGTTAATTAACGCGGGTTCTGAAATCGTTTCTTTTGGCTACGACGTAAATCCGATTGATGAATCCTTAGACAACGCGGAGCGTTTGATTTTTGATATCGCATCAAAAAAAGCAACAACCGACCTTGTTCATGTTAAGGATTTGGTTCTAAATACTTACGAAAAAATCGAATATCGTTATGAGCATAAAGACGAACTTTTGGGCGTCAGAACGAATTTTTACGAACTTGATACTATGACAAGCGGGCTTCAAAAATCTGATTTAATCATCCTTGCGGCACGTCCGTCTATGGGTAAAACAGCATTTGCACTAAACATGGCGGCCAATGTTGCGATTAAAGAAAAAGTGCCTGTAGCGATATTTTCGCTTGAGATGTCAAAAGAACAGTTGATGCAAAGGATGCTTTGTTCTGAAGCGGAAATTGACACTCAACGCCTTAAAACAGGTAATATGCAAAGTAAAGACTGGGAAAAACTCGCTAATGCTATGAACGAGTTTTCACAAGCACCGATTTATATTGATGATACTTCGGGCTGCACACTGACTGACATCCGCGCAAAATGCCGCCGTTTAAAAATGGAAGAAAAAGATCTCGGACTCATTGTAATCGACTATTTACAGTTGATGGAAGGTTCTGGCCGTGAAGAACGCATGCAGCAGATTTCAGCGATTTCGCGTGGATTAAAAACTCTTGCGCGTGAACTCGATGTTCCGGTTATCGCACTTTCACAGCTATCGCGTGCAGTTGAATCCAGAACAGATAAACGCCCGATGCTCTCTGACCTTCGCGAATCCGGTGCAATCGAGCAAGACGCCGATATCGTAATGTTTATTTACCGTGAAGAATACTACCGTAAGGGGGAAGAAGACGAAGAGATTTCTCGCGCGCAAAGCAAAGGCGAATCAGAAATCATCATCGCAAAACACCGTAACGGTCCTGTCGGAAACATAAAACTTCTGTTCCAAGGCAGCATTACAAAATTCAAAAACCCGATTAAAACAGATGTTTTTTAGGGATTAGGGACCCGGAATTAGGGAATAGTTAACAAAGATAAAAAGGCAAAGCATTAAAACATTGATCTACTAATCCCTAATCTCTAGTTCCTAGTCCCTAGTCCCTAGTCCCTAATCTCTGATCCCTAATCCCTAGTTTATGCTACAATAATGTTGTTGAGTATTTCAGAAAGTTTATATGTTGGATTATAAAAAAGACAATGACATAGAAAGAGCATATTTCAACCAGGATTTTGCTCCCTTAAATGAACTTTTTAAAGTCATTCGCGCTGCTCTTGTGAGCGGCAAACCAATTAATCTTACTAAAAATAACCTGCAAGAAGCAATGGAGACTTTTGCCCCCAGAGCCAAAATGGTTTACGTGAGATTGTTTCAGGCCGGAGTTAAAAGTATTCGTTACGGTTCAGGAAAAAAACCGTTTAATTACGCCCTAGATTCTTGTGTTAAAAATATCAGAGGCAAAAAAACGTTTTGTGAATTTGATGTGGCAAACCCTGATGTTTGCCGGATTATGATTGAATTTATCATTGATGGAGAAGCTGTCGATTACCAAAAGTTACAGATATCTAAGTTTGATGAAACAAGGTTTGAACCCGGAATTACGGGGTTAAAAATGGAAGCCAAAGAAGGCACTTTCTATTTCACTCCTGCAGATTCGATTATCCAAAACAACATGGGGATTAAAACTCCAATAAATTTCTTGTTCAGAAACACAGAAGCAGGTAAAACCACAAACAAAATCTCGCAGAGGCTCGAACTGCTTAAAAGCAGCAAAGAGAAATACAAGTTTTCTACGTTAAAATCGCGCGCATTTATTACCTATAAAGACAAATGCATCCCGCTTTATCGCGGCAATAAGGTTTATGACGAATTCAACTACGACACCGTGCTTGATATATTTAAAAAGTCTACAAATTGGCTTTTGGAAAACCTCCACGAAGACGGCAAGTTCTTATATTATTATGACTGCGCACAAGACACCCAGATTGACCACGAACACCCTAACAGAGAGCCTGACAATTTGTATTACAACGACCTGCGCCACAGCGGTGCGTCGATTACTTTATTAAGAGCCTACGAGCTTACAAAAGACCCGAAATTTCTTGAGGCAGCAAAGCTTTCGTTCAAATTTAGTTTTGATATAACCAGAGAACACAAAGTCGGACTTGAAACTGCTTATTATACTTTCTGCAATGAAAAATCAAAACTCGGCGGAGTCGGTGTTTTGCTTGTTGCATTAATGATGTACAGAAATATAACAGGCGATAAGAGTTATGACGATTATATCAAAGGCTATGTAAGACATTTGCTTAGCAGAATATGTAAGAGCGGCGAATTTATGGGGTATTACATCCATCCTGCTTATAACAACGGCGAACCACTCGAAACCATGAGCGACAAAGACAGAATGGAAACGTTCTCCTTCTACTATCCTGGTGAAGCACTGCTTGGGCTTGGACTATTCGCAAACCATTTTGACGGTGACGATAAACTCGTACAAAAAACAAAAAAAGACTGCGAAAAGGCGCTCGACTGGATTGTTGATAAACGTCCTTTAACTTATCAACACCTGTTTACGGCGCTGCCATCTGACAGCTGGTTGATGCAGGCAATTGAAGAATGGGTTGAAGACCCTCATTTTAGAAAATCAAATTACCTGAGATTTGTTTATAACGACGCAAATGAAATGATTAACCGCCAATACAAAAAAGATGACAGCCCTTATATTGATTATGAAGGGGCGTTCTACTATAATTACGGCGATCATTATTATCCTGACGGCGCACGCAGTGAAGGCTTGGTTGCGGCATATTATCTGGCTGATAAAATGGGCGAAAAAGAGCTTGCGCAGAAATATCTTGAAGCATGCGAACTGGCTGCAAAATCGCAGTTTATGTTATTCAACTCACCTGAATACTCTTACGCTCACAAAAACCCTGCAAAATCTATAAACACCATCAGATTCAAACCTACACGCCAATGGATTCGAATAGACTCTATCCAGCACGTAGCGTGTTTCTATGCGAGGCTGTATAGTAAAAAGTGAATGGTGAGTCGTGAGTCGTGAATAGTTCGTTTAATTCGCTAGCGCTCATAAATATTTTATTTTTATACCGAAGGTATCTGATGGACCATTCACTATTCACTATTCACTATTCACTTTTCCCCAAATAGTCTTCAAAAGTTTTGACTTGAGTCTTAAACCCGCAGCCTTCGTGAAATTTTCCATTATAGCCGAGTTTTGACGCGGGATAGCGTCTGCAAACGCTCGGGCGTCGTTTGTAATCTGAGCAAAGCCCTTCGGGAGTTATGAGTTTGCAAGCGAAAATAAGGTTGCCTTCTTCGTCTTTGCCTTTTATGTAGAACCGGCGATAAGACGGGTATAGAAATTGCATAAACTTAAACTCTTTTTCGGTGTAGGTATCTTTGCTGTACATGTGATTGCAGCATTTGCCACACTTTAAGCATTCACCCTTAACTTCGTATTCAACTTTTTCCGGCACAAACTGCGACAGAAATTCGTTCCATAAAACAAATAGGAAATCTTTCATGCCTATAGTTTAGCATATTAGTCCTACTTTGGCAGAGTAAACGATAATGTTACGCTGTCTTTATCTGATTTTGCGCTAATCTCGCCGCCATGAGCTTCTACAATTTCTTTTGCAATATGAAGACCAAGTCCGGTGTTTGCTTTCATCTGGGATTGGGAATATTGTGGGGTGAAAATTATGCTTGAATCAACAGCGTATTTGCATTGGTTTTTAACACTTAGAGCGACATTTTCGCTGCTGGAGTTAATCATAATTTCAATTTTAGAACCCATCGGACCATGTTCGCATGCATTAATCAGTAAATTATGAAGTACGCGTTTTATTTCAATATAGTCAATGTTCACATCGGGATTTTTAACCTTGCAGTTTAACATGCAAGTCTGATTTTTCTGTATAAACAGATATTTCATTTCTTCAATACATTCTGAAATCAACTGTTTTAAACAATAATAAGACTTGTTCAAAATAACCACATTATTTTTGAATTTATATTTAATCAAAACATTTTCAACAAGATTTTTCATGTATTTTGCAGCACCAAGCATATCATCCATAACCTCGCGATGAGAATCATCTATCGCATCAGGGTTTCCGAGCAGAAATTTCAATGCATTAATTTCAGCATTAACAGGCGTTTTCAAGTCATGTGTAATCATCGCCAAAAATGTGTCTTGCTGGTTTGCTAACTCATCTTGCAAGATTTTTGTTTTGAGCGTGTTAAATATCTGAGAGCGCACAACCATCGGGTTGAAGGGTTTTTCGATATAAGCGCTTGAGCCGAGGTTATAACCTTTTATTTTATTATCAGGATCACACAGCGCTGAAATAAACATTATAGCCGCATTGTGGTTTAATTTTGAGGCTCTGACAACTTGCGCTAAATCAAAGCCGGACATACCCGGCATTTTTACGTCTAACAAAAATAAGTCAAATCTTTCCCTCTCAATAATCTCGACAGCTTTTTTAGGGCTCACAAAAGTTGCGATTTCCAACTGCAACCCTGCAATAGCTTCTGTTAAAAGATGGATATTTGATGCGTTATCGTCGACAATAACGACCTTCAAGCCTTTTAGAAAGTCATTTTCAAAACATTCCGTTTGCTTATTCAAGATATCAACTGCATCAAACAACATTTCATCTATCGCTTTGTACTTGATTTTAACTTACCCAAAGTATAGTCCTTTTCTTAATTTTGGGATATGAGCCGAACGGGCTATTTTTCGTCTTGTTATTTTATTGGATTTCTAATAGAATAGGGGTATGAATGAAAAGCGTATTTTAATTGTTGATGATGATGATGAAATCAGGGAACTGCTGGAGTTTGATGTTTCTCAAAGCGGGTATTTTGTAGATACCGCAAAAGACGGCATGGAAGGCTTAAATAAGGCTCTCAACAATGCTTACGACTTGATTTTGCTAGATGTTATGATGCCGAAGATGAATGGGTTTGATGTATGCAAAAACATCCGTCAGGCAAAGCTTGCGATTCCCATCTTGATGCTGACTGCCAAAGGCACAATTAATGATAAAACTGAAGGTTTTGACTGCGGGGCAGACGACTATCTTGTAAAACCTTTTGATATCCAAGAAGTTTTGCTGAGGATTCGGGTTCTGTTGCGCCGTAACGAAGTAGAAGAAACAAATTCGCTCTCAAATGAAACCCTAAAAGCCGGCGATATAGAGATTTTCCCGGAAACCCTGGAGTGTATTATAGTAAATAGAAGACTGAAACTCACTCCGACGGAGTTTGAAATTCTGTACTGCCTTATGCAGCATTTTAACAATCCGGTAACCCTTGCTACACTGCTTGATGAGGTTTGGGGATATGACAGCAATGAGGACGTTCGCATGTTACGCGTTCACGTTGGCGGCTTGAGAAACAAAATTGAATCTGATACTAAAAACCCAAAATATTTGCACACCGTAACCAATGTTGGTTATAAACTCACACCATTCGCTGAAGAATAGGGGCTGGAATGTTTAAATTCAAACGCAAAAAAATTGTTGAACAGATTGGCATCGTATTTTTCTTTGCTGTTTTGATTCCGATGAGTGTGAGCGGGTTTATTATAAACAATGTTAACCAGCAATCCATGCGCGCACAATTGCGCGAGTCTGCAGTTTTAATTGCAAACATGGTTGCTGATGAGATCGTTTTTTATGACAAAACCGTTGGCGGCGACCTTGAAAAACTTCCGCAAGACAGCCTTTTCCACTCACTGCAGGATGAAAAACGTCAGATTTATGTGTTATCCGGCAAGGAGAAACTTCTTGCTTCGCACAATTATAATAGCGAAGATTTCCAAAAAACCATGACCCAGCTTCCAAAGAACTTAAAAGAAGAAACACCGGTAATTTTTGGGGAAGTTAAAAACCAGCCGCTTGTATATGTAACCAAACAAGACCCTGACATCACAGTCGTTGTAAACACTACAGAAGACATTACGCGCGAAGCAATCGGTTACAACAGTTTCAAAATTATTTTATCAGTCATAATCGCGACGCTGACGATTATTTTCGTTGTTGCAATTTATATTTATTACCTTTATATCAACATCCGACAGTTGATGCGTGGGATAAGTTCGGTTTCTAAAGGGAATTATGGGCGTCAAATCAGACTTTTAACAACCGCCTTTACCCCAAGAGAAATCGTTTTCTTGGCATCTGAATTTAACCAAATGGCAAGCCAAATTCACAAATCCTATAACGAATTGAAACAGTTGGACGAATTCCGTTCAAACCTGATTGATACAGTGAGCCACGAGCTTCGCACACCACTCACAAGCATTCAAGGCTACACTTCAAGATTGATGCGAAACGATATTCAAATCGATGATGCGACACGCCAAAAATCTCTGCGCATAATTAAAGAACAATCAGAAATCCTCAAACGACTGATTGACGATCTTTTGACCATACCTGATATTGAAGGAATGCGGCTTCAAACAGTTTATGAACCGGTTAAGATTCCCGATGTGCTTGAAAAAGCTTCGCTGCTGGTCAGAAACAAAGAAAACAAAGAAATTATTTTTAATATCGACAAAGATTTTCCAATCGTAAACGCCGATAAAGACAGACTTGTGCAGGTCTCTGTGAACCTTCTTGAAAACGCGATAAAATATTCAAATCCTGACAGCACAATTATAGTTAACGCAACCGCTGACAAGAAAAACGCAAAAATTTCGTTCAAAAACGATTGCGATGTGATTGCACCAAAAACCCTGAAAAAACTTTTTGAAAAATTTATCCGGCTTGATAGCAACACGACCCGAACCACCCGTGGCACCGGCTTAGGACTGTTTATCGTAAAAGGGCTGGTCGAAGCCATGAACGGAAAAATCACGTTGTCATCAAGCGAAGAATGCGGATTCTGTGCAGAAGTCAAACTGCCTTTGGGAATAAGCGCATGAGCAGCGAAAAACACATGGACAAAGCCATTGAAAAAGCTCGCAACTCAGGGGTCGAAATCCCTGTTGGTGCTGTCATAGTAAAAGATGACGAAATCCTCGCCTGCGCCTGCAATAAAAAAGAAGTCTTAAACGACGTGACCGCACACGCGGAAATCTTAGCAATAAGAGAGGCGTCAGAAAAACTCGGCAACTGGCGGCTTGAAGACTGCACAATGTATGTAACCCTAGAACCCTGCCCGATGTGCGCCTGGGCGATTCTTCAATCACGCATAAAAACAGTATATTTCGGTTCTTATGATCCAAATTATGGGGCATTGGGTTCTGCGATTGATTTACGCACAGCAGGAAATTCCAAGCTCAAAGTTTACGGCGGAATCGCAGAAGAAGAATGCAGCGCGCTGCTGGATAAATATTTTAGTGAATTGAGAAATAAATGATTACTAAAGCAGAACTTGACAAATTAGCACAACAGTTTGAGGTTAATGCTTTTATAGAAGACGACCCGATACTTTTTTTGCATAAATTTGACGATAAAAAAGACGTTGAAATCGCGGGGTTTATCGCGTCTTTAATCGCTTACGGCAGCCGAAAAGTCTTTATCCGCAAGCTAAACGAACTTTTTGAAATCATGGAACACGACCCCCATAATTATATTTTAGATTTTGACCCAAAATCGCTCGGGGATTTTAATTACAGGTTTGGCAAAACCCAAGATTTCGCACAGATTTTTAAAATCATGCAAGAACTCTACGCCAACGACGGCGGATTTGAGCAGATTTTTAAACAAGGTTATGAGTCAGGTAATACATTCACTCCAGTCGTGGATTATTTTTATTCACGGGCTGGAAAAGACGTCGGACACGGGTTTTACCACATGATTCCAAACCCGCAAAATGGGGGCGCGATGAAGCGTTTAAACATGTTTTTGCGCTGGATGGTCAGAAAAGGACCGGTTGACCTTGGGATTTGGGATTTTATGCCGCCGTCTGAACTTTTAATCCCGCTTGATGTTCATGTCGCGCGGATTTCGCGCGAAATGGGACTCTTAACAAGAAGCTCAAACGATTTTAAAGCAGTCATTGAACTCACTCAAAAACTAAAAGAATTTGACCCGCACGACCCCGTCAAATATGACTTTGCACTCTTTGGTTACGGAGTCAACAGATAAAAACTTATGGTGTCTTAACGCAACGAGCGCCATATCCGATATCTTTATACATACGGCCGATTGTTCCATAATTAAGAATATTTGCGAAATAATTTGGTGAATTTTCTTCAGAAGCCCAGTTATAAGGAGCCAGATGCAGAATATCGTCATGCTGAGTCATTATTAATAATTCTGCACTTGTCGGCAATCTCATTCCTTTATCAGCACAAGCTTTTTTCACTCCTGCCCAACAGTTGCGACTGCAAAAAACCATTCCACTTCCGGATGGATCATATGATATGAATTCTGAACCATCGCAAGTATTGATGCATCCACCAACACTATCTCCCACGCATATTCCTTCCGGCAATAATGTTCCCTCACACTTGAAACTTGACAATTCTGCATTAAAAAGATTTACATCTTTGGTCAATTTATTTGGTGATGAATCACCGTTAGTATCATACAAAGCTGCTACACTACATTTTGATACCTCTTCACCGGTTGCAGCTGGGTCTAAAGTACACGATGGATTATATGCAATAAACACATTTGCACCATTTGCTAATTTCAGACCAATGATATTAGTACCCCAGCTTTTGCTAAAACTTTGGGCAGTAGATAATGTGTTTGTTGAAATTGGAGTTATATCGTCTAATACCTCAGACACAAAGCAGGAAGACAGATTGTCATTTTGACATACTTCAATCATTCTCATAAAGTTCTTTAATTCATCCACAAATGCTTCTGTTGTTGTATAAACTGTCAGTCTTCCACGAGCATGCATTTGGCCTACGGCTTCGGTAAGTCTGTTCTCAAAGACTTTACTCGCCGTTTTCCAGCGTTCTTCCTGCCAGTTTTTAAGCAATGTCGGGATAGTTAAAGCAGCAACTATACCAATTACGCCTAGAACTATCAAAACCTCAGCTAAAGTGAAGCCTTTTTTTGCGGATGCTTGTTTCATGCAATACTCCTTTGGTTAATACTATTATATAGTTCTTTTGTCTTATGTCAATTACAATAGCCATTAAATTCCTCTGTATCTGAATATTGGCGGTTCGAAAAATCGTGGTTTTTCTCACCATGAGCGTTCATTATATTTACGCTCGCCAAATTCCTCCATTTAAATGGTTGATTTTTGAAAAAAAACTATTAATATATGAATATGCAACAATAGAGAGGCTATACCATGGCAAATAATAATGGTTTATTATCCGGAATATTTTCAGGACTGACCAGCACATATTCATATTTAAAATCCCAAAACCCTGACGGGTTAACACTTCAGGGAATTAAAGATATCCAAGGGGACAGCGAAAAAGCAAACATGATGAACGGGACTTTTGCATCATATCTGCAAACGAATTTTGCAAAAATTGATAAAGACGGCGACGGAATAATCGCCGAAAGCGAGATGGAAGCCTTGACTTCTGCTATGGCTCGCGGCGGACTCTCAAAAGAAGAATTAATCCAACTTTACGCGTCCGGTGCAAGCGGATTATCTGAAGACACCTATAATATGATAATCCAACATTTTGAAGACATGGATACAAACAAAGACGGCAAAATAACTTCTGCAGAAATCACAGCGTTCACTGTCAGTTCCGCTAAACAAGAAAAAATGGATGAAGATACTCACAAAAGAGCGACTAATATGTCCTTGTTCTATGGTGAAGATTCCTCGTCAAGTGTAGATAGTTATAGTTTATTGAGCTATAAGTACAAAAGTAGTAAAAAATCGTAAAAATAATCCTTAGTAAACGCGAGCGAGCTGAGCGGATTTTCGCAAGAACAGAGCGCAGCAAGTTCGTCCAAACGAGCAAAACCACGCTTTTGCGAGTTGCGAACAATCCAAGACAGGCTGAAAGGGCGGCTTTGCCGGCCTGAAACGCCGTTACAAGCGAGCGAGTAAGACACGAACATGGGAAAGACTTAAATCGCCGGAACTTTCAGTTCCGGCGATTCTTTTTAATATTAATATTATTCAATTAATCACCGCCATAACCGCCTTTTACGTCATGGGTCAAATAAAGTTTTCTAAGCATCTGCAATTCATTTGCTTGTGCTTGAGTAAGAGGCGTCCGATTGCCAATACCTTCGAGTTCATATATTCGTTTTAGCATTGCACTCGACCAGTTGCCGCCATCTCTTTGGTAAGAGTGGACTGTTGGAGGCTTTGGAGGTGGAACATAAGGCTTAATGTTTACTTGCTTTAACCTTGTTGGCATTACTGGACTTATTCTTGGCATATTTTCTCCGTTTTGTCTTACCCTAATTTAAGCACGGTGAAGTTTGAAAAATGCCCTTTTTATAAGTAATATTTACAATCAGTTACACTCAATCTCATCGCGCGAAAGTCTTGGCCCATCCCATTCCATTTTTTCGTATTTTTTGCGATTGTTTTCATGGGTAACGGCAGAAACCCTGCGTTCTGTATTTTTAATATCTTTATCAAGCGCATGGGCAATAAGTTTTAATTTTTCGTTTAAATCGAAATCTTTTAGCATTTTTTTGTAATTATGCGCTAGTTTTTCTAAAGAACCGGACTTGTAAGCGATAACCCCAATTGCTGCTGCAGCGCCCGCTAGAGCTGCTATTGATAAAATAATTTTTGTTGTTTTTTCCATGAGAACTCCTTCCATTATTTGAAAGAATATAAACCTAATCTGATAAAAAAACATTCCCCGAAACGACAAGGCTTTATAAAAAACATTAGATTAACTGTCATCCTGAACTTGATTCAGGATCTAACAGTCAATAAAGTATAGTCAAACTCACAAATCAAAATTATGCCGTTTATATAATTTCAATAAAAAACAACTCAAAAATAATTGGTCGAAGCAAACGGTGGACAGATCCTGAATCAAGTTCAGGATGACAAAATGAAGTATAGAGCGGAGTCCAGTTTTTTATGCAGTAGCCATAGCTTTAGCCGTTTTTGCTCCTTTAATTTGTGCAATTTGCTCTTGCTGTGCTGCGCGCTGGCGCTTATGTCCATGTCCGTTTCTGTAACCTATACCTGCACGGTAGCCGGAGATGAAATACATAAACGGCAGTGCCGGCTCAATCCATTTGAAGCCCGCCAAAACCCCTGCGGTTGCGATATCGTCCACGTGAAGCGCGATATCTAAAGCTTCCGGTGTTCTTTCGTTATAGATGCCTTTTTTGCCGTCTTTTGCCTGTTTACCGTCTAAAATCGGGTTAATTAGATATTTACTAATCAAGTTTGCGATGAAACTTCCGCCGATAACACCTGTTATTGCAATACCTGAAAGGATTATGGCAAGTCTTTTACCCGGACCCGGCGGTTTAATCATACCTTTCTCAGACATTTTTTCTGAAGCATACAAGAACGCGCCCGCGCCAACATTACAGAGGAAAATGTTTGCTAAATACTGGTAAATTCCTTCTTTAATTTTGTTGCTTGTCTTTTCTTTGCTGCCTGTACCGGTAACTTTGTCCGCCACGACACCGCCGGCAACACCACCCACAACAGGGATAAAGCCCAAAAGGGATAATGCGCCAATTTTACTGAAAATCTCTTTTGAAGTTAAATTCTTCGGCGTTGGCAAAAGTTCTTCAAACAATTCTCTTACAGGATTGTCTTCGGCTAAGTTCTTTTTATAGTCTTTTGCGCCCAATTTTTCATATAAAATGTGGATATCATCTGTTGAAAAGGCTTTTTCGCCATCATGTGCTTTTTTCAAGATTTTTATTACATCAGCATCTTTTGCTCCATCAGCATTAGACGTTAAAAATTTTGTAATAGCCTCTTTTTGCTTTGCGATTGATTCATTCAGCGGAGCAATTTCAATTAACGGACTTCCTTCTTTAAGTGAAATAGGAAGACGGAATTTTCCACCAGTCCCGCGCCATTTAACAAAACGCGTACCCGCAAGCGTTACAGCGATTGTACTGGCAATAATAATCCCATTTTTGAGCCAAACGGTTTTCTTCTGGTCTTTTGGCTTATGCTCGGCACTATGCCAAGAATCCAGCGCCCAATACGCACCGCCAACACCTGCTAACAAAGCTGGCATATGGTTATTTAATTTACTTAATAATACCGGTTGATCAACAAAAGAGGGTAATTTTGCAATTTTCACTTGGACATATCCTTTCTATATCCTGTTAGGATAAGCTAACTTTAAAATAAACAAAAAAACATGTCAAGCGGATTTTCGGTAGAGTGAAGCGTTAAATGAGCGAACAAAAGACATATTTGCGCTTTATCAAGCTGTTCGCAGAACTTATGAGCAAATATGGATTGTGAGCGAATAACGCGTAACTCGTCTGTTGGAGCGGGACGTTACTCCCGCGACGACCCGAATAATCCAAGATGCGTAAGCGAGCAGAGCGCAGCAAAATGTCATGAAAAAAGATGAATATTGCTATCCATCTTTTTAAAATTTTTATTATTTATTTGGTGATTATTTGTCTTGTTTGCCTCTATAGGCACTGACAATATCTGCAAGTCTTGTTGCATAGAACGCTGCTGTTAATGCTACAGCACCTGCGATAAAACCTTTCGAAACACCTTTTACATTGCCTGCTGCTTTATTAAGCCCCACGGCAACAGTTGCAGCCGTTCCTCCAATTAATGCTATTGTACCAGCTAAAAATCCGATGCCCGTACCGGTTCTGCCATCTAGCATTTGTCCTAATCCGGGCACAAACGCTGATGCCCAAGCTTTGCCTGCGCCGCCTGATTTTCTAGGTTCACAATTACAGTCGCATTTACAGTTGCCAAAAGCAACATTTCTGTTTACCGTATTAACACCTACTGCTCCAACTGTTGTCATCACATACCAACTTTCACTAATTTTCACTACACATTCATGTAAAAACTAAAGCAACATAAAAATTGCCCCATATTGCATGTATGGCTTAATATTTATTTACAAAAGCCGAATAACCTACCCCTTATAGAGTTTTTGCATGCGTGTTTTGAATTCAGGGGAGTTTTTGCATTCTGTTTTTACAAAATCATTAAATTTAGTTATATGTTTAAAAATCTTTTCCGAAACGATGTGTTCCATCTTGCAAGCGGTATCAAGCGCTTCGCCTGCCGGGATTCCAAGAACATTACCAAAAAAGTCCAAAATAGCTTCGTGTTTTTCTAAGATGCTTTTTGCGGTTTTTTCGCCTTCTTTAGTCAGCGTAATTGGCGCATAAGGCGCGTAGTTAATTAATTTTTTTTCAGAGAGCATGTTCAAAGCGCCCGTAACGGAGGCTTTTCGCACCCCAAGAGCGTTAGAAATCTTTGTAACCTTTGCCTGACCATCTTCTAAGACCTGGTTGTAAATTTCTTCAATATAATCTTCCAAGCTATACGATAAAGTTTGCGCCATGGGCTTATTGTAACATGGAAAAATAAAATACAACAGACTACGCACACCAGGGATTAGGGATTAGAGATTAGGAATTAGTAATCAGGGACTAGTGGTGGGCTGATTCCTAGTCCCTAATCCCTAGTCCCTAATTACTAATTTCATGTTAATATATTGTCATGGCGAGTTCACTGGAAGAATTAACAACGCAGATTAAAGACCGGCTTGATATTGTGGATGTGGTATCCGAGCAGGTCATCTTAAAACGCAATGGTAATCACTATTGGGGCTTATGCCCGTTTCATAAAGAAAAAACACCGTCGTTTTCGGTCAACCCGCAATTAGGGATTTACAAATGTTTCGGCTGCGGCGAAGGAGGCGATGCGCTTTCGTTTGTGATGAAGACGCAAGGCAAAGACTTTATGGAAGTCATAAAAGAATACGCCGAAAAATTCCACCTTGAAATGCCGCAGAGCTTCGGCACAGGAACCGAAAAAGGCTTAAAAGAAGAACTTATTAAGGCTTGTACTAAAGCAGCTGAATTCTATAACCTTCGCTTAACAAAAGACTCTGAATCCGCGTCAGTTTTGGAGTATTTAAATAACCGCGGGATTAACAACGATATTATCCGAAAATTTCAGTTAGGTTTGGCTCCAAAGACCTCCGATTTTTATGCAAAATTTAAAAATGAGTTTTCTGACGAGATTTTAGAAAAAGCTGGCTTAATCTCGCAAAAAGACGGTAGATTTTACGACCGGTTTAGAAGCAGGATTATAATCCCGATTCATAACGAATTCGGGGAAGTCGTGGCGTTTGGGGCGCGTGCGCTCACCGACGACCAACAGCCAAAGTATTTAAATTCATCTGACGGCCCGATTTATAACAAAGGAAAACTGCTCTACGGACTCTACACGGCAAAAGAATCCATTAAGGAAGAAGATTGTGTAGTCTTGATGGAAGGCTATTTTGACGTGATTTCGGCACAGGCCCACGGGATAGAAAATTGCGTGGCGTCTTGCGGCACTTCACTCACCACCGATCACGTTAAATTACTCTCGCGTTACACAAAATCGCGCAAAATCTTTATGTCGTTTGACACAGACGCAGCCGGTTTAAAAGCAACTGATCGCAACGCCGAACTTATTAAAGAAGCGTTCACTGGATTGGGCAGCATAAAACAGTTTGACGAGAGCTATATTTCGACTTCTGAGGATAAATACGCCTGCGAAATCCGCGTAATCGCGCCGCCTGAAGGCAAAGACCCGGATGAATTTATCAGAACCGCCGGAGCAGAAAGCTACAAACAATACATGGAACACGCGCCATTGTTAATTGATTTCCAGTTAAATAACATCTTAAAAGACAAAAACGAAGCCAAAACTCCGCAGGAAAAAACGAAATTTGTAAAAAGAATTATCCCAATCCTTCGCGAAATCAAAAACGAGATCGTTCAATCAGAGTATATTCGTATGGTTTCTAGTACATTGGGTATAGATGAAACCGCTTTATTGAACGAAATACGCAAAATGAAGGAAGAAATTAAATCCGATGAGAGTCATATTGTAAATAGAATTGTAACAAAAAATTCATCAATTGAAGAAAAGGCGCAAAAAAATTTATTGAGCGTTTTTCTAGTAACGGACAGTCCTCTTTCATTAGAACAATTAAGGGAAATGATTGATAACACGCTGTTTTCGGAATCCACGTTAACAAATGTTAAAAATACACTTGACAAAATATCGTATACCGTAAACAATGCCAAAGGACTGATTGAACAGCTATATACAACATACGTCCAAGACCCCGAAGCGCAGACTTTAATCACAGAACTTGTAGGCATTTCGGAAACCTTCAAAAACCTGAGCGACAAGGATTTTAAGATTGTAATTGAGGAGAATATCCAAAGAATCAACCACTGTCGAAAGGAAGAAGAACGGGAGAAGACACGTAGTTTATATATAAATGCAAATGATGATGATACAGAAGCCCTAAAGATTCAAATGCAGCTGAGAGATAGAATCAACAGCAGAAACAGCCAATAATCACGAACATTGGCTAAGATATTAAAAAATTGGAGAACAATTAATGACAAAAAAAAGACAACCCTCCTCTATTGTGAGCGTTATGGATGAAGAAAACCTCGATTTACACGAAATGGACGACGACGCAGATTTTACCCAAGATAATGTAAGTTTTATGAATGTCGATATTAGCACTGATAATATTGAAGATATTGTTACCGAAAAAATCGGCGCTAAAGTAAATCTTGAAGAAATTTATATGATGAACACCAACGAAACAGTTGATACCTCTATGGAATCACCTAAAGGAATTGCCGTTGATGATCCTGTTCGTCTTTATTTACGCGAAATCGGAAGAATTAAACTTCTTTCGGCTAACGAAGAAATCGAACTTGCAAGAAAAATTCTTGAAGGCGGCACCCCTGGCGCTATCGCTAAGAGAAAACTTGTTCAAGCAAACCTTCGTTTGGTTGTATCTATCGCGAAAAAATACGTTGGCCGCGGAATGCTTTTCCTTGACCTAATCCAAGAAGGAAACCTCGGTTTAATCCGTGCAGCAGAGAAATTTGACCACGAACGCGGTTTTAAATTCTCAACTTATGCAACTTGGTGGATTAGACAAGCTATCACCCGCGCAATCGCTGATCAGGCGCGTACAATCCGCATCCCTGTTCACATGGTTGAAACAATCAACAAATTGAAAAAAGTAACACGCCGTTTGGCTCAAGAGCTTTCAAGAAAACCGACCGAGGACGAATTGGCAGTTGAAATGAACGTTTCTATCCCGAAACTTCGCGAGATTATTAAAATCGCACAAGAGCCTTTGTCTTTAGAAACCCCAATCGGTAAAGAAGAAGATTCCCGTTTAGGCGATTTCATTGAAGACAAAGAAGCTGATGCACCAATTAAAACGGTTGCTTCTGAACTCCTTCGTGAAGACTTAGCAGAAGTTCTATGCACGCTTTCTCCAAGAGAGCGCGATGTTTTAAGACTCCGTTTCGGCATGGACGACGGCCGTCAAAGAACTCTTGAAGAAGTTGGGCAATTGTTCGGCGTAACCCGCGAACGTATCAGACAGATTGAAGCGAAAGCTTTGCGTAAACTGCGTCATCCAAACCGCAGCAAACGCCTTAGAGAATACGTTGAAGCGTAATTGATAAAAAAGAGCCTCCGGGCTCTTTTTTATTGCGTCATTGCGAGCCAAAGGCGAAGCAATCCAGTCTTATCGTTTCTGGATTGCCGCGGTCGTAAATAAATTTACTCCCTCGCAATGATGATAAATCTCTTTTGCTATTTTTGGCAAAATTTGCTAAAATCCTTTTATGAGCGAACGAATGAGTCAAATAAAAAAGCTCGCTTTTGAATTTGCGAGTGAGAGAAGTTCAAAAGACCGGAGGTCTTATGGAAGAAATCGTTGAAAAGTTAAAAGAATTGGGGCTTAATAGCTATGAAGCCAAGGTTTATCTTGCGCTGCTAAAAAAATTCCCTTCTACCGGTTATGAAGTCGGAAAACTCGCTAATATCCCACAATCTCGCGCATACGACACTCTAAAAGCGTTAGAGTCCGCTCAAATTGTAACTTCATCCGCGACAAAACCGCAGACTTTCACCCCGGTTAAGCCAAAAGAATTAACTAAACGTTGCAAACGCAAGTTTGACGCAACGATTGATTATTTAGAAAAAAAACTGCCTGATGTTAAAGAAACTTATCACGAACCTATTTTAAATATCTCCGGGCTTTCAAAAATTATGCAAAAAGCGCTGGAACTGGTTAAAAACGCGCAAAAAGATATTTATTTGGAGATTTGGGAAGAAGATTTTAAATACCTTGAGCCAGCTCTACGCGAAGCTTACAACCGCGGAGTAAATGTTAAAATCGCGGCTTACGGTGATATTCGTACCTTTGGAACGGTGTTTGTCCAAACAGGTTCCTCTCTTGCAGACCACACTTTCGGCAAGCGGTTCTTATTCCTTGTCGCAGACGATGCCGAAGGGCTTTACGGCCGCACAGAACCGCGAAAAAACGAAACCCTGGAAGCGATTTGGACCCAAAACCCTGATGTGGTTTATTTAATAAAATCTTTTATCAAAAGCGATATGTATTTAATCGACATCGAGCAGCAGTTCCCTGAACAGCTGAAATACTTCTACGGCACCGGTTTGAAGAAATTAAGAGACAAAACTGAGGGGTAGTAAAAAGAGACTAGGGACTGGTGTCTCCCGATTTTTTGTGATTTGCAAAAACCTAATAATAAAAAGACCGACAGTTGTCGGTCTCAAATTGTCTTGGATTATTCGGGTTGGAAGCTATTGTCGCCTCTCCTTCGAAAATCCGCTCGTGAGTAAATGTTTATTTATAAGCCTAAACTTATTATGCGCCGAACATTTGTTCGAACATTTTGAATTCTGGGGTTTTAAATAACGCTTCTGCGTTTGTTTTTGTTGTTGCTTCATCAAGCGCCTTTTGCGCACCGGTTGTAACTTGCATTACTGATGCAACATTAAGCGGAGTTAAATATTTTTCAACATTTAATCCTGTCGGTAAGAGTTTTGCTAAGTTTTTGCAAGCTTCAATGTCTTGCGCGTAAGAAGATCTGCCGACATTAGCTTTGCTTTGAGCCGCAAGAGCAGCAAGCGCGCTTGCTTCAGTTGCACCCTTAAACTCAACTACCGGAGCAGCTTCTTCTTTAACTTCTTTTGCATCCTTCACTTCAACTGGCTTCACACCAAATGCGTTTGGGGCGATTCTTTTGTTAAATTTTCCATTAATACCGTCAAATGCCATTTTTCCATTCTCCTGGTTATCTTGAATTTCGTTCTTGACGAAAATTCGCTTTACTCACACTCTATATATCGGCAGAAATGGCGGAAAACTTTAATTATTTATAGGTATTCGTTACATTTGTTTACAATTTATTCGTCATTCTGAGCTTTAGCGAAGAATCTCAATATTTACACGGTTTTGAGATGTTATTTTTTAAAGTGCAAGACCAAAAAAAGCCGACACTTCATGCCGGCTTAAAATTTGTGAGTAAATTTTTCTTATTATGCTAAAGCAACTTGGTCTAGTGCTTTCATAAATGGACTAGCCATAAATGCTTCGGCGTTTGCTGTTGTAGAGAGCAATTCAATCTGCTTTGCTGCATTAGTTGCCTCACCGCCAATTCTTTCGTGGACTGCTTTTGTAACGGTTGGCATTTTAATTCCAGCCAATGCCGCTAGAGTGTTCAAATCTTTTTGGTCTTCTTTAGCGACCGGTGCTGACTTAACAAACCCAACTTCCGCGTAATTTACCGCATTTAACAAATCGCGATCATATTCTTTTTTAAAGGCAATGTCTCGAACAACACCTGCTTCGTGCAGCTCTGAAGTTGTGCCGACATCTATAGCTTGTTTTTGTCCTGATGCTTTTGGAATAAACTGATTAAAGTCAATGCTCATACCCATTTTGATTCTCCATCTTTACTCACAGTATTAACTGTTTTTGTATTACTCTTTTTATAATCTCTTAATACATTTCCTATGAAAATTGATTTTCATATGATTTCCATACCTATATAAAGTATTTTTGTATTGACAAATTGCGTCATGAGTATATACTTTTCCAAATTTTGTTACATTTGTTTACAAAGTTTTCTTAATACTACCCCTTTGACTAATAGTCAGGACGAGAAATTATGCTATGATAGGAACAAGGGCTGTAACGGAAGTATGAATAAATTATCATTAACTCAAAGAGAGCTGGATGTATTAAATTTACTAATGCAAGGAAAAAATAACCGTGATATCGCCAAGCAATTGTTAATCACACATCACACGGTTAAAGCTCATATCAGTGCAATCCTCAAAAAGACTGGTACAAAAAGTCGGGTTGAGGCTATTGTTTACGTGCTTAATATGAAGAAGTAAAATTAATTTTTAATCTTCATCCAGACTTAACACTGCCATAAATGCCTCTTGCGGAACCTCAACGCGTCCGATTGACTTCATGCGCTTTTTACCTTTTTTCTGTTTTTCAAGAAGTTTACGTTTACGCGAAATATCCCCGCCATAACACTTGTCGAGTACGTTTTTACGCATCGCTTTTATGTTTGTACGCGCAATTACCCGGCCGCCGATTGCAGCTTGGATAGGAACTTCAAACATTTGACGCGGGATAATATCTTTTAATTTATTGGTTAATTTTTGTCCGATGTGGAACGCACTGTCAGTGTGGCAAATAACCGAAAGCGCATCAACTATTTCGCCCGCAAGCATCACGTCAAGCTTGACGAGATTTGAGCGTTTGTAGCTGCTAAATTCATAATCCATGCTCGCATAACCCTTTGTGCGCGACTTTAATTGGTCGTAAAAGTCGACAATAACTTCGCTAAGCGGAATTTCGTATTCCAAATTCGCACGAACTTTATCAAGATAAGTCATGTTGATAAAAATTCCACGCTTACTTTGTGCTAGATCCATTAACGTCCCTACGTAATCATTCGGTGTAATAATTGAAACTTTTACATAAGGTTCTTCAATATATTCGCGGAAATTCGGCGCGGGGAGGTTTGCCGGGTTATCAATTTCTATAATGCTTCCGTCTGTCATGTGGATTTTGTAAACAACCGAAGGCGCCGTGGTAATAATTGACAGCCCATATTCACGATCTAAACGCTCTTGCGCGATTTCCATGTGGAGCATTCCCAAGAACCCGCAGCGGAAACCAAAACCGAGCGCACTTGAGGTTTCAGGTTCAAAAGTTATACTGCTGTCGTTGAGTTTTAATTTTTCCAACGCTTCTTTTAAGTCATGATAATCTTCATTATCCACCGGGTAAAGCCCGGAGAAAACCATCGGCAAAGCCTCTTTATAGCCAGGCAAAGCCTCTTTAGAAGGCTTTTCGGCACTTGTTATCGTGTCACCAACAAACCGCGTTAATTCTTTAATAGAACCCGCAAAATATCCAACATCGCCGCAAACAAGTTTATCCACCTGCACACGGGTTGGTGTCAAATACCCCAGCTCTACAACCTCATATTTTTTGCCCGATGCCATAAATTTGACGTTATCGCCGACTTTCATTTCGCCATCGACGATTTTAAAGAAACAAAGCGTTCCTAAATATTGGTCGTAAGCGCTGTCAAATACAAGCGCCCGAAGCGGTTTATCGCAAGTGTCTTCCGGCGGCGGAACAAAATCCACAACAGCTTCTAAAACATCCTCAATCCCAATCCCGGCTTTAGCGCTCACAGGAATCGCCATAGACGCATCAATTCCCAAAACTTCTTCGATTTCCCCGCGGACCCGTTCGACATCAGCCGATGGCAGGTCGATTTTATTAATTATCGGGATAATTTCCAAATTCTGTTCAATTGCAAGATAAGCGTTTGCAAGGGTTTGCGCCTCAACGCCCTGAGTGGAATCTACAATTAACAGCGCGCCTTCGCACGCAGCAAGCGAACGCGAAACTTCATAAGAGAAATCCACGTGACCCGGAGTGTCAATAAGGTTCAGGACATACTCTTTGCCGTTTTTTGCCGTGTAATTCATACGCGCAGCGTTAAGTTTAATCGTAATCCCGCGCTCGCGCTCAATATCCATAGAATCAAGCAATTGATTCTGCATATCACGCTGTGCAACGGTTCCGGTATATTCGAGCAATCTGTCGGCGAGCGTTGATTTTCCGTGGTCAATGTGTGCTATTATGCAAAAGTTTCGTACGTTTTCTCTAAATTTCATTACTAAGTATTATACTATAAACAAAACGCCCCATTACTCAACATTCATCAATAATGTCGTATATTTTTTGAAACTGTTCTTCTATAATTTGTGTCAGAAAGACTAAATGATGAGTACTTTTGCTTTCTTCGCAACAATGACAAAATGCATAAGAAAAGGTTTTGACATAATCTTCCAGTGCCAAAACGTTTTCTTCAATATCCAATATTCCTTTTTGCACTGTAACCTTTCTTTACTAATGTTTTATATTTATGATACTTGCTTTATTAAAATAAAGCAAGTATAGGATAAGTACACTAAAATGTCAAATAATAGTATTATATGGCAATGGGTATAAAAGAGAAAATTAAGGCATTAGTTGCAACAGAATCCACGACATTGACAAATGTTGCCAGCAAGATGAAAAATAATAAAAACAAAGATAGAAGGCTTGCAATGAACAGTGTTATTCAGAAACTGACAAAGGAAACTATTCGCTATACTGAAGTTGAAGAAATTCTAAAAATTCTTGGTTATGAAATAAAAATTGAAAAAATTAAATAATGAGTTTTTTTGCAATTGCTGCCACCTCTTGTTCTTCAGGACAGTCCTGGATAATTTTTCTGGCAAATGACCCTATCCCGATTCCGTTGAAATCAATCCCGCAAAGTCGCGCGAGTTCTGCTGTTTTGGAGTTTGTTCCTCCTGAAAGCAGCAAATACGCCGGCAAGTTCGCGTTTTGAACTATTTCTGCAGTGGCCACTGCCTGCAACGTTGTTTTGTAATCGTCTTTTCCCCCGCTCATCGGAAACCCGTCCGCCTGGATTATTGTTGTATAAGGCTCTCGAACCGCGCAAACTTCTCTCACGCGCTTAATTAACCCTACATCGCTTAATTTTCCCCGGCTAATACACAGGCTCAAAAACCCGTCAAAATTGTCGTTCATCCACTGCCATTTGTCTGTTATAGCGTCTTCAACCGAAGCATGAAGCTCTAAACAATCAATGGGTAAATCAATTACATCAACCAAATCGCCAAAATTGTCCCCATGCGGGTCACCTTTAACCCCGACGCTCACGCACAAATAGCCTTCGCGCTCTGCCATACCACGCCTTGCCGCCTCAATGACTTCTTTATTTGCGCTGACATCAAAGAACTTACAACCGGCTTGAGAATAAATAGACACAAGTCTTTCAACTTCATCCGCGTCAATGTTTCCCGCGCCGCAAATTAGTTTAAACGCCTTCTTTTGTTCCAGTAAGTTTTTCAATCCGCTACTAATCATACGCTCAATTTTACTACAAATATTCTCGTCATTGCGAGCGAAAGCGAAGCAATCCAGTCTGATGCTTTCTGGATTGCCACGTCGCTACGCTCCTCGCAATGACTGAAGAATAAAAACTCTTATTTACAACTTATTCACTTTATTATAAACTTTCAATATGCACGACGATTGTATTTTTTGCAAAATAATTAGCGGCGAAATCCCGACAGAATTCGTTTATGAAAACGAATATGTTGTGGTGTTTAAGGATCTTTACCCGAAAGCCCCTGTTCATTTGCTCGTTGTTCCACGCGTGCATGTGCCGTCACTCAACGAACTTGAAGATAAAATTCTGATGGGCGAACTTTTGCAAGCAGTCAAAGACACCACCAAAAAGATTGGCTTGGAATCCTACCGCGTCGGAATTAACACCGGTAAAGCTGCCGGACAAGAGATTTTCCACCTGCACCTGCACATCCTCGGCGGCTGGCAAGGCTAATTAATGTCTCGTCATGTTGAGGCGAGCGAGCAGAAGGCAAAAGCAAGAGAGCACCTGTTTAATGCGAGCGCAGCCGAAACATCTCAAAATCTTGGTGATTTGCATAAGCATTGAGATTCTTCGTTAACACTCAGAATGACGGAGTGAATCAAATATTGTAGATTTTTTACTTTACTACTATCAAATTGTTAATAATTTTCATCTCAGTTGTTGGAAGAACAACGTCAGCAAGTCCGTTTGCAATGCTGATGATTTTGCCCGCGCCCAAAACTATTTCTTCACCTTTATATGTGAATTTGTAATCGTCTTTTCTGTCTGAACGTATAGTAATTTTATCCATTATCTGTCCTTTCAATGCCTACTAGTCCCTAATCTCTAGTTTCTAGTTCCTATAATAAATTCCTTCTTCCATAACCTCGTCGTAGAGTTCGTCGTTTTTGAATTCCTCTTGAGTGTATGGGTATAAATCTATGCAAACGTCAAGCTCTGACTCGATTTTACCGATAACTTGCCAGATTTTTTCGCGTTTGTCCTTGTCTGTGTTGTTAAAGATCGCCACAAGCTCAATATCTTCGTTGGCGTGGTCTTTTCCGTCTAAGAAAACTCCAAACAAATAAAGCCCCTGAAAGTCATCAAAGGTTTTGGAAAAGGCGGTTATCAAAGATTCTATTACTTGATTAACTGGCGCCAATTTTTATCCTTTCCGAAGCATCTTTTCTGTTGACTGTTTCTTGTTTACCTGTGTCTAAATTTTTTACGGCAACGGAGTTGTTTTTTATCTCGTCTTCGCCCAAAATCAGCGCGAAATTCGCTGTTTTTGCTGCTTTTTCAAGTTGTTTAGTAAACTTTTTGCTTGATAAATCAATTTCGACACTCAAACCCGCCGCACGAAGTTCTTCGGCTAGCTTAAAAGCCTCCACTGAGGTGTCTGATACGATATAAGCGTCAATTTTTACCGGTTCGACTGATTTAATTAACGAATTTATGCGCTCCATACCCATCGCCCAGCCGACAGCAGGTGTGCTTTCTCCGCCAAGGTTTGCTACTAAGCTGTCATAGCGTCCGCCGCCGCAAACCGCGTTTTGCGAACCTAAATTGTTTGACTTGATTTCAAAAACTGTTCTGTTGTAATAGTCCAAACCGCGCACCATTAGCTTGTTTATGGAATATTTTACACTCATGTTTGATAAATAACTTTTAACTTCTTCAAAATGCACCGAACACTCATCACAAATAAAATCCGATTGCACGACTTCTTGAATTTGCGGTTGCGCAAAAATAGCGTTGCAGGTCGGAACCTTACAATCTAAAAGTCTTAGAGGATTTTTTTCATAACGGTTTTTGCAGTCTTCGCAAAGCTCATCTAACTCTGATTCCAAAGACTTTTTCAATGCTGTTTTGAAATTCTCTCGGCAATCAGGACAACCCAGCGAATTTAATTCCACTTCTAAGTCGTTTAAGCCCAAGGATTTTAGGTAATTTGTTGCAACAACAATAACTTCCGCATCAGCGGCTGCTTCTTTTATCCCAAAGAGTTCAACGCCAACTTGATGAAATTGTCTTTGACGGCCTGCTTGCGGGCGCTCATAGCGAAACATCGGGCCCTTGTACCAAAGTTTTACGGGTGGTGAAATTCTTGACATACCGTTTTCGATATACGCTCGAACCACACCGGCTGTGTTTTCCGGACGAAGTGTCAGAGAGCGATCGCTTTTTTCAAAAGTGTACATTTCTTTATTAACGATATCAGTCGTATCGCCCACGCCACGCGCAAAAAGCTCTGTCGCTTCAAAAATCGGCGTTCTAATTTCCTTGTAGCCGTATTTTGAAAAAATTTCAAGCGCCTGCGCTTCCATCAGCTGCCACTGGGCAGCGTCTTGTGGAAGAATATCCTTTGTTCCTTTTGGTGCGGTAATTTTGTTAGCCATCCGTATAATTATATCATAAATTGGTTATTCTGCGTTCATTCTTTTAGTTTTGTATAATTCAACAAAACTGCGCATTGTACCCAGCCATATAGGGAACATGATTACGCTGTAGAGCAAGATTAGCGGCAGGTCAGAAAGCAGATATAAATCATTTTTCCCAAGGTTTATAAATGCAGGAATCAACAAAATCATTGAAACAAGATAAAGCGCAAAAACCTTCAAACATAATATAACCGTGTCTTTTAAGTATGCCCTCATAAATTTAAACGGCAGTAAAATATTATATAATCCCGCAGCCACATAGTTTTCCGAATATGATACCCAAATATAGGTGGTAAAAATCATATAAAGAATAAAAGCAATAAATCCTGCAATAAGACCTATTGCAAACAAAAACCCCAACGCAAAGGCGAGCGGAGCAAGCAATTTAGAAAGTATTCCCAAAATGGCGCCTCCAAGAATGGCCACCACCACAAAAGCGATATACATCAATATTACGTACAAAAACCAAACAATGGCGAGCGGTATAGCTTTCCCGGAAAGCTTAAATTGTGACAGGCTCCAATCCGGTAGTTTGTCCTCGAAATTATCGTTAAAAACATTGTGCATGAATTGGAAACTAAACCCGTACAGGATAAGCACGTAAGCTATCGCTCCGACAAGAATAGCCAGGCACGTTGGGATCAAAAGCTCCAATGGCAAAGCGCCAATGAATTCACTTCCCTCCTTGGTCGTTGTACAAAGCATATAGACAGCAGTCATCAAGACGTAAATCCCCATAACAACGGGCAGTTTTTTGTCTTTAAAAGTTCTTTTAATGTTCTCAATTAATCCGTTCATACTCTCCTCTTTTCTTGGATTATTCGGGTAGTCGGGAAAGCGTGGTTTCCCTCCAACTTGCGGGCTGGGTGGCTTCGCCACACGGCGCCCTACCGAAAATCCGCCCTTCCTTCCAACATCTTATTTATAACATATTGTGGACTATATTTCAATACGGTTGCTTTGTTTCTTTTTGGCTTTATGCTAGACTATAGTCATGTTCACAGGGATTGTCGAAGAAACAGGCATAGTCAAAGGATTTACAAACGATAAAATCATAATCGGGTGTTCTGTTGTGCTTGAAAATACCAAAATCGGCGACAGCATCGCAATTGACGGCTGCTGCCAAACAGTCGTCGAACTCGGACGCGATTTTTTTACCGCAAGAGTGAGCGGCGAAACCCTTAAAGTAACAACCTTTAACAACCTTAAAACAGGTTCCGTGGTGAATTTAGAGCGCGCGGTAACCCCATCGACCAGACTTGGCGGCCACATTGTTTCCGGCCACATTGATTGTATTGGGAAATTGGTTAAAAAGACCTCAACGGGCGAGTTTTATGAACTTGAGTTTGAAATCCCGCAAGAGTTTTCAAAATACATTGTTCATAAGGGTTCTGTGGCGATAAACGGGATAAGCCTGACTGTTGCAGAAGTAAAAGCTAATGTGTTTAAAGTCGCAATTATCCCGCACACTTATGAAAACACAAGCCTTAAAGAGCTCGCCGTCAACGGCATCGTCAATATTGAAACAGATATTATCGGTAAGTATGTTGAAAAATTACTCTGCGCGAGCGATAATAAAAGCACCAGAAAAACGAATATTACTCAAAATTTCTTAACTGAGAACGGATTTATATAGGGGCCAAGATGTCAGATAAAAAAAACCATTCAACCATTCAACCATTCAACCATTCAACTTGTTTTAACACAATCGAAGAAGCATTATTAGATTTTAAAGCGGGAAAACCTATTATCGTCGCAGACGATGAAGACCGCGAAAACGAAGGCGATCTGCTGTTATCAGCGCAGGCTGTCACCCCGGAATGGATAAATTTTATGGCAAAGGAATGCCGCGGGCTAATTTGTATCGCGATAGCGCCTGAAATCGCGCAGCGATTGGAATTGCCGCAGATGGTTGAACAAAACACCGACAGCATGAAAACAGCGTTTACTTTAAGCATTGACGGCGCGGAGAAATTCGGCGTAACAACAGGGATTTCGGCATTCGACAGAGCAAAAACCATTGAAATAGCTATCGCACCTGACGCGCAGCCTTCAGACTTGCGCCGCCCGGGACATATTTTCCCATGTACTGCTAAATCCGGCGGGGTTTTAGAGCGCGCAGGCCATACAGAAACCTGCGTCGACTTAGCGCGGCTTTGCGGACACTCACCTGCTGGGGTTATGTGCGAAATCATGAGCGAAGACGGTTCGATGGCGCGCCGCGATGAACTTAGAGCATTTGCCAAAAAACACGAGATTAAATTTATTACAGTGTCAGATTTAATCAAATACCGCATAAAATCAGAAAAATTCGTGACCCGCGAAGCGGAAGCATCTTTGCCGACTCAATTTGGGGATTTCACACTCTACGGCTATTACAACAACTTAACCGGCGAAGAACATGTTGCGCTCGTTGCAGATGACGGAAGCGACAAAACGCCGCTCATTCGCGTTCACAGCGAATGTTTAACCGGCGATATTTTCCATAGTTTAAAATGCGATTGCAATTATCAACTTCAAAGCGCGCTAAAAATGATTAGCACCCACGGAAAAGGCGCACTTGTGTACATGAAAGGCCATGAAGGCCGCGGAATCGGTTTAATCAACAAGATTAAAGCCTATAAACTCCAACAGTGCGGGCAAGATACGGTTGATGCGAATATTTCACTCGGGTTCAAACCTGACCTTCGCGATTACGGTGTTGGCGCACAGATTATTCTTGATATCGGGTTTGATGATTTTAACCTAATCACGAATAACCCCAAAAAAATCATCGCTTTGAATGGTTACGGCTTGACTGTGCATGATATAGTGAAAATTGATCCTCAAATTAACGAGCATAATAAACGTTATATGGACACAAAAAAAGAGCGGATGGAGCATTTGCTGTGAGCGAAACAACCTTAGAAGCCAGACTGTTAACCGAAGAAGATTTTAAAAGTTTTTCCGGTGTCTACAAAGATTTTAGACAACGGGCTTTTACGGATTACAATTTTGAACTTGAGCCATTGGATTACGAAGGGTTCACAGACGCTGTAAAAGAAAATTTCATCAAATGCATAGCGCTTTATGAAGACAACATGCCGGTCGGGTTCTTGGTTTACACAGACTTGATTTCCGAGGCAATTGAACTTAATATTATCCACTTCTTTAACCTTGAGAGCAGTGCCGAACGCCTTCGGGTATTGGTCAAAAAATTCCTTGAACTAACTAAGGAAGAACGTGCAGAAAGAGTCGTATGCTATCCGATGCTCGGTGCGCAAAAGACTAATATCGGCGAGATTGCGCGATATGGTTTCAAGTTTGTGGGAATCGTTGTTTTGAGATTTATGATGGACGGAACAAATTCAAGAGAAATCCTGAAACTCACACATCTAACTGATTTGAACCCATGTTATACTCTTGTTCCGTGGGATGAAATTTATACAAAAGACGCTGTAGAAATTATTAAAGAAGCGTTTGAAACTTCTGCCGATGCGCTATTTGATCCGAGATTTAAGACTTTAGACGGCACTTATGACATCGTAAACAAGGTTACAAAAGATATTTACGCGGAGTTTTTACCTGAGGCGTCAAGTGTCTTGCTGTGCAACAACCTTCCGGCGGGGGTTTGTTTTATGAATCTGACCGGCGGCACTATTGCAAACGTTCCGATTGTTGCGATTAAAAAAGACCACCAGGGCAAAGGTTTATCAAAACACCTGTTGAAACACTCATTAGACAGAATTATTGAATGGGTTGAAAATGGCAAAAAACCGATTACTGAAATAAATACAACGACCGAAACAAACAACTTCCAGGCGCTAAAAATGTATCGCCATTTAGGGTTTAAAGAGGATTATAACTACCCGCAGGCGTATCTGCCGGTTAAATAGCAGGGTTTAACCTCAACCTTATGGATTTTTTACAAAAAACCATTATAATAAGGGAGTGAAATTAAAATCCGAAGGGTTATAATTATAATATTATGGCTGACTTTAACCTTTCAAATTTGATATCTGCGTTTGTAAACCGCCGCCCGACGGGGGTTAATACCAGTGCCTCTGCGCGAAGCGCACAACCATCCATGCCTACGCCCACACCACAGAACACAACACCGGCGCCAAGTGCCGGGACGAATTATGCAAACCCGCAAATGGCAGGACTTGAGGGTTCTGAACGGGCAGCTTATGTAAAAGACATGATGAATATGCCAAAGAATATGAACGAGCTTGTGTTTATGATGCAAAAAGGAATGTCTTATCAGCAATTTCAGCAGCAATTCGCGCAGATTAATGCCAACAGAAACGCGCTCTCACAGACTCAGGCACAGATTCTGGCGCAATTGCAGGGGCTATCGTTAACAGAGGCGCAAAACATGCTCCTAACAGGCAGCAAATCGCTCCCGGCTAACCTACAATCGACTCTGCGCAACCTTACTCTGTCTTCAAACGGATTGATTAATCTCACCGACATTTCTGCGCTAATCCAAGCCAACGGCAAAGACGCGATTGCAAAAATTATAACTTCAATGGCAGCCGCGGCGCGTCAGGGGGTTGGCGACCTTTCACAACTAAGAGATGCGGCAAAAATCATTAACGCAAGTATCGCAACAGCAGCTCAAAACGATTCGGCACAAACCCTAAAAATGCTTATGCTGCTTTACCTTCCGTGGCTCCCGCTGCAAGAAGGTACGGGGTTTGATTTAGAAATTCAGGCTGGCGAAAAAGATGATTTGAGCGACAGTATTTTGATAATCACGATTACAACACTAAATTACGGCACTATAACCGCGGTACTGATGCTTGAGGACATGCATTCAGTGAGTGTGAGCATTCAGTGTTCTGAGAAATTCCCGAAAGACGAACTGCTCTTGCGGATTCAGGCGGATGAAAAACATTATTCAATGCAATCGGTTGTGGCATTTGAGACCAAAGAAACCGCTACACCTGCCGCCACGGACAAGCCGCAAGCAAAAGTCAATATGTCTGAGACCAACATGATTAACCCATACATGCTTCTTATGGCACACACGATTATTCGACATGTTATGGAAATCGATAAGCAAGGCTGAATAATATATTTTTCGTCATGCTGAGGGCTTTAGCCCGAAGCATCGCAAAGTAGTTGCAATTTGCATAAAATTTGAGATTCTTCGCGAAGTTTATCCTGAACTTGATTCAGGGCTCAGAATGACGGGTTCTCGGGCTAGCAAAAAACTTTTTCACGTGTTTTAATACTTTCAAGATGCGCATCAATAATGTAGAAAATCAAAATTCATTTAAAGGTTACGGAGCAAGGCCGCTTGGCGGGCTGTTTTTTAACTATGCCGATAAAACCAACTTAGTTGCGGCTCAAGAAGTGACAAAAATTGTAAAAGACTTGGGCTGTGATGTGTTTTTAAATACTGGTGCCGGGATTATTAAAAACAATTTTTCAAAAAATCTCACCGGGCTGGATGTGCCGCACGCCTACCCCTGGGTGCAGGATAGCATTAATTTCTTGCCTGACAATAGTATAATTTATGGCGGGAATAGTGATTTAGGGGTGCGGACATTCCTTGATAATTTTAAAAAGAATTTCACTTCTGTTGGCTCTTGCCCGGATGTAGCCGGCGGAAATTTCTTTATAATTGAAAAAGACGGTAAACTTGTAATGCTGGCGGGCTCAGAATTATACAATGGTGTTCATAACAAGGCCAAAGATTTTGGGGTGGAAAAAATTGAATATATCGGACAACCGGATTTTCACATAGATCTGGCGGTGCGACCGTTGAAAGGCAAAGATATTTTGGTTGCTGACGATAATTTGACTTTGCAGCTTTTAGACCAAGCAGCAGGCGCGGCAACAAGATTTTTAAAACATACAAATGATCTTGAAGTCAACGAATTTTTGTTAAAACTAGTGGAATACAAAAGGGAATTTGTTCAATACGCACGTGATTATTACAAAAGCAGTTATCGTTTTGTCCCAATGGAAAATATCATTTCCAAGTTGCAAAAAGACGGATATAACCCTATAAGAGTACCGGGCAGGCTTTATACCTTTAACGGAAAATCATTGATACACCACATGAACTATATGAACGCCGTTGTTCACGAAAAACCCAACGGGGATTTGGTCTATATCACAAACGATGATGACCTGGACAGGGCTTTGTTGTTGACCGAAGATATTAGCGAGAAAATAAAATTCAGTTTTAAAAACGAATTTATGAAAAATCTAAAAGGTTACATTAAACCGGAAAATGTGCATTTTATCTCTGCCGACGGAAGAATGCCCGCAGAATTACGCTGTATGGGAGGCGGAATTCACTGTATGTGCGCGGAGATGCCATATATTCCGGAACGGCTTAAGACTTCACCTGAAGGAGTTTTGCTTCAACCTGATTCAGAAGATATTCGTCAGATGATTTACCGGCCAACACCTGCGCTTTCTTCAAAAGACCACGTGCTTTCTCCTGGTTATTAAATTCGAGCATAATATCAGCAGCATTTAAATAATTCTGCGCAGCTTTAGATGGAGAATTCGATTCATTGTAATGTTTTACCGCATTCGAATAAGAACGCAAAGCCTCTTGCGGTTCACCAAATCTTTGATATGCGCCAGCTAAACTTGAAGAAACATAGCCTTTGATTTTTGAGTTGTCAGTTTGCTCAGCCAAATCGCCTGCGATACTGTAATAATCGAATGCTTCCTCAAACATATCAGTATAAATGTTTCCGACTTTAGCGAGTGCTGTTGATTGCGCCACAAGGTTTTCCGCTTCTCCGCCATAAGAGATTGAATTAAAATAGTGGTCAAGCGCCGGGGTTACATAATTCACATCGTCATAAATTTGACCCATTGAAAAATGCGCCTTAGTTTTAACGTTGGTGTCCTGGCTTGCTTCGATTGCTTTGTTATAGCTAATTAACGCACGATTAAACTGGTCGTGATCGTCATAAATTTGTCCGACTTCAAAGAATATTTTTGATTCTGTATCAGTGTCGCCGACCTCACGAGCGCGCTCTAGAGCGGTCTGGAACGCCTGAATTGCCGCGGCTGGTTTGTCTGCATAAGCCAATTTCTTCGCCTGAATAAACGCTGATTTTAACTCTTTATCTTGCGGGATTCCGGGTTTGGCTGGAGGGGTTTCAGGGGTTTGGGCTTGAGGGGTTTCTTCGGCCTTTTTGTCTTCAGCTTTTGCCACGCCCTCGGGGAATTTCACCAAGAACTGTGCGTTAACATCGTTTTCGTTGTATTTAAAATCAATTTGCTGCAAGAACAACGCATCGACCCAGTTTTCAACAACTTTTGATTCTTTGTTTAGGGTCTCGGAAATATATTTATCAAGAATTGTGGAGGCATTTTTTAAGTTAGATTTAACCAAACGGGTGTTCGGGTTATCTTTTGTAACCTGTTTTTCAATCAGCGACAAGTAACCGTTAACTTCTTCGTTAAGGTCCGCCGGGGTTCCGATAGCTGCCGCTGTGTTTTTAAAGTCTTTTAAAACTTGCGCGATATTGATATTTGGAGAGATTTTTCCGCCTGCCTGTTGGCCAGCCGCTTGGGATGGAGGTGTTTGGACAACTGGTTGAGCGCTCAAAGTTGACGCTGAATAAGCCGGGGTGTAAGGCGTGTAGCCCATAGGTTTTGAAGCCGGGCGATTGTCTTGTCTTGCTTCTTCGGCATACTGCTGACCTTTGCTGCGGCTGTTTTCGTTAACATCTTCTTCGCGCCGGGTTTGCGCAGCAGATTTTTCGTCATCTTCCCGTTTTTTAATTTGGTTCTGATTGACGTAATACGGCCGCTGGTTTACATTTATTGAATTCATCCCCATCTGGCGAATTATCCTCCAATACTACTATACTCTTATTCCACCCTGATGTTGTCATCTTTTTGGACGAATTTTGGGCAGAGTGCTTCACTCTGCCGAACAAAATGATTAAGTATCATTTTGTGAGAGGGCGAAACTCGTCTGTTGGAGCGGGACATTACTCCCGCGACAACCCCAATAATTCGGTAGTGATGTTTTAATGTTTTTTAGCAAAATGTCAAGCGGATTTGCGGTAGGGCTGGGTTCGTTTCACTCACACGGCGCCCTACCGCAAATCCAAGAAGCGTTAGTGAGCAGATTTAATCACCATTTCACAATTGGCGCAATCAAATTCTAACGGGTATTTTTTTCCTTTTTCATCAACCAAAAATAATGTCTCGGGTTGTCCGCACATATCAAACGCAAATTTCAGACAGTGTTTGGTTCGCATGAGTTCAGGGGTAAAAGTTAAGTCGTTGCCAGACTCAAAGGACATTCCCATAACCTCGCAGTCGCATTTTTCGTAGAAGTTTTTTGCCGAAGTGTTGTGGATGTTGGCACGATAGTCAAGATTTTTAATTGGAAACGGCGCATAATTTAGCGGTTTTTGCACCTCGCGTTTGTAGTTTTTTAGTCGTTCATTCATGAGCAAATCCAGCGCCTGACGGCGAAGTTCATTGATTTGCGCAACAGGCAAAAACGGCAGATTGCCATTTATTGCGATTTGGCTAACATAAAATTTTCCATCGCCTGTTTTTGAAAGTTGTTTAATAAAAGTTTCTTTTATTTGTTGGGGGTTTTTAGCGGGTTCGCCTACCGGAAGCGCAATCTCAGCTCGGTTTCCATCTTCATCGGCCACTTGTAATACCTCTTTGTTTACCCCTATCTCTACTTCGATTTGGCGTTTTATGCGGGAATTTGTGAGCTTTTTATTAAATTCATAATCAAAATTGCGGTAAATTTTTGTTTTTGGCGGGATTTTATCGGCCGAACAACCGCGAAGTTCGCCATTTTCAAGACAGCACAAACCATCTGCTTGGTGCAATTTTGAGATATCTTTGACTTCTTCTCCCATGAATTTTGGGGTATCAAAGTTCCAAATCTGCCCTCTCTTACTCAAAAAATAATCCGTATATCCACGGTTGAAAGTCTTGTTCACATCAGGTTCAAAGTCAAGCACCACTTTACCTGACGAGGTTTTTTGTGCAATTTTATCAAGTTCTTGTCGATAGTAAGAAACAACGTTGCGCACATAATTCTCATCTTTTAGTCTGCCTTCAATTTTAAACGAAGTTACGCCGGCTTTGATTAAATCTTTTAAATGCACCGAGGCGTTAAAATCGCAAAGATTTAACAAATACTTGTCTTTTACGATTGTTTTTCCTTCAGAATCGACCAACGAATATTTTTTTCTGCAAGGCTGCGCACATTCTCCGCGGTTTGCTGAGCGTCCGCCGTTTGCCGCGCTAAAATAACATTGACCGCTGTAAGAAACGCACAACGCGCCATGGACAAAGGCTTCAAGTTCAATATCTTTAGGCATTTGAGCGATTTGTTCCAGCGACAACTCGCGCGCCAAAATCACCCGCGAAATCCCAATTTCTTTAAAGAATTTCACCTTCTCCGACGTCCTGTTATCACACTGCGTGCTCGCATGCAACGGAATTGGCGGGAGTTTGCCCTCAATCGCCGCTTCAATAATGCCCATATCTTGAATAATCACAGCATCCACACCGATTTTGTACAAATCATGGATAAGTTTCATCGCAGATTTTAACTCGTCATCGGTCAAAATCGTGTTGAGTGTCACATAAACTTTCACGTAAAATTCATGCGCATAATCAACGATTTCTTTAATATCATCAAGCGAATTGGCGGCCTTTTTACGCGCCCCAAAAGCCGGTGCGCCGATATAGATTGCATCGGCACCCGAATCAATAGCAGCATACGCCGTCTTTTTGTCTTTTGCAGGTGCCAGCAATTCTATTTTCATTCTACCTTGACCTTTACGTCATTGCGAGCGACTGGAAGGAGCGCGGCAATCCAGTCTTACTGTTTCTGGATTGCTTCGGTCGTAAATAAATTTACTCCCTCGCAATGACTATTAGTTATAATATTAAGCCCTACTTGTCGTCGAGCGCTGCAACGCCAGGGAGCACTTTGCCTTCGATAAATTCCAAAGAGGCACCGCCGCCTGTTGAAACGTGCGTAAAGTCTTCTGTTTTGAAGTATTTTTTCGCCGCCGCAACTGAATCACCGCCGCCGATTACAGAAATCGCACCGTTTTTGGTTGCATCCACAATCGCTGCCAAAACTGATTTGGTACCTTCTGCAAACGCAGGGTTTTCAAACGCGCCAACCGGTCCGTTCATAAGAATTGTTTTTGAATTTTTAAGAACATCCGCGAACGCCTTTTGAGTGTTAGGACCAGCATCAACACCTTCAAACCCGTCAGGGATTTCGTTTACAGCTGTAACTTTGTTTGTGCCGTTGCCGGAAAAATCGTCTGTTACAAGAACGTCAGTTGCCATAATCAATTTAACATTCTTTGCAGCCGCTTTTTTCTCGATAGCCTTTGCTGTTTCCATTTGGTCATCTTCGCAAATTGAATTTCCGATTTTGCCGCCGTTAGCTTTAACAAACGTATAAGCCATGCCGCCGCCGATAATCAAGTTGTCAACTTTGTCGATTAAGTTTTCTAACACTCCTATTTTAGAAGAAACTTTCGCGCCGCCAACAACCGCTGTGAACGGTCTTGTCGGGTTATCAAGTGCTTGTGAAAGACATCTTAATTCTTTTTCCATCAACAAACCTGAAACAGCCGGTTTAAGAACTTTAGCAAGTTTTGCTGTTGAAGTGTGGTTTCTGTGTGCTGCGCCAAACGCGTCATTTACATAGAAATCGCCGAGTTTAGCAAGTTCGTTAGCAAATGTCATATCGTCGTCTTTTGCTTCTTCAGCCGCGTAGTAACGGATGTTTTCAAGCAATGCAACTTGACCATCTTTTAGTTGTTCAAGAGTCTTATCAGCGCCTTGACCAACTAATTCTTTAACGAACAATACGTCTTGGCCTAAAACTTTTGATAATTCTTTTGCAACAGGAGCAAGTGAAAATTCAGGGTTAACCTCTCCTTTTGGTCTGCCCAAGTGCGCCATCAAGATGATGCGTGCGCCTTTTTCTTGTAAAAATCTTACTGTGGGAACAATCGCCTGGATTCTTGTATCGTCAGTTACGTTTTTGTTTTCGTCCAACGGAACGTTAATGTCTACACGTACAAGCGCTCTTTTTCCTTTAATGTCGCCCAAATCTGCTAGTGTTTTTTTCATGATTTTCTCCTTTTTCTAATATTACATTCAAAATTTGTTTATTCCGCCTTTTGTCGACTTGTTTATCTTCTTGCATATTTTTGTATTATCGGCTTATGAAGTCTCTTCTCATCTGTTTTTTATCTCTCGCGTAACTATTCTACTTGAAACAAAGCTAAATTACCACTCGGGAATTACTACTATTAATAAATGATGATTTTTTGAAAAAATTCATTATAATGAGAGAGTGAGAGAAAAGATTGTGAAATCGAATGAAAGCTCGCTTTAAAATTCGATTTAATATTCTTTTCCGAGCGAACGAGTTACAACCCGAAGGGTTGTAATGAGAGAGCGAATTAAATAAAATGCAAACATTTTATTTAACGAACGAGCAAGTTGCAACCCGAAGGGTTATAATAATGTTATGAGGAAGATTGTCGCTTTATTTTTAATAGCAATGTTAACGGGGGTTCAGGCTCACGCTTTTAGCTTTGGCAAGCCGCAGGGAAAACCGACAGCTCCGCAGCAAGAGCTTGAAGGCAAAGGTTATGTGGGTAAATTGCCTGATCTTTCTAAAACCTTCACGACAACTGACCCGGGAACCGCAAAACCACTTTACCAAAAAACGGATGATTTTCATTCGGCAAACCAGGTTAAGCCGGCTCCGCGAGACAATCCGGGCTTTGTAAATATTATTTTAAAAACCGACAAAACTTCACCGTATTTGAATGACCTCAACGACCTTTTGCCTGTCATCGAAAAAATGCTTACTTCAATCGAAAACGGCGAAGATGTTCAGAAATTTGTTTCCCGCACCTATTATTTCACCAAAAGCGCGGACTATTTACGCGACAAATATGACGGAAAGCCGGAGAGCAGCTATATTTCGTTTGTGAAACTAATGCAATTAAGCACCCAAGCAAACGCCATCGCGCAACTGCGTGCAGAAGCTGTGAAATACAATCCGTACCTATCTTACAGCGGTGCGGGATATATTTATGACCAAAATAACATCCAGCAGCAGCTTGATTATTTAAAACAAGAGATTGAACAGACGATTGTTGTGATTAAAGAAGCGAACTGACGTCATGTTGAGGCATAGCCGAAACATCTCAAGGTCATTCCAATATAGCGCAGATTTTGAGATTCTTCGCCGTGCTCAGAATGACGGGATGTTATTATTTATTTAACCAATCCCTCAGTTTCGTTAAACATAACCATATAAAACTCTGAACTTGTCAGGTTGGGGTTACGTTTCATGAATTTTTGCACGTCAAATTTCGCCAGATAACCGTCTAGCTTTTGCACAACTTTTTCGCGCATCTCGTTTTCGTCCTTGAGTTTCGCGACATAGCTGTTAACCATATATTTAATCTCGTCCTCGGTCAAAATCGGCATGCCGCCAAGTCTGACTTCATCCGGCTCGTCCTCATCAAGAAGCCGTCTTTCCTGCTCCTTTTTCTCCTGCTGCTTTTGCTGTTTATCTTTGTCGGAGGAGGTCGAAGACTCGATTTTTTTGTTAAAAGGATTTCCTACAGAATTAAACATTTTTTCACTATCTCAAGTCAGTCTTTGTATTAAGCGCCTTTCGACATTTTTTGTTTGACTTGACCATTAATTACATCACCGGCTTATCACTGCTTTACCCATCTGTTTTGCGCGATAACCTGCCGTTAGTTCCTATTTAACACAAAAAAATCTTTTCCAACTCCTCTAAACAGATGAGCTTTTGTTATTGCATTTTAAAAAGTTTTTTGGTTAGTTACATTTTGTTTTGCCGCCCCAGCTAAGATCGCTACAGTGTAAATAGTCTAGGTTTTGGTTGTAAATTGCCCACGCCGTACAACCCATACCCTGGCTAAAACATCTTGATAAAGTATAATGAGTTTCATCGCTCACCCCGGAAGGTATAACGGAGTCTTTTGTTAAATAAAAAGTAAATATATCTCTGCCATTTTGATAAGGAGGCCCATAGCCATTAATATCAATATCTGCAATGGCACATATTTGAGATAGTTCCGTTGATGGGCCGCGTGACATAGCACAATCCTTATTTACAATAATTATACTTATCGCCACGCCATTGGCTAAAATAAATTTTGTGTCATCGGTTCTGGCATCAATATCAATGTCATCGGTACCATCAAGAAACTTTTTGTACCCTTGCGTAAAACATCCGGGGTTGTTCCCGCATTTTTTCGCAATAATCATGTATGGAGCAATATTGTCTAGGAGATTTTGTGCCCCTTCCGGACTCCGCGTATCAACTAAATTCCAATGGTCAGGCGTGTCATGGAAAATTGTTGCACGTTCATAAGCTTGGGCAAATGTCGAATAAACCTTTCTGAGTCTCGTAATGGTTTCCATTTCTTTATATTTAGTCATTAATGTCGGTATTGTCAACGCTGCTATGACACCAATGACGGCAAGGACGATTAGGACTTCTGCTAGGGTAAAACCCAGTTTAGTCTGACATTTAGGGGTTAAATTCTTTTGCATATATAATACCTTAATACTTATTGACATTTTTATTATGTTATTTTTTTAAAGAAAATACAATAGTAAAGGTGGAAATTTTTGTTATAACGCCATATAGTAGTCTTTTAAAAGTTTGGCGTCTTCTTCGATATTTGGGCTTTCGCAGGTTAGGACACCTTTGACGCCAAAAGTTTTCATTGCGCGCAGAAGGTCTTTGTAGTTCATATCAGATTCTTGCAATGGCAAGTGGTGCTTTTCCCCCTTCTCTGAATACGCAATGCCTGCTAAGTGCGCGTGGAAGTTCTCAAGCGCGTAAGCGCCGATTTCGTTGCCGATTTTTTCTAAAATTTTTGAAAACGCATCATAGTCATTGTACAAGCCGTTTGAACGTGCGTGCAAGTGTGCAAAATCAATACACGGCAAAACATGGTCAAAGTCTTTTGAGAGCCTGATGACTTCGTCTAAATCGCCCCACTGGCTGCCTTTGCCTGTGGTCTCAGGCCTAATCCAGGTTCTAATTTTCTCTTTTTTTGCGAGCGTAACAATTTTTTCCATCCCCGCATAAACTTTTTTATAAACTTCTTCTTTCTCCTGCCCCAAATAAAACGCCGCGTGGAAAACTATGCTATATGCGCCGGTGTCTTTTGCGGCCTGAGCTGTTTGCATAATATAATTAATGCTTGCTTCAATTTTTTCTTCTTCGCGCGCGTTGAGGTTAATATAATACGGACTGTGCGCAGTTAAAATCAACTTCTTTTCCTTGGCTAAATCGTGGACGAGTTTGCGTGTGGTGTCGCTTATTCGAACCCCGTGAACAAATTCCATCTCCATTCCGTCCAAATCCATTTTTTTTAGGATTTCAAACGCTTCGGGATAACTTCCCTTACCTGTTGCGCGCGGCATGCCGGCAGTGTTAAAATTCAACCTGTCAAATTTAAATAATTCTTTCAAATTTACCCCTCAAAATTTACCCCCAAAGTATACTCCTACCGCGACTGCTGCTATGCAAATTATAACACTCAAAAACGCATAAGCAATTGCCTGAACGAACTGTGCATTTTTAATCACCTCAAACATTTCAAGCGAGAAGGTGCTAAAGGTCGTTAATCCGCCGCAAAAACCCGCTGTTAGCGCGAATTTTATCGCAGGATTGATTTCGGGTTTATTAATAAATACCGCAAACAGGAGTCCTATTAAAAATCCGCCGATTATGTTTACCCCGAAGGTTGCCAGCGGAAGATTAATTTGAAAGTTTTTTAACATAAACTCACCCGTTGCAAACCGCAAAACAGAGCCGATACCGCCGCCTATAAATACTGCAAGAAGATTCCACATTGTTATTTCTTTATGCCCCACTTCTCTTGCATTTTATAAAGTTGTCCGGTAGTTAAAAGATTGTCTACAACAGCGTTAATTCTTGTTTGGAGAGTCTGCGATTCAGGACTTTTTCTAAACGCAATTGCATAAGGTTCTTGGGAATATCTTTTTGGTAAAAGTTTTACTGAAGAATCGTTTATTGCATAACCCAAAAGAATTGTGTCGTCTGCAATCATCCCGTCAGCTTTGCCTGCTTTTAGCGCTTGATAAGCGTCTGAATATGTTTTATAACCTATGATACTAATTTCAGGAACGTTTTCTCTCAGGTTTCTTTCACTGGTTGAACCAAAAACGATAATCATTTTTTTACCGGAAAACCCTCGCAGTGTAGTTTCTTTGCTGCCGCTTCTAACCAAAATAGCTTGTCCTGCCACGTAGTATGGTACTGAAAAATCCAAAATCATACGGCGCTGATTGGTCATAGACATTGTTGCAACGAGCATGTCGACTTCGCCGGAATTTAGTTTCATAATCCGGTCAGAAGCCGTAACCGGCACAAATTTGATTTTCTGCGGGTTGCCAAGCAGGTTTTTTGCAATAATTTTTGACAGATCGATATCGTAACCGACTAAATTGCCCTGTTTATCTCTGTATCCAAACGGAGGAGCGTCTTCACGAACCCCGACGATAAAATGTCCACGGCTCTCAATCGCACTCAAGTCATCGACAACTGCTTCTTGTTTAGCACATCCTGTACACAGGAAACACAAAAATAAAACCGCAAAAATAACCTTTTTAAACATTTCATTGCTCCTTTTAGTAGCGAATAGACAGTAATGAATGGTGAATAGTCCAACAAATCTAATCCTTACTTTCTGATTGTATCAGAAAATGATAAATTAGGGAATACAAAACAGCGTAAAATCTCAAAGTTTACATCGACAATCCCACAAGCAAAGCTAGTAAAACGCGCTACTCACTACTCACTATTCACTACTCACTACTTAAATAGCCTGCATGGATTATCGGTTTCGGTAATGCTTATTACCTCAATTAAAGTACATAATTTAGTATTCAATTTCGTGATTTCTACAATTTTAGCAACATAAACCAAGGAGGTAAAAATGATGACTAAAAAATTAACCGTGGCAGCTGCGATTGCAGTTGGAATAGCAGCCTGTTCAATCAATCAGGTTATGGCTGCCTGCCCGTGTTCAAGCCAACCGGTAATTCCGCCGGCAGTGACAGGCCCGGCTTGCCCAAATGAAGCCCTTCCTGTCGTAACCGGTCCTTCATGTCCGGTTCAGGATGAAACACCGAAGCCTTCGTGCAATAAGTGTAAAGAAAAGAAAGACAAATGCAAATGCAAAGAGAAAAAGTCAAAATGTGATCCATGCGAAACAGGTTATGCTGCGCCGATGAATCCAGCGACAACTCTTTGTCCGGTAACAGGTAAACCGGCTAGAAAAGACATGTTGCAAGTCTATGGTTACCCAAATGCAGTTTACGGTGCAAACAACTATGTTGGTGAGCCGGCTGCGTCTATCGCAAACGTTGAAGCACCTTATACAACCGCTTGTGGTTGTTCACCACGCACTTCAGCTGTCACAGGTTCAGGCGTTACTATTTCGTCTGACGGCGAACTTACAGGTGCTGCTGCTCAATTACCATGCCTAAATGGTGCACCGGACAGATATAACGGTATTCCTATTAAAAGAGATGAAGAAAAAATGGATACCAGCAACCCAATTGATTTCCAATCTTCAAACTCAATAGAAGCTGTTAAAAAAGCGTTTGTTCCGTTTACATACAAAGAACACTGCGAAGGTGCTACTACCGGCGCAGCTGCGGGGGTACCCACCGGCGGGTGTCAATTTCCCGATGTCCCGACCGACTTCTGGGCGGCATGCGACATCGACAAATTAGCTATTAACGACGTTGTTGTCGGTTATCCTGACGGATATTTCAGACCGCAAAGAGACATCACTCGTGATGAATTCGCAACAATGTTGGTTAAAGGCTTCAACTTAAACTGCGACACAGCACGCGAACACATGTTCAAAGACGTTCCATACGGCAACTGGGCTAACGCTGCAATTGCTAAAGCTGCAGAAGAAAATCTTATTGCAGGCTACCCGAACGGAACATTCAAACCAAAAGGTAATGTAACAAGAGCCGAAGCATTAACTTCTATTGCTAAAGGCATGACTTGTAATATCGACCAATGTGAAGCAGACGATATTTTAAGCAAATACATCGACGGAAGCTCCGTTCCTGGATGGGCGAGAATTCCTGTCGCTAAATCACTTAAAAATGGTGCATTGAAAGATATGCCGAATCCAAACTTGATTGCTCCAAACAGAGAAGCATCTCGTGCGGATGTAGCATCAATGCTTCAAACAGTACGTGTAGCCCTTGGTTACGATACTAACCCTAAAACAGCGAATAATGTCTGCCCGGCTTGTCCGATAGAAAAATCCGCTTACATGGAAACTGAAGAAATCGTTAAAATCCCTACCCTTAAAGTAGCGATGATTGACCAAATCACAGCGAAATCTTCACACGTTGGCCAATACTTCAGAGCTAACACTCTTGAAGACGTAACCGTTGACGGTGTAACTTATCCATGTGGTTCTACAGTAACAGGTCAAGTTGTAGAAATCATCAGACCATCAGGATGCCAAAAAGGTGCGATTAAACTTTCATTCACAAGTATTGCTAATGAAGGTTGCTCAGCAAAACTACCTAAACAAATCCTGTCTGCACAAATTAACTGTCCAAAACAGGTTAACCCTGTTGCAAGATTGGTTGAAGCTCCATTCACCCTTGTAGGTTCAGTGCTTGGTATTGCAGGTAGAACAGTCGGTGGTGCTATCACAAACCTGGGTAACGCAGCAGAAAACGTTGTTAACGACGGCGGTTACATGCTCGGCCACGTATTCCAAGGTCAATTTGGCGCAGCAGCTAGAAACCTTGGTGACGGTATTTGGGAAACAGTTAAAGCCCCAATCGACGTTACAAGAACAGCTCTTGCAGGTACAGTTGGTTTATTCCAAACAACCGGCGACGAAGTTGCTTACCTTGTTAACCCATCAGGATACAAAATCTCTGCGGTTAACCCACGTGAAGAACTTACCGTTGCATTCGGATGTACTGAATAGCGGATTTGCGGTAGGGCGCCGTGCGAACGAAGTGAGCCCAGCCCGCAAGTTGGAGCAAAAACCACGCTTTTGCGACAACCCGCATAATCCGAAATAGCGCGAGCGAAGCAAGACGACTAGGGACTAAAGATTAGGAACTAGCAAGATAAATACAAAAACCGGAGGCATAAGTCTCCGGTTTTTTGTTTGTATATATAGAGGCTATTTCACGCAACGTGCGTAACGATAGTTGTCAGAGCTGCAAGCATAACAAGAATATTTCATAAAGTTATTATCTATTACACAGGCTGACGGACAATATTGGTTAGCATTTGCAGCGTTATTTGTTTGATGGAGCCAATATGAAACATTCGGACAAGCTGCTCCGCCTTCGTGGCAGTATTTTGACATAATACTTACTTCAGAGCCATCATCGGGAATTGGAACTGATAAGAACCAATTTCCTGTTGTCATAGCATCATCAGGTTCATTTTGAACTGGCGCACCATACGGTAAGTGCCCACCCGCTTGAGAGCAAAGCTGTCTTGCATGAGTGTGGTTATTTGCCGGAAGTATGCTGTCGCTTATACATAACCCCATAAAAGATGTCCAACCAGCTTCGCATATTTTTGTGTTGTCTTTGCCATAATTAAATTCTCTAATGTCAGCGCCTTTAGTTGCAGGATCAGAAGAACCGTTTGTGTCGTATATTGCAGAAACACAAGAAGCAGCTTCTGTAGGATTAGCTGCAGGGTCAAGGTTGCAAGCAGGGTTGTAAGCAATGAGCATGTTGGCACCATTAACAAGGGTCAAGCCAATAGTCGTTGTTCCCCAGTTTTGGTTAAATTTTGTTGAAGGGTCGCCGACTCTTGTACCATCAATAATGCAATCAAGACAATCTGTGGCCTTCATAAAAAATTTTAGGTTAGTAACAAAGTCCGCCGTATTAGCATATCCCGTTAGTCTCTGTCTTGCATGCATTTGGCCGACGGCTTCTGTTAGTCTGTTTTCAAAGACTTTTGCTGATGTGTCCCAACGATCTTCTTGCCAGTTTTTTAGCAATGTTGGTATTGTTAACGCAGCAACAATACCGATTACGCCCAAGACAATTAATACTTCTGCTAAAGTGAATGCTTTTTTCATATATCCTCCAAGAAATCTCTTATTCTCTTATTATAGCCCTTCGGGCTTTAATTCGTTCATTCGCAAATGAGAAAGTAAACTTTTTCATTTGACTCATTCTCTCATTATAACCCATGAGCATAGTTTGTGCAAGGTGGATAACTGCATGCAGTTATTTCTTTTCAGCGCGTTCGCGGATTGAGATTCTAATCGGGGTGCCAAAAAAGCCAAAGGCCTCGCGCAATTTATTTTCTAAGTAACGTTTGTAATGGTCTTTCATCAAGTCAGAATTGTTTGCAAAAACCAAGAAATGTGGCGGTTGAACCCCAAATTGCGTCGCATAATAAATTTTCAAACGCTTGCCCTTAACCGATTGCGGTGGGTTGAGCATATATGCTTCTTTGACAATCTTATTTAAAAGTCCCGTTGAAACGCGTTTTGTAGCCTGTTCGTGAACCTCTTTTGCGGTTTCAAAAATTTTGTTCAAACGTTGTTTTGTAACAGCGCTTATATAAATCTTTGGCGCATATTCCAAGAACGGAATCTCGTTTGAGAGGTTTTTGTCGAATTGGTTTATTGTGTTTGCCTTTTTATCTTCAATCAAATCCCATTTGTTAACAGCGATGATTAAGCCTTTTCCGGCTTCTGTGATAATAGACGAAATCTTTTTATCCTGATCAGAAATTCCTTCGGCCGCGTCGATTACCAAAAGTGCCACGTCGCAATCGCGAATCGAGCGGATTGCACGGTCAACGGCAAATTTTTCCACCCCGTAATCAACCCGTGCTTTTTTACGGATTCCTGCGGTATCAACAATCACGAACTCCTGGTCTTTGTAATTTATGCTGCTGTCGATACTGTCGCGTGTGGTTCCTGAAACGTCAGAAACTATAACGCGGTTTTCGTTTAGCAGTGCATTAACTATAGAAGATTTTCCGGCGTTTGGACGGCCAACGATTGCGATTTTAATTGTTGTATCATCTTCGTCACTCTCGTTAGCTTCAAAGTCTTCTGTAATCATATCGAGCAAATCGCCCACTCCGCCGCTTCCGTGAAGCGCTGAAAGTGCTTGGGGTTCGCCAAGTGCCAGCGAATAAAAATCGCTTGTCATAATACGTGATTGCGGGTTGTCAATTTTGTTTACCGCTAAAATAACCGGTTTGCCTGATTGGCGCAAGATATTTGCGATGTCATAGTCAACCGGGTTTACACCCTCTTTGCCGTCAACTAAGAAAATGATTTTATCAGCTTCTTCGCAGGCGATTTTTGCCTGATCAAAGATTGAGAGCATAATCTCGTCTTCATCCCCCGGGATAATCCCGCCGGTATCGATTACGGTAAAAGCTTTGTCTTGCCAGGTTACGTCAAAATAAATTCTGTCGCGTGTAACCCCCGGCATATCGTCTACGATGGAGTTTCGCGCACCCACAAGACGGTTCACGAACGTTGATTTACCAACATTCGGACGGCCAACTATTGCTACTATAGGTTTTCTTCCACTCATATATGCTATTGTAACACGAACAAATAATTAGAATGTAACCGTAGGTCCATCGTACAGTCTGTATAATTTCATGACTTCATCTGGCATTGTATTGCCGGTCATTAGGTAACTATAAATCTCTGCAACGAACTCTCCCGGACTTTTTCTGGCATATGCTGAAACCATTGATGCTATTTTCTGTTTGGTTTTGCTATTTATAAACTCACTGACAAGAAAAGAGTCCTCTACAAATGGTGAATTTTTGGTATCAACATTTGTTTGATAATAGTCCCATAATGTTGGACAACTGTGTGCGTGCTGAATATGTCCGACTTCATGATAAATTGTGTCAAACGGAGTATTATTTTTCATTGTTATTTGTTTTCTAAAAGGGAGAATTTGTTTCAGCCAATGGAATGGGGAGTTACTTAATAAACTCAGTTCATCACGAACTTCACATGCCTGATAATATAATGTTAATTTTGACTTCAAATCCATGTTTTGTGGGGATTGTTTGAATTTTTCATACAACTTGAGGAATTTTTCAAAATTGGGATTATCTTTTAACAAAGACTGGCAAATTTTTCTCTGTTTTTTATCTTCCATAAAGCCCTGCGTTTTTGCTTGCTGGATTATTTTTTTGTCCATTCTCATATATAAATCGGGCGCAAACCCCATTGAACTAACCAGTTTACCCTGTTGCATCTGTGTTTGGACGCACGCTATTGCTTTGGTCTCGTAAGGAAAAATATTATCGGGCATAATGACCTTTCCCTTGGTTATATTAAAAATATTTGTCAGGCCTTCATTTATCCAATTTAATATTGCCAATTCATGCGCTTCATTTTCTCCACCGATTTTGCATTCTTTAATTTTAAATTGATGCTCGGCATAACGCAATGCCTCTTCGACACATGTTGAAGCTTTAAAAATTTTAGGGGTAAACAATTCGGGTTTTGGCAGACCAAGCGGCGCAGTAATATTTGGCAAACGTCCACGCATTGTTATTTTTGCATTTGGAATTTGTTATGAATAATTTATTGGTTGAATATACATCTTTCCCTCTTGCAAATTAAAGTTTTATTGCAGGCCCTTTATAAGATTCATACAACTCCATAATGTCTTCAGGCAAAACATTTCCTGCCATTCGGTGATGGCTGACTTCTGCCACAAATTCTCCCGGGCTTTTTTTAGCGTATTCTGAGACTTGAGATGCGATTATTTGTTTATCTCTATTATTTCTAAATTCTCCTAATACAGATAAATCCTGGCTCATGGGTCTGTTATTTACGCCGACATTCATTAAATTATATTCTTCTAAAGAATCGCATGAGCGCACATGTGCCATATGCCCCGCAACTTCGTGATCAATATAACCAAAAGGACTTGCCTCTTTTACTCCCATATTTTTTGCTTTTTCCAGTCTTCGGGACCAATATTCCGGATATTTGTCCAACGAGCTTAATACTCCTCTTATGTTATCGCTATAAATCAGCAGTTTCCATTTGGACTTTATATCCATAGTTTCAGGTGACTTTTTGTATTGTTCAGCCAATTTGAGAAATTTGGCATAATTGGGATCTTCGTGGAACAAAAAACGACAAAAATTTGCTCTTTCTCCATTGTCGATGAAATTTTTGAAACCCTTGTCTGAGGCTATTTCCTTATCAAGTCGTTTCAATAAATTAGGAAAAACACCCAGGGCTGTTTGGATCTTACCGTTAATTTGACCTATATGCGCGCAAAAAGCTCCATTATTTTCTGTCGTTGTTGGCACCAGAAATATTTCATTCGGTAGTTTGATCCCGCCTTTTGTTTTGTTCCAAATAGTCACAAGTGCCTCGTTTAATAAGTTAAAAAGTGGAAGATGTTCTGCAACATTGTCTAAGGCAAGAAGACCGCCCTCGTCGACGCCCAAAACACTTTTGGCGTAACCTATTGCTCCTTCAACTGATTTTGCCGGCGCAAAGGGTCTTACATAAAAATCATTATTCTGGCTTGCCGTTGCTGTCGCTGCCGCCAATTTCTTTGCTGCTTCTTGTCTTGCAAATCGTCCCGGTGCAATGCGAGAGAACATACTTGTAAAGTTTTGATTATAATTATTTCGAGTGTTGTTTATTGAGCTAACCAGCATTTTTTCTCCTACAAACTATAGAAAAGCACAACAAAAAAAATTTTGCTAGTGGCAAAAAAATCGTCACGTTGAGGTATAGTATGCCGAAACATCCCAACACTATATGGGCATTGAGATTCTTCGCCTTTGGTTCAGAATGACGGAAGCGGTCGCTAATTCTTACCCATATCGCTTGAAAACTTTCTCGACATTTTTAGAGATGGTGGATTTGACTGAATCGTATTCCGTAGTTAGTGCTGAAATTTCTGAATCGAGGTTTTTCATTTTTAGGTCGAGGATTTGTTCTTTTTGGTTCAGTTTTAATTTTTCTGAATTGTATTTTGCCTCAGCACGCGCAATCGCCTCGTCATCTTGCACCACTTGAATATATTTGTCGGTTGCGTAGCGGCCTTGGTGGTAGCGGCCATCATCTTCTTGGCTCGAAATAAAGAACATGCCGTTTTCCATCATTCTTTGAAGATATTCGTTGTCGGTTACTTCATTATTTTCGGTCCAGCCGTTTGCGCAAATATAGTTAAAAAGCGCGTCGTAAGCATTAGACAATCTTGTGGTATCTTGTGTTTTGTTAACGGTTTTGCCGTCAAACACAGTCCACGTACCATCCGCCGGATTAGTTGCTGTTACAAATTTGTTGTCTGCTATTGCACCGGCTTTTATATTCAAAACATCTGTTGTTTTATTATCAGGACCTTTCGTGTAAAGCGCCAAGAATGCCTGTGCGATATTGTTTAAGTTTAATTCTGTTGTTGTAGCGGTTTTTGTAATACCAAGATAATCAGCCGCTGTTTTGTTTGCTTCAATCGTAGAGACTGTCGGGAAGCCGCCGGTTGGTTTAAAATGATCCTCTTTCTTCTCAGAATATGTAATGCTTGCACTGCATAAAAGTTCTTTGAGGGTTTCTGCTGTATAAGCCAGGCTGGAACTTGCATCACGATCACCTGAGTCAAACAAGTTTGCAAACTGGAATGAAACCCAGTTAATAAAAGAACCAAGCAGGATATTGTTCATAGAGGCGATATCATCTTCTTGTGAAGGGTTTTTGGTTCCCTTTAGGGTATATTGTGTTGTGCCGCTTAATAAGTCTGAGAGCGTGAAATAATTTCCGCCGACAAGCGAGAAGGCTTTGTTTTGAATGTAGGCGGTGTTATTACCGTCGTTCCATAAATATTGAGTTCTTGGGGTGGTTATAATGCCACAATTGAGCATTGTACCGTTAACCGCGCTTGTACATCTTTCTTTGATGTCTTTGAGCAAGTCGGCATAATCAACTTCGTGGGTAAAGATTTCTGTATCAAATGTGTACATATCATACAAGCCCATTCCGGCTTTTTGGTTGTAAGGCACATCCATAATTTGATACATCTGCTCCACACCCAGCAGTTGGTTTTGCCAAAGGGCTGTAAAGAAATTGTTGCGCATCTTGTCTGACGGCAAGGTACCAAAACCCTCTTGAGGAATTCCGGCAGCGCGGGCAGCAGAGGCATATTTGCTGCTTAAAACTGAGCGGTTTTTCATGTCTGTAAGAATAATGGGGGCATAATTATTCAAAAGCGTCGGACTCATCATAAGTCCGTAATTTAGCTGCTGGCTTTGGTCTCCGGTGCCATAATAGTCATAGATAAGTTTAGTCTGGTTAAGGCTGTTTTGATACTCGCCAAACATAATATCTTTGTCGCGGGCAAGAACTTCTTTGTCATGAGAAAGGCTCATCAAACTGCCCATGCAGGATGATTGCCGCCCGGTAATGGTTAATAATCTAGCTTGTTGTGCTGCTAAGCCCATGAAGTTCCTCAGTAATATTATGCCTTAACTGTCTTTACGGCATAAACCGCGCGGAACTTTACTCTTATTTGCCCTTTTTTACAATTGTTTACAAGGGTTAACTTCGCAACCCCATATGCTTGTAAATTGTTTGATTATTGAAGATCTGTTACACAAAAGACTTGTCCTTGGGCAGAGTCCTTTCTTAAATATGAACAATGGCCATCACCATTATAATAACCACATTCATGAGCACCCGTAAAATAATCCTTTAGCACCAACAGACGAAATACCACATAGTGTTGGTTACCGAGGTGGGTATACTCGGTTGAAGTAAACATTGACCCCCCAGGGAATCCATAACTTGCCTGAGCATTATTATCAAGTGTCACTAACTCTGCGTCCGACGGTAGGCGCCATCTGCCTGCGGGTGTTTTTTCTGCACATGCTCGTTTTCCCGCTGCCCAAGAATTGTTGGCACATTCAGAACAATTTTTTGCAGTCGTGCAGTTCACATCCCACTCAGAACTTCCGTCACAGGTGTTTATGGAGACTTTTGGCTCAACTGTTTTCGACAAACACAAGTTCCCAAAAGTTATTCCTCTATCGTCCATACAAGACGCTCCTTCTCTTAATAATGCAACGTTGAAATACCTTACATCTTTATCAAGCATGTTCGGCTCTGATGTGCCGTTTGTGTCATAAACGACTGCAACAGAACATTCGGCAGCTTCAACACTGTTTGCTGCAGGATCAAGATTACAAGATGGGTTGTAAGCGATAAGCATGTTTGCTCCGTTAACAACTGTTTGTCCAACGATATTTGTTCCCCAACTTTTGTTAAACTTTGCAGAGGAATCACCAACGTTTATACCATCGATAACGCAATTAGCACAGTCTGTTACTTTCATGAAGTTTTTTAAGTCATTTACAAAGGCTTCGGTTGTTGTATATCCCGTTAGTCTTTGTCTTGCATGCATTTGGCCGACGGCTTGAGTTAGTCTGTTTTCAAATACTTTTGCTGCTATATCCCAACGATCTTCTTGCCAGTTTTTAAGTAATGTAGGTATGGTTAATGCCGCCACTACCCCAATTACTCCTAACACAATTAATACTTCGGCCAAAGTGAAAGCGGATTTTGGCAAGGCTGACCTATGGGAACGCCGTCCTTGTGAGGAAAACCACGCTTTTCCGAACTGCCAATAATCCAAGACGCTTTTTTTCATATCTTCTCCCCTCAATTCCAATTACTTAATTGTAGCAAAAATCAGCCCCTGTGACAAGATATGCTTTGGACTAATATTTTTTTATTTATTGTTCATAATTTTGTAGAAAAACCATGAGTTTTCTACAGTGGGGAGTAATTGTTTTGGGCTGTCTCTCTTTTTATTAGTTTTTTGTTCATAACCCGAAAGTTTTCTACAAAACTATTAACATGGTTGGGTGTTGTTATTGTTTTGTTTCAGCCTGTTTTATACAAATAATCAATGCTTATTATTATGATTAGTTATATAAATATTTATATATATTATTATAATAAATAAGTAATTAGAAAACTAAAAAACAAGATTTTAAAATTTATTCTTTTATAGTATAATAAAAAAGAAGTTAAGAAATGGGGATATGTAATGAAATTTGTTGTAAAAAAAGAGGATTTATATAACGGGATAAAAATTGTTGACAGGGCAACCAGTGTAAAAGCTCTCCAGCCGGTACTTTTGAACCTGCTTGTTGAAACAGTAGACAAAGGCACAATAAAATTAACCGCGACAGATCTTGATATGACAGTTATTGCACTTGTTGACGCGCAAGTTGAAGAAGAAGGTAAAATTACAATCCCTTCCAAAACACTCAACGAAATCGTTTCAAAATTATCTGACGGCCAATTGATAAATATATCTTCGGAAGAAGGCGAAACGTTAGTAAATATAACAAGCCGCAACTCAAAATTCGATGTTTATTCTATTGCAGCATCAGAATTCCCGTCAGATTTAACCGACATCAAAGTTGACGAAGAAAGCGGATTTGAAATTGAATTAAAACCGTTCAAAAAAGCTGTTGAACACGCGGGATTCGCAGCCGCGGGTTACGAAACAAGCAACCTGTTATCAGGGATTGTTTGTGAAATAAACGACGGGATTTTAGAAGTTGCGTCAACAGACGGCAACAGACTCGCGCGAGTTAGAGAAAAAATTAACAGCAGCAACAAAACAGAACAGCTCATTATTCCGTCAAAAGCACTAAATGAATTTATTAAAATGAGTTCGTTTATCGGAGAAGACAAAGTAAAAATCTACAAAGAAAAATCAAAAATTATAATCAAATCAGAAACAACAACAACAGTTTCAAGATTACTTGAAGGCCAATTCCCTAAATACAACCAGTTAATTCCGGCGGAAAGCCCGAAAGAAGCGATTGTGAATGTTTCCCAACTTGCTTCAGCACTTGATAGAGTTTCAATCATGGTTAACGAAAAAACAAGCATTGTTAAATTGGAATTTGCTGAAAACACCTTGAAATTGTCAGCTGACACCCCGGATTCCGGTAAATCAGAGGACAGCTTTGACATCGATTACAAGGGTGAAGAATTAGCGATTGCATTCAATTACAAATATGTACTTGAAGCGCTAAAAAACATCCAATCAGAAGAAGTTAAAATCGGTTTGAACACAGCACTTTCAGCAACAGTTTTCAAACCAAACAACGAAGAAGACCTAATCTGCCTGATTATGCCGGTCCAGATACGTTCTTAGATTTGCCCCAAATGTTTTCACAACCCGTTACTTTTTGTAACCAGCCAACCGGAGCAAACCCGGCTTCTTCAAGCGTCTTGGGAATAACAGTTCTCATTTGCTCCACAGAACCAATATTTCTGTGATCTCCCAGGACAAAAATACCATTCTCTGAAAGCGCCTTGTTTACCCCGCCAAAAATCTTGCGCAAGATTGGAGCAAGTTTGTCATTTGGAACAGGCATCAAGTGGTTTATGGTTGTGAAATGATAAAGAGCGTTTCGAAATGTAAGAACATCAGCCCCCGCTTCAGGAATGGTCTCCTCCAACTTAAAAAGATCTCCCACAACAAACTTGCATAAATCTTTCTTTTCAGGTTTTACGGAATATGTGTTAAACAAGAAAGTTTCTCCGGGAGCTGAGGCATCAAAAAACTGATTAAAAACACCCAAATGAGGCGAAACATCATGCCGCAGAGCCTTATAACAACCACCATTAGCACAATCAACAGCCTTTGGACTTATATCAAATCCAGTAATATTAATCTTTTTAGCCAAATCAAAAAGAGACATTAAAACGGTCCAGGTTTCTTCACCGGTCGAGCAAGCACCCGTGAAAATGTTTAAGGCGTTTTTGTCTTTAAAAACCTTATCGACATAAGTCCTTATAGCCCTGATGTCAATCATGTCTCTAAAAAAGTTTGTATTGTGATTTAACGCACCATATGCGATATGAGGAATATTGCATGATTCTGCCAAGAGATGCCCAAAAGACGGGGATTTGAGGTTATTATTTGAACTATTTTGCACAGAGTAAATGCTCACGGGTGAAATATTCATATTATTTTAAAACCCCTAAAATAAAAATTTGCCAACAAACAGAATAATAATGTTTCAAAGGATAGACAATACATAAAAAAAGAGTTACAATAAAACAATATTATTGTGGAACAATCAGCTGGAGGCTATATGAAAAAACGAGGATTTACCATCCCTGAGGTGTTAATTGCGATGACTATTATTGGGGTTATTGCAGTGATTGTCTTTGCTGTAGTCCAGCGAATTACCCCCGATCCTGATAAAGCAATGATTAAAAAAGTTTATTCTGCTACTGAAACAATAACAGCAGACCTTTTAAATAATAATACTATCTACCCTGATTGCGAAGTATGTAATAATAAACAACAATGCAAAGATCCCGCTGATAACCTGTTTAAAACATATTACGGACTCGAAGATTACAGAGAAGCAAGTTATCAAGGCGATAAATACTCCGGACTTACAAAATATCCCCGCCTCTTTGCGTCAAAACTCAATGCAACATACGACACGGCAACAAACTCTTTTAGCACCCCTGATGGCGCTAAATACGATTTTTCTAATATAGTTGATTCCAACGCATCCTGGGTTCATGAAGA
>JAVBOC010000018.1:0-33150 GCA_031550975.1 Candidatus Gastranaerophilaceae bacterium
CAAGCTAAATTACTCTCAATAACCGCTAGATTAGCGGATAACGAGTTGCATTCGCAGTTTATTACGAATGCTAAAATGCGTCTTGCGACGGATTCAAGTGAAGCTACAGCAGAGTATATGAGATCGTTGGATGCGACTCAATTGATGTACACAACCTATGATGCTAAAGGCAACAAGTCCTACCAAAAGCTTACTCCGGGAATCATCATGACTTACGGAGACCTCAAAAACCAGTACGGTATTGTAAACCAATACGGGCAATTGATGGTATCTTCAACCGATGCACAGAATTTTGCTGATAGCAAAAATATGGCTGAGTTTCTTGGTAAATACAATGTAGGACTTAAATCAAACCCTAGATATACAAGTCACTTAGAATCAATATATGGTAAGCAATACGGCCAATTCTTTGATAAAAATAACCCTACAGCTTGGCACACCGGTATTGTTGACGGTTCAGATTCTCTCTTAAAACAAATCGGAACATACGATGATGTTACGGGCACATGGACATTAACTTCAAAAGATAGAAACAGCGCGGCTTATGCTGCACTGAAAGCTCAAATGGCTGATTGGTATAGTAATCTTAATTCATACGATATGGAAGGTACGGCAGCTCAATGGACACAAGCTTTGAGTGAGCCGCCATATACATCATTAAGCGATACTCCACCGGCTGCTCCTGTTTATGATACAGAACCACAGCCGCCTAATCCATTTGATATTGATGCATTTATTGCAAGTTTCCCATGGCCAGCTACAATAGTGCCGAGTACCGGAAACTGTTGGGCTCCAACCAACTGGGGTGGAGCGTGGATGGACGGATCAAACAACCACTATACTCACCACTTTGCAGCATTTATGTACGACTTTGATGCTATAGGCCTCGGTAGCGGGATATTGACAGGTCTTGTACAAGATAGAGATACCCCAGATGCCGCACAGACCAACATTGTTAACAAGATGCAATCATTAATGGCTAATTCATATTATGGTGTTAAGGATGACTCAATATACAACGGTTCTCCTTTGATGACATATAGCAATAATCAACTTTTAACATCTGTAGCAAAACTAAATACAGACTTACTTAATGTATTTGGAAAATTAGCTGCAAATGCTGGTGGTGCAGCGATATCAGCACCAAATAAGACGGCTGTTAACACAGCATTAGATACAATGAAGCCTTATTTAAATTCTTTGCAAGCACCCGGAGCTAGTGCTATATACAGCGACTTAATGAGCCAATTAAGTAGCGCAACAACTAACAATCAGGTTGCTTACATTATCGCTGACGGCTATTATAATATACTCACTGCAATTATTCGTCAGGTTGAATTTAACGAGGCGCTTATCCCGGCAAAAGAACAAAGAGAAACAGAAGCTACAATTGAACAACAAAAGTATAACCAAGATTACGCAGCTTGGGTACAAGACTGTGCTGCAAAAGATTCTCTGTATCAAGCGCAATTAGCAGCTTGGGAATCCTCTTGGGACGCTCAATGGAATGCGTTAGAAAACTGGCTTAACCAATGCCAAGGGTTAAACGTCAATGTGTCAGACGCCTTGAACAGCGTCCCTGCTCAAGAAATCCCAAACCAAGATGACCCTAAAACGCAATGGTATATAAACCTTTGGTATAGAATGGGCGGAATAAGTGAGACAACAAAATCTTCAACTGCTGCTAATAACTACAGAGTATTAGACGACAAATACATGAACAACTCTGCTTGGTTACAATATGCAATCGAAAACGGCATCGTTACTGTTGAACAAGTAATGTTTGACGAAAACGGTTCTGTTGCCTACCCGGGACTCGAAAACCACGAGTGGAAATCAACAATCTACACTTCAATCATTGATATCACATATCAAGATGACACTTTAGCAATCGCAAGAGCAGAAGCAAAATACGAACAAGCTTTACGTGAGATCGAGCAAAAAGACAAGAAATACGATTCTGATCTAAAGAAACTTGAGACTCAGCACAGCTCTATGCAGACAGAATACGAGTCAATGAAGGGTATCATTGATAAGAACATTGAGCGTTCATTTAAAGCATTTAGCTAGTCTTGCTCTAAAAATACTTAATCAGTAAGAATGCTGAACTCATCGCAAGCGAAATAAAAGTTACAAGCGCACCGTATTTCATAAACTTGAAAAAGTGTATCGGATGTTCGTGCGCTGTTGCGGTTTCGCTAACAATAACGTTTGCAGCGGCGCCGATTATAGTTAAGTTTCCGCCAAGACACGCTCCGAGAGAGAGAGCCCACCAAAGCGGGTTGTGCATGTGAGGCGCTGCAACGTAGGGCATTGAATGCTGAACTTGATCAATCAACGGCGCCATAGTCGCGGTATAAGGAATATTATCCACAATGCCCGAGAGGATTCCCGAACCCCACAAGATCAATATCGTTGCCAATTTTAGGCTGCCATTTGTTAGCTGGATTAATTTATCTGCTAAAAAACTTATCCCGCCGGAAGCCTCAAAGCCGCCGATAATAATAAATAACCCAACAAAGAAAAATATCGTAAGCCACTCAATATTTCTATAAACTTTTTCAGGCTTTTCAAAAATAAGTAAGAAGCCCGCACCGGCAAGCGCGAATACCCAAGCCGCAATATGTGTAATGTCGTGGGTTACAAACCCCAAAATAACGAGCGCTAATGTTATCATTGAGCGAATCATTAATTTTTTATCAGTAATTGTTTCGGAGTTATCCAAACTCGCGACATGCGCCATCTTTTCAGGTGTTGCCTTGAGACATTTGCGAAACATAAATATAATAATTCCTATACAAACAAGGAAAATCAGCGTCACAATTCCGGTCAGTTCATAGACAAAATCCATAAAACTCAAACCAGCTTTTGCACCAATAATCAGGTTTGGCGGATCACCAATTAGGGTCGCTGTACCGCCGATGTTTGAAGCAAGAATTTCTGTAATCAAAAAACATACCGGGTCAATGCGAAACTCTCTTGCAATGATAAAAGTTACCGGCATAACAAGAACAACTGTTGTAACGTTATCCAAAAACGCAGAGGCTATTGCCGTAAACACAGCCAATGCAAACAAAACCCACACCGGATGACCTTTTGTGTAGTGCAAAAGTTTTATCGCCATCCATTTAAAAACACCGCTTTTTGCTGCAATATTGACGATTATCATCATCCCGACAAGCAGGAAAATGACGTCGAACGCAACATGTTCAAACGCGTTTTTTGAATTAAGCAATCCCAAAAGCAAGGTCAAGGCTGCGCCAACAAGCGCCACAACTGATTTTTGAACCTTCTCCATCGCTATAAAAGCATAAGCAATCAACAGGATTACACCTGAAATAATCATCGCATTCTGTGATATGAATTCATGTATCATTCATTAATTATAGCATAAATCGTCTGGAATTTAATTTAAAAAATAATTGTCATCCTGAAACAAGTTCGGAATGACAGATGGTTTTTAAGGCTTTAAAATCTCATCGGTATCAACTTCGTGGATTTCAACAATCGAATAATCGGTCGGCAGAACAAAGCTTATTTTGTCGCTCTCTACTTTTTTATCCTGTTTCATGTGGGGAAGTAATTTATCCAACGAAAGATTCGGGACCTCGCGGAAATTGAATTTTTTCATAAAATTATTCGCAAAGTCTTTGTATTGTTCATCAATCAAACCTTTTTTAAACGCGATTTCAAAGGCAAACTTCATGCCGGCAACGACACTTTCACCGTGGGTATATTTTTTATATTTTGTTTCTCGCTCTATTGCGTGTCCGTATGTGTGGCCGAAATTCAGGATTTTACGAAGACAGCTTTCTTTCTCGTCTTTACAAACAACAGAGGTTTTTAAGACAAGACAAATTTCAATGAGTCTTGCAACCGCTCCTTGATCGTGAGCCTGGATTTTATCTATGTTTTGATCTAAAAAACTAACAAGATTATGCTCATAATCACACGGACAGCTTTTTTCAATAAGCGCATATTTAACGATTTCGCCAAACCCTGTTTTGAATTCAGTCTCGTTAAGTGTGCGCAAGAAATTGGTGTTAATCAAAACGGCTCTTGGCTGATGAAAAGCGCCCACAAGGTTTTTACCGTGGTCGGTATTTATCCCGACTTTGCCGCCGACAGAACTGTCAACGCATGCCAGCAAGGTCGTTGGAATTTGTATAAAATCTATTCCACGCATATATGTTGCCGCCACAAACCCTGCCAAATCCCCGCAAACTCCGCCGCCGATAGCGACAATAGTGTCTTTACGGGTTAAACCGGACTTGAGCGCAAAATCCATAATTTTCTGATAGGTCTTAAAATTCTTTTGGCACTCACCATCTTTTAGAATATAAGTCACAAAACTGGACGCATTGAGTTTAAGTTTCTCGCTGTATAATTTATGAACCTTCTCTGAAATAACAACCAGAATCTTTTTCCCGCGCACATAAGTGTAGATTTTCTCACGCAAAGTCGAAAAATCATCGCTGTCAATGATTATCGGATAGTGTTCCGGTTTTCCTGGCAAATCAACATTAATGATAACAGGGTCAGTCATTTAAGGCTCCTAAAATTTCATTAACGATATTATATGGAGTTTTGCCCACGGTGTCAATTGTACAGTGCGCCTGAAGATAATTATTACCCCTTTGTTCCAGCAAATCAGAAATACTAACCGTTTTGAGCAGTGGTCTGTGGGTTTCGGCTTTAATTCTCTCGTCAATTGTCGCAGGGTCTGCTTTTAGGTATACTACAAAAGCGTTTGCAAGCAGATTTTTGCGGTTTTCTTCACTCTCAAACGCCCCACCGCCGATTGAGATGCTAAGATGCGAAGATGCTTGGATGCTTAGTTCTTTTATCTTTTCACTTTCAAGCTTACGGAAGTATTCTTCACCGTGCTGCGCAAAAATTTCGCTAATACTAAGCCCTGTTTCGCGCTCAATTTCTTCGTCTATATCGACAAAATCGTACCCGTGCTTTGCAAGCTCGCGGCCAACAGTGGTTTTACCCGAACCCGGCAATCCGATTAGAACAATATTATTTCGCATAAGCCCTCCGGGCTTGTGATGCGCTCACTCGCAAAACAAAGCATAAACGTTTTGTTCTGTCTCGCTTACTTATCATAATTTTTCTTAATTTCTTCTATGCTGTCGCCGCCAAATTTCAAAAGAATTTCATCAGCCAAAACACAAGCCACACGGGCTTCAGCCACAACCGCGCAAGCTTCAACCGCACAAGTGTCAGCGCGTTCAACAAATGCTTCAACTGCTTCGCCGGTTACACTATCAACGGTTTTGAGCGGTTTTGCCATAGTCGGAATCGGCTTCATAATAGCTTTTATAATAAGCGGCGATCCGTTTGTCATCCCGCCTTCAATCCCGCCGGCGTTATTTGTCGGACGGTAAATATCAGAACCCTGTGCAATTATCTCATCATGGTACTGACTCCCAGGAATCCCAAGTGGATTTTGACCAATTTCAACAACTTTTACCGCAGGAATACTCATGACAGCTTGCGCCAGTTTTCCATCAATTCCTCTGTCCCAATGCACATGAGAGCCAAGTCCAACAGGCAAATTGCCGTAAATTATTTCTATTTTTCCGCCCACAGAGTCACCGGCTGATTTAGCTATGTCAATTTCAGCTTCAAAACTCTCGGTTGTATTACCGATTTGCAAGATTTTGGAATGCCCTTTAATACCAAGTTCTTTTAAAAAAGTTTTTGCAATGGCGCCGACAGCAACTTCAATCGCTGTTTTTCTGGCGCTTGAACGCTCCAGAATATTGCGTAAATCTTTGTGACCGTATTTTATGCCGCCCGCATAGTCCGCATGCCCGGGACGATATGCCGTAAAAGGAGTTTCCCAATTGTCATGATTGCGGTTTTTAATAACAAGTGCAATCGGCGACCCGATGGTTTTGTCCTTACGCACCCCGGAAGTTATTTCGACTGTGTCGGTTTCCAGTTTCATTCTATTGCCGCGGCCATAACCTTGCTGGCGGCGTGCAAGTTCTGAGTTGATAAAATTAATATCAATCTCAAGCCCTGCGGGCATACCTTCAATGATGGCCGTTAAGCACTCTCCGTGGCTTTCGCCCGCTGTCAAGAATCTGAATTTTTCCATAAATTTCTTCTTTGTTAACCTGTCTCTATTTTACTTGCTTGCGTATTTTAACAGAATTTGTTCTTTAGTCTGCATCATTTCTTCTACAATAAGCCATTTTCCATCAGACTGTTTTTGCCAGATTTGGTAGGCTTTCAATTTATAAGTCTCTTTACCCGGCTGTCTTAATGCACTTACTTTGAAACCGTTTGAAACCGGTGATACGCTAAAGTTGCTGTAAGTGTTTTTGTAGCCTTTTACTTTAGCAGCAGCAGCGCTAAGTCTCATTTGCTTCATATAAGTCGCCTTGTCAGTATTGACGTTAGCTGTTGTACCATCAGGCTTTACAACCTGTCTTATAATTTTTGCATTTGGTGAATACATAGCCTCAATCGAATTGCTGTAGCTGTTTGCAGCTGCAACATATTTGTGGAATTGTGCTAAAGCATCTTCTGCGTCACCTGCGAAAACCGCGCCACAAACCATAAACAAACTTAACACGGTCAGTAATAATTTTTTCATCTTATATCTCCTTCTACACAATTTATAAGACCTTTGGTCTTGTTATATTCTCTCGCTCGCACATTTTAAAAACTCGCTTTTAAATGTGACTTACTCGTTCTATTATAACGAGGAATATTTCTTTTTGTTCATTTTAACAATAGTATAGCATGGATAGGAATTAGAAACTAGAGACTAGGGGTTAGTATTTACTCTGCTAATCTTTAGTCCCTGATTCCTAGTCCCGCCCTCATACGTTTAAACCATGAAGTGTTTATAATATTAACGTATAATTGAAAAGATGAGTATACAATTTTTATCTGAATATCTGGATTTTTTGGAAATCGAAAAAGGATTGTCGCCTAACACCATTGACGCCTATCGCCGCGACCTGAGTGACTTTTTAGACTTTTGCGGCAGCGGCGAACCTAACGATATTAATCGGACTCACGTAAATGGTTATATCAGAAAACTGCGCGAGGGGAATTTCACAGCAACAACTGTAACGCGCAAAATCGCATCGCTGCGCGGGTTTTTCAAATGGCTTTGCGCTTCTGAAACCTGTCGCAACAATCCTACTCTAACCCTTGAGCAGCCAAAATTGCCCAAAAAGTTGCCCAAGGTTATTACGTTTCAAGAAATTGACGCTATTCTAAACCAGGATATCGACACTTTTCACAGAGTTATTTTAGAACTTCTTTACGGCTGCGGCCTGCGGGTTTCGGAGCTGGTTAATTTAAAAACAAACGACATCGACATCCACGCTCGTTATCTGCGCTGCACCGGAAAAGGTTCCAAAGAAAGAATCGTGCCGATTGGCGCCAAAGCAATTGAGGCAATTGAAAATTATTTGAGCGAACGCAATCAACTTAGAATTGATAATAAGAATTTCCTCATAAACTCGAAATTCATCCCGGCAACAAGGCAGGAAATCTACACTTTTATCCGCGAACAGGGCACAAAAATCAACAAACGCATTTCTCCGCACACCCTGCGCCATAGCTTTGCAACCCATCTGCTTGAAAACGGCGCCGATTTGCGTGTCGTGCAGGAACTCCTCGGCCACAGTGATGTTTCCACCACCCAACTCTACACCCACATCAGCAAAAAACGGTTAAAAGAAGTCTACTTCGCGATAAACTCGTAATCTCTCAATCTATCAATATAGTCGTCCAAATCCGACTTCATCTTTTTACATTTTGCTGATAGTACAGCTAAACTATTGGCCACATCAGACATTTCTGCCGGGTCATGTGAGTTTGTGCAAGCCGTCGAGAGAACACTCACAAAACTGTCAATTTCCCACAAATCCACAGATATTTCTTTGATTTCATCTTCAAGTACACATTCTTCATTTTTTAACATAATTCCTCCTTTTTATTTTCTTGGACATATAGGTCTCATGCTTTGCATCATTTTGCGTCAAAATAGTTCTCATGTCAAGACTTAATTTATTAGGCGAAAATATCAGAAAATTTAGAACCAAGAAGGGCTGGAGCCAACAGGTTCTGGCTGACCATGTAATCTTATCAAGAGAATACATTATGAGAGTTGAAAAAGGACAGAAATCTCCAAGTCTCAGAAAAGTCTTTCTTCTTGCAGATGTTTTGGGTATCAAGGTTTCAGATCTATTCAATTTCGATTGATAGTTTATTAAAATTTGTAACAATATATACTTTTTATATACCAATCGGTCAATTTTGTGCGGCTGGACTTTTTTATATTAATAGAGGTATAATGCAACCATGATTGAAGAAATCACCACAGAGATTAAAAACGAGACGATTGTCGAGCAGGAGAGCGCAAACGAACCGAAAGTTGTTCGCGTGACTAACCCGCTGTCTTGGATTACCGACAGTTCGCAGAAGCGTGGTTCTGCTCACGAGGACGGCGTTCCCTCCGGTCAGCCTAGTCGGAATCCGCTTGCCAAAAAGTTGTTGGAATTTCATCACGAAAAGATAGGAAAGTTTTCGGTTCGCGACTTATTTAAAAGCTAATATTTTGTCATCGCGGACCAATATATTGTCATTGCGAGGAGTAAATTTATTTACGACCGCGGCAATCCAGTACTACAGTTTTCTGGATTGCTTCGTTGTCACTCGCAATGACTAATTTTTTGCGTTATTTAGAATATTTTGGTAAAATTTGGTAATGTATCAAATTAAAAAGCAAATTTATCAGGATTTTTCTAAGACACAAAAATCTGCTTTGTGTAATTTTTTGCGCGCTCTGACGAAAAAATGCCCGGAAAACACGCTGGAAAAGTTTATTGAGGACGAAAAATATTATTTAGAACAAGGTTCATCACGGTTTGAGTTTTTGGCTGATATAATTGATGAAGAATGGTTTTTAAAAGATACTCAACGGTTTATAAACGAATGCGTGCGCTTTTACGATTACAAAAAATCGCAAGAGCCTTTTATTCAGGCCCAAAAAGCTTACGAAAAACAGAAACGGGCGTTTTTGCGCGATAGAAAGATGGAAACTGAGGAACCGACGAAAAAACAGCTTTCTTACTACAAAAGTCTGTGCAAAAAATATAATATTGAGATGATGAAAGAAGAAGAAATGTCAAAATTTTCCGTCAAAGAGGCAATAGGAAGGATGGTAGAAAAGGGATTAGAAACTAGAGATTAGAGGCCAGTGTGAAACTAGTCCCTAATCCCTAATTCCTGGTTATGAGCATACACGAGATAGTTCAAATATTGATTGACAGCGGGATTGAACCCAATGAAGCAAACGTCGAAGTAAAAATGTTGATTGAACATTTCTGCGGGTTTTCGGCTGTGGATATAATTCTCGGTAACAAACTTGATTCATCAAAGTTAGAAATTGTTAGAGAAAAGGCTCTGCTTCGGGCAAAAACCAAGCAGCCAATCCAGCACATTCTAGGCTTTGGGTATTTTATGGGTCAAAAGTTTGCGGTCGGCCCTGACGTCTTAATCCCGCGCGACGAAACGGAATTTCTGGTGCGTGAGGCAATGAAAATTTTATTAACCCGTCATGTTGAGACGCAGTCGAAACATCTCAATACTAGTGCAAATTGCGAAAACATTGAGATTCTTCGCGATGCTCAGAATGACGAAAAAAACTCAACAACGGTTTTAGATATCGGAACGGGTTCGGGCTGTATCGCCTGTACACTGGCGCCATACGCGAAAGTTACCGCAGTTGATATTTCCGACCGCGCGCTAAAAATCGCTCGCGAAAATGCTAAGAACCTCGGAGTTGAAGTAGATTTTCGCCAATCGGATATTTTTTCCGCGCTCGAAGAAGGTGAAAAATTCGACATAATTATCTCGAACCCACCGTACATCCCGCCAAGTGTGGAAGTTCAGCGAGAAGTACAGTTCGACCCGACCGGAGCGCTTTTTACCAAAGACGAAAAGGGATTGGAATTTTACGGAAAAATCACAACCGGTGCGCCAAAGTTTTTAAACAAAGGCGGCTATCTGCTGTTTGAACTCGGCATAGGGCAATCCGAGGATGTGGCGCAAATTATGTGCATGCAAGGATTTGAGATTGTTGAAATCATCCCGGATCTTGCCGGAATCGAGCGCGTTATTGTTGGAAAACATTAGTTGATTTTTGAGCAGAGCGAATTAGGTGGACTATTCACCATTCACAACTCACTACTCACCTTATATAGCTGCCCCTGCGGCTTTGTAGAGCCCGATGTAAGAAGACATGCACTCAATCTTTTGGGTAGCTACGAGTTTATCCATAACAAGAAGATTTTCTTTGTTTTGGATTAAATCGAGTTTTGAAATCGTGCCCTGTTTATACCGAACCTCATTATAGCCGTATTCTTTTTTTTCAAGCTGCTCTTGCTTTAGGGTGAGATTTAATTTTTCTTCGTCGTGGCGCACAGCACTTAGAGCGTCATTAACTTCTCCAATCGCTACGATATTAGTTTTATAATAGCTTTGTAAAATCCGCTCATATTGCTCTTTTTTGAGCCTGAGGTTAGCTACTTTTGCCCCGCCGGTAAACAATGGAAGCGAAATTCCGCCGGCAAGAGCTTGGAGCGCGTTTGAGGTGGTCAAAAGACTGCCAAAGTTTTGTGCGTTAAATAGCATAAGTCCTGTTAAGCTAATTGACGGCAAGAATTCTTTTTTTGCGACTCTCACGTCGATACCCGCTTTTTCAACCATTTTTTCTGCACGCTGGTAATCCGGGCGCTGGGTGATAACTTCTGAAGATATTTCTTTAGGAACATTTCCGTTGAATTGCAATTTATCAAGGCTCCCGCGGGTCAAAGACGCTGAGTTTTCAGGACTCTCGCCGATTAAAACAGCGAGCTGGTTTAATAGTTTTTCGCGTTGTTTTTTAAGCTCAATAAGGTCAGTCGAACCTGAAACATAGGCTTTATTTGCCTTAACAGTGTCAGCAGTTGAAGTCAGACCTTCTTTATTTCTGAGCAGCATCAAATCATAAATTGTTTTGCGCGAAGAAACAATTTGCTCCTGTACGCCGATTATTTTATCAAGCTTTAATACATTAATATATGTTGTTCCAACGGCCGATGCGACAGAAATATAAGCCGCTCTTTCGTCAAGCTGTGCTGCTTCGTAGAGTTTTTTGACCGATTTTGTTTTGTCACGGTTTTTTAAAAATAAATCAACTTCATACTGTGCCATAGCAGGCGCGATGTAGTTCCAACCAGTTTCGCCGCCCATCATTGCAGGCAGTTTTGTATAGGCTGTGTTTAATCCGATACTGGCAGTTGGAAGCTCGTGAGCAAATTGCAAGCGAACATTTTGGTAATACTCATTAACCGAACTTGATGCCATTTTCAGGTCGTGGTTGTTCAGAATCGCTTTTTCTATATAAGCGTTCATCGTCGGGTCGTTAAAACCTTCCCACCAGTCAAGATTTACATAGCTATATCTTTGCTGGGTCGCTTTTAGTTGTATGGCAGCTTGCTTAGTTGCATTACGAGAACTGCCACCGGTCGATTTATCCGTGATTGCCAGCGCCGGCGTAAAACTCATTGATGTCGTAGCCATAATTGCCATTAATAGTGCGACTGATGTAATTTTTTTCATACTCTCATTTCCTGCTTGCATTTTTTACAACAATATGATAGCATATCATTGTTGTAAATGCAACATATTTATTTTACAACAGAAGGAAGCGGATTTGCCTTCTTTGGTCGTTGAGGCGCGGCGAAACGTACCAAATGGCCTCACGGCTCAACCAAAATTGTGACGGCAAGTCAAAACAAACAAATAGTGAGACAGCAAGAATGAGTGGGAAGAACCGCCAATAATCCAAGAAGGAAGATGAAAATTGATTAAAAAAGAAAGTAACGCAAAGAAAGATTTTCAGACAGCGAGATTCTGTAATACCGTGTTCTACGATTTGCAGCAAACAGCTCGATACGCTAAATTTATGGCGAGACAGGTTTTTTCCAAAGTTGGTGAACTCACTCCGCCTGAATTGGGTGCGCTTGCAACTATGCTTGAAAACCCCGGCATTTGCCAGCGGGATTTAGCAAAAATTATCCTCAGAGATCGTGCGGGCACAGGCAGAATTTTGGATTCACTTGAATCAAAAGGCTATATAGTACGCGATGTTGATACGAAAAACAATAGGTTGGTACGAAAGGTCGAAGTCACAGACTCAGGAGAAGAAGTATTAAACAAAAGCATGGAAAAACTTTTTAATTATTACAAAGTGGTTACAGACCAAATCACACAAGAGGAGATAGATAGCATCCGCGCAGGTTTGAAAAAAATTCGCGACGGATTGAGCAATTTAGTGGAGATACAAATATGAGCAAAGAAAAAACAAATCAAGAAGTTAAAGGCGAAGAAATAAAAAAACCTTTTAAACGATATATTGCAATAGGCGTGCTTGTAGCAGCCGGGGTTGCAGCAGGAGTCGCGATTCACGATTCATTGAGGTTTGAATCAACCGATGATGCTTATGTCGAAACAACAACGGTACAAGTTGCACCGAGGGTTTCAGGAGAAGTCATTGAGGTTTTGGTTAACGACAACCAAAGGGTTAACCAGGATGATGTCGTTGTAAAAATTGACCCTGCGGATTATGAAATAAAATCACAACAGGCTGATGCACGATACCAAAGAGCGATTTCTAACCAGAAAAACGCACAGGCTGCTTTCAAGGCTTCTAACACAGAAATTGCAACAGCTAAAGCAGATTTAGACCGCTATACAAATCTATACCGCGAAGGCGCTGTTTCAAAACAAACTTTAGACACAGCACAAGCAAAATATGACACGGCACAAGCACGTTTGACCTCCGCAAGTGAAGCATTGCTATCAAGCGAAGGTAAAAAAGTTGCCGATGCTGAAATAAAAGAACTTGAAGCATCCCGCCGCCAGTCTGAACTTGACCGCTCGCGCACAACAGTTGTGGCACCTATTACAGGAACTGTTACCAACAAGCGTGTTGGAAAAGGCATGTATGTTCAAGTCGGAACACCGCTGTTTGTGATAGTTCCGGATAACGTTTGGGTTGTAGCGAATTTTAAAGAAAACCAATTGCGCCACATGAGACCGGGACAAGAAGTTGAAATTAAGGTTGATACTTATCCAAATAAAACTTTTAAAGGTAAAGTTGACAGTATTCAACGTTCTTCAGGTGCAAAATCAAGCTTATTCCCGCCGGAAAACGCTGTCGGCTCGTTTGTAAAAATCGTTCAGCGTATACCTGTAAAAATTGTTTTCACAGAACAAATTGAACCGGACAAATTTACTATCGTACCCGGTATGTCAGTAGTTCCGAAAGTGAAAGTGAAATAGGGACTAGGGACTAGGAATCAGAAATCAGCATCTGCTAATCTCTAATCCCTAGTTTCTAATTCCTGTCAATAACTATGTCAGAAACAGAAACATTCCAAAAACCATCAAACCCTTGGCTGCCGGTTATGCCGGCGATGCTTGCCGTGTTCATTTATGTGCTGGATAGCACAATCGCGAACGTTGCACTGCCGCACATGGCAGGGACTTTCTCGGTAACCCGCGACGAATCCATGTGGATTTTAACAAGTTATCTCATCTCGTCAAGTATTGTTGTACCTATGGTTGACTGGTTTTCAAAATTTCTTGGCAGAAAAAACTTTTTTATCCTGAGCATTTTTATATTCACTGTTGCGTCAATGCTCTGCGGGATGGCAACCAGTATTGAATTTATGGTTATTGCCCGAATTCTGCAGGGTGCAGGCGGTGGGGGGATTCTGCCGATTACACAGGCGATTATGATGGAGAATTTTGAAGGGGAAGCACGTCCGAAAGCGATGGCTGTTTTTGGGATGGCGATTATTTTAGCACCAATTATCGGCCCGGTTTTAGGCGGATGGATTACGGATAACTGGACCTGGCAGTGGGTTTTTTATATCAATGTGGTGCCGGGATGCCTTGCGATGATACTTTCAAAAAAACTAATCTCTGACCCTCCTTATGCGCAGAAGCAAAAAGGGGTTAAGCTTGATGTTAAAGGATTTTTATATCTGACTTTGTGGTTGGTAACTTTCCAGGTCGTACTTGATAAAGGTAATAATGTCGATTGGTTTAACGCACCTTGGATTCGCTGGACTTCAATAGTATCAGTGATGGCAGCAGCATTATTTTTCCACTCTCAATTGAAAGGCAAAGACACCCTCGTTGACTTGAGCGTATTTAAAGACAGAAACTTTGCTGCGGGGACATTTATTCAGGTAATTATTCAGGCGGTACTTTATTCATCAATCGTAATTCTGCCGCAATTTTTGCAAGGAATGATGGGTTATACTGCGTATTTAAGCGGCTTAACTCTAATGCCACGCGGGATTGGCAGTATGGTTACGATGATGTTGTGTGGAAGACTTGCAGCAAAATATGACGGCAGAGTTCTGACTGCAATTGGGCTTATTATGGTTGGAATTTCAAGCTTGATGCTGGGCAACCTGAACCTGCAGATTGCAAACTTAAATATTTTAATCCCGAACTTTATTATGGGTGCCGGAATGGGGTTAGCTATGATCCCGTTGATTTCTCTTACCGTTCAAACACTTAAAAACGAACAAATGACAAACGCAAGCGGCTTAAACAACCTTTTAAAAAGTATTGGCGCAGCGATTGGGACATCCATTGTTGCAACGATGTTAACACGGTATTCGCAAGTTTATCAACACATGTTGGTTGGGAACTTGCACGAACTGAACCCTGTTTATGTGGCAAAACTTCAGGCAATGGCAGGCGCATTGCAACAGCATACCACAGCAACTGTAGCAAACTATATGGCACAAAAAGCACTATACGGACAAATGCTTCAACAAGCCTCCCTATCGGCGTTTATGGCGGCGTTTAGAAATTATGGGATTGTTTGTTTGCTCACAGTGCCTTTGATTTTCATCCTGAAAAAAGCCGAAAAAACTGACTCTAAAGACACTTCGTCAATGATGGGACACTAGAATTAGGGACTAGGGATTAGGGATTAGGGACTAGGGACTAGGGATTAGGGACTAGGGACTAGGGATTAGGGATTAGAGATTAGTATCTTACAATTAATTCAACCGCAGTTCTTTTGGGATATATAGTACCGTTCGCACTAAACAAACGCATTTTGTTTATTTATATCAACGTAACTATTTTCTCAACTAGCCCCTAGTTTCTAGTCCCTAATCCCTAGTCACGCTCTCGGGTGCGTTTCATTATAGACTTCTTGAAGCCTTCCGGTTGAAACATGGGTGTAAATCTGCGTGTTTGAAATACTGGCGTGCCCAAGAAGCTCCTGCACAACCCGAAGATCTGCACCGTTCTCAATCAAGTGTGTAGCAAAACTATGGCGAAAAACGTGCGGGGTAACGTGTTTTGGCAAATGAATTTTATCCACAACCTCGTTAATTACGTTTCTTATGGTACGTGTCTGAAGCCGATAACCCGTGTTGTTAATAAATACCGGCGAGTTTTCCACCGGCATATCAACGCGGTAACCTTTTGGGATTAGCGCACGTGCGGTTTGTAAATAGCGCTCAAGATAGGTTTTCGCGCGCTCAGACACAAGTACAATCCGCTCTTTAGCACCTTTACCAAAGACTTTTATCTCATTATTTTCTAAATTCAAATCGCCAAAATTCAATCCGCTAAGTTCCGAAACCCGCATTCCCGTTGCCCAAAGAAGCTCCAAAATCGCACGGTTCCTATAACCTGACGGGGTATCAATTTTAGTCGCGCTCAAAATCTGTTCCACCTCATCTTTTGTCAAGAACTTCGGCAGAGACTTAGGACGCTTCGGAGTGTTAAGATTTATTGCAGGATTTGAGTCTGTAACCCGTTCTCTATACAAATATTTATAAAAAGTACGAATTGAAGCAATTTTTCTTGCAATTGTAGTTTTTTTATAGTTAAATTTCTGTATGAAGTGCATATAACTGCGTACCTTAGGGAAATTCACACTAGCGCACTCATCATCACCTAACCAGACTAAAAATCCCAAAACGTCAGAATAATACGCTTTTGCGGTATGAGTAGAAAAGTTCTTCTCAACAATCAGATAGGATTTAAAATCCTCCAAATGTTGTTTTGAATTTGAATTTATGCTCATTTTCTACACCTTTTATATTATTGCCTTATATTTCAATATCATATATAATACTGTTAAAATGTTAATCAAAATTGGAGAACGTATGAAAATTAAGAACATCCTAACACTATCAATCATAGCGGCAAGTGTGGCTTCAGGTCAAGTTTTTGCAGCAGATTTGCAAGCGCAGGTTCATAAAAGTGGTGCAAAACCTGCAGCGACTAACGCTCCGGTGCAAGCTCCGCAATACAAAGAGATAGCGAAATGGATTGAATACAATCATTTCAAAGAAGCAGACAACGCTATTAAAGAACTCTTAAACAAAAACGAGAACGATATTAATGCGCTTTCGCTAAGAGCAGTTTCTATGGCGAAACAGCACAAATTGACGCCTGCGCAAAATGAATTGAATAAATTGCTTAAAAAATACCCGAAAAACGCTGCTCTCCACTACGCGCAAGGTATGGTTTACATGAACCAACAAACTGCTTCTGACGTAGATTATATTAGAGATACAAGAAACCTTATTAACGCAGCGATAAAAGAATTTGTTGCCGCGGTAACTAACGACAGCAACTATTACGCTGCATACAACGCGATGGGTGTTGCTACATTAAAACTTGGCAACAAAGATGATGCTGAAGAATTATTTATGACAGCGTTAAAAATCAATCCTCAATACGCAGTAGCTTATGATAACTTAGGCGTATTGGACTTGATGGATAACAACCTTGATGCTGCTGAAAAGAACTTCAAATTGTCTATGAAATACAACACTTCAAACCCAACAGCTTGGTATCATATGGCACAAGTTGAAACAAGACGCGGCAGATATTCTGAAGCATTGACCTGGGTAAACCACTCAGTTCACTTCTGGCCAAGTTCTTCTCCGGGCTGGAACCTTCAAGGTGAATTATACTTGCAGCAAGGTAACGAGCCTGCGGCGATTAACTCATTTAAAAAAGCTATTAACGTGAAACCTGAAAACTCACGTCCATACATAAACTTAGCTAACGTGTATGAATACCGTGCAGACGAGGAGCTTGCGGTTGAACAGTTAAAAACAGCGCTTGCGCTAAACCCAAATTATCAAGACGCTAAAATAAGAGTTGCAGACCTATCATTCCACATCAAAAAATACGATCAGGCAATCAACTACTATTCAAAGCTTCTTGGCGATGAAACTTACAACGAGCGTGCAATTATCGGACTTGCTGATTCATATTATGAGCTTTCAAAGCTTTCCGGCGGCAACAACGATATGACAACTAACAAAGAAGTTTACTTGGCTTACGATTACGCCAACAAAGCGCTTGAATACAGCCCGGGCAACTTAAAAATGCACCTCGCTAAGATTAAGCTTGCGCGAATCACCCACGCACAGCCGCAAACAAAAGAGGCTCTTAACAGCATAATCCAAAACGCAGGCAACTCTGTTGGTGATGCTGTATTAAAAGCTGAAGCTTACATGGCTTTAGGCAGAGAAAAAGATGCTGTTTACACATTTGAAAACGCAATGAATTTCACTCAAAACGTTGATGATGACCTTTATTTATCAGAAATTATGGTTCACAACAAACAAATGCGTTCAGGACGTAAAGCATTGCAAAAGGCTCTTATGAAGGACCCTGGCAATGTTATCGCTAAAAACGGTATCGCATATATTGACTTATGCGAACTCAAATCAAACGAATTCTTCGCAGTTGCGAAAAAACAATATAAAGAAAAGAACTATGCTTCAACTATCGAATACTGTAACCGTGCGATTGACTTCTATCACGACAGCGCAGAAATTACTAAGTTGAAAGCTCTTGCTTACGAAGGCGATGAAAACTACAAAGAATCAGCAGTATTCTTCGGCAAATACCTGGCTATGAACCCGAATGCTACTGACAAAGCTGAAGTTCAACGCAAGATTGAAAAATATAAAAACAAAACATCGAAGTAGTGGATAAAAAATTCGACATCAGAAAAACTTTTGAAACATTTTGGACACAGCCCTTGAGTATCTTGAAAGAGGGCTTGTTCCAACTTGTGAATATTCAGACGAATATCTTCACACGCCCAAGCGTGGATATTGATTACACTAACGATAAAACCCAAATTACAGTTGTAAACAGTGAAAAACTCTACAACCGGATTAAGGCAGTACTTTTTCGTCCAAATGCAGGAGAAAAAGAATAATATTTGTGATACAATAAACCCAAGGAGAGCATCAAACTATGGATCAAGAAACATATTTTAAAATAATGGGTTACGTACCAACGGTTATTGAATCGTCTTCGCGCGGAGAAAAATCTTTTGATATCTTCTCAAGGCTATTGAGAGAGCGGATTATTTTCCTTGGGGAAGAAATCGATGATGAGTTGGCAAACTCTGTTGTTGCCCAGCTTCTGTTGCTTGATAGCGAAAATCCTGAAAAAGATATTATGATGTATATTAACAGTCCGGGCGGCGTGATTACAGCCGGTTTGGCGATTTATGACACTATGAACCACATCAGAGCAGATGTTTCTACTATCTGTCTTGGTGAAGCGGCTTCTATGGGCGCATTCTTGCTCTCAGCCGGTGCTAAAGGCAAAAGAATGGCGCTTCCGGGTGCTCGTATTATGATTCACCAGCCATTAGGCGGCGCTCGCGGACAAGCAACCGATATTGAAATCGAAGCAAAAGAAATCATTAGAATGAAGACTATGTTAAACGAAATTCTCGCAAATAATTGTTCGCAGCCTATTGAAAAAGTAAAAGAGGACACAGAACGCGATTATTACATGGGTGCTCAAGAGGCCAAAGAATACGGGCTTATCGACAAAGTTGTAATTCGAGAATCGTAATATTTCTTAACATAACCCGAAGAACATGGCAATTATTGGATTTGGCATGTTTTTATATAAGTGTAAGGTTGGTTTACAAATTAGGTTAGGTTAAGGTTAATAGGTAGGTTAGATTATGGGACTTCTGGTCTTCATAGCACGCAAGCATGACTTGCTACATCAGAAATACGCAATTGACGCAAAGCGACTTGCGATTAGCAAAAGATTACGCGATATGCATCAATATGCTGCTAACATTGCAAACGGCGCGATTTCGTTAGATGACATGATGAACGTTCCAGGTTCAATGTTTGGTCGTCAGATGTATTATATGCAGTCTTCTGATATGTTTTCAAAACAATACGCTCAGAATACTATGATGCAAATGGGTCCTATGTTGACTATGCAAAAAGCTCAAATGGCACCTCAACAACAAATGATGTATGACAACTGGGTTTTCCAAAGTCTTTATAAACAAGGAAGAGAACAAGCCTTGAAGCGCGAAGAAAAACTATTAAACGTTCAAGAACAAGAAATCGCGCAGGAAAAAGAAAAGCTTGAAATGCAGGCAAAAATGATTGAACAGGAATTAGAAGCATGCAAACAAGCTGAAAAAGATGAAATTAAGCGTTTAGCTCCAAATTATACAGGTCAGTAATTAGGTTTTCCAACCCTTAACTAACCATAAAAAGCGAAGGTCTTTTGACCTTCGCTTTAACCATGCAATAATATATGATTTATTTGAATATCGTGTTTTTCGATTGGCAATTTATCAATACAAAGCTCTTTTGGCAGCAAAACAACAGAGGTTATGTGAGGATTCAGGCTCAAAAACTTGTCATAAAATCCGCCGCCATAACCTAAGCGATGATTATTTTTATCAACAGCAAGCGCAGGAACAATGACTAAATCAATGATTTCAGTCTCAATCGGGGCGCTGCAGGGTTCGTGAACATTAAATTTCGAAATTTCTAATTTATCACCGATACAATACGGGCAAATCGCAAGGTTTTCCTCCTCCACTCGCGGCAGATAGAAGGTTTTATCATCATTTAACAGACACTTTAGGTCAATTTCACCTTCAAGCGGGTGAAAAATCAGAATATTTCGGGCATTTTTGTAGTAATTTTCTTCGCGCAATTGTGCCGCAAGCTCACAACTAATCACCTTCATATCGAGCGATTTGCGCAGATTCTTTGCCCAAATGCGTAATTTCTTTTTTTCGTCCATGATACAATGTTAACATGAATAATTGCGATCTCGTTAATCCAAATTGGGCAAAACACGGTTATATTCAGGTTTACACGGGTGATGGCAAAGGTAAAACCACTGCGTCATTGGGACTTGCTATGCGCGCGCTTGGCCGCTGTTGGAAAGTTCTTATAATAATGTTTACAAAGGGCGGGGACAATTACGGAGAACTGGTTGCGTTCAAAAACCTCTCGCCTGACCTGGAGCAAAACCTGACTATTGTTCAAGCGGGGCTTGATAGAATTGTTTATGCCACCAATCAAAACGAAGAAGATGTAAAAGCCATTAAAGAAGGCTGGGCGCTTGCCAAAAAAGCTATTGAGAACGAAGAATACAACCTTATTATCTTGGACGAGGCCAATATCGCGATAGATTTGGGGATAATTGACGTTGACGAAGTTGTAAAAACTCTGGTCACAAAACCCGAGGAGATGGAAATCGTTTTAACAGGGCGCAACGCACACCCTAAAATCGTTGAAATCGCCCATCTGGTTTCTGAAATAAAACCCGTTAAACACTATTGGGACACAGGAGTTGTCGCTCGTAAAGGCATCGAATATTGAACAAGCCCCGCAAGACTTAATCTAATTCCGAAGCGAAATCAAAATCCTCGTCAAAATCATCCCCGATTAAATGTTCTTCTATTGCTTGAAGAACAACGCCTTCATCTTCGTCTTTTTTGCGTTTCTGTTCTTTTTTCTCTTGTTCTTCTTTTTCGTCTATTGTGAGTTCTTTTTTACGCGCATTGATAACATTAGCAACATTCATCATAGCAAGAGAGTTAAGTGTGGCACGCAAAACAGCGCTTCTGTCCATATAAGGCGATTGGATTTCTTCTTCCTGTTCACCCCCGCGCAAATTGGCATACATAGCATCAGAACCCATTTTATCATCCTGGGATTTTGCAGCAGTGCCGGAAATGTCGCCGCCTTTAAAATTAAAAGCGCCGCCTATCCCAAAAAATCCTGCTGACCTGTTGTCAACCATTTTTAACCCCCGGTTGTGTTTGTTTGTATACTACTCGTGCCATTGTACATTGTACGTTATTAATCAATATATTAACTCGTCTAAAAGGATTATTTTGCTACTATGTTACTAAAATGTTACAACCAAGCTTGCGGATCGGGATGAACGATGTTACTATGTCCTTGTAAAGCAGCCGGATAGACGCGCCTAACTTCAGGTGAGGAAAGTCCGTGCATCCAAGGACAGATCGCCGGGGAAACCCCGGACGGCGCGAGCCGGTGGAAAGTGCCACAGAAATGAAGACTGCCGATGGACTGCGAAAGCAATCACAGGCGATGGTGCAACGATGAGGTAAGAGCTTCACCAGCGGTATTGAAAAATACCGGCTAGGTAAACCCCGATCGGATGCAAGATAGATGAAGGCTAAGGTGTCCGCCTCTTCGTCAAACATCGCTAGAGTTTTGGAGTAATCCAAATCCCAGATAGATGTCTATCTAGAAACAGAACACGGCTTATGAACTGCTTTACAAAAAAAGACCGGACTCTTGAATCCGGTCTTTTTTATTTAGTTTTATTCGACTTATTTTCTTGGTTTATTCGGTTTTTGTCCCGGTGCACGTTTGCCTGCAACAGGTCTTTCTTTAGAACCGTTTTCTTTAAGTTGTTTCTGCAAGCTTTTTTGGATTTCTGCAGGATTAAACTCAGGATCAACGTATTCTACTTTTGCTGATTTCTTGAGGCCTTCAAGCGTTTTGTCTAACAAAGCAACTTGTTTTTGCTGCTGCATATAAGCTACGATATTCTTTTTAACTTTGTCGAAAGCTTCGGTGCTTGCAGACTGTTTAGCTGTTACAAGAATAATGTGGTAGCCGTATTGAGTTTGGATAATGTTTGCTACAACAGTATTTGGCGCTGCAGAAAATGCTGCTTTTGAAAACTCAGGAACCATTTCGTTTGCGGTAAAGAAGCCTAAGTCGCCGCCTTTTACAGCAGTTGTCGGGTCTTCTGAATTTTCTTTAGCTAATTTAGCAAACTGAGATTTGTCCTTTTTAACTTGAGCAAGAAGCTTTTGTGCTTTCACTTTTCTTGCTGCAACTTCAGTTTTAACTTTCGCTTGAATTTGAGCTTCTGAAAGGTTAGCGTTTGCAGGATCAGCAAGAATAATTCCTTCAACATCTTCCGGTGTTGCTGAAATCAAGATATGCGATGCTTTTACACGCGCAGGTGTTTTGAATTTGTCTTGGTTCGCTTTGTAGAATTTTTGGGCATCCGCATCTGTTACAGTTACTTCTCCTAAATCTTTAACCAATTTTCTTACTGCCGCTTCTTGAGCTAAGTCTTTTTTGAAACGTGACGGGCTGATGCCGTTTTGTTTTAGAATTTCATCAAGTTTTTCGTTCGAACCAACTTGTTTGATGATTTCTTTTAACGCTTCGTCAGTATCCGCTTTTGTTACTTTAATTCCGCGTTTTTCGATTTCTTGGTCAAGCAAAGCTTTAACAATAAGTTCGTTCACAACTCTTTCTTTAAGCATGATATAGATAAAGCTGTTTTTGTCTTTTTGAACTTCAGGTCCGAGTTGAGCCAGCATCCCGCTCTTTAGCTGCATTTCCATAATTCTGTCAAATTCAGCACGAGTAATTTTTGTGTCGTTAACTTTTATAATGGTTTCGCGTCCTTTGAACGGATTTTCAAAAGTCATTTTTGGGCTAGGCGGTTGTCCCGGTTGTTGTTGCTTGTTGCCGCAGCCTGTGAACAATATCCCTGAAACAATCAGTGCTGCCAGTAGTGCTTTCCCTCTCATAATATCTCTCCTTTTATGTTATATTGTTTGCTCCTGTTGAGTTTCTTTCAGAAACTCTTACGTCGCTTCGTTGTGTTCGCCTGCTCGTATCGCTTCCGCGATCCGACACCGCTCACACCGGCTCACGCTTTCTCTATATAGTCATGTTTAACTTTACGTATATAATAAAACAAAGTTGTTAAAAAGTCAGTAACTTCATCAAAATTCATGTAAGAATTATTAAGCAATATTACAGAAACCCCATCCTGACAAGACTTTGGTGCCAGGGTGAATTTTAATCTTTTTTGCAAGTCAGCAGGTAAAGATGCACGAATAAGTTTCCATTCAGCCTCGGCAAACGGTGTGTAAATCCTTATGGCATCTTGCGTTTCGCGGATTAATTTTATATTTATCTCAGTTGCTGCAAGACGAATTTTGATTAACTTTATTAAGTTTTCAACAGATTCCGGCGGGGTGGAGAATCGGTCTTTCCACTCCTCAACAATATAATCTAGTTCAATATCGGATTTTACATCGGCTAACCGTTTATATTCAATCATTTTTTGCTCTCCCGATGAAACAATCGCCCCGGTTGTTTCATCAAAAGTTTTCATATCGCCCACCCAATCGTCCGGGATAAAGGCTGTCACGTTAATATCAACAATCGCCGGCGTTTGTTTTTCAACAACGTTGCCTTGAAGTTCTTGTACAGCATCTTCTAAAAGCTGGCAGTAAGTATCAAACCCAACATTAATCATATGTCCGTGTTGTTTTGTACCGAGGATGTTTCCGACACCGCGGATTTCAATATCGCGCAATGCAATCTGATAACCGCTGCCGAGTGTGGTAAACTCTTGAATCGCCTTGAGTCTTCTTGTCGCCTCAGACGACAAAGTTGAATGGCTGAATTGCTGAATGGTTGAATGGTTATACTTCCTTTCAACCTTTAAACCTTTCAACTTTTCAGCGCTACTGCCATATAGGCAGTAGCAGTAAGCCTGACGTTGTGAGCGCCCGACCCGGCCGCGAAGCTGGTAAAGCTGCGCCAGTCCGAACCTGTCAGCGTTATGGATAATCATTGTATTGGCATTAGGGATGTCTATTCCGTTTTCAATAATGGTTGTGGCGAGCAAAATATCGTATTCCTGGTTAGAGAAATCAACGATAACTTTTTCTAAATCATTCTCGTTCATCTGTCCATGCCCGATGGCAATTCGCGCGTTCGGGACGAGTTTTTGCAACTGTGCCCTAAATTCCTGGATTGTTTCCACCCGGTTATAAAGATAAAAAACCTGCCCTTCGCGCTCAAGCTCGTGAACAATGGCGTTGCGGACAGTGTTTTCATTCCACTCGCCTACAAAAGTTTTGATAGGAAGTCTGTTTTTTGGCGGAGTGTTAATGACAGAAATATCTTTTATGCCTGAGAGCGACATATAGAGAGTGCGTGGAATTGGGGTCGCTGACATTGAAATTATGTCTAAATTTTCACGCAACTGCTTTAGCTTTTCTTTGTGTCGAACCCCAAAACGATGCTCCTCGTCGATTACGAGCAACCCAAGGTCTTTGAAAATAACCCCGTCTTGCAAAAGCCTGTGCGTTCCGATAACCACATCACACTCGCCGGCCGCCATGTGTTTGAGGGTTTCTTTTTGCTCTTTTGCACTGCGGAATCTTGAAAGCAATTCGACATTAACCCCGAAAGGTTTGAATCTTTCCGAAATAGTTTGAAAATGCTGGAGCGCCAAAATCGTTGTCGGAACAATGATTGCTGCCTGTTTCCCGGAGGTTACTGCCTTAAAAATGCCCCGCATCGCGACTTCTGTTTTACCAAACCCAACATCGCCGCAAATAAGTCTGTCCATCGGCTGAGCGCCTTCCATATCAGCTTTGACGTCTGTTATCGCACGCATTTGGTCAGGGGTTTCCGTGAATTCAAACGCTTCTTCCATCTCAACCTGCCAAGGAGTGTCAGGCGAAAACTCAATCCCTGTCTGCATTTTGCGCCGCGCATAAAGCCGCAGAAGGTCATAAGCAATCGCTTCGACTTCTTTTTTAACGCGCGACTTTGTATTCTCCCAATCTTTTCCGCCCATACGCGACAGTTTCGGCTTAACTGTTCCTGCGCCACGATAGCGCGCCAGTAAGTTAATTTGCTCCGCCGGCATATGGAGTTTGTCGCTTGCTGCGTATTCGATCGTCAGGTAATCTTTCAGTTGCCCGTCGATTTCTTGTTGGCTCAACCCCTTATAAACTCCGACCCCATGGACGCTGTGGACAACATATTCGCCTTCTTGGATGTCGTTTATGCTCTCAATAAACTCCGGTTTTTCCTTATAATAAGAGCGTTTAGCAGAGGTTACTTCTTTTGTGCGTTTGTTAAAAAGCTCTCTGTCTGTGAAAATTACCGTTTTGCAATCTTCTAAAATCGAACCGTGAGCCGAAATCGCACTTATATATTCGACCTCAAAAATCTCTTTTTCTTTAAGGATCTCACGAACCCGCTCAGGAAAATCTGTAGCCGCAATAAACTTGTAACCCGGATGAGAGTTGATAAATTCTGCAATAATTTCAAAGTCTGCATTAAATGTCTGGAGCGGCTGCGCGTTAAATTCGACGACTATTTGCGCGTCGCTCTCCAAGAAATTATCCAACCCGATTTTTACGAAATTTGCCGTTTCTTGAATGAATTCAGCGAAATTTATGTGATTAATTAGATTTAATCTCTCAATTTCTTTGCTGTAGCTTTCATCAAGCAATTGGTATTTCCCGAAAATCTCCGAGGTTTCATCAAAGACTAAAATGTAATCATTGAGGTAGTCTAAGACACTGACTAATTCTTTGTTGTATTCGCTCTGATAAACGTCAATTCCCTCATAATAATCCTCTGCCCCCACAAATTTATATAGCGGGCAAATCTGTGCGGTGGGAGTTTTGCCGGTTGATTTTTGGGTTTCGTTGTTAAAATACCGCAGATCGGTAATCTCGTCCCCCCAGAGTTCAATCCTGATGGGTTTTTCGGCAAAAATATCTATTATATCCCCGCGAACACTGAATTCCCCGATATCACTCACCATTGTCGTGCGCTTGTAACCCAAATCCACCAGTTTTTGGCTCAAGTCGCGGATTTCAATTTCTTCGCCCACGTTTAGCGTAATCGTATTATCCTCAAAAAATTTTACCCCCGGAAATTTTTCCAAAAGCACTTTCATTGGCGCAATAACAAGGTCAGGTTTTTCAATCAATACCCGCATCTGTTCAAAATAATCGTAGCGGTTGGGGGAAACCTCCTCATACATTGAAACGTTTTGGTACGGCAAAATTTCAGATTCCAAACCCAAAGCTTTGCTAAAATCGTTCTGGTATTTTAAGGCATTTTGCTCAGTGGCCGTTATAAACAGGACTTTTTTATCAGTGAAGGCTCTGATTCTTTCCACCAAAAGCAGCCGCATCAAGGTTGTGAGACCCGTTGCGGTAAACGAGCGTCCCATTTTTAAATTACGTTCAAATGAACTAAAGTTTTCGCCATTACAATCAATCACAACTACATGATAGCATATCAAGGGATTAGGTACTAGGGATTAGGGATTAGCATCCGTCATTCTGAGCACGGCGAAGAATCGCAGCATTTACGCGACTTTAAAATGTTTCAGCATCGCTCGCATTAAACAGGCACACTCCGTTTCCGCCTTCTGCTCGCTCGCCTCAACATAACGACAGCTTTTTACATCTCCAGCAAATCAACATATCCTGTTGAATGGTCAAAGTGGCAATTTGCGATATATGTTTCTTTTTTATTAACCGCATCGCGAAGGATTGCAGATGTGTTCATCAAAACCTCCTCGACCTGATGAGTGTGTCTTCTTGCAATAATATCGGCGTGGGTTCTGTAATCCATCCCCTCAATCGCCGGATAAACGCATTGCATAAGAGAGTTAAACGACTCCGTCGACCGTGGATATTGAGCGTTAGCATGCTTCATAATGCTGCAGTCATCATGCCCTAAAAGCATAACCAGCGGCACTTTTAGGTTTTTCACAGCGTATTCAATACTTTCTATAACGTTTGGCCCTGTTGTAATTCCGGCCGTTCTTACGATGAATAATTCCCCGATTCCGCAATCAAAAATAATCTCAGGCACCACGCGCGAATCAGAACACGCCAGCACAACAGCAAACGGTTCTTGGTGGAACGCGAACTTTTTCAGCGTATCAATGCACATGTTTTGCGCATTCGGGGTTCCGTTTACAAAGTTTCTGTTACCCGTTAAAAGCTTCTCTAACTCAACTTTTGCAGCTGCTGGGATATTTTCCGGTATCTTAAAATCTGATCTCATCAAACGTAATTTTACCACAATAATTTTATTCAGGGTATAATTAATTTTATGGAAGATAATCAACAAAACGCAAAAGGTGAAAACTCTTGTCATCCTGAACTCGATTCAGGATCTGCCACCTGTGCGGCTAGCGCAGGGTTTGACGGTGGAAGATTCCGGATCAGGTCCGGAATGACAGAAGGTGTGGTTATTTTATTATTGTTAATATTTTGTTATTTTATGTTCTTCCACGGAATCGGAACATACCCGCTGATGGACGTGGATGAAACAAGGTATGTGGCAATCGCGCGCGACATGTTTTTGTCAAAAGATTTTTTGACCCTGCGCCTAAATGACCAGTTTTTCTTTGAAAAACCGCCGCTGTATTTTTGGATGGAATGTTTGTCATTCGCAGTCTTTGGCAAAATAAACGAGTTTAGCGCACGGATTCCGGCAGCACTTTGCAGCACAGCTTCTGTGTTTTTGCTATATTTCGTTGGTAAAAAAGCAGTTTCTCGCAACTTTGGGATAATCGCTGCAATGATTTTGGCGGCATCATTAGAATTTGTAATGCTCGGAAAATTCGCGATATTAGATATAACTGTTTCGACTTGTGTCGGGTTTTCGGTGATGTTTGGATTCTTGACATTCTTTTGCCAAGAACATAATAAAAAATACTTCTGGTGGTTATTTTATATTTTCTCGGGACTTGCTGTTATGGCAAAAGGGATTCCGGGATTTGTCGTTCCGTTTGGGGTGATGTTTTTCGCCTCAATATATATGAAAAAGTTCAAAGAAATTTTCCGTCCGCAATACATGGTACCGGGTGCGATTTTGTTCTTTGCAATCGTAATTCCGTGGCATGTTGTTATGATGAAAATCCACGGGCAGCTTTTCTTTGACGAATATATTATTAAACACCACTTACAAAGATTCACCGGCGGCGAAGTTATCCACCGCGACGAACCGTTCTACTTCTATATCCTGACTTTCCTATGGGGATTTTTCCCTTGGACATTGCCTGCAATCGCTGTTGGGGTAAGCAAAATTATTGAAACAAACAAAGACCCTGTGTCATTCCGAACTCGGTTCGGAATCTTCCACAAACAGATTATGGATAAGTTTCACCAGTGGAAGATGCTGAAACAAGTTCAGCATGACAATGTTTTTTTGATATGTAATGTCATTGCCTTCGCGTTTATTTTCTTGTTCTTTTCGTCTTCAAAAACAAAATTGATAACTTATATCCTACCGGTTTATTTCTTCTCAGCGTGCCTGATGGCATGCGTTTGGAACAAATATATTACAGATGGCGAACACAAAAAACCAATCAACATCGCGACCTATATTTTGAGCGGGATATTTTTAGTCGCAGCGGTTGCCGCAGTCATCGTACCGTACTTTTTACCACAAGATTTGGCAGCAGATATTTCAATCGCAAAATGGCCGGTCATCATACTTCTTTCAACTTGTGGTGTCTGGGGAATCTACTCGGTTAAAAAAGACCGCCGGGTTGCAACTTTTGGGATGTATGTGTTCTTGATGCTTTGCTTATCAGCGTTTTTGAACGGAACCTTTTTCAAAATCGATTACAAATTCGGGCAAGATGATTTAATGAAATATGCCAAATTTGCCAAAGAACACGACAGCAAACTGGCGTCCTTTGGCTTTGGCAACAGATATTCACTTCTTTACTACTACGGTACAGGCGTTGAAATGATTGGCGATAAGGGCGACGAGGGCATGGAGATCCTTCGCGACAAACTCGCAAGTGACTACTTAGTTGTTATTAAAAACAAAAATGCCGAGGAGTTCGCACTTCACGCAGACTTTAAGACTTTAGATAAAGGCCGCAAGTATAGCCTCGTTCGCAAGAATTAGTCATTAACCGTTATTTTTCAATCTTGATTTTGTAGCCTAGCATATCGGCAATTGTTTTTACTTCATCAAATCTAAATGAACTTAGAGATATTTTATGCAGCACACTTTGTTGAGTATAACGTTTACCTGTTTTTTCTGCAAGTAACTTTGCCAACTCTTTCGCATTCAAGCCTTCTTTTACCATTATTATTTTTACTTGTTCTTTTGAATTCATATTATCCCTTTTGGAATAATTATATAATTATCTGAATACAATTGACAAATACGGAATAAAATGTTAAGATTAATTCATTATTTGGAATAAATATTCAACATATTGAATATTATGTAAAGCAGGGTAGAATGAGTCAAAGAAAAAGATTAAAAAAAGTTAATAAGAAAGTATCAAAAGAATTGCTTGAAATAAGGGCTTTGCTGACAGCAGCATACGACATTGAGCCTGATTATCCCATAAACATGCTAATTGAAATGGCAAATAAAAAAGTTAAAAAAGTATTTGACAATGTTGAAAAGAATAGGTCAATCTTACAATTAGTGGATTAAACTGTAGTTGAAATTGATGGTGCGATATTGATAAAGTGTCTTACTAAATCCGCATCCCAGTAGGTTCCCGCACCATCACGCAAGATGTTGCAAGCCTTTTCAATTGGCATACCTTTACGGTATGGTCTGTCACTAATAAGCGCGTGATAAGCGTCTGCAACAGATACAATCCGCGCAGCCAACGGGATATCTTCGCCTTTTAGGCCTGAAGGGTAGCCCTTGCCGTCATAACGTTCGTGGTGATATTTTACGATTGGAATAAGATCGTGCAACGCCTCGTTTGGCTGCAGAACTTTTTCCGCGCCGATTGTAGGGTGCTGCTGCATGATTTCCCATTCTTCCTCGGTCAACTTATCAGGTTTGCCCAAGACAGATTCAGGGATTCCAATCTTGCCCACATCGTGAAGAAGTGCGCCAAGTGTAATGCGTTGAACTTCGGATTCAGGCAGGTTAACAGCACGCGCAAGCGCCTCAGAGTAGCGTGAAACTGATGTTGAGTGACCTTTTGTGTAAGGGTCTTTCGCATCAATCGCACCAGCGAGTGAAGTTACCATCTCAACTAAGTGGTTTTGAGAAATGATGTGTTCACTGTTAAACTTGTGAACGAGTTCTTCTTCGTAGTTAATGCCAAGCTGAGAGTGGCGTTTTGAGATTACCTGCGCGAAGGAATTCAACGCTTCGTCATCCCAGAAGTTGTAATCGGTTGAACTTACAATCGCTGACATACCTTCTTTGTACCCCTTTGCCTGAGAAACATACATCGCCTGCTCAGCAAGGATTAAAAGCTTTTCCTGGTCTTTAGAACACTCAGGATAGGTCGCAATCCCGACAGACACCTTAACAGGTCCCACGTCATCAACAAAACAGCAAGACAAGCAGTACGTAATGTATTCTGCCAGGTATTTCGCGTCAGCAGTGCTTGTGTCAGGCAAGATTATTGCCATCTCATCACCGCCGTAACGCCCTGCTTTATCCGCGCTGCGAATGTTTTGCTTAACTTTTTCTGCAACAAGTTTTATGACCTCATCGCCTTTTGCGTGGCCTAATTCACGGTTTACTTTAGAAATATTATTTATGTCGAGCATTATAATTGACAGGTTGGTTTTGTTTTCTTCTGCCTTTTCGATTTCGCTGGAGAGAACCTCCTGGAAACCTCTGTGGTTGTAGAAGCCGGTCAAATTATCCGTGTTAACATATTTGTTGGTTTTTTCCATCAAATTGATGTTTTCCATGAAAAGCGCACAGTGATTCGCAACAAGTGAGAGCAATGCGATATCAGATTCCGCGTTTTCTCTGCCGACAATAAATACACCGGTGCACTTGTTGGTCGTGCGTAACGGCAGGATAATCGTTTCAGAATTTTGCAAATATGGAATACTCAGAAACTTGTTATTTTCTCTTGCAACAGGTGCTCCGCTTTTGAAACATTCCACAATCGGGCTTGAATCGTCAGATAAGAACACTTTTGAAGAAAAAGTGCTGCCTGTTATGTTTTGGAGCTTCATATTGATACACTTAGAACTCTCATGATATAGCCCGAATGCTGTGAATACACTGCTCAAACTTTGCGCAAACATATTGTGAATTGCAGTAGTAAAATCCTGAATAGAACTATTCTTTTCAGTAATTCTGTTTAAGTTCTTGATTATTTCAGCATAATCAACGGTCTTTTCTGTTTGAACTGTGCTGTTTAAATATCCCGCATACATTCTGTTAGAAGTTTTGTGAGAGTTGAAATCGTTTATGCGCGCAACGATGTCAGAGGCTTCCCGAATAATCGGATTGGAAGCCAACCGCTTGGTTATTGGATTTGAACTAACTTGTTCCTCAGGCCTTGCCTTGGTGCGTAATTCAACCGGTTGTTGGGTTTGTTTCTTCACTACTACCTTCTACCTACTACGTACTATTTTAAAACATGAAACTGGACTTTTTTGCTAATTTTGTGAACTAAATTAACATTACTTAAGACAATTTTAATCATTTTTGGTCTCAAATGCAATACGCCATTTAGACGGCATAAGTCAAATGTATCCTCTGATTTTCATTGGACAACGATTTTGCCTATTAAAACAGGCTTTCTTGATCCAACTTAAAACATTTTAGATTAAATAAGGGTATGATACACACGAGTTACTACATTTGTAGTATAAGCTTTTCTCACATGTATTTCAACCCCAAGTTCACAAAAGTTATCAAATGTTAATAAAGATTTGAATCAAACAAATTTGTGCTATTTAACACATACCGCGTAACCATCACTATCGCGGCTCATGCTGGCACCGTATCCGCCGTTACCTCCGCTGATCATAGGACTGATAATACCAACCATAGACGTGTCTCCCGGCCCGCCATGGTCAACCACATCCCCGGACCAGAAGAAAGCCCACCAGCCTTTTTCTACCGTATATTTTCTAAGCACGAAAGCTTCCGTTCCAGGATTTGTATAACCACCGGTAGGAAGGTGTCCGCCTATGCGCTTGCATTCATCCATCGCTGCAGCCCAACGATCAGTATGACAAGAACCATTATTTTCTGTATGATAAGGAGTACCTGTGTCACACGTGTTATATGGCGTTAAGTCGCCTGAATAAAACCAAGGACTAAAACAGTATCCGTCATATTCTTCTCCGCCTTCAAAACATCCTGTATCCGGCTCTCCCCAATTAAATGTCTGTATATCAAGCCCGGTTTTATTAGGACCGGCCTCACCATTTGTGTCATAAATAGCTGCAACACTACATTTAGCAACTTCTTCACCAGCAGCAGCAGGATCCAAGCCGCACGTTGGATTATAGGCAAGGATTATGCTTGAACCATTTGCCAGCTTCAGCCCCAAAACACCGGTTCCCCAGTTTTGATTAAAGTCGGTTGCCGTTTGGTATGTGGTCGGATTTGATGCCCCATCATCAATGCTTGATGTGAAACAAGCACCAAGATTATTGCTTTGGCAAACTTGTGTAATTTTCATGAAATTTTGCAACTCCGCAACAAACGCCTGCGTTGTAGTTCGGCCTGTTAATCTTCCTCTAGCATGCATTTGGCTAACCCCTTGATACAAGCGGTTTTTAAAAACATCATTTTCCGTTACCCAGTTTTTTTCCTGCCAGCGGGTGATTAAAGTCGGTATAGTTAGGGCCGCAACTAAACCAATAACGCTGATGACAATCAGTACTTCTGATAAAGTGAAGGCGGATTTGCCTTCTTTCTTCTTTGAGTATTGTGAAACGCGAAAAATGGCGTCACGAGCAGTGACTGCGCCAGGGCAACAATTCAAAATACCTTTTTCCATATATCCTCTTTTTGCTATGAAAATAATTATATTATATATTTGTTCAAATGTATAATACCAAAGGGTAATAAATAAAAGCCTATATTATATTATGCCCAGCTTGCCGTTGCATGACCTCTTGTATTTAATATTTTGTTACAATTGCTAAACGCGCCCGATTTAAAATCGGGCGCTTTTAAAGTTATG
>JAVBOC010000011.1:0-130541 GCA_031550975.1 Candidatus Gastranaerophilaceae bacterium
CTCGATGTCGGCTCGTCGCATCCTGGAGCGGTAGTACGTTCCAAGGGTTGGGCTGTTCGCCCATTAAAGCGGCACGCGAGCTGGGTTCAGAACGTCGTGAGACAGTTCGGTCCATATCCGGTATACGCGCAAGAGATTTGAACGGAGTCTTCCTTAGTACGAGAGGACCGGGAAGGGGGAACCTCCAGTGTATGGGTTATTCTGCCAAGAGTAAACGCCCAGTAGCTGTGTTCCAAGCGGATAAGTGCTGAAAGCATATAAGTACGAAGCCCACCGTAAGATGAGATCTCTCATGACACAAGTCAGTAAGTCCCCTGGCAGATTACCAGGTTGATAGGCTAGAGATATAAGTATGGCAACATATTCAGTCGACTAGTACTAATCGGACGAGGGCTTTTCCTAACCAATTAGTTTGGAAATGATGATTAATTACAACAAGTGAGTGAGCGAAAAAGAAAATTTATTTTCCTTTTCCGAGCGAGCGAGTTGTAGCGTTAGCTATAATCTTGTGCAACTTTCAGCGTATGAACGCCCCTGCGAAAGCGGAGGAAAGTTTCTCGGTGATCAAGCGTAAGGAAACCACCCGTTCCCATCCCGAACACGGTCGTAAAGACTTACTGCAGCGAAAATACTTGGCGGGCCACCGCCTGGGAAGATAGCCCGTTGCCGAGTCCTATTTTAGAAAAGAGAACAATTCACAAGAGTTGTTCTCTTTTTTTATGCAAACAAACAAAAAAAACAAAAGGAGGAAACCCCCTTCCTCTCACAAAACGTGACATTTAGTCACCTTTTGTTCGGCAGAGTCATCCCGAACACGGTCGTAAAGGCTTACTGCAGCGAAAATACTTGGCGGGCCACCGCCTGGGAAGATAGCCCGTTGCCAGCATCTATTTTAAAATGAGGAATTGACTGAATGAGTTGATTCCTCATTTTTTTCTGCTAATATGAGTTTATGAAAAAAGAATTTGAAAAAATGATGAAAGGTCAGCCATATTTTGGTGCAGACAAATACCTAACTTCCCTGCGGGATGAAGCATCAAAGAACAATGTTAAGTTTAACAAAAACCCTTCCCCAAAACTTGCCGAAAAATTATTTAAGCAAAAACTAGAAAGTGTACTTATCAGGGGACCCATATATGTCGATTACGGTTTTAATGTACATTTCGGTAAAAACATTATAATCAATTTTGATTGCACAATATTGGATTGTGCGATAGTAACAATCGGAGACAATGCTTTTATTGGTCCAAACGTAAAAATATATGCAGCGACCCATTCTACAAGCCCAGAAAAAAGAAATGCTGAAAGAGCAAAAGTTGAATGGATAGGAAAGCCAATTAATATCGAAAAAAATTGTTGGATAGGAGGGGGTACCATTATTTTAGACGGTGTAACTATCGGAGAAGGTTCTACAATTGGGGCAGGAAGTGTTGTGACAGAAAGCATTCCGCCAAATTCTATTGCTGTTGGTAACCCTTGCAAAGTTGTCAAGAATATAATAGATGTTAAGAAACCTCAAATCTGATTATTCTAGCTAGAATATTTGTATGGATGACCGGTATTATTTAGCATAAACTCATATAATTCGTTTTGTTCATCACCAGTTAAACCAGCTTTTTTATCAGATTTTGCATCCTGAAGAAGTATGAGCATCTTTTCAAAATTATCGTAGATTTTTTTGCCTTCGTCCCCGTTTTGTATGCTCGCTTTGAACATATTCTTCTTCATCTGTGCAATATCTTTTTCTGTATAGCCGCCTGTAACATTTAGTAATATTAAACAATATTTTATTGTATAATTAGAATATGACAAAGAAGAAAGAGTATAAAAGCTTAATTTTTTGGGCGGTGTTTGCGGTGGTTTTGCTTGGCAGTGCGGCCGGAATTGTGCCTGCGCGGTCGGGCCCTTCTAGATTGGTTCAAAATTATTTTCAACAGTTCTTGAATGCTGTTCCACAAGAAAAATATGAAACGGTTACTATGAAGCCCGGGATGCTTGAAAAGGATTATCAAAACGAGTGGTGTAGGGCAGATTTTGGGGTAAAAGAACATGTTTTGCCGGATTTGGCGCGGGTTGATTGTCTTACAAAAGAATATGCAATTGAATTTGATTTTGCTAAGAAATGGGCGGAAAGCGTTGGGCAGGCACTGTATTATGGGAAAGAAACAAACAGGCAGCCAGCCGTGGTCTTGATTTTAGACAAACCTGAGGATATGAAATACGTTAACCGCATCGCAAAAATTGACGCTGGCATAAAGATTTTTCTTATAAAAACGTACTAAGTATTCTATTTGTCCGCCAGTAAGTTTTCCATTTTTTTGTTGTAACGTATGGAAGAAATTGTCGCTGAAACGATGAACAGCAGTCCGATTAAACCTGTTATAACTTCAGGTATTTCGTGGAATGTTGAAACCAGCATTATGAGTGCCAAAGCTCCAATTGCCCAATGGGCACCGTGTTCAAGGTAGCGGAATTTTGATAAAACTTTTCTCTCAACGAGCATTATGGTGAGCGAACGTACAAACATTGCGCCGATTGAAAGTCCGATTGTTATAATTATAATATCTTTGCTAAGTGCGAACGCCCCCAAAACCCCGTCAAGTGAGAACGATGCGTCGATTAGTTCTAAATAAATAAAGCTGATTAAGCCGGTTTGTTTTGCGGCGTCGCCCAGTTTAGCCAGACGTTTGTCTTCCATTTTTTCCAGGTATTTTGATATGCCTTCAATTAATAAATAAGTAATTATTCCGCTGATTCCGGCTGTTAGAACTACTGCAGGCTCCGCTACACGGGATTGTATAAGCAAAAGCAGTAATAATGTGACGATTGTTTCAATGCCGTGAATCTGGTCAAGATGCGACATTGGCGCTTCGCAAAAATTAATCCAGTGAACACTTTTTTCGTGGTTAAAGAAATATCCTAAAAACAGCATCAATAGGAAGGTTCCGCCGAACGCTACAATTGGTGCGTGAGTTTCGTGGAGGTAATGGGCGTACTTGCTAACATCTAATACCGCAATTCTGCCGACTTCCAGCATGCTAAGTTTTGCAAAAATCGAGACGACCAAAAGCGGGAATAGAAGCCGCATTCCAAAGACTGCGATGGCGATACCCCAGGTGAGGAAACGTTTACGCCAGATTTCTGACATGTTCTCGAGCTTCATTGCGTTAATAACGGCGTTGTCAAATGAGAGACTGACTTCCAAAACACTCAATACAAGTGCGATAAAAACACAGGCAAAGCCGCTTCCCGGACGAACGTGTTCCCCCCATAACCAGGCGGTTATGAGTCCGATTATTGTAACTGCGTATGAACCTGCGAAATATTTTAACATCTTCTCTCTCCTGAAATCCTTACCATTCTAACATATTTTTCCAGCCCTGTAAATCGGTTACCAGCTAGAGCCTCCGCCTCCGCCAGAACCCCCTCCGGAAGAACCGTCCCTGCCGCCGCTGAAGAACCCGTCGAAGATGCTATTGCCACTTACTAATGAATGCACAAAAAATACTAAAATTATTGTGACAATAATTGCGAGCCATTCTATTGGTCTGAGTTTAACCCCGTCTGTGCTTGCGCTGTCATTAGTCGTTATTTTTGGAGCAACCGGATTTGTCGCGCCAATGAAATAATTGTTCGGTAATCTTATTTGGATCGTCAATGCTTCACCTGGCGCAAGGCCTGGTTTGTAATATCCTGTTATGGTATTACCCTCAACTTTATAAGACATCCCATAATGTATGGCCCGACTGGCTCCGTAAACCTTTGGTTTTCCTTGGTAGAACCTTATGCTGTCTGCTTTTTCAAAAGCTTTGGGCATTTTAATTTGAAATGCAATATTATCTACTCTGGTATCCCAATTAGGACCAACTATATTAAAATAAAATTCATCAAATCCAATATTGTTATCCGGTCCAATATTATACAGATATTCAATATCATAAGATTTTAAACCAGTAAGGGTGACTTCCGGGTCTCCGATTTTAATTGCTATATCATTTTTTAGATTTTGTACGCTGCTTTTTTCATTGTCTATTATTATATCCTTGACTTCGGCGGTGCGATAGCGTGTTATGCGAGTTCTTTCCGGGCTATAACCGTTGTCATAATAACTATCTTTAATGATAGCATTTCGCCATGGGATTTTTCGGATAATTCCATGCTGCGGCGCAAGAAAATCCACCGTAATTCTCTCTAAAATATTGAAAGTATTGTTTTCATTGACTGTCATATAAACGTGATACTTTGTTATGTTGTAATCCGCAGCTTCTGCGTGTGAAAATATCCCGAAAATAAATACAGCCAAAATAATCAAAAACTTTTTCAAAATAACAGCTCTCCTAAGTTTATGCACTCTGCTAATCATAGCAATTTATATATTGCAAATCATCGTCTTAACAATGTAAAAATTCTTTTTATGCTACAATTGAGAATATGAAAGACATGTTAGATAAAATACTACAGATAGAATCGAGATATAAAGAGCTTGGCGAAACGCTTTCTGATCCGGCTGTAATCCAGGACTACAATAGGTTCCGCGACCTTTCAAAACAAAGAAAAGCGATGGAAGAAACTGTTGAACTATATTACGATTGGAAAAAAGCAACGGACGCTATTGCTGAAGCGAAAGAATTAATTTATGCTGAGAACGATGACGAGATGAAGTCGTTTTTAAAAGCTGAAATGGAAGAAAATGAGGCTAAATTGCCTGATTTTGAAGAACGGATGAAGATTTTGCTGCTTCCGCGTGACCCGATGGATGACAAAGATATTATGTTAGAAATCAGAGGGGCTGCTGGCGGCGATGAGGCGAATATTTTTGCGGGCGACTTGATGCGTATGTATTTGCGTTATGCCGATAAAATGGGCTGGCAAACGCAGATTTTGAGCAAGACTGAATGCGAAGCCGGCGGAGTATCAGAGGTTATTATTTCAATTAAAGGGGATGCTGTTTATTCGCATCTTAAATACGAATCCGGCGTTCACCGCGTTCAGCGGGTTCCGGCGACTGAATCTCAAGGGCGTGTTCACACGTCGACTGCGTCGGTTGCGGTTATGCCAGAGATTGATGATGTTGAAGTCGAATTAAATCCGAACGACTTAGAGATTTCGACAGCGCGTTCGGGTGGTGCAGGTGGACAAAACGTAAACAAGGTAGAAACCGCGGTGCGTGTGGTTCACAAGCCAACCGGGCTGATGGTTTTCTGTACGGAAGAGCGTTCACAATTACAGAACAAAGAGCGTGCGTTGCAGATTATTAAAACAAGACTTTACGATATGGAAGTCCAAAAGCAGATGCAGGAAGTTACCGATTTGCGCCGTTCACAGGTGGGTTCAGGCGACAGAAGCGAGCGAATTAGAACTTACAACTTCCCACAAGGACGTCTTACTGACCACAGGATTAACCAAAACCTTAACGTTTGGACTGTTATTGAGGGTGATATCGAAGAATTGATTAAATTACTGATGGAATACGACCAGAAGCTGAAGCTGGAGAAACTCGCGCAGGTGGATTAACAAAATGGTCAATGACTACCATTTCCTCCCTGTCATTCCGGACTTGATCCGGAATCTGATACCTTTGCGGTTTACATGAGCCTTGACCAGCCCAGATCCTGAATCAAGTTCAGGATGACAGAAAAAGAGTTTTGACTCTAATGCTTCTTCTTAAACTCTATTTCATAGCCAAGGATTTTAGCGATGTCGCGGACTTCTTCAAATTTGATCGTTCCGTTGCGAAGTTTGTTTGAAAGATTTTGAGGGGAGACACCATAATTCTTTGCGATGTCTTTCATTGTGACATTCTCTTTCGCTAATAATGATTTAATATCTTCCCTTACGCCCATTTGCAGCCCTCTTTCATTTACGTTTAAAATTATACTATTTCGTTTAATAGTTGACAAATAAGTGTTATACTGTTAAGATAAGAAATTATATAGTGTATTAAAACACTTTTTAATTTATTTATAATTAAGAAAGGTTAAGCCATGTGCAACAATGAAAACGAATTTGATATTGAAGGTGAGTTTTTTAAACTAAAATGTTTGCATAAATCATTAAGTTATTCGTTGGAGTTTTGCGCAGAAAACGCTGAAGATCCGTATTATTTGCTGTATCTGATGGAAATTATTACTCAAAAATTTGAAGAAATTGAAAATGAACTTGAAAAAATCCCGCCAATTGCGTTATAATTGACGAATGAGTGAACGCAAATGTGTAGGCTGTAATGCCGTAAAAGACAGTGAAGAATTAATAAAAGTTACGAGGCGCAACCCTGACGGATGCGTGATTATCAACCACAGCTCAAAAATATTTGGTCGTTCAGCGTATTTGTGCTACAATAGTCAATGTATAGAGGCTGCTTTTAAGAAAAACAGACTTGCCAGAGTAATAAAAGCCTCAATACCCGATGATTTGAAAGGACAACTACTGAATGAGTTACGAACGGATTAGAATAAATGAATTGTCAAAGGAACTTGGGCTTTCTAACCAGGAAGTTTTAGATAAGTTCGCTGCGATTGGCATTTCGATCAAGTCTCATTCAAGTACGGTTACCATAGATCAAGTTAAAAAAGTAAAAGATTATATAGCGCAAGGCAGCCAGCCGAAGGTTGAAAACAAACCGAGAGTTATGGTTGTTAAAAAGGCGAAAGCTCCGGATGAAAAACCGGAAGTTACTATTGAAGAAAAAAAAGTTGAGCCTGCGAAAAAAACTGATTTAGATGATGAATCAAAGGCTGAGAAAAAAGTTGAAAACGCCACTGAAGAACCGTCTAGGCCAAAAATTGAAGTTGTTAAAGCGGCAGCGGCTAAACCTGTTAATCGTTTAGAAATTGTGCGTAAAGCTCCGGTTCGTCCGGAAGGCGCTCCTGACAGGAGACCGGGTAGACCTGGTGAGAGACCGGGCAGACCGGGAGACACCAGAGGTGAGCGCAGACCGGGAGAAGGAAGACCGGACAGGCCTCAAGGGGATCGCAAGCCGATTGAGCGCCACATAATTTCTCAAGATATTTATGAGAACAAACCGGGCGGAAGACGTCCTGGTGTTGGGCCTGGCGGCAAAAAAGACAAAAAAGATTTCCGTTCTAAAGAAGAACAACAAGAGATGATTTCTTTAGAAAAAGCAGCGGCGCAAAAGCATAAAAAGCGCTCTGCAAGAGAAGAAGAAATTGTTGAGATAACTTCAATTGTTGTTGATAAGCCGATGACAATTAGTGAATTGTCAGAGAAAATCAACAAAACTCCTGCTGAAATAGTTAAATTTCTTATGATGAACGGAGTTATGGCTACTGTTAACCAGCTTATAGACGTTGAGACAATTAAAAAAATCGCTGCCGAATTTGAACTTGAAGTTCTTGATGAAGATTTGGATGCGTTTATGGAAGAAGAACTTGCAAAAGAAGAAAAAGCGAAAGTTCTATCCGAAGTTGATAAAAAATTACTCAAAAAACGCGCGCCGGTTGTTTCAATTATGGGACACGTTGACCACGGTAAAACAACATTGCTTGATAGTATCCGTGCTTCAAAACACAAAATCGTTTCGGGCGAAGTCGGCGGAATTACGCAGTCTATCGGTGCTTACACAGTATTTGTGGGTAAAGACAACAAAAAGATTGTATTCGTCGATACTCCGGGTCACGAAGCGTTTACCGAAATGCGTGCGCGTGGTGCAAAAGCCACTGACATCGCGATTTTGGTTGTTGCAGCCGATGACGGAATTATGCCGCAAACGATTGAGGCGATTAACCACGCAAAAGCGGCAGAAGTACCTATTATCGTGGCGGTAAACAAAATTGATAAACCGGGCGCAAACCCGGACAGAGTGTTGCAGCAGTTGACTGAGCACGGACTTGTTCCTGAAGAATGGGGCGGAGATGCGATTGTTGTTAAGGTTTCAGCATTGAACGGCACCGGTATTGACGAATTACTTGAATACATCTTGCTTGTTGCAGAGATGGAAGACCTCAAAGCTAACCCGAAAGCGGAAGCAACAGGGGTTGTAATCGAAGCGAACTTAGATAAAGGAAAAGGTCCTGTGGCGACCCTTCTTGTGCAAAACGGTACTTTGCGTGTGGGTAACTGCATTGTTGTCGGAACGGCTTGCGGCCGTGTGAGAGCATTGATTTCAGACTCGGGCGAACGTGTTCAAAAAGCTGACCCTTCTACACCGGTCGAGATTTTAGGTTTGACCGAAGTTCCACAAGCAGGCGATTATTTTGAAGTGGTTCAAAACGAAAAAGAGATGAAATCGATTATCGATAAGCGTAAGGAAAAAGAACGTTCTAAGCGTCTTGACAGTATGCTTCCTGCACACATCCGCCGTGAATCTGTAGCGGGTGACGAGGATGTTCCGCAATTGAACTTGATTATAAAAGCAAGCACGCACGGTTCAGCAGAGGCTGTAGCACAAGCGATTGCAAATATTGAGTCTACTGAAATTAAAACAAAAATTATCCACGTTGGTGTTGGTGATATCTCCGAAGCGGATGTTTTATTGGCTTCAGCTTCAAACGCGATTATCTTAGGATTTACCGTTAAAGAAGACAACAACGCGGCAGCAGCGGCTGAGCGCGAAGGCGTTGTTATTAAAAAATACGATATTATTTACCAAATCCTTGAAGATATCGAGAAGAAAATGTTGTCCCTTCTTCAACCTGAAATCAAAGAAGTTGAACTTGGTAAAGCAGAAATCCGTCAGGTATTCACTATCGGCAAAACGAACAAAATTGCCGGCTGCTATGTTACCGAAGGTAAAATCGTTCGCAGCAAAGACGCAAAACTTATCCGTGACGGCGAAGTTATTTTTGAAGGCGCTATTGACCAGCTCAAACGTTTCAAAGACGACGTTAAAGAAGTTGCACAGGGTTATGAATGCGGTATTTCGTTCGCGAAATTCAATGACCTTCAAGAAGGCGATATAATTGAAGTTTCTACGACCGAAGAAGTTGAACGCGCTAGTTTAGTATAGGGTGGCAAAATGACATTACGAAATGAGAGAGTTAGAAAAGAATTAATGCGTGATATCGCTGAGATTTTGCAAAGAGAAATCCGCGGGTTATCTGGTGTGGTTTCTGTTGTAGACATTGAAGTTGCGCATGACAACTCGTTTGCTAAAGTTTTTTACAGCGTGTTGGGTTCGGATGAACAAATCGAACACACGAAAGATATTATCGAAAAAAACACCCCAAAAATCCGTTTTGAAGTCGGCAAAAGAATCCGTCTGCGTCTTACACCGGAACTCCGTTTTGTTTACAGCGACTCATTTGAAAAAAGTTCGCGCGTAAACGAAATTATTGATAAAATTTCTCGAGGAGAAATATAAAAATGTCATTGCGAGGAGAGCTTCAGTTCGACGAAGCAATCCAGTTTCTCACGATGACTTGTAGATTTCTGGATTGCTTCGCTGACGCTCGCAATGACTAATTTGTTTGGATTCCTCAATATATACAAACCTGCCGGCATGACGTCGCATGATGTTGTTTCGCGCTTAAGGCGCGTGACTAAAGTCAAACAAATCGGCCATACTGGAACGCTCGATCCGTTTGCGCAAGGGGTTTTGCCGATTGCGATTGGTAAGGCTACGCGGCTGATTGAGTTTTTAGAAGACGATAAAGAATACCTCGCAACGGTTCAATTTGGCGCTGCAACAACGACTTACGATATTGAGGGCGAAGCAACATTTACTTCTGAAAAATGTGTAAACGAAGAAGAAGTCTGTGAGGCTTTGAAAGATTTTCAAGGTGAAATTTCCCAACTGCCTCCGATTTATTCTGCGATAAAAGTTAAGGGTAAAAAGCTATACGAATATGCGCGCAAAGGTGAAGAAGTCGAAATTGAGCCAAGAAAAGTTACTGTTGAAACAAGATTGGTGAATTTTGACTCACAAAAGCAAGCGGCACAACTTAGCGTCAACTGTTCTGCGGGGACTTATATCCGATCAATTGCGCATGATTTGGGTGAGAAATTGGGCGTCGGGGGACATCTGATAAAACTCATTCGCACAAAAGCAGGGAAGTTTGTTGTTGAAAATGCGATTCAACTTGAGGATTTTGACACATTAGAAAACGTCTGCGAAAACCTAATCAATCCGCTTGCCTTAATTGATTATCCACAGCACGGCCTTACCAATAAAGAATTGGAACGAGTTCAGCACGGCCAGTTTTTGGTAAATAAAGATTACAAAGATGATGATTTTGTTATTTTGACGTATAATAAAGAGGTGGCGGCAATTGCTGTTTCGCAAGAAGGCAAATTATTAACTAAAAAGGTATTTAAATGAAAAAGATTTTGTTAGTATTGGTTATGTTGGTGAGTTCGCTAGGAGCATTCGCAAAAGAAGTTTCTGCAACGTCAGATTATAAATGTGTTGCACCGTATGACTTGACTTCAGGGTTTTCAAGATTTTTTACCAGCGCATCAACCGCTAATTTCTGGGCAGAACAATATGGCGAAATGCTTGTTAAAAGGATAATCACACAGTCTTTGGACTCTAAAGCGAAAGTTAACCTAAAATCTTACGGCCCGGTTGATTTGTTGGCGGGAAGATTTAAAGGATTTGAAACAACTATAAAAAACCTCAACGCTGAGGGTACACATTTGAGCGAGCTTGAATTAAAAACCTTATGCGGATTTAATTATGTTGTGCCTGATACGAAAAACAATACGGTTGTATTTAAAGAAGCTTTGCCCTTGAGTTTTCACGCATCGGTGAGTGAAGACGATTTGAATAAAACTATGAAAGCAGTCGGTTATGCTAAGATGATTAGTGATTTAAACGGCGTTATTTCAAAATCCGGCGGGATAAAAATCCAGAGCACTGACATTAAAGTCAGAGGCGAAAAATTATACTATACAATAACTACAGCGATTCCATTTGTTAGAAAGCCGCAGGAAATAGTCATTGTATCTAATTTAAAAGTGCAAAACGGTGAGATTAAGTTTGATAACACAAAACTCCTCAATGACAGATTTTCAATAGATTTGAGCAAAGTCGCTTATGTGTTAAATTATCTCAACCCACTTGACTATTCACTGAAAATTATAGACAATAAAGAAGCACAGATAAAAGTTAAAGAAGTTTCGATCAAAGAAAATAGAATTAACATCGACGGTATTGCAGTGATACCTAAAGACCGGACATAGTTTCGGAGAAGGAAATATATGCGCAGCAGTGAAAAATTATTTTTGGTTTTTGTAGCAATTTTGATGGCGATTGTGTGTGTGTTCGTCGGAATGAAGGTGCTTGGACCGAACGAAGCCGGCGAAACCCCTGATACTCCTACTGTTCAGACTCCGCCTGAACCGGAACAGCCTAAGCCTGAAGTGCAAAAAGAGTTTGTAAACGTGTTTTTTATCGGACAAAACGCAAATCATCAGGAAGTTTATAAAGCTGTAAAACGCGATTATGATAAAAATATTGACGGTTCTAAAATAAAGTTTGCGATTAATGCGCTTGTTATGGGGCCGAAAAATGAAGAAGTTGCGAAGGGTGTTTACACTGAAATCCCTGCCGGCACAAGAGTGCTCTCAATTTCCGAGCAGCCTGATAAGGTTATTATTAACCTGAATTCAACGTTTGAGATGGGCGGCGGTTCTGATAGCCTTTATAAAAGAACGTATCAGTTGATTAAAACCGCAAAAATTAACTCGACCAAGCCCGTTTACCTCTATCTTGATAACAAAAAGGTTGATGTGATTGGCGGTGAAGGCTTGATGTTTACTCAACCGTTGAATGATAAGTCGTTGAACTAGGGGCGCAAGATGCTCGGAAGCGAAGAAGTTGTGCAAAACAAAGATTTAGATTATTACCTAAACCTAAACTGGACGCTGATTGAAGGCCAGGACTTGGACTTTGAAGGCAAGACTTATCATTATATTGAGATAAAAGAAATCCCGAGCTTTACGTTTTGTGCGCCAACGATTGAACGCGCCCGTGAAAAATATAAAGAACAGCTTGAGTGGACGCTCACGGTTATGCTAGAGCTTGGCGACAAAATCCTCGAGCCGTAGGTTCTCACCCTTAAACAGCAGAGTTTTTTCGCGTGAGGTTTCCCCTTTAATTATTAGGATGGAAGTTTTTGGGACTTTAAAATGTTTCGAGAGGAATTCCACGACGGCTTTGTTGGCTTTGCCATCAACGGGCGGAGTTGTAATTTTTAACTTAACAATATCGCCGTCAATGATAAGTTCGCTGCGGCTCGCGTTCGGCGAAATCCGCAGATTCAAAATAAGACCGTCTTTTGTTTCTTTAAACATTATGCTATAATTGTACTACGAACGGAGACTTAATGGACGAACGAATGAGCCAAATGCAAAAGCTCGCTTGTGAATTTGCAAGTGAGAGAAGTCCAAAAGACCGGAGGTCTTATGGATGAGAAACCGCTGTTTGATGAATTAAAAGCAACACTGATTGAACAGAAGCGTGAACCTGCTGATATTGAGCGGGTTGAGCAGGCATATTTGTTTGCGAAAAAGCTGCACGACGGGCAGTTTCGGGTTTCGGAAGAACCTTATATTATTCATCCGGTCGAAGTCGCTAAGATTCTGGCAGACTTAAAAGTTGACGTTAACACCCTTATTGCAGCGTTTTTGCACGATATTTTAGAAGATACTGATACTGACCCAAAAGAGATTGAAAAACTTTTTGGGGAGGATGTTTTGACTCTCGTTCAAGGGGTAACAAAACTGGGGCGATTGCAGTTTAAATCCAACGAAGAACGTCAGGCAGAGAATTTCCGCAGACTTTTTATTGCGATGGCAAACGATACCCGCATAATTTTCCTCAAACTCGCTGACAGACTGCATAATATGCGTACGCTTAATTTTATGGCGGTAAATAAACAGCAAAAAATCGCGCGCGAAACTCTTGATATTTTCGCACCGCTTGCAAATAGATTAGGTATCGGGAAAATCAAGGCAGAATTAGAAGACCTTTCGCTGCGCTATTTAGAGCCGGATAAGTATTTTGAAATTGCACAATTGGTCTCTTTGACCAAAGCCGAACGTGAAATGACCGTTAAATTGTTAATGGATAAAATCACACAAGATGTAAAAAAGAGCGGGATTAATGCCCAGATTACCGGGCGTGCGAAACACTATTACAGTATTTATAGCAAAATGAAACGCCTCAATATCGCGTTCCACGATCTTTATGATATCACTGCGGTGCGAATAATTGTTGATACTGAAAAAGAATGCTATGGCGTTTTGGGGCTTATTCATTCGCAATTCAAACCAATTCCGGGGCGGTTTAAAGATTACATTGCAATGCCGAAAGGCAATATGTATCAGTCCTTGCACACCTCTGTTATCGGTCCGCGCTCAAAGCCGCTTGAGGTTCAAATCCGCACCTGGGAAATGCACGAAACCGCAGAATACGGGATTGCGGCACACTGGTGCTACAAAGAAAAAGGCGTAAAAAAGGCTGAAAAAGCAGATGAAAACAAATTTTCATTCATGCGTAAACTTGCCGAATACGACCAAGATATCTCAAACGCGGAAGATTATGTGAACTCCGTTAAATTGGATTTGTTTTCGGATCAGGTTTTTGCGTTTACTCCGAATGGCGATGTTTTTGACTTACCGGTTGGCGCGACTCCTGTGGATTTTGCGTACAGAATCCACTCTGATGTCGGGGACAGAACAATTGGCGCGTTAGTCAACGGTCGTATCGCACAGCTCTATACTAAGCTCAAAAACGGGGATATAGTTGAGATTCATACCTCAAAAACTCCCGCGCCGCGTCTTGATTGGTTAAATTTTGTTGTTACAAAACAGGCGTCTTCAAAGATTAAGCAGTGGTTTAAGAAAAATAATCGTGAGTCCAATATTGAAATTGGAAAATCCAACCTTGAACATGAATTAACTAAGGCAATTTTTGATGATTTTATGAAACAGGGCGAGTTTGAAAAAATCGCACAGCAGATGAATTATAAGTCGGAAGACGATCTTTTTGCGGCGCTTGGTTATGGCGAAACGACAATTAATAAAATTGTTAACAAGCTCAAAAAACCCGAACCGAAACCAGAGGTTAGTATCAATCATACCACAACGCACACACATAAGGGTTCAAAAAAGGACATTGTAGGGTTAGAAGGGCTGCTGTATTCAATCGCGAAATGTTGCTCACCGGTGCCGGGAGAACCAATTGTGGGTGTAGTTACACGCTGCAAAGGGGTTACGGTCCACAGGGTTGATTGCAATACTCTCGAAAATATTGAGCCGGAAAGAATTATGGATATAAGCTGGTCCGGCGACAACACAAATAAAACTTACACGACTTCAATACGTGTCGAGACTGCCGAAAAAATCGGGCTTTTAAAAGATATTATTGCGACAGTTTCAGACAACAACATCAATATCCATTACGCGAACGTAAAATCCCAAAGCAATCAAAGTAATCGAGTTGGTATCATTGAGCTTGGCATTGAACTTGATAATGTCTATACTCTGCGCAAAGTTATTAACAGCATCCAGTCGATTCCGGATGTATTTAGTGTAAAACGTGTTCAATCATCTCGCGGGACTTCTGTATCCGCGCCGCGTAAGAAGAAAAACTAAGTTACTATTGTCAATGCGAGCGTTAGCGAAGCAATCCAGCGTCTTTTGTCATTTCGAAAAGTCACTAGATTCCTTTGAACGTTCTTTCTCCGTCATGCTGAGGCAAGCGAACAGAGGGCGGAAGCGGAGCGTGCCCGTTTAATACGAATGAAGTCGAAGCATCGCAAAAACTTCGCAATTTGCAATAGTGTTGAGATTCTTCCCCTTCACAAAGTTCCGGGTCAGAATGACGGGAAGTGATAATTGTAACAAAATGTAAAAATATTGTTACAAAGCCTGAAACCCATGCGGTTGAAGAATTAGCGAAAAAGACAAGAGATGAAAACGATTTCCTTGCGTTAGCTGCTATTGGCGGATTGGGCCTTTTCGGAGGCGGATTAATTGGTCACAAAATTAAAAAGCCGGAAAAAGCTGTGGCGCAGGCGCAGCCATAATCAGAATCTAATTTTTAATACAAAAGCAGCAAGTGGGAAAATTTCTCGCTTGCTGTTTTAATTTTGATGTTATGTCGTTACTTTGACTATATTAAACTCTTCGTCCCATTGGATTTCGCCTTTGAGGTTAATTTTATGGTAGTTGTATGGGTTTTCGATAAACTGCTGGTTAAATAGATTTTTTTGCGCGAGGAGTTTAATGATATCCGGCAAGAGTGAGGTGCTGCCTGCGATTGTGCCTGAGGCGGAAGTCGCACTTTTGCCGTCATAAAAAATCTTGTCGCCCGCAAACGGCGCTTCGACAATCTTACAAGCGCTCTTGTAGCCTGTAATTGGCAGGCTGTCACTAATGAGCAAAATTTTATCAGCAGGTTTGGATTTGAAAATCAGTTTTAAAATATCATCGCTCAAATGCACTCCGTCCGCTATAACTTCCGCGTAAATCTCATCGTTAATTAATGCCGAGAGTGCCGTGGATTCTTTTCTGTGCGAAATTCCTTCCATCGCGTTAAAAATATGAGTCACGCCGTCAATCCCTGTTAAATCAGCGCCAACACAATGTCCGGCCTGGAATTTTACCTCCTCACCCGAATTGCTAAGCTCGCTTCTTAGCTCACTAACCAATTCAGCCCTCTCCCTCGAGGGGCGAGGTGAGATTAATTCCGGTGCAAGAGTGATGATTCTTATAAAGTCATCTTTAATCAGCGCAAGATTTTGCACGGTTGGAGAGAGGAAAAGTTTCTCATCGTGGATTCCCTTTTTAAGTGGGTTAATAAAAATTCCCTCAAGGTGGATCCCCAAAATCTGTGCCATATCAGAGGTTTGCTTATTTGCTGCCTCTTTTATAACCGCGGTTTGACGTTTAATATTTTCGACAGTATCAGTTACTAGGGTTGGGAAAATCCCGCCGATTCCGTGGTTTAGAAGCTCTTTTGATAAATGCAGCACCTCATCAACCGTCGCGGTGTTGTAATTAATCCCGAACGCTCCGTGAATATGCTGGTCAATCAGTAGTTTGGTTTTCATCTAGTATCCTTTTTAAATCCTAGTCCCTAATTTCTAGTTTCTAATCCCTATATTACGCTTCCTTCAAAAACTTTGCGCGCTTCTTCGCGGTCGTCAAAATGAATGGTTTCGTCTTTTAGGATTTGGTAATCTTCGTGACCCTTACCTGCAATTACGACGACATCCTTGTTTTCGGCGATTGTTTTTAATAGTGCTATTGCTCTGCCGCGGTCTGATTCAACGATAACTTTATCCGGGTTGGTGGATTTTAATCCGGCGATGATGTCTGTGATTATTTGCTGCGGGTCTTCGGAGCGCGGGTTGTCGCTTGTGATGACGATTTTGTCGGAGATTTTTTCAGCAATCGCCCCCATTTTAGGACGTTTTGTGGCATCTCTGTCCCCGCCGCAGCCGAATAGACAAATCAATTTGCCCTCCGATGGTGTGATTTCGCGTGCGGAGTTAAGCACGTTTTCCAAGCCGTCAGGAGTGTGAGCATAATCCACGATTACGAGCGGTTTTCTGACCACAACTTCAAATCTGCCTGCAACTCCTTTGACATTTTCAAGTGCTTTGAGTGCGATTTGCATGTCGATTCCCATCGCAATCGCCGCGGTCACTGCTGCCAAAACGTTGTAAACACTGAACATCCCGTTCATGTGCAAGTTTACTTTGTAATCTTTACCTTCTGCATTCAGAGTAAATTCTGCGCCGCTAGCTGAGAAAGTTATATCGCGCGCAGCCACGTCGGCGTTGTTTTTTACACCGTAAGTGTAGATTTTTGCGCCTTCAGGAACAGAAGCTAAAAAGCGGTCAGCATAAGCATCGTCAGCGTTGATTACTGCAAAATTACCCTCTTTTAAACCCTTAAATAAAATCGCTTTAGCGTCAAAATAATTGTCCATTGTAATGTGATAATCAAGGTGATCTTGAGTAAGGTTAGTCAAAACCGCTCCGTCAAAGCGGCAGCCGCCTGTACGGTTTTGTTCAAGTGCGTGAGAGCTGACTTCCATCACGACATTTTCAATTTTTTCGATATCTTTTATCATTCTTAAAGTCGCCTGCAATTCCGGTGCCTGCGGGGTTGTGTGTTTCGCATCACGATATTCGCCCAAGGAAGATAATTTATACCCAAGCGTCCCTATCAACGCACATTTTTTGCCGTTTTCTTCAATGATTTTTTGGATTAAATGTGTTACGGTTGTTTTTCCGTTTGTTCCGGTAATCCCAATTAAATTCATCCCCATTGACGGTCGTGAATAGAATCTGTCCGCGATATCCGCGATTTTTCGACGAGCGTCATTGACAATAATTTGCGGGATTTTATAATCCAACGGACGTTCAGCAAGAAGTGCCGCAGCGCCGTTTTCAATCGCCTGCTGAGCAAATTTGTGGCCGTCAGTGTGTTCGCCTGTTAGACAAATAAATATATCACCCTGTTTGGTCGTCTGGGAGTTGTACGAAATCCCTGTAATATCAGTGATACCAAGGAAATTCACAAGGTCCTTGTAATCTATATACTCAATCAATTCATCTAGTTTCATTTTTTCAATACAGCACGAAATATTTTTCGTGGCGCCTTTCCTATATTATTGTATCATATTATCAATTGTTTCCGTTTTGTATTACTTTATCGGGTTTTAAATTCAAAATCCGTGCCGATTGTGAAGCCACTTCATTAAATACAGGAACAGCAACGGTGCTTCCCCAGGCCGGACCCTGCGCGCTGTCTACCATTACATAAATCAGGATTTGCGGGTCAGATGACGGCAGGTAACCGATTGCTGACGTGTACACGTAAGGAGTGTAGCCCGAGCCGTTCTCTTTTGGCTTACGCGAAGTCCCGGTTTTTGCTGCGACGTTATATTTTTCCATCCGCATAGGAGACTTGCCGTTATTAATACTGTTTGTAAGTAGTTTCGTCATTGTTTTTGCTGTTTCAGGTGAAACCGCTTGAATTTGTTTGATTTTATTTTGGGCTTCTTCTCCGGAATACTTGATAACGTGTGGAGTCACGCGAACCCCGCCGTTTGCGAGTGCTGAAACTGCTGAAACCATCTGCATTGCAGAAATAGAGGTTCCGTAACCATACGCCATTGTCGCGTGGATTCCCTTATCCCACTGCGGCCAGTAAGGCAAAATCCCTGAAGATTCACCCGGCAAATCAATGCCGGATTTTGAACCAAAACCGAATTTTTTTATTGTGTCATAGAATTCTTTAGCGGTCATCGTTATTGCGATTTTAACCGCGCCGATGTTACTTGAGTGTTCCAACAAATATTCAAGAGAAATATCGCCAGGATGTGGATTCTTGTCATAGTCGTGGTTTTTGATTTCCCATTTGCCCAGTGTCATTTTGCCCGTGTCCAGGACTGTTGAATGTTCGTTAATTTTCCCCAAATCCATCGCGCTCGCAAGAGTTATAATTTTAAAAGTTGACCCCGGTGGGAAAACATCCGTCAGCGTCCAGTTTTTAATCTGTTCTAAGCTGGCTTTCCTGTAGTTATTCGGGTCATAAGACGGATAAACCGCATAAGCCAAAATCTCACCGTTTTTAGGGTTCATGACGATTACAGTACCGCGTTTCGGCCGCCAATGGCTGACCATTTTGCTGAGTTCTTTTTCGCATACGTGCTGGATAGCGGCATCAATAGTGAGTTTCACGTCTTCACCTTTAGGGTTCGTCGTTGTTGCCACAGGGTCGGTGGTGAAATCGTAAATAATCTTACCATCACGTGTTTTCTGGTATTTAACGGTATTTATTACGTGCTCCAAGCGGTCTTTTGCGGTGTATTCAACTCCGTTAGCAATATCTGCGTCAAAATTGTAATACCCCAACACGTGTGCTGCAAGTGCTCCTTGAGGGTATTCTCGGGTGTTCTTTTTACCCTGACTGATGGCACGCAGATGAAGTTTTGCGATTTCTTTTGCTTTGCTTCGGTCAATGTCCTTTGCCAAAGTGATAACAGGCCCAGGTTTTTTAAGCTTTTGTAAAAGAGTTGTCTCGGGAATTCCTAAAATCGGCGAAAGCTGTTTTGCCAGTTCCTTTGGAGTTTCTTCGCTATCATCATAATCGTTGGGGTGAGCGTATACATCAGAATAAATCTTGTCGGTAGCAAGTTTGATTCCGTTTCTGTCATAAATGTCGCCACGAAGTGAGAAAATTCGTCCAACCCTTTGGTTGCGGGCTTTTGCTCGGTAGTTTTTCGGGTCAAAAACTTGGATAACAAGCAAGTAAATAAGTAAGCATACGATAAAAAGCGTGAAGCCCACGTGAATGAACGTTATCATTCGGTCGAATCCCCGAATTCGCTGCTCTTTCTCAGAATATGTACGTTTAACTCGTTGCGTCAAATTAATACTTCCTTGGTCCCTGCTCCCTTACTAACATTTTAGCATAAGGAACAGCAAAAGCCTTAAATATTAAATAAGTTTAAGAAGCGAGCTTCTTGCACCGAAATTTTTTTGTGATAGGATAAGATTATTGGGTGATAAATTTTTGTATCGCTCATAAATTGATTTTAAGCCCTGGTAGCTCACCGTTGTATCTTTTACGAAGTAAAAGTGCAACAGGATATAAATTAAATATCCAGCTGAGCGAACGGATTGAAAAGTTAATAAAAATCTATAAGCCCTGGTAGCTCAGCTGGATAGAGCAACCGCCTTCTAAGCGGTAGGTCATTGGTTCGAATCCAATCCAGGGTATTTTTCTTTACAAGAAGCAAAATTAACAAAGTAGGCAAACGGCAAATTATAGTCGTAGCTTACTTTTTTGTCTATAAGAGTGCAGTTCGATAATAAGTAATTTAACATTCTGCGCTTTTCGGAACCGTCTTGGCGAGAATATAAGCCGTAGGCGTCTTTTAGCAGTTCTAAAAGTCTAACTCCCTCATCATAATATTTTTTGTCGGCTGCGTTATGCGCTTGTATGAGATTTTCGGTATTTTCCAGTTCTTCTTCCCATTCACGTTTCTTTTCAATCCAAAAGTCGTTGTCAACAGCTCCATCTAACTTATCAACATAAAGGTTGTGCAGGCGGTTTTTAATCAGTCTAGAGTGATTGTTTAATCTATCCATTTCACCCTGCGAAAACTCGGCTTTATCACGCAAGCTTTCCTTTAGACCTAGTTTGATGTATTCAATATGGGTTTCGCCCAATGTGACGGCTCTGACAGCCGCGTCGTATTGCGTTATTAAATCTTCCTCGCGGATATAATTCTTTTTCTGCGTGCAATTTTTATTATGACCTGTGCAATGATAATAAATATACTTGCCTTTTTTGACTTCTGCTGTAACCGCGCATCCGCATTCACCACATCTTAACATGCCAGCAAATGCAAAGGCGTGCTCATCCCTGTATTGTGGCTTGTTATCTTTTTTGAAGGCTCTTTGTGCCTTGTTAAATAGCTCATCTGAAATGATTGCAGGATGTTTACCTTCGTAAAATGCATCTTGAAACCTTAAAACTCCCGTATAAGCTATATTTTTCAAAATAAATTCAAGCTGCCCTCTGGAGACTTTAGGGGTGCTTCCTGTATAGATATGACCTTCACTATAAAGCATGTTGCGAACTTTGTCTAATGATAGATTACCTTCTGAATAGAGTTCAAAGGCGCGGCGCACAAAAGGCGTTTTTTCTTCATCAACAACAGTTGTTCTTGGGTCTAATTTTTTATATCCATAAGGAACTTGCCCTACAAAGTAGCCTTCTTGAATTTTTCTAAGTCGCCCCTTTTTAGTTTCTTCGCTCAAATTGTCAATGAAATTCTTTGCCATTAAAACTTTTATGCCGTGAATGAATTTTTGGTGTGAAGTGGCATTTTTACCGATTATTTCATTTTCTTTTACAAGATGGATTTCAAATTCAGTTTCCCCAACCGTCACATAGTCCTTGAAGTTGCGGTATAGCCTGTCGGTTTTCTCAACCAGTATGGTGTTGACGTCTTTGTTGGCATGCAAAAAGCGCAGCATTTCGTTGAATTGAATACGTCCACTTTGCTTTGCAGTCTGCGTTTCTTCATAGATGTGGACGATATCAATATTGTTTTTTAAGGCATAACCTTCAAGTAAGTCTACCTGCGAAGGAATAGAAAACCCTTCCTTCTGCTGCTCGTCAGATGAAACTCTTACATATCCTACTGCTTTCATTAAATATCCTGTTATATTCTGTTACTCGGAGTTTTCGCTAGTATACAATAAAAATCATGTTGTGTACACGGCTTCAATGCCGTTGCTTAATAAAAATACTAAAATTAAAAAATGCAACATGCCCTGGAGCTTTTGTAGTATCATGTTTTAACCAACTTTAAGGAGGAATTGCTAGTGCAGAATGTTGAAAATAAATACTTTATAGACCAAGATAAATATAATTGTCCATTTTGTCAAAATAGGGGTATGAAATACGTGGTTACTGGGGTTGTTGAGTTTAATGAGGCAAAAGATAAAAAGATGCACGCAGTTTTTGTTGAATGTTCAAATTGTCACAATGTTTCAATGCACTTAATTAAAAACCCTAATTTGAGAAAAAGTAAAAATTATCTGATTTTATCTCCTCATTCAAACGAATATGTTGCATATTCTAAAAAAGGTAAATATGACATTAACGATAACTTGAGCGAATTTACAAGTTGGACAGAAAAAGGGGGAACAGAGCATCATGTGCTATGTCAAGATGAAACAATAATTATGAGCATTCCTACATCATTCTTTACTATTGATAAAAGAATACCTAAGAAATTAAGAGACTTAGTGAATGAAGCGGAAAAATGTATTCAAAATAATTGCTTGACGGGTGCGTCAGCTTGTGTCAGAAAGGCAATCTATGAGTTTTTAATTGCCGAAAATGCTGCAGGCGGTTCTTATGAAGAAAAGATGAAATCATTAAAGGGGAAGTATAAGACCGTTGACGACGACCATATAGATATTCTCGTAAGTATGCAAGGGATAATGTGTGACCAAGTGCATGAATCCTCAATTCATGAGAGTTATAAATCTATGGAGGCAAAAGCGTACATTGAGCTTCTTAAAGAAATCTTTAATCAGGTTTATGTTGTGCCTGATGAATTAAAAGCAAAAAAGTCGCAAATTAACGACCTGTTTGGTTCTCTAAAGCGTAAAGATTAAGTTGTTTCCTTGTATAACTTAATAGAGCGGTAATAATGTGACAGTTCTGTGTCGGTTGCGTTGTTGAGTGCTGCCTGAATAGCGTCTAAAAGTTCTTCGCGTGTTTTAATGTGCCCAAAATCAAAAAGGTCTTTTTCAGTCACTCCAAGTGCGTCAACGATTTTCTCTAGTGTTTCAGCTGACATAAAACGTTTGCCACGTTCAATGTTGCTTAAGTTTGGGGTATCTAGGCCGATTTTTTCAGCAAGTCTTTCTTGTGTAATACCCTTACTTTTCCTGATTTCCTGAATCCGCGCGCCTAATTTTTTCTTTAATGCTGCCATAACAACTCCTATGCTCATAATATAACCTCTTCCATATAATGTTAATTTGCCCAAAGACTATTTTTGCTTGCATAACTTAGTGTCTCGTGCTAATATTTGTATGCGTATATGCTAAGTTAAATGCAATAAATTAGCTTTTAAGGCAAGTTAGGAGATTGTATGAAGAAAATTTTGCTGATTTTGTTGGTTTTTTTCGTTACCGGCATGCAATGTCTAGCCGCAGACGCAGGCGCGGGCGTTGGATTAAAGGTATGGAAACCGTATGGTTACAAAATGTCATTGATGATAACAGGCTATGATTTAGGCTCACCCGCTGATAAAGCTAAATTGTCTTCAAACTTATTGATAATAAAAATTGATAATATTCCGACGACGAACTTAGGAATAGACGAGTGTATTAAAATACTTAATGACCCCAGCAAAAAGACAATTGAATTGTATGTAACGGACTTAAATCGCGATAATCAAAAAATAGTAAAATTGAAACCCCAAAAGTGGTTTTCTTCGGAACGTGGATACTATGGAATTAAAAGGGCTATCCTAAAAGAAAATATAATTTTCCCTGAACTGGTTAGGTCTAATTCAATGGAGGAATTGTTATCAGGCTATTTTAAAACTCTCGCACCTGATTATCGCCTTGGAGAATATACTCAAAAAGAAGGTCAAGATATTGATTGGAAAGTTATAAATGATGAGTATTTAAAATTCAAAAAGAACAAAGATGATATGAGTAACAACTGGAGATTATACAGTGGAGCAAAAGAGTTTTCTGAAAACTACGCTGAAATGAAGAGCTGGGAATACAATAACGTCATTAATATTATAAATGAATATAGCGTCAATACAGCAAAGAGTATTATGAAAGAAGACGACTTGCAGGCGGTATTAAAATATAAAAATGTGGCGAACCTAGAGCTATTTATAAATTCTCAAAGAGCAGGAGCAGATTATTCACAAAAATATGCTGCGATTGCCAAAGAAATTTATGACTATAGTTTAGCTTATGAGAAAAACAAGCAGGCGCAGCAAAAAGTATCCTCACCATATTTTGTTGATAATATTGATTTCAGAAGTGTTTTATGGAGCGGCTATACGCCTAAGAAAAATGGCCTATATGCAATCACTTCTTCTTGTGGGATGAAAGTTTTGCAGAGCGTTAACGGGGGAATACTAGTAAGAAGTGACTTTTTTAGTTCCGATGTCGTTATGTTTATTGGCACAAAGCGGCAATTTTCAGATGGCACATATATCCAAAATCCAATTTGTGTAGTTTTTGAAGGATTTTATTCATATCAAAATACGCTAGGCGCTGCCAGAAAGGTATACAAATTTAGAGAAGTGTCGCAAGAAGAATATAAAAGACTGGCGCTGCCGCCAAAGTACTACTTTCTGAATGAATAAAAAAAATAACAAAGCTCCGTAGAGGGAGCTTTGTTCTAAAAGTTTGAGTCTTGATTAGATTTTAATATTTCGGCTAGCTTTGCTAGTATCTTTTTGTTGTCCACTGACTCTGAATTTGTAAAGTCCATGCTAGCAATCACATCATTAACTTTAGAGTGGCTAAGAGTGCCGTAGGTTTGCATGATAGTCCCGACGTTTTCGTGTCCGAAGTTTTGGGAAACCGCTTTTACTTCCTCTCCGTTCCTGCAGCGTGATATTGCGAGAGCTGCCGCTAAGTGTCTGAAACAATGTGGCGAAAAGTATTCAATTCCAGCATTTCTAAACCGCTTTTTGAAAATTTCTCTAATGCTGCCCGCGCTTTGCCAAAATTCAGGTTCAACTGTTTCGGATATAAAGATTTTTATGTCTTCTTTGATTTCAACCTTGTTTCTAGGGAAGAGTGGAGCGGAGTTGCCGAATAATTTCTCTTGCTTTAGATGCTTGACCCATTCTAATACATATTCAAGCAACTCATCATCGAAACGAAACAATGCGCTGTAAATTGTTTTGGAGAACTTTGTTCTAACACCCATTTTCGGGTCTTGATTAACCTGCAGTGTGTTTTCATCAAATGCACTTAATGGCAAACTGATTATGGCATTGTCTCGCATACCTGAAAGCAGCGTAAAGCTCAACAGCGCTCTGTCCCTTAAATCAATTTCATTATTAATGTCTATTGAATTTATTACGTGCTTTACTTGTTCAAAAGTCGGGTAGCGTTCACGTTTTTGGTTTGTCGCGATTCTAGCTTTTTCTTTAGGCAATTTAAGATAACTAATATCGGGCAAGTCAATTTTGCTTTTGTAGCCAGGCTGTTGCGATAGCCATTGGAAAAACTCCTGTAGGTGTCTCAAATAATGATATGCTGTTGTGATGGATATTTGTTTGCCCGTGCGCGCACCCCTTTTCTTTTCAACCCATTCTTTGAATTGCACTGCTTTTGTCTGATTAAATTTTGAAAAATCCTCAAAGTCCGAAAATTCTTCGTACCGATAAATGGATTTTTTAACCGCGTCAACAGTTTTTTCAGAGAAACCTTCAGCTTCTCGTAAAAAGTTGTAATACTTGTTTTTAATTTTCTCATTTTGTAGATTAGTTTTAATCATTTTAGTCTCCTTTTTTATTACGTTTCTAATATCAGCTTTTACGAGGTTATACAAGAACTCTATTAATACCTCATGAAAGGTCAAATTCGCTTAAGTTCTCTACTCTAAAAATTCTTTGAATTTCTTCTAGTTTGCCAGCGTGTGAATATCTGTTTAAAACACACCCGCAGAGTTCACAAATACCTTTCAGTGAAAATTCATCATTTCCTTCTTTGCCCAATTTTTTGCCAGTTTTTCTAATATTGATTTGATTATCAACGCTGCAGGCCGCACATCTGCATTTCACACAGTAAAACTGGTTACAATCCAAGGTCGTTTTTTTGTTATCATGCTTTTGTTTTAGATATTCCTTGACAATAACCCCCATAAATAGGTATGGACTTGAATCGCTAATAGGTTTAAGCCCGAGCTTTTTCCACTTGTGAATGGTTCTAATATGAACCCCAAGCAATGATGCTAACTGTCTTGTGGTATATGACTCGCGTGTTTTTACCAGTCTTATATTAAGTTTTTTAGGCATGAGTTCTCCTTTCTTTTTCACTCCATTCAGAAAGCAAGCCAAGAAAACCAAAGAGATTGTTTTGTATCTCAATGGCTTTTTTGTCAGAAATCGGCGTGGTTTCATAACGCTGAAACTCGGTTTTCGTAATTTCTATAAAATTTTGCTTTCTTGCATTTTTCATGCGCTTTTACTTCTCCAAAAAGTCATATTTTGACTTTCTTGAAAAAAAGCATATCGCATGGAAGCAAATAAGTCTGTGAGGATTCGCAGGCTGATTTTAGATGGGGGAGTCCTCAGGTTTTAAATAATTAATTATATTTTCAGTGATTTTCGTTGCAGTATTTTCATCATAATGAACATCAAAAACTAGACTGACAATTTGAGTAGTGTACTTATGATATGGTTTCCCAAATTCTAATCTGAAAAACAGGCTTATCATCTTGAGAAACCTCAAAGGCATAGCTTTTTCGGAGTTAAGTTCTCTGCTTAGTAAAATTAGTCTACTGCTTAGATAATTAACATTTCCAATAACCTTTTTATACTCGCCATTTTTTGCTTTTTCTGTAATGACGAAATCCTGTAGAACTATTTCAAGCGACCTTGTATCGCCAAAAGATAAGTCCCCAGGGAAACTATTGTTAAACCCTTGAAGTAAGTTATATAATTTTTCAGCGTTTTCTATGATTTTTAGATGAGCTTTCTGCGCTTCTTTATTGCGCTTGTGAATCTTCATATGTAAGCCGGCATTATACTCTATCGCCGTCAAAAGCCACACAAGTTCCACGGCAACATCCGGCGATTTGTCATTTAAGAGTTCCCACATATCTCTCGTCGTTTCATCCTTTAAGACAACCAATGCTCTTTTTAAATACCTAACGTTTGCATCGTAGCTCGCGAATTCAGGTAAATCGTGACCCTTTAGAGTTTCAACGGATTCTGCGTGTTTGTGCACAAAATCCACTACCGCTTCAGGTATCCACGGTGGTAGAGGGAATTCGGGATATATTTCTCTGATTGTTGCAGGTGTTTCTTTCATACTGAAATTATAAGGCAAACATGAACCATAGGAGGAATATCGTGTTTCTTTTGCGCGTGGTATAATTCGCTTACGGAAGGGATGAATGGATATGGGTAAACCCACAGTTTTTTTTAGTCACTCAAGCCTTGATTGCGATGTGATTTTACCAATAAAAGATAAGATAAGTCAAATAACGGGAAACACACTAGACCTTTTTATGTCTAGTGATGGTCAAAGTATACCATTTGGGCGTAACTGGATTCATAAGATTGAAGAGGGACTAAAGAGCGCTCAAATAATGTTTGTTTTTGTTACTCCCAACTCAATTGATTCTGCGTGGATATATTTTGAAGCAGGATTTGCCTATTCTAAAGATATTCAAGTTATCCCCGTAGGCATAGGCATCAATATAGGACAACTTAAGCCCCCGCTTAGTCTATTGCAGGGCTTTAATATTACATCTGCCGATAGTTTAAATAATTTCATTACTGTTATTAATAGGGAATTTAATTTAACGTTTAAAGATGTGTTTGAAGAGATGGACTATAAAGAAGTCTTTCGTTCTGTTACTGTACCCGCGTTATCGTTAAGAATAAATGAAATTTTTACGCAAGCAAAATATCAAATAGACTCCCAATGCCGCAATGATGAAGATAATGTGACAAAATGTGATGTTGGTAAATATTTTTCAAGTATTAATGATTACCTCGATGAGAAAGAGATTCCTTACGCATTTGATGAAGATAATTTCCCGAACATGAAAAAAGTTATTCTTGTAAATGGTATATCGATTGAACTCTTAGATACAGAACAATTTGCATCCAGCGGACATCCTAATCACAATCAAAGGCTTGTAATACAGCTTTCGACGCAGAATTTCGTAAACTCTTTTAACCTATTAAAAGAGTTGATTTCTCAAGCTGGTATTGATAGAGAATGGATGTATCTAAAGTTTTATTTTAGTAAAGAGTATAATTGCTTGCAAGATGAAACAGCGATTTCTTCTGTTGTATCTGAAAACGAGTGCGTGTTTAAGTATTTAAAAGATAGTATAGGCGGATATAATTATAATGATAAGCTTAACTTCGTAATAAGAAATGAAACCAAGCAGCATCCAGGTAAAACACCTCTTTACATAATTACAGTTTCATTTAAGTTTGTAGAAGTGGAAGCTAATGATATTTGCAGTTTGTTTGATGAAATGCTGCGTTACCGCTTGATTCATGCAAAAAGTTGAAACTAGTCCGAAGTTATGTTGTGTGCTCTTGAAAAATCACCCAAGAAAATAACCGAGTATTGCAGTGAGATAAGCTAGCTATTCTTATTAAATATCTGAAGGCTCATGCTTCTTGCTTGCCTAATAACTTTTTAATTATGTCACTAATTTCTTTGCCTTCGGCTTGGCCTTCTGGAGTCGTGTTCCAATATCTGCGCCAGTAATAATCACGAACTTCTGGGTCAAATTTAAACTGCTGAGCCTCCTGAGGGACATACTTGTCCACATCTTCATAAGTTATCTTTGCTATTTTGCCCGACGGTTTGCTGTTCCGCGCCGCAACATTTTCTGCTTTTTTACAAAATGGGCTAAATATTTTTTGAAATATCTTCATGAAGTCTCCTTTGTGTGTATTCTAACATTATTTCTTTGTTTTTTCAACCAGTTTAGGTGGAAACATACCGTTGTTGTCGTAAACTATTACCTCTTTAATCAATGGATGGCTTTTAAATTTTGACAAAACTTCGTCAACGTATGTGCCCGTCTCAACATTCGCAGGTTCAATGTATCTGCGGATTTTTTGCCCACTCGACTGCACTTCTCCTTGCTCAAATCTAGCAACAGCTCTTTGCATTGAGGTTTGAGCTTTGATATCACTATGTATTAATGTTATGTCATAACCCAACCTGTGAGCCTCTTTTATTGTGCTTTCTACAAAGTCAGCCCAACCAGTTGTCGGCAATACAACATTAGTACCTTGTTGAAGCGCTTCTGCTAATAATTTTTCGTTTAATTTAGTGGAAACTTCATGTACATAACCAGCGCCACGTTCACTATAGCCAGGTAGTAAGGGCTTAATTTCATCAGCATCTAATAGTAAATGATTCTTATCAATACCTTGTTCCAGGATGATTGTACTTTTACCGGAACCGCCACGGCCGGTTACTATAACTAATTTTTTCTCTTTTGGCGTAGTTTTCATTTTTTCAGTAAACGGACTAAGCGCTGCTATTTTTTCTTGGACACTTAAACTATCATATCTTAATTTGCCTGCTGTAGCTGCCTTATTACGAGCCACAATTACAGCCTCAGTGTCAACGACAGTTAGTTTTCGGTTTAGGACTCCGTGAATCTCTGTCACCCTGTTTGGCGTAATGTTATTCTTGATAACAATTCCTTTTTCTTTAGCTGACAGTGCATCAAAAAATTCTGTGCCTCTTGTATTCATATGGGCATTCGTTGCAGGTCGCAATGCTTGATAATACTCGTTATTCAGATATGATTTCATGCTGCATTTAGCGTGAAGAACCCCTGCGATTATCGGGATTACTTGTGAAATGCCCTCGCTTGTTAGGTCAATTTCTCCAGTAATTGCTTTTGTTGCAATCATACTCATAGTCGCGTCAGCTCCGACTTTTGCGCCCAATGCCAGCAACCTCGGACAATTCTGTGCAACTAAAGAACCATAAGCTAGTGTTGAAACCTTACCGATACCCATACCTGAAGCGGTCAGGGCAACACTAGTTGCCAGTTCTTTACTGATTTCATGCCAATCTTCTGCGGTTACTCCGCCTTGCTTTGTCGCAGCTTCGGTTAAATCAATTGCGCTTCCACCTAAAGTTGCAGTTGCCAATCCGCCATAAGCCAAAATCGTCGCTGCCTGACCCAAGCCTGGAACACATTGTCCGGCAATCATTGCAACCATCCCTGCGCCTTGAACACCTGTTTTAATGTATTGTGTGCCTTTCATCTGGCTTTCAATAAAGGCTTCGCCCAACTTAGCGCCATTCTTTTCGCCGTAAGCGATTTTGTAGGCTTGCGAGTATTCTGAGGAATGGTCTTCGAAGGTTTTGCCATTCAATACTTTTTCAAAATTATTGTCCAATCTTGCCTGCAGTGTTCTTGACATACCAACTAAAGTGTAAGGTTTTGATGCTTCGGCAAATACCCCTTGCTTGCTAAAATCAAGCTTGCCATCTTTGTATACGACACCAGTTGAAATCCCTTGCAGAGCCTTGTTCATCTTTTGTTCGTCATCTCCATGGAGAGTTTTCAATGCTTGAATAAATGACCGCTCAAGGTTTGCCGCACAGGCACCACTCGCGCCTTGCCACTCTCCGCCATACTTGTTGATGTTATCCATACTCACAGTCGGGTTTTGCAGAATTTCTTTAATCTGACTGTTGACATTTTTCATACCGACAATAAGCTGCATCTGCGCTTCTTTCACCGCATAATCTTGTATCGCTTGCGGGTTGTATCCAACGCCGCGTTCTTTTTGAAATGTTTCTTCAAAGCTCATCAATTCATGTGCTTCTTTTTGTTGAAGCAGTTGGTCAATAGAGCCGAACCTCGTGACTTCGGGCTTTTGTGTGTCCAGTGGTAACGACTTGTTAATCTCTTTATCTATGGCATCATTCACCAGTTTATCTGTCATTTGAGGAGCTTTTTCTGCATATTCCTTGTCGGTGCAATTTGCCAAACCAGTTATGAACGCGTCCAAATCTTCAGGCCTAAGTTCACTGAGAGCTTTTTTGAGTAAATCAACTTGAGTCTCGGCTACTCTTCGTTCATCTGCAGCGTTAGATGTGCCTAAAAAATTCGTTATTTTACCTCGCGTTTCAGCGGATTGGATTTCAGGTAGCAGGCGCGCTGCAAGTTCAATTTTGGTTTCGTAATAATCTTTCTTAGTCAGAGTGTTGTTATTTGCTCGTTCTAGTAGACTTGCCCCAGTACCCTCAACTGCAAGAATTCGGCCAACACGACTTGCTGCATACTCTGTGTCAAAAAGCTCTTTTACATCACCGTAGAACCCGCTTATTGCGCCCTGTTTCTGTTGTTGGCCTTGCATTAACTGCAACCCTTTTTCAACATCACTCTGGATGTAATCAACAGAATATGCCTTAACCATCTCAGGAGAAACTTCCTCTGGTTGATTCACTTGCGGTGGTGAAGCTTGCTTCATTGATTCTTGTGGCGCTATACTTGTTTGAAATCCAAGTTTTTGAATAAGGTTTGTTACTATTCCACCGACTGATGTCGTGTCATTATTTCCCAAAATCTTGATTTGCTCTGCAGTGGAAGGCGATAGTGTTGGTTTTGGCTGTGAGAAGATTGACGAAGAAGTGTCAACTTGCCTGTTGTCATTGACTGTGAAGATTGAGTTTGGAGCCGCGACAAAGCTAAGCCCACCACTTGTGGTGGCGGAATCAATTGTTTTGATGGCTTGTTGGTCGGTGATGTCCTGGTTGCCTGTTTTGTACGCCGCAATAAGCCTGATGTCTTGAATGGTTAAATTACTTGACATGTTCTTTTGTACACGGCAAAGATGCGGGAAATATTTAACCAAAACCGCCTATTGTGAAGCAATATTGCAAAAAACTAGCCTCATGGCTAGGGTTTTTGGCTGAAATGGCAAAATTCCCTGTTACGCAATACTGAGTTCTGACATAACCAAGTGTGCAGCTTCTAACTTGAACTAACCTCTTTTAATAGTCCGCGGTTTTCATCATGCTGATAAATAAGCCGTACTTTCGTCATAACTTCTTCTTCACCAATTATGTCAGTGATATTATTTTTTTCTTGTGCCTCTTCATCGTGATAATAAATGTTTATCACGGCATTTTTATTTGCAAGAAATATATGTTTAAAAATACTATGGTCTGTTTTATCAAGCGAATGCCCAATTACGTGAAATGTCGGTTTATATATCTTTTGAGTATTCGTTAATTCTTTCAAGAGGTCTTGATATGCTTCTATTGTTTCATACCTGTGTCGTTGGTTATGTTTTTTGAAAATATTGAAGTCTATAGGTATAGGACCACTTAAAGAATTTGTTTTGGTATTATTATCAAAGCTACGTGTGCCGAGCACCAAATTGCAACTATCAGCGTTATTAACTTTGCCGTGGACATAAATAGGCTTAATATTAAGCTCGCAATAGGTATTAAATTTATGCTGATAAAGTCTTTCGCAGGTGTCGGTATAGTTGAAACTTAGAACTCGTACATCTTTACTGCCTTGCTGTACTCCAACTGCTTTTAATGATAATTGATATTTAGATTGCTCATCCAGCGCTGAAAGCACATTTTCAATTAAATATTTTTCAAAAGTCTTAGTGAAATCACGTAATTGGTCGTACAAGAAATTTATAAAGCCTTTAGGAGTCTTAATGTATACATAGAATTTACTGACATAATTAGTCTGAATGTCAGTAGTATATCCCTTTATGCCCACATTTGATTCTTGACTTGGCTGGCTTAAATAATCTTTTATGTTATTAAAATCAAAACTGGTAGCATTTTTCCGCACAGAGAGAATTTGAGGACATGATTTTGTTGCTAAACCGCCTCCACTTATAGCGGGAATTTCTTTTATGTTTTTAATCACATTATAAATTTCAGTTTCAAGGTCAATCCAATTGTCACCTAATAGCTTTTGTCTTGTTATGAAGTGCTTTAGCCATAGATTATTTTCACGGAATTCTTTTTTATCAGTGGGTTCTCCATTTGTTAATTCAGCCCTAGATAGTTTATTGCAATAATCGCAAGATAAAAAATTTTTATACGAAGTTTTCAGTTCGTGAGCGAGGTCAAAACCATTGCCAATAATTAGAACATCCATTACACTTTGCCTTCCAGCTGTTTTTGTAAATTTATTTTAGTGTAATTATACAATAAACAAGACACAGACGTTTTTTATGCTACATTCTTATATAACCAAGTTCTGAACTTGTATATGGTAGGGTGATTAATAAAAAAGTTCCCTATGGGGACTTTTTTATTAATTAATTTGATTAGAATGGATTCCGCTTATGTTTTCATTTTTGCCCGAGGCTTATTTTGAACCCGAAGGATAGCGCGATACCGTTACGGCCGCCGTTTCTTATCATTGCCTGACCGAAGCCCGAAAATCTTTCGCCCCAACGTTTTTGGACACCGATTCCGTATTCAACAAAAGGCTTCACCGCAAGTTGCGGCAATGTAATATCGGAGGCTTTGAATCTTGTTTGATCCATGATGTTCCAAACCATGTTGACTCCTAAATATGGCTGCCAGCCGTTTTTGAGGTTCCCGATGAACTTGATGCCCGGAGAAAGTTGTATGGCGCTCAATGGGTCTGAAGTTATTCTGACACCCGCAGCGTTGGTGTAGTCAAATGTGTTGATAAACGAGTATGACATCAAGAAACTTGGCTGGATAATAAATTTACCTTGTGCAAATTCGAAGTTATAACCGGTTTTGGACGCTATACCTGACATAATGAGCGAGAAATTTTCACTGCCGAAGTAGGTGTTTGCTTCTGCTCCATTCGCTCCGACGTTAGCGGTCAAGCCAGTGAAGAAATTCCCTTTATAGAGGGTTCCGACAAAACCTAATGTGCCGCCATTTTGGTAGATGCTCACGCCGTCATAGTTTTGATGAGAGCCGTTGTAGCCGACATAAACCCCATAGCTGCCCTCGAATCCGTTTTTGAGTTCAAACAATTGAGTGTCGCCGCCAAAGTATGATCCATAAGCGGTGTTTGAAACATTCGGTCCGTTTTTAAGCCCGACTTTTTCAAATGTTGCATAAGGTCTAAACCACGCCTCCGCGTCTTTTGTGCGGTTTTGCTCGGAGGAGAAAGTTCCCGGATAAGTGGAGGCATAACGGTTTTGAAGTTTTAGTGCCTCGCGTTCATTACGCGTAAGAAGCATTCTCATATCCATATTCGTGAAGGCTTGCTCGTAAGAATTTAGTTGATTCAGGTAGCCGCCGGCTTGAGCTGCAACTGAAGAAGCCAGGATCACCGGGTTGAAGCCCACTCGTGTGAAGCCAAATCTGTGATGAAGTTTGTCAACGTCAAGTCTGTATTTGAAAATTCTTCCCAAAATCGGGTCAGCGCCGAAGTTTGCATCAAGTGGAATATCATCCGGGAAAAATGCTGGAAATGGCATAATAATCGTTGTAGCGCTTGGTGATTCGTCAATAATATTAAAGGTATTTACGTTTAAACTGCCCGCGCCGGTTACACTTGAAGCAACTATGCTGTCAGCGGTACCGTTTCTCAAGTTTACATCAAGTGCCAAATTAACGGTACCGTCATCGGTGAAATTAAAACTGTTTAGGTTCAAAGTCCCAATCCTGCCGTTAACAAGACTCAAAGTTGACATACCGGATAAATTTAAAATATTATTTGTGAAATTAGCTTCGTCTGCGAGGTGAAGAATCCCACCCGGAGCGTTGTAGCTTACGGTCACACCAGTTACTTTATTGAGTTGCACATAAAGGTCATTATTATAATCGCGGTCGCTGTACACATTTATCTCGGAGGCTCTTTTTGAAATGCCGCCGTCATAGTCGATTTCGTCTTCGGCTGAAATATCGTCGTAAATTCTTATATAATGCCCGTTTGCGGCTTCAAGATTCAGGGTTGAATTTACCAGGTGAATTGCGTTTGATTTTCCTGCAGCTTTGTTGCCTTGGAAGACAACGTCTTTGTTGTTCGCAATTATATTTACGGTTGCTTCGTCAAAAGCATAAATTGCGCCGCCTTTAATTCCTGCGATGTTGTTTGTAAAAGAACTGTCGACGATGTTTACGGTCCCGCCTCTTGTTGCAATCGCCCCGCCGTAATCGCTGATGTTTTTATTGAATGTAGAATTTCTTATGTTTGTTGTTGACATAAAGTGGGTTGCTATTGCTCCGCCGCCGCCGCTGATGTCGGCTTTTGGGCTGAAAGTATCCTTTGCGCTGTTTGAAGTGAAGGTCGAATTCTCAATTATCATGTGTCCGCCGTTAGCGATAGCGCCGCCCAAAACTGAAGAATTTGAAGTAAAAGTGGAGCCGCTTATATATACGTTTCCGTCTCTGTTAACCATCGCACCGCCTTCGCCGTCGCCGTAAACGTCAGGTCTATCCTTCCAACCTTCTACCTTTTTGCCGGTGGCCGTGTTATACGCTTCCATGCTATAAATCTCAGTGCTTTTGCATTTTGCGTTGTTGTTTTTGAAGATAGAATTTTCGACTACAAGATTTTCAGCATTAGCGATAGCGCCGCCAAATATGGCTGTGTTTCCGATAAATTGTGCATTTTGAAGATATGCATCTCCGTAATTGAAAATCGCACCACCTGCGCCTTCAAAGCTTAAATCAGTGTTATACGTGAGGAGTTTAGCATTGACAAGATTTCCATAGCTGTCAAAATAATCAGAATAATCTTCTTTAATATAATAATAGTTTGAAATAGTTTTTGCTGTGTTGCTCTGGAAAATGGTTCCGTCGACGGTTAAGGTTCCATCATTTGCGATTGCTCCGCCTTGCTGCGCTGCAACATTGCTTTTGAAAGTACCGCCGGTAATTGATGCAAACCCGTCTTCGTTGTTAAAAATCGCTCCGCCGTGACCGGTGTATTCATTTACTTTTAAGGTGTCTTTATAGTTATTATTAGGCATCAAGGACTCATATTGGTTGCTTATAACAATATCCATTTTTGAATTTGCGCTGTTGCTTTGGAATGTCGCATTATCAATTGTCAAAGTTCCTTCATTGTAAATCGCGCCACCCTGGCTTCCTGCAATGTTGCCTTTGAAAGTTGTTCCGGAATTAATCTCCATTTCACCATTATTATAGACAGCTCCGCCTAGTCCATAACTGGATTGTGTGTTTAAAGCGCCGGAATTTGAGCTGTATCCATAATCGTTGTAAGTTGTTTCTTCGGCTATATATTTGTAAACGGCCGAGTTGTTGTTAAACGCAGAGCTGTTGATTGTGATTTTGCCCGACTCATTGTAAATCGCGCCGCCGGCAATCTTTGTTAACACAACTTCTGTATTAACAGGAGCAGTGAAGGTTTCAGTGCTGCCCCGTACAGCAGTATTTTTATTGAAAGTCGATTTGTTAATTGTCATAACCCCGCTGGCTGGTGCTTCGTTATAAATTGCCCCGCCGAGGTTTGCAGAGTTTGTTGTAAAAGCGGCTGCATCAATGATATTTTGTTCCCCAATGAATCCTATTTCTGTGATGTTATCCGCGCTTGAAAAATTTGCAATCGCGCCACCTGCACCGTTATTGTTTGCATTCTTTGCGGTGTTTGATACAAATGAGGTGCCGCCTCTAATACTAAAAGCGCTGTTATAACCGTTATAAAGCGCGCCGCCACGCGCAAAATCTCCTGTTACGGAATTAAATTTGAAAGCAGTTTTATTGTTTAGATATAAATACCCGTCATTATAAATAGCACCCCCATCGTATAGAGCCGTGTTTGAAATGAAAGTTGAACCAGTCGCGCTCAAATATGGGCCGGTGAGATAAATGGCTCCGCCGCGTTCTGCACTGTTTTTGTTAAAAGCGGTTTTATTTATTGTAAAATTGCCATAACCTAAATTTGCTGTGATTGCGCCGCCGTTTCGTCCGGCGCTGTTTAGGTCAAATCTTGCGTTGTTGATGTTTAGGTCACCGGAGTTATATATCGCGCCGCCATCGTTTGCTGCATAATTTGAGTCGAATTTTGTTCCGTTTAAAGTTGTTGTCGACATTGCTCCAATGCCCATTGCTCCGCCATTATTTGAGGCACTATTTTTCGAGAATGTTGATTTGTTATCGGTATAAATTCCATACTCTGCATTGTAAATCGCTCCGCCATCAGATGCTGAGTTTGACAAGAATTTTGACGAATTGATAGAGAGGGTTTTATACATTTCATTATATATTGCACCACCTGAATAATCTGTAGTGTTGGCGATAAAAGTCGACCCTTTAACTGTCATCTGACCGTTATTATTTATCGCTCCGCCTTGGTGGGTTGCCCCGTTATACTGAAACTTTGAGCCGGTGATTGTTGCAATACCGTTTTCTCCGTTATAAATTGCTCCGCCATAAGCCGCGGTGTTGCCGCGATAAGTGTTGTTAACCTTATCGTAATCGCCAAATGTTGAGGAAATAACGTTTAAGGTCCCGTTGTTATAAACTGCGCCGCCCGATCCGTAAAGGATATCATTTTGCAGAAAGATCGAACCCTTTAATGTAGCTGTACCGAGTTCGTTGTATACTGCTGAGCCGATGTTTGACAGAAACTTCGACCCTGAATCGGTATAATTTCCAATGTTGTATACAGCACCGCCAATGCCGGTGTTTTGGGTAAAAGTTACTTTATTTGTTTTTAGAGTTCCGTAGATATTTGCAATTGCGCCGCCTTTGTCCGCAGAATTTAAAATGAAGGTTCCGCCTGAGATATTAGCGATAGCTCTGCTGAGTGTTGAAGGCCAGGGTATCGGCCAAGTAGAACCAATTTGGTTGCCATAGTCATCAACCGCTATTCCAAACATATCATCATTTATATTTAGTATGGCTCCACCGCCGCTTACTGCACCGGCTTGACCTGTTGCCCGGTTGCCTTCAAATAAAACATTTTTAACAGTTAAAGTAGAGATTAACGGTATTCCATCAATTGTGCCGCCGTAGTTTGCGACAGCGCCACCGCCTAATTTAGCTTCGTTATAATGAAAAGTTGAACCGTCCAGAGTGGTTTTTCCAGATGCCATAATTGCGCCGCCTGAGGCTTCCGCTTTATTAAATCTGAAGTAAGATCTCTTGTCGTTGTAAGTCCCAAAGCTATATATTGCTCCGCCCGAACTTAATGGGTTTGGATCGTAAAAACCCTCCACGGAATTGCTGTAGATTTGTACCCCGTTTGTATTTAAGACACCCTGTAAATTTGCGATTGCCCCGCCGACTCTGGCTTTATTGTTATAAATAGAGCCGCCTTTTATAGTCAGTTTTGCCCTGCCTTGTGTTTTGAGGCTGTCATTATACAACGCTCCTGCTCCGCCGAAACCACCAAGTTCTGAATAGTTGATGTAACCGAAATAATCTTCATCAATTATTGTAATATTAAACGGTGCAATAAGAGCCTCATAACCAAATGAAGGTATTGCACCGCCGAAAATCATCACAATTAAAATTGCTGCCGCAACAAAAAAATCTCTCTTAAACATAATCCAATTCCTAATCTTAATTCCTAAATTAAGAATACCATGAACAGACCCTTAAAGCACCTGAAAGTTAAGCTATAATAAAAAGCGCCTGTATATTACAACAGACGCTTTTAACTCGTGTTTGATTTAATTATTCTTCATCTGATTCGATATCGTCTTCAATATCAGATTCTAAGTCAGGTTCCAAGTCAGCCGCTCCAAGGTCTTCATCATCAATGATGAAGTTTCCTTTGATGTCTTCTTTGAAATCATCTTCGTCGTTTTCATCAAAACCGCCGCTAAGTTCGTCTTCCAAAGAGAATTCAGGAGTTCCGAACATTCCTTCAATTTCTTCGAGGATTGCGGATGGTTTGCGAGCCTGATTTTTCATCGCTACTGCGCGTTTTCTTTCTTCGCGTTCTTTTTCTTCGTTAGCGTTGGTTAAGTGGTGGAAACCTGTACCGGCAGGGATTAATCTACCGATAATTACGTTTTCTTTCAAGCCGCGCAATGCGTCTTGTTTGCCATCAACCGCTGCTTCTGTCAAGATACGTGTTGTTTCTTGGAATGAAGCTGCTGAAATGAAGCTGTCTGTGTTCAACGATGCTTTTGTAATACCTAAAAGCATATATTCACAAGTTGCAACTTCGCCGCCTGCCTCTTTAGCCTTCTCGTTTTCCTTCTCGAATGTCTGAAGTTCAACAAGTTCCGCAGGAAGCAATGTTGTATCACCGCCGTCAACGATTCTGACTTTTTTAGTCATCTGACGTACGATAATCTCAACGTGTTTATCAGCGATTTCAACGCCTTGAGAACGGTATACGCGCTGCACTTCGTCAACAAGATATTGCTGCGCCGCTTCAGGACCGTTTAATCTGATAACATCATGCGGGTTCAAAGGACCGCTTGTTAAAGGCTGACCTTTTGTGATTTTTTGCTTATCGTGAACAATGATGTTCGCATCAATTGTGTATTTAATCTCAACTCTGCCGTTGTCGTTTACAAGGTAAAGTCTTGGCAAGTCGTCGTCTGTTTCGATTTCAGCAACACCGTCTTCTTCAGCCAAAATAGCAGAATCTTTAGGTTTTCTACCTTCAAGAAGTTCTTCGACCCTTGGAAGACCTTGAACGATGTCCCCGGTTTTCTGTCTTTCGAATACTAATGTTGCGATAACGTCGCCGCGTAGAACAAGCGCACTGCCTTCAACCAGGAGTAATGTACCCGGGCTGATTAAGTAAGGACGACCTGTGCGGATTGAAACTTCACCTTTGTTTACAGCGATAACCTGACCTGAAATAGTCGATTTTTCGCCGTTGTCAGAAAGGATTGAATCAAGACGTACGAAATCACCTTTTTTAACGTTAGCTTTTCCTTTGACAGGAATAACTGTTTCGTATTTTTCGCTTGTTAAAAGTAATCTTCTTGCTTCTGCTTTGTCGTCTTTAATTGAAGCTACACCGTCGTTAATTGCAAGAACCTGAGTTTTTGCAACCGGTGTTTTTGGAGCGATTGTAGCACCGTCTTCAACCAAAAGTTCTGTCTGAAGTGACGAAAGCGATTTGATGTTGCTCTCAGTTTCACGACGAACGATTAAGTTTTCAAGAACTACAATTCTCAAAGCTTCTTTCGCATCAAGTTCTACCATACCTTTAAGGTGTGATAAATAACCTTGCATTTGAAGCACCAAGCTGGTTCTTGTGATAGTTGAACCGTCAAGGTTTCTAACACGAGCGCCGTCTTTGTACTGCAATTGTGTAACAGGTACGATATCAATCAAGCCGTCAGATGTGTTGAATTTAATAGAAACATCTTTTTGCTTAACCTCTAACATCTGAACCGGTCTTACAAGAATTTGTATAGGCTGGTTTGAGATGTGGTCTTCGTCGATTGAAAGATTTGTATCAAGTTCTTCATCCAAATCATCGATATCCAAGTCATCAAGTGAAGAATCCATAATCGTTACGATAGAAGTAGCTTTTGCTTTAACTCCTTCAGCGATTACAGTACCTTTCTTAATCACTTCGCCTTCGTCAACTTTTAATTCGCTAACGCTTGGAAGTGTGTGGATTTCACCAGGACGAATTGTGATTTCGTGGATGATATCATTATATTCTTTGAACTCAACGATACCGTCGATATGACAGTAAACGTCTTTAACAACTTCTGTTCCGGCAGTTACCTGTGTTCCGTTTTCAACCATTTTCAAGCTGCTGTCTTTGTTAATTTGGTGAATTTCTTCAGGAATAAATACAACAGTACCAGGTTTGGTGATGATTTGGTTGTCGTCAACTTCAACGTCAACGTAGCGGATTTCACCGGAGGAAGTTACAGCGCACTCATCATCGATAAGTTCGGCAATAATCATACCGTTTTCAACGGTTGTATCAACCGGTGCTTTAACGATGTATTTTTCGCCTGTGCTCTTAACTGTCCAAAGTTGTTCTTTTTTAGTTTGTTCAAAAGTAGCGTTTCCAGGCATAATTGACGCGATTACGATTGTCAATTCTTTACCCTGAACGATTTTTTTGATTTTCTTACCTTCAAATTTAATTTCTTCAATCTCAAGGTCATCGCCGAATCTTACTTCACCGCCATGTTCAGAGATGGTAAGAGTTTCAGCAAGTTTTTCCCCTGTGCTGATTTTTTGTTCATCTTTAACAAGAACTTTTGATCCGCCCGGAAGGTTGTAAACATCTCCGCCAAGAACCCAGATAATACCTTGTTTATTGGTTGTTCTTGAAATGTTGCCCTGACGGTCTTTTTTCTCGTCTGCGATAAAGTCTTCGTATAAAACTTCACCACTCAAATCAGATGAAATATCTTTTGTCGCTTTTTCTGTCAAACGGCTTCCGTCCCCTTGGCTTACCGGTTCATAAGAAGCGAGCTTGAATCCTTTTTCAACACTCATTCCATTTGTGAAATATACTGTTGAACCCGCAGGAATGTGGTAAGATTCAGTCTTCTTAGCGCCTTTGATTTCAATATCAGCTTCATAGTTTGCGATATTTACGACTTCCCCGTGACGGGTTCTTACTTCGCGTGTTTTAAGTTTAGAAACAACTTCACCGGCAATGTTTGCATCAACGGTTTTAGCAGCCCCTGCACCTCTAAATACACCACCCGTGTGGAATGTTCTCATCGTAAGCTGTGTTCCCGGCTCCCCGATTGACTGTGCTGCGATAATACCGATAGCTTCACCAACGTCAACCGGTTTTTGGGTAGTCATTGCCCAACCGTAACATTTTTGGCAGATACCGTATTCAAGTCCGCAAGTCAAACCTGAACGCACTTTTAATTCGCTTAGTTCAAGGTGAGAAATGCTTTTTACATCTTCACGGTCCATAGTTGTTCCGTTTTTAATGATAACTTTGCCTTTTTCGTCTTTAATATCTTGAGCAACCGTACGGCCTAAAAGTCTGTCAATCAACGGTACAATGATGTTGTCGCCGTCAGTGATAGGCTTCATAAGGATGTGTTTTGAAGTTTGGCAATCCATATCGCGGATAATTACATCCTGCGCAACGTCAACAAGACGTCTTGTTAAGTATCCTGAGTCAGCTGTTTTTAACGCTGTATCTACCAGACCTTTACGCGCACCGTATGATGAAATGATGTACTCTGTTACAGACAAACCTTCTTTAAAGTTTGATTTAATCGGTAAGTCGATGATTTGACCTTCCGCGTCTGCCATCAGACCACGCATCCCTACCAGCTGAGAAACCTGTGAAAGGTTACCTCTCGCTCCGGAGAATGCCATCATATAAACCGGGTTTAGTCTGTCAAAGTTTTCAACTACCGTGTCAGTCAATTTTGAAGTAGTTTCTGACCAGGTGTCGATAACCTTTGTATAACGCTCAACCTCAGTGATGTCGCCTTTTAAGTACTTGTTTGTTGAAACTTCAATTTCTTTTTCCGCTTCATTCAACAAGGCCTTTTTGCTTTCAGGAACCTGCAAGTCTGCGATAGAAATCGTTGTACCGGATTTTGTCGCATATCTGTAACCAAGGTCTTTTAAGCTGTTCGCTAGTTCAGCAGTTTTTGCTCCGCCGAATTCAAGATAGATGTGAGTTAAAAGCTTGTTTAAAGCTTTTTTGTCCATCTGTTCGTTAATAAAATCTAATGATTTTTTATTCGTTAATGTTTCCATTTTCTTTCCTTCTTGATTGTTAGTAATTATTATTTACCGTGTTATGCTGTACGCGCTTGCTTTACGCTAAAGCTTTTTGCACAGCTTCGTTGAAGATAATTCTTCCCGGAGTTGTTTCTATTCTTTCACCGCGCTCATCTCTTACAGTGATTTTGTCGTGTAATTTGATAACGCCGGCTTGCAACGCAGAGATTGCGTCCTGGAAGTTGTAGAAATAACCTTTTGACTCCATTTCCATGTCTTTGATAGTTGTTAAGTAGTACATACCAAGGACCATATCCTGAGTTGGAGTGATAATCGGTTTACCGGTTGCCGGAGCAAGGATGTTGTTAGTAGCTAACATAAGCATACGAGCTTCGGTCTGAGCCTCAATTGAGAGAGGAACGTGAACCGCCATTTGGTCACCGTCGAAGTCGGCGTTGAACGCTGTACATACGAGCGGGTGAAGTTGGATTGCACGACCTTCAACCAGTTTTGGTTCAAATGCTTGAATACCAAGTCTGTGAAGGGTTGGTGCACGGTTTAGAAGTACCGGATGGCCTTCAATAACCTCCTCTAAAATATCCCAAACAACTGCTTCAGAACGTTCGATTTTCTTTTTCGCAGATTTAATGTTTTGAACATATCCGCGTTCAATAAGTTTGTTTACAACAAACGGTTTGAACAATTCAATCGCCATTTCTTTTGGCAGACCGCATTGGTTAAGTTTCAATTGCGGACCAACTACGATAACCGAACGGCCTGAGTAGTCAACCCTTTTACCAAGGAGGTTCTGTCTGAAACGACCTTGTTTACCTTCAATGATGTTAGAAAGTGATTTTAATGCACGGTTGTTAGGTCCAACAACTGTTCTTCCACGGCGGCCGTTGTCAATCAACGCGTCAACCGCTTCTTGAAGCATACGTTTTTCGTTTCTTACGATGATTTCAGGAGCACCCATCTCTAACAATCTTTGCAAACGGTTGTTTCTGTTAATAACACGTCTGTAAAGGTCGTTCAAGTCAGATGTCGCGAATCTTCCGCCGTCTAACTGAACCATCGGACGCAAATCCGGTGGAGTTACAGGAAGAACATCCATAATCATCCAAGTTGGGTCTGTATTTGAAGAAATCAATGAATCAAGCAGTCTTAAACGCTTAATTAATTTACTTTTTCTTTGTACAGAAGTAACGTTGCCTGCTAATTCGGTTCTGATTTCTTCCGCAAGTTCTTTAATATTAACTTCTGCAAGAAGTTCTTTAACCGCTTCAGCACCAATACCTACTTTTAGAGCAGATTCTTCGTTTTCTACCATGTAGTCTTCGTATTCTTCTTCGTTTAACAACTGCAATTTTTTGAAGCTGCTCTCAGCAGGGTCAATTACAATGTAGTTGTTGAAGTAGATTACCTGTTCAAGGTCTTTCAAGGTTACATCAAGCAACAAACCAAGGTATGACGGGATTCCTTTAAGGAACCAGATGTGTGATACCGGTGCAGCAAGTTTGATGTGCCCCATTCTTTGACGTCTTACTTTTGAATCGGTAACCTCAACTCCGCATCGTTCGCAGATGATACCTTTGTGACGAACGCGTTTGTACTTTCCGCAATAGCATTCCCAGTCCTTTGATGGCCCGAAAATTCTTTCGCAGAATAAACCGTCGCGTTCAGGTTTTAAGGTACGGTAGTTGATGGTTTCCGGCTTTGTAACTTCGCCGAAAGACCATTTAAGCACTCGGTCGGGTGACGCGATACTTATTCTTATATAATCAAAATAGTCGATACTTGTGGACATTTTTTCTCCTTTATTTTTTTGTCATCCTGAACTTGATTCAGGATCTGCCACCGTTGTCGGTGTGAAGACCCCTCACCCGGATTTCTAAGTTCAACTTGGTTTCACTAAGAAATCCTTCCCTCTCCCCAAGGGGCGAGGTGGTTAAAGTTCTCCAAATGTTGCCGGTGTTTCAAAGAAATTGATATTCAATAACTCTGAATCAATATCCGATAACGTACGTTTCGGTGCTGAGCGGCGCATATCATCCATATCTGTCATCAAATCGACTTCAACGCCGTCTTTTTTCGCAACGGTGATGTCTAAGCCGATAGACTGTAATTCGCGAACCAATACTTTGAATGATTCAGGAATACCAGGTCTTGGGATGTTGTCGCCTTTTACGATTGCTTCGTAAGCACGGTTTCTACCATTAACATCATCGGATTTGATTGTTAACATTTCCTGCAATGTATAAGCAGCACCGTAAGCTTCAAGCGCCCAAACTTCCATCTCCCCGAAACGCTGTCCGCCGAATTGAGCTTTACCGCCCAATGGCTGCTGCGTTACAAGTGAGTAAGGACCTGTTGAACGTGCGTGAATTTTATCATCAACAAGGTGGACGAGTTTCAAGATATATGAAAGACCGACAGCAACAGGTTCATCAAAATATTCCCCTGTTCTTCCGTCGATAAGTCTTACTTTACCTGATTCTTCAACCCAGTCGCATCCGCTTTCTTTAATCCCGCGGATTAGTTCGGCTTTAGTTGCGATTTCAGATTGGTTATCGCCGTATCTTTCGTCGAATGAAGGAGCTTCGTAAAGATCGCCGGTTAGGTATGATGCTAAACCAAGCAATAATTCGTAAGTTTGACCTACGTTCATACGTGAAGGTACACCAAGCGGGTTCAACACGATATCAATCGGAGTACCGTCTGGCAAGAAAGGCATATCTTCTTTTGGAAGAACTCTTGAAACGATACCTTTGTTTCCGTGACGGCCTGAAAGTTTGTCACCCACTGAAACTTTACGTTTCTGTGCGATGTAAACTCTGATAACTGTGTTAGCCCCTGGTGGCAATTCGTCGCCTTTTTCTCTGTCGAATACTTTTACGTCAAGCACTCTGCCGCCCTCTCCGTGAGGAACGCGAAGAGAGTTATCTTTAACGTCTCTTGCTTTTTCCGCGAAGATTGCGCGAAGAAGTTTTTCTTCAGGCGGGTGTTCAGATTCACCTTTCGGTGTAACTTTACCTACCAGAATATCGTCAGCATAAACTCTAGCCCCGATACGAACAATTCCGCGCTCGTCAAGGTGTCTTAAAGCGTCTTCGGAAACGTTCGGGATTTCACGAGTGATTTCTTCCGGTCCGAGTTTAGTCTGTCTTGCGTCTATTTCTAATTTTTCAATGTGAACTGATGTGAATACATCATCGTGTACGCAGCGTTCTGAGAGCAAAATCGCATCCTCATAGTTGTAACCTTCCCAAGGCATATACGCTACAAGAACGTTTTTACCTAACGAAAGTTCGCCGCCTTTTGTAGAAGCTCCGTCAGCGATAACCTGACCTGCTTCAACCTTCTGACCCTCTTTTACGATAGGTGTTTGGTTGATACAAGTATCTTGGTTACTTCTAACGTATTTCATTAATGTATGTAAGTGCGGATTGCCTGATTTGTCGCGGATAATAATTTCTTCGCCGACAACTCTTTCAACAACCCCGTCAACTTCTGCAACCGCAACCATTCCGGAGTCTTTCGCAGCACGAGCTTCAAGCCCTGTGCCAACAACCGGTCTTTGCGTAATCAACAACGGAACCGCTTGACGTTGCATGTTTGAACCCATTAACGCACGGTTTGCGTCGTCGTGCTCAATAAATGGAATCAATGAAGTCGCAACAGAGATGATTTGGATAGGAGAAACCCCTACGTAGTCAACCCTTTTTGACTCACCCAATGTGAATTCTGAACGGTAACGAACTGGTACATATTCAGATTTAAATCCGCCGTCTTTAGCGATAGGAACGTCAGATGGTGCAACACGGAAGTTTTCGTCTTCGTCTGCGGTCAGGTAGTGAACTTCATCTGTAACGATGCCGTCTTTAACAACAAAGAACGGAGATTCAACGAAACCGTAGTCGTTAACTTTCGCGTGAGTCGCTAACGAACCGATAAGACCCGCATTCGGACCTTCCGGAGTTTCGATAGGACAAATACGTCCGTAGTGTGAAGGGTGAATATCACGAACCGCGAACCCTGCACGTTCTCTCATCAAGCCGCCAGGTCCAAGAGCTGAAATACGACGTTTGTGAGTCAATTCAGCAAGTGGGTTTGTTTGGTCCATGAACTGTGATAATTGCGAAGAACCGAAGAACTCTTTTAACGAAGCTACTAAAGGCTTTGTATTTAAAAGGTTCAATGGTGTCAAAGTTTCGCTATCTTGTAGTGTCATTCTTTCTTTTACGATTCTCTCGATTCTTGAAAGACCAACTCTGAATTGGTTTTGGAGCAATTCACCAACTGAACGGATACGACGGTTTCCGAGGTGGTCGATATCATCAACCGCGCCTTCGTCGTAAGTTAAGTTGATTAAGTACTCAACTGACGCTACGATATCCTGAACAGAAAGCGTTCTTTGTGAAGCCGGTACGTTCAGGTTCAATTTTTTGTTTAATTTATAACGACCTACACGTCCGATGTCGTATTTTTTCTCGTCAAAGAAACGCGCTTCAAGAATTGAGCGGCCGCCTTGAGGAGACGCAGGATCGCCAGGACGAAGTTTTTTGTAAACTTCAATCAACGCATCATCGGTTGTTTCGGTTGTGTCTTTGTCTAAGGTCTTTTTCAAGAATTCGAAGTGAGTAAACAGAGTTTCCATCTCAGAAACAGTGATGCCCATTGCTTTCAATAAAGTTGTAGCAAGGATTTTTCTGTTTTTGTCGATTTTAACGTAGATTAAATCGTTAGCATCTGTTTCAATTTTCAACCACGCACCACGGTTAGGAATCATTGTCGCGTTGTAAAGACGTTTTCCTGCAGGTGAGATTTCACGTTTGAAATAAACACCAGGAGAACGAACGATTTGCGATACAATAACACGCTCAGCGCCATTGACGATGAACGTACCTTTGTCAGTCATAGTCGGGATGTCGCCGATGTAGACTTCTTGTTCTTTGATTTCCCCGCTGTCACGGTTAACAAGTCTCACCATTACGCGAAGCTGTTTAGCATAAGTCGTATCGTGAATTCTTGCTTCTTCGATTGTATACTTTGCGTTATCGAAAGTATAGTTTGGTAGGAAGTGCAATTCCATACGTCCTGTATAGTCTTTAATAGGGCTGAAAGACAGTAACTCCTCTTTCAAACCTTCTTTTAAAAACCATTCAAACGATTTTTTTTGCACCTCAATTAAATCCGGCAAGTCATCCAATCTGGTGTGGGGTATGCCCATTGGAGTAACTCGTTTTGCGTATTTCGTATCAGACATTAAATTACCTCGTCTAAAGTTATGTATTACTGCTATTTTCTCGGAAAAGGTGAAAAGCCTACTGCCGTTGGGTTTTCCGTTCGGTGGTCTGTTCGGTTCGCTGCGTTTTTAGTCTTGTCCCGGGCCTCCCCGTATTCGTCTAAACTGCCCGCTCCCCGCAACTTTTACCGGCCCCCGGCTCCAGCTTGCAAAAGATTATTGCATATTAATTAAGCGTACTATAAACATATATGTAGTCAATGAAAATAAGGGTAATCTTTCTGTAATGTAAATTTTTTGTTACAATCTGTTATATTGGCATAAATAAAGGGTTATGGCTGAATGCAAATGAAAGCTGTCCCAAAATATTTACCTCTATTGTAAAAAATTGTTACGAATGGTTTTCCGGCATGCAAAAAATATTTTTATGCGTTTTAAATGAGGAGTGAAGTCGTAAAAAAGTATTAGATTTTGGTCTTAAATTCAGGGAACAAACTGCATGAATGTTAATACGAATTATTCAATAAATACCCGCCCACAAGCCAATCCTGCCTTTGGGAAATTGGTTATTGGAGAGACACACAATCAAGCAATGAGAAGTTTTAAGACTGCTGTAAAGAAATTTAAAACCCCGGAAGAGCGAAGCGAAGTTAGAAACTTATTTAGAGTGTTGATAAATAAAGCTGCTCCAAGTGAGGACTTTAAGCTTCATATAGGTGGCTCTAATAATGATTTATTTGATATAAAGCTTGAATACTTGCCCCCTAGAGGTGCTTCAGATAAACAAGAGATCATATATCCTGTTAAGATAACTAGCGGCTATAACTTAAAACATTTTTTAAAAGAATTTTTAAAAAATGTAGACTATATAGAAACTGATGTTGCAAACGCAGCTAGAAGAGTGGAAGCTGGGTTTGATGTCCCTTCTGCGGCTAATGCTTCGTTAATTCATGGGCGCTATCGTCCTGAGCCAACTTCGTGATATAATTAATTATATGAAAAAGGTTGTTTTAATTTTAGTTGGTTTTTTGTTGGCACAAGCTGCACTCGCAGAGGATTTGACGCCTGTAAAACTTGCGGAGCCTGATAGTGTAACCAAAGTCGAAGACGCGCAAGAATCGGTCGCGCCATCTAAGGAAATTTCTGAGGCAAGTGAAGAAGCTGTTGACGCTGACGTAGCCCAAGCAGAAGCCCAAGATTGTGCTTGTACGGAAGATTGCCCTGACGATGTTGCAGTGCCCCTGCAAGCAGTAGTAATCTTTGACTGGCCGGATTTAACCCAAGCCGAACGTGATGAGCGAATTGAAGAATACCGCGCTGCGATTTTTGGTCCTGATCCGGTCTCAAAATATAATAAAGTTGCGTGCTTGGAACAATACGAAGATTATTTAAAAGATTTCGATTTCAAAGAAAATCTTTGGACAGTTCGTAATCAAGGATCTGCCACTGAGAAAGCTAATCTGTGTGCGTTCTACTGGAAAGAAGTTTTGGTTTCTTACGCTGTGCAGTATAAAAATGATATGCGAACAGTCTACTATTACAACTTAAAAGGCACCTTGCAATATGTGGATGTAATTAGCGAAGACTATCCGAATTTCCCATATACTTCCGTGCAATACCGTGCCAACGGAAAGCTAGTGAGCGGAATATATTTCGCTTCGCGCGACATGCAATATATGTATGAGCCCAACGGAGATTTTCAAGGTATTTGGTATAAGGAAAACATGTACAACCGCAAGGGTAAAAAGTCGCTTACCCGCACTAACTGGTAGGGGTAAATATTTTGGAGTTGTTTAAAAAGCCCAGTAAACTAGATTGTAAACTTCTGTAACAACTATCGGGCTCCTTGAAATCCTGATGGGTTTAAATCCTTAATATAAGCATGTCCGTTTTGCAAAATTAAGAGCCCAAAGGAGCACACAATGAGTTTTCCGTATAACTTCGGAACAAATGCTTTGAGATTTGACCCTGTTTACGCGCCGTTTACTGAAACGGTTGGCGGAGGGGGAAATGCTGCTGAGCCTTTGCCTTTGGTTAAGAAGACGGCTAAAAATAACAGAGCATTATTTACTGAAGCAGAGTTAGAAAAGCTTGCTGCCGACAGAAACAAAAGAGCTAATAACCAAAACAGTTTGTTACAAAATGCGGCAAATGAGCTTGGCAACTTACGGGTTGACGAAAAATATATCCCGGGAAGTGCGCGGGTCGGCAATCAATTTGTGAATAAATACAACAGACCTGCTTTTGCAATCGAAGAAGCTGCCGGTAAAGAAATCATAACAAGTATCGGTAGAGAATATAAATACAAACAAACGACCGTTGGAAATCAAGTTGTCGAAGAGCTTTTCACTAAGGGAGGCAAGCTTTGGGTAGAAAAAACCGCTATCGGAAAAGACGTCACTATTAACAGATATGACGAAAATGGAAAACTTTGCGAGATTGAAAAGTCAGATGTGACTGAAAAACGTCACAAAAATGGCAGATTAAAAGAGAGTAAAAATTCTTTAAAAATATTTGACCACGATAGCAACTTGCTGCGAAGCGACATCACTACCGAGAAATTTGATGAGGACGGAAGGCTTGCAAAAACAGAAATTCGCCTGAAAAAATACGACGACAACCGAAAACTTTTACAAGACGACTTAAATGTGTATCTTTATTCGTATGATTACGAAGGCAATATGTTTATTGAAGAACTTGCCAAGAATAAATAATCTCTTATTCCGCGCAATTAATTAGTGTATAGGCGTTAAAATCAACATTGCCAAAGATTAGTTTCATGTAATGGTCATTTTGTTGGCTGATTAATTTCACAAAAAGAAGCTCTTTTTGACCAAAATCGTCTTCGGTTTCGACCGCCGGAATTTGTGCGACTAAGTCGTGCGCTTGGAAAAGCTTTAAAACCGGTTTGCCGTCAACTTTTTCGCCTTTGACCTGATAATGTCCGACAGGAATCAGGTCACCGTTCGGAGCCTGCAAGTCAAGCGGGATAAGTAAAATTGGCAGATCAACTTTGGTACCCACAATGCCGTCAGTTTCGTTGCTTTGACGATACATTTCGCCTTTTGGGATGTTTTTGTTCTTCTTTTTCTTTTTTTTGCTTGCTAATGCTTGTTCAAATTCTTTGTCAGAAAAGAATTGCTGCTTGCCTTGGACGTCTTGAGATTGAGCACCGAAATTATCCCAAAGGCTTCCATCACCACTCATTTCATCAGCGAATGCGTGTGGAACGAATGCGGCGGTAAATATAAGTATGCATAAAATTACAAAAAACTTCTTCATGCCTATATTTTAATGTTTTTTTTGCAAAAGTAAACCATCATTTGGTTGAGTGTTGCCCCGTCATTCTGAGCTTTGCGAAGAATCTCAATGCTTGCGCAAATGGCAACGACTTTGAGATGTTTCGCTTTGCTCAACATGACGTAAAATATTGCCTAATCAATATATCCAGCCAAAAGCTCTTGGCCGCGCATTTTCTTAAGCGCGCGAAGCTCGGTTTGACGGATGCATTCTTTGGTTACACCATAAATATTGCCGATTTCTTCAAGGGTGTATTTTACTGTATCGTCAAGCCCAAAGCGCATTTTTATTACATCGCGTTCGCGCTCTTTTAGGTTTTCTATTACTGAAGTGAGGTCGTGCTTGAGGTTCTCAAGTTCAACTGCTTTGAACACTGATGCTTTTTGATCTTCAAGGATGTCAGCGACATTCATCTCTCTGCCTTCAGAATTTTCTGCGCTGTTTTCGATAGAAATAGTTTTTGAATAAGCAGACAAGAAAGTGTCGATTTTTTCTGCCGGAATATTCATTTTCTTCGCTACTTCGGCGGTTTTAACCTGGCAGTTGTTTTCGCGCTCCATTTGAGCTTTTACTTTTGAGAATTTTGATAGTGTTTCTTGGATATAAACAGGGATTTTCATCGCATGACCTTGTTCAGAAATAGCTTTAAACATTGACTGTTTAATCCACCAGCTTGCGTAAGTCGCAAACTTGTAACCCAGTCTGTAGTTGAATTTTTCTGCCGCAACCATAAGGCCAAGATTTCCTTCTTGAATCAAATCAATTAGAGGCAACGGTGAGGTGTGGATGACTTTTTTGGCAACAGTTACAACAAGCTTTAAATTTGCCTGGATAAGTTTTTTCTTCGCCTCTGTGTCGCCATCTTTAATAAGTTTAGCAAGTCGACGTTCTTCTGCGGTGCTCAAGGCTCTGTAATCGGAAATTTCTTTTAAATAAGCGGAAAGGGCTGTGTCTTCGCTGGATTCTAAAACTTCATTTTTTGCGGGGTTGGTAAATTCATACGGCTTCTTCATTTGAACTACTTCATCTCTTCTCATAAAAAACTCCTTCTTAGTTCTGGTGCGCGGCAGGCTCCTGCGCTCGCATTAAACGAGTCTGCGTCTGCCGTCGACTTTTCGTCGCCAGACTATACTCTCTGCTCGCTTGCACAAATACACGGGTAAATATAAAAACACGGGGATATATATTTAGTATATACCACAATATATACTTTATCAACCCATGCGTTAACAAATGTTTACAAACAGCTAATGATTTCTAGTAAAAGCCCTTTAAAATCGCCTTTTGCGCGGGCTGCTGTTTGAACAACTTCTTTGTGTGAAAGAGTTTGTGCTGAAGTTCCGGATGCCGAATTTGTCACACAGCTTATGCCCAATACTTTTATCCCTGAGGCGTTCGCGACGATTGCTTCAGGCACGGTTGACATCCCGACAGCATCAGCGCCAAGTAGTCTTGCCATTTTGATTTCTGCGGGGGTTTCATAGCTCGGGCCGGTAAACGCCGCGTAAACTCCTTTTTGGATATCAATATTGAGTTTCTTAGCGCATTTTGAAGCTAAATCAATTAAATCTTTTTTATAAATTTCACTCATATCAGGGAAACGCTCGCCGCAATCCACGTCGTGCTGCCCTATTAGAGGGTTTGTCCCCATAAGATTTAAGTGGTCTGTAATTAACATCAAGTCAGCAGGATGGAAGCTTTCATTAACCGCACCGGCTGCGTTTGTGAGGATTAAGGTTTTTACCCCAAGGGCTTTTAAAACTTTAATCGGGTAAACAACGTCACACATTTTGTGGCCTTCATAAAAATGGTTGCGGCCTTGCATAAAAACTACGTTCTTACCATTTACCCGAGCAAAAACCAGTCTGCCCTTGTGGCCGACAACGCCCGAACTTACAAACCCGGGGATTTCGTCGTAAGGAATTGCAAAATCACAGTATTCATCTGCAAGTTCACCAAGACCGGAGCCTAAAACAATCCCAATTTCCGGGACAAAGCCATTTGTCTTTTGGTTTATAAAATCAATAGCGCTTTTCATGCAAACTATCCAACTAGGCGATTATCATCCGCTTCAGAAGCTTTAACCATTATTGCGTGTTCAATAGGGCTTTCTTTTTTATAGCTGCTTTCAAAATTTTCTTCAAAATTAAAATCATCGCGAGCTTTTTTAGCTTGAGTTTCATCAACAAGTTTTTTAGCAAGTTCAGCGATTTCGTATACTAATTGATATCTGTTTTCTGTGTTTTCGTTTAAGTCCCAAGCAACTTTAATTATTTGATCCATCTTAAAACCTTTCATTTTTAGCTTTAGGCCTATTGTATTATAGAGAAATCGAATAGTCAAGGAGTAGTTCGGGGGTAAAATATCTAAAGCTAAACAAACTTGCCATCCCAAAAATCTCTAAGGATTTCTTTTAATGGTTTTTCTTTAGTTGGATGTTTGGGTATATTTAATCTTTGCCAAAATGATAATTTGTCGTATGCCGTTCCAATAAAAGGATTTTTTGTAGGAATTAAGGTGTCTTTATCAAGCGCCTCGGAAATTACCCTTGCCATATCACATGCAACAGCATCAAGAGGAGTATTCTGAGCATAATTGCAAATCTGCCTTACTGAAGAACCATATACATCCCTGTATTTTTTAAGCTGCTCTCCTTCATTTAATTTTTTCAATATCTTGACCAATTTTTTCCCGCCAAATTTATTCAAAAGTCTGTCCTCATGAATTGCGTGCGCAAATTCATGAAAGAATGGATAGAGGAAAAAATCTGTACTGAAATGTCTTGCTGCATATTGGTTGTCAGATATAGAATCAATGCTGTCCCAATTGTGAATAGAGTTGAAAAATATTGTTCTTGAAGGAACTATTTCGTCAGAGCCTTTTTTTAGTTTTGTTGGAAGTAAGTTACAAGTGCCCAGAGCAGACGGACTCTCCGTTCTTAAATTACGAAAATCTTCTACATAAACGCCCTTAGGTAAAGACAATTTTTGCCCGAATCTTTCGTTTATTTGCTGCAGAATTTGGATTGCTTTATCTGAACACCATGCAATAATCTTGCTATCACGGAAGTCATTCGGAACCCCTTTTTTAGCCAGCTTTCCCGAAATATCCAAGATGTCAGCTTGTTGGATTTCTTTCAATAACCTAGGTGTTAAACCAGCGTTGAAAGATATATGTTGATAATTCTGTCGAATACTTATTTTCAATTGGTCGTCCATTTGTTTTTGTTACGCTTGTATGCCCTGATTACGCCTTTTATTTGTTTATAGTTTGCATTTAATTCTATAGTTTAGTATATTTTAACAGGTAATTTCGCAAATTTATATTAAACGTAAATCTTTGTTTGTTTATTATAAAGGCTTCTTCTATCCTGTTAATGTTTTGTGCCGTGGAAAAAATTGTACATCCTCTATTGGCACAGTCAAGAAAAAATATTTTTAAAAAATCATTAAGCCTTGGATTATAATTTGGATTGTCATATTCAAGAGCTATTTTGTCAAAATTCGGGATGAATATTATTGACCTCTGCCCTATTTTATTATATTCAGCCTCTGCCTTTATTTTTATTCTGTTTAAATCTTTTTCTATTTCATGGTAATTATTATTTTCCAATAAGAAAGTGTAAAAATTACTTTGAAATTTATCCTGTAAAATCTGTTCAGCCAATGCTTTTATGACTTCCATATTTTTCCGAGAGCTCGAACTATATAAAAGCACTCCATTTGGGACTTCAGTTACCCAACCGTTTTCTTTGTTCAGATTGTCGATAGCAAACGGATTGACAACATTTTCAACTAATTCGTCCAGTATTTTTTTAGGCAATATCAATCGCTTCAAGCCTTGATTTTTCTGTGTCCTCATAGCTCTTTGCAAAGCGTGTTCTCTCTGCAATGATAAATTTCTTGCTTTTTGGAGTTCAACTTCCAGTTTTTTTCTTTCTTCTGCCTGCTTCTGTAATTCTTGAGCACGGGCCTGGGCTCCTTTTGTCTCTTCTGCCTTCAGATCATCTATACATTTGTTCACTTCAGTTGCGTGATTGTCTGCTGCTGAGGTGAACACATAGGTAAAAAATCCATATCTGTCAGAAAAATTACTGTGATCAACACGGCCAATATGTTTATTGTTAACAGCATCAATATATTCACGGTCAGTATAATAGTTTCCGTTGACATAAGGCGATTTAAAAGAAATTGAATTACTAACACTCAATCCTTTTGCATTTAATTGAACGTTGGTAATTCGCAAACTATTTGCCTTCTTTCTTTTTATTATGAGAGTGTTTTACACCCACAATAACCCCACCGACGGCTGCGCCTATCAGCATACCCAGTGCTGTGAGGCTGGTTAGTCTAACTATTTTAAATGTTTCCTTTATCTTTAATATCTGCTCTTTGGCTCTAAAGGCATTTTCTGCTAGTTGGCAGTTTAATTTACATATATGACAATCTAATTCAGCTATATGATTTCTTAATCTGGTATTTATATGAAAGTGATCTTGTTGCATTTCAATTGATGCACTAATTACATCTGCCTTTATTTTTAGAGCCTTAGCTTCAATTTGCTCCAGCATTGTATCAATCTTCCTTTTGACTTCCCTTTCAATGCTTTGAGCATCTGGTTCGTAATTTTTATCTAAACAAAACCAATATTTTTGTTTTAAATTATTAATAATATTTAAATCTAGTTCTTTTATTTTGCTTGTATCGTCCAGAATTTCAGATAGTGCTTTTTGTAATTTTTCAGCGCTGTCTTTAATATTTTCTGTTTGAAATTCTTGTAATTTATTGTGTTCAGAAGCAGCATCACCGGATTTCGATGTTTCTATCAGTTTTGAGAAATATTTTTCAATAAAAAGTGGAAGTTTTATTTCAGCTCGCTTTTTTGATTGATTATAATCTAAAACATTTGCAAGACCGCCACCAAATACTGTTGTTCCTGCAATAATTCCTGCATTATAAATCGTTGTGCGTTTCTTTTTTGATGCGGATGAGGTGGGAGCATTTGTCTGAGTATTCAATTTTGCTAATGTTAAATCTGCCATATTTTACCTCTTAATTCTTAAATATTTAGCATAAGTCATGCCGCTTATAAATTCAAAATCTGCTTTGAATTTATCCAAAGATTTCTTCTTTAAGTCAGGGCTTGTTGATTTAATAATTGAAATTAAATCATCCTGTGAAACAAATCTTGATAGTTTTTTAGCCCTTTTTTTAGCTTCTTTTACAATTGTTTCAATTGTTGAGCAAGTATATTTTTCATGATGCTTTTGTGCTTTTACATCTAGCACTGCAGCCAAACGATTACACTTGACAGTTTCATCAGTTAGCCCCTTAAGATAATATTCCAATATATCCTGAATATCCCTTTCAGAAGGCGGTTCTAGGGCCGTTTTCACCGGAAACCTTTCTTTGTTTATAATAAAAGCATCTTCCATGCTTTGTGGATGATTTGTTGTTGCAATCAAGGTTATGCCGTAATCTGAACAACCAGTTAAGAAACTTTTAAGGAAACCATTTACCGCAGCATTATATCCACGTTCTTTCGGGGCCAATGATATAGCGTCAAATTCGTCTATAAATACTATACTTCTTTGTCCTGTTTGGTGATATTCCGCGGATGCTTTCTCAGCAATTGACCTAAGGCGGTTAACCGTTTCTTCTGGAGATTGACTTGATAAATTATAGAAATTAGGATGGTCTTTCTCGCGTAAAGAAGTTTCAATTCCGAGCGCCTGTTCTGCTAACGCAATCGCCATTGTTGTTTTGCCATTTCCTGTCAAACCATATAAAAGTATACCATTGGGAACTTTTTCACAGATTTCAGGATTTGTGCGACTTTTGATAAATGGTGAGATAAATGCCTCATTAAGCGCTTTTTTGTCGTCTGAATATCCGGCAAGTCTACCTAAGCCAATCCCGTTCTTTTCATCTATGGCTTTTGCATTATATGTTGCATTCAAAGTATTGATTCTCGCTGTTTCTGTTAAAATTCTCAGTTGTTTTTCTATGATAGCTTTATGGTTTGCGTCTGCCTGAGTCATATCGGCTTGCTTTTGCTTTATGTCTTCTGCAAGTTTTACACGTGCAGCTTCAAGCGCGTTTCTCTCTTTTTCTAACCTTTCTCTTTCGTTTTGATGCGCCCATCGTGCGTAACCACCTGCCATACCGGTAATTGCACCACCAATTGCACCAATCGCAGTGGATGTAATAGTTGGAATACCCAAAGCTGCTCCGGCGGTTCCTAAATCAATCGCTCCACCAATTTTGGCGCCAGTTGCTGCACCTGTCCCGGCACCAATACTTGCACCTGTAGTTATATTCTTCCAAAGTGTTGCTTTAAAAGTCGGCTTGTAGAAGTTTTTATTTTGCACTGTGTGGGTTGAGGTCTGCACCATGCAGGAGGAAATTTGCATTATTGTTTTTACCTTTCAAATCTTTTAGTAACTTATTTACTGGGTCATTTTTACCCTTTGTTACTACTCCTATAATCTCAAATAGCAAAACTGCAAGAAGGATATAACCCGCCCATTGTTCCAAGTTATACCGCCATTGGGGCATTGTTACAGTTGCAGTTTTTTATCATCACCTTTTGTAAAACTTTAGAGCTGCCATTTCTAAAAACAGGTTGGGCATTTTGTGCTTTCGGCATTGCCATATTTGAATTTACTCTTAAAACTTTCATCTTTGTCCTTTATAATACTTTTAAACAATATGGCCCAAAGCTTCTGCAATAGTGCCAATAACTGTCGCAGCGTCAGATTTTGCTGCCAATGCATCAGTTCCTGTTGCAAGAGTATCAACCACATCGGCTTTAGCTGTTAATGCATCGGCACCAGCTGCAAGGGTATCCAATGCGCCGGCTTTAGCAGTCAGGGCATTTGCAGCATTTGCTGCTATATCTGCAGCATCTGGAGTTAACATGTTTGATCCATCAAGAATTTTAGTAACGGCGCTTTGTACTTGAGGTAAGGCGATTTCAATAGGCATACCGTCCGGGCCAAAATGTACTAAAGTTGCGTCTGCAATCAGAGGTTTTTCTGAAAAAGGCAATTCAACTTTGCCCAGTTTTTTACTCAAAAAGCTGCCTATTGAGCTTGCTGCTTCATCGGCGAATCTTGAAATCTTAGTTTCACTTTTTAATAAGCTAACAGGATTTCCTGTAAATCCAATTGAATTTGTTTTCTTAATGTTGTTGCCAACATTGACGTTGTGCCTAATGCTTGAAATTGCTGTAATCATATTCTATACTCCTTAATTATCTAAATCCTCTAAAAAACTTTTTTGTTATAGCCATATGGCTAATATTTAACCATATTTCCGATAAATTGATGCCTGAACGAAATTTATATAAATAATAAACCTAAAAAAGTACTTTTCAATCTTTTCGCGTTTTTTGTTAAGACTACTTTACAAAACAGGATTTGTGAACTGGTCAACAAATGCAACTTATCATGATATAATTGCGGTATGATTAAACTCGATTTTAAAATTGATAGCATAAGAAAGTATGCGCTGATAGAGTTTGCGATATGGTTTCTGATCATGTGTATCGCTATTGGCGGGTTTAGACTTTATAGACACACGCATTATAAAGGTCAACAGTCCTATCAGATTTTTATGCAGGATATTGACGGGTTGATTGTCGGTTCGCCGATAAAATTCATGGGTGTCCAAATCGGTTATATCGATAAAATAAAACCGGTTTCTGATGTTATTTATGTAAGACTTCATATAACTGACAAAACTATTGCGCTGCCGCAAGGTGCGATTGCAACGGTTGAATTCAGCGGGTTGGGCGGTTCAAAATCTTTGGAACTTTTCCCTCCGACTCAGCAGAGCGCGGCGTCCGGCAGGATTGTTTATGTAGAGCGAACAAAAAGGCTTCATGACGCGGCTACACTTTTGGGTGATATGTATGATAAAATAGATTCAATAATTACCCGGGCATCACATTTCGGAGAAGAATCTGGAGTTTTAACCGCCGGAGCACAGAATAATATTGAAGTTAAAAAAGTTTCTTCACAGTTGAAACTATTCGAAAAATGGCTTGATAATACTAAAAGGAGCAGGAAAAATGAATCGCGAAAAGATACAAATAATTGATAACCCGTTGGTTTTGCAGAATTTAGCAATAATGCGGGATAAGGATTCGAGCAGCCACAGGGTAAGAATTGCGGCAAGAGAAATTACCAGATGTTTGTTGTATGAAGCTGCAAGAAATTTACCGTTGAAAGAAAAAGAAATCGAAACTCCGCTCCAGACTTTTAGGGCAAAAACAATCGACCCTGATGCAAGGATTATAATTTCACCGATTTTACGTGCAGGATTGATTTTCACAGATGAAGCGACGGATATTTTGCCGCAGGCTTGCATTCGCCATATAGGAATGTACAGGGATGAAGAAACTTTAAAACCGGTTTGGTATTATAACAAGATTCCTGCGATTGCCTGCCCGGAAAATACTTATGTTTATGTAACAGACCCTATGCTTGCGACGGGGAATTCAATTGTTGCTGCGCTTAGTCTGTTTGTTGAAAAAGGGGTTCCGATTAAAAACATCCGCGTGGTTGCGTTTATGGCGGCGCCGGAGGGGATTGAAAACATCCAAAAACAATACCCGGAAATCGAGATTATAACTTCTGCTGTTGATGACGGCCTTAATGACAAAGGCTACATCCTGCCGGGGATGGGCGATGCCGGTGACAGAATCTTCAACACATAATTTTTAATGCTTAATTAAGCAACGAAACTCTTGTTTGGCTGTTTTTTGTCGTCTTTTGAAAGAGCGCTATATCCGCCTAAAAGTGCGACTAAAGCTGCGCCGACACCAAGAACCCATTTGAGAGTTTTTGAATCTGTCGAAGGTTCGTTTTTCGCAGCAACGCTTGGAGCCTCAGAAGTGAAAGGTTTGCCCGGGGCAAGGTCAAGAGGTTTTGGCTCAGCGTGTAGGACGGATTTTGCTGCAGGATTGTGATATAGCACCAAAGTCGGGTCAGCAAAGTCAAATCCTACGGTTTTGCCGTCTTCGGTTAAGCGTTTTATTAAATAATTTCCGTTTTCTAAAACGACTGTATATTGTTCTTTTGGGTTAGCGGCGTTGAAGAATTTTGTGCCGGGCTCAATTCCGCCTTGTAAGCCGAATTTTTCCTGAGCGCTCAAATCTATGTGGTCTAAGAAGATTCTCTCGGGCTTGTAATCGACTCTAAAATCGGCGCTTCTGCCGGTTCTGTTAAACAATGACAGTGCAATATCACCGTCAGGAGTTTGGCTCAATAGAGCGTCAACTTTAATGCTTTCGCCTGTTTTTTCGGCCTGAGTCCAGGCGTTTTGCAGTTTTAGAATATGCGGAGTCCCTTCGTTTAGGGCGTTAAGTTCCGGTCTTGCACGGTAGTTCATGATTTCTTCGACTTCGTTAAAAAGCTTTTTGATGAACGGTTTTTCATCAAGAATATCGGTGTGAACCGGCTGCCTGTTTTGCATTGTAATATTTCTGGTTTTGTATTCAAACCCGGTGGAGCCTAAGTGGTCGCCGCCGAAAATTGTCGGGTTGCCCGGAAGTGAAACATAATAACGCATAATTGCTTTTAATTTTTCGCCTGCAGGTTTAATTATAGCTTCAAAAGTAGAGTCATTAAGAGCTTTGTAGAGTGCCGCATCTTTGTCGATTCCGGCATGTTTTAGTACCATATCAATAGTTAGGTCAAACGGTTTTGAGCCAAAATGTTCGTTCTTTTCGTATTCGCTTATCGCGGCTCTGATTTTTGTTAAAACTTCTTCCTGTTTGGTTGCGTCAGAAATATTTCCACGGACTGCTTTTTCAAATCCGATTAATAAGGCTTCGCCCATTGCTTCGCCTTCTTGACCTTTGTAGAATTTTTCTAAGTCCATCGCATAGCAGTGCAGGACGCGCGCTTTGTCGTGGTTTCCGCCGAATGTGTAAGAGTGGATTATGCCTTCAGGTGTTGTTTTGTGGAGGAAATCTTGAACAACCCATTGGAGATATCCTTCTTTCAAGTTGCTGCCGGCAAGATTTGGGTTGCCGCTTTCAAAATGCTTGCCGAAAAGGTTGGTTATGGCGTGGAAAAGCCATCTGTAATTCGCATCGGTTGTCATTTTGGCTTTAGATATAAATTCAGATATAGCATCGTGATCGCCCACATACTTGTAGCCCTTAGCTAAAGGACCCTCTATATGGTGGTAATATAAAGGCCCATGGTCTTTTCCTTGTCTTTCTGCTTTGAGTTTATCACGGCGAAGTGCGTGCGTGAAGTTTTCCTCGTAAGCATAGAAAACATCTGTAATTTCAGCGGCAGAATAGGCGTTAGGGTTTTCTTTTAAAACTCCTGCATGGAAACGTCTCCAAAGGTCAATTACGTCATCCCAGGTTTCGTCCCATTTTGCCAGTCCTGAGCGCAGGGCATCCATATCAGCAATGTCTTTTGTTGCGTCAATTCTCATATCAAGACCGGATTTTGTGCGGTCAATGATTGCTTCAGCGATTCTAAAGCTGTTTTCGTTTGTCCCTTTTATTGACTCAGCGAGAGCTTTTGCGATTTCTGCTTTATCTTTAGGTTGAAGTTTTTTGATGCCTTCTTTAAGTTTTGCAACCAGCATTAACGCTTCTTCTTCGGCACTTTTGGGGTCGATAACCCCGACAGCCCTCAGATTCGCTTGTTTAAGGGTTTTGTAATCATATAAAATACCGTTTGAAGTGGCTTTGAACGCAGCGTTCGGGTGTAAGCCTTTAATAACCCCAAATTTCATAATTTCAGGGGTCAGGTGTTGTATTACATATTTGCCGTATTCAGTAGCTGTTTCGCCATTGGAGAGCCTAATGTTAACTGGAAGCAAGTCGTCGACATCTGCCAGAATCTCAGCAGCGAGCCTGTTGAGTTCATCTGTGTAAAGGTCGTTCATGGCAGTTTGAGTCTTTTTGTAAGCTTCTGAAACGTAACCTTGTTTGAATAAATCAAATCTTGAAACCCCAATGTGCGCTTCGCGACCGGCGCGTTTTGCAAGATATGGTGAAGCAAAGACAGCTGAAATCTCATCTCCGACTTCGATTGAATCCAGCGGAATATCCATCATGCCACGGTTAATCTGGTCGTTGAGATCACCTTTAGGCAGTTCTCTAAAGTGATATTTGCCGCCAAAAATGTTATCTAAAACTTCTTTATCCAATCGGGCTGTGTCAGGAAGAATACCGTCTGCGATACCTTTTTCGATTATTGCAGCAGCGTTTTCAGGGGAGATATCAGCAAGGTTTTGTGCAGCGTGAAGGTTAAGAATCTGGTTTGTTTTTCTTGTCCAATATTGACCTGCGGTTACAACATAATCCTGGACTTCAAATTTTCCGCGAATCGCATTAGCCGCTATTCTTTCCCATTGGTCTGCCGGATTGTTTTGTCTTATTTTTTCTAAATCAGCTTTTGAAAAAGTGTAATTTAGGCCAAGCGAATCTTTGCTGCCATCCCATAGTTTAATATTTGTGGTTTGAGCCCCGGGCGTCCACACTTTAGGGTTATATTCGAGAGTATAGAGTTCAACCGTGTCTCTTGAGATATTCAAATCAAGCGGGTCAAGAGCCTTGTCGTAAGCCTTGATTAGTTTGCCTTCTTCAAAATTACTCACGCGTCTTGAATCAAAAATCTGAATATAACTTTTGCCGTCCACAGTGACAAGATTTTGTTTAACGTGAGGCGCGACTTTCGGGTTGTTGCTCAAAGCCCCTAATTCAAAAGGAATCTCGCCGATTTTGTAATGGTAAAAATTTGGGTGGTCTTTGCCCCATTTCAAAACTTGTCTGAAACGGATGCTCTCAAGCCCTTCTTTAATAAAGGCAGCGTCGTTTACTATATTAATATTTCTTTTGAATAACTCTTTCCAAAAAGAGGCGTAATTATTTACGTTCCCGAGTGTAGACACCATCTGGAAGCAGTTTTTGTTGTCGTAACCATGGCTTGTGGCGCCATCTGTAAAAATCGGGGTGAAAAACAATCGTGAATAATTATCAAATAGACCTTTTCTAAGGCTGTCTTCGACTCCCGCCAATGACCCGCCGATTTTGCCGTAAGGAGTGGCGTGAGTTCCTTCCCTGTAATCCGGGTTTGGTACAATTTTCCCGTCTGCGTCGTATTTTACACGCGGGTTCCAGGTATCAGGAATAATCAATTGCCCTGCGCCGCCTTTTGGTGAACCGCCGGCAGGGGTAGGGTTTACAAGGGTGAAAAAGTCGCCGTGATGGTTAGGGTTGTTTAATATTTTTGTGCCATTGCGGTCTGTAAGTACGCCCGGCTCAATTACACGTGAAATTTTTCCGGCTTTATCGGTTAATTCAAAACGATACCCAAATGATTTGATACCATCTCTTAAAGCTGTTGCAACATCGACAGCAAGAGCTTTTCCTTTCTCAAACGGGATAGTCAGGATGTTTGCGTCATTAATTTTGCCGTCTTCGCCGATTTTAGCGAGTTTTAAAACAGCAGTGTATTCGTTGGGGTTATAAGGAGTGCTAAATATGTGTTTAGCAAGGCCATTAGCGGCTTTTACCACTCCCATGGAGCCGAATGACTGATTGTTTCGATTATTGTATGTATTTACTGAGTTGTTAACCTTCACTATACACCCCTTAAAGATAGTAACACCCCTGAAAAAAAAAGTTGTCAGTTCATTAAAAAAAGTTTACATACAAATAAAATTTTTGATGTATGATGATGTTAGTGAAAAAACGGAGAATATAGATGCTAATGACCGAAATGAAGTATGATGTTAAAGACATTACCCTCGCCGACCAAGGCAAAAACCAGATTGAATGGGCATTTAAGGATATGCCAGTATTGAAACAAATACAAAAAAGATTTATTCAAGAACAACCTTTTAAAGGTTTAAAATTATCAGCATGCGTGCATGTAACAAAAGAAACGGCTGCGTTATGTGTTGTAATGAAATCAGGCGGAGCAGACGCTATTTTGACTGCTTCAAATCCGCTCTCAACTCAAGATGATGTTGCAGCGGCGCTTGTAAAACACTACGACATTCCGACTTTTGCTGTTGCAGGCGAAAGCATGGAGCAATTCAGAGCGCATATTGAAGAAGCTATTAAACACGAACCGGACATCATCATTGATGATGGATGCGATATCGTTTCAGCGATTCATGCTCAATTCCCTGAGGCTGCTGCGAAAGTTATCGGTTCGACCGAAGAAACCACAACAGGTATCACAAGGCTTCAGGCTATGGAAAGAGAAGGCACTTTGAAATTCCCTGCTGTCGGTGTCAATTCAAGTATGACAAAACACCTTTATGACAACAGATACGGTACAGGTCAAAGCTCTTTTGACGGTATTATGCGTGCGGCAAACATTCTTATTGCAGGCAAAACAGTTGTCGTATCAGGTTACGGATGGTGCGGTAAAGGTTGTGCGCTTCGTGCAAAAGCTCTTGGTGCAAACGTAATCGTATGCGAAGTCGATCCTTTGAAAGCTCTTGAGGCTGTTATGGAAGGCTACCGTGTAATGCCAATTGCGCAAGCAACAAAAGAAGGCGATATTTTCTTAACAGTTACAGGTGATAGACACGTAGTTGACGTTCATCACATGTTAGATATGAAAGACGGCGCTTTCGTTGCAAACGCAGGTCACTTTGATTGCGAAATCAATGTGGATGGCTTAAAATCACATGCTTCCGATATTAAACGAATCAGACCTTCACTAGAAGAATACAAACTCAACAATGGTAAATCAATCTATGTTCTAGCCGAAGGCAGATTGGTAAACTTAGTTGCTGCAGAAGGCCATCCGGCAAGCGTTATGGATATGAGTTTTGCTAACCAGGCGTTAGGTATAGAATTCTTAGTTAAAAATAAAGGCAAATTGGAGAAAAAACTCTACACACTTCCTATCGAAGTTGATGAAGAAATTGCTTCTATTAAACTACAATCAATGGGAATTTCAATTGATACCCTGACTGAGGAACAAAAACACTACCTCAACAGCTGGAATATCGGATAGAAACTATAAATTAAAAATAAGAAGCGAGAAACTAGAAACTGGTTTCTCGTTTTTTTGGTTTCATGGTATAATATCAGAATGGATAATCGGAAGTTTATAGGGATTTTATTTGCAACTACACTAATGTTTTCAGGGCTTGGTGCGTACGCTGCGCTCAGTCCGGAGGCTAATGCGCTTTACCAACAGGCTTCTGCGCTGGAATACCAGACGAATTATTCTGCTGCTGCGAGTAAATTGCTTGAAGCTGTAAAAATTAATCCCAAAGAACCGATTTTGTATACAAAACTCGGCGGGATTTATACCGAATTAGGCGAATTTGACAACGCACTGGCAGCTTACGGAAAAGTTTTGGAGCTTAGACCAAACGATGCGTTCGTTTATATAAGTCTTGGTAATATTTATGAAACCACGGGTGATTATAAAAAAGCACTGGAGGCTTACCAAAAAGCCTTGAGCCTCTCACCGGAATACAAATATAATTATTTAAATATCGCCAATGTCCAGTATCAACTGCGTGAATACAAGAGCGCGATTGAGAATTATACAACATTTTTATCTACATATTCACGTCACCGCGAAGCCCGCGAAAACCTTGCAGCATCATACTTGAGCGCAGGTGAATTCAGCGCTTCTGTTAGAGAATACGATGAACTTTATACAAAGTACCGCACGGATTTTAAAGACTACGCAAATTACGGGCTTGCGCTTTTTAGAATAGAGGATTACTCAAAGGCTGCTGAAATGCTAGAAAAAGCGATTGATTCTGACCCTGATAATACGGCTTGCAGAATTTCGCTCGCACTGTCTTATCAAGAGCTTGAGAGAAACGATTTGGCGCTTGCACAATATGACGTAATCTTCCGCCAGCAGCCATCGCTTGCGGCGTTGAGATTTGATTACGCAAATTTGCTTGCAGATATGGATAAAGACGCGGAAGCAATCGAACAATACAAAGTCTACATTGCGGCTTTCCCGGAAGACGCAAGAGCTTACAAAAATATTGCGATGATTTACAAGCGCACAAAGCAAAGCGATTTGGCTATTACAAACTACGAAAAAGCCATCGCACTTGGTTCAAGCGATCTTGAACTAAGAAAAGAACTCGCACAGTGCTACCACTTGAAAAAGGATTACGCTAAAGCGATTAAGCTTTATGACGCGATTTTGGCCACGGATTCAAAGGATTATGTAACTAAGTTAAATAAAACTTACGCGCTTCACTCAATGGGCAAATATGATGAGGCGATACCGCTTTATGAGGAACTTTATGCACAAAAAAGCGATGCCTCGCTTAAATCTAATATGATTGTAGCATTGGTCGAGCAGGGCAAAATCAATATGACACAAAGAAATTACACCCTGTCAACAAAAAACTTTGAACGCGCAATCAGACTCGGCACAACTGATAGCTACGCTTATTTTGGGTTAGCTCAATCTTACCGTGCTTGCGGACTAACAAGACTCGCGGAAGAAAACTTTGAACGCGCAATTTCCATGTCGCCGGAGAAAAAACTTTATTCGGACACTTATGCTGAATTTATCGCTGAAACCGCAAGAGATTCCAGTGGCGGATATTCAAACACAGACGACAGTTTCGATGATGTCAGAATTAATGATGATACAGAATTGAGAGAATAAGTTGAAACAAATTTTATTGTTTTTAATTTGTGGAATTTTGTTGTTTTCAGTTGCCGGCTGCGGCAAGGATGAACCGGGGATTCTTTTTAACAAAAACCCGATTACTAAAGAGAATGTTCTTGATAATTCTCTAAATTTTGAGCGCGGAAACAGAATTTATTACCTGATTTTAATGCCTAAAAAAGTTCGCTCACGCTTTCTTTTTGTTCAATTAATGAAGGTGGGTTCTGCCGACAGACTCGGCTACAAACTCTATTGGGGAAAAGATATCCGACTCAAAGACGAAGAAATTAATTACTACACAGACTACTTTGTCCTAAACGAAAAAGGAACCTACGTTATGAAGGTTTATTCCAAAGACAATCCGACAAAAGAACTCACCTCAGCACGGTTTTTTGTGTATTAGTATTTGTTATTCCGAACTCGTTTCGGAATTGAGGATGTGTCATTTCAAGCAAATTTAAAGCCCTCCAATATACTTAGCAAGGGCATCTATTTTCTGTACTAATGCGGCTGTTTGTGGTACTAAACAAACACAGTCATTGCTTAAATCTGAATTATAGCAGACAACATCATGGATTACGCGTGATTGCATCCATATATCTGTAACTATGCTCTCAATTTCTGTTAATTTATCATCCATATTACTAGTCACCAAAAACATTATATCATCTCTGGGTACTAGAGTACATCATTAAATAAATTTTGTCAAATGACTATAATGCTTTTATGAAAGACAAAAGAATGCCATTATTATCTGCGAATATAAAAGCCGAAAGAGTTCGTAAAGGTTTAACTCAAGAAAAACTCGCTGAGTTGATTGATATGCATGAGCGCTCAATCAGTCAGATTGAACAAGCAAAACAAATTCCGTCAGCATTTGTGGTCTTTGACATCGCAAAAGCCTTGAATATTTCATTGGATGAGTTATTCAAAGGTATAGATTAATCGTAGACCTTTTATTCTTCGGTTTCTTCAATGTCGCCTAACAAGCTGGTTTGCTCAATAATTGGTTCTTCAACTGCGGGTGTTGGTTGTGCTGAACCGTCCTCATTGGTTGCAACAGAAGCCATTAAGGTCTCATCGTCTTCCGGGTTGAGGATTTTGTTAACTGACATTACAGCATCGTTGTCCATCAAGTTTTGAGCGCGAACGCCTGTTGCCGGACGACCTTGACGCGAGATTGCGCCAGCGTTAATCCGTGTTACAACGCCGTTTGCGGTTACCATCATAATATCATCAGAGTCCTGTACGATTGTCAATGCAACCAATTTTGATGAAGTTGATTTGAATTTAGTCGCGATAAGTCCGATACCGCCGCGGTTTTGGCTTCTGAATTCAGAAAGTTTTGTACGTTTGCCGAATCCGTCAGAAGTAACTACTAACAAATCTGCATCATAGTCACGTGGAACGATGTCACATCCGACGATTTCGTCGCCTGTGCGTAATTTCATAGAAGTTACCCCGCGAGCGCTTCTGCCAAGCGGTCTAAGATCAGCAACCGGGAAGCGGATTGCCATACCCGACGCTGTTCCGATAATTATTTCGTCGCGTCCGGTTGCAAGTTTAACCCAGTTCAAGCTATCATCGCCATCCAAGCCGATTGCGATGATACCGTTTCTACGGATATTTGAGAAGTTATCCAATTCAATCCGTTTTATGTAACCTCTTTTAGTCAACATAAGCAGGTTCAATTCTTTTGAGAACGCGCTTACTGGTACTACTGCGGTGATTTTTTCATCCTGTTCAATAGGTAGAACGTTCACAATTGGCAAGCCTTTTGCCGCACGTCCGCCTTCAGGGAAGTCATAAACATTCAAGCTGTAAACAGTTCCTTTTGAAGAGAAAAACAGAACTTTATCGTGCATCATTGCTGTGAAGAAGTGTTGAATATCATCGTCTTCTTTTGTTTTGATGCCTGATTTGCCGCGGGTTGCACGGTTTTGACGTTCAAATGTGTCAAGCGAAATCCGTTTCAAATACCCCTGGTGTGTGATAAACACAGCCATCGGAGTGTTTGGCGTAAGGTCTTCAATTGTAACCTCGCCTTGCTCCGGTACGATTTGAGTTTTACGATCGTCGCCATATTTTTCTTTGTCTTCAAGCAATTCTTCTTTGATGATTGCAAGAATTTTCAAACGGCTTGCAAGAATTTCTTCGTATTCAGCGATTTTCTTGATTAATTCATCGTATTCAGCCTTAACTTTATCTTGCTCTAAGCCTGTTAAACGACGTAATTGCATCTCAAGGATTGCGTTTGACTGATCAACATCAAGCCCAAAACGTGCCATCAAGCCGCTTCTAGCGTCATCAACCGTTTTTGCTTTCTTGATTATTTCAATAACTTCGTCAATTGAACCAAGTGCGATAATCAAACCTGCTAAGATATGCGCGCGAATTTTTGCTTTTTTCAAGAAGAAAATTGTTCTGCGCGTAACGATTTCCACACGGTGTTCGATAAACTCACTCAATACATCTTTCAAGTTCATCAAACGAGGCTGTTTGCCGCAAAGAGCGAGCATGTTAACCCCGAAAGAAGTCGCCAATTGAGTATATTTAAACAAGTTGTTTTTAACAACATCGGGCTTTGCGTCACGTTTTAATTCAATAACGATACGCATACCGTCGCGGTCAGATTCATCGCGAAGGTCGGAAATCCCGTTTAATTTTTGGTCTTTAACAAGTTCAGCAATCTTTTCGATTAAAGCTGCTTTGTTAACCTGGTAAGGCAATTCGGTAACAACAATCGCTGTACGCGCTTGTCTTCCGCCACCGCCTGCGATTTCTTCAAACCCTGCTACAGCAGACATTTTAACAGAACCGCGGCCTGTTTCGTAAGCCTGTCTGATTTCGCCCATGCCAACAATTGTCGCGGCTGTCGGGAAATCAGGCCCTTTAATATATTCGTTCAATTGGGCAATCGTAATTTCAGGATTGTCGATTAAAGCAATTGTACCGTCAACGATTTCACACAAGTTGTGTGGCGGAATGTTTGTCGCCATACCAACCGCGATACCGGAAACACCGTTGAGTAAAAGCATTGGCAGTCTTACCGGAAGAACAGAAGGTTCTTGCAGCGAGCCGTCAAAGTTCGGTTCAAATTCTACTGTTTCATTGTCGATATCTGATAACATTGTGGTCGTAATCTTGTGCATACGAGCCTCTGTATATCTCATCGCGGCTGCGCCGTCACCGTCAACAGAACCGAAGTTGCCGTGACCGTCAATTGTTTGATAACGTGTTGAAAAGTCTTGTGCCATACGTACAAGAGCTTCGTAAACCGCTGAATCGCCGTGAGGGTGGTATTTACCCAGAACTTCCCCGACGATACGGGCACATTTTTTAAACGGTTTATCAGGTGTCATGCCAAGTTCGTTCATCGCGTATAAAATACGTCTGTGAACAGGTTTTAAACCATCACGAACATCCGGCAGCGCGCGACCGACGATTACGCTCATCGCATAGTCGATATACGAACGCTTCATTTCTTCTCTAATATTAATCGGTACAATTCTACCGTCTTCAAATAAATTACTTTGCTGTGACATGCCTCACCCTTCCCAAATCTATCCCATGCCACTATTGTAGCACAAACACAGCTGTATTAGTAATTTTTAAACAAATATTAATAAACAAACAGTGAAAACTGCGATAAATAAGTGCCAAGCGCGTTGACGGGTTCAGGCCCGTGCAACAGGACAAAAAGCACCATTGCAACCACGGCAAGCCAAAAGAATTTCACATTCCGGCTGCTGATGAGCAACATTGAATAAAGCACCAAAACGATTGGCATTGCATAGTTTATAAGCGCATATCCAACAGGCGCCGGATATTGAAATTCAACCGATTTAGCCATGTAGTCCGCGGCCACAAAAAATACAAAAAAGACCAGAACAAAGGATGTTCCTATAAAATAAGCTTCTTTATTATCATCAACCATAGTGTAAGTGACCATAATTCCTCCAATTAAAATTAAATTTTGTTGTTCTTCCTCTCTCCTTGAGGGAGAGGATAGAGGCGCAGCCTCGAGGTGAGGGGGCTTCTATTACTTTTATTATACCCTTATTTTTACTTTTTTATTCATAATATTATAACATATCGGCTAAATAGATTAATTTCTTGAATTTTCTTTTCTTAGTCATAACCGGACTTGTCTAAATTACCCCCGGCATTTGTCGCGTTTCAACATGCTATTCGCGATGCACCAGCCAAATTGGGTCAAGGCTCAGCCTTGCGCAATTATTAATTTTTTGTTTATTTTTCAACTAAACGGCAGATTGAGTATTATAGTTAGTATATAGCATTATAAGTTTAATAAGACAAAGGAGAAATAAGAAAATGGCTAAAACAATAGGTATTGACTTGGGTACAACAAACTCAGTAGTAGCAGTTATGGAAGGCGGAAAACCGACGGTTATCGCGAACGCGGAGGGTTCTCGTACAACTCCGTCGATTGTTGGTTTCTCAAAAACAGGCGAAAGACTTGTCGGACAGCTTGCAAAGCGTCAGGCGATTCTTAACCCCGATAAAACAATCGCTTCCATTAAAAGATATATGGGTGAAGACCACAAAACAAACATTGATGGCAAAGATTACACCCCGCAAGAGATTTCAGCGTTAATTTTAAGAAAACTTGCTGATGATGCGAGTGCATATTTGGGCGAGAAAGTAACTTCAGCGGTAATTACCGTTCCTGCATACTTTAACGACGCGCAAAGACAAGCGACAAAAGATGCCGGTAAAATTGCAGGTCTTGACGTTTTACGTATTGTAAACGAACCGACTGCAGCAGCTTTGGCTTACGGTTTAGAAAAAGTTAAACCGGAGAAAGTTCTCGTATTTGACTTAGGTGGCGGTACTTTTGACGTATCAATCTTAGAAATTGGCGACGGCGTTCACGAGGTTCTTTCAACTTCAGGGGACACTCATCTCGGTGGGGACGACTTCGACGAAAAAGTTATGGACTGGATTTGCGACGAGTTCAAAAAACAAGAAGGCATTGACTTACGCTCTGACAAACAAGCTATGCAGCGTGTAAAAGAAGCAGCGGAAAAAGCTAAAACAGAACTTTCTTCTGTTATGGAAACAAATATCAATCTGCCGTTCATCACGGCTGACGCTAACGGCCCGAAACACTTAGACTTAAACCTTACAAGAGCGAAGTTTGAAGACCTTTCACGCGACTTGCTTAACCGTTGTAAAACGCCGGTTGAAAACGCGATTAAAGACGCTGGACTTTCAAAAGGCGAAATCGACGAAGTAGTTTTAGTCGGCGGTTCGACTCGTATCCCGGCGGTTCAGGCACTTGTTAAAGAATACACAGGCAAAGAACCGAACCAATCGGTTAACCCTGATGAAGTCGTTGCGGTTGGTGCAGCAGTTCAAGCAGGTGTGCTTGCGGGTGAAGTTAAAGACATTGTCCTGCTTGATGTTACTCCGTTAACGCTTGGTATCGAAACTATGGGCGGCGTTATGACTCCGCTTGTGCCAAGAAATACGACTATTCCTGTTTCTAAGTCACAGGTTTTCTCAACTGCGGAAAATAACCAAACCGCGGTTGATATCCACATCCTTCAAGGGGAACGTCCAATGTCTACTGACAACAAATCACTTGGTATGTTCAGATTAGACGGAATCCCACCTGCAATGAGAGGCATGCCGCAAATCGAAGTTACTTTTGACATTGACGCAAACGGTATCGTTAACGTTTCAGCGAAAGACAAAGCGACTAACAAAGAGCAAAAAATTACCATCACAAATTCTTCAAACCTTTCTGAAGATGATATCGACAAAATGGTTAAGGAAGCTGAAGCAAACTCTGCTGATGATAAAAAGAAAAAAGAAGAAGCAGAGACTAAAAACAATGCTTCAAGTTTAATCACTTCGGCTGAGCGTATTGTGAAAGATTTTGAAGGCAAAATCGATTCTGCTGACGAAGCTAAATTAAACGAACAAAAAGAAGCGCTTCAAAAAGCGGTTGACGAGGAAAAACCTGCCGATGAGTTGAAAAAACTCTCAGACGAACTTCAACAAACTATGTTCGCGATTTCTCAAAAAGCGTACGAACAGGTTCAAAAAGAAGGTGAATCAGCGCAATCCGAGAGCGCTTCATCTGAAACTTCCGAAGAAAGCAAGCCGGATGATGAAGATGTAATCGACGCAGAATATACTAAAGAGTAACTAGTAACTAGTAACTAGTAACTAGGGACTAGAGACTAGGGACTAGGATTTTAAAAGGCGCCGGCGATTTTAAATCGCCGGCGCCTTCTCTTTCTTATTTGTAGTGCCTTGCAATTTTGAGCAATTCCAAAGGCGCTTTGATAAAATCTTTCGGCTTAAGCTTAGAACCGCCAACATCAATCCAGGTTTGAAGCGGATGTTCGTGGATGTGGGTCAGGGCTCTTTGTGCGCCAAACTTTTTAATATAGCGTTTTAAAATTTCAATATCAAAAAACCAGCGTGATACGAATTTCTCCCCAAATAATTCGGACACAAGTTCGTTTTTAAATATTTTAGCCCCGCACTGGGTGTCATAAACTCCCACCCCAAGAAGGTTTGATGCAGCTGTTGCAAAAACACGTCCGAGATAGTGACGAGAAGCTTTTCTCTCTATATTTGCGCCGAGACGTTTCAAACGTAACCCCATTACAATATCAGGCTTCTTTTCTTCTGCAATTTTTATAAATCCTGAAAGTTCTTCAAGCGGGGTTGCCAAATCTGCGTCAAGAAAACCGACATAATCAGGGTTGAATTTTGTAGCCAACAAGGTTCCCAGTCGCACCCCTTCAGCTTTACCTACGTTTTTAGGCAGGTCTAAGATATCAATGTTGGTGTTTCTTCGGACAAGTTCTTTTAAGACATCAGCGGTTTTATCCTTGCTGCCGTCGTTTACGAACAAAAAAGAATGCGCTGGGTGGGTTTTCGCAAAACTATCAAAAACCGCTGTCGGCAATCGTTTTTCTTCGTTATAGCAGGGAACCACAACGCCCAATTTTGTTGTGCCAAAATTTAGAATAGAATTGGAAGATCCTATTTTCATGGATTAAACACATTTACCCTTTGCGATATTCTATGCGAGAATGCCAGCCTTGTCAAGCATTCTGTATTGCAGTGCCTGCATCAAGTGTGATTGAGTGATGTTCGGGGTAGCTTCAAGGTCGGCAATTGTGCGCGCGAGTTTTAGAATCCTGTCGTAACGTCTGCCGGACAATCGATATTTTGCGGCAGCTGTTTTCATCAATTCAGAGCTTTGCGCATCAATTATGCAATATTTTTTGATTAATTTCGGGTTGAGTTCAGAGTTGGTTAAAATCCCTTCACTTGCGTATCTTTGCGCTTGGATTTTGCGGGCTTGAACAACTCTTGCGCGAATTTGCGCAGAGCTTTCGCCGGTCGTGTTTGCTGACAAGAGTTCTTCTGAAGTCAATCTCGGAACGTCAATTTGCAGATCAATTCTGTCTAATAACGGGCCTGAGAGCCTTGATAAATAGCGGTCTTTTTGAAAATCAGAACAAGTGCAGAACTTTTCTTTGTCTCCTAAAAAGCCGCATGGGCAAGGGTTCATAGCGCCAAGCAGCATAAAGTTTGCGGGATATTTTATAGAGTGTTTTGCACGCGAAATAACAACTTCACCGTCTTCAAGCGGTTGACGGAGGACTTCAAGCACATTGCGCGGGAATTCCACCATCTCATCTAAGAATAAGACGCCGCGGTGTGCGAGCGTTATTTCACCCGGTCTTGGAACTGTGCCGCCGCCGATGATTCCGTTTGGTGAAGCCGTGTGGTGAACGGGTCTAAACGGTCTTTTTGTCATAAGCGGTTCGCCTGGTTCAAGCAGTCCGCAGATGCTGTAAATTTTTGTTAGTTCAAGCGCTTCTTGAAGTTCTAGTGGCGGCAAGATTGACGCAAAACATTTTGCCATAAGAGTTTTACCGGAGCCCGGAGAGCCTGTCATAAGCAAATTATGTCCGCCGGCAGCTGCAATCTCTAACGCGCGTTTCGCTTTTTGCTGCCCTTTTACCTCTTTGAAATCATAAGTGTATTCGTCATCTTCTTTTTGGCGTAAGTATTCACGGATATCGACATTTGTCGGTGTGATTGGACTTTGTGCAAAATGTCCTGCGACTTCACCCAAGTCTTGGGCGCCAAAAACATTCATCCCGTCAACCAAAGCAGCTTCGGAAGCGTTTTCGACAGGTACAATAACATTTGTGATTCCCGCGTGTTTCAGACCTAAAACAAGAGGTAAAACGCCTTTAATCGCACGCAGTTTACCATCGAGTGAGAGTTCGCCGATAAACGCATAATCCTTAATTTTTTCGGCGGAAATGATTTCTTCTTCTGCTAAAATCCCAACAGCAATCGGCAGGTCAAAGTTTGAACCTTCTTTTTTTAAGTCTGCAGGTGCGAGATTTACGATGACGCGTCCGACGGGGAAAGTAAATTCAGAGTTGCGAATCGCCTGACGGATTCTGTCGCGGGCTTCTTTGACCGCGATATCGGGCAGCCCGACGATTACGAACTCAACCGGTGTACGCGCGCCTGTGTCGACTTCGGCATCGACTATATAGGCGCTCAAACCTATTATTGTTGCTGTTGTAACTTTGTTGACCATATTTTTACTATACCACGAAGAATATTAAACATTACAAAACGCCGCCTAAAAACAAAGCTTCACAAAAGTAACAAGATGTGTTATAATGAGCTAAGTGTAATTTTTAATGGAGATGATATGAGGAAAGATTTTGCAAGAAAGGGTTTTACCCTTGCTGAAACTTTAACGGTTTTGGTAGTTATCGGAGTAGTAGCAGCATTGACTATCCCTGTTTTAATCAAAAGCTGGCAAGATTATCACTGGAAGGCCGCACACAAAGTTTATGAAACAAGATTTATAGATGCCGTGAGTCAAATGAATACAAGGCTCAAGCTAACAGGATATTCATCAACATTAGCTTTTGTAAATGAATTAAGAAACTATATGAAAATAACGCAGGTTTGTGATACAAGACCCTCAGATTGTTTCGCTCCCACAATTGACAACAAAGGTTCACAAGTGCAAACCGAAGGATTTGATACAGTACAAAAATTCGGCAAAGCATGGGGTACAAAGATTGTAGGTTTTAAATTGGCTAACGGCTCAAGTGCTTTATTGGCCTATAATCCGGGTTGTGTAATAGCCCCTTCATTAACAGGCAGAGAAGTTGCAGAGTGCAGCGTATCAATGATTTATGATACTAACGGCACTTCCGGGCCAAATATTGTCTTTAATGATGCTCACAAAGATGTATATTATTTTAATATTTCTGAGGCAATGCCCACAGGTTGTGATGTTGCCGGGTATGACTTTGAGCAGGAAATTGGAGCCTGTATGTGGGGCTTTACTGGGGTAATGCCTTGGGCTCAAGCAAAAGCAAGATGTGAACAAGATGGTGCGCACTTACCAGCGGGGGACCCTAATGACTCATCTTCAGAAACACACAAAGTTCAGGTGTGGTTTGAAAACAATTACGGATGGGCGATGCTTTGGACTGGATACGAGTTTGGAAACGGACAGGTTGCTACTTTATCCACTACTTCGCGCTGCGGAGGCCAGTTTTGCACTAATCCGTCCAGTAAAAATAATTGGGGGCCTAACGCAGTATGTATTAAAGCTCCGCAATAGACTCTGATGTTTTTGATATAATATTTTTATGAAAAACATTTTGGCGATTAATTTTGGCGGAATCGGGGACGAAATTCTATTTCTTCCCACTCTAATTTCGCTTAAAAAAGAATTCCCGGATTCGAAAATCACGCTGGCTCTTGAGCCACGCAGCAAGGGGATTAAAGACCTAACCGACGTTGTCGATGAGTTGTTTTTGATTGATGTAAAAAGTGGAATGAGTAAATATTTTGAGCTTTTAAAACTTGTTGGTCTCGCGCGGAAAGGGAACTCCTGGGGAAAATTCGATATTGTAATTTCTTCAGGCGGAAATAAATTAATTTCAGCTCTGCTCATGCTTATGGGGATAAAAGAGCGTTACGGTTATGACACAGGTGTTTTGAGCCGTCTGCTGCTTACAAAAGCGGTTCCTCTAAACAAAAACCAATACGCCGCTGCGATGTATCACGACTTGATTTTGCCGTTAACGTCAATAAAAACCGACCTGCCAGAAGTTAGTGTTGGGGCAGTTGAAAAGCTCCCGAATTCTGTTTTAATCCACCCGGGGGTGAGCCGTTTGAGCGTTGAAAAAGGGATGACAAAAACGGTTTCAGCACAAGTCTGGAAAGAAATAATCGATTTGCTCGCTCAAAGTGGTAAAAAAGTTATGCTCGTCGGCGGTCCCGATGACGAGGAAATTATTAGAGCAATCGGAGAAGGAGATTTTGAAAACCTTTATGGCACCACAAAAAATCTGCGCGAGTTGGCCGAATTGATTGCAAAATGTGAAAAATTTGTCTGTTCTGACTCTGCGCCATTGCATGTCGGGGTTGCGCTTGGGGTAAAAACCTACGCTATTTTCGGCCCGACTGATGATAAGAAACTAATCCCAGGGGTAAAAGAAAGGGTTGTTGCAATCAAGACCGACTGTGATTGTTCTATTCACCCTTGTCTGTGGGAACATCGTCAGACAACTTGCGAGTCTCTTGACTGCTTAAAAATTATGCCTCAAGATGCGGTCGATAAAATTTTGGAGTAAATGTCTGTTACTTATAAAAGTATCGTCAAGTTGAGGCAAGCAGAGGGTGAAAGTGTGAGCGTATCTGTTCAGTGCGAGCGCAGCCGAAACATCTCAAAACCGCTGAATGACGAACAAATATCGAGATTCTTCGCCTTTGGCTCAGAATGACGGGGAATTTGGAGGTGTAATCAAATTCCTAAACTAATCCCTGCACAAAGGTTTATGGCTTGTCCTGTGATTCCTCGGGCGTCTTCAGAAATCAAATATTTAACGAGTTTTGCCACTTCAATTGGCTCTACAAAACGGCGCTGAGGCACAACTTCTTCAACGGTCACACCGCTTTCCTCAATAGATTTTTGCCCCATTTCGGTGTCAACCCAACCCGGGTTTATTGTGTTTACAGTAATATTATGTTCTGCCAACTCAAGAGCAAGTGCTTTTGTTAGCCCCGTCAAACCCGCTTTGGATGAAGAATAAAGGCTTGCGTAAGCCTCCCCCATCGCGCCGGAAATTGAGCCGATATTAATTATTCGCCCCCGGTTTTTCTCTTTCATGTGAGGAACTGCACTCGCAATAAGATACGCAGGCGACATTAAGTTCGTCGCATAAAGCCTTTGGATTTCGTCTTTTGAAGCGTCTTCAATCGCACCATAAATATACTCACCGGCATTGTTTACAAGAATATCAATTTTTTTATCTTTAATAAAGCTCGCCAAAACGTCAACATTTTCAGCCAAATCACAAACGCAGTAACCCTTGCTGTTGCAGAGCTTTAAGGCATTTTCATCCCGCCCTGTAATATAAACCTCGCCGATTGAAGCAAGTTCGTCCGCGATTGCTTTACCAATCCCGCGAGAAGCACCCGTTACTAGGATATTAAGGGCAGTCATTATACTATGCCATATCCTAAGAGAAACGTGCAGATTAAAAATATTGCCGCAATGATTCCGGTTACTTTATTTAGCCCTTTTTCAGCGCTTTTTTGTGATGCAAAAATTTGTGAAGCGCCGCCCATACCGGCTAATCCGTCACCTTTTGGTGAATGTAATAAAATTAATATTATCAATAATACTGCTGCTAGTATTTGTATTGTCCAAATAAATGTTGTCATTTTTTCTCCTTGCGATTTGAAATAAAGTGTGCTCGTTTTGAATTCAACTGGATGCTCTCAAATTTGTATAGTCTGGCAGGGCGTTTTGAAGATGATTTTGTATATTCATTAAGTTCCTTGAGTCCATTTGTAGAAAGAGCTTTCTTTCTGAAATTACGTTTGTCGAATTTCTTGCCCATAATTAATTCATAAGCTTTTTGCATCTCAGTGAGTGTGAATTTTTCATTTAATAACTGATATGCAACCGGGCATAATTCCAATCTTTCGCGGGTTCTCTTTAGTGAATAATCGATAATCTCCTTGTGGTCAAATGCCATTGGAGGAAGGTCAGAAACCTTATGCCAGCTAAGATCAGGCGTTGTTACAATGTTTAAGTCTTCCGCTCTAACAAGTGCAAAATATGCGCAGGTTATGATACGCGAACTCGGGTGACGCAACGGATCGCCGAAAGTATAGAGCTGTTCAAGATAAATATTATCAACATTAGTTTGCTCTTTAAGAATACGCAAAGCCGCTTGATCAAGATTCTCAGAAAGTCTTACATAACCCCCGGGAATCGCCCATTTGTCTTTAAATGGTTCGGTATGACGTTTAACCAAAAGCACATGCAGCGCGTCTTTCTTCAATGTAAGAATAACAACGTCAACTGTAATCTCGTGTGTTTTTGTTTCGTTAAAAGCCATTTATTTGCCTTCAGTTCTTGCCAATAAGTACTAATATAATATAAACATGTCTGAAGTATTTGTAAATTTTTGTTAAGCGGCATGAATGCAGAGATTCCAAAGGTTCAGATGTCTGATTTTTCACTAAGCCTCAAAACATCCAACCTCCAAGCTTCTATATTTATGTTCGTAGTACAATCATGATATGGAATATATTGAAAACTCGGAAAAAGAACAGCAGGAACTGAAGGCCATATTTAGCGATATGTTTAAATATGCCCCGTCAAAGATTTTTGGCATGATTGGAAACGCTCTTGTTGTACCTATTTACACGAGCATTCTTTCTCCGCAGCAATATGGAATGTATGCACTCTCGACTGCGGTACTTTCGTTTTTGTGCATAATTTTTTCTGACTGGATCGGGCTTTCAGGGCTTAGATTCTTTAAGAAACACCACTTAGAAGAAAACCTGCCAAAATACTTAACCACACTTGTGTTTATGCTGGCGGGGAATCTTATATTAATGGGAATATTAGTGGGAATTTTCAGGCATGCCCTGTGCGATTTCTTCAAAATCCCGCCGCTATACTTATTGGCAATTATTGTTTTAATAATTCCGGTAGCGATAAGAGCGCTGCTTTTCCAACTGCTAAGAGCACAGCTAAAAGCCACGGCGTTCACTGTTTCGACGATTATGAACCAGATTCTCACGATTGTTTTATCGGTTGTGTTTGTTAAAGTCTTTGGGCTTGGGGCAATCGCGCTGTTACTTGGTATGGGTGTTTCTATCACTTTGACAGACATACTTTTAATTTATCAAAGCAATTTCCTAAAATGGTTTAAATTTGAAAAAATTGAATGGAGCATGCTCCCGCCGATTCAAAAATACGGTATTCCGATTGCCGCAACCTCTTTGAGTGCTTGGATTATTAACCAAAGCAACAAAGTCATTATGAACAGTCTGCATGGCTTTACTGACGTGGGAATTATCGGGGTTGCATACGGATTAACTTTCCCGATCTTGATGACCATTTTTGCGATTATAACAGTTGCTGTTGTACCGCGTATAATAAATATGTATGAAGAAAAAATTGACGTAAGGCCGTTGATTTCTAGATTTACAGGGTATTATGTCATGGCTTCTTTGCCTATCGTAGTGCTTATCGCGCTATATTCGCCGGAATATGTGAAGATGCTTTCTCCTAACCAGGATTTCTACACTGCGAGTATAATTATTCCTTACTTTGCGTTCGGAGCTTTCTTCATGGCATTAACAGATTACACCACATTACAATATCACCTTGCAAACAAGACTTACATTGATTTTGTGATTAAGCTTGTATCGGGTATTTGCGGAGTTGTGTTTAACGTAATTCTTATCCCGCAATATGGCTTAGCAGGTGCCGGTGTGGCGACATTGGGCGCAAACTTCCTGTATTTCCTTTTGAGTGTGATAATTACCCTTCCGGGACTTGGCTTAAACTATCCTGTAAGAGTACTCGCTCGCATGGTGATATCATTCCTTCCTTTTGCCGGATTACATTGGTTCTTTGTTAACAAAATCCACCTTCCTGCGCTTCTTGAAATGACTTTAATTATGGTCGTCTTCTATTTGTGCTACTGGGTTTTGAGCTGCACAATTCTGAAGCGTTCTGTTAAATTGTAAAGATTAGTTAACAAATGTTTATAATCTAGCAATTATTTACGTTCACAGTCGTTTATATATTTATAAGAACATTTACATGAAATGACTGTGTGCAAATAAAAATTTTTGAAAGGGACACAAATATGAGTAACTACAGAGTTAAGAGAATTACGTTAGCGGCGCTATTGTCGTTCAGCTTAGTAGCTCACCAAAGTTTCTGCCTGCAAGTTCTTGCAAGCGATATTACAGGCGTTACGCCAACAGGTGGTAATACCTTCAATATTGACCCAACCCAAGTGTCGTCTGGTACAGGTATCAGACATTATACGAACTTTGATTTGAGCAATGGCGACACTGCGAACTTAAATTTTAACGGTATTGATAAATTTGTTAACCTTGTTGACAACAAAGTCCAAATTAACGGGGTTTTAAATACTGTTAGAGGCGGTGGTTTCCACAATGGTAAAGCGGTATTTATATCTCCAAACGGTATGGTAGTTGGCGCAAGCGGCGTATTAAACGTTGGTTCATTGGCTGTTTACACCCCAGATAATACAACTTATAATGGATTTGTAGATGACTTTAATGCAGAAGAATTACGTCATGTATACACATACTACGACGAATCAGGAAGAATTGCGAACGGTGACCCTGGCAATAAAGTAGTGGGTCCTAACGGCTTAGTTGAAATCAACGGTAAAGTTATAGCGCGCAATACAGTTTCTATTATGGCAGCTGATGTTAAGACAGGTGCGGGCAGCCAAATCTTGGCTGGTGTAAACGGACCAAATGAATTATATAACGCGGCATTGTTCACCAACTTAGTAAACGCAAACAATATGAACCCAGCAAACGGTTTTGCTAACACTAACGGCGGAATCGCGATTATTACTAAAAATGGCAATGGCGGTGTTAATATCGCTGGTGACGTGAAAAACTTCGGCGCAGGCGATGTTGAAATCTTGAATTATACAGGTACAACTGACGGCGTAAAAATTGCAAGCACAGGTAAGATCGCTAACGCTAATGGCCAAGTGTATATTGAAAACAGAGCTGGTCAGTTAGATGTTGCAGGAAATGTGGTTAACAAAGGCACAATGACCTTAAAAAGTGATGGTTCAGGCTTCAACGCTACAGGCAACATCGCAAACGACGGCACTTTATTAATTACAAATACCGGTGCTAACGGTTTGGTTATTGCTAGTGGAGCTACTGTTGCTAACTCTAACGGTAATGCTACTATCACAAACAACGCGGGTGCTCTTAACGCAGCAGGCACCATCACCAACACAACAGGCAACCTTGTCGTAACAAACCATGGTGCAGGCGGTATGACAATTGGCGGCACTTCTTCTAATACAGGCGGAGCGTCAACTTATACAAACAACGCTGGCGCAATGGCAATTAACGGCGCTGTGAACAATACTGTTGGTAAATTAACTGTTACTAACAACGGCACAGGACTTGTTTTAGCTGATGCTTCTAACAACGCTGATATTGAGATTACAAACCATACAGGCGCAAACGGCCTTGTAATCAACGGTAACGTAAGAAATACAGCTGGCAAAACAACAATCACTAACAAAAAAGGTGACTTGATTGTTGGCGGTGCGTTGAACACTACCGGTTTAGAAATTACAAACACTGTAGAAGCTGCTAAAGCAGATATTACAGGCGCAATCACTAACGTTGGTAATGCAGTAATCACTAACAACGGTACCGGTTTAACAATCACTGCTCCTGCAACTATTGCTAACACCGGCAAACTTGATATTACAAACACCGGCGCTAACGGTTTAACTGTTCACGGTACAGTTGGCAACACCGGCAACACAGATATCGTAAACTCAGGCAAAGGTATCTTGATATCAGAAAATGGCAGAGTTAATACAACCGGCATTCTAAATATGACTAACACAGCTGCTGACGGCATCAAAATCCAAGGCCTTGTTAATGGCGGTACAGTAAATATTACAAACTCAAACTCAGATGTTGTAATCGGTTCAGCTCTTGCTAATAACAATTATGTAACTTCAATAGGTGATACTAATATCAACATCACAAACGGCAGCCTTCTTAACGCGGGCGTTGATAAAACTCTTATCGTTACAGGTGGAAACTTAAACATCAATGCGACAAACGGTGCAATCGGTCAAGATTTAAACCCTGCATTGTACATCGGTCCTGATGCAAGAGATTACACAAAATCAATCAACGTAAAAGTTGACGGTAATGTGAACGCTAAAACAACAACCACAGGCGTTGACAGAGTAATCAATATTGCAAGCAAAAACGCTGACTTAAAAATTGATACAATTGACGCAGCAGGCAGAGTAATCTTAACAGCTTCAAACGGCAAAGATTACACCGGTTCTTCTTACTCAATTGTAAACGGCAGAGCAGTTGTTGATAACACTAAAGCAAACATTCAAGGTAAAGGCATTAACCTGATTGCTAGCGGCAACATCGGTGAAGCAACTAATAAAGTAACTTTCAACCAAACAGGTGGAACTTACAACCCAACATTCAACAATATTAATGGCGACACTCCGGCTTATAGCACAAACAACAGTGCTTACACAATGGATGTGTTGGCAATCAAAGACGTTAACTTGAAAGCTCAAAGCGACGCTTATGATACAGCGGCAGGCACATTGATTTCTAGACAAGGCGACTTGAACGTAGAATTCGGCGGCAACGTATATATTAAAGAAGCTGCAGCGAAAAACATCAATTTGGTTACTCGCGGAGCTAATATGGCAATCGAATACTTGGGTTATGCTCCAGTTACATACGGTGCAGACGGCACTTTAGAAGAATACTATGGCCCAAGCAATGTTGTAGCTGATAAAATCACAGCGAAAGTACTTGATATCAACACACGTACAAGAGTTGGTTTTGGGGATGACCCAACAAAAGCGAATTCAACTCTAACAGTTGTAAACGGTAACGTTCTTGGCGGTACTTACACCGATCCTCAAGTGCTTCTTGTAGCAGACAATGTATTTGTTGATAGAAACTACTATAAACTTGGTGGAAACGGCCGTGACGTTGTTCGTGACGATAGAACAAACGGATTCCTAATGGATGGTAAATACGATCAAGGAGACTTCATCGGTAAAGCAAGACCGGTTCGTCCAAAAGACGTTGAAGACGTTGATCGTCCAAAAGAGGACAGAAACTACTATCAATTTACAAAAGACGGCAACCCGTTTGTTGATGAAAACAACGATGGTAAAGACGATAACACTGGTGAAGAATACGATCCTAAAGATGATGAATTAGATATTCACTATAACGAACCAGCTGACACAGATACAGACACAGATACTGATACTGATACTGACACAGATACTGACACAGATACAGATACAGATACTGATACTGATACTGATACTGATACAGATACAGACACTGATACTGATACTGATACAGACACAGACACAGACACTGATACTGATACAGATACTGATACAGATACTGACACTGATACTGATACAGATACTGATACAGATACTGATACTGATACAGACACTGATACTGATACAGACACTGATACTGATACAGACACTGACACTGATACAGATACAGATACTGACACAGATACTGACACAGATACAGATACAGATACAGATACAGATACTGATACAGATACTGATACTGATACAGATGACGACCGTCCAGACAGAGATGAAGGCTGGAGAAAGACTTACAAAGAAAGAATTCTTGAAACAGACCTAAGAAATATCGACAAACGTCAATATATCAGATTCGAAACTGAAGGTAACAGAAACCCATTCGAATTGGCTCCAAACTCAAGCATCAGCTCAGTAGTCGATATCTCCCGCGGCGGTATGTCAGTCGCTCACACAGGCAACCTCCACGTTGGAGACGAAATCCCGGTAGAAATCTCATACGGCGATCTACATATCAAAACAACTGTAAAAGTTGTTACTGCAACAACTCACAGAGCAGGTACAAAGTTTGTAAACCTAGACCAAGCTAACGCAAACAAACTTCTTTACCTAAACCTTCTACTCAAAGAAGAAACCGCTTCAAGAGCTAACGTAAGCGTAAGAGTTCTACCAAGCTCAATGTAATCGAAGCTAAAAGATAAAAGAGACACCGGCACTCAAATGCCGGTGTTTTTCTGTATTGCTGATGTCCAACATTCTGTTATCCTGAATCCCTTTTGTCATGCTGAACTTGTTTCAACATCTGAGTTAATGCGAGCCTGGTATTTTCTCCCTGTCATGCTGAGGCGAGCGGGCAGAGGGCGAAAGCGGAGCGTGCCTGTTTAATGCGAGCGAAGCCGAAGCACCGCAAAGTTTTCGCAATTTGCAACAGTGTTGAGATTCTTCGCAAGCTCAGAATGACGTTTTACTTTAAAGAACTTACTCAAATATGTTCATGTTATAATTACCTTATATTTAAACAGGAGGACTTTTATGAAATTAATGGAAGGTAAAAAAGGGATAATATTTGGGGTTTCAAACCACAGAGGGATTGCGTACGCTATTGCTCAACAACTACACGCAGCGGGTGCTGAAATCGCTTTCACGTACGCGGGTGAAGTTATGGAAAGCCGCGTAAGACCGCTTGCTGAAGAAATGAATGCAAAAATCATAATGAGCTGTGACGTCACTAAAGAAGACGAACTAGCAGCAGTATTTAAAGAATGCGAAAGAGTTTACGGCAAATTGGACTTCGTTGTTCACGCTGTTGCGTTCGCTGCAAAAGAAGATTTGCAAGGCAGATTTATTGACACAAGCCGCGATGGTTGGGACTTAGCAATGGGCGTAAGCGCATACTCGCTAGTTTCAATTTGTCGTCATGCTGAACCTATTTTGAACGAAGGGGCTTCAGTGCTTGCATTGACTTATCTTGGCTCAGAATTCGTTGTTGCAAACTACAACGTAATGGGTGTGGCAAAAGCTGCTCTAGAATCAAGTATGAGATATCTGGCTGCTGACTTAGGTAAAAAAGGTGTCAGAGTTAATTGTATCTCTGCAGGTGCGGTTAAAACTCTTGCTGCAAAAGGTATTTCCGGATTTGATAAAATGCTTAAAGCGGCAACTGCAAAAGCTCCGCTTCAACGAAATGTTTCACTTGAAGATGTTGGTAAAGCAGGTTTGTATTTGGCTTCTGACCTTTCAAGCGGTACAACGGGCGACATTTTATATGTAGATTGCGGCTGCCATGCGGTTTATGCTTCAATTGATGAAATGGAAATAATCAGCAAGGGATAGGGGTAAATAGTTAAGATGCAGTCAAAGGATAAATCTGTAAATTTAGCTGATTTGCCGACGGTATATGACGCGCAGGCGACCGAGGATAAGATCTACAAATTCTGGGAAAAGGGTAAATACTTTGAGGCTGATGCCGAAAGTAACAAACCTCCTTATTCCATTGTAATTCCGCCTCCAAACGTTACCGGGGTGCTTCATATGGGGCATGCGCTGGATGAAACTTTGCAGGACATCCTAACCCGTTATCATAGAATGGCGGGATTTGAGACTCTTTGGCTGCCAGGCACAGACCACGCAGGGATTGCGACTCAGAATGTTGTTGAGAAAAAACTTCGCGAAGAAGGGCTTTCCCGCTACGATTTGGGCCGTGAAAAATTCTTGGAAAAAACCTGGGAATGGACAAATGAACACAAATCCGCGATTTTGGACCAATGCAAACGTCTCGGGGCTTCCTTCGACCGCTCAAGAGAACGCTTTACGCTTGATGAAGGCTGTTCTGAAGCAGTTAAAGAGGTTTTCATCAGGCTCTATGAGAAAGGTCTGATTTACAAAGGTGCATACATCGTAAACTGGTGTCCACGTTGTCAGAGCGCGATTTCTGACGTTGAAACGGATTACGAAACCCAAAACGGCAACATGTGGGAGATTTCTTACCCGTTAAAAGGTGAAAGCGGCGCGATAATTGTTGCGACCACCCGTCCTGAAACTATTTTTGGTGATGTCGCAATAGCTGTTAACCCGAACGATTTCAAATACAAAGATTTGGTCGGTAAAACGGTTGTGATTCCGCTCTCCGGCAAGGCAATTCCAATTATCGCTGACGAATATGTTGATAAAAACTTTGGAACGGGTGCTGTCAAAATCACACCGGCACACGACCCGAATGACTTTGAAGTGGGTAAACGCCACAATTTAGATCCTGTTTGGATTCTTGATGAGGAAGGCAAAATGAAAGCCTGCGGCGAAGTTCCGCAAGAATTCCACGGGTTAGATCGCTACGAAGCGCGTAAAAAGATTGTTGGCATGCTCGAATACAATAATTTCTTATTGCGCACAAAAGAACATGAACACAACGTAGGGACTTGCCAGCGTTGTCACACAACGATTGAACCGCTTTTGTCCGAGCAATGGTTTGTTAAAATGGAGCCGCTTGCTAAAGACGCGATTGCTGCTGTAAACGACGGCAGAATCAAGTTTGTTCCTGAACGCTGGACAAAAAACTACCTTGGCTGGATGGAAAACATCCGCGACTGGTGTATTTCACGGCAACTATGGTGGGGACATCAAATCCCGGCATATTACCACAAAAAAACAGGTGAAATGGTTGTTGCTAAAGAAAATCCTGATCCGGCAAACTATGAACAAGACAGTGATGTCCTGGATACCTGGTTCTCATCAGGTTTGTGGCCGTTCTCAACTATGGGCTGGCCAAATCTTGATTCAGCGGATTTCAAAAAATTCTACCCGACTACAACACTTGTTACGGGCTTTGACATAATCTTCTTCTGGGTTGTCAGAATGATTACTATGGGCTTGGAATTCACGGGTGAAGCACCCTTTTCAACCGTTTACATCCATGGTTTAATCCGTGACGAAAAAGGTCAAAAAATGTCTAAATCTAAAGGTAATACGCTTGATCCGGTTGTTTTGATCGACAAATACGGCTGTGATGCACTCAGATTCACGCTCACATCACTCTCTACTTACGGCGGACAAGATATTAAAGTCAGCGATGAACGCTTTGAATACGGCAGAAATTTTGCTAACAAAATCTGGAACGCGTCGCGTTTCGTGCTCATGAACTTAGAAGGTGTTGATAACAATCCAATTGATTTTGAAAACCTCACTATCGCTGACAAGTGGATTTTAGACAGACTAAACAAAACAGCGCGTGAAATTAACCAAAATATAGCAGAATTTAGAATCGGCGAAACGGCGCACATCCTTTATGATTTCTTCTGGAACGATTTCTGTGACTGGTATGTTGAGATTGCAAAAGTTCAGATGGCAGAGGAACAAATAAAGTTAAATACCCAGCGCGTCTTAAAATACGTTTTGGATATGACTATGCGCCTGTTGCACCCGATTATGCCGCATATTACAGAGCAAATATGGCAAATGTTAGACGCTGGTGAAGCGTTGATTGTGGCTGAATTCCCGCAATATGACAAGAAATTAGACTTCCCGCAGGAAGCAAAGCAAATGGAGCTTGTGTTTGAAGTGATTAAATCGCTCAGAAATGTACGTCAAAGCTTTAATATCCCTGCTTCAGCGAAAGTTAATATTGAAATACGTGCTTCCAAGGACGAAAAACCGGTCTTTGAAGCGATTGAAGCATACTTAAGACGTTTGGCAAAGGTCGACGGAATTGTATACGCTGCAGATAGCGCTTCCCTGCCGCCAAAATCAGCTACAGCAGTAGTTTCGGCTTCAAAAATCATTATCCCGCTAGCGGATTTGATTGATTTAGACGAAGAAGTTGCGCGTCAAAAGAAAAAGTTAGAAAAGCTCTCAGCAGAGAAAAACTCGCTCTCAGGCCGCATGGGCAACGCAAAATTCGTTGAAAATGCGCCAAAAGAGCTTATTGAACAGACCACCGCGCGGATTGAGGAGCTGACAGTTCAAGAAACTGCGATTAATGAGCTTATTGTTTCATTGAACGGGTAGGGAGTGTTTGCAATATTCTTTTTGTCATTCCGGACTTGATCCGGAATCTGCCACAGTGACATTTTAAGTAAGCCGCATAGGTTGAAGGTCCTGAGTCACCAGGTAGGGACATAGAATCTGGCTTCAAGTTCCCTTCAGCCGATTCCGCAGTCAGTTCAGGATGACAGACAGTTTTGAGAATAATGCCTTTGCCCGTAATTCAACAAAAGATGGCAAACGGCACCACTCAAGCGCATCTCACTATTTGTTTGTCTTAACCAAAGTGCCATAACTGCTTTGGAGTCGTGAGCCCATTTTGCACATTTGAACTAATACGCCCTCGCCTTAAACGGCACCGCTCACAATTAAAACGAAAACTCAACGTTTTGCGTTTATAATTGTTCGACTATCGCTCGTTACACTTGCTCCTGCCTCTGCTCGGGCGCAAAAAAAACCACTCATTTCTGAGTGGGTCGTTTTCTGCATCCTAATGGTCTTTTTTAGTGTTTATTATTTAGGAGTTTATATGTTTTGGGGTTAATGAATTTGCTATTTATATTTAGTGTTTCAGCTACACTTAAATCTTATATAACTAATTATGCCATAGCTAATTTCAAATGTCAACACTTTTATTTCTATAATAGAGGGGATTTGTCGGAAATTAGCCAATAGTGTCATTTTTACACTTTAACATTTCTTAACATAAAATACCTCAAAAAGGCAATTATTGAACGCGTAAATACTTTATATATATACGAGAGTATAACCATAGGAGCTTTATTTATGAGTTTTAATAGTCAAGCAGCCGGGACCAGTAGCCCGGGAGCCTTTTCCAAGGTTCTGAGATTTGATATAGGCGAGGCTTATAAGAAGCCAGCAGAGTCTTCTACGGTCTTTAGCAGTGCTGATGCCCGAGAGGCCAATCAGGTTTGTTCGCAAGAAATGGCTTATTTCCAACCGGAATCACCGTCTATTTTCGTGACACAAAATATATTTGCGCCGGGCAATGCCGGTCTTGGCGGATATCCTTTGGCAAACAAGGGTCACCAGGTATGCAATGATGAAGCAGCCTTAAATTCCCGAAGTCTTGCATATTGGGGCTAGGATGATAGCATGGCTGGATTCGGAACAACAGTTTCAAATTTTCTTGTAAATAGAGCGGTAGCTAAGCAAAGTAATGCCCCTACTGCTCCTCAAAAACCTGCTGTTTACACTCAAGGACAGCAGATTTTGGCGTTTGATCGTGATTCAGATGCTAAGTTTTCTGCGTACAACAAAGATACCGGCAAATACTTCCAATCCACTGGCAGTATATTCCACGATGTTGTTTAATCTATGCGGTTACCGCCTCTTGGATTATTGGCAGTTCGCGGGAGTAACGTCCCGCTCACCTGGACGAACTCGCTAGCGCTCCGTTCTTGCCAAAATCCGCTGATTTTGTTTTGTTAATGCACTGAATTAGCGTGCTAGCAACCGTTTGTTGCTCTTCACGGGTTAATTCAGGGAACATTGGTAAAGATACTACCAAAGTCGTGTTTTCTTCGGTTATAGGCAGTGAAACAGGCGCCAAGTGTGCGTGAACTTTCTGTTTGTGCAAAGGCACCGGGTAGTAAAGCATCGCGCCAATACCGTTTTCTTGTAAAAGTTTATGAACGTCGTCGCGGTTAGGGACTTTTACAGTGTATTGGTGGTAAACGCAATGAGTGTTTGCCAGTTCTGACGGGGTTTGGATGTCAGAGCATGACGCGAACAATTCATTATAATAATAAGCGTTTGCACGGCGTTTTTCGTTCCATTCGTTGATGTAATTGAGTTTCACACGCAAAATCGCTGCTTGGATTTCGTCTAAACGGCTGTTTATACCGATTTCGTCGTGGTAATAGCGAACCGCACCGCCGTGGTTTCTTAGCGCAAACAATCTGTCGCGAAGCGCTTCGCTGTTTGTTGTAGCTAAGCCGCCGTCGCCCATCGCACCAAGGTTTTTGGTTGGATAGAAGCTAAAGCAATTGATGTCGCCGAAAGTTCCGACCATTTTGCCTTTGTAAAGCGCGCCGATTGCCTGGCAGCAGTCTTCGATTACGTATAAATTGTGGCGTTTTGCGATGTCCATAATGATGTCCATATCGCATGGCTGACCATATAGGTGAACCGGGATAATCGCTTTTGTTTTTGGTGTAATCGCCGCTTCGATTTTCATCGGGTCGATGTTAAATGTATTTGGGTCAATGTCAACAAAAACCGGGTTAGCGCCAACAATACCGATAGCCTCAGTTGTCGCGACGAATGTGAACGCAACCGTGATAACCTCGTCACCTTCGCCTATATCAAGTGCGCGAAGCGCCAAGTGAAGCGCGTCTGTGCCTGAGTTCAATGCGATAGAATATTTAGCGCCGACAAATTGCGCCATTTCTTCTTCTAAAGCCTTATTATGCTGCCCAAGGATATAAGAGCCTGAGCGTAAAACTTCTACAACTTCTTTTTCAATTTCCGCACCAATTTGCGCGTACTGACGTTTTGAATCTAAAATCGGTATCATAATCTTTCCTCCATGTTATGTTTTAATTCTAACACGGAAACCTTGGTACACCGGGACTCTTTATAAAAGTTTTACAAGTATTGTCATTGCGAGGGAGTAAATTTATTTATGACCGCGGCAATCCAGTTTTACTGGATCGCTTCGCTAAGCTCGCGATGACTAGAAAAATTTTGTAAAATCGCAACCATTGTCCAGAAAACAAACTGGATTTGCGGACGGAAAAATACTGTGTCGACAAGCCCGTGAACCATTAAGGCGCAAATGCAGACAAGGGCTGTGGAAGCGATTATTACGGCGCGTTTGTCGTCAGAATTTATAATAAATCTGACGCCGTTTTTGACTAAAATGATTATAAATCCGACGAAGGCAATTAAGGCAAAAACCCCGCTCTCTACTGCAATCTCAAGGAAAATATTGTAAGCGCTCAGAGCGTCAAACCCAGTTTTCATATAAAGCCCATAGACTTCGCGGAAGTTTTGGTTGCCGATACCGATGCCAAGCAGCCAGTTGTCTTTAAACATTTCCCAAGAGGATTGATAAACGTTAAATCGGAAGGAGTTTGACGAATCCGCGCGGAAGGAAAAAATCGACAGAACCCGTACGCGAAGCGAGCCGACAAAAAGGATTGCGCCGGTGATAAACGCCACTGCTGAACCGATTATAGTCAGGCAGGTTTTTTTGTGGTTGTGCCATAAAAATTTTACCCCGACTGCGAAAATGCCCGCCAAAATTACCATAAGCCCAAGATATGCGCCTCTACAGCCTGTCGCAAAAAGTGTAACAGACGCAAGAATTGTAAGTATACTATAGATTAAAGTTGTTTTATTTGTCATGCCGAACTTGTTTCGGCATCTTCCACCAATGAGATTTGAGCAAGCCGCGACTGTGGAAGATCCTGAATCAAGTTCAGGATGACAAGTTGTTTTTTTGTTTTCCAAAAAGCAATAACCTGTCATGCCAAATAATGCCGGGATTGCAGCCACTAAATATCCGCCTAAAAGGTTTGGGTTTAAAGGTTTTAACGTACCATAGACGCGGGTCATGACTTCTTCCGGGTTGATGTTTGAAACGTCTTGCCAAGTTGAGATTTCGGCAACTTGTGAAGAATTTTGCAATAACCCCACCACGGCTTCGGAGCCTGCGCATAGGGCGATTACGCCTATTATAAAAGGAATCTTGTCTTTGTTATCTTTTAAATAAAGCCTAACAGAAAGGTAGAACAGCAGATATATCACGATTTTTATAAATCCATGGAAGCTTAATGTGAAGGCTGATGAGCCAAATAGGCTCACAATAACTATCATAAAATAAGCCAAAAGCCATAAATCGGCGGTGCTGGCTTCTAATCGCGTTTCGGGTTTAACAAGCAGTTTAACAAAAGTAAGTCCGGCTGCAATTAATGATACGATTCCGATAGTATCAGACGGCAGAAAAGTTGACACAACAAAAACCGCTAAAAACGCCGTAAAAATTAGGTTATCAAGGTTTTGCAGGATGACACTGCTTGCATATAATGGCTTCAATTTTTCTTGTGTAAAATGAAACAAGTTATTTATTGCGGATTCACTGAACCGTTCAACCATTCAATCATTCAACCTTTCAACTATTTGTCCTGCTATTGCATATCATTCGTGGTGTTTAATGTCTTATTAAGTTCATTGTTGTCAGTTTGCGTAACTTTTAGGTCAGAAACCGTACCCGGGAACTTGTAGTTTTTGCCTTCTAAGGTAATCGGCAAGCCTACTTTTATCTTGTTTCCGCCAACAACTGCACCGTCTTTGGTGATTTTAGCGTTATCTACGAGGGTTACGAGGATGTCGTATAAATATTCTTGTGAAACATCTTCAACAACCATAACTTTTTTTGTATTCTGTGTTGGCAGAACGGTTTTTTTGCGCTCAGCCTTAACATCAACCACGTCCAAATCAGTGTAAGGAACGTTTCTTATGCTGATAAATGTCTTTTCGCCGGCTTTAATCGGAATTTCTTCACCTGTGTAGGTCACTCCGCGCATATAAATTTGGAAAGTTATTTTTGAAGTTGCTTCAATTCTTTTGTCTGCAGTCTGGCGGAAGCTCATAAACGTTAAACCCCCCACAGCCAGCGCGAGAATCACCCCCGCAATGATAATTAAATCAGCTGTTTTAAATTTTGGCATACAAGTCGTCTCCTATAAAATTTGTCGCTGCGTCAATGAGTTCGTCGATTGTCGTAACCGCGCAGCCAAAATGTCTCACTACGATGCTTGCGGCGATGTTGCCGATAATAGCGGCTTTTACCGGATCTGCTCCGGCTGCCAGTGCAAGCGTGTATACTGCTGTAACTGTGTCCCCTGCCCCTGTCACGTCAAATACCTCTGATTTGTTGAACACAGGGATTTTAGTATTTTTGCCACCGGCTTCGCATACATACATCCCGTCTGCTCCGCAAGTGATAAGGACTGAAGGCGCGTTTGTTTCTTTAAGCAAGATTTCGCCCGCTTTTTGTAAGTCTTTTTCGTCTTCGATGAAGAACCCGACAGCTTTTTCTGTGTCAGGAAGGTTTGGTGTCATAGACGTGATATTTTTGTAATTCCCCAAGTCGCGCTGTGCGTCAACCACGATGACTTTACCGTGTTTGTTCGCCAGTTCAATTGTTTTTTCAATGATTTTTGGGGTCATGGTTCCGATGTGATAGTTTGAAAGCACAATCGCATCGTGCAACGGAATCGCTTTTTCAAGATTCTCAATAACTTTTGCTTCGGTTTGTGGTGTCAAAAGTTCGTTTGTCTGGCGGTCAATACGTACAATCTGCTGGGTAATTGAAGTCGAAATAGAACCCGAAATACGCGTCTTTGTTGTGGTTTTTCGATTTGGATCTTTGACCAAATAATTACAATTTACCCCTGCTTTCAAGAAAGTTTCAGTAAGCTGTCCGCCTTGGAAATCATCCCCGATAACCCCAACCACACTGACTTTCCCGCTATTGAGCGAAGAAACGTTATGGGCAGCGTTTGACGCGCCGCCAAGGATGAGTTTTGTATGAGTGTGCTGCAAAATCAACACCGGAGCCTCGCGCGAAATCCGCTCTGCGCCGCCATAAATCATCTCATCAAGCGCTAAATCCCCGACAACAAGCACCTTAGGCTCACTCAATTTTTTGATGTATTCAACAATCTGATTTTTCATATTTAATAATCCCTATCGACATTTTAGCACAAAATCCTAGACATGTCTTTTCGCCGGATTTATTAGGAGTTCGGCGATTTCTTTTGCTCCGTCAAAGTCGCGTTCTGAAAGGATTTTTGCGGCAGTTTGTCTATCATAATCAACGAATTTGTGCTCCAGTTCAAAAGAGCCGTCATTGAAATTGGCGATAACATAGCATGGCATAGCATCTGAAGTCATCGGGCGTCCGATACTGCCAACATTCACAACGGTTTTAGAAGCCTGATAGCCGCAAGGCACGTGTGTGTGCCCGCAAAAAACAACGTCAGCGCTCACGCCCACAAGCATTTCCTCGATTTCTGCTAATGGCATGTCGGGAAAAATATTCTCATTATTTTTGCGTGGTGAACCGTGAACCAACAAAACTTTTACGCCCTCAATTTCTAATTCAAGTTGAGTAGGCAGCTTTTTTAAAAATTCTTTTTGTTCATTATTTAGCAGTTGAACATCTGCTGTAAGCGCGTTTGCCATTAACGGGAATTTTTCCTGTACCACTTTAAAAAGTGCCGGCGAATAGTGCGCGATTAATTCATCCGTATTCCCTTGGATTATTGTCCAATCTTGTTTTTGTATGAATTCTACAACGCGTACGGGTTCCGGGCCAGCAAGTGCAAGATCGCCGAGGCAAAACATCTTGTCGCAGTTGCTTTGTTTGATGTCTGCAAGGACTGCTTCAAGCGCCTGGAAGTTTCCGTGTATGTCTGAAATAATTGCTGCTTTCATGTTAAACTAATTATATGATAAACAGAAGAAAATCAAAAGAAATCGCAATCGGTGATGTGAAAATCGGGGGAGATTCTCCGATCTGTGTGCAGTCTATGTGCAACACAGACACACGCGATGTTGCGGCGACCATCGCGCAGATTAAGGAACTTGCGGATGCGGGCTGCGAAATCGCACGTCTGGCGGTTTTAAATAAAGACGCTGCCGAAGCCATCCGCGAAATCGTAAAACTCACGCCCATCCCGCTCGTAGCGGATATCCATTTTGATTATAGGCTCGCAATTGATTGCATAAACAACGGAATTCACGCGCTGCGCCTAAACCCGGGTAACATTGGCAAACAAGAAAATGTTGTTAAAGTTGTGTCGCTTGCAAAACAACAGAAAATCCCGATTAGGATTGGAGTAAATGCCGGTTCGCTTGAAAAAGAAATTAAAGAAACTAACCAGCCTTTGCACTCGAAAATGGTTCAAAGTGCGCTAAAACACATTAAAATCCTTGAAGATTTGAACTTTGATTTAATAAAAGTTTCGCTAAAATCGTCGGATGTGTTGACTACTATTGAGGCATATCGCGAGATTGCGGACAAAATTCCTTACGCGCTGCATCTTGGAGTAACTGAAGCAGGAACTCTAAAAAGCGGACTGATTAAATCCTCCGTGGGCCTAGGAACGCTTTTGGCTGAAGGCATTGGCGACACGATTAGAGTTTCGTTAACAGAAAATCCTGTTGAAGAAGTTCACGCGGGATTTGAGATTTTAAAGAGTTTAAATTTGCGCGAAAAAGGGGTGAATTTCATTTCCTGTCCGACCTGTGGCAGAACACAAATTGACCTGATCGGACTTGCAAAAAAAGTCGAAGAAAAATTTAAAAACCTTGATAAACCGATTACCATCGCGACGATGGGGTGCGCGGTTAACGGCCCTGGTGAAGCAGGTCACGCGGATTTTGGGATTGCGGGCGGAATCGAGGAAGGCTATATTTTTCGCAAAGGTGAAATTATTGCCAAAGTTCCTGAGAACCAACTTTTAGAAAAGCTCGAAGAAATTATACTTGAGCAGGTTTGCCGGCCATAATTTTGTCCATATCAGGCAGGTGTTTTTTGAATCTGTCCATGTGTTTCCAGCTGCCGTCAGGTTGAATTTCTTTTGCAAATTCTACGATTCTGGTGTGGAAAGCATCGTGTCCGCCCCCGAAGGCAAAACGTTCGAGCAGAGCGTCTTCAAGAGGCATTTGTTTTGAATAGATTTTCCATATTGCAGCAAACATTCCGGTTCTGTCCATGCCGTGTGTGCAGGTTATAAGCGCCGGCAAATTATTCTTTTTGCAATATTCCATTATGTGAAGAAATTGGGCAATCTTAAGGTCCATAGTTTTTTTGCTGCAGCCTTTATGAGGAATATTAAAACGTATCATCTTAGGTTTTGTTTCGAGTTTTGAGACAGGAACACCTTTGACTTCTTTTGCAAGATTAACCCACACCGCAGGCTTAAGAAAATTCAAAACGGTATTTAGTGCCTTTATGGATTTACCGTTAAATGCTTTCATCCCGCCGCGGTGGAAATTCTTATCAAAAGTTCCATAATTCATTTCACAATAAGGATAGCCGAACGATATTTGTTTGGCATTACGTTGTATGTATAACGCAGTGTACTTTCTAAACTTTTCTGTTAACTTTGGATCTATTTGATCCAATTTTGCGGCGATGTCAGATTCCTTCAATATGTATGCTGCAAGATAATCGTTCGGCATTTGCTGCTGGATAATGCTATGCCTCATTTGGGGGCTGTATCTTTGATTCATTGTAATGAATAAATCATTTATTGAGCGGTGAGTAATGCTGCGCATACCGCCTGAATCATTAGCAATAATATTATTGAACTGTTCAAAAATTTGGTCGTGAGAAACAGCCGTTTTTGAAGGCTTACTGTGTTGTATATGTCCGGAAAGCACTTTAGAAAATTGATCTTTCATTTTCATGTAAATACTTTTGGCAATCGGGACAAATTGAGAAAAGTCTCCTTCTGGAAGCGCATCAGCTTTCTTAAAAGTGTCGGGGACTGTATGCGTGATATATTTTTTCGGTGCGGGTTTAGAAAAAGTAACTCCTATGAATGAGGAGGGATGGACCAATTTTATAGGGGCTGATATTGCATTTAATGGGGTTAACATTTTTATATTCTTCCTACAAAAACTACGTACTTCTTTTTTAAGATAAGGCGCATGATAGCGAAATATGAACCCCGGGCGAGAGATATCGTTACAATTATTTACAAGGTTGTGGGGCTTTTTAAAAATCTCATCTTTGTAATGTATGGCATTTCTAGTAAATAAATTGTAATATCTTGATATACAACTAAAAAAGTATTACAATAAAAATAACGAACTAGTCAAACCAGAGGTTATGATATGAAAAATAAGATTTTGATTTTAGGAATATTTGCACTTGCTGCAGCACCAGCGTTTGCTGAAGCTACTGTCGGGCAGGTTTCTTCGCCTTCATATATGTTGCAAACCGGGTATTCCAGCACAGTGGCGGAAATGGTCGGACGCTATCAGGCGCAGACCAAAGGAGTTCCTTATACCGGGCCGGCAGCGGGCGGATATTATTACCAACCTCTTGATTGGACTGATAACGAATATGCAAATAAAGCAATCCAATATGTTAGAAATGCGTTTATATACCTTGATCCGGGCTTAGATACAGGCTCATTCATGAATCATGACATCAAATTCACACCACAATACGATGATTTATAATAAATTACACTGTTGTTTCGTAAGCCTGCTGTTTGCAGCCTTGTTGTTGTGTGTAAATACTGTGCATGCTGCTCAATCAGGCGGGGTGAGTTTTGACGATTATCTGATGGATTATTCTAGATTACACCCTTCACAGATTAGAACTGAGGCGGATTTCTACTATAACAAAGCGGCTGATAGCCAAACCAGTGCTGAGCGCGATGAATTTATTGAAATTGCGCAAGCAAAATATTATATTTTAACCATGCTCGACCATGAAGATATAGCCGCAGCGATACAACTGGCGCGGATTTACGACTATCGGAATAAAAACCGTTTGGCTAAAGAATATTTTTTCAAAGCGACAAACTTAGATGCTTATAACCCTTATGCTAACCAGTATTTCGGGGATTTTTATTATAAAAGAAAAGACTACAAGCGTGCTATAAATTATTATAAAATAGCTCATGAGAATGGGTTGCGTAATAAGTATGAGTTGAATTATAATATGGCTGTGATATATGAAAAGCTGGCCGACCTGCCGCGTGCACGATTGTATTACTCGGCATGCCTTGCTGCGACGCCAAACAACGCAGAATTGCGAGAAAAGATAAGATCCTTAGAAAGCGAGAAGTAAAAAGTGACGTTCCTAAAACTAAACAGCAGACCATTAAAAGTTTTTCTTTTGGGAATCATTTTTTTATTTTCTTGCATAACCTCTTTCGGCGCTGAAATCACTGCCGTGGCCGCACCGACAACAAAAAACGCCCCAACAGTTGTTAGCGTTCCGGCAAGTCCGGCACCTGTATTAACTGCCTCAAAAAAAGATGTTCCGACTCAAAATTTAGAACCTCTCCAAGAACAGCTCATTTTAGAGCCTGTTATAAAAGAGGTTCGTTTGCTTCCTGTTTATACCCCTTATGCTCCGGGAAAAGACGAAATAATTTTCAGCCAAACAAAAAATCTCATCAACGCAACTGATCCCACCGCAGAAACTAACAAAGCAGGTGCGGGATTTCCGGGATTGCGAGGAGCGGGGCAGCTTATAATTTACACTCCGGGTTTTGGCGCGAGAACTGACACAAATGAATTTGGCGGGGAAGTAATAGTTGAAGGTAACACTGTTGTTGAACTTTCCGGTGCGGATTCATTTATTCCAGCAAATGGTGTTGTCATAAGCGGTCACGGTAAATCAAAAGACTGGATAAATTCCACAATGAGCATCGGTACAAAAATCTATATTAACCGTGACGAAAATGTTATTTATACCTACACAACATCTGAGAGCAGAATCTTTGAAGCAGAAATGAAGGTTGAAGAAGCGCGTAAAATGATTGAGTTTTACCGCAGCAGTAATGAAGACTACAACTGGAAGGTTCCGACAAGTTATATTGGTGATGCCGAAAATTATGTTAAGAAAGCCAAAAAATCGCCGTCTGAAGTCGAGAAATATGCAAAACTTGCAATTGATGCCGCAAATGACGCGCTAAAGAGCGTCATTCCATACAAAAACACTGAACTCAAAGGTGTTTGGGTGCGCCCAACTGAAAAAACTCAAGAAGAAATTATACAAACAATTGAATCAATTAAAGCAGCAGGGATTAATAATGTATTTTTAGAGACCTATTTCCATGGAAAAACTATATATCCGAGCACAACGATGAAGGCTTATGGTTTTACCCCGCAATATGAAACCTTTGTGGGAATCGACCCGCTCGATATTTGGGTTAAAGAGCTGCATAAGCGCAACATGAAGCTTCATGTCTGGTTTGAGACTTTTTATATAGGAAATTCCAATCCAAAAGACGATCCGCAAAATATTCTTGCTGTGAATCCCGGCTGGAGCAACAAAACCAAGAAAGACTGCTATTCTGTCGATCCTGTAAAATCGCCTTCAGAGCACAACGGATATTTTCTGGATCCGGCGAACCCGAATGTGCAAAACTTTATACTGAAACTAATCGATGAAATCACCACTTGTTATAAACCCGATGGAGTAAATATCGATTACATAAGATACCCAAACCCGCTCTCAACAGCTGAAGCAGGAGTGTGGGGCTATACCTGGATTGCGCGTAAAGAGTTCAAAGACCAATACGGCGTCGATCCGCTTGATTTAAAACCGTCAGATCCGCTTTGGATGAGTTGGCTAAATTATCGTCGCGGCAAAGTTACTGATTTAGTTAAAAGAATCGGCGAAATGTGCAGGCAGAAAAAAGTTTACACGACCGCCGTGATTTTCCCTGACAGACTTGCTGCGTTGAGCGCTAAACAACAAGACTGGAAAACCTGGTCAACAAATAACTATATTAATGGATTCACTCCGCTATTATTAACTGGCGACAGCACAACAGCAAGCGCTATGATGAAGAACGTCATCAACGCAAAATCTCCTCAAACAGATTTTTACGGCGGATTGTTTGTGGCGTTTATGAACGGCGCTCCGGAAGATTTAATCCGTCAAATCCACGAGGCGCGTAAGTTAAACGCAAACGGTGTTATCATTTTTGACTACGCTCACCTTGCACCAAAATATACAAGTGCGTTGTCCACAAGCGTTTTCGCGCCGCATCCGGAGGCAACTCCTTCACAGCCAACAAAACCAACCAAACCGGCAAAACCATGCAAACCTAACAAGAAATGGTGGCAATTCGGTAAGTCCTGCGAGGGTTAAAAAACATTAATAGCTCTTTTGAGTTAAGCTTATTCCTGTCTTTGGAAGAACCCGGCGATCTCTTTGTGCGAGATGGTTCTGGTAATGGGACGTCCGTGCGGGCAAGTGTATGGCATTTCAGTTGTGCGCCATTTTTTGATAATTTCTTGCATCTGCCAGGTTGAGAGTTTTTGACCCGCTTTGACTGAAGCTTTGCAAGAAGTCGTGATTAAAATCTTTTCCTCTAGCCTGTCGATGTCCCCTTCGATGTTTGCGAGGATGTCGGCTAAAATTTCTTTTGGGTTAACTTTCGCAAGCATTTGAGGCACTTTTCTAAATATCAATTCAGTCTCATTCATAAAATCAATTCCGTAACCGAATTTTTCAAACTTTGCGATGTTTTCTTTGATTAATTCTGCTTCAGACGCGCTCACTTCCACAACATCAGAGACAAAGAGCAGTTGAGAAACCGGTTCTTTTTCGTTTTTTAATTTCTCATAAATATAGCGTTCTTCCGCGATATGCTGGTCGACTATTTCTAACCCGTCTTCTTTTTCGATTAAAATATAAGTGTTTCTGTATTGACCGATTATGTTTTCTTCCGCGGCTGCTGCGTCTTGCGTCGGCGTACTAAACATTGCTCTTTGTTCAATCTCGTACTTATCTAAATTGTCCGATTCATTTACCCCAGGCGAAAAACTTTCCTGCATCTTAATCATATCAAGGTCGGTCACATACATTGTGTCGGTGTCTTTTTCGTGAAAAACATCGCCGGTTTTTTGCGGGAAGCTCAAAACATTTTCGGCTTGCGAAAATTCTTGTGCGCCAAGCGGCACCACAACAGGCTGCCTTTCGACGTAATTTGCCAACCCGCCTTGAACGGCTGTATAAACAAAATTGAAAATTTGGTTGGTGTTTTTGTAGCGTACTTCTTTTTTTGTCGGGTGGACGTTAACATCAACTTCGCCCGGCGGGATTTCTAAATTCAGCACAACAAACGGATATTTTCCGATTCCAATTAGGTTTTTGTAAGCGGTGTCGATTGCTTTTTGGAAAACAGGGCACTTGACTGCACGTGAATTTATATAAATGTGGTAAGATTTTTTGCTTGAGCGAGTGTAGTCTGGTGTGCTTACGTATCCGCTGATTTCAAAGCCCGAAATCCTGTCAGTTTTGCGCACCTCTTTTAAATTTTCTCTGACTTCTTGCGAGTATACTTCGCGGATGGTTTGCGATAAATCATTGCCCGCGATGGTCTTTAGCATCTCTTTACCGTTTTTCTTCAATTCAAATGACACCTGCGGGTGAGAGAGTGCTAAGGTTTGGATTAGTTCCTGGATATAAGAAAACTCGGTGTTTGGATTTTTCAAAAACTTCAAACGCGCAGGCAGGTTGTAGAACAGGTCTTTAACCTCCATAATCGTCCCGACAGCGCAGCCTGTTTCGGTTTTGGTAACTTCAGAGTTCTCGCATTTTACTCTTGTTCCGGTTTCAAAATCCGCCGTACGTGTGGTGCAAGCGACTTTTGCGATAGAGATTATGCTTGATAATGCTTCCCCGCGGAAACCGAGAGTGTTAATCGCAAACAAATCTTCGTCAGTAGAAATCTTGCTTGTGGCGTGTTTTGAGAACGCCAAAACTATATCGTCAGGGTGAATTCCGCCACCGTTGTCGGCAACGCGGATGTCGCGGCATTCGTTGGAGATTTCCACGCTGACTTTTGTAGCGCCTGCGTCAATGGAGTTTTCCACAAGCTCTTTTACGACCGATGCCGGTCTTTCAATCACTTCCCCTGCTGCAATCTGGTTGATAAGATGCTTCGATAGTTGCTGAATTCTTCCCATGCCCAATATTTTACCACAAATTCATACGTATAAACGATTACATTTACCCCTAAATTTAATAAGATTTAGAAAAGTAAAGTAAAAGGGGACATTCGTGGCAAGACTTAAAACAAATACCAAATTAAAACCGGCAAAGGCTGCAACAGATAACTTTAAAGTTATACCAAAATCTGCGCAGATACCTAAAAAAGCAGACTTACGCGTTGTTAAAGAAAATACGGTTAAAACTGTTAAATATAATGACATTAACCTCAATGCTTGGAGAGATTACGAACACGTAAAAACGGATACCCTTTGGGAATTCCCGTCGCGCTCAAGAGAGGGCGGGCACTCTAACGAATATCACGGGAACTTTATCCCGCAAATCGCTCAGCAGATTTACGAACGCTACACTAAAGAAGGCGATATTGTACTAGACATGTTTTTTGGTTCAGGAACTTCCGGGATTGAAGCGGTTAACATGAAACGCCGCTGCATCGGGGTTGAATTAAAAGACGAACTGGCTGAAAAAGTTAGCGAAAAATTCACAGCAAAACAGCTGGTAACCGACGTTAATATTATCTGTGCGGATTCCGCGAGTCCTGAAGCGAAAGAAAAAGTTCAGGCGCGTCTAGACGTTCTTGGTGCTGATAAAGCTCAAATGCTTATCCTGCACCCGCCTTATGACGACATCATCAAGTTTTCGGATAAAAAAGAAGATTTATCAAACTGTTCTTCAACAGAAGATTTTTACGAACTATTCGGTAAAGTTGCTAAAAACGGCTACGACCTGCTTGAAAAAGGCCGTTATGCTGCATTAATTATCGGCGACAAATATGCGAATTCGCAGCACATTCCGCTCGGTTTTGGCTGTATGGCTGAAATGAATAAACTTGGCTTTATTACAAAAGCTATTATCATTAAAGACATGCAGGGCAACGAACGTGCTAAAGGTAAAACTGCTAACTTATGGCGCTATCGCGCGCTTGCCGGCGGGTTCTATATTTTCAAACACGAATATGTAATGATCTTTCAGAAGGCATAGTATAGGATTATTAAAACCCTCCTGTCATCCTGAACTTGATTCAGGATCTGAGCCTGTAAGGCTTTGTTATGTTTCCACAGTGGAAGATTCCGGATCAAGTCCGGAATGACAGAGAGCTGGACAGGCTCCTAAGCTATATTCAAGCTTGCTGCAATGGTGTTTTCCTGTTCAACCAGGACGACGAATTCTTGTACAAGGGTCGCGTTCCATTTTTTGTCAGCGTCTTTTTGAATCATAGCCAGCGCGTCAGCCGGAGATAGTTTGTCGCGGTACGGACGTTTTTCCATCAGGGCAAAATAAGAGTCGATAATAAGCACAATTTGGGACGCCAGCGGGATTTCGCTCTTTGCTTTTTTGCGTGGGTAACCCGTCCCGTCCCAGTTTTCGTGATGGCTTTCGATAATCGGTATGACATCTTGAACGTGGGAAATCGGGTTTAGTATCTCTCTTGCGGCAATCAACGGATGTTCTTTTATTGCTTGTTTTTCTTTATCTGTTAACGGACCTTTTTTCTGCAGAATTTCTTTCGGAAGCATCAAGTTTCCTATATCGTATAAAAGCATCGCTACGCGGAGGTTGTCGACCTCATCTTTTGGCAGATCGAAACGTTTTGCAAGGGTTACCGCCATTAGGTTTTTCAACTTCGCAACACCCGTATTATGCGCAGGGTTGTAGCTTTTTATAAGCAAATCTGAAATCGCGTAAAGTGCTTCTTTGCCGGTATCCGGCTGTTTTAATTTTGCCTGCAGATCTTTGGTCAAATCTTTTGGAATCGGAATATTGTGTTTTGCTAAAATATCGGCAAATGTGCTGACAGCAATTTCTTGCCATGAGGTTTCTGTAAGTGGTTTAGCGATAGTGACACGGTTTCTGCCATCGCGTTTTGATTGATACATCGCCTGGTCAGTTAGTTCCAAAACCTCGTCGACATTATCTGAATGCTCCAAGAACGTTGCAACTCCAACACTTGCGGTGATTTTCCCGATAGTATCAAGTTCGCATTCTTCCAACGCTTTACGAATCCTCTCTGCCGCTATTGCAGCGCCTTCTGATTCAATACCGGGTAAAAGAATGTTGAATTCTTCTCCGCCCATACGTGCTGCGATATCAATTGTACGGGCAGTTTTTTTCAAGACGTCCGCGACCGTTCTAATAGCTAAGTCCCCAAAAGAGTGTCCGAATTTATCGTTAATCTGTTTTAAATAATCCAGATCCAGCCCGATAACACTAAACGGCTGCCCCTGACGTTGCGCACGAGAGGCTTCCTTGCCTAACTGTTCTTCGAAATAACGTCTGTTATAAAGCCCGGTTAAGCCGTCAGTTATTGCCTGTTCTTTTACAGCCTTGAATAAGTCTGAAATGTTTATCGCGGTTTCAATCTGGCGTGCATACATTGTCAGGAAATCTTTTTCTGCGTTAGAAATTTCTGCACGCGGGGAAACAATTGCAAATACCCCAAACGGTCTGTGCTGAACAAACAGAGGGATAGAAATAATAGCGTTTTTGCCTGCGGAAGGCACAATTTGTTTGATTTTGTCTTCCGGCAAATCCGGGATAAGGTGTTTTATAGTTGCTCTGATATTTCTTGTGGTTCGGATGCCTTTTTCTCTTAAAGATTTGGCAAATATTCCGTTGGGGTCGAAGTTTAAGCGGGTATGCTGAAGTTTACCGTCTGAGAGCTGGTTGATTTTTTGAGTTTTGGCGTTGTACATGCCGGCTTCTACCTGAAGATATTCTCCGTGCACATCTGAGAGTTTGCGTGCAACCATTGAATGCAAATAGCCGAATTCGCCTTGCAGGTTTCCGACGATGGTTTCTAAAACACTTTGCAGTGGCTCGGATGAGTTCATCATGTCCCAGATGTTTTGCAGGCTAAGCAGGCGTTTGTTTGCAAGGTTAAGTTCGCTTGTACGCTGCTGAATTTCATTCTCAAGTTGAAGGTTGCGTTCGTAAATCTCCTGGTAGCTTCTTCTGCCGCCATAAATACTGTGCTCAACCTCGTTTATTTTTGAATATATTTCTTTAAACTTAGAAAAAAAACTCATTACAACCCTATTTTCGCCCTCACAATCTCCATTATATCACATGGTGCGGGATAATCAATACACCTATTGCCATTTTCGCCCTCAATTGGACATTTCTTTTTCAAGCATGGCTGGCATTTTAAGTCGCCGATAACCCCAAAGTATTTCTTATCGTCCCCGAACGGTGCAAACAATCCCGGCGGCGTACAGGTGAAAATCCCTATTACAGCAGGTTTTGACACAGCACGTGCAAGATGGCAACTGCCCGAATCTGGTGCTAAAACCAAATCAACACGTGAGAAAAGCTCTATTAAATCTTTGATATTTGTTTTGCCGGCGAGGTTTAAATGTTCGTCTCCGCCAATCTGTGAAATCAATTCCTTATCGCATTCCATGCCTGTAAAAATTAGCGTGTAATCTTTTTTTAACTTTTCAACGAGTTCTTTCCAATTGTTCGGGTTCCAATGTTTTGGCTTCCAAGTTGTCGCCGGAGCAATCACCACAATTGGTTTTGAACGCTCTATACCTGTTAAAAGCTCATCGACTTTTGCAATAGTTTCAGGCGTTGAAGGCGGCAGGGAGAACTTAACCTTGTCGCAATCTAGTCCAAGGTGTTTTGCAAATTGCAGGTAGTTATGCACAGAATGACGCTCCCAGTTTGGTTGAATTGCCGGGATAATTTCGTTCGCACCAAGAAATGAAAACTCTTTTGTGTCGCGGCAAATCAATCTGCGCTTTGCGCCTGAAAACACCATCCAGTAAAAGCTCTTAAACATCCTTTGGCAATCAATCGCGACATCGTATTTTTCTGCGCGAATTTGTTTAAGAATACTTAAGTATTCTTTGAAGTTGCTAAGCGCATTACCCTTTTTCCATTTTGCGAGCGGAACGACAATGGATTTAGTTAGAGCTGGGTTGTTTACTACAAAGTCGGCGCCTTTTTCGCTGGTGAGCATCGTAACTTCATAGCCGTTATCAGCAAGGCAATTTGCCAGCGGAGTAGTAAATATTACGTCTCCGAGCGAAGACAATCTTATTAAAAGAGCTTTTTTCATTTGTTTTATTATAGTATTAATCGCTAATCTTTACAACACGTGTATTATTTGTTAACATGGGGGTAATATAAGGGGAGTACACATGTTAAAGCGAGCGTTGATATTTTTAGTGTTTTTAGGGTTGCCTGTGATGGCGGCGGAAAAAGTTTGGGTAAATGATGCCAGGACGCTTTTTACGAACAATTCTGCAATTATTTATGAAGTCAATCTGCGGACTTTCGCAGCACAAGACACAAATAAAAACGGCATAATTGATTTTGATGAAGGGGAAGAAAGCGGGAATTTTCTTAACGCTATTGCGAAACTCGATTCGCTCAAAATGCAGGGAATTAACACCATTCACATCTTGCCGATTACTCCTGTAGGGAAAACTAAGGCCCTCGGAACAGCGGGTTCTTTGTATGCTGCAGCGGGATTTAATTCTCTAAACCCTCAATTAAAAAGCGAAAAAAGTATTATGTCTGTTGATGAACAGGCGGCAAAATTTTTCAAAGAAGCGCATAACAGAGGAATCCGTGTGATTGTAGATTTGCCTTGCTGCGGCTCTTATGACTTATATATGAAACAGCCGAGTTTGTTTGTAAAAGACAAGTCAGGCCAGCCGGTAATCCCTGCTGATTGGACGGATGTAAGACTTCTTGATGCCGGAACAGAAGGCAATATTAACCGCGAAGTTTACAATTTGTACAAAGGTTTTGTAGATCGCATGATAGATTTAGGCGCTGACGGAATCCGCGCGGATGTCGCAACAACAAAGCCGGCGGCGTTTTGGAAAGAACTAATTGTATATTCAAGACGTCAGGATCCGCAATTCTTGTGGCTGGCAGAAGCGTCTGAGAGCTGGAACGAACCTGTTGCGGCGGGTGCGGTTTTTACTCCCTACAACAAGCTTTTAGAAGCTGGTTTTGACGGTTATTACGGGAGCTATTTTAAACTAAAAGACTGGAAAACTGCCGCTGAATTTATGAGATATGTAACTTCAACTAATGCTGCGTTAAAAAAATATCCTGAGCCAAAAGCGGTTATCGGAAGTTTTACCACACACGATGAATTGAGTCCGATTTTGATAAATGGGGAGCAGTTTAGCGAAATGATTATCTGGCTAAACGCGACGCTGCCGGTGAATTCTTATGCAGTCGACGGTTTTCCGACAGGGGATAATTACATCTATCCTTGGGCGAACAAAAAAGCCAGAAAAACCTTTACTGACGACGATGTTTATTTTGTCCACAGAGGCAAAATTGATATTTTCAATTTCTCAAGAACGCCGGGCGGAACATCAACTCGTCTTAGAAATGAATATAATACCGCAAACACTTTTAAAGCAACCATTGCACCGGTATTAAACCAGGCGACTTTTACAGTGTTAAAAACCGGCAGCCCGTCTGTTTTTGCTTACACAATCAGTTATGACCAAGGCACGGTTGTTGTGTATGGTAACTTAGATTTCAAATCTTCCGCAACAGCTGTAATCAGCGTTCCGAAATTCAGTGATGAAGATATGGTGGTACCTATAAAAATAAATGCTGCGCCGAATGCAAGCAAAGGAAAGCTTTCAGTGAAATTGATTCCTGGCGAAATTCAGGTGCTGTTACTAAGGCATTAAAAAAACAAACGAAAACATGAAAAAGAGGCCTAGACAAACTAAGCCTCTTTTTCTCTAAGCATCTAAATTTTTATAAATGTTTTTCTATGTTAGAAATGATTGTAGATTTTGGCATTAAACCAACAAGTCTTTCAAGCGCTTTGCCGTTTTTGAAAACAAGCAAGCTTGGAAGTCCGCTGATAGAATAGTCTTTAGCGGTCTTTAGGTTTTCATCTGTGTTAAGTTTAACGAATTTTACTCTGCCGTTGAACTCATCAGAAACTTCGTCCAAAATCGGCCCTAATTTTCTGCAAGGTCCGCACCAAGGCGCCCAAAAATCTACTACAACCGGTGTTTCAGAAGACAGAACTTCTGCTTCAAAGTTGCTATCGTTAATGTCTATTGCGTTTGACATGCTTCCTCCTTTTTTTAAACCTAATATACCATACAAAAAGTGTTTGTGCTATTATCTTAATAGAAACGGACAGGATAAGATAATGGCGAGAAAAAAAGTAATAGAAATCGTACTTGATATAGAAACAACCGGACTTGATTACACAAAAGAAAAGATGGTGGAATTTGCTGCCCTGCGCCTTGAAGACGGTAAAATTAAAGACAAATATTCTACCCTTATTAATCCAAAGCAACATATAAGAAAAGCAAGTATTGCAATCCACGGGATTACCGAAGAAATGGTTGCTGATGCTCCTACTGAAGAAGAAGTTATCGGCAAAATCCTTGAATTTATTGGTGAACATCCGATTGTTGCTCACAACGCTATTTTTGATTACTCATTCCTGAACGAATCGTCCTTGAGATATTGCGGTAAGGAATTGACCAACGTAAGAGTCGACACCCAACAGATGTTTAAAGAAGTTTATCCTGATTTAGACAGACACGGGTTAGGCATGCTCTCAGAAGTTTTCAATGTTAAACTTACCAATCACCACCGCGCGATGGCTGATGCGATGGCGCTTGCGATGGCATATCCGCCATTAAAAAAACTTTATCTTCAGCGTTATGATTGGGAAGTAAAACAACTTGATAATGTGGAATACTTGTTTGAAAGATTCTTGAGAATTCAACAAACAATCAACATTCTTCAATCAGAAATGCAAGATTTAAAATCAGTGTTCAAACTCTATTTTGAACAAGGCGGTAAACCGATTCTTTCACCGTCAGGAGAAACCCTTGTTTACAACTCAAAACAGAATTTCTGTTACGATGTTAACCAGATTAAGGATATATTAATAGAAGTCGGCGCTTTTGAAAAAGCTTTTAAAGTGAACTCGGGATTTATCGACAGATTAGCCGGCGGGTATAGGCTTGACGAAGAAAAACGTTCTCTGATTAAAGACGCGCGTAAAGAACTAACCGAAACACGCAACATTCAAGTAATTAAACCTTGCCCGAACAAAGAAAACGAACTAGCGGTTTAAGATAACCAAAAGGAATAAGAATATGGATTATGTTTTACAGAACTCAACTTCAAAAGATGCTTTTAGATATAAATATCTGTTAAAAAAGATTTTTTACTATATCAAACCGGTCTTGGGAAGATCAATCCTGAACGTTATTATCGCTATTCCGCTTGGTTTACTTGATGGTATCGTAGCATTGTCACTCAAGCCTTACATGGATTTTGTTGTAAACGGGCATCCTGACAAAGCCTGGACTTTTGCTGGTTTTAATATGTTTGGGCATACTTATGGCGCGTTTCATATCACCAACTTGCAGGCATGGCTTGCTCTTGTAATCCCGTTTGGGATTGTAATGTTTGCAGCGATTCAAGGCGGCTTGAAGTATGCTAACAACTACCTTTCAGACTGGACCGGTAATAAAATCTCTAACCACTTGAAGGTTGATTTGTTTAAAAAACTAACTTCAATGGATCCGCAGTTTTTTGATGTAAACTCGTCGGGCATGGTGATTTCAAGGTTCTGTGATGACCCTTATACCGCGTCAAAAAGCGTTATCGATAACATCAAATCCTTGATTACAAACCTATTTGGCTTCCTTGGGCTTGTTGCTGTATTGCTTTATACCTCTTGGCGCTTGGCGATTATCGGGATTGTTGTAATGGGTATCGCGATTACGCCGGTTGTGTTCTTGCGCAAAAGAATCAAGAAAACTTCCAACGCATATATTGTTGTTGACGGAAGTATGACGACAAGTTTCAACGAAACTTTCAACGGGAATAAAATAATTGCTGCATACAATCTTCAAGATGCTGAAAACGGCAAATTTGAACAAAAAATTCATAAACAATTTAATATCGTGATGTCTTTAACAAAACGTGTGGGCTGGTTATCGCCGATTATGTACACGGTTTGTTCAGTCGGAATCGCACTTGTGATGGCCTATGGTACACATTTGATTCTCTCAGGTCAATTGAGCGCGGGTAGCTTTATGTCGTTCGTGACGTCTTTACTGCTTCTCTACAAACCAACCAAAACTCTTGGTAACACACTTACAAACTTGCAAGACACATTTGTTGCAATGGGTCGTGTGTTTGAGTTGTTTGATATGAATGCGCAGATTTCAGCGCCTGAAAACGCTCCGGAATTACACGGTTTAAATGATTCGATTGAATTTAAAAACGTTAGTTTTGAATACGAAAAAGATGTTCCTGTCTTGAAAAACTTCAACTTAAAAGTTAGTAAAAACGAAACTATCGCCCTTGTCGGGAACTCCGGCGGCGGTAAGAGTACGGTTGTGAACTTGTTGCCACGTTTCTATGATATTAAAGACGGCACGATTGAATTCGACGGAATTGATATTAGAAATTATAACGTTCATTCGCTGCGTGATAATATTTCGTTCGTTTTTCAGGATAACTTCCTTTTTGGCGGCTCAATCAGAGAAAATATTATGATGGGTAATGAAAAAGCCACAGAAGCCGACCTTGAAAAAGTAATTAAAATGGCACACCTTGATGAATTTGTCTCGACCCTTGATAACGGTTTGGAAACGCATGTCGGGGAGCGGGGAGCAACACTTTCCGGTGGTCAGCGTCAGCGTATTGCGATTGCGCGTGCGATGTTGAAAGACGCTCCGATTGTTATTCTGGATGAAGCAACCTCAGCACTTGATAACAAATCTGAAGCAGTTGTTCAAAAAGCGCTTGATAATTTGATTAAAAACAAAACAGTTTTTGTCATAGCGCATAGACTCTCAACCATTAAAAACGCTCACAGAATTGCGGTTATTAACGAAGGCGAACTTGTTGAACTTGGCACACACGATGAATTAATCAACATCCCGAGCGGAAAATACAAACACCTTTACGAGATGCAGTTCCAAAAACAGGAAATGGCGGCAGCGGAAGTTTAGGTATTTATTTACCCCGCAAATTTTTTCATGCCCTGTTTTAATATAAGGGTAAATACTATTCATGAAAGGCAATCAATTATGGCAAGTGTAAACAAAGTCAACGCAAATATAAGTTTTGGCGTAAGACACATAACTGGCGGGCGTGCGGTCAATCTGGCAAAAAAACAAATGAGAGCAGCAATGCAAAAGACAGGCGGATACAAGCAATTTGAGGCGCGTCTTATCAAATTGGCAGATCAACCAGACATGTTGAAAGTCGCTGAAAAAGTAAGCCAGTATCCCCGACCGCAACGAGAATTCATCCTTAAAAGGCTGATTAACAAAGGCCCTCAAGAACCTAGTGAGAAAGCGCTCAATGAGAGTATACTAAAAGTCTTCTAGGGGCTAGAGTAATTGTAACTCCCTTAGGATTTTGTCAACTTGTTCTTCTAAATCTTCACCGTTGTTGCGGATAACGTAGTCGCTGCGTTTGATTTTTTCGTCCTGTGGCATTTGGGATGCCATGCGCTGCTTGGCATGTTCAATTGAGTAGTTGTTGCGCTTAATCAGTCTTTCCAGGCGAATATCGTCGTCTGCGTGGACAAGAATCACTTTATCGAAAAGTTTTTCCATTCCTGCTTCAAATAGGATTGGCACCGCGATAAATACGGGCGATGTTGTGATGGATTTGATTTTTTCTATCAATTCCGGGTGAATAATATCTTCTAATTTCTTTTTTAATCCGGTGTCGGCAAAAACAAGGTGGCCGAGTTTTGTACGCGAAACTTTACCGTCTTCAAAGATATCGTAATTTTTAAATTCTAGGCGAACTTCTTCGCTTTGTTCAAGAATTTCGTGCGCAAGTTTGTCCGCGTCAAGTACAGTGTAACCTTTTGCGGCAATGATTTTTTCAACGGTCGATTTGCCTGCTGCTATGTTTCCTGTTATTGCAATCCGTTTAACCATTCGACCATTCAACCTTTCAACTTGTTTAAAAAATTCCGCAAATCTCTAATTTGTATTGGTTTAATCGGTTTAAATTCTCCGCGCTTCAAGCCGTCAAGGGTGATGATTGCGTGCTGAACACGTTTTAGGCTCTTAACTTCAAAACCGATATGTTCAAACATTTTCCTAATTTGACGATTCAAACCCTGATAAAGAGTGATTTGCATTGTGGTGCTTTTGTTATCCGCATCAAGCACTCTAATGTCAGCGTACGCCATTTTTCCGGGTTCGATTTCGACCCCAAGCGCAAGTTGTTCAAGCTGGTGTTTGTGGATTTTACCGTCAATTGCAACGTGATAAATCTTTGGAACCTTAATCGACGGGTGGGTTAATTCATTAATCAAATCACCATCATTGGTTAAAATCAGCAATCCTGTTGAATCTTTATCTAAACGTCCGACTGGTTTTAGGTGTTTGAGATTATCAGGCAAAAGGTCATAAACCGTTTTGCGCCCCTTCTCATCATCAGCGGTTGTTACATATCCGCCGGGTTTGTAGAACCTGTAATATTCAAGTTTTGCGGGGCGCACGAGTTTACCTTCAACAAAAACTTTGTCTTTATCTTTTACGGCAAAACCGAGTTCCTTGACGATTTTTCCGTTAATATTTACGGCACCCGCTTCAATAAGCTCATCGGCCTTGCGACGAGAGCAAAGCCCGCTTAAAGCAATATATTTATTTAAGCGCATGCAAACTCCTTTTCAAAGGCGTTGAGCAAAATCTCAGGCATTCTGCGATACAATTTGCCGGTAGAAGCTGCGATTGCAACAACTTCGACTTCTGCTTCAATAAAAGTTTTTCCGGTTTCTTTTGATTTCATAACCTGTTTGAAGGTAGCCGACAGACTGTTGAATTTTGTGCATTCTGTTTCAATAATAATATCATCGCCAAGTTTTGCAGACATCTTGTAGCGAATATTTAAGCCAACAACAGGAATAACGATGTCGTGATTTTTATCTAAATCAATCAAGTTCAGCCCGACTTCTTCACACCACTGACAGCGTCCGACTTCCATCCATCTTAAATAAGACCCGTGCCAGACAACGCCGTAAGAGTCTGTGTCCGCGTAATAAACTTTTTGTTCAAAAGTGTGTTTCATAAGTCGATTATATCATAAAAAGAAAGGAATTCTCTTATGCGTTATATATGTAGTGTGTGTCTGTGGGTTTATGACGAAGAAAAGGAAGGCAAAAAATTCGCAGATTTGCCGGATGATTATCTTTGTCCAATCTGCGGTGCGCCTAAAGAAAACTTCCACGAAGAAAGTACGTTCAACGCGTAATTTCGTAAACATATTTTAAAATTCACTTAACATTTGTCTTTAATTGGGCAATTTTTAGCATTTGTGCGTTTTAATATATATGTCATGACAGGTAGTGTGAAAATAAATCAAGCATATTCTTATGTGCCGCCTAACTATTATTATAGTGGCGAACCTCAACGTGCGCAAATTCAGGAAGATAAACCATTTTTAAATCTGAATCAAGTATCAGATGACCCGGTCGCTAAAACCGGTATGGCAGCCGGACTATTATTGCTGTTGACTGAAGCAATCAATAAATTGTCGAAAGTATGCTCCGATAAACTTATGAGAGGACAAGAATTCACTTCCGAAGTAAACGTTAAAGAAGTTGCGAATGCGATGAAAGAGAAAGCTAACAAACTGGGTGGAAAAGTCAACATTAATGTTGTAACGGATTACATTACCCCTCAAAACAAAGTTAACTATTCAGGATTTGGTGACGCGATTGAACAAGTTGCACAAGGGAAAAACGCATTCTTTATGCCGGATGCTTTGGGTGCGGGTAAAGGACTTGCTGTTGCTCCGCAGAGCAAGCCGTCACTAATGTTGCATGAATTAGGTCATGCTATTAATCATGCTAAGGGCGGAATTTGGAAGTTTATGCAAAAAACTCGTGCTTATACCCGTAATGCACCGTTTGCACTTTTGCTTCTTGCAGGCATGTGGGGTGGCGCAAAAACCGCGACAAATCGTGGTGATAAAGAAAAGAATTTCATTGCAGATAACGCAGGCAAACTCGGTTTTGCTGCATTCTTACCGACAATTATTGAAGAAGGAATGGCGTCAATCCGTGGTATTAAGGCTGCTAAAGAGAAGCTTCCGGGAGTTTCGTTAGCTCCGTTAAAACGCAATTATATCTTTGCTTGGTTAACTTATGTCCTTGCCGGTGTCGGTCTTGGCGTCGCGGCAAAACAAGCGTTCCTAGAGCGCAGGGGTTAATGCTTTTTACCTGACGGCGGGATAATCACGTAGAAAATGTGGTATTCACGCTCTTGGTTTAATTTATTTAAAACGGTGAACTGATATTCTGACGGTCTTGCAACGTAATTTTTTGGTAAAAAAGGCACAAGAGCTTTGGTATATGCTTTAGCGGCGCCATAATTTCTGCCTATAATCATTACGCCTGATTTTTTTATTTCCTCAGGTGTGATCCAAGGATTTTTATGCCCGTATGTGTCTAATACTATCTCAGGGGGCGTCTCATCGTAAATTGTTATCGGTAGTGCAAATTCAATGTATCCGCCAATATATTTAAGCGGAGCGTGTGTTTTTTTGTTCCAAATCTCCTCAAGATCGCTTGCGATTTCTTCGGAAGGATATCGGCTTCTAAAATTCTTCTCTACGCAAAAAAGTGTTAGCAAAATTAAGAATATTACTATCATAGTGCCATAAACCCATCTTAGGGTATATGTAGTCAATTTGTCATGCGAGCGTATCGGAAAAAAATAAAACAGTAATATGCCCGTCATAAACAGCATCGGATAACCCCAGGTTCCGTTAATGTGGTCTCCGGTAATCAACCCCGGCAATACTTGAAGAACTATTGGAAAAATCCCAAGAAGAATCAAAAACCAGATATCAGCAAGGTTTCTATTTTCACTTTCTTCTTTTGGAAGTCTATTTCCCATCCTAAGCATGAAGAAAATGATTACGCTGCCGGCAATCGCACCCGCTTGAGTCATTAGAAACATAAAAGGCGATTGAAGATATTTAATCCATCCTGAATAAGCATGGGAATAAAATATTCTGCGCTCTTCAAAATACATCAGAGGAAAGAAATTATTCTTATAAAGCCAGATAAGATGCGGCAAAAATATTAAAAATGCAGTAATTCCCGCTAAATATAATCCCGGTCTTTTAAACTGTTCCCGTCCTTTTGGAACGAAAAGTAAATACATAGTCATGGGCAGAATTAACATAATTGTCTGATATTTGTTCAAAAATCCGAGTCCGATTGTTATGCCCAGCAAAATCCAGTCAATCAATAAGTTTTCCTTCATGCTCTTATAAAAATAATAAGCGATGGCCGGAAAAAGTGCGAACATAACAAAGTTCGGATTAAAACCGTCAAAAACCGTCATATAACTGTACACATAACAGCCTTCCAAAATCATTACCGCAAGCATTGACTGTTTTGTGTCAAGAAAAAATCTGCCGAGCTTAAAAAGGTAAATAAACCCTACCGAAATACAAGCTTGTCCCAATAGATACAATGACAAATCTGTTTTGCCAAGCAAGTTATAAGCAAAATATCCCATCCAACCGGAAAGCGGGGGATGTTTATGCGTTCCCCAGTCAAAAAGTCCGCCCCAAACGATTGTTTCTAAAGCATCAGTCGGCAATAAATCACGAACGAATGACAAAGATGTCCAAACAACTAAATGAGCAACCAAAAATATTATAAAAAGCTTATAATCTTTAATCGTGGATACTGCTTTCGCCCACAAATGCTTACTCTCAACCACTATAGTAATCTGTCTGTTCCTTATAGTTACAAAAAAGAGAACTTCGTTAATCCGAAATCCTCTTTTTTTAAATGGTCGGGATGACACGATTTGAACGTGCGACCCCCTCGTCCCAAGCGAGGTGCGCTACCAAGCTGCGCTACATCCCGATAAGTTTTATTTAATTATCAACATTCTGTTTGAGGTCAACAATTCAAGTCTATTAAAAACAAAATTAAACGTCAAGGGCGAAAATAGAATATTTCTCAAATTGACTTGAAATCTTTTAGTAGTATCATGGGAGAACGAACGAGTGAAATGAAAAAGTTTACTTTTGAATTTCCGAATGAGAGAATCTCAAAAGACCGGAGGTCTTATGAGGACTGTTGAATTAACACAAGGAATAGAACATTGGACTTTAACGCAATTACAATAGATATATTGAAAACACTGGCAAGCATAGCAGGAAATTACGGGGTAGCAATCATCTTACTAACAATTATAGTAAGACTTTTGCTCTGGCCGTTGAACGTTTCGCAACAGCGCTCTATGCGTAAAATGCAAGATCTTCAGCCGAAATTAAAAGCTATTCAAGACAGATATAAAAGCAATCCGCAGATGATGCAGACCAAAATGATGGAGTTCTATAAAGAACACAATTTCAACCCGATGGGCGGGTGCATGCCTCTGTTAATTCAGATGCCTGTTTTCATTTTGCTTTATTCAGCGTTAATGAGTCCGGCGTTTATACAGGTTGCAGGTAACAGCCATTTTCTTTTTGTAAACAGACTTGATACAACCCTAAGAGCTTCAGCGGAAATCTCTAACGACGGAACTTTCGGGGTTTCTAAAACAGATATTTTTGCGTTGGGCAAAGCCGCGACGGTTTATTTGCCGGGTGGTGAGATTATTGAAAACGTTAAAATAGATAAACCGGCAAAATCGCTTGAAGTTAAAGGCGGAATCACCCCGGGCGAACCGATTGATTTTGTTGTAACTATTGACGCGCTTGATTTGAAATTCACTCAATCGCAAAACTTAGAAAAAGCTGAAATAGCTGTAACTGACACTAATACCCGAGAAATAGAAAAACTTACTTTTGAAAGAAAAGGTGATGTGCTTACCGCATCTGTTCCTACAAAAGAAGCTACAAGAACTTTCCACTATGACGTGTTGATTTTAATCGCGTTGTTTGGACTCACCATGTGGTTATCACAAAAAATCATGATGAAGAGTGCAAGCTCTGCCGGTCAAGATCCAACTCAGGCTGCAATGCAAAAATCAATGAGTACCTTCATGCCGATTATGATTATCGGAACCTTTATCATAATCCCGATTCCGGCTGGGGTTTTCCTCTATTTGGTAACAAGCAACGTTCTCCAAATTGTGCAGACTGTCGTTGTTAACAAACAGATTGACGCTGAAAATGCTAAGAAAAAAGCAGCTGTCAGCGATAGTGATTTGAAAAACGCAAAAAAGATTGAATCTAAAGACGAATAATGCTCTTATCTGATTTTGACTATAATTTGCCGGAAGAATTGATTGCGCAGCATCCTTGCGAAAAGCGTGAGAATTCTAAGATGCTTTTCTTGGGTGCAAACGGCGAAATTGAGCATAAACATTTTTATGACATTGTTGATTTGCTTGACGAAAATACCTTGCTCGTTTTAAATAATACAAAGGTAATTCCGGCGCGCCTTTTTGCTAAAAAAGATACCGGAGCGAATATCGAAATCTTCTTACTTAAAGGGGTTAATGAGACTGCAAAAAATGGCTCTCTTGCTCGTTCGCGAGTAACGGCGTTGCAGGCCGGCGAAGCCGCCCTTCCAGCCTCAGCTCACTCGCGCTGGGAAGTTTTAATTAAGCCTTCAAAACGTGTCAAACCGGGGATGGTTTTGGAAGTCAGCGACGAACTTCAGGTGAAAATAATTGAGCCCCTAAAAGACAATGGTAAATGGCTTGTTGAACTGATTTATGAGGGAAATGTCTTTGATGTTTTGACCCGTAATGGTCATATCCCGCTGCCTCCTTATATCGAGCGTCAACGTGAAGCCAAAGACGATGCCAATGATACGGAGCGTTACCAAACAGTTTACGCGCAAAAAGAAGGTTCAGTTGCGGCACCAACCGCAGGGCTGCATTTTACTGAAGAAATTCTGTCAAAATTGAAAGCTAAAGGTGTTGAAATCGCCTATGTTACTTTGAATGTGGGATTGGGAACCTTCCGTCCTGTTAAATGCGAAAATATTCTTGAACACAAAATGGACTCGGAGATTTTTGAAATTACAGAAGAAACCGCGGCGGCAATTAATAAAGCACGCGCTGAGGGTAAAAAGCTTGTGGCAGTTGGTACAACAACAGTGCGCACTTTAGAAACCGCGTTCCAAAAATACGGCGAAATCAAAGCTTGCCAAGACGCGTCAGAACTTTTCATTTACCCGGGATATGAGTTTAGAGTAGTTGACAAATTGCTCACAAACTTTCACTTGCCAAAATCTACTTTACTAATGCTAATCAGCGCCCTTGCCGGCAAAGACAACGTTTTCAACGCCTACGATGAAGCCATAAAAAACAGCTATCGTTTCTACAGTTATGGCGATTGCATGCTTATTTCTTAATTGACTTACCCCAATAAATCATTAATGCAAATAGAGGATAACGAAATCAGTGTTTGGTAGTAATATATTATTGACCAAGACTGAGGGTGCAGAGGTATGTTTTCAAACTTTATTCAAAATATGCTTAATGGCGGCGGGCAGGCTGCAGCGATGCAGCGTTATGCGCAAATCCACCAGAAGGTAAATGCTTCCAACGCTCAAGCACAGGTAAAAAATCCGCTTGATACGATTTATCCTGCTAATGCTTCCACTGATATAAAATCGCTGCCGGGAACAAAAAGCATCACTGATTTTGAAAAAATTCTGCAGTCATCCACCAAAGCAAATTTTGGTTCGCTCCTTATGAACCCTGAAATAATGAAGGTTAAAGCACAGCTTGCAGCGCAAAATGATGTTGAGGAAGTCGATGAAATTCCTGATTTAAGTTCGATTCTTCCGGCAGGAAGCGTAGCGCGTCCGGCAAACTTGGCGCAGCCGACAAGCAAGGCGCATATTATGAATATGGTTTCAAAAATCTCTCAAAAACACGGGGTGGACGAAAACCTTGTAAAAGCTTTAATTAAACAGGAATCCGGTTTTAATCCGAAAGCGACTTCTAAAGCTGGCGCTATGGGGTTAATGCAACTGATGCCGTCTACTGCCAAGGGCTTGGGTGTAAAAGATGCTTATAATCCTGCGCAAAACGTTGACGGCGGAGTGCGGTATTTAAAATCAATGTTAGACAAATATAACGGTAATGTGGTGTTGGCTCTTGCTGCTTATAACGCCGGCCCGGGAGCTGTGGACAAATATGGCAGCGTTCCGCCTTATGCTGAAACCCAAAATTATGTCAAAAGCATTTTAGCCAATTATTTGTAGCTAACTACGTCAAAAGGGTGATTTTAGCCCGAAACGTTTGCTTCAAATGTGTTTTATTGTTATAATCGTTATATGAAATTTTCATCATCGTTTAAGGTAGGTTTATTGACGCTTTTAGCACTGGTGCTTTTGCTCGGTGTCGTTTGGCGTGTCAAAGGCCGTTCGTTGTCTTCTGCGGAGCGTATTGAAATTCAATTTAAAGATATTAATGGTATGCGTCCGGGTGCAGGTGTTCAGATGATGGGGTTAAAAGTCGGTCAGGTAGAAGAAATTACACCTGTTGTTGCCGGCGAAAACAGTTATGTTACGGTTAAATTTGTTATTACGACCGAGGGGATTAAAATTCCTAATGCGTCGATGTTTTCTATCCAGCAATCAGGGCTAATCGGGGAACTTTTCCTTGAAATTACACCGCCAAAAACAAGAACACTTTATCTGCCGGTTGTATCAAATAAGGATCTTTTGTTTAAAGATGATGTTGTTGAGATGAAACTTGACGACAGTTATTTTGATGTAGGAAATATTAAAAATATTGAAATCATAGCGCGTGATGCTGTTCCGCATAGCAGCCGCGATTATATTAAAACAAACCATGCATATAAAGTTGACTATATCGTTGACTTGCCGGGTTTGATTTTGCCTGAGTTTATGAAAGGCACAGCAATTCAGCAAAGCGGCAATTCAAAGCTGCGTATCACAACGCTTGATGAAGTTACTTTGCCATATCCTAAGCAGACTTCGCCTTATACGGTTATTGAGCCGATGAGGTTGGCAGACTTCCTTGACTGGCAGTATAAAGCGGCTGAATCCTTGACTGAAACCAACAGAAAAGTTAACGACTTGCTATCAGATGATGTTATCGCTGAATTAAAAGCGTCTGTTGTAAACATTAATGATTTGACTTCACAAGCCAGCGGAACAATGGCAAAGCTTAACGAGCTTATTGACGATTCACGCGGTGACATAAAGAAAATGATGGAGCTTGCTGATCAAGCGACGACTGACTTTAATAAACTCTCTAAAAATATAAATACGTTAATCGGAGACCCTTCGTTTAGAAAAGATTTGAATTCTGCGACAACCTCAATGGCTTCATTGAGCGATAATTTGAATAAAATTATGGGTGATACTGAGCAGTCAAAACAAATGGCAGCGGATATCAGAGCATCAATGCATAACATCAACGAAATCAGTAAGTTTGTAAATACCCTTACAAAAGATGACCAGTTGAAAAAAGATTTAACAAGAACTGTTAATAATTTGAATAATACAATGGTTGATATTTCAACCACGTTAGACACTGTAAACAGACTAACGCCTGAGAGCAAAACAGAGTTGCAAAAAATTATGGATGACACAGCTGTCACAACCTGCAACCTGAGAAAATTCTCTGAAAAACTCAACAAACGGTTCTTGCTATTTAGATTAATGTTTTAATGATATAATTACTTTGTCATCCTGAACTAAATTCAGGATGACAAATGGGCAACTTTGGAACAAAAAAAGAACAGGAGAAAGCATGAAAAACCTTGATACGACTGCATTTGCGGGGGGGGGGGCTCCTTTTAAGCGCTAGAGATAATAGACCAAAAGCCAGCAACGATTTGGTGAGCAATTGCGAACAAAATGAACCTATTCCCCTATTGCCTTATCCCCCTATTTACCCCCGAAAAAAGGCTTTCACCCTGGCCGAAGTGCTGATAGTCCTCGCCGTAATCGGTGTTGTGGCGGCGTTAACAATTCCCACACTACTCAAAAGCTGGGACACTAACCGCTGGAGTACAGCCGATGATGTCTTTAAAAATAGACTAACCCAAGCTGTCTCCCAAATGCACGCACGAGGGAAATTAACAAACCTGAACTCAACCCAAAAATTTATAGAAGAACTGCAACACTACATGAAAATAGTAAAAACCTGCGATAACGACCACCTTAACGAATGCTTCTCAGAGAACATAGACGAAACAGCGTTTAACGCAGAATCATTCAAAACATCAAATGCCTTCGGTCAAACCTGGAACTCCCAAACCTGGGGTGTAAAACTGGCAAATGGAGCAAACATGCTCATAGCCTATAACCCCAACTGTACCCTGGACCCAGCCGCCACCGGCCCTGAAGTAGCAACTTGCTCCGTAGCCGCAATCTACGACACCAACGGCGACACCTCCCCGAATGTCACCGATGGAACCAAAGATATTAGAAAGTTTAATGTCGTTAATAAAACTGTTTGTACCAAGGGAGTAAGGTTGGGTGATATATGTGTTTCAAGTGCTGATGTAAATTACGATTACTTAGACTTGACAAATGATACAGAGGATATGAAGTATGATATGTCATGTGAGAACTGTCCACATCCTGTAAACCACAGTTGGTGTCAAAGCTCTTATTGCCGCTATAATTATTGGGCAGGTGCTAAGAAAGCCTGTGATTTGTTGGATATGAGGCTGCCTACACAAGCAGAGTGGGATACAATTCTCTCACACAAAGATAAATTGGGGCTATACGTTGATCCTCCACTACTTTTTCCTTGGGCAAGTGATACCCGTGGATATTGGCTTGAGGACGGAACCAGCAGCCCAACTAGTGTGATGTCTGCCGATTACTGGATTTCAGGCAATCAATATGCATGCCAAGCTAATGGTAAGAGTTCTATGAATAAAAATCTCAGGTGTGTAGAATAATTGCTTTAAGCACATTAAAACCCTGGAGCTACAACCTTCAGGTTTTTGTGTGTTATAATTCTTGAATGAATTTTAAAACACAAATAAGCAAAATACATTATGACAAAGATGCAAAAGGGTTGTTTTTTGGCGTTCTTAAATTTGCCTCGTTGTTCTACGCTGTTGGCAGCGGGTTTAAGAATTTTCTATATGACAGAGAGATTTTAAAACCAACAAAGGTTAATGCGTATGTGATTTCTGTTGGGAACATTACAACCGGCGGGGTGGGTAAAACTCCCGTCGTCGCTGAAATTGTTAAATATCTAAAATCACGCGGCGAAAAAGTAGCAATTGTTTCACGCGGTTACGGCGGTGGGCTCAGTAACCCCCGTCATTCTGAGCTTTTGCGAAGAATCTCAAGGTTTACGCTTGACAACAATGTTGAGATGTTTCGCTCTGCTCAACATGACGTCAAAGGGCTGAATGTCATCTCAGACGGGGAACAGATTTTTTATGATGCACAGATGGCTGGCGATGAGCCATACTGGTTAGCAGAGAACACAGGCGCAATTATGATTACTTCAAAAAATAGAATCGCTGCAGCGCGTTATGCGGTTGAAAAGTTTGGGGTGACGCATATAATTCTCGACGACGGGTTTCAGCACCGTAAACTTCATCGGGATTTGGATATCGTTTTGGCTGATTCAAAGATGCTTTTTGGTAACGAAAAATTATTGCCGGCAGGGCCGCTTAGAGAAGGATTGGAAGCGTTTAGCCGTATTGACCGTTTAGTGATAGTCAGCAAAGATACTGACCACACACGTGCGGAAAAACTTGCCAAAATTATGGGCAAAAAAATGAAAGTTGAGACTTCTGTTTGTCGCACTGAGCCTGATTATATTTATAATATAAAAACAGATGAACGCCTCGCAGAGGGTAGTGAAGTAACTGCAATTTGCGCAATCGGACAGCCGCAACAGTTTTATGATTTCCTAAAAAATTACAACATAAAAAACACGATTACGTTTGACGACCATCATAGTTATGAACTAAACGATATTGAAAAAGTACAAGGTGATATCATTACCACTGAAAAAGACGCTGTGAAATTGCAAAAATTTGGCCGCGATAATATTTATGCGTTGAAATTAAAGACAGATATCGACGTTGAAAATTTACTGTCATCCCGAACTTGATTCGGGATCTTCCACTAGTACGACTTGCGTGAACCTTGACGGTGGAAGATGCTGAAACAAGTTCAGCATGACAATGGAGGTATAAAATAACAATTAAGATTGATATAGATAAAATTGTGGCGGCACTGAAGTCGGCAAAACAGCCTCAGAGCGAGTTTGTGAAATTGATGGACGAGTTTCGCGACCCTTATATCGTTTTGATCGCTTGTATTTTGAGCCTGCGCACAAACGACAAAACGACTTATCCTGCGACTCTGCGGATGTTGGAGCTTGGCAAAACGCCGGCGGAATTTGCTTTGATAGATCCGAAAGTTTTAGAAAAAGCGATTTATCCGGTGGGATTTTATGCTAATAAAGCTAAACAGATCGTCGAACTTTCAAAAGAGCTTGTTGAAAAATACAATTCGCAGGTTCCGGATACGATTGAAGAATTGATTAAATTTAAGGGTGTTGGCCGAAAGACTGCAAACCTTGTGCTGTCCGAAGGCTTCCATAAACCTGCGATTTGTGTCGATGTGCATGTGCATAGGATTTTTAACAGGATCGGTTATGTAAAAACCAAAACCCCTGAGGAAACTGAATTTGCGCTGCGCGAAAAGCTGCCTGTGAAATATTGGATCGATATCAATTCGCTGATGGTCACCCACGGTCAAAATGTATGCAAACCAATCAAACCAAACTGTCCCGTTTGTCCTATTGCCCAATGGTGTGAAAAACATATTTGACAAGTACCGCTGTTAAATATATACTTAGCTGAAGATGGGAGTTTTATATTTATGGGAATTTTGTTTTTAATATTGTTTCTTTGGGTAATTATACTGCAACTTAACCTCAATGATGTCAAAGATGAGATTAGACGCCTTAAGATAACAAGCAGAGACGCGAAGCCATTTGGGCCAAAATCTGTTGAATCTGCTTTTGTAAAAGTTATACCTGCGGAAGAAAAAGCAATTCCGGTTGAGGAAAATATAGAGCCGTTCTGGGAAAATTCAGTACAGGTTCAGGAAAATATTGAAAAGACTTATGATGACTCGTTTGATTTCGAAAAGGTTTTTCTTGGCAATATATTCAACAAAGTCGGTGCTTTGGCGCTGATTATTGGGGTTTGTATTTTTATAAAATTAATATCACCATTTATAGTATTCACTCCGCTAATGAAGATTATAACAGGATTTTTAGCAGGTGGCGCAATGATTGCGGGTGCTGTTAAATTGCACAAAGACGATATGAAAAGTTATGCAGAAGTTCTTATGGGAACCGGTTTTGCGATATTGTTCATAACAACATATTGCGCGACCAATTTGTTCCATATTTTTAATACGCCGGCGGCGCTTGTTGTTTCGGGTTTAATTTTAGTTGCGGCATATTATGTTGCTGATAAAAACAAAACTGTATCCATGTTAGTTATTGGACTTATCGGCGGTTATTTAAATCCTTTCTTTATTGGCGAACCTCCTACAATAGAATTTTTGTTCGGGTATCTTATTTTGCTAAACGCACTTTCACTACTGTTTACTTATAGAAACGAAGATAAAAGTGCATTAAACTTTTTAAATTTAATTATGACAACTTGTGTAATTTATTCGTTTTCACAATATAACGGCACTCCGAATATATTTTATCCGTTGGTCTTATGGCTGATGTACTTGGCGTTTGAAATCTTTAAACCAAATAATATGCTCAACTGGCTTAACTTTGCCGTGTTGACTTTGTTTTCAATATTAGTGTTCAGAGAAAATTATGTAAATATTGCTTCTTTGCTGGCGGCGATGGCTGTTATGTATGCCGGGCTTGCGATTAAGAAAAAATCAGAATACTATGTGTATTCATTGCTGGTTGCAATATTTTTGAGTACATATTTCTTCGGACAGGGCGCTCTAAAGTTATATTTGTGGTCAATAGAAGGCATGTTACTTGCTTATGCAGTAAATAAATATAAGTTGAATTACCTAGCAAATGGGGTCATTGTGTTTTTCAGTGCCTCTATAACAACGGTGTTCTTTGTTATGCATGAGCCTTTTTATCTAATATTCGGGATTCCTATCCTTTCAGCATTTGTTTCAGGAAAACTTATTGAGCAAGAAAACAGACAGCAAGCAAATCTTTTGAGATTTAGCTATATTTCACTTATCTATTTGTATATTTGTTTTGAATTAAACCGCTTTCTGGTTCATTATAATCCGTATATAAGACCTATGGTGTGGGCGATTATCGGGTATAAATATTCATTACAGAGCAAAAGATTATATAGTATGACAAATTATCAGGTGTTTGATGTCGTCGCTCACCTTATCGGTATATGTGCGCTGATTACGATGCTTGCAGCTAGTTACCAGTTTACGTATATGAGATTTATTGCGTACACAGTTGCAATTGTGACGGCAGCTATTTATGCAAAATGGACAAAGTTAGAGGCTTATAAATACTTGGCAGCGGTTCTAGGGTTTTTCTTAGTTCACCTTGAAACATTACATCTGGCAGGCAGCCTTTCGCATTATTTAGTTTCAACGGTATGGATTTTATATGCAGGAACGATAATCCTTGTAGGCATATTCAAGGAACAGAAATTCCTGAAAAATACCGGAATTTGCATAAGTATTTTAGCTACAATAAAAATATTTATGCTTGATTTGTATAATGTTGATATGCTTTACAAGCTTATTGCATTCCTATTTTTGGGTGTAATATTGATGATAGTTTCATACTTCTATTCAAAGTATAAAGCTTGATTGTGAGTCCTTTCTCACGCATCTTAGCTCCTGTGGAGTTTTGTTCCAAAACTCTTACGTTGCTATATTGTGCTTATCCTGCTTGTCTTGCTGACGAAAGCCAACACTGATGAGTATCAGCTTACGCTTTCTTTACATAATTTTAACACCGAAAACGGCTCTTGAAACTTGATTTTAAAAATTCACCGTGTGATAATGTTGTTAGCTGCTTTTGCAGCATGTAGATGATAGATGCGCCATTATGGCAAGGTGCGAATTAAGGTTCGCAAAAAGACGTAAACGGTGCAAGATTGGGAATTAGACGCGGTTTTGTTTCGACTATTTGCCCAAAATGACAAAAGGAGCCGACATGAGTGTAGCAGAAAAGATTGACACGGCTAAGCTGGATGAGATTATAAGTCAGTGTGGAAGTAAGAAAGCTAACTTGATTGCAATTTTGCAAAAAGTTCAAGAGATTTACAGATATTTACCCGAAGAAGCGATGATTTACATCGGAACAAAGATTCAAGGCCTTTCGCCAGCGACAGTTTTTGGCGTTGCAACATTCTACGCTCAATTCTCGTTGGAGCCAAAAGGCAAATATGAAGTTAAAGTTTGCGACGGAACAGCGTGCCACGTTCGTGGTTCAATGCCTGTTTTAAACGCAATCAGAGCAAAAGTTAAAATTAAAGAAGGTCAATTAACAACAGACAACGGCTTGTTCTCAGTAGAAACAGTAAGCTGCCTCGGCGCTTGCGGACTTGCGCCGGTTGTTGTAATTAACGAAACAGTTTACCCGCAAATGACGTCTGACGCGATGTCAATTGTTTTAGACGAATTGATTAAGGCGGAGTGCGAGCAGAGTGCGCAGGGCGGCGCGAAGGCGACGGCCGAAGGCACGTTTAGCGCGAGCACCCAAGCAGCGGAGGGAGTTGCATAATGGAAAAAACAGCTTTAAAAATTGATATTAAAGAAGAACAAAAGAAAGCGATAGAAACTGTAGCAAAGCAGGGTTTGCGCGTTCTTGTTTGTGCAGGTACAGGTTGTGTTGCTAACGGTGCGAACAAAGTTATCGCTAAATTTGAAGAACTTGGCGCAAGCGTTTCGAAACTTACTGACCACGACAAAGTTACTATCGTTCCGACAGGATGCCATGGCTTCTGCGAACAAGGTGTTTTGGTAATCATCCCTGACAAACACGTAACTTATGTAAAAGTTAAAGAAGTTGATGTTGAAGAAATCGTTGAGAGCCACATCAAAGGCAATACTCCGGTTGAAAGATTGCTCTATGTTGATCCTCATAGCGGTGAAAAAGTTGCGAAAAACGACGAAATTAATTTCTATGCAAAACAGAAACGTACAGCGCTTGCAAACTGCGGTAAATGTAACGCAGAAAGCTTAGACGAAGCAATTGCATTGCGCGGTTACGAAGCTTTAGCAAAAGTTTTAGAAGACGGAAATCCTGATAACGTCATTGATACGATGGAGAAATCAGGTCTTCGAGGCAGAGGGGGCGGAGGTTTCCCTGCTGGCCGCAAATGGAGATTTACCGCAATGAACAAAGGCGGAAAATCTTATGTTGTTTGTAACGGTGACGAAGGCGACCCGGGTGCATTCATGGACAGAAGTATCATGGAAGGTGACCCGCATAAATTGCTCGAAGGTATGGCAATTGCTGCTTTTGCAATTGGCGCTGATGAAGGTTATATATATGTTCGTGCGGAATACCCTCTAGCGATTAAGCGTTTAAGAAAAGCGATTGCGGATGCGGAAGCTCGTAATTACTTGGGTAAAAATATTTTCGGAACAGACTTCTCGTTCGAATTACACATCAAAGAAGGCGCGGGCGCGTTTGTTTGCGGTGAAGAAACTGCTCTTATCGCTTCAATTGAAGGTGAGCGCGGTATGCCAAGACCAAAACCACCGTTCCCGGCGAACAAAGGTTTGTTCGGCAGACCGACTTTGATTAACAACGTTGAAACCTTGGCTAATGTGCCATTGATTATCTTAAACGGTGCTGAGTGGTTCTCATCATTCGGTACTGAAACTTCAAAAGGTACAAAAACTTTCGCTTTAACAGGCGAAGTTAACAACACCGGTTTGATTGAAGTTCCGATGGGTACAAAATTGCGCGACATCGTATTTGATATCGGCGGCGGAATCCGCAACGGTAAAAAATTCAAAGCGGTTCAAATCGGCGGACCTTCAGGCGGATGTTTGACCGAAGAACATTTAGACCTTTCAATGGACTATGACAGCTTGATTAAAGCAGGCGCGATGGTAGGTTCAGGCGGTCTGGTTGTAATGAACGAAGATACTTGTATCGTTGAAGTTGCAAGATTCTTTATGAACTTTACGCAAAACGAGTCTTGCGGGAAATGTGTTCCGTGCCGTGAGGGTACTAAAAACATGTTGAAAATTTTGGAGAAAATCGTTGCAGGTAACGGTGAGATGTCAGACATTGACATTCTTGAAGAACTTGCGATTGCGGTTAAAGACGGTTCGCTTTGCGGACTTGGAAAAACCGCACCAAACCCGGTTCTCTCAACTTTAAAATACTTTAAAGACGAGTACATTGCACACATTCGCGACAAAAAATGTCCGGCTGGTGTTTGTACAGCGATGAAGAAAATCGTTATTATCGGCGATTTATGCAAAGGTTGTACAAAATGTGCAAGAACTTGCCCGGTCGATGCGATTAGAGGTTCTGTAAAAGAAATCCACGAAATCGAACAAGACAAATGTATCAAGTGTGGTGCTTGTTTATCAAGCTGCCCGTTCAAAGCTATTGTAAGTGAATAGGAGACTAAGTGATTAAGTGACGAAGCAAGCTTTTTAGTCACCTAGTCACCTAGCGGCTTAGTCACTAGAAAAGATAAAGGAATAAAAAAATGCCAACATTATTTATAGACGGAAAAGAAGTAGAATATACAAACGAACCGAATATCTTAGAGGTTATAAGAAAAGCGGGAATGAACGTTCCGACATTTTGCTACCGCCCTGACTTGACCCAATTCGGTGCTTGCAGAATGTGTGTTGTAGAAATCGAAGGCAGAGGGATTCAGTCTTCTTGTACAATGCCGCCGGAGCCGGGTTTGAAAATCAGTCTAAACACTGAAAAAACCCGCCGCATCAGAAAAACGGTTCTTGAATTACTTCTTGCAAGCCACGATCGCGAATGCTTAACTTGTGAGCGTTCTGGAACCTGCGAACTGCAGAAATATTCTGAAGAATACGGTATTAAAAATATCCGTTATCCGTCCAAAGGTAAAGAAGAATACTTGCCGGTTGATGAGTCTAACCCGGCAATTGTACGTGACCCTAACAAATGTATCCTTTGCGGTGCTTGTGTTAGAGCGTGTGATGAGTTCCAGGGACATTCTGTTTTAGGATTCGCTAACAGAGGTTCAAAAACAGTTGTTGCTCCACTTGCCGGTCGCGAATTAGGCTGTGTTGATTGCGTTTATTGCGGTCAGTGTGCGGCGGTTTGCCCGACAGGCGCGTTAACTATTAAATCAGATATCGAAAGAGTTTGGGACGAAATCACCAACCCGAACAAAAAAGTTGTGGTTCACATGGCACCGTCTGTACGTGTTGCAATTGGTGAAATGTTTGGGCTTAAACCGGGTGAAAATGCAATCGGCAAGCTGAATGCGGCTCTTCGCAAAATCGGCTTTGATATGGTTTTTGACACAAATTTCTCTGCTGACTTAACTATTATGGAAGAAGCAACAGAGTTCTTAGAAAGACTAAAATCAGGCGAAAACTTGCCAATCTTTACTTCTTGCTGTCCGGCTTGGGTAAAATATTTAGAGCAAGCACATCCTGATATGATTAACCACTTATCAACTGCGAAGTCGCCAATGTCAATGCTTTCACCGGTATTGAAAGAGCTTATCCCGACAAAACTTGGTGTTGAGCGCAAAGACTTAACTGTCGTGGCTTTAATGCCTTGTACAGCGAAGAAATTTGAAGCATCGCGCGAACAATTAGCAACTGAAGGAATCCCTGATACTGACTTTGTTTTGACAACTCAAGAATTGGGCAGAATGATTCGCGAAGCTGGGATTGACTTCTCTACAGTGGCGCCGGAAGAAGCGGATTCTCCGTTCGGTGAATACTCCGGTGCAGGAACAATCTTCGGTGCATCAGGCGGGGTGGCGGAAGCTGCTGCTAGAACAGCTTACGAATTAGCGACCGGTCAAACGCTTAAAGACGTTGATATTAAAACAATGCGCGGGACTACAGACCGTTCAAAAACAACTGAGTTAGATGTAGCGGGCACAAAAGTTGTTATCCGTGTTGTTTCTACTTTGAAAGAAGCTGAAAAAGCTATCCAGGAAGTCAAAGACGGCACTGCTAACTTCCAAATGTTAGAAGTTATGGCTTGCCCTGGCGGTTGCGTCAGCGGCGGCGGTCAGCCAAAAAGCTGTGACAGCAGCTGTATCAGAGTTGAGCGTGCGGCAGGACTTTACAAAGAGGACAAAGACCTCCCTGTCCGTAAATCCCACGAAAACCCATCAATCAAAAAACTCTACGCTGAGCATCTTGATAAACCGGGTTCACATAAAGCGCACCACTTGTTGCACACAACTTATGACGATAAGTTAAAAGGTTCTTACAAAGATCTTAAGTAAGAAAGAATATAAAACAAAAAGACCGGATTGAAAAATCCGGTCTTTTTTAGTCTAACTTAAATTAATTTTAGCGATTACTTAACAGCTTTAATTACTTCGTCAGTAATGTCTTTGCCACCGTTAAGAACTACGCCTTTTGCAAGGATAAGGTCGTATTTGCCTGATTTTGCGATTAAGTCAATCTGTTTTGAAATAGTGTTATCGATTGCTTGCAATTTTTCTGCATAATTTTTATCCAATGCTTCTTTTTTAGTGTTTAATTCTTTGTTGTATTTGTCTTCAAGTTCTTTTTTCTTTTTTTCGTCAGTTGTTGCTGCGACATCTTTTCTAGCTTTTTCAACAAAAGCGATAAGTTCTTTTGCTTTAGCTTCTTGTTCTTTTTTCAAAGCTAGAACTTGGGAAGACGAATTAACTACTTTTTGAACATCAACTACCGCAACTTTAAAGTTTGACGGGATGT
>JAVBOC010000016.1:0-81583 GCA_031550975.1 Candidatus Gastranaerophilaceae bacterium
CGACTTCGGTGCACTATCCATGAACTCCGGACTCCTCAACGGAATTAACGTTGCACCCGGAATAAACCTGATCTATGGCCGCGAAACTTGGTCTGTATATTTTACTGCAATGTATATGTATAACATAAACGACAATGTTAATGGCTCTGCAGGGCCTGTGAATCTTCCGAGCGTAAGCATGCGCCACGGCTACATTGAATATGGAATCGGCGCAACAAAAACTTGGAAAGAGCGCTTGATGGGCTATTGCCAATTCGTAATCCGCAACGGCGGCCGTCTGGGTATCGGACTCCAAGCAGGGCTTAGCTGGAAGTTCTAGTGTTATCTTTCTCGACAGTTGTTTATTGTTGACTTGGCTTATATACTTGAATAATTCTCCTTATTAAAATGGTTTATTAAAAGCAAAATTAATAAATCAAAAGGAGTCTTACATGAAAAAATATTTGGTTGAATTTATTGGCACATTTATTTTCTTCTTCACAATCGGAAATGTCGTATTATCCCATGCGCTTGGTGTAATCCCTGCTATAGCAATTGGTTTTGCTCTGATGATTGTTGTCTATGCCGGCGGTGGAATCTCTGGCGGACACTACAATCCTGCAGTGTCATTGGCTGCTGCTATTAAAGGCGGATTGCCATGGAAGGAAATTTTACCTTACTGGACAGCGCAAATCCTTGGGGCGTCTGTTGGGGCATACTTGGTTTGTGTGACAGCCACAATCCCGGAATCTGTTACCCCAGCTGTGTTTAATATCCCAACATTAATTATAGCTGAATTTGTTTATACCTTCGCACTTTGCTATGTTGTACTTTTAACAACCCAAAAAGAAAACAGCTATTTTGGGCTTGCAATCGGTTCGACAGTCACTGTCGGCGCATTTGCGGCAAGCAGGATATGTTTAACAGCCTTTAATCCGGCTGTTGCAATCGGCTTGGGTATAATTAACGTTGCGATGTGTGAATTCGTGGCGATAACCATTGCCGTGAACCTTCTGTCGGCAGTAGCAGCAGCTTGTACTGTAAAACTTGTTGAAAACAAAGAATGAAAAAGAGATTTGCCCTCTTTTTTTAATATTTTAATATAAGTTGGATTGTATCGCCCGGCTCTAGTTCCATATTATCGCCTTTTTCAACGTATACCAAAGGTGATTTTTCGTAAACTTTTTCTGCTCCCGAAGCCAGTCTGCCTTTGCCTTCGGTTGGTTCCACAACCCCGCGTACAAAATTGATAGGGTAAGAAATTCCTTTGACAAAATGACTTGCAACTCCTGCTCCGGCGTCAAGGACGAGTTCTTTCTTGTCGAGCGGTTCGTAAGGTTTGACTTTAATTTCCAATCCGATATATCTTTTAACGGTTACAATTTTATTGTTTTCAGATGGTACAGTGTAATTTGTTGGGGTGAAGTAGAAATATCCGTCTCGGTTGCCGCGTTTTGGCTCGACGATTTTAGTGATTTGACCCTCAATTATGCAATCTTTTTCAATCTTTAATCCGCTGTCTAAAAAATAATCTTCAGTAATTTTAGCCGCGAAAGTTGTCGGATAAGTGCCTAAATTAAAATGATTGACGGCTTCCGCGGTTAGTTTTAATGTCGCGCCGAAGGCAACGGAGGATAAAAATAACATCAGAAACAGTCCTAACAAAGCTCTTTTACATAATCTATTCATACCATAACTCCTTGATAGCAAAATTATACTCTAAAAAATATAACTTGTCTAAAAATAAAAAGAGCCCGTGAAGGCTCTTTTTACAATCGTTTTGATATGCGAAACTTACGCAGAAGCTGCTGTAATGATGTCGCCGTAGATTGAATCAGGCTGAACAATGACAAATCCTTCGCCTTCAAACTTCATTTGAACAGTATCTCCGCTGCCTCTTCCAAGAAGATTTTTTACAGAGAAATCTGTTTTGAAGCTTGGTTCAAGATTGCCTGACCATGCGACTGTTGAAGTCGGGTCAGTCATTACAGGGTTGCCAGGAGTGACTCTCAAAGTCAACGGGTCAAAGCTTGTTGCCAAAGCTAACATACCTGAACCTTCGAGTCTGATGTTTGTCAAACCGCCAGCCATCATAGCTGTTAATTTTTGAAGTTTGATGTCCCATTTGATTGACGGCTCAAAAGCCAAAACGTTTACGCCGTTTGCAACTATTGCTTCGTTGTTCATATTGATAATGCTGATTTTTTTACCGCCGTCTGCGATATAAACTTTGCCTGAACCTTGAGCCTTAACTAAGTTGCCGCTCTCACCGGTAACTGCTCTTTTAAGAACAGTGCCGATTCCGTGTTCAAAAAGGTCTTCCATTGTAAATTTTACATCGCCTGTGTAAGCAATCATAGCACCTTTTTTAGTCCAAACAAGGTTGTTGCTTAGGTTAATCGCCATAATGCGATCAGATTCTTTTTCGAAAAGCCCGCTGTTATCTGATGGGCTTGTTGCGCTAATAAATTCTTCAACTCCGTATCTGGTTGCTGTTGCTGTCATCTTAACCTCCTAATTTATAATACCCCTTAATTGTAACATGTAAAAAGCCAGACCCCAAGCTAATTAGCAAGAATATTAAGAAATGTGTGGAACAAAATTATTTGGCCTGCGTCTTAGTAAATATAGAAGTGAGAAGTATTGGATTGAGGAGATTTATACATGTCAGTTGAGATGATAGCACAGGAAGATTCATTATATAAAGATTTAGGGGTAAGCATAACAGGAGTCGATGCAGACGACACGTTAGAAATTGATATTGCGGATGAAAAATTTGAGAATGTCAAAACCTTTAACTCGATTTCGAATGATGACGATATTTTGCAGATGTACCTAAAAGACATCGGTAAGGTCAAATTGTTGAATTCTGTCGAAGAAAGACAGCTAGGGAAACAAATTAAAGAAGGCAAATCAAAAGAGGCCGAAATTGCAATGCGTAAGCTTATCCAGGCAAACCTAAGACTTGTTGTAAGTATTGCAAAAAAATACATCGGACAGGGTGTTTTGTTTATGGACTTAGTTCAAGAAGGTTCGCTGGGCTTGATTAAAGCTGCTGAAAAGTTTGATTACTCAAAAAACTTTAGGTTTTCGACTTATGCGACCTGGTGGATTAAACAAACGATTATAAGATCGATTTCAAACAATGCTCGCGCAATCAGAATCCCGGTTCACATGAGCGACAAAATTAGAAAATACAAACGTGCGTATTCATCTTTAACGTTTGAGCTTGGCAGAGAACCGTCAGATACGGAAATTGCAGCAAGAATGGAAATCCCTGCAAAGCAGGTGACTTCAATAAAACGTTCTATTATAAAAGAGCCGATCAGCTTAGAAACACCTGTGACAGATGATCTGAATGTAGGAGATTACATCGCTGATAACAGTTGTCATTCCCCGGAAGCACAGACCAGAAATAACGTTTTAAGAGGAAGTATTGAGGGGTTATTGGATTCACTAGATGAGCGCGAAAGGAAGATTATCACTCACAGATTTGGGATTAACGGAGAGACGCCGCAGACATTAGAACAATTAGGAAAACTTATGGGGTATTCAAAAGAGCGTGTCAGACAGCTTGAAAACGGTGCACTGACGAGGATTAGACGTTCTGAAGAATTCGGACATTTCAGAGATTTCATTGAGGATTAATTCATCTAGAGCTTACTGGGGAGTAAGCTCTTTTTTTGCCCAATTTAGGTAGTCTTTTGAACCCTTTACAACATCAACCGCGATGATTTCCGGGATTTCATAAGTATGCAGTTCTTTGATTCTTGCTTCGACTTTATCAAACAAGTGCGCCTCGGTTTTGACGGTTAATAATAGCTCGGTGTCTTCGACAATCTTGCCTTCCCAATGATAAATTGAAGCCGATGGGGCGCCGATATTTACGCACGCGGCAAGTTTTTCTTCGACAAGAGTCCGCGCGATAAGCTTTGCATTTTCATCACTATCAATCGTGCAAAAAACTAAAATCATAATTCGTCTCCTAATTGTCTATAGTTGACATTACAGGTATAAATTATTCACTGTTGTTAAAAACTCTTCAAATTTCTTTTGTGAAATAGAAAAATCGACGAGTTCTTTGCCTTTTTCACACAGTGGCGGAATCCCGATAGCGCTGCCGTTTAATTTTTTCGTTTTAGCAATTAGTGTTTTATCATCGCCAACGTAAATCACCTCAAAATCAGGGTTTTTGGCGAATGCTTCATCAATAATATCTTCTTGCTTTTCAAAAGCAACACCGTGTTCATTGTAAAATTTAGTATCTGCAAAACCATAGATATCAAATTTTTGAAGGCTTAAACCAAATTCTTTTTTAAACGCATCAATTTTTTTGCCCGTAATTATTGTCATTTTGATATAATCTTTGCTCGCAATATTTTCTAAAACTCTTTTAAAAAATGTTGCGTTCATTTTGGGCTCTGTGGAAGCCACAACCCCATTGTAGTCGAGTATCATCAAAATATTCGTCTTGCTTTTGAATTTCTTTTCCAAATCATCAATGGTTTTCATATCAATACTCCTTCTATATCGTGTGACTTTCTAATAACAAAAAACGTTTTCTTGCTCTGAATATATAAAAAAACTCCCCGAGCTGGACTCCCCGCAAACCGTTGCCGAGCATCACGAGGCGTACGGGTGCGGATTTCTACTTTAGCAGATTGAACCACATTTGTTTTGCCCAACAGGCGAAACAAATCGGTTCGAGGAAGATTTCCCCTTGTATAAAAAAACTCCCCGAGCTGGACTCGAACCAGCAGCCTACCGGTTAACAGCCGGTTGCTCCGCCATTGAGCTATCGAGGAATAATTTTTACTATTTAGTTGTGCGGAGCAACCTTGCTCCGGAGATTTAATTTCATTTGATTTTGGAACGGAATATTTTACTCAATAATCTGAAACCAGCCCCATATATCTTATTATAAACTAAAATTTTTTCATGTCAACGCGCGTTTTACTAAAGGATTTTATGTAATTTGCATGATATAATGAAACTATAAAAGAGGGGGGATAAATCATGTCAAATCCAATTCTAAATGACAATTTCACAAGAGCCCAAGAAGGCTTGCTCGCTTCAGAACCGATGACAATTAACGGTGCTATCACAAAAACGGGCATTCTGCTTGCGCTTGTGGTTTTGAGCGCTGCTTATACCTGGTCGTTATGCGCACAAGGTTTTACGGACAAAGCATACATGCTTATGTGGGCGGGGCTAATCGGTGGAACAATCGCGGCTTTTGCAGGTATTTTTACTGTTAGAAGTTCGCTGAGCAAAGGTGAGGTTCCAAGCGCAATAACCTGGCTGGCTCCGGTCTATGCTCTATTTGAAGGGCTTTTCCTTGGCGCAGTTTCAGCTAATTATCAGGCTCTTTATGAAGGAATAGTTACCAATGCGATTCTTGCAACTTTCACGGTAATGTTCGTGATGCTGGGGCTTTACAGAGCAAGATTAATTCGGGCAACCCAAAGATTCCGCTCATCAATAATTCTTGCAACTGCTTCAGTTGCTGTAATCTATCTAATCCAAATAGTCGCTTCATTATTTGGGCGTGGGATCCCGCAAATTTTTACTGCGAGTCCAATCGGGATCGGGTTCAGTCTTGTGGTTATTGTAGTTGCTGCATTTAACTTCATCCTTGATTTTGATTTTATTGAGCGCGCAGCACAAAACATGCTCCCAAAAAGCACTGAGTGGTACGGCGCAATGGGCTTGATGCTCACGCTCGTATGGTTATACCTCGAAATGTTGAGATTGTTTGCGAAACTAAACAGACGTTAGACTAAGCATCTCAGATTTGAGTTCTAAACACTGCAATGCATTTAACATTGCAGTGTTTTTTAAAGGCAATGTAATACTTAAATAATTTCGTGTCATGCCTTTTAAAAACCCGTTTTTATTTGTCTTTTTTTCTATTAAAACTTCCTGAGTGGTGCCGATATTTTTCTCTAAAAACTCTCTAAATTTTGCAGATGATATAGCACGGATGGCTCTTGCTCGCTCATCTTTAACCTTGTCCGGGACTTGGTTTGGAGCGGTTGCGCCGACAGTTCCTTTGCGGATTGAATATGGGAAAACGTGGATTTGAGTCAGGGGTAAATTTTTAAGGTTCTGGTAAGTAGTCTCGAAATCTTCTTCGGTTTCGCCCGCGAAACCAGCAATAATGTCGCTTCCGATAAATGGCAATTCGAATTTGGAGTTGATTTTTTCAATAAGTAAACGGCAGTCTTCGACGCTATAATGACGATTCATGCTCTGTAAAGTCTTGTCGCATGCCGATTGCAGTGATAGGTGGAAATGCGGGCAGAATTTTTTACTCTTTGATAAAAACTCTAACATTTCGTCTGTAACTTCCAATGGGTCAAGCGAACCCAAACGGTAGCGAGGAATGTCGGTTTTCTCAATTAATTGGAGCAAGCTCAAAAGATTTGAACCGATGTCTTTTCCCCATTGGCCGATGTGGATTCCGGTTAAAACAACCTCGTTAAACCCGACAGCTGCTGCTTCATTAATCTGTTTTAGGATAAATTCAGTGTCTGCACTTCGACTTTTTCCGCGCGCAAAAGGAATTATGCAATATGAACAACGGTTGTCGCACCCGTCTTGAATCTTGATACTCGCGCGGGTTTTGGTGTTTGACGGCAGAATGGTTTCAGTAAATTCTGTCTGCTCCATCACGTCGCGGGCGATACATTTTGAGTCATTTATCCCCAAAAATTCGGTGATGCGTAATTTTTCGTCATTGCCGATTACGTAATCAATATATTCATTTTCGAGTAATCTTTCTTTCTCGACTTGTGCGATGCAGCCGGTTAAAACACATACAAGGTTCGGATTTTTGTTCTTGGCGTTACGCAGCAGATAAAATGCCTCATTATCGCTTTTGTGGGTCACTGTACAAGAGTTCAGCAGATAAAAATCTGCGTCTTCAATCTTTGCGGTTTGTGTCATCCCGCTTTGAGTCAAGTTTTGTGCAATGACAGAACCCTCAAACTGATTGGCTTTGCAGCCCATTGTATGTATGTAGAATTTTTTCATCCTTTAATAATATCATGGTCTGAGCTCAGATTCATGAATGCATCGTAATATTGCTTAATAAATTGACAAAAAAGTTCATTTTTAGGTTTATATACGATATAATAAAACCAAGGAAAGTGAGTAAAGCATGCAGATTCATTCGGTGCAAAACACCCCCAAGTTCAGCGGACAAGAGAACGACCGCGCTCTGAAACTTGCTTATGCACCTGATTCTTTGCTCAAAAAAATTGCTTACCACAGAGCTTCTGTTTGTACAGATGATTATCATCACCGCAAACTGACAAATCTTCTCTATTGCAGCGTTCCTTTGGCTGCGGCTGTTTCGGCTGCTGTGCTTACAAAAGAACCGGTACAATTATTCAACTCGGCAAAAACACTCACAGGTTATGCGGCAAAAGCTGCAAACGGGGTGAAATACGGTGCGGGGCTTGCTTTGCTATTAGGCGCAGTTGATGTCATTGCAACCGGCGAAAGAGGTTTGGAAAAGAGTTCCAGAACTTATCGTTCTATAAAAGACAATCATCCGTTCATAACTCTGGCTGGAGTTGTTGCAGCAACTATCGGGGTAATCCATTTGGTTGGAAAAGGGCTTGCGAATTTACCGAAAGAGTTTATAAAACCTGAAAAAATGGATGAATTTGACAAATGGGCGCTTAAAACCGGTGCGAGGATTAACAAAAATGAATTTATAAAAGATGCAGGCAAACATTTACGCAAAGCCGCAAATGCGATTCATCCGTCTTTAAAAGGTGCGATTAAGACTGGTCTGAGCTGGTCGCCATTAGCGATATTAGTGGGTGCTTTGATTCACAGCGCAAACCATGCGGCGGTAAAACAAAATGTTTACACCAGAAATTATATAGATTTAAAAACCCGTCAAGCGAAAGTGAGAACACAAATTGAGCTTGCAAAACAGAATACCTCAGGCAAAACTCCTGTTATAGTTCTTGCTTCTGCAGCTGATAACTGCAAGGATTGTCCTCCTTGCGAATGCGCTTCTTGTTCTTAGACTTATGCTTTAGAAATATCTGAAATCGCAGGATCTAGAAGTCTGCGGCCAACACCTTCAAAGTTTATCGAACAAAGGGTTTTGTTACCGTATTTAATCATCTTTTCTACCACTCCCTTGCCGTATTTTGGGTGAATAACGGTGTCGCCCTGTTCCAATAGAACAACGTCTTTGCGGTCAATGTCGTTTGCAGGATAAATTGGCAAACCGGGTTCTTGAACAGGAGCTGGAGCCGGTTCTTCAACGATAGTTTCTTCAACGGTTTCAACGCCGAAATCTATTTCAGGTGCGGAATCAAAATCAAACGCAGGTTCTTCGTCCAAAGCCGCGGCAAGATCAATGTCTTCCTCATCTGTTGCAAATTCTTCATCTTCCACGATAGTCGCTTCGGTTTCTAAGGGCTGTACGAATTCTTCTGCAAAAATATCTTCTGCTAGTTCCGGCTCTATGGCAGGTTCCAGTTCGGTATCCAACGTCGGCTCAAATTCAGTTTCAAGCTCAGTTTCAAACACTTCAGGAGTTGATTCGACAGTAAAGTTCGCCGCTTCAATAAACTCATTTTCAATTTTCTCCTCAGGCATCTGAACAGGTGTGAACGGAGTTTCGTCCATATCAAAATTTAGTTCGGGAGTGATTGCATTTGGGTCAAACTCAAGCTCAGGGGTTTCAATCTCCGAGGTATCCCATTCTTCTTCAATCGGTGCTTCGATTTCTTCTTCGATTTTGGCAGGAATTTCTGTTTCAACTTCTGTCTCAGGTTCTGCAAGCCCTGAAAACTCAGGCAATTCAGAAGACTCCTCCTCAACAGAAGCGAACTCTTCTAGGTCTGCATCGTCTAGATTTAATGCGACGGGTTCTTCAAGTTCAATTTCGAGTTTTTCTTCCACAACTTCCGTTTGAACATCAGCAGTCTCCTCGGCCTCGGCCGCTTCTTGCTCAATGCGTCTTGCCTCATCTTCTATTGCATCTAAATCATCAAGCTGCAATATCAATGGAAGATTTTGCGTGTGGCTTCCGTAAACAACAAATTCATCATAGTTAAGTTTGTTCAAGAAGGCATTGTAATCAGCGAAATCGTGCTGCTGAACAAGTGGTGCAAACAAGATTAAATTGCCCGCAGCTTGTTTTAATTCAGACAGATATTTATATTCGTGACCGCAAATTATGGTTGTTGAAACATTTATCTTATCAGCAAATCTTTTCAAGAGTTTTTTGCTGCTGTTGTCGTTGTTGACGTTAATAAATGAGTAAACATTTGCGTCAATTCTTTCTAAAAGCTCATAAGAATACTGAATGATTTCTTGTTGAAGTTTCGTGTCAGCGTACGAAATGTCGATGACAGTGACATTGTTTTGTTCGACATTCATGCTGAGTTTTAAAATATCTTTCATGTCGCGGGCAAAAACATTTGCATCGCGATATCTTAGCAATTTGTTTTTCAATAATACAAGCTCAATAATGCCGGTTTCTTTGTATTGTGCATCAATTACATTCAAGAAAGTTTCAAAAGGGATGAACTTTTCCGGAATGGTTTTGATGTAGTCTTGAAGTTCAAGAAAAACATTCTGAATAAGCGCTCTGCTTGTAACATCAATGTCGTTTAGGTCGTTTTCATAAATGTAATTTATAGCCTCATAGCTTAGCGGCATTCTGAAATCGCGGCCAAAAACCAGTTTTGGTCCTGAAACGAGGCTGCCGTCGGTGTCAAACACAACAGCTTTTTGCCCTGTTTGCTCAAATTGAGCAAGGAAGTTTTGAACCAATAAGGCAGTATTTTCAGGCTTGTTAGAGCAGATTACAAGGTTGTTTTCAAATATTGATTTATCAAGCGACAATACGCATTCTTGCTGTGCGAGTTTACCTATTAAAATAGGTGTTTCAGCCGGCAAGATTCCCAGTAATTCGCGAGAAGGCAATACTGAAAGCGCAGATTTTAGCGATGGGATTGAGCCGTCGTAGTTATTCAGGACCCCGTTTTCGTCAAAGGTGAAAAGCAGTTTAACCATAGCATAGTTTGCATCAAAATCAGCCTTGAGGCTTACAACTTGACCAACATAAGGCATATTTTCGTCTTCGATTACCAAAAACCCGGACAAAACGAGGTTGTCATTGACATCATAGACAACTTTGACCAAATTGTTCTTAATTTCCAATACTTGCATTTCTCAACCTCTCCTTACGCGTTTATTTTAGCATAGATTTCTTAATCTTGCAATTTGTTATAGATGTCGACGGTGCAAGGGCAAATTTTTAATCCGCGCTCCACGAGGCTTTTTATGGTCGCGCAATAACATTCCAAAAGCGCTTTGTCCAGCCCGTGTTCGTCAAGGATTTTTTCAATTTGTTTGCAGAAATCTTTCTCGCGCGTGTTGGATTCTATTTTGTCTGCAAGGAAAATTATTTTCTCAAAAGTGCTCATGTCTACTTTTCCAAGAGTGTGGCATTTTATAGCACTTAAAATTTCATCGTCGCAGACCCCGAGCTCTTTCTCTGCAATATGCGCGCTAACCGGAGCGTGGTAAGTTTTTGGGTTGATAAGTTCGTTTTCGTCAAGTGTTAAATGCTCGTCGATAATTTCTTTTAACTGCTCTTTGCTAAAACACTTTGCGCAATCGTGTAAGAGTCCGGCAAGGTATGCTTTTTCTTCGTCAACGCCGTGTATGCCGGCCAATCGCCTTGCGCAATCAGCGGTTCCGAGTGAATGAGAAAACCGTTCTTCGTTGAGATTTTTCTTTAACCAATCAAGAGTTTTTGTATAATCCATGTTCTCTAATATAGCACAAGACATCCTCGCTGACCATATCATCAACAGGGCTATTGTTTGCAATCCATTCTCTTATTTTTTTTGACGAAATCTCATCGACTCGCGGGTAAATGATAAAATCAACAAGCTTCTTTAATGCCTGTGCCTTGTGCCAACCGTTAATTCCCTCGTAGGCATCCTGACCGATGATAAAACCAATATGGTCTGTCTTGTAAATTTTGCGCAGTTTCACAATAGTATTGTAAGTATAGGAAACATCTTCGCTTTTGTATTCGATATCAGAAACTTCAAACCTCGGCTCACACGCAACCGCGAGTTTAACCATATTTAGCCGGTGTTCGCTCAGTTCCTTATCAAACTCCTTATGCGGTGGTTTATACGCCGGGATGAAGATAATTTTATCATAATCATAGCGTTCCAAGGTTTCCTTTGCGATACGCAAATGGCTGTTGTGGATAGGATTAAATGTTCCTTGGAATACGCAGATTTTCATATGCAAATTGTAGCATAAATACAAACAATCAATGAAATAACGCCAGTTTGTGAGTGGTGAGTACTGAATGGTTCATATAGTTCGCTTTGCTCACATAAAATTAAATAGGCTATTCACAATTCACTATTTACTAAATAAAGAAAACCTGATCTCGTAGGGAAATCAGGTGAAAAGTTGTAGGGGAAAAATTAAATTGGAGTTAAGTCTTTTACAGATTCAGAGCCCGTCTGTTAGACAACGCGATGAAATTCATCTGCGCGAACAGAATCTCTGATTTATCTTCAAACGCGGCTACTGGCGGCGGGTTGCTTGTAACCTGAGCGCTATACATCTCTTTTAGCTTGTCGTCAATTTTGTTTAAATTTGCAACTGCCATAATAAAGCCTCTCGTTCTAAATCTCTCTTGCATATATAAAGTATATAAAAGTATCTTGATTTCAGAGAGGGCAGTTTTCGTTACAAAAGTTAACAGGTAATCCCACTTCAAAAGGCAATTTCTTAGCCAAAAATGTTTTTATATATTATATAGGGGAAACTATGTCAAATCAGGTAGGTAGAAAAGAATTAGCAATGCAAGGGATGCAGCCGCAACAAGTACAGCAGCAGCAAGCCTATTATCCTGCGATGCAGGGCGAACTTCCTGTTAATCCTGAACTATTAAAAGAACAGGCTCAAGATACTTACCAAACAAACCCTTTTGTAACGACTCTTGCGGAGTTCTTGGAAACTGAACCAAAGGATGTAGTTAAGGTTCTTGGGCTTTCCATCCCAGTCAGTATTGCTCTTGGACAAGCGATGGATAAGTTCGGACAGGCAAGCCGTGGGACTTATGCACAATCCATTCAGGGCAGAATGGGGGCTGTTGGGGAGAGAATATCAACGGCAGTTACAGACAGTGCTGTTTATAAAAACAGTGTTGTTCAAGGTGCTATTAAAGCTAAAAATACAGGCTACGGCTGGTTTAGAACAAATATCGTTAATAAAGTAAATATTTTAAAAGCAATCTGGGATAATCCTTCAAAACCGGAATTCCACATGGCAAAACCAATGGCAAACGGTATGCTCGGGTTTGAATTGGGTGAATATCAATCAGCCGTGGATGCGTTCTTGAAGCCACAAAAACATCTTAAAGATATAGACTGCTACGGTGCTAGCCCTGAATTAAGAGCGAAATACAAGGCGCGATTTGACGCTGCTCTTGCAAAAGAGCCTAAGGGGCTATCTGCAGTTGGACAATGGTTTAAGAGCCGTGTTTTCGGAGTTCCTGCTGCTGATGCTGAGAGACTCGGCATTGTAGCTGAAGCATCATTTGAGTCTGTTATCAGAGAACGTGGCAGACATAACGGAAAACTAAGTCCAGCAAAGTTGGATAAGGTCGTAGACAGTATGTTGGCTAAATATAGAGCCGCAGCTCCTGCAGTTCAAGATAAGATGCTAAAAACGGCTAAGTTAAAAGCAATAGCCTACACTGGTATTGCAGAGCATGAAAAATTAATGCCTGTTATACAAGAAAGTGCAGATGTGGCCATCAAAAAAGGCAACAAAACTAGTCCTAAGTTCTTTGCGAGAAGAGGATTTAGCGATGCGAATGCTGGTACGAAGTCAAAAGGCGTCTTATTGGGAAGAAAGGTTTACTTCTCTGAAATCAACAACAAATTAATTGGTTGCTTGACAGACTCTAAGAGCCCGCATCACGTTCACAAAAGCTGGCTTGGCCGTTCATTGCCAAAATGGGCTCAATACGGTCTTGAAGGTATTACAAACAGTGTTGCCGGTGGTAAAATGGCGGCGATATTTGGCGGCGTATTCCTTACAGGACTCGTTTTATGGAAAGTTATGCACGCTGAAAAAGGCGACAAAGCTAAGACTTTTGTTGATAGAATGGCTGATCTTATCGGTATGTTCGCGGTAATCCCATTGGCAGTAATGACCTTCCACAGAGCGGGTGGTATTCAGTATGCCGGCATGAACGCTAAAGGAATGGAAAAAGCTCTAGAATCCCTTCAAAAAGGCAGAATTGGCTTATGGGGTAAAATGACTGACGCTCAAAAGCAAGCAGCAACTGACCTTGTTAAAAAGATTCAAGGCCACCCTGCCTTCGAAAAATCACCTGTCGAAGCATACAGAGCAGTATTAAAAGACTTCAACAAAAAAGCACTTGATGCTGGTTTTGCCGGTCAAAAAGAAATATTTAAAGCTGAGAAAATAGCGTTAAAAACTGTCCGCGGTCAATCAGGCAGAAACCCAATCACCTGGTTGTTCAAAAAAGCTGCAAACTTCATAACAGGCGGCTTGGAAACAATAGAAGTATATCGCAATGCTCCGTTGACCAAACCGGGCGGTATAAAAGGTGTCGGCACTCGTTTGCTTGATATGATTAAACATCCGACAATGTACTTTAGAAAAGTCGGTGGCGGTTTCTTAAGACTTGGTATTATAATGATGGCGATTCTGCCTTTCTTCGGTAAGGCGCTCCTAAAAGGTACGCACGCAATCTTCGGACGCCCAAAACACTCTGCACTTGATCGTTATGAAGAAGGCGAAAAAGAGAAAAAGGCAAAAGAAGAAGCTGAAGCAGCGCAAATTGCTCAAGAAAAAGCTATGCAAGAAGCAATGATTGCACAAGCAAAAGCTGAACATGACGCTAAAATTGCCTCTCAAACTTGGCGCCAAGTACAGGATTATAAAAAACCGGACATCTACGAAAGTCATACAAACTTGTTAAACCCTGTTAAACACCCTGAATTATTTCCGGGTAGAGGGGTAAATAATTCTGTAGCTGATGTCGCAAATAAAACCACTGAACCGGCAAAACCAATCAGAACTTATATCCCGTCTTCAGCACAAGTTCAATTGATGGGTGAAAACATTGACCCAGCGCTTGCTGCTCTAAAACGCTCTGAAAACGCTGAGAAAATGGCTATGCAGACTTTGGCGATGAAGTAACTATTTCGTCATTGTGAGGAAGTAAACTTATTTACGACCGCGGCAATCCAGTCTGTTGAATTTCTGGATTGCTTCGCTAATGCTCGCAATGACCACTAAATTTGATTTTCCTTAAAAATGTTCCATACTGTTGGCAGGGGTAAGTTAAAGAGGGATGTTAAATGAAAAGTGATTTTTTGAAACTGCACATTTCAATTGTATTGGCGGGGTTTACGGGGATTTTTGGGAAACTGATTAACCTTAATGAAGGCCTGCTTGTCTGGTATAGGGTGCTGATTTCGTTTTTGATTTTGCTGGCGATTTTGCCGGCTGCGGGCGGACTCCCTAAAGTAAATAAAGAAAGTTTTTTCAAGGTTACGGGTACCGGGATGCTCTTGGCGCTTCACTTTTTGTTTTTTTACGGCAGCATAACATATTCTAATGTGTCGGTGGGCGTTGTTTGCTATTCGCTCGTCGGATTCTTCACAGCAATTTTCGAACCGCTGATGACGGGAAAAGTGTTTAATAAAAAAGAGCTTGTCTACAGTCTGATTGCCGTTGCTGGGATTTTGCTGATATTTAATTTAGATGTAAATTATAGGTTTGGAATAATCCTTGGGGTTATTGCGTCTGCTTTCGCGGCTCTGTTTACTATTGCGAATAAAATGGTCGGAGAGGGCAAACCTTCGCGCACACTGTTGTTTTATGAATTCCTTGGCGCAACAGCGTTTATGAGTGCGATTTTGCCGCTTTATTTGCATTTTAATCCGGTTCAAACAATTATGCCGTCAGCGATGGATTTTGGGTATTTGCTTATATTGGCGTTCTTCTGTACGGTGGGACAGTATATTTTACACATTCAGGCGCTCAAAACAATTTCCGCGTTTACGGTGAGTTTGAGTGGAAATTTAGAACCACTGTATGGAATTGCAATCGCAATCTGCTTCCTGGGAGAAGCACAGCAGTTGGGATGGCCATTTTATGCGGGGATGGCGCTGATTATTTCATCAGTTATTCTTCAAAGCATTGACCGACCGAGTGTCGAGCCGGTAAGCGAAAAACGTGAGTACCCAGCATATTATTCCGAAAGCAATCCCGGCCGCCATAGTGGAGTGATATGCGCGCAGGAATGCAGTCTCGAGCCCGAGCCCGTTTTGCAAGAAGTCTGAACGCAGGTTGCCGAAAAGCGTTATGGTTATTGAAACGCCCATGATGCTTCCGAGGTTTCGCGACAATGCTAGAATGCCGCTTGCCATGCCGGTTTCACTCTTTTTAACGCTCGTGATAATAGCGGTATTTGAGGGTGATTGAAAAAGCGCGCTTCCAAATCCCATAATAATTGAAGTTACAATTATCACAAGAACTTTGGTATTCGCGTCAAAAGTTATTGCAAGCAGAAGTGCCAAAATCATTATAATCGGGCCGATGCGGGTTATGTATTTACTTCCGTGCTTACCTGCGAAGTTGCCGCTAAACGGCGCCACAATTGACATAGTTAGGGCATAAGGCAGAATTAAAACCCCCGTGAGCAGTGGCGTGAACCCTTTTATTTCCTGCAAAAATATCGGTAAAAGCACAGCGTTTGTGAACATACAAATATAAGATGTCAAAACGGAGAGGTTTCCAAGCGCAAAAGTTCTGACTTTAAAAGTGTCAAAATTTATTAATGGGTAGCTTATTTTGTGGTCTCGGACATAGAAAAATACCCCAAAAATTAAAGTTGTGATGCCGAGAATGATTATTCTCATTGAGTCCCAGCCCCAATGCTGCCCTTGAGAGATTACCAGTAAAAGTGAAAGCAGACCTATTGAAAAATAAACGAATCCGGCGTAATCGAAGCGAAAATCTTTTTTGCCGTGCACGTGCGATGGCAAGAGCTTGTAGGCAAAATATGCTCCCGCAAGTGCCACCGGAACCCCCATAAGAAATATTGCCTTCCAGCCGAAGAAATTAATCAAAAGCCCGCCGAGTGAAGGTCCTGTCATCCCGCCTATTGCGATGGCTGCTCCATTTAGTCCGAGAGCTTTTCCGCGGCGTTTGTCTTTAAATATTTGTGCAATAATTGCTGCTGCGTTTGATATCATAATGGACGCGCCAAGCGCCTGAATGCACCTAAACCCCACCAGTACCCAAAGATTCGGAGCAAAAATATTTAAAATCCCGCCGAGAGCGAAGATTAAAAATCCGCTGGCGTAGAGTTTATTTTTTGGGACAATGTCACCAAGTTTGCCAAAGAACGGTAAAAATACTGTTAAAACAAGCATATAAGCGACAACAATCCACTGAACCTGCGTAATCGACACCCCAAGGTCGCGCGAAATAGGGTAGAGCGCCAAGTTTACAGAAGTCGAATCCAACATGGCAATCAGGTTGCCAATAATCGTAATTCCAAACATCGTCCATTTGATTTCTCTCGTGCTCATATATTTATTTTATCACGCGCAAGAAGAATTTTTATTCGTAAATTTTATCCCCGATTTGAATTTGGGTTACATACATAACTTCGCAGGCGCCGCCGCCCTGTCCCCAACCGCGGGATTTTGTGTTGCTGTCATCGCGTGACATACTTGTCATAGCGAATTTTCTACCGGTTGCATCAGAAACATCAACGAGGTATCCGTCGAGCCTAACAATATCCCATTTCTTTATCGAAAGTAATGTGCTTAGAATATTTTCGGAAGCGGGAATGGTGTGTGTATGTGCCATGTGAGTGCCTAGATACTGAAAATCATGATATTTGTTGAAAAGACATATACCAATCATGTTATAACACCCCTTCACTTTAGGGTTTAGTTGGCGCCCAACCGTCTGAAAGTTTCTTGATTGAAAGTTGAAATATTTTTGCACAGTCTTCTTGTCGTCCAAATCGCCCCAGGTCATTCCGATATCAACCGGCGAAATGTCGTCAAAAGCATCAGTATAAACATTGCGCAGAAAAAAGTTTGTCTTTTTTGCCACGATAATGTGGTTTTTTGCTACCGTAAGACCTGAAATCGAGTAGCTGGCTTGTGCTTCCATTGGATATTTTGTTCCCCAGATGTAAGCTTTAAAACGGTAAGGCTGGTCAAGTTCAACCTGCACAGGGTCATCTTTAGTATTAATTACTTGCGTGGCCATGCGAGTAACTTTTGGAGGTGGGTATTGAGCGCGCACAATCATATCGCCGAATAACATGTAACGCAGAATATAGAGTACAAATACCACTAAAGCGATAGCGGAAAACTTGCAAAATAATTCCAGATCTTCACCCATAATAATCTCCCTAGCTTATTGAAACATTTTCTGAACGATCAAGCGCATTTACTGATAAACGGAATCCAAAGGTTGAACCCACACCGAGTTCTGAGTGGACAAAGACTTTTCCTTTATGGTGTTTTTCAATGGCATTTTGTACAAGGTTTAAGCCTAAACCGGTTCCTTTAATTGTGTGTGTTGTGTTCTCAACGCGGTAGAATCTGTCAAAAATGTTCTTTAAGTTTTCCGGTGCAATCCCACAACCGTGGTCTGTTACAGACACTTCAACTTCATCATTTGCGTAAGATATTTTGACCAAAACTTCCGCCTCATCAGGCGAATATTTAATAGCGTTAGATAAAAGGTTTATGAACGCACGCTCAATTGCGTTGTAGTTTAACATAACTTCAGGTATATCATCAGTTTTTGAAACAGAGATTTTCAAATTTCGTTCCTGCGCGAGTACGCTCAATTGCTTCACTGCACTTTCTACAACATGAGTAATGTCGTGAGGCGATTTTTCCAAGTTAACATCAGCATCAAGCCGCGAGAAATCAAGAATATCATTAACCATACGGTTCAAGCGGATTATTTCGTTGTTTAAAGTTCCGATAAATTCCTTTTTGGTTTCTTCATCAAAATCGTTGCCATAGTTGTGTAACGTGTCGATGTAGCTTCTTAAAACAGTTACCGGAGTACGAAGTTCGTGCGAGACATTTGAGATAAAGTGCGAACGCAGTTTTTCCATCTCGGCTTCTTTTGTAATATCAATCAAGACCACAATGTAACCAACATAATCATTGTTGCGCGTAAACATTGGCGAGATAATAGACTTAATAGTTCTAGTGCCGATTTCAATATTAAACGAAAGCGGTTTTTCCTCAAACTCAGCTAACGGCGTGTCTTTGAACTGCTCAATCTTTTCGTTAAATCTGCTGTAGCCGGCGCTGTCGACATATTCGTTTAGTTTTGTGCCAAGAATTTGCTGTTCTTCAATCTCAAGAATGTTTGTCGCGTGGTTGTTTACTAAGACAACTGTGTCATTGTTGTCGCACACAACAACCCCGTTTGCGATACTCATTAGAACCGATTCAAACTTGTTGCGCTCAAACGTTAACTGCTCAACGTTCTGTTCTTCGTAAATATGAAGCCTGCTTGACATATCATTAAACGAACTAAATAATTCCTGAACTTCCGAACTGATGCCTTTTCCTTCGACCTTGAAGCCGAATTCGCCTGTAGAAATCTTGTGAACCCCATCGTGGAGAATTCGCAATTCGCGGGTTATAAGATAAGTGTTTATAAGAATTACAAAAGCAAAAACTATCCATACAACTCCGAACACAAAAAGCAGGGATGCGCGCGTTGTTGATGAAATCTGGTCGATAAAGTTTCCCGAGAGTCCGATTGTCACCGAGCCGATATTTTTACCGTCAAGAATCATCGGTGAACTCACAGTCACAACCATTTGCGGGGTTTGCGAATTATTCACCGCCTTGTAGATGCTGTTTCCATTTGCATCGCGGTATTCGATTTTGGCGATATCTTTATGGTCACGTAAAATTGCATCAATATATTTTTTAACCGCAGGATGAAGCTGGTCCGGGGGCAAATCTTTAACAATTTCAATCGTGCTTGTTGCAACTGTTTTGGATAATACCTGCCCAAAGCTGTTATACCCCTGATTAAGCTTGTTTTCAATATTAAGGATAGCAAAAAACGCAATGAAAACAATTAAAACGGTACTAATTATGAGCCCCGAAATAATCAACCTGTTTTGTGCAGTTAAGCTAACTCTATTATCCATCATATCAGAATTATAGCACTAGAAAGAAGTGCGAGCAAGTATTTATAGTGCAGATTAATATTCCTTACTATAAGCTTGTGTTTAATATGAACATGTATTATACTTAAGTATCAAATACTAAGGTTTATGTCTAAATGTGGTGTTTTATTATGAAAGGAAAATTTATGAAAAAGAGTATCTTAGATTCTTGGCAGTCTGCTGCCATAATGTCATGCTCACGAGGATGTGCTGGGGCGTTACGTGATACGGCGAACTCGCCGAAATCCGCTTTTACTTTGGCAGAAGTTCTGATTGTGCTAGGAGTTATCGGAATTGTCGCAGCACTTACTATTCCAGCGCTGTTGAAAAACTGGCAGGAAGACCGCTGGGTAGTAGAAAATGATGTATTTAAAAATCGTTTGAATCAAGCAGTGAGTCAAATGCATGCTAGAGCTAGACTAACAACAAAAACCACCACAGAAGGGTTTGTTGATGATTTAAAAAATTTTATGAAAATGACAAGAACCTGCAGTGTTGCGTCTAATTGTTTTGTGGCAGAATTTAAAGATGGCGAAACGAGTGTTAATGCAACTGATTTTAATACAATTGATAATTTCGGGCACAGTGATTGGGGCACCGCAACGATGGGTATGACTTTAGCCAACGGCGCCAATCTGATTCTTGCTTATAATCCGAATTGCAAAACACTTGACCCTGCAGCAGTTGGGGTAGAAGTTGCTGCCTGTAGCGTAGCAGCTCTCTACGATACTAATGGAAATGGCGGGCCTAATGAAATCGGTCGAGACATACACTTTTTCAATAGAGCGGATATAGCTCAGGGGCCTGATATTCCTTGTAGATATATAACAGCGGGCGGTGGCATTTGCTGGGTTCATAGTGGTGATATAAATGTTCCAGTGTGGGGCGGAAATGCTCCGTTATCACTAAATACATTTTCGGGTTCAGCCCAAGACAAAGCATTGGACCCAAGATGTAATACTAACTCCCCTGCTTGCACATCTAATTATTGGGCAGCCGCCAAAAATCTTTGCAAATCGGCAGGTTTCAGATTGCCAACTCAATCAGAGTGGAATGAAGTGTATGACCAATGGGCTTCAGCAGGATTCTATCAGGGGCTAAACATTAACTGGACATCGGATGATAGTGCTGGTGATGGAACTAAAGCACAAACAATAAGTCATTACAAAAGCAACGGCCAGAAAAACTATGGGTCGGCAAATAAGAATACCCCCTATGACTTTGTATGTGTAAAATAGTAATTGTAATTTTCAAAAATAAAAAACCGGCACTTGCAGAAGTACCGGTTTTTTATTTAAACTATTGTCCTTACCCTCTTGTGCAAATTGTGCGAGCGGCGTGAACGCCTGAGGCTGAAGCCTGGATTAATCCACGGGTTACACCCGCTCCATCGCCGATCGTGAACAGGTTTTTAACCCCTTCTGTCTCAAGTTCGTCAGTCAATTTCACTCGTGCAGAGTAAAATTTAACTTCGATACCGTAAAGCAATGTATAGCGTGAAGCCGTGCCAGGAGCGATTTTATCAAGCGCTTGGAGCATTTCGATAATACTTAACATCTGTCTATACGGGATGACCAAGCTCAAGTCGCCCGGAGTCGCGCAAGCAAGTGTCGGCTGGATTATACTTGAAGCTATACGCTCAGGAGTTGAGCGGCGTCCTTCGAGTAAATCACCGAATCTTTGCACCAAAATCCCCCCGCCGAGCATATTTGCTAACCGCGCGATGTGCTGACCGTATTGGATTGGTTCTTTAAAAGGCTCAGTAAATTTCTTACTCACAAGAAGCGCAAAATTAGTATTGTTGCTGAATTTTTCCGCGTAGCTGTGGCCGTTAACGGTCGAAATGCCGTTGTAGTTTTCCTGAACAACTTCGCCGTACGGGTTCATGCAGAAGGTACGAACTTCATCGCCGAAAGTCGGTGAGTGATAAATCAGTTTTGATTCATAAAGTTTGTCAGTCAAAGGCTGGAAAACCGGCGCGGGAAGTTCGACACGAACACCGATATCAACCGCGTTATTTACCATCCCGATTTTGTTTTTTGCAAACTCTTGAGTTAACCAGTCAGCACCTTCTCTGCCCGGTGCAATAATTGTGTACTGGGCGCAAATAGTTTCGCCGTTATCAAGCACAATACCTTTTACTTGTTCGCACTCTACGATAAGCGATTTTGCACTAACGTTGTTTAAAATCGTAATTCTTTTATCCAAATCATCTTGCATGTTTTTCAAAACATCTAAGCTGCGTTCTGTCCCAAGGTGACGTACAGGTGAATAAACGAGTTTTAATTCCGCAAGCACGGCTTGTCGCTCTAAATCTTCAAATACTTTTTTATCTGTTCCAAAAAGCTCATCCGTTGCGCCGTATTTCAAGTACAATTTGTCGGAATAATCAATTAATTCTTCAACTTTTTGACGGCTCATGTAATCTACCAAGTTACCGCCAACGTCAGGAGTGAGAGTCAATTTGCCGTCAGAGAATGCTCCGCCGCCGCCCCAGCCGCAAAGAAGTCCGCATTTTTTGCAATGGGTACATTTTTCAGAACCCTCTCTTAACGGGCATTTGCGCTTTTCAATCTTGCTGCCTTTTTCAATTAAAACTACTTTCCAGTCCGGTTTTAATTTCGTAATCTCTAAGGCCGCAAAAATTCCGGCAGGTCCAGCACCAATAATGGCAACGTTGTACATAATTTTTTCTCCACAATCCTCAACCTTTTAAGTATACCCCAAACAAAGATATTTACAAAGGTTGTTTTGGATAGCGGAAGACGATATCTTCTATTTTGAACTTTTGGTTTTTACCTGGTTTCCCGTTGTCAGTAACTTTTATTACCGCACCGATTGGGTAGGTTCCGTTTTTTAAACACTCTCCGTCTCCGGTAACTATATCTCTAATCTTGTCACCATATTTATCAGAAGCCCGCTTTGCTTCTATGGAATTCCACCCATGAATGGTGCGTGCGCGCCCTAAATTGCTGCCAAGTTCCGTTACGGCCTGAGCATCAGCGCCGGTTAAAATGTAACCCATATCATTATAATATACGAAACGACGGTTGTTTAATCCATCAATGCTGGCTCTTACAATTTTTAAAAATCCTCTGACAGCTTTTTGCAAATCAGGTTTTTTGTTGCTTGGAGGGGATTTGAGCGCGAAATCTAATTTTCTATACGCTTTGTGCGTCAAATATTCCCCGGTAATCTGCGGCCCCTTTTTCATTCCTGGGACATGCAGTTCAACTTTCAAAGGGATATAACCCTTGAAGGCTGCATTTGAATAATTGTTATTTTGCACAGCTGATATTTGCATAATTTTTTCCTAAATCTTTTCCACTAAAGATATTAAATCCAAAAACTATACTTTTTGCTAGTATGTTAAGAAATATTTAACGCGAAGCATATTGTATAATTTCTCTTACTTCCGGGGTATCTTTTATTGCTTGCGCTTTCTTAGCGTATTCAAACGCTTGATTTAGAGACTTTTTATTTATGCATATTATGGCTGAGTTGTAGAACACCAGGTATCGCTCATCATCGGTTTTTGCAAGTGGCAAAGCTTTTCCCATCGCCTCAAGGGCCTTTTGATGCTCTTTTTGTTCTTCATAAGCTGCTGCCAAATCTATGTAGCCGCCGGCCATATCCGGTGCTTTTTCAATATAATGCAGCGCTTCTTTAATCTTACGGTTGCTTATTTCTTCGGCACTTCCAAGAATTATTGGGGGATAAATCAAAACTTTTGTATCGCCAATGTCTGCATTTGTAACGTCAGGCACAAGTTTATAGAGCAATTTAATAGTATTTATATCCTGTGTCGTTAGGTACTGAAACGAACTTCTGTGAGCGTCATAAATTTTGTGGTTTTCAGACGCTGACATATACATAAGGTCGTCAGAGTTGTAACTATGTCCCATTATACCAAGCGCGTGACCGATTTCGTGCAACACGGTATTATATAATTCTTTATCAGAGAAAAATTCTCCGCGCGGGTCAGCAGAATAAATAGTTATAACCATTTTATTAAGATTGCTGCCGCTGATTTTGGGTTCAGTTATTCCGACCTGATACATGCAGGTATTGCCCTGACAAACATTGTCAGGCAATGGCTTAATATCAATTAAAATATCAGCGTTGTCGTTTGTAAAAACAAATTTTAAAATGTTAATAGAGGTTTGCCATTGGTTAAATGCTCGCTTTATTTCGGCATCATAATATTCAGGAACTGAAACATTGCTCTCATTTGCGATACGCACTTTCAACGGAAAAGAACTTTGCGCCCATCGGATAATCCGTCCATTTTGCGGCACAAGTTCAATATAATTATCCCCAACATTTTGCAGCACATTTTGTCTCCAGACATTCACTTTAGCTTGAGCCAGCGCTGCGGCACTGTCATTTCCTTGCGACATCTCAAACACTTTTTTCTGTATAGAAACATCAGGCGACAAATTTATGAGCGCCTGCACATAATAATATCGATAATCCTTATTCCCGGGACTAAAAATCTTTGCTTTTTCAAGGTTTGTATACGCTGTTTTGTAATCCTTTTTATCCAGCGCACTTTTTCCGATGTTGAAAAATATCGCCGGCAAGGCTTTTACTGTAATTATCACAACAAGAGCAACCGTAATAAGCAAAAAGGCTTTTTTCACAACGAGCCTCCTATTCCTGAGCTTCAAGTATCAGTTCAGGCGCTTCATCAAATTCCGGTTCAATAGAAGAATCGTCTTTAATTCCCTTATCAACTTCTAAGATTTTCGCGAGCGAGCGCGTGTCGCCTTTAATTTTGAAATATTCAGCAAACTTCTTTGTGGTTTTGAGATTGAAACTGCGGCCATTTTTATCTCTATGTTTTGAAATGAGCCCTTTTTCAACAAGTTCAGCCACATGTTCGTAAGCGGTTGAACCACGTAAGTCCTTTAAAACCGTCTGACGAATCGGTTCTTTAAGTGCAATAACAGAAAGCGTACGAATTACAGCAGGCTTCAAATCAACTGGACAAAGTAGTTCAACCAAGTCCATGTGATCTTCTTTTACTTGTAAAATGTAACCGTTTTCGTCGTCAATTTCTAGTGCTCCGTCGCGAGCGGAATAGTCAACAATCAAATCCAGCAAAGCTTCTTCAACCGGCTCGTGTTCTTCGCCAAGGATATTTGCAATCTCCTCAACGCTCACAGCCCGTGCGGTTATGAACAAAACAGCTTCAATTCGTGATTTTAGACTTTCAGCCATCTACGCAACCACCTCGTTAACTTTAGCGGGAACACCTTTGACAACATAAAGATCTGAATAAAATTCCTCCTGATCCAAATCATAATCGGTTTCAGCAGTAAGGAACAACAGCGCGATGTAAGCGCTGACCTTATCCATCCCTAACAGCGTTAATTCATTTAATTCAATCTTTGTGTTTTTGGTAAAAATCTGTACCAAATTTTCTTTCAAACGAATGACGCAATCCTCGATATACTCCTCGTGAGCAAGGTTTACGATATCGTCTGGTGTGAGTCTCGAATAAGACTGTACGCGTCTTTTTGCCCGTTCGTGAGCGCTCTTTAACGACTGTTTTTTCTCTAATTGCTCGTAGAATTCCAACTGACGAATCAAATCTTTCAATGTAACAACACGTTTGTTGTTTTGGCGAACACTCGCACGGCGTTGGAGAACTTCGTCGATAGAAATAACATTTGAAGTCGGGATGTAATCGTCTTCATTGTATTCTGCGACAAACCCATCTTCGTCAAACTCCGGCTCGTAAGCTGATTCCTCAAACGAAAGAACATCAATTCCTTCTAAAACATTTGATTTTAATTTCAAAAGCACTGCTGCAAAAAGGAAAGTCCGACCGGTTAGACGCAGGTTTTGGGATTTCATATCACAAATATGCGCGAGGTATTTGTCTGTAACATCAAGCAAATCAATATTCCAAGGGTCAATCTTGCCGGCTTTTGCCATCTGAACAAGGATGCCGATGCCTTCATTTTCCGTGTTTTTACCACTTGATGGCATATCAAGCAGGGGTTCGGGCATTCTTACATCAGCCAAATTATCTATTGTATAATCACTTTTTATTACTTCGTTTTGCATTTTTTTAATCTTACATACGGTTTTGTTTGGTATCGCCTTCTAACGCCTTCACATGCCTGTTTTGCGCTTAAGCTAATCTCGCAGCTTTATACCCGTAACTTTGGTAATCCCTTTCTCTTTTTGAGTAACGCCAATAGTCCTATTTGCTGATTCTATCATAGGTTTACGGTGGCTAACTACTATAAATTGCGTATCTTTTGCCTGATTTTGCACCATTTGTGCTATACGTTCAACGTTCATCGTATCAAGGTTTGCGTCAACTTCGTCAAATGCATAGAACGGTGACGGCATATATTTTTGAATCGCAAACACAAAAGCAAGTGCGGTGAGCGATTTTTCCCCGCCTGACATACTTTCTAAACGCTGCAATTTCTTGTCGCGCGGCTGGGCTTCAATGGTCATACCGCCTGCAAGCGGATCATCAGGGTTTTCGAGTTTCAATTCGCCTTCACCTTCAGACAACTGGTGGAAAACTTCCTTGAAATTTTGATTGATATTGTTGTAAGTTTTCATGAAAGTTTCTTTTTTCAATTGCTCGTAGCCTTGCATTCTGCCCAAAATTTCTTTGCGCTCTTTGCTAAGGGTTTCAATCTGTTCTTTGAGTTCGTTCTGGCGTTTTAGAACCTCGTCATAAGCCGCTAGGGCGCGCATGTTAACGTCGCCAAGTTCGTCCATCCGTCTTTCTAAACGCTGGATTTTAGCGGTAATTTCTTCAATAGAAATAGTTACAGGCTCAAGTTTCTCGATTTCGACGCCGTTGTCTTCAAGATCTTTTTGCGCTGTTTCTAATTGCGGCTCAAGCTCGCGGCGGCGCGATTTGAACGACTCAATCTGTTCCGCGATACGATCAATATCTGCGATACGGATATGTTTTTGCTTTTCTAATTCCATCAAATCCGCGTTAATCTCGTCGCGCTCTTTTAAGAGTTTGCCAAGTTTAACTTCAATCTCGTCAATCTGTTTTTGAAGCCCTTCAAGCTGCTTGTCAAGTTCAACGATTTCTGCTTTGAAGCGAACTTTGTCCTCCTCAAGCTTCACGTTATTGCCTTGAATATTAGCGATTTCTTCATTCTTCGTCTCGATAAGGTTTTTGTGGAACTCAATTTGACGCTCTAATTCATTCTTATCGTTGTTCGCATTCATCAAGTTGGTTTGAAGACGCTTGATTTCAAATTCAACCCCTTCGGTTTTTTCTTTGAGGTCTTTCAAATCCTGGTCCTGCAAGAGTTTTTCGACTTCTGCAATTTGTTCCTGAACAAGTGCCATTTCGTTGAAGATTTTGATATTTTGCTCTTCAAGCTTATCTAATTTCTTGTTAAATTCAGCGATTTGCGGCTCAGCAGTCTTGATAAATTCATTGCGTTCTTGAAGGATGCTCTCGCTGTTTTCAAAAGTGCGGTTCATGTTATCAAGTTCAACACGTGCTTTTGAAAGCTCGGTTGTAGCGTTAGAAAAATCGCTGCGAACGGTCTCTAACTTCTTCTCAAGCTCTGTTTTTTTGCTTTCTAGAGTGGATAATTTCCCTTCCATTTCGGTCAAACGTTCACGGTAGTTGTTTAATTCGTTGTCATCATTTTGGCTGAAACTCAAGCCTGATTTGCGCATTGAACCACCCGTCATAGAGCCGGATTTTTCAAAAATTTCACCTTGCAGCGTTACCATTCTGTGTCTGCCAATGAGTTTTTTCGCGCTCTCCATGTCCTCTACGACAAGCGTTTCGCCCACCGCGTAATAAAACGCGTTCAAGTATTCAGCGTCGAAATCCACCAAATTAATCGCATAATCAATGACGCCCTTTTCTTTTGGCAGCGACAATTTAGAAGGTGCGTTTTTCATTTTGTTCAATGGAATAAACGTTGCACGACCCGCGCCGGATGATTTTAACTGCTCAATTGCTACAGACGCTATGTGTTCATCATCCACGACAACGTGTGCCATACGCCCGCCAAACGCGACTTCCAGCGCTGTTGCATATTCTTTATTAACCGTTCCGAGTTGTACCAGCGGTGCATGAACGCCTTTTAATTTCGCGCTCATAATTGTATCAATCGCACGGCCGAAATTCGCGTCCTCACTGGCTTGTTTGCGCGCTTCCATTGAAGAAATCTTGCGGTAAGCCGTCTGGACGTTATAATTTAAGTCGTTAATTTCGTTTTTTGTCGTATCAAGACTGTGCAGGGTATTTGCCTGGACAAGTTTAAAGTCCTCTAATTCTTGCTGTAATTGCGAAACAAGTGTCTTTTTCAAGTCGTAGTCTGACGCGAAATTTGCCTTTAAAGTGTTTAATTCTTCAACTTTTGCGCGGGCAGAATCAAGCTCGTTCTGCAAGGTTTTGAGCTCACTTTCAAGCGGCAACCTATCTTTTAAAAGCTGATTTTCCTTGTCCTGCAACGTTTCTAAGTCTTTGCGAAGCTTAGCACGTTTTTCGATATGCTGATCAGCAGTCGCGTTTAAGCCAGTCATATCTTGCAAAATTTTGTTTAACTCAGCCTCTTTTTCTTTGATGCCGACTTCAATTTTTGCGATATCGTCGTTTTTGAGTTGGATTTTTAGTTTGAAATCTTCGATTTTCTTCTCGAAACCTTCAATCCCGTTTTTCGCATTCTCAACTGAACGCAAGCCATCATGAATTTGCTTGTCAGCGTAATTTGAAGCATTATTTTTGCGATCAATTTCGCCCTTGATTGCTTCTTCTTGCTTTTTTAATTCAATCTGCTGTTCTTCGCCCTGCTCCCTGACAGTCGCAGAAACCTCCTCATACTTCTTCTTAATTAAGGATAGACGCTCATCCAAATCTTTGTTTTTGAGTTCTTCTTCTTTTTTCTTTTTGCCAAATTCTAAAATATTAGCGTGAGCCTGCTCTAAATTACGTTTCAAGTCAAAGAAACGCACGGTGTTAACCTGAGACTCAAGCGAAGATTTTTCTTCGCGAAGCTTCTGGTATTTTAAAGCGACTTCGCGCTCTTCTTTAAGCTGTTCAAGCCTTATATCAACTTCGTTTAGGATAACCTGCGACTTTTCAACGCGCTGTTCAACAGTTGTAAGTTCGTTAGTTGCCTGCTCTATCCGGCGGTCAAAATCAGCGATTCCGGCAATCTCGTCGATAATTTTACGGCGGTTCTTCGCAGAACAATTGGTAATACCCATAACATCGCCCTGCATCATGACGTTGTAACTGTTAGGGGTCACGTTAAATTCTTCTAATACTGCATGGATGTTAGATAGAGTCGTAACACTGTCGTTCAAATAATATGTGCTGGCATAACCCTGATTGGTTTTGCGGATTTTACGTCCAATAGTCAAATCCTGGCCGCTTTCTAAGCCGCCAAAAGTTACTTTAACCAACGCATCGTTACGTTTTGTGTAAGTGGAAATGAAATGTGACAAATTTTCAGCACGAAGTTCACCCGCGTTAGCCAAGCCAAGCGCGAACAAAATGCTGTCTATGATATTGCTTTTCCCCGAACCGTTTGGCCCGGAAACCGTCGTAAACCCTTTGAGCAAAGGTATTTCCGACTTATTGGCAAATGATTTAAAGTTGTCTATTTCCAGTTGCTTAATATACACAAATCTTCCCCATGATAGTCTTAAAACTATGATATCAGGAAGTTACGAGCATGTCAAAATGTTAATAAAAGGCAAAAAAATATCCCCAACTTTATTCAAGATTGGAGATATTTTTGTATAACCTAAAATATTCTATTTGATGTTACTGAAGGTCCAAGCATCGAAGGTCGGAGTTTCAGAAATTTTCATTTCTTTTTTCTCTGTACCTGCGGTTGAATCGTCGTGAGCGATTGGCTTGTAGAGTCTGTTGTAGTATTCAATAACCATACGATCAGAGTTGAAGTATGCTTCAAACGTTCTGATAGCCTGACGCATCAATCGCGCCCATTCAGTTTTGTTTTCATAGTATGTCGGAATAATTTCTTTTTCAATTATTTCCATAACGCAATCGTGGTCTTTCCAGTGACGTTCTTCCCACGGCATTTCATCGTCCAATCCCGGATATTCAACAGTGTAACCGTTAATACAGTTGAAAGTACCCTCAACTGTCCAACCGTCAAAGATAGACAGGTGAAGCGCGCCGTTAGCGTTTGCTGACATACCTGAAGTACCTGATGCCTCAAATGGTCTTAATGGCGTGTTCAACCAGATATCAGAACCGCGTTTTAGCATGCCGCTCAATTGAAGTTCATAACCAGGAAGAACAACAACGTTTTTCAAAGTATGCGAACGATTTAACAATTTATTAAACATTTCTTTACCCATAACGTCATCCGGGTGGAATTTGCCGGCAAAAATGATTTGGACTTTGTTTTCGTTTAACAATTTTTCAATTCTGTCTTTGTCCATCAAAATAAGCCATGCACGTTTGTAATCCGCAAATCTTCTTGCCCATGTGATGGTTAAAACATCCGGATCAAAGCGTTTTCCGGCAACGTTTGCGATGTATTCAAATAATTCTGCTTTCATTTCGCGCTTAACGCCAAGCAAGTCTTCGGCAGTTTTCGCTTCTTTAATACGTTTATCTTGCCAGTATTGGAGGTTTACAGCGTTGGTAATCGCGCGGATCGGGCATCTGCCTTCAACCCATTCCCACATTTTGTTTGCAACGAGTCCGTGTAATTGCGAAACTGCGTTTGCAATACGGCTCATTCTTAAAGCAGCAACGGTTAGAGAGAAGTTCTCTCCGCCGAGTTCAACAGCTGTTTCTCTTGAAACACCCGAGAAGAATCCGCCTTCAAGCAATGTATCAACCCAGTGAACTTCGTTTCCGGCAGCAACCGGCGTGTGAGTTGTAAATACGGTACGCTTTTTAACTTCTTCAAGATTGCCTTTGTATTGAGTTAACAACTCAAACGCCGCAGGTAATGCGTGGCCTTCGTTCATGTGGATCACGTCAAATTTGTAACCGATTTGTTGAAGTATTCTTACCCCGGCAACCCCAAGGACGGTTTCTTGCGCGATTCTGATTTTTTCATCGCCGTCATAGAGCTTGTGCGAAATGCTTTTTGCCCAGTCGCTGTTTCCTTCAATATCAGTTGTTAAAAGATAAACAGGGCATGTTCCGTACAAATCAGGCTCAACAAGAAGCGCCTTAACTTTAACTTTTTCGCCAAAGATTTGGACTTCGGTCGAAGCTTTGGCATCGGTTAAAAAGTCATAGTATTTTCTGATGTAAGCCACATCAACCTGGCCGTCTTCACCGATACGTTGGTCGTAGTACCCGTAAGACCAGAGCATGGTTACACCGACGATTGGCAATTGCAGATAGCCCGCTGAGAGCATGTGTGAACCTGCTAAGAAACCAAGGCCGCCTGAGTAAGTGCTCAGCGACTGGTCCATCCCAATCTCCATAGAAAAATACGCTACATTTGGTAATGACATATTAACCTTCCTTTATATAATAAAATTATTGTGTTCAAACTTTACTGTTTCATAATAGCATAAAAATTTCAATTGGCCATTTTCTTAACAAATTCTTCCAAAACAATCTTGACGTGAGAGTAGTTTAATCCGCCTTGAAGGTATGCAGCGTAAGGTTTGCGCAAAGGCCCGTCGGCTGAAAGTTCAATTGTTGAGCCTTCAATAAAAGTGCCGCCCGCCATGATTACCTTATCTTCGTAGCCCGGTACGTCATCGGGAATTGGTGTAACATGGGAGTTTACCGGGGAAAACTCCTGAATTGTTTTGCAAAACGCTTCAAGCGGTTCGGGTTTGCCGAAGGTTATTGTTTGAATAATATCTGTCCGCGGTTCGTTTGAAGCTGGAGTTGAAGTAAACCCCATTTCTTCAAAACCTTTTGCCGCCAAAACAGCGCCCTTAACGGCGTCAGCAACGATTGACGGCGCCATAAATAATCCTTGGAATAATAATCTGTGCTGATTAAACATCGCCCCGCCTTCGGCTCCGATCCCCGGTGCTGTGAGACGAATTGCCGCGTTTTCCACCAAGTCTTCGCGTCCTGCGATGTAACCGCCTGCCTCAACTATTCCCCCGCCGGGGTTTTTTATAAGCGAGCCTGCAATTAAGTCAGCGCCGACTTCAAGCGGTTCTTTATCTTCGGTGAATTCGCCGTAACAGTTGTCAACAAAGCAGATACAGTTTGGGTTTTTGGATTTAACTGTTTTGCAAATCCGTTCAATATCTGAGATTGAGAGCGATTTGCGCAATGAATATCCGCGTGAGCGCTGGATTAGAACCATTTTTACGCTGGCATCGATTGTTTTTTCTAACAAGTCAAAATCAACATCCATCTCATTTTTTAGCGGGATTTCGTCGTAAAGAATTCCCTCAGAGCCCTTTATTACGGTCTGCATAGTGTCATAAGGCGCTCCTGCAACGGAAATTAGTTTGTCGCCGTGTTTTAAATTCCCCAGCATTGCGCAAGCCAGTGTGTGAGTCCCGGAGACAAAATGTATGCGCACAAGCGCTTTTTCTGCCTTAAAGGTGTCAGCAAAAACCGCGTCTAATTTTTCACGACCCACGTCATCGTGGCCGTAGCCGCTTACCGTATAAAAGTGTTCCGGCGAAATGCGGTTTTCAATAAACGCGCGCAAGACCTTTTTTTGGTTTATATCGCGAATTTCTTCAATGCGTTCAAATTCTCTCGTTAATTTTCTCTCAATCTCTTTCATTATAATAGGTTTGCCCCCTCACCCTGCCCTCTCCCATTGGGAGAGGAGAAGTTATTATTTGTTGTTTTGTTTGCCTAGTCACTGAGTCACTTAGCGACTTAGTGACTTTATATTATTGCAAAGTAGGCTAATAGTAAATAGTAGGTTGAAAAAAATGTATTGTGAAAGATAAATGCTTATATGAAAAGAATTTCTTTTATTATATTAATATTACTTTTGTTTGTCGCTAAGCCTCTAAGCCTCAAAGCCTCAAAGCCTCCGTATGACGTTCATAGAGGTGGCGGGTATATCCCAAACATGAACGAACAGGAGAGAATTTTGTTTATTCTTGATTTTTCAGGAAGCATGACAGAAAGACTAGATGGCGTACCAAAGTATGAATTGATGTTAAAAACAATGCGCGAAATTTTGCCCAAAATCAACCCGAACACTTCGGTCGGACTGCGGGTTTATGGTCATAAGCTTGCCATAACTCCTTTTGACGCCTGCCGTTCGTCAAGTCTGGTGTCGCCTGTTGTGCCAAATGGCGGCATGGGTGTGCAGACTGCGTTGGGACAACTTAAACCGCGCGGGATGACTCCTATCACTTTTTCGCTAAAACAGGCAATACAAAATGATTTTGTCGGTTTTAGCGGCAAAAAGCATATAATTTTGCTTACTGATGGCGGTGAAAACTGCGACGAAAGTCCGTGCAAATACGCTATGGAATTGGTTACCTATCGCAAAGATGTTTCAATTGATGTTATCGCTTTTAATGTTGATAACGCGGAGGATTTGGCACAATTGGAGTGCGCGGCACTGGTTACGAGCGGAAAATTCCACACCGCAAACACAGCTGCTGAACTGGCCAGAGGCTTAAATAATTCCGTCAACCCGCAAAAACACGTCGAAGCGTGGATTATGCCTAATCCGTAAAGATGGTGGTAACAGAATTTTTTGGTGAGTCGGATGCTGTTTTAAGCCCTTTAGTAAATGTGTCGAAAGAGAGATTATTGAATTCAAAAGGCGTACCATCTTTCAGTGTAATGCGAGTCCCTTCATAATAAGGACGATCCAAACCCAATAAAGACTCAAGAAATTTCATAATTTTGCCATCATTATTCCAAGGCATTGATTCAGCAGTTGAAATATCTTTTAATTTAATAAATGTGTTGTCAATAAGTCTATCAACGTGCTTTTCAGGAACTTCAGTAATATTAATCCACCTTGCGTTAAAATTTGGTTGTGTTGATTGGATGTTGTTAATTCTCATAAATAATTCCCCTTATCTTTATATATAATCGTAATGGTACATGTAAATTTTATAATTTACTATCATAACTTATAAAGTTTAACATAGGTTTACAATATTTTGTCATTCCGAACTTGTTTCAGGATGACAATATAGAATGGATTAACGATTAGGCTTGGGTTGACAACCCACATCCTGTTTGTCAACTTTGCCGTCGAAGTTATTATCGATGCCGTCCGAGCAGGAGCCGATTGAATAAATACTTTCTGCGCGCGGGTTGGTTTTTAGATAGCGCTCGGGAATCTTTGCCCAAAGGTATTCAAAATAACCTCTGTAGTGGCGTGCAAGCCTGCTGTCTTCAAGGATTACCACATTCTCATCGTTTTTGTTTTCGCCGCTTTTGGAGAAATTCATTGACCCGATAATCAAATATTTGTCGTCAATAATTATTGTTTTAGAGTGCATTTTCCCGGCGTAGTTTTCGGTCTTAACAGGAATTCCCGCAGCGCGCAGTTTAGAAATTTGTGAGCCTTTGCCAGTCGGATTGGTCGCATCAATAATGATTTTAACATTCACCCCGCGGTTCTTCGCAGAAATCAATGCCTGTGCCATATCCGCGTGAGTGATGATAAACGCCGGGAGGTAAATATAAGATTTTGCAACATTTATGCGCGGGATGACTTGATTGTAAATGATTTTATCCTGCGGCGAGAAATATGCCTGAATTGTGCCAGAACTAGAATCGCCTCGTGACTTTCGGGTGTGGAATTTGCCGCTATACATTTGCTCAAACTCATTAGTGAACTGCTGTGCGATTTGGGAGGAATTAATTATTAACAAATTGTTTGCGTTAAACCCCGAAAACCCTGTGCGGCTGAAGTTCATAGAACCGGTAATAACTTTTTGATTGTCAATTACCATAAATTTGTTATGCATCAAAATAGCGGTTTCGGTTTTACTGCCGGAGCGGTCGCTTACTGAATCGGGGATTAATGCGGCGAGCTTAGCGGTGTCATTGTAATATTCCGTCCCGCCTGCCCCTTCGTCATAAACCAACCGGACTTTGACTCCGCGAGTCATTGCATTTTTAATGGCGTTTGTAAGTGCCGGAACTTCATCCCAGCCAAATAGCACCATATCAATTGAAGAATTTGCGCTGTTGATTTGCCCTAAAACTTCTCTGCAAACCGTCGTATCGCAGCGGTTGTGCGGTTTCAACACAAGCGTAAAATCTGTCAAAATCAATTTCACATTGTTGCTCGAAATCATTAACGGATATGTACTCTCTCTCTTAATATCCTCGTGTTTACCGTGCTTACCCCTGTGGCAGAACTTGCACGGTATCGCGTCTTGCGGGAGTTGACTGTTTCTGATGACTGCAGTGTCGCGAGCGACTTGACCGTATTTGCAATCAAGTGTGTGGTATTTGTTGCTGTTGTGGTTTAAGAGCACAAGATTGAGTTTCTGCGCTTCTTTTAGGCGGCTGTTAAAATTCTGTTTCTTGACAAGTTCTGCGTAATTCTGCCCGTTCACAAAAACATTTGCAAATCTGCAATCGGCGCTCTTTTTATCAGTAAATTTAAGCTTAATCTTTTTCTGGTCGAGAGTTTTCTCGGCAAAATCCATCGCAAGATAATTTAGCGAAATCACATCTTTGGCGCTCAAGTCTTTGGCAGAAAACGCTTCCGCATCGGGAATGCAAATTCTCTCATCATTATCAGCTATTTTGTTGTTGTTAAAATCAACCTGAATTATAGCCGGCTCAACGACTTTCAGCACGGCGCGCTCGGATTTTCTGTAAACCTCAAAGCCGACAAAGAGCAAAAATAGTAGAATTATTAATACAAATGATAATTTTTTCAATATAGTCCTTCAAGTCCGGAATGACAGAATTGTTAATTGTTTTGCGCCAATTGTTTATAGTTGGTTATTTCATACCCCAATCGTTTGATTGCATATTCAAGGTCTTTGCTTTGTGAGAGCCCAAATTCAGCCCGATGTGTGTCATTCAGGTCATAGTCGCGCGGATGAATAAGTGCTTCAACGATTCCGTCACTCTCAATTGCGTTAAGTCCGTATTCCACTGTAATCGCATCCATCATGCCTGTGTAGCCCACGCCTATGATATGGTCGTTAGTGCGCAGTCCAAACTCCTCCACAACAGGTTTGTTCACGGTTGTGAAGTAATTTAAAAGGGCAACCTTAATAAGGTTTACAGGATATTTGAAATTGAGATTTTTTTGCAAAAACGGTACAAAATAAGGTTCTTCGTATTGAGTGCGAATAAACGGAATTTCGTATTCTTTAGCAAGTTTCGCCGCGATTCTAAAATACCCCGGTATCGCGTGAACATGGACATGTGAGTCAATGTGGTCAATGCTGGTATATTTGCGCACCGCTTCAATCTGCGCGCGGAATTCTCTTTCAACAAACGCTAAATATGTTTCGTTTACTTCGGCAGAATTCATTAACAGCTTTAAAAACCCTTTATCAAAAGGTTTGCCGGTAGTGAGGGCATTGCCTTCAATTATATTTAAATGAACTCCGATTCCTAAATTCGGACATTCAGGAAGAATTTCGTTGACGGCTGATAAGAATTCCGCACCGTTTGCCATCAGGCTCGCACTGCGCAAAAAGCCGTGGTTGTAGCCGTTCAAGACAGCTTTATTTGCCGGTTTACTGTAACCAAAGTCGTCTGCATTAAGTATAAATTTTTTGTTACTCATTCAAGAAAAATCCTTGCTATCTTCCTAGAATTAGTATAATATAAAAACATAGGAAAGAGAAACTGTGAAAAAACCCGTACTTGCAATCGTAATACCGTGTTTTAATGAGGAGTTGTGTATAAAAGACACCGCTCAAGCCTTGCTGAATTTGCTGGGCGAATTGGTTTGCAAAGAAAAAATTGATAAAAAAAGTTATCTTTATTTTGTTGATGACGGTTCGAGCGACAGCACTTGGGAGTTGATTGAAGAACTGCACAATGGAAACAAACTCGTAAAAGGCTTAAGATTTATAAGAAATTTCGGCAACCAAAAAGCGCTGATTGCGGGGTTAGAAGGGGTTCGTGAAATCGGATGTGATTGCGCTGTTTCAATTGATGCGGACTTGCAGCAAGATGAACATGCGATAGAAAAATTTATTGACGAATACCAAAAAGGCGCTGATGTTGTTGCCGGAATTCGTAACGGCCGCAAAACAGACAGTTTCTTGAAAAAATGGACAGCGTTGTTGTTTTATAAAACAATGTATTTACTTGGCGCAAAAATCCCTGTTAACCACTCGGATTATAGATTAGTCAGCAAGCGCACACTTGATATTATGGGACAATATCCTGAAAAATATTTATTCTTACGCGGATTTTTTAACGAAGTCGGCTTGAAAACAGCTTATGTGAAATTCGACGTCAAACCACGCGCACAGGGTGAATCCAAGTTCAACTATCTGACTCTAACAGGTTTAGCGCTCAACGGTATAACCTCATTTAGCATAGTCCCGCTTAGAATTATTGCGGTTCTCGGGTTTTTGATGGCGCTATTTGGCTTCGGCATTGGGGTTTGGTCTTTGTGGGAAAAATTTGTTTGGAGCAACTCGCCTAACGGGATTACCACAGCGATTATTTTATCGAGCTTCTTTGGCGGGATACAGCTTTTTTGCCTGGGGATAATCGGCGAATATGTCGGACAAGTTTACCGTGAAGTCAAAGGCCGTCCGCGTTATATTAAAGACGTAGAACTGAAATAAAACTTTTATAGTGGTGTGACTTATTCACTATTCACCACTCACGATTCACTAATAAAAAGCCGTGCCACTGTCTATCGAATTTGGTAAACACCACCTACGGTAACAGTTTCTATTTTTGAGAGATACCACACCCGTAAGGGTTGTCTTAGTGCTGCTATGTTTCCATCCTGACACGGTTCGACAGCTTACGCCGCAATATTCTCAAACGTCAACAAAACTATTGCTTTCAACAATGTTTGCCAAACCCTCACAACAGGCTCTGCACCCCGCATAAGCTTCGGGTCAAGAGATTGCAAATCCCCGTGGAGCACGGCTTATTTAGCTTACACCAAAAAGTTGCGATTGTAAATGCTAACCCCTAAACTAGCCGGTTGGATAATGAAAATATCCGTAAACTGGCTTATTTTAATTGAACAATAAGAAAGGATAGTTTTATGACGAAGAAATTTGAAATGTATAGATGCGAAACTTGTGGGAACATTGTACAGGTAATTATTGAAGGCGAAGGTGTTCTTGTTTGCTGTGATGCAAATATGACATTGCTTGCGCCGCATACGTTAGAAGATGAAATGATGAATGAAAAACACGTTCCTGTGTTTTCAGTAACTGAAGAAAACGGAACCGAGATAAAAGTCGGCTCAGTTGAACACCCGATGCTTCCTGAACACTACATTATGTTTATAGAAGCAATTGCGCCGGATAAAAGCTGGTTTAAATTAAAGTATTTAAAACCGGGCGATAAGCCTATGTTAGCTATGAAACACAAATTGGATAATTTGAGTGCAAAAGCGTACTGCAATCTTCATGGGCTGTGGACTTCTAACAAGGGTTAAATATATGTTTTCCCTAGAACGTGACAAATTACATAAATGAAATGGAGGCATAATGCTTAGTGAACGTATAGAAAACATCTTAAATGAACAAATTAATAAAGAATTTTATTCAGCTTACCTGTATCTTGCTATGTCCGGCTTTTTTGATGAAGCTGGTCTGCATGGTATGGCGCACTGGACAAAAGTACAGGCAAGAGAGGAAGTTGACCATGGGATGATAATTTTTGACCATATCATTGAACGTAATGGTGAGGTTAAATTGGCGCAGATCAACGCTCCCGATCTGAAGTTCAGCAGTCCGTTGGAGGCTTTCACAGCTGTTTATGAACACGAAAAAACTGTTACGGCAAGCATAGATGCAATCGCTTCCAAAACTGAAAATGATTGCGATTTCGCGACAAGAAACTTCATTAATTGGTATGTGAAAGAGCAGATTGAAGAAGAAGCTCAAACCTTTGAAATTGTCAGCAAATTAAAGAACTTTGCTGACAGCAAATGTGCTCTTTATCATATTGACTCTGAATTAGGCAAAAGAGAATACGCACCGCCTAGATTTTAGGGGTAAAAAGTTTTCCGTCATTCCGAGCGCTAGCGAAGAATCTTAAAGCTAACGAGCAGTGTCGCTACTTTATGATGTTTCGCTTTGCTCAACATGACGGCTAAAATTCTAATCTTCCAAGCTTAACATCTGCTTAATAATTTGCCACAACAACGAAAACAACCTATTATGTTAATATGGATATTGGTAAAATAGTTGTTGTTGACGATGAGAGTATTGTAACTTCGGCCTTTAAGACGCTTTTTAAGGTTGAGGGCTATTGTGATGTGCATCTGTTTAACAAACCGACAGAAGCGCTTGAATTTATGAAGTTAGAGACTCCTGACCTGATCATTTCAGATTTCTTGATGCCTGATATGAACGGTCTGCAATTCTTGACGGCAGCTAAAAAGCTTCATCCTGAAACAAGTATGATTTTGCTCACAGGCTATGCAGACAAAGAGAACGCAATAAAGGCTATCAACGAAGTCGGGCTTTATAAATACATTGAAAAGCCGTGGGACAACGATGACTTGCTGATGAATATCCGTAATGGCATCGAAAGAAGCCATCTGCTTGGCGATTTACGCCAAAAAATCAACGAACTTGAAGCCGCAAAAAAACAGTTAGAAGAATACTCCAACAACCTTGAAAAGCTTGTTGCTGAACGAACTTCAGACTTAACAACCGCGAATGAAAAACTAAGCGGAATTGTCAATTACAGTGCCGACGGGATAATTATTATAGACAAAGACGGCAAAATCGAGAGTGCAAATCCGGCATGTGAGCATCTGACCGGGCTTTGTGCGAGCGCGCTTGTTAAGAAGAAATTCCAAGAGATTGCATATTCTCACGATAAAAATTTTAACGATGCATCAGACAACGATTGCGGCGGAATTTTTGGCTTGAGTGCCGATAAATTAGAAGTCTTATTGCGCGATTGTTATATTGTAAACGGCTTGAGCGACAAGCACACTCCTGTAGAAGTCAGCTTTGCCTCAATCTCGGATGCGCAGCGTTATGTAGGGGTGATTCGTGATGTGAGCGTTCAAAAAGAAGCTGAAAAACTTCGCGATGACTTTGTTGCGACTCTTACACATGACTTGCGGACTCCGCTTTTAGCGGCAATTCAAACGCTCAAATTCTTCCTTGACGGTGCAGTCGGAAAACTTGACGAAAAGCAATCAGTCCTTTTGTCAACAATGCTGCATAGCAACGAGGATTTGCTCGGGCTGGTTAATGCACTGCTTGAAGTTTACCGGTTTGAGAGCGGGAAATTAGAGTTATGCAAGACAAATTTCCCGGTAAAGGATTTGATTTTACAGTGTCATCAGGAATTGGAGCCGCTTGCGCTGAAAAAACAACAAAATTTTGAACTGAAATTTGAAGCTGACGATGATATCCATATAAACGCTGACCGCGGCGAATTGAAGCGCGTAATTACCAACCTGTGCGGGAATGCGGTAAATTACACAAATGTTGGCGGTAAGATTATAATGTTGGTGAAGGTTCAAAACGGGGATTTGATTTTCTCTGTGGCTGATAATGGAAATGGGATTCCGAAAGAAGATTTGCCGAATTTATTTATGCGATTCTCTCAGGGAACGACCCGCAAACGTTCGACAGGAACAGGCTTGGGCTTATATCTGTCAAGGCAAATTATTGAAGCTCACAACGGGAAAATTTGGGTGGAAAGTAAGTTAGATAAGGGAAGTGAATTTTCCTTCTTGTTAACAAATGTTGTAAAGGAAAAGGCTTATGGCAACTAGAATAATGATTGTAGAAGACCACGATATGGCAAGGATGGGGCTGTCGGTGATTTTGGGCAATAACCCGAATATCGAAATTGCAGCGATGTCAGCCGATGGTCAAGACGGGGTGGATAAGGCGCTTGAATTACGTCCGGATGTTGTTTTGATGGACATCGGACTTCCGACGATTGACGGGATAGAGGCGACAAAAAAGATTAAAGCGGTTAACCCTGATATTAAAGTTTTGATGTACACTTCGCGTGAAGGGGAAGATGATATTTTTGATTCGTTCTCAGCAGGTGCGGACGGCTATATTACAAAAGGTGCGACGTCGGAACAGACAGTTTCAGCGGTTCTTGCGGTGAGCGAAGGCGCCGGCTGGCTTGATCCTGCGATTGCCAAAATTGTTTTGACAAATATTCGCCGCAGCAACCATGGAACTGAAAAGCGCGGTGAAATTGACTTTAAAAAAGGCAAAAATTTATATGGGTTAACAGAACGCGAGATGGAAGTGTTGTCGCTGATTGTTGACGGGCTTACTAATCCACAGATTTCTGAGCAGCTTGTCATTACGATTTCTACTACCAAAACCCATGTTCACAGCATTTTACAAAAATTATATGTAAGCACACGTTCAAAAGCTATTTCAATGGCGATGAAAGAGGGGTTAGTGTGATTCCTGCGCTGGCTGCGATTGTTGCTGCACTTTGCGGATGGATTCAGTGGGGCGATAACATTCACGCCCCGGCTTTTACTACTGATGCGACAAAAAAGGAAGCTCAGTATAACAACCATGTTGCAAAACAAGAAGAAAAGAAAAAGTACGAAAAGAAAGTGCTTGAGATTAATCCTACAGGCTACATGACGGTGGAAGATTATGAGGCAAAATCCGCTGCAAAAGACAAAGTGTCAGAAAAAGTTGGCGTTCCAAGGATAGATTTGCCGTCAAATATGGAATATGTGCCGCAGCCTGATTATAAAATTGTGCGTTACAACAATCCGCCGGGAAGCCCTGAGATCTCTCTGAGCACTACTTTTTATAAGAATCGACAGTTGAATGCACAAGGGATTGTTTCGCCGGATTATTCAATGATGGTTTATCCAGCGGTCTATTATTATCCGCTCAGTGCATCTGTTTCGTGCGATTTATTTGTAATCCCGCTAGATCAAAACGAAACAAACCTAAACAAAATAAGAACCGCAAACATTATAAACAAAGACCCGAACGCGATTTTGTCAACAGACAAATCTCAAGATAATGCTTATACATTCAGAACGCTGACTCCGATTGACTTTTCACCTGATAGTAAAAGGCTGCTGGTAAAAGAAAAAGTCGGCAATAATAAAGACGGAATCTGGCAGACAACACCGATTGTCTATGATTTTGAAACTCGAACCTCTTACAGATTAATTGAAGTGCGCGATGCGATAATTTATCACTGGAAAGAAAACACCGGACTTGATTTAGACGACAAGCGCTGGGATGTTTACCCGCTTGGGTTTGATATGAGCAACCCTGACAGAATCATTGTTAATGCATACGCCTACACCGGTAAAAACCCTATTAACCTTGGCGTCTGGAGTGTGGACACTAAGGGTGAACGTTCAAAATTGGTCTCTTTGCAGTTGGCTGATGTGCCTGTTAGCGTTAATGGTTTAAAACTTGAAAAAGACGGGGTTATTCCGCCGACAATTGTGGAAGCCGAGCAAAAACAACTGGAACGAATAGACAAATATAACGCTAAGCAAAAAGAAAAAGAGTATAAAGGTAAAGTCAAAGAGCTTAAACAAGAGTACAAAGACACAATAAAAGACATGGATGCAAATTTAAACCGCGACATGAAGTATTACGATGCGCGTCAGAAAATTATGGGTTCAACTGAAGGTAATGATGTTGAGCAAAAATATATTGAAGTCAAAGAAAAAATTGATGCCCAACTACAGAAACAACAAGAGCAGCAAGAGCTTCGCGAGCAAAAATTAAACGATAAAAAAGAAAAAGTCGAAGAGAAAAAACTTCAATTAAAAGAAAAACTGCAATTAAAAACGCAAGAAGAACTTGATAGAGAGCTTGAGCAGATTCGCAGCCTCCCGTTACCGACCCCGATTAAAGTCGACGAGAGCCTGTTCCTTGAGCAATAAGAGTTTGTCTGCCCGTGATAGTTTCTTAATCCGTACCTCCTCTTTTTGGGCGTCTGATTTTGTGTCAAATTCGGCGCAGTAGACTATCTTGACCGGTTTGTTTGCCCGCGTGTATTTTGCTCCTTTGCCTTCAACATGCGCCTGAAAACGTTTTTCAACATCGTCAGTGTAGCCGCAATACAAGGTGTCGCGTTCTGTTAATAATATATAAACATAAAATTTCTTTTCCACACTCTAATTAAGGCATTAAAAAGCGGTTATTAGAACCGCCTTTTAATGTATATTTATTTGCGCTAGCATACCGAACTGAATCCGCCGCCACCGCCGGAGAAGCCTCCGCCGCTAAAGCCAGCCGATGCAAAACCGCCTCCGCCGTCAAAGCCGGATAATCCGCCAAAACCGTTTATTGTTGATAACGCATTAGAAAAACTGTTCAAGAACCCGCTATATGCCACGGTGTCTGCCATGTCAAAACCAAATGCCGCATAATCCACTGCAAACGGGTTTCCGCTTTCAAATGAATCGTACATACCCTGCATCAACAACCCTTGTTGCCAAAGTGCTAACGTGCCTGCCGTTTCGACTTGGCCGGGTCTATTGTTGTTGGAACGATTTGCAGCTTGAGATTTGCCAGCACCATTGTGTGCTCTGCCCAGAATACTTGTCATGTGTTATCCTCGTGAACTCTCTTACCCTTATATAAAAAAATATTTTTTACTCTGATTTCAGCATGGACTCCTTTTGTTACATTCGTTTACATAACTCTGTAAAAGCGCCGAAAAGTGTGCTATAGTTGGTTATGGGAGAGCAGAAAAACAGCGAGGTTATATGAAGCGTAATGGTTATGTGCCAACCAGTGTTACAATCGCCAGCGGGGTGGTCGGAATTGTTATAGCTATGACAATTGGCGTCATTTTCTTGCTTAAATGGCATGCATATAGGCAAGATGCTACAGTGAAGTTTTTCGAAAGCCGCGTGGCAAATGCTGTCAGCCAAATGCATGCGCAAGACAGATTGCATTATAGATCGACAGAAGACTTTGTCGATGAGTTTAAAAAATATTTAAAAACAGATAAAGATTGCAAGGTAAATCCTGCCATATGTTTTACGCACACAATAAACAATGGCGAAACCTACCGCCAATTTGCTCAATTCAACAAAACCTGGGGAACAAATATTGTGGGCATGAAGTTCTCTAACGGTATTAATGCTCTTATATTGTACAACCCTGATTGCACCTTGGATTTTGCGGCTACCGGTTTGGATGTAGCAGAATGCACTATGGCTGCAATTTACGATACCAATGGCCCGAGAGGCCCGAACATTATGGGCAAAGACGTACGCACCTTTAATGTTAAACCAATAAAATGTACCAACGGCGAAGATGGTGGTTGGGATATTCTTCCGGGCGGAGGTGTGATAACGTCATGTAATGTGAAATTCAACTGTGCAGTTGGCGGAAAAAGACCGGAACCGGCAAATTCTTACGATGATTGCTGGTCTGCGGCGCAAAGAAAATGCCACTCAATTGGCGCAAGTTTACCAAGCAAAGGCATGTTAGACACAAATAATTATGCAAAAACTTCAGAGACTGAAGCAGGAAAACTTTATAAATATTGCCATCGCGGCGACCAAAAGTGTTCACCGTTCTATTGGCTGGGAGATAGCCCATATTTGACAGAGGCTTTCTTGGGTGAGTTTGATGTGCTGACTTCAACAGGTTTAATTGGCCGCCATTATTATGGCCGTGATGCTATGGATACCATTCAGGCTCGTTGTGTAAAATAACGGCATGCCTCGAATTCAACCCTTTGGCTTATCAAACTATAAATCCATGGAACGATGATAAAATCCTCTCATAACGATATCCTGTAATTGGGGATTGGGAGGACATGATTAAAAGATTCCTACAAATTTTAATAGTAATGTATTTTACAGGGTTGTGTGCTTTTGCTGCAAGCAACTACTTAAATGCGGTGGTTTTGGAAGGTACTGACAACAGCTACAATATTGTGCTGCGCTCAGACCAAAGAACAAAGATTAAAAAGACCGTTCAAGCCAGCGACAGAATCACCCTGACGCTCAAAGGAATTACTGCTGCTGATAATATTAGTACATTATACAAAGACACAGCGCAGGTAAACAGTTTGGTCGTTGAAAACAGTGGCAACGGTGAGTTGAAAATATATGTTCAGGCTCCGGGGATTGATAAGGCAAATGTAGTTTTTGAAAATCCGGATTCAACGCCGATTGCAGTCGATGTTAATTCATTATTTGCAAAATTATTATGTATAACAATGCTCGGCGGAATGATTTTCATCGGCGTTAAATCAACAAGAACCTTAAATTCACACACTTACGAACCATATTACAAGCGCAACATAAAAGACAGAGAGCTTGAATTATACAGAAACTTTAAACGCGAAGTAGCAACTATGAACAGAAATAGAATGTCTACACCGCGCAGATGTCACACAATAAGAGAGCAATTAACACAACTTAACTAATATCTTTTAAGGGCTTACCCTAAAAACCCTTAAGACTCTGCTTGATGGCAGAGTTTTTATTTGCCTTCTTTTGCGATTGTAACAAATCCTTTACAAATCCTAAAGTTTTTTCCCATGCGCTCCGATATTATAATTGTTAGTTTCAAAGTAGTTTTATAGCGCAAGCGAGCAGAGTGCGCAGTGATTGTTTGATTTTCAAGCTGTCTGCAGGACAAGCAAATAATCACGAAGACACGTTTAAAGCGAGCGCAGCAAGACAAGGAGTGTAGTAATGAGTGAGAGAAAAATTCTTAACGAAGAAGATTTAATGATTGATTATGCGGAGATGACTTCGCTGGACTTTTTGCAGGTTGAAGAACTTCGCAATTTTACAGACAGCGATTACAATGGTCAGCCGGTAGTTGAAAAATACGGCAAGTTTGATTTAGGTGATTTACTTGGTTCTATCTTCGGGTGGAGTGCAGCAGGAGTGAAGCAGTAATATGAACGAAAAAGAATTATTCGAAAACCTCTGTTTTTCGCCGGCTTGGAGCGGTTTAGACGAAGTCCGACCTAAATTTGTTCACGAGCATAAAGAGTTGGCAACCCTGTTGGCAGAGCTGGAAGGCATTAAGAATAGCATAGAAGACATCAAGGCCAGAGAATGGCACCTTGCTAAGCTAATGAAATTGCATAGCAATGGAGTTAACCCCTGATAACACTATCAGACTTTGGGAGCGCGAGTGAGCCGAACAGAAATGCAAGGCAAATGAGCGAGATAGTTAAACGGAAACCGTCGAAAGACGGTTTTTTTTAGCCCGAGCAGAGGCAGGAACGAGCGTAAGCGAGAGCTAGCCGAACAATTACAAACGTAAAACGTTGAGTTTTCGTTTTAATTGTGAGCGGTGCCGTTTATGGCGAGGGCGTGCAAGCAAAAATAGTTGAATGAGTATCTATTCTTCACAAGCCAACGCATCATTTACAAATCGCACTGGATTCTCAATTATCATTTCGAGTTCTGACGGGTCAGCAGCTGCTATATAGTGCTTACGGCCGTCTTTCGTCTTGTACACAATATAACCGTAGTCCGCAATTCCGCTTAAGAATGTGCGCTCAACTCTTAATAATTTCGGGGTTTTCGTAATAGGAACATCTATTTCTTGTATTTCAAATAACCCACGTTTGATGTGGACATATTTGTTAGTGAAAACTATTGAGTCTGAAGCGTATCTAAATATAGGGTAAATAACAGGGAACAGGAATAAAATCCCGACCATTGCACCGAGCATTGAGCTGGCATGTACATATACTTTCCAGAAAACCAACACAAAAATTGGCATTATAACTACCGGCAGCAATACGCCCATCCAATGTTTTTGCAGGACATACAAAACGACTTCTTCACCGATATCAGAGATCTCCGGCATAAGTTCGGCATCTCTTGCTAAAGCTTCTTCAGCATAAACACCGCCTGTTTGTGGCTCGTCTCCCCAAGTGTTGAAACCGCAATATCTGCAAAAACGGTCGTGATCTTTAATAGTTTTTCCGCAATTCGTACAGTACATATCGTGATTTTAGCAAGGTTTTTGCTCTATGTCAACGGCAAATCCAAGTTTAGCGCCTGTCAAATCATAGATTTGTTCGCTCCTTGCATTATCATTTCAGTCGCAACGGCGCTTCGTTGTGTTCGCCTGCCCGATTCGCTCTCGCATATCGGCACTGCTCACACCGGCTCACGCATTTATTTTCCTATAGTGTGATAAATAATGTAGTAAATTGTTGCAGAAAGAAGCATTGTTGCAGGAATTGTGCAAACCCAGGCCGTGATAATGTTTCCAACAATACGCCATTTGACGGCATGTGCGCTTAGGGTCGAACCCACCCCCATAATAGAGGTTGAAATTACGTGGGTCGTACTCAATGGAATCCCCATGTGCGAAGCTGTTAAAATGATTCCGGCTGCGGCCGTTTCGGCTGCAAAACCGTGGATCGGTTTCAGTTTAATAATCTTGTGTCCCATGGTTTTAATAATTTTCCAGCCGCCCTTCATGACGCCTGCTGCCATTGTGATTGCGCAGATAAAGATTACGTAAATCGGGATTTCAAAATCGCCATTAGCGCTGGTGTGCAGGACTCCACCGGCAAGAAGCGCGAGGGTAATTATACCCATTGTTTTTTGAGCATCGTTTGAACCGTGGCTTAACGCCATTATGCCCGCAGAAACAAGCTGCAGTTTTCTGAATTTTTTATTGATTTTATTAGGATTAGCTTTGTAAAATACTCTAACCAAAAACAGCATAACCAAGAACCCGCCGCAGAAGCCCAGTACAGGGGATGTAAACATCGGGATAATGATTTTGTGTGCAAGTGTTGTAAAGTGTATGCTGTCCATGCCCGCTTTCATAAACATAGCTCCGACAAGGCCGCCGATTAGAGCGTGAGAGGAACTCGAAGGCAGCGCCAGCCACCAGGTGAACAAGTTCCACATAATAGCCGCAGCCAGCGCGCAAAAGATTACGGTTAGGGTTACAAGCTCAGCATTTACAATGCCGGAACCGATTGTCTTTGCTACGTGGGTGCCGGTTAGTGCCCCTACAAATTCAAAAAATGCGCCGAACATAACGGCTTGTTTTGGGGAAAGCACTTTTGTTGAAACAATTGTCGCTACAGCGTTTGCTGAATCATTAAATCCATTTATAAACTCAAATACGAGTGCTGCTACTATAACTATTATTAGGATAACTGTGGTTAATATCATTTTTATCCCTAACTCTGTTTAAGTACGATATTCAAAATGGTGTCGGAAACATTGAAACAAGCGTCAAGTGCGTTTTCAATACTCTTGTAGATGTCGCGCAATTTGATTACGTCAAGAGCTTCATATTTACCGGAGAAAAGCTCATACATCGCGTCGCGGTAAATCAAATCGCCTTTAGTTTCTAAATCTTTCATCTCGACGTTGATCTTCATGATTTGCTCAGCATCACTGACTTTTTTAAAGTTCTTGATGATGATTGCCAAGTCTTCTGTTGCTTTTACAAGGATTTTACCCTGCTCTTTCATCGCGTCAGTGTATTGGTCAAGTCTGTAGACATCGATGTTTAAGCAGTCGCGAACAATTCTTCTGTTGATTTTATATAATTGCGCCGCTAAGTATTGAATATCTTCACGCTCAAGCGGTGTTATAAAGCTTTTGTTAAGCTGTTTTAGAGTCAGTTTAAACGATAACTTACCTTTTTTCTTATATTTAAGTGCCTTTTCTTTTTCTTCCTCAGTTATAGGGCTTTCCATTATCTGGTTGTATAATTTTGCCGATTTTTTACAAATTTCAGCACTATCTTGGAAGAGCGTAAAAAACATTTTATCTTCCGGGGGCATAATATAAGACATCAAATCAAATTTTGACATAAATTTCTCCTTTTCCAGCATGTGCAAGCGCACACTTCCAGTGTATTAGAAAAACGATTTTTTTGATAGTAAATGTTTACAAAACTTTGAAATTAATTTTTTGTCGATTTCAAAAGTACAACTGCCTGCGCTTGGATGCCTTTACCTTCCCCGACAGCATCAAGTTGCTCGTTGGTTTTTGCTTTTATCGATAATTTGTTTTCGTTTATTCCAATACCTAAAATCTTGCAGAGAAGTTCTTTCATCTTAGGGATATAAGGCATCATTTTCGGCTGCTGAGCGATGATGTTACTGTCAATGTTCTCAACCTCGTAACCCTTTTCTCGTACGTAATCATAAACTTTTTTTAATAAAACTGTGCTGTCGGCGTTTTTGAATGCAGGGTCTGTGTCCGGGAAAAGTGTTCCGATATCAGATAGCGCGAGCGCACCAAGCAGCGCATCAATTATTGCATGTATTAAAACATCCGCATCCGAATGCCCCAAAAGTCCCTTTTCGTGCGTAATTTTGACACCGCCGATAATCAAATCGCGGCCGTCAGTTAGTTTATGAATATCATATCCAATCCCGATTCTATACATAATTTTCCCTTAGCCTTGTTTCATATTTCTGTCATGCCGAACTTGTTTCGGCATCTTCCATAGTTAAGGTTTATTCAACCCGTCTTAGTGGAAGATCCTGAATCAAGTTCAGGATGACAAGAAGGTTATTTTATTATAATACAAACTTTTCTATTGCTCGCACAAACCCGTCGTTATCGACTGTGTCTGTTATATAGTCCGCGTATTTTTTCAAGTCCTCTGTTGCATTACCCATGGCGACTGCGATTCCGCCGGCTTTTAAAAGTTCTATATCGTTATCCTGATCGCCGATGGTTAAAACTTCTTCCCGCTTCAAACCCCAATAGTTTCTCAAAAACTCAACGCCGTTGTATTTGGTCGCTTCCGGGTTCGCGATTTCACAAAAATACGGTGTGGATTTGACGATGTAGAGTTCCGGGAACTCCTTTTTCAAATAATCCATCCACGCTGTAACTTTTTCCGCATCGTTGAAATTTATCGCGAGTAATTTATTAATATCGTGAAGTTCAATTGTCTTGAAATCGCAGATATTATAAGGAATTTCGCGCTCGCAAGTGTAGCGCATAATCGCTTCATTTTTCTCTTTGCCGTATAATTTGTCGTTCATATACAAGTTCAAATGAACGTCATTTTCATCTCCCCAGTTAAGGATTTTTCTTGCCGTGTCAGGGTTAAGCAGGCGCTGGTGAAGGATTTCACCGGCTTGGGTTCTTACCACCCCGCCGTTAAACGAAACAATTGGAGTGTCGAGCCCGAAAAAGTCCACGACTTTTGTCGTGGCACTGTGCATGCGGCCGGTTACAAGTACCACTTTGACGCCTTTTTTTGTCAGATCTTGAATACAATTTTTTACCCCGGGGTTGCACTCAAAACTCTCTTTCATAATTGTGCCGTCGATGTCGGTCGCTACCATTTTAATCATGTTAGAAGGCCCTCATCAGTGCGCAAAGTGTTTTTGCATCGTTTATTTTGCCCTCGTCAATCATTTCAAAAATGTTGTCTGTCGAAAACTCTTTGCACTCAAGGAATTCGCCTTCATCGAGATTTTGTTTTTTGAAAGTCAAATCTGTAGCCAGGTAAAGATAGATTTTTTCGTTAGTAAAACCTGCTGAAACATAGATAAACCCGAGCGATTCCCAACTCTCAGCCACATAACCAGTTTCTTCTTCAAGCTCGCGTTTTGCGCATTCATCCGGGTCTTCGCCGTCGTCGATTTTGCCGGCAGGGATTTCCCAAAGTGCTTCGCCGACTGCATAGCGATATTGTTTTACCATAATGATTTTGTTCTCATCAGTTAACGCTATAACGCCAATTGCGTTAGGCTTTTTAACCACTTCGCGAACGCTTTTGTGGCCGTTTGGCAATTCTATTTCGTCGCGAAACACCTCCATAATTTTGCCGTTGTAGACAAGTTCTGAAGATAAAGTTTTTTCGCTCAATTTAATTTTCGTCATATTTACAGTGCTCTTACTATTGATTTTATGTTGCTGTCAGTGACTTTTAAAAGAGCCACTGTCTTTGTGTTTTCGTCAAGGCAGCCGATAGATTTGATAACTTCAACGGCTTTTAGGATTAGAGTTTGGTTGTTGGATTTTAAAAGTTCCCTTATTGCACAGAAATCGTCCGCGAATTCAAGTGCGGTAAATACAAACGGGCTGTCTTCGTGAAGTTCATTGTTAACGTGTTTTTTCAATTCTTTTTTATTTAATCCGTGAAGAAGTTTTTTGATGTCATAAACTTCGCCCTGCGTTGATTTGTCCTCGTCAAAGAGATATTCGTCATTTTCTGTTAGGGTGTCAAATTTGTCAATTGCGTTTAAAAGTACAACTGCTGCCTGACTGTTGTTGTCGCGTTTTTTTATTATGCGCTCCAAAACATCGTAAAGTTCCAAATCAAAAACGCATCCCAGTCCGAGGATTTCGCCCAAACCGTTAATAATATTGTTTGTAACCAAAAGCGTGTCATTAAAATCAAGGTTTAAAATTTTCTCTAAATAAGGCAGCTCGCCTGCAATGTTTTCGGCTAGCGAAGACTGTTTCATAACAGAAATAATTGCCGGCACAGCGTCTTTGTTTCCGTAAGCAACTAAGAATTTTACCCCCGCGAGTTCTTCAAACTCGTCGGTTGATTGGAGTTTCTGCAGCGCGCCGGCGTAAGCCTGAATGTCATCTTGCGCTGCGAGTGCCTTTGCCGAATTGAAACTCAAACACTCGTTATCAGACCAAGACCGTTCCCTTAACACGGGAGTGCTCAGCGAATCATGGATAAATGTAAAATATTTTGCCGCGTAGGTCTGTTCGTCGATATTCCCGTGCTCAAGTTTTTCGAGCACTTCGTCGGTTAAATCTTCGTTTGCACGTTTAACCAGATTGGAAACAATAAATTCTTCGTAAGAAGGCGAGTAGAACTTTAAAAGTGGGAGCAAATTCCGCCAGTTGTTGTCGTTAACGGCTCTGCTTAGTCTGTCCGCGACATTTTGCTTGATGAAATCAAACAAAAATCCGTCATTTTCAACGAGTTCTTTGAACAAACCAACATCAGCATTATCAATTAAATGCTGCGCTGTTTGTTCATATTCCCCCCTGTTTTTACCCGTAAGTTTTTTTAATAGTTCACTCATTATGTAGTTATTATAACATAAATTACAAACCTGTCATCCTGAACTCGATTCAGGATCTTCCACTATTATAGTCTTGCATTAGTCGTGAAGGTGGAAGATTCCGGATCATCAGGTAGGGACATAACCCCTTCGGTTTTTTGAAATTCACTCACTCGCAAATGCAAAAATGAATTTTCTATTTGACTCGTTCGTTCTTTCATAGAATCAGGTTTCGAGTTCCTCTCAACCGATTCTGCAGTCAGCCCAGAATGACAAAAGGGTAAAATTGCGGTTGTATTTATCCAAAAAAATTGCTGATGATTTTCTCAATATTATGTGATGCTTTGCCGTCGCCGTATGGGTTATGCTCTTTTAGTCGAGTCGCTTCAAAAGATTGGGAAAGCACATCTGTGCTGTTATCAATTATTTTTTCATAATCTGCGCCTACAAGAATTGAAACGCCAGCATCAATCCCTTCTTGGCGTTCGGTTTCGTATCGCATAACAAGAGTCGGACAGCCAAAAGACGGCGCTTCTTCCTGGATTCCGCCGGAATCCGTTAAGATTAATTTAGCGTTTTTCATTAGATATACCAGGTTTGGATAATCCAATGGCGGCAAAAGATTAATGTTTTCGTATTTTTGCAAACGTTCAAAAACGCGGTCTTTAACGTTTGGATTCGGATGAACCGGCAAGACAAATGTGTGGTCATCATAACGCGCTGCAAGTTCTTCGATTGCGTCCAAAATCCTTTCTAAACGCGGACCGTGGTTTTCTCGGCGATGAACAGTAACCAAAATGTTTGCTTTATCAGCTAATTTATACGGCGTGAAAAATTCTTCTGCCTGCTTTAATGTTTTTTCAGGAAGGTAAAAAAGCGCGTCAATTACGGTGTTTCCCGTAACAAAAATTTTGTCTTCGTTAATGTCTTCTTTGAGCAGTGCTTCTTTATTTTTATCTGTCGGCGCAAAGTGCAATTGCGCAACGCGTGAGGTCATCTGGCGCATAACTTCTTCAGGGAACGGCTCAAAAATATCATAAGAGCGCAAACCTGCTTCGACATGAAAAACCGGAACCTTGCGGTAAAAACTTGTTAAAGCCCCGCAAAGGACGGTCATTGTATCGCCCTGTACAATAGTCGCATCAATTTCGTGTGCTTCAAAAACTTTATCCAACGAAGTCAAAATCCGTGCTTGAACTTCAGACAACGATTGATTCGGCCTCATTACATCAAGATTTAAATCAGCCTTTAAATTAAAATAAGCTAAAGTCTGGTTAGAGAGTTCCTTTTGCTGTTCGGTGTTGCAGATAATCACGTTATATTTGTTCGGGTGTTTGCGCAATTCTAAAATTACCGGAGCAAGTTTAATAACCTCCGGACGCGTACCAAAAACAACAAGAATATTCTTTTTACTCATTTCATTATGTTATCACAAAAAATAGGTTAATGTGGTATTTTATTTGCTAAGGCATGGTGTATAATGAAGGAGCTAATAATTTAAAAGTATTAAAGGAGAAAAGCAGATGATAGAATTATATATTATGGAACATTGCCCATACTGCCGTAAGGTCATGAATTACTTCGACGAAAACCATATTGCATATACCAAACTCGATATAGGCGAAGATGAAAACCTTCAAAAACTGTTGGAACTCGGCGGGCACAGACAGGTTCCGTTTCTGCATGATACAGACAAAGATGTCAAAATGTACGAGTCTGACGATATTATAAATTACTGTAAAAACTAACTATAAACGGAATAATTAAGAATAATCGGAAGCTATGAGGATGGTTGTAGAAATATAAGGATACTGTCAAATGTTTAATCGATCTTCTGAAAGTACAAGTCTTGAATGCATCTCGCATGGTGCGTGTTCAGTTTCACCTAATTCTGCCTCGCTGCATGAAGCGATGTTTATTATGCTGAGCCAAATAGCATTTTATATATTAAAACTTGAAAAACATGATATTAAAAGTGATAAAATCTCTGAGGAGATTGTTGAATATATCGCTTCTATTAACGAAATGGGGGATTTCCCGCCGGAAGAAATTCTTTTGATTTTTTCTAAATTATATGTGAATCTTGAGAGCCTAAAGCAGACTTTCTCAGAAAAATGCGCTAAGTGTGAAACCCCTAAGGAAGAAATAATTATTACTCCTGATACCACAATGGCGGACATCATAAGCCAGGGGGAGAAAGCATTAAAAGATGTTCTAAAAACAAAAGCACCGAAACAAAGACATATAATTGAAATTCTCATAAGTGTTATCAAAGGGGTCTGTGCAAATATTGTGGTGTACAGAGATTTGGAAAAAATCCATGAGAGTGCAAGCCACGAAATAGTAAAAGTTTTAGATTTGCTAAACCAACCAAAAGTTACGGTCGATAAAATACGAACGGAAGTGACAAAACTCACCGACCTTAACAAAGACTTAATGGATATAATTTACAAGACTCAAATTGAGCTATACGGTGAAGTCAGAGAAACAAAAGTTTCACTCTCAACCCGTCCGGGCAAAGCCATCATGGTTTCCGGCCTAAGTTTGTATGATCTTCATCAAGTTCTAGAAGCAACAGAAGACAAGGATATAGATGTTTATTCAAACAAAGATTTAATAATTGCACATGCATATCCTGAATTTGCGAAATTTGAACATTTTCGCGGGCATTTCTGCAGCAATGGCGGGTGGCAGATTGCCGAGAGCAGAGTTCTTGATTTAGCAACATTCCCAGGTGCTATTTTGCTGACAAGAAATGAAGTTCAAAATGTTGAATATTTATATCGCGGACGTCTTTATACAACGGATGATATTGCACCAAAAGGTGTTATAAAAATCGATGACAATGATTTTACCCCACTAATTGAGGCTGCTACAGAAGCAAGAGGCTTTAGATTGGGACGTGAAAGAGAAACCGTTAAGATTGGATATAACACGCAAAAACTTGAAGAAAAACTAGATGAGATAACAGAGAATTTTGACAACTACAAACATTTGGTCGTCATAGGTTTTTCAACAAAAATACATCACGAATATTATGAAAAATTAATTGAGCTTATGCCCGAAGATGTATTTGTGATAAGTTTTTCATACCCGGTTAAACATAAGAATTCTTTAGTCCTAAATGTAGGCCATTCATTTGCGTTGTTATACCATGTTATGAGACATCTTTACGACAGAATTCCGATAAATAGTGACAAAATTACGGTTTTTGCATCCCGCTGCGAAATACGTTCCTTGTTAAACATAGTAAGGTTGAAAGAAGAAGGTGCGAAAAATGTTTATATGTCAGGCTGCTCGCCAAGACTTGTCAATCCTGCCACTTTGGAAACTTTCAAAGAAATATTCAATGTTAAATCAACAACAAACCCAAAGGATGATTTAAAAGATATATTAGAAAAAGCCTCCAAATAAATAAATAAAGATTGCATTCCTGTCGAAAATACCTTATAATAGAATGAATGGAGTTTATTATTAAGGAGGCCTTGGATGAGAAAAGGGTTTACTTTGGCAGAGGTGCTGATTGTTTTGGCAGTCATAGGTGTTATTGCGGCATTAACAATACCGACATTAATGACAAAATGGCAAGATCAGGCTATTATAACTAAGTTGAAAAAATTTCAATCTGTAACGGCGCAGGCACTTGATATGGCGAAGGTTAAGCAAGGAAATTTGGACTTGCTTGATTGGTCAAGTTCCGGAGTAGATCAAAACGGCCCGCTAATGATGGCTTGGTTTACCGCAAACGTTGCACCGCAACTAAAACTTATTGACTCATATGCTGCAACCAATTTGGTTAACTACACGACTGCTGATGGAATGTATGTGACAATTGACGATTTTGATTCTGCCAGTATCCTTACATATTGGGGTGTGCAGACTAGCTCTCCTCGTCCATTAGTTTTTACAGTAGCGCTAAATAGCACAAATATTCCGACTAAGCCAACTTCAATCACAAGAGATTCTGGAAGTCTTATGGATAAAGATAACGGTAAAACAATTTTCAGTTTTGTTTTAACCGCTGAACGAGGGCTTGTTCCAGCGGGTATTGATAATTACAGCGGCTGTGTAAATAAAACTAGAATGCGGCAATGCACAGCACTTGTGCTTGAAAAAGGTACCACAAATTATTAAAATAAAAGACCGAATTTTAAATGAAATTCGGTCTTTTTGTATATTAAATAAATTTAAAATTTAATATCTATAATGAGCAAAAGCTTTGTTAGCTTCAGCCATTTTATGGGTGTCTTCACGCTTTTTGCAAGCTGCACCTGAACCGTTTGACGCGTCAATTAATTCAGCAGTCAATTTATCAATAAATGATTTGCCGCCGCGTTTTTTAGCTGATTCGATTAACCAAGAAGAAGAAAGCGCGAATCCGCGATCTGCTTTAACTTCAATTGGAACTTGGTATGTTGAGCCACCGATACGTCTTGCTTTAACTTCCAAAAGCGGGGTTGCGTTTTTAAGTGCTTTTTGGAAAATTTCAAGCGGTTTTTCTTTTGTCTTGTCAGCGATTTTGTCTAATGTAAGATAGAAAATTCTTTCTGCAAGTGATTTTTTACCACGGCGCATAACTCTGTTGATGAATTTTGAAACATCAACGCTGTTGTATATCGGATCTGCCGGTGGAATTCTTTTAGCGGGTTTTGAACGTCTAGACATTATTTACCCCCTTTCGGTCTTTTAGCACCGTATTTAGAACGGCTTTGTGCTCGGTTAGCAACACCGGCTGTATCAAGAGTACCACGAACGATGTGGTATCTAACCCCCGGAAGGTCTTTTACTCTGCCGCCTCTGATAAGAACAACACTGTGCTCTTGAAGGTTGTGGCCGATACCCGGGATGTATGAAGATACTTCAAACCCGTTTGTTAAGCGTACTCTAGCAACTTTTCTAAGTGCTGAGTTTGGTTTTTTAGGGGTGGTAGTGTAAACCCTAGTGCAAACCCCACGACGTTGTGGACATTCCATCAAAGCCGGAGATTTAGTTTTGTCAACAAGCTTTTTGCGCTCGCTGCGTACCAATTGATTAATTGTTGGCATTTTTTCTCCTTTTACGTCTTTTGTGTTTAGAGACTAGAAACTAGAGACTAGAGACTAGGTTTATACTTCGCACATTACCCTTGTTTCAGGGGACTTTGTAATACGTGCACAGCTAAAAATATAATATACTCCGGCTGTGTCATTTAATAATCATACAAAAAAACTCCACTGTCAAGCAGGAGTCTTACAAATGCGCAATCTATACGTAAGCAAAAACCTTATTATTTACCCCGAACCCATTTTTCAACAATTTTTAGCGGTGAACGGGTTAAGGCTAATGCCCAAGCCGGAATGTTTTTGGTGATTACGCTGCCGGCGCCAATGTTTGCGCCTTCTGCAATTTCGACCGGTGCGACAAGCACAGAGTTTGAGCCGATTTTGACTTCGTTTCCGATAATTGTCTTGCTTTTTTCTTTAGTGAGCGCATTATAGTTCGCGGTGATTGTTCCCGCGCCAATGTTTACTCCTGAACCTATTTCGCTGTCGCCGATGTAGCTTAAATGCCCGGCGTTGGTGTTGCTGTCAATGCGTGATTTTTTAACTTCGACAAAATTGCCGATTTTAACATTATTCGCGATTTCTACCCCGCCGCGAAGATGCGCGAACGGCCCGATCTTACAGTTTTTACCGATTTTGTTTTGGCCTTGGATATAAGTTGAAGGATAAATTACCGTGTCTTCCCCGATTTCTGTTTCAGGACTAATCCAGGTACTATTTGGATCAACAATTGTAACCCCTTTATCCATAAGCTTTTCAAGCGTTCTTTGGGTCATGATTTGTGTCGCGTATGCTAAATTTGCACGCGAATTTATGCCGAAAATCTCATCGTTATTCTCTAAAATATGAGCGTTTACGTTAAAACCATTTTTTACCGCAAATTCAACAATATCAGTTAAATAGTATTCGCCTTGCGCGTTGTTGCTGGTGAGTTGCGAAAAAGCCGGACTAATTTTTGCCCAATCGAACAGATAAATCCCTGCGTTAACTTCTTTTATAGCTTTTTGCGTGTCGGTAGCGTCTTTTTGCTCGACAATCTGCTTTAAATTCTCGCCGTTGCGAATGATTCTGCCATAGCCTGTCGGATTGTCAAAAATCGCACTCATAACAGTCAAATCTGATTTGTTTTGTTTGTGTTCAGCGACAAATTTTTCTAAGGATTCACGTGTGATTAAAGGCGTGTCCCCGCAAAGAACCATCACAAGCCCTTTGTAATTATTTAAATATGGGCAGACTTTTGAAACTGCGTCGCCCGTTCCCAGCTGTGGAGATTGTAAAACAGTTTTTACATCTTTGCAGTCTGCGACGTATTTTTCAACGGCTTCGGCACCATGACCAATAATTGCAAAGCTTTCACTCACAAGGCTTCCGACGCTTTCCAAGACATAGCCCAAAAGCGGTTTGCCGTAAATCTCGTGCAGAACTTTTGGGGTCTGCGACTTCATCCGTGTGCCTTTGCCAGCTGCTAAAATTACTGCTTTAATTTCCATAAAAATAATTATATCATAAAATTGTCATTGTGGGCAAAGCGAAGCAATCTAGAAACTATGACTGGATTGCCGCGGTCGCTGGCGCTCCCTCGCAATGACTTTTTACTTTTGTTTTTGTGTTATAGTTATCTTATGTACAACCCTAAATCGAAAAAAGCCGAAGAATTTATTAGTCATGATGAGGTACTCTCAACGCTTGATTTTGCGCGCAAAAATAAAGAAAATTTGGTAATAATTGACGAGATTTTAGAGAAAGCTAAACTTGGCAAAGGCCTCTCGCATCGTGAAGCGGCTGTGCTTTTGGAGTGCGAAATTCCTGAGAAAAATCAAGAGATTTTGACGCTTGCAAAAAAGATTAAAAATGACTATTACGGTAACAGAATTGTTCTGTTTGCGCCATTATATTTGTCAAACCACTGTGTGAACGGCTGTGTTTACTGCCCTTACCACTACCAGAACAAAACAATCCCTCGTAGAAAACTGACTCAAGAGGAAATCCGCAGGGAAGTTATGGCGCTTCAGGAAATGGGACATAAAAGACTTGCGATTGAAGCCGGCGAGGATCCTGTTAACAACCCGATTGAGTATATTTTAGAATCCATTAATACGATTTATTCAGTCAAGCATAATAACGGTTCAATCCGCAGGGTAAACGTCAATATTGCGGCAACTACCGTTGAAAATTACAAAAAATTAAATGAAGCCGGAATTGGCACGTATATTTTATTCCAAGAAACTTATAACAAAGAATCTTACGAGAAACTTCATCCGACCGGACCAAAGCATAATTACGACTACCACACAGAAGCAATAGATCGCGCGATGGAAGCGGGACTTGATGATGTGAGTTTGGGCGTCCTATTTGGATTAGAGTCTTACAAATACGAATTTGCGGCGCTTCTGATGCATGCAGAACACTTAGAAGAAGTTTTTGGGGTTGGTCCGCACGCAATCAGCCTTCCGAGAATTAGAAAAGCCGATGACATTGATCCTGATACTTTTGATAACGGAATTGACGATGAAACATTCGGTAAAATCACAGCGTGTGTGCGTATTGCGATGCCTTATGCGGGAATGATAATTTCTACGCGCGAAAGCGAAGAATGCCGTAAGCGTCTTTTAGAACTTGGTGTTTCTCAAATTAGTGGCGGCTCCAAAACGAGTGTCGGCGGGTATTACAATCCGATGCCGGAAGACGAAAACTCTGCACAGTTTGATGTGTCAGATCGTCGTCCACTTGATGATGTTATAAGATGGATGATGGAACTGGGATATTTGCCAAGTTTTTGTACTTCTTGTTACCGTCAAGGGCGTACGGGCGAACGTTTTATGGATATGTGCAAAAGTCAGCAGATTAAGAATTTTTGCCAACCAAACGCGATTATGACGCTTAAAGAATATCTTGAAGATTATGCTTCACCGCAAACAAAACTTGTTGGCGAAGACCTGATTACAAAAGAAATGGATTACGTGAAAGACCCTGAAATCAAACGTGTTGTGAAAGAAGATTTATCTAAGATTGAGTCCGGCGCAAGAGATTTCCAGTTTTAGTATAAGGTTTGACGTCTAATTTCAACATGGTGCGTGCCATACATCTTATTTCTATCGGGTTTTCGGCGCTCTTTTCAATCCTGTATGGGTTTGCGGTGTAATACTTTCCGCCCGATTTTATATAGCACGGGTACCAAGGATGAAACCCGCGAATTTGCCCGGCGATTTCTTTTGCGGTTTTCATTTCGGGTTTGAGAATCATCTCAATCGGATTGATTGTCGGGTAATAAGTCGCCTTCTTCTCATCTTGCGGCACAGGTTTAATCAAGCCGTATTCGAGCTTTTTTAATACCTCACCTACATGCATACGAGCCTCGTAAGTTATTTTTTCGCGCAATTCTTTTCCTGTGTAATCCGGCAGGATATCGACTTTTTCCTGCGCTAAAATTGCTCCGCTGTCAAAGTTTTCGTCAATCAGGTGGAAGGTGACACCTGAACAGGTTTCGCCGTGGCGAATGGCCTCTAAATATGGGTTTGGTCCGCGATATTTTGGCAGAAGCGACGGATGGACGTTAACCGAAGCGTTTTTCGGGATATCAAAAGTTTCCTTGGTGATTTTTTCGTGCCAAGTTGCGACTAATAAAATATCCGCGTTTAATTTCAATAATTTGCGACGAAAAGCTTCGGAGTTGACGGATTTACATTTTATCTCGGGAATTTTGCATTCTTTGATAAGGGTATAAACCGGTGAGCTTTTGAAAAAATCATAGAACCAGCGTTTCCACCACGGCATTTGCGCCTGTTCGCCGCGTAAAACTCCTGCTATTTCGTAGCCCGCATCCATAACGCCTTCGATTATGTTTGCGAGCATCATTCCTTTTCCAATGATAACTATTTTCAAAGTTTCGTTGCCCTGTCAATGTCGCGCTGCTGTGCGCGTTTAGCTAAATCATCACGTTTGTCGTGGAGTTTTTTACCCTTAGCCAGCCCGATTTCTACTTTTGCATAACCCTTGTGCAGAAAGACTTCTGTCGGGACTATTGTGTAATTTTCTTTTTTAACTTTGCCAAGCATTCTCAAGATTTCTTTTTTATGTAAAAGAAGTTTACGAGTGCGCTCCGGCTGGTGGTTATGACGGTTTCCTTGCTCATAAGGTGAAATGTGGCAGTTGTACAGGAAAATCTCGGCGTCTTCAATTTTGCAGAAGGCGTCTTTTAGGTTAATCGCATTTGCACGGATGGATTTAATTTCTGTTCCGGTCAGCACAATTCCCGCCACAAATTTCTCGAAAATGTGGTAGTCGTGGTATGCCTTGCGATTTGTCGTTATGATTTTTCTGTTCATTCCCAGATTATAACATAAATGTCGCTATGCTGTCATCCTGAACTTGATTCAGGATCTGAGATATAAGAGTCTTGTGTAAACTGGCTAAGGGTCAGATTCCGGATCAAGTCCGGAATGACATAAAAGCTTGTTTAGTAAGCCTTTATTTTCGGAATTGAGCCAAGCAATTTTTTTGTATACTCGTGCTGTGGGTTTTTAAAAATGTCTTCTGTGGCTCCGATTTCAACAATTTTGCCAAAATGCATTACAGCAACGCGGTCGGCGATATAGCGAATTACGCTCAAATCGTGAGAGATGAATAAGAAAGTTAGTCCCAAATCTTCTTTTAAACATTTTATAAGGTTAATGATTTGTGCCTGAATGCTAACGTCTAACGCGCTTACGGGCTCATCAGCGAGAATGAATTCCGGTGACAGTACAAGCGCTCGGGCAATCGCAATCCTTTGACGCTGACCGCCGGAAAATTCGTGAGGATAATTGTTTAAATAGCTTTCATCAAGCCCGACGAGTTTAATTTTCTCACGCACAATTTCTTCAATTTCGGAGTTTTTTAAATCAGTATTGATTTGCAAAGGCTCTTTTAAAGTTTCAATAATTCTCATTTTCGGGTCAAGACTGGAATATGGGTTTTGAAAAACCATCTGCGCGTGGCGGCGGAAATCTTTTAATTCCTTGCGCGTCATCTTTAAAGTGTCTTCCCCCTGGTATAAAATCTGCCCTGATTTAGCGGGTTCGAGTTGGATTATTGCTTTTGCCAAGGTGGATTTGCCGCAGCCTGATTCGCCTGCAATGGCGAGGATTTCGCCTTCTTTCACTTCAAGTGACACCCCGTTAACCGCGCGCACAATCTCAGTTTCGCCCAAAATCCCTTTTTGCGTTCTGTATTCAACATGCAAGTCTTTGACTTCAATTAAATTCATATCGTTAGTTTAGCTTAACAGTAAAATATTTGCAATTAACAAGGCGGTTAAGTTGTAACCCTTGAAATATTCTTGTTGACATTTTGGGCATAGTATGCAATACTGGAGTCAGTTAAGGGTTTGCGGATTTTTGCGGGTGTGAGCGAAGTGAACACCCCTGGTGAGGAAAACCACGCTTTTCCGAACCGCGAATAATCCAAGAAGCGGGTTTTCGTTCGCATCCAAATTTACACCTTTGGGAAGAAAGATATACTCTCGTAGATGAGTTCTGAAGAATTTAATTATAAATATGTAAAAGAGCGTGCTGGAGCTGGAGCTTGGAGGCGCGGTTATGAAGTGTTCACAAAAGGCCTTGTGCTCGAAAATTATCCTGAGAAGAATTTCTATATGGCGAAAGTCAAAGGGAATTATCAAGACAGCTACAACACGGATTTGATTTTCAAAAAAGGTGTTGTTAACGCTCGCTGTAGTTGCCCGTTAAAAGACGAATGGTGTAAACACGCGGTTGCGGTTGCTCTAAAATCGATTAACGAACACGCTTATGAAGATTGGCTGGAGACTAAATACGGCATTGAACCGCATTTCCCGGACGAGAATACAGGCCTTGTCATTAACCCGCAAGGTAATTATATTTTCCACTTTAACTCGAAACGTAAGGCGAACTTTTTCTCGATTCTGGTGCGTTCGCGAGAAACCGGAAAAGTCGTTAGGCAAATTGAGCCGTTACTGCGAGCAGTTTTAGAAGCCCAAAAGACAGATAAGAATTTTGAGCTAAACAACGCACAAATAATTGAAATTGCTATATTTAAAGAACTTTTACAGATTTCGCGGCAGGATAAAAAAGCCGGTTGGTATGATATCCCGATTACAAAATTCGGTCCGTTATTTGATTTGTTGGCAAAAGCTGATGAAGTTTTGGACGAAAAGACCAAAGAAAGATTGAAATTCACTGACGAAGAATGGAAGCTTGTTTTAAACGTTAGCACAGGACAATCAGGCGCAATACTTTTAGGACTAGAGTGGAAACGTCCCGACAATGATGACGTTTACCCCTTTGAAGAAGTTCGTTATTTCTCTCGTCACTTGAAGTGGGGACGTTATAAGAACGTTATTTTCCCTACAAATATCGCGATGCAGTCTTTGCCGCAAAACCTTTTAAAATCGTCTTTTACAGATCTTAAAGACAACGAAGGCGGGAAATTTATTTACGAAGAATTGCCGGAATTGCGTAAGATTATGGAAGTCAATATTGACGAAAACATAAGCCATTTGATGCTGGAAAATCGTCCGCCAATAAAACTCGTAACGATGGATATCGACTATGATCAGTCACTCAAGGCCTCTTTGGAGTTTGATTATGACGGAGTGAAGGTTCCTTATTCCAAAACGAGCGCGAAAACCCCTTACATTACAATTAAAAAGCAGGGCGAAGATTTAGTTTACTGGATTAAGCGTAATGTGGCGCACGAACAAGAGGCTTATAATATGCTGCTTGCGTGTAAATTTGTTCCGACGCAGACAAACAATTTAGCGCTTGAAAAAGAAAATGCAATCGATTTTTACAACTATTATATTAAACAAGCCGGCGAGGATTGGAAATTCGTTGAACGCGATGATATGAACTTCTTTAACTTGATGGAAAACCCGTTCAAGTTGTGTGCTGAAATTGACTTTAGCGAAGAAAACCAAGACAGCTTTGAAGTGTTTGTTTACGGTAAAGTCGGTGATGAAAGAATTGACTTTGACGATATTTATGAAACGATTCAAAGTGGTGAAAAATACAACCGTATCCGCTCACATGGCTTTGTAGAATACCCGGCACAAGAGATTTACGGTATGATGCGTGCATTCAATTCGTTTGACGTTTATAGAGCGCAAGATAACAAGTACACGGTTAAAACCTACCGTGCAGGTCTGATTAACGAACTCAAAAACCTTGGCGTTGAAGTTATTTTGAGTGAAAAGTTTGACAGATTCTGGGAGCAGATGTCTTCATTCTCGGCTGGCGAACACGCTACTTTGCCGACAGGAATTAACGCAGAATTCCGTGAATACCAAGAGCGCGGCTTTGGCTGGCTTTGGTTTATGTATCAATATGGCTTAAACGGAATTTTGGCCGACGATATGGGGCTTGGTAAAACCCTTCAAGCTTTGACTGTGTTGGAAAAAGCAAAAGAAGAAGACGGTCCGATGCCGACGCTTGTTATATGCCCGACAACCGTTGTATTCAACTGGGAGGCGGAAATTCAGAAGTTTGCACCGGGACTTAGCTGTCTGAAATTGTCCGGTATTGAGCGTAAAGGGATGTTTAAGGAAATTCCAAATTATGACATTGTAATTACCAGTTACGCGCTCGTTCGTCGCGATATCGAACAGTTGAAAAAAGTTAATTTCAGATATGTGATTTTGGATGAGTCTCAAAATATTAAAAACGCTATGTCGCAGACAGCGCAAGCGGTTAAACAGCTTAAAGCGGATCATAAACTTGCGCTTTCAGGCACTCCGATTGAGAATAAACTTGAAGAACTATGGTCAGTGTTTGATTTCCTTATGCCTGGATTCTTGTTCAGTGTGGCGGAATTCAACGGACGCTATGTCAACCCGATTATGGAACGCCAAGACAAAACCGTCGAAAAACGTTTAAAATTGCAAATTTATCCGTTTATCTTGCGTCGTATGAAACGAGATGTAGCGAAAGACTTGCCGGATAAAGTCGAAAATATCGCTTACTGCGAATTGACTGACGAACAGCGCGACTTCTATATGACTGTTCTTGACAGTACGAAAGAGGAATTGTTCAAGAGCATTGAGCAAAACGGTATTGAAAAGAGTAGAATGTCGATTTTCTCTGCACTTCTGCGCTTACGTCAAATCTGCTGCCATCCGCGGCTTTACGATAAAGAAAATGTTAAAAACATTATGTCTTCTGGTAAATTTGAAAAACTCAAATCAATGCTTGAAGAGATTGTTGATGAAGGTCACAGAGTCTTATTATTCAGCCAATTTGTTGATATGTTGGATATAGTTAAGGCTTGGCTTGAGCGCGAAGGCATTCCTTACGAATATCTCACCGGTAAAACCAAAGACCGTCAGGGTGCGGTTGAAAGATTTAATTCAACTCCGTCAATTCCGATTTTCTTAATTAGCTTGAAAGCTGGCGGAACAGGCTTGAACTTGACCGGCGCGGATTATGTAATCCACTACGACCCTTGGTGGAACCCTGCGGTTGAAGACCAGGCGACAGACCGGGCTTACCGTATCGGACAAACCAAAAAGGTATTTGTATACAGACTTATCACCAAAAACACGGTTGAAGAAAAGATTCAAAAACTCAAAACCATCAAGCGTAACCTTGTTGACAGCGTAATCTCCGTTGACCGCAACATCACAAAATCGCTTACAATGGATGATCTTAAAGAAATCTTTAGTGTGGATTAATCGCCTAAATAAATCACCTACATTCAAAATGAACATAGGTGATAATTTTATATTCTTGTATTTGATGTTTTATGGGTTGTCTTTAACGCAACGCGCCATGCGGTAAGTATCATTCTTTAAGGCGTAGCAGTAAGTAAAACCGTCTCTTCCAAGACCATCTTTTCCGCCATCATCCCACCAGAACATAGAACATCCGACATCGCTGCGCCCGGTGCCTTCTTCAAACAGCCAGTACGCTTTGTTAGTTGTGCAGGTTCCCCCATTGGCACAATATTTACCAATTTTTCCTGCTTCGGTATCAGGGTCTAAATCATCATAGTGAGTAGCTTGGTTTGCAAGCCATCTGCCGGAAGTCGTGGAACCGCCTTTCGGTAGGCGTTCTCCTCTAGCACTGCATACATTATGAGCATTTTGCCAACTGCTTGCAGGAAGTTCAGGTCCGATGCACAGACTATTACAGCAACTATATCCTGCTCCGCTGCAATTTGTACAACTTGAAGGATTACATCCCCCTGCTGCTTCCCCGAAATTGTATGGATGTATATCTGTACCGATTTTGTTCGGCCCAGCATTCCCATTTGTATCATAAAGCGCTGTTACGCTACAGGTAGCAACTTCTTCTCCCAAGGCGGCAGGGTCTAGGTTACAAGCAGGGTTATAAGCGAGCATTAAGTTAGCACCATTAACTAATTTAAGCCCCACAACATTTGTACTCCAGTCGCCATGGCCGAATTTTGTTATATCATTGTAATCAGTAGCGTTGACAGTATCAGCTCCGTCCGTAAATTGTGAAGTGAAGCATTGCGATGCTGTGTCGCAAGTTTCAGTTACTTTCATGAAGTTCTTTAAGCCGCCAATGAAATTTGCTGTTGAGGTATGACCCGACAGCCTTTGACGAGCATGCATTTGGCTTAAGCCTTCAAATAGTCGATTTTTGAAAACAGCATTTTCTACTTGCCATCGCTCTTCTTGCCAATTTTTCATCAGTGCGGGGATTGTCAGTGCTGCAACAATGCCAATAACCCCAAGTACAATCAATACTTCAGCCAAAGTGAAGCCTCTTTTTGCAAAATTTCTTTTCATAGTTCCATATCTCCTCAATGAACCTATTATAGCATATTCGCGAGTATATTTGAATTAGACCTTTTGGTACATTTAATCGCCCAGCTTGTGTGATTTATCAGCGGTGGCTTTGATTACGTCATAAAAGAGTTTGTCGGATTTTTCTTTTTTCATGACTTCAACCCCTTCAAAAGTGCAGCCGCCTTTGGTTGCAACGTTGTTGATTAGTTCTTCCACGGTCAATGAGCCACGCTCAAAAATCATTTTTGCTGAACCTAGAGCGGTTTGGGTTGCAAGCAGGAGTGACTTTTCGTAATCTAACCCAAGTTTTTCGCCTGCACGTGCAATGTCTTCAATGACTTTGTAGAAAAATGCAGGCCCTGAGCCTGAAATCGCTGTTAAAACATCCATTTGCTTTTCGTCAATTTCAATAACTTTTCCGATGCTAGAAAGCAGATTAGTCACAAATTCAATGTCAGTATCTGTTGCGCCTGTACCGCGTGTAACTCCGCTCATTCCCTCGCCCACGAGCGCGGGCGTATTTGGCATTACGCGGACTACTCTTGAAGTGCCCGAAGCTGCTTCAAGTTTACTCGTATTTATTCCTGCTGCGATTGAAACAATTAACTTATCAGCGGTGAGAACGTTTTTTATTTCTTCTAAAACTTGAACAACATAATTCGGTTTTGTTGCGATAAAAATAACATCGCTGTCAGATACGAGTGCGCGGTTATCATCACAAACCCAAATTCCAAGCCTGTCTTGCGCAGCCTGTGCCATTTCGCAGTTGACTTCAGCACCTTTAATGTTCTCTTTAGGCAAGAAATCTGCCGCGATAACGCCCTTTATAATTGCGCTTGCCATTTTGCCGCATCCGATAAAACCAATTTTTGTTGATGATTTGTCCATCTGTCGTAATCCTCATGTTGACTAAAAATTTTGTTTGCCTTAATATGGCTATTATACGATAAAATTATAAGGAATAATACCCATGAGACGTACACTAGAAGGAACAAAAATAAAAAGACAACGTGTAAGCGGATTTAGAGCAAGAATGGCTACTCCAGGCGGTCAGGAAGTTCTTAACAGACGCCGTGCTAAAGGTCGTCATAGAATAGCGATTACAGGCAGCAAAAGAGCTTAAGCCAAGCTCCTCGCCCCTTGAGGGAGAGGGTAGAATTTGTTAGTGAATCTCTAGATGAACTTACAAATTCGAGTGAGGGGTCAAAATGTTAAAACGGCAATTTAGACTGAACAAAAAATCTGCGTTCACGGCAACTTACAGGTTAAACCACACCTATCACTTAGGCGGGGTTACTTTATTTGTGGGGTTAAAGAAGAAACAAGACAAATATGAAAGCACAACTCGTGTGGGGTTTGTTGTGAGCAAAAAAACTCACAAACGTGCAGTTAAAAGAAATCGCCTCAAACGGCTTATGCGGGAGTCTTACAGGCTTATTTTAAAATCCGGCGATTTGGGCTGTTCACAAGAATATATGTCGTTTATTTTTATTGGTTCAGAGCGCGCTCTTGACAAAAACTTCACTCAAATGCAAAATATTATTGAGAAGCTTGTTAAAGGGATTAAATGTTAGAAGCGATTTACACAGATGGTGTGTTAACACATCCGCGGGTGCGGCCTTATTTACCTGCGCCGGCGCTTGAGATGTCGGGGATTGAACTTGGTTCGCAAGCGATTTTTCGTTATGCGCAAAAGAGTTCTGACTATCCGACGCTCTCGATTGTTGAGCCGCTCTATGATGGGCTTGGTGACACGATTAAACCGGGACATTATGAGTTGGCGCTGTCTGATATGCGAGATTTTTTAATTTTAATCCAGTCTAAACGGCCGCGTGCGATTATCCCTGTTTTTAAAATCGAAGAAGATATGAGCGAAGCCAAACGACTCAATGATAAAAAATATAAAAAACAGCTTGAAAAAGAAGCAAAGGAACGTGAAAAAACTAACAAAGCGCGTGCAAAACGCGGACAACCGCCGGATCTGCCGTATGTTCATATGGAAGCCTCGATGGAATACATAAAAGAAGGCGATTACTATTTAATAAAATACGAACGCGGAACAATCAAAGCCTGGGGTGCTTTCAAGGGATAAAAACAGTTTTTCTTGTTAATTAGCCGTTCCGGCTCTATATCCGCCCCAACTGTAAATAAGCGGTAAGAGTTTATCCAAGTGCAATTTATCAACAATTGGGAATTTTGCCAGTACCAAAGCTCCGAAGGCCTCGTCTATGTTAGCCAGAGCGTCTTTCATGCATAGTTTTCTATCAGGCAGTCTGTCATGCGGATCGTTAATAGCGTTTGCCAATTTTTCTGCTGCAACCATCCCTCCTCCGACACCTAGTAGTGTGGCAGCAATCTTGGCATAATTATTGTTAATACCCTTGGTGCTTTCACAAAGTTTTATCAGAGGCGCAACAATTAATACCGGCAGGCAGGCGTTTAGTGCCTGAAAAACACCTTCATGAATTTTAGCTTCGTGGTGGTTTTTTTCATCAGCAATAATCCCGACGACTGTCCCTGACAACGCGCCTGCTGTTCCTAACGCAAGCATCTCTTTAAGGCCGTATTTTAAATTTAGGGGGTTAACTTTTTGCTTTTTTGCAAAGAGCATCAGGACTCCGAATGTTCCGGCGAGGGAACCCACTGCAGTGAGTATTTTGTCGCTTCTTGATATTGGCTCGTGGCGTTTATATCGGTGATAACGAAATTCTTTAAGATTAGATTTAAACGATTTCAGTTTAGACTCACAGCCAAAAGAAGTATATGCCTGATTTCTTTGCGGGTATGAGTTGTTGCCTATTGCCTGTATCATCCGTACTCCGGGGTTGTGATTTTTCTACTAAGTCTGATATCTATATTTTTTAACAAAAGTTTTTCTTGTGCAAGTAGTATTGTCGGTATTGGTAAACTTATGTAAATCTTACAGTCCATTATAATTAGACATTTTATAGAGGACTGTCTGATTATACAAATACGGTCAATGTGATTTTTGAACGTTTTCTAAATTTTATGTTACAATTGGGTCGAATGTAGAGGAGAATCAAATGAAAGTTCTGTTAGTTAATGGCAGCCCAAATGAAAAAGGGTGTACTTATACCGCGTTGAGCGAAATTACAAAAGAATTTGCCAAAGAAAATATAGATTTTGAAATTATCCATATCGGAAACAAACCAATCCGCGGTTGTTCTGCTTGTTATGCTTGCAAAACAAACGATTTAGGCAAGTGCGTTTTTGATGATGATTGTGTAAACGAAATTATCCCAAAAATGGAAGAAGCAGATGGAATTATTATCGGAAGCCCTGTTTATTTTGCAGGGATCTCAGGGCAATTAAAATCGTTTTTAGACCGATCTTTCTTCGCGGGCAAATGTTTTGACAACAAGCCGGGGGCTTCTGTTGTGAGCTGCCGTCGAGGCGGAGCAAGTGCATCATTTGATCAATTAAACCACTATTTTACGATACGAAATATGCCGCTTGTGAGTTCTCAATATTGGAACCAGGTTCATGGCGCTGTGCCAGAAGATGTTTTAAAAGACGCAGAAGGTTTGCAAACAATGCGTACAATCGGCAAAAACATGGCTTGGTTGTTAAAATGTATTGAGAATGCAGATAAAAACGGAATTCCGCGCCCGGTTCGCGAAGCGCCTTTGAGAACAAATTTTATACAATAACTATTTCTTTACGCTGATTCGCTCAAGTTTTCTGACAAAGCGTACAATGGGGTGTTCTGTTTTGGCTGTGATTGAATCTACCAGAATCGTCTTGCAGCCTAATTTTTGACCGCACATAACGTCAGTCAGCGGTCTGTCGCCAACAAAAACTGTGCATTCGGGTGTGATGTTATGTTCTGTCATAAATTTTTGAGTTAAAGTTGTTTCAGGCTTTTTGGCATCAAACAGCAGAGGAAAATCAGAAACCGCGCAAACCTTTTCTGTGTAAGCAGGTTTGTAGTTATTTGAAACAACTGCAATAAAAAAGTCCTTGCGAACTTTGTCGAGCCAAGAAAGGACTTCCTCGCTGTAAAACCCTGCGCCGGACGCCATAAGTGTGCTATCAAGGTCAAATAACATCGCGTTTATGCCCTGCGATTTTAGTTCCTCCAAATTAATATCATAAATACTGTCTAAATTATAATCAGGTTTAATCCACATTTCCCTATTCCCCTTTAATGCCTAGTGTTCGTGCTATTGCGTATTTGTAGTCAGCCGGCGGCTGAGAAAATCTTATGTAAACCTCATCGTTTGTGTTTCCAAGTTCGAGGGCTTCATCCTTTTCGTTTTTGATTTCCAAAACGGTTGTCTTGAACTGCTCGGACGGCGTCATAATTTCCACTTCATCGCCCAAGTGCATTTTGTTTTTGATTTTTACTAAATAAAAATCGTCTTTTTGCTCCCAGAACTCGCATAAGAAATCAGCACCTGCCAGCCCTTTTGAAAGTTCGTAGCTATAACATTCGCCGTTGTTATTTCCGAGCGCAAAGCCTTCTGTGTAGCCGCGGTTGCCGACTTTTAAAAGTTCGTTAAAATATTCATCCAAGTTTGCGTTAGGGTTCTTTGCGAGTGCATCAAGTGCCGCACGGTAGACTTTTGCAACGGCTGAAACGTAGTATAAGCTTTTTGTTCTGCCTTCGATTTTTAGAGAATCCACGCCGGCGTCAATGAGTTTTGGCAGATGTTTTACAAGGTTTAAATCTTTCGGGCTAAGAATGTGTGAGCCGCGATTGTCCTGGCAAATTTCGTAATATTCGCCCGGGCGGGTTTCTTCCATTAGTTTGTATTTCCAGCGGCAAGATTGAGTGCAGTTGCCCTGATTAGCCTTGCGTTCGCCGTCGGAGAAATAGTCGCTGAGCAAACATCTTCCCGAGTATGAAACACATTGTGCGCCGTGAACAAAGCATTCTAATTCAATATCAGGTACTTGTTTTTTAATTTCTGCAACATCAGCAATCGCAAGTTCGCGTGCAAGAATTACACGGCTTGCACCTAAATCGCGCCAGAATTTCACGCTCTCATAGTTTAGAGTATTTGCCTGAGTGCTTATGTGCACGGCGGTATCGGGCATATGTTTTCTTACAAGATTAAAAATCCCAAAGTCGCTGATGATAACACCGTCCGGCTTCGCGTCTTTAAAACGGTCGATGCAGCTTTCGAGTAACTTGATATCATTATTAAACGCAAAAATATTCAAAGTAAGATAGGCTTTTGCGTCAAGAGAATGAGCCAAATCAACCGCGTGGACTAGATTATCCAGCGTGATAAGTTCGCCTTTGCGCATAGCGCGCAGTGAGAAGTCGCCCACCCCGAGGTAAACCGCGTCAGCGCCGTATTTAACTGCATATTCAAGTTTTTCTAAATTGCCCGCAGGGAGCAATAATTCAGGTGTTTTCATCACTCAGTCTCTAGGTGGATATTACCATGAAAGCTACAAATAATCCACCGATTAGGTGATGTCTATTTTCGATAATCAGCGAAAATAGAAGTATAGCTTATTAGATTATTGGAGAGAAAACACAATGCAAACTATTGAGAATGCTGCAATGACAATTAAGGAGATTTGGGAGTATCAACACCCGATTATGCACATGTGGTTTGCTTTGAGTTCGACTGCAATCTGTTTGATGTTTGCAATGCTCTATTTTGTATTCTGATTATTTTTCTTACGCTGCTAGCAAAAAAAATCATGTTTATGATTTAATTTAAAAATGATTACCCCGATAAGAGTAAATAGTCTTAGAATATCCGCAAGCCCTACGTTAAAAATGCTCTCAGAAGCCATAGGTTATGCTGCTAAAAAGGGGTGCGGGATTGAACTTCGTTATCCTGCGCCGTTTGATAAGACTGATGTCGGGTTTAATCCTTTTAAGAACGAATTAGCGGAAGCTTTTAGGGGTTTTCCATACAGAGTAAGCGTTCATGCTTTCACGGACGGTGTTGATTTTGTGAGCGGCGACCGTGCCATAAGTGTTATTTCACGCAAGCGTGGCGAACAATCATTAGAGGTTTTAAACGCCCTGCATGGTGGCGATGTGGTGAATTTCCATACAGGACACAATCCTTTCTGGAGAGCGCCAAATTACGATACAAGAAATAAAGACAATTTAATCGCTTTTTGGAAAGATTTTATAAAGAGTTTTGAAAAATCACACAAAATTGCTGTGCTTGAAAACTCTCTTGAGACTGAACCGGAATTTATTCTTGATATCGTGAAAGCCGTTAATTCTCCTAACTTAAAAATTTGCCTTGACACCGGTCACGTTAATTTACAGTCTAAGACCCCGCTTGAGACCTGGGTGGAAAAATGCAGAGAATTCCTCCACCATGTTCATTTGCATAATAATGATGGCGTTTCAGACCAGCACAGACCGTTCTATGACGGAACAATTGATATGGGTAAATTTTTTGCAGCGCTGAAGAAACACAATGTTCATCCGAATGTGGTTTTAGAGGTCAAAACCCTAAAAGACACAGTTGATAGCGTGGATGCTTTCAAGAAATTCTCTATATAAGATTACCCGAATAACTATCCAAATGGGCAATATAATTAGCCGTAACGGGTATGGCTTTTTTGTGTTGACTGCTTCATATTAATTATATGAAAAAATTATTTGCTTTATTTCTAATGATGTCTCTTGCTCTTCCTGTTTTGGCCGACACTGGCGCCTGTGAGGAACAGATTACGGGCTACGAACATACTTTCTGCGAAAAATGCGCAGAATCTAACAGTGTCATTATCACTAATTTGCGTAACATAATGTGTAAAGGCAACGCGTTTGAAGTTACTTTCAGTAATAGCTTCAAATCAGAATGTGCAAAAGCCGGCGACAAAGTGAACTTTAACGTGCCGCAAGCAATTTACACACAAGAAGGAACACTTTTAATCCCTGCTTGTTCTCAAGTTGTGGCGACTATTATAAAAATTGAAAAGCAAAGAATGCCGAACAAAAACGCACGCGTTTATATGAGTTTTAATTGCTTGGTTTTACCTGACGGTTCTATGATTGAAATGGCGGCAAAACCTTGTACAAAAGATTCTTCACTAAAAGAAGGTCCTTGGATGACTGCCGGAAAGCTTACTGCTTCAACGGTTACTATGGGTATAGCGGGTGCTGGTACAGGTGTTGGTTTCTCGTTTATTTCCCACCCCGCAAAAATCGGAACAGGCTTGGCTATCGGGATTCCTGTCGGTTGTGCGGTCGGCCTGATAACAGGGCTTGTTACTCCGGGGCTTAAATATCACGCCAAAGAAGGCGAAGCGGTGAGCATCATCCTTTGTGAAGACCTAAGCCTTAAAAAACAATGCGATTAGCCTTAAACTAGGGCGGTATAACATTTTTGTATTAAGCTAAAAATATCATCGGCTTTTTGTTTTAATGAAATCAAGTCTTTCTCTTTTGCCGCACTCTCCATTTCTCTTGCCCATTGTGAGATGTCTTTGAGTTTAAAGTTTGCGCTTGAACCTTTTATATTGTGTGTGATTTTTAACAGTGCTTCAAAATCTTGATCCTGTATCGCCGCTTCTAAAATTTTCAGGTCTTCCTCAAGTGTTTCCATATAGCGGGTCATTATGTCAACAGCAAATTCCTGGCTCATATAGAATTCTCTCATAAGAGTGTTAATGATTTCAGTGTTAATAACTTGCTTTTGAGGGTTTTGTGATATTATTTCCTCCTTAGCGTGCATTGTGTGATGTTTTATCTTCTCCAAAAGCAATTTGTAATCAACGGGCTTGTGAATATAATCATCCATACCACAATCTTCACGTTTTTTAATGCTTTCTCTCAAAACATCTGCTGTTAAAGCAACTATCGGTGTATGTATTTTGTGTGCTTTTTCAAACTGTCTTATTGCAATAGTTGCGTCCAGTCCGTCGATTAACGGCATTTGGCAATCCATCAATACCAATTGATATTTTTTGTTTTTAAAAGCCTCTATCGCCTCTTGTCCGTTTGCCACGATATCGTATTGATATCCTGCATTACCAAGCATATGTGAGATTAACTTCTGGTTGACGACGTTGTCCTCTGCAACTAAGATATTGATCTGGCTGTTAAGATATGCCTCTTTTGAACATACGGAGTTCTGCTGTTCCTTTACTGGATCTACAGATATTTTATTTAAAGATTTACCCAAACATTCCAGAAGCTCATCTATTTTTATAGGCTTGCTCAGTGTGTAGTCAATGCGCTCAATCAATTCTTCCTTTTTGTAAATATTGCTCTCAAGAATGGAAGCCGGCATGATTATTGGCACCTTTTTATACTTCTCGTGTTCTGTAATTATCTTTAAGAAATTGTAATTATCTGCGTCTGAAGGATTGTAGTCAACCATAATCAAGTCAAAATGCTCCTTGTTATCCAAGAGCTTGATTGCTTCTGCTAAACTTGTTACAGTTTGAACTTTGCATTTGTAATTTGCCATATGGTATTCTAATATGTTTAGACGCTCTGCACATTTGCTTACGGCAAGTATTTTTACTCCGCTCAAATCCATGCTCCGGTAAGGATTCTCAGCAGCAGCAAGATCTTTTTTGAATTTTGTATTGAATTTAAACTTGGAACCCACACCCGGTTCGCTCTCGACAGACAGAGCCCCACCCATTATAGAAACCAGATATCTTGAAATTGGCAGTCCGAGTCCGGTGCCGCCATATCTTCTTGTAGTGGTATCATCGGCTTGCATGAAGGTTTCAAAGACCTTATGCAGGTTTTCTTTGGATATTCCTATACCCGTATCCTCGACTTCAAACATAAGTTCAACACTGTCTTTTGTTTCTCTTAATTTAGAAAGCCTCATGCAAATTATGCCACTTTCTGTAAATTTTTTAGCATTGCTTGCGAGATTATTCAGCACTTGTTTCAGGCGTATAGGATCTCCTAAAACTGCCTCAGGGACATCGTGGTGGCAATGAACAAGCACCTCCACTTTTTCAGGGTCTACATTGGCAGAAATTAATGTTGCAACATCTTCTATTAAGTGCCTTACATTAAATGAAGTGTTTTCAAGAACGAGTCTTCCTGCTTCAATTTTTGAAAAATCAAGAATATCATCTAAAACTTCCCTAAGAGTCTCTGTTGATTTTTGGACTTCTTTAATAAATTCTTTTTGTTGTTCGTCAAGGTTTGTGTCATCCAACAGTTGAATAAACCCCATGATGCCGTTCATAGGAGTTCTAATCTCGTGACTCATATTTGCTAAAAATGCGCTTTTTGCTCTGTTTGCGGAAATAGCTGCGTCTTGAGCGGCAACAATTTCTGTAATGTCATGCGTCATCGCAAGAATTCCATAGAATGTGCTGTCTTCTCCTAAAACAGGTATTTTGTGTACTTGGATATGCTTTCCTGCATATACCTGATGCTCTAATTTGCTTCTATACGAAAGAGGCTGAAGCGTTTTTTTTATTCGTTCCTCCATCTTCTTTTTCGCATCTAGCTCTTTGTCGGTCATAGTGTTGAATTCTTTTAATATGTCATAAGCATTTCTGCCGAAGATATCTTCGGGAACCTTGTAAGCGTCAATGAAATTATTGCTGCCCAAGGTGCAGTTGTCGTCTTGATCTTGAAACCAAACAACCGTTGGGATATTTTTGAATATTGCTTGGAATTGTGCATTGCGCTCTTTTAGTTCATCAGAAAGTTTTTTTTCAGCGGTGATGTCTCTGGATATCCCTTGAATACCAATCATCTCCCCACTCTCATTAAATACAGGGGACAAGACAGCTTCCATAAAAAAGCGCTCCCCGGTATCCTTTGTAAACCAACCTGACCAGGTTACAGGCGCACCCTTTTCTTTCACCATTTGATCTGCTTCAAGAAAAGCGTGGTATTTTTTGGGAAATACCTCAATATCTGTTTTCCCGATTATTTCAGATGGGTCATCAAAACCTGCCATTTTAGTGGCTGCTTTATTGATGAACAAATATGCACCATTGAGGTCTTTTAAAAAAACATGATCAGGAGTTGTTTCCATAAAGTGGTGCAGGTATTTTTCAAGCATGCGTGCATTATAGCACATATGTCAATTTATGGGAAAATGTTTCAAAAATGCAAAGAATGGGCTCGGAGGGATTCGAACCCACGACCAAAGGATTATGAGTCCTCTGCGCTACCGCTGCGCCACAAGCCCACATTCTGTTCAAATTTAATTATCAATTATCTCGGCGGCAGCTCTGCGCTACCTACCTCTCATAAAACCTGACATTTAGTCAGCTTTCACTCGGCAGAGTGCCACAAGCCCGCGACACTTTATAAATCTATCATTAACGCACTCAAAAATCAAGTTGTGATTTTTTATTCTGCGAATATTTCGTTGACTAAATCTCTATTAATTGTGGCGTCAGAAGCGATGATTGAATTTGTTATCGTGACACCAGGAGCGATTTTTACGTTATCCCAAATAATAGAGTTTTCAACTCTGACCCCTTCGCCAATTCTGCAATTATCCCCAATGACAGAATTCCCAATGAAGCTTGTCGAGGCCGGTATTCTACTATTTCCGACAATATACGCGCCGGTTTCTTTCCTGTTAATTTTTGTTCCTTTAATCTCACACAAGCCAGAGAACACATCTTGGGTAGATAGCGCGTACTGTTCCAAAGTCCCGATATCACTCCAGTATTCGCTGACTTCAAAAGTATTCATCCCGCGGATCTCAAGAAGCTGAGGGAAAACATTTTTTGCAAAATCAAAGAATTCCCCTTCAGGGATAAAATCAAAAATTTTGTAATTAAAAATATAAATCCCTGTGTTAATACAATTACTTTTAGCATCCTCAATGTCAGGTTTTTCTTGAAATTCTGTTATAAATCCTTCAGAGTCTGTTACAACAACCCCAAAATTTGGAATCTCTTTTTCAGGAACCTGCTTAATCCCGATGGTTGCAATCGCGCCTGAGTTTTGATTAATTTCAATCCCCTTTGCTAAATCAGCGTTAGAAAGTCCGTCAGCAGAGAGTACAATAAAGCTCTCTCCCTCATCAAAGAAAAACTGACACTTTTTTAGTCCGCCTGCGGTGCCTGAGAGAGTTTCTTCAGTGACAGACCGGAAATTAACCCCGAATGTATTGGTTTTGTAGCGGTCAACGATTTGTTGGGCGTGGTAATATGTGTTCGCGACAACATCTTTTATCCCAAAGTCTGCAAGCCGCTCCAAAAGAATGTCCATAACAGGTCTGTTTGCGATAGGAACCAGCGGTTTAGGGAGTCGCAAAGTTAAAGGTTCCAATCTTGAACCCACACCTGCTGCCATTATCATCGCTTTGCTAATCTTTTTTGCCATTCATTTGATTTTAATATAAAACAAGATTTATTGCAATCGCGCACTATTGTTGAATAGTAAGGCGCCGACAGTGAAACTGTCGGCGCCTTAAGAAATCTATTTAAATCTTACCTATTCAGCAGGTTTTTCTTCAACGTGTGAGCATTTATCTTTAACGTGTTTTTCCATAAAATACGTAGCTAGGAATGGTACAAGGGTGAATTGGATAATGAGAATTTTCCAAGCTCCAAATAACATAGCCGTTACACAAGAGTAATCATCCGGTTGAAGCCCGTAATACTTTTGAGCCATCGTTGCACAGCAGTCCATGTTGCAGAATACGATTAATGCTGAAATAATGAATAAAATTAAACTGATTAGGAACATTTTGCAAAAGAATTTCTTCTTAAAGTGAATCTTTGCCAAAACGTGTTCTTTGCGGTTGCAGTCCATAATATACCTCCGTTTATTAACAACCTAATTTTAGCACTTTTGCTGATTTAGTCAATCCCACCTAAGGACTGATTTGCAAAAAAAAGACTAACCGTTTTGGTTAGTCTTTTGAAAATTATCTGCTATGCTTGTTGAGCCTTATTCCCGCCGCCGAAGAACTTGCTCAGAGCCGCTAAACCAAGAACCACACCGCCTGCAATCAAACCCCACTTGCCCGCAGTTTTCCAGCGGAATTCTTTTGTGGCTGTGGTAATTGATTCAGTCACCCCTTTACCGAATGTTTTTGATTCAGCATTATATAACTTTGCAATGGCGCTGTGACTTGCTTTCTGTCTTTGTACCAGTTGTTCGTGAAACTTAATACCTTCAGTTAAGTAACTTTGGAATGCCTTCTTGCCTTTTTCTGCGGTACGGGTAGCTTCTTTTGCTATTTCTTCCGGTGTTCCTTTTATTCCAAACAAGTCATGATTTTGCTTGATTAAATTTTCCAATTCAGGCTTTGCATTGTCTGCCAAACTTGCCACTTTTGTTTCCAATTCCTTTAACCGGGCAAGCTTTTTTGTGGATTCATGATAACTTAATTCCTTAGCTGCTTTACCAGCTTCAGCGATTTCCTTTTCAATGCTTTGCATATCAATTTTGCTGAATTCAGTTTCTGCTTTTTGTACAATATCTTTTGCTTGTTCTTTGCTGAGTCCAGAAGGAAGCAGGTCTGTAACCTCGTTACCTAAAGTACCAGCGTTTTCTGCTGTCGCATATTTTTTAATCGCATTATAAGTATCAATATCTGCAACTTTCAGACTTTTAAGTATTGGCATTCGGGCTTCGTCCACTGTAACAGTTTTTAAAAGTTCTTGAGCCTTTTTTGTTTCGTGCGACTCTGCAATTCTAATAAAACTATCTTTAAGTGTTTTTGTGCCATCGTCAAGCTCTTTTATCGGACTTGGATTTGCTAAATACATTCCTAATCCGGTTGCGCCGCCTGCGGCTGCTGCTAAACCTATTGCTCCAGGAACGCCAGACTTCTGAAACTGATCCTGTTGAAGCGGTTGTACTCCGCCAAATGCTACTTGAGATGGTGCCCCGTATGTTTGTGAAGGCATTCCCCCTTGTTGTTGCGAAGCCATAACTGATTGCGCCCAAGCCCGCATATACGGATCGTTCATCCCAGTCATACCTGCATTAAAATCAAATCCTGACATAATCCTAACCTTTCCAACCTAAAAAAATAAACCTAACCTATGTTTATATAAAAAAAGTTTTCAGCAAAAAATTGCGTTATATAAAAATTTAGGCTTTATATTTGTTTACAATTGAGCGAAAAGACTCTCGAATTCAGGGAACGAAACATCCACCCATTCAAAGCCATTGATGGCGATTTCTTCTTTGCAAACCAATCCCGCAACATACCAGCTCATCGCTAACCTGTGATCGTGATAAGTCTCGACGATTGCGTTGCCCATTAATTTACCCCTGCCGTTAATGACAAATCCGTCGGGTGTTTCTTCGATGTCTGCACCGAGTTTTTTGAGTTCGGTCACAACCGCTGTAATCCTGTCAGATTCCTTGCTTCTTAAATCCTGTGCGCCTTTAACGATAGTTTGTCCTTGTGCTTGTGTTGCCAACACTGCAATAACAGGCAATTCGTCAATCAAGCGTGGGATAATTTCGCCTTCAATCACACAGCCTTTCAAATCAGAAGTTAAAACTTCAAGCTCACCGACTTCTTCTCCGCCCGCCAACCGTTTATCAAGGATATTTATTTCGCCGTTCATTAGTTTGACCACATCCAAAATGCCGGTGCGAGTTGGGTTTAAGCCAACGTTTTTAAGAATTATTCTTGAGTTTGGCACAATCAAACCCGCCACAATAAAATATGCCGCAGACGAAATATCTCCAGGAACTTCGATGGTTTTTGGCTCAAGCAACGAAGGTTCAATTGAAACCGTAAGCCCATCCACATTTAGCTCTGCGCCCATATATTTGAGCATAATCTCGGTGTGGTTACGCGATAAATACGGCTCGGTAAAACTCGTTGTTCCTTGCGCATTTAATCCTGCCAAAAGAATTGCAGATTTGACTTGTGCGGAAGCCAGTTCGGAGTTGTAGTCAACCCCATGAAGCTTCTGCCCGCTGATTTTTAGCGGTGCGTGGTTGTTGTCGGAGGAAATCTGCGCACCCATAAGTGAAAGCGGTTCAAGAATACGTTTCATAGGACGTTTTGTGAGGCTTTCGTCACCGGTTAAAACGCTGTTAAAGTTTTGTCCTGCTAAAATGCCTGCCATTAAGCGCATTGTGGTGCCGGAGTTCCCGCAATACAAATCGGAAGGCGGGGTTTGTAATTTAGCGCTTGAGTGGACAATCAAAGTATTTTCATCTTGGAATTCGTAGTTTACGCCGAGCAATTTACAGACAGAAATTGAGGACAAAGGGTCTTGACCTCTGGAAAAATTCTTAATAATTGATTTTCCATTAGAAAGTGCGGAAAACATTGCTGCTCTGTGAGAAATCGACTTATCTGACGGGATTGTAACTTTACCTCTTAGACTGTTTTTGCAAAGAATTTTTTTCATGCTAAGATTATACCATAATGGAGAAGTGTCCGAGCGGCTTAAGGTGCAATCTTGGAAAGGTTGTGTGGGAGCAATTTCACCGGGAGTTCGAATCTCCCCTTCTCCGAACTTAACAATTATATTGAATGGAGCGCAGTATACTTTTATGAAAATAATAATCCAAGCAGGCGGAAAAGGTTCAAGGCTGGAAGGTTTGACAAGAAACAAGCCTAAGTGTATTGTTCCCGTCAACAATTTGCCTATTTTGGCACATACTTTTAAGAAATTCCCCGATGCGCAGTTTATAATTATTGCTGATTACAAAACTGACGTCCTTGAAAAGTACCTGGCGACATTTATGAATAATTACGATTACAAGATTGTAAAGGCGCAAAAAGAAGGTACAGTTTCCGGGATTAAAGAGGCGCTTACAGGGTTCGGTGATGATGAACCTATTATGATTATGTGGTCAGATTTGATTTTATCAGAAGGTTTCAAGATACCACAAGGAAACCATGTCGGGATAGCAAAAGACTTTGAATGCCGTTGGTCTTTTGTTGACGGAAAATTTGTTAAAGAGCCTTCAAAAGAGCATGGTGTAGCAGGATTATTTGTGTTTGAAAATAAATCTGTGCTAAAAGATATCCCTGAGGAGGGGGCATTCGTGGGCTGGCTGTCCAAACGAAATATTAAGTTTGAAGAACTGTCGCTAGCCGGGACAAAAGAGATCGGCACGATGCTCGCTTATGAAGAAAGTTGCGGCAAGCCTCGTTGTCGCCCGTTTAACTCAATGAGTTTTGATGACGATATTGTGATTAAAGAAGGGAATAACGAGCAAGGCAAGGAGATTGCAAAAGACGAGATTGCCTGGTATAAGCATGTCAAAGATTTGGGATACGAGTTTATTCCTGAAATTCTTGAATATGAACCTTTAAAAATGAAGCGGGTTCAGGGCAAAAATATTTATGAATACGACTGCTTGACTCATACGCAGAAAAAAGAGATTATGAAAAAGCTGATTTTGGCGCTTAAACAGCTGCATGACATAGAGCCTCCTCAGCCGGTAAACAAAGATGATGTGAAAGAAAACTATATTACGAAAACTTTTGAAAGATTGGATAAGATTAGAAACCTTGTTCCGTTCGCTGGCAGAGAGTTTATTAAAATAAATGGCAAAGAGTATAAAAATATATTTTTTGCAAAAGACAAATTTATAGAAATTCTAG
>JAVBOC010000008.1:0-125823 GCA_031550975.1 Candidatus Gastranaerophilaceae bacterium
TGTTTGCGATTGCCCTCAAAATGAAACAAGAGTTCAAGGCTACTGCGTTCCTAATGATATGGTTTGTGGAGACGGAACAAAGGTGTTAATTTGCGGTCAGTGCGTAGACCCTCGAGGTACACAACAGTGCAGCGGTAAAGACGCAACCGGTAACTACGCCGCAGGATTAATTCTGGTACCCGGCGGTAAGTGCTTGGATATAACAAACCAGCCGACCTGCCCACCATTCCCTGATGGCTGGAACCCGGGCGGACCTGGCTTGCCGCCAGCTTTGCCCAATGGTCCGAATTGCTGCCCTATAGGTCCTGCGTCTGAATATGACGTGTCATGCATGGATAATAGTAATTGGGAATTGCAATGGTGTGAGAAATGCTGTCCTGACGGTGACCAAACATGTAATGATATGACAGGTTTGGGCTTTTGTTCTGACTTTTGTTGCCCTGTAGATGATTGGGATTGTAAAAACACTGACGGCTTTGCTTGGTGTCCAGAGGAGCTTCCAGAGGACCCTCGGTGCGCTGATGGTTCAGTTGAATTTAGGTGGGATGATTTTGGCGACGGCCAGCGGATTACCTCATGTAATATAAGATACCCAAAAGGTGGCGATGATCAGACAAGCGCAAGAAATACTTGTATAAGTTTAGGCGGACGACTTCCGAAGCTAGGGGGCTCTTCTATATCTTGTAGTGCTTCAAATCAGACTGCATGTTCGTTAGAAATGCGTAAACTAATAAATTATGTCCCAAGTTACGTTTTCTATTGGCTGGATGATTATGTTGATTGGTCCACTGGCGGTTATACTTTGGTAAATAAGCGGATTGAGACCAAAAGAACATCTTGGGATTTATCAGCTCGCTGTATTAAAGGAAATGTGGCAGACCTGCCAGGTCCCTGTGATTTCGGAGATGATGGGACTGGAAGATGGCATTACCATAGTGGAAGCGGGATGTGTTATCTTGACAGAAATGATCTGGGGGGTTCCGGTCATTACGAATGGGGTACAGAAGGTCTTATTGATTGGCGAAACACGGCAAGACATTTCTGTGGTTGGCATTATGGATATTTACCTAGTACTGCAGAATCGAATGAGATTGCAGGCCTAGAGTCATTCGGTATCAGGAATGTTTTCCTCACAGACGATAAACACAAAGTTCCTGCTATGGATTACGGACCCCATCCTCTTTATTATTCTCATGATGGCAAGGTCAAGAACCTTATGAACCAAACATCGGGAATATTCCCTGAAATAGCCTGTGTCAGATACCCTAGAAGCAACTAAATCATAAATATAAAAAGGCGGGATTTCCCGCCTTTGTTGTATATCTTATCTAAAACACTTTTTAAAAAACCTAATCTAAATAGAAAGTTGTAATAACCTTGTGACCTTCTTCTGCGTAGCGAACAGCGCCGTGAAGGGTTTTTGAGGTATGTGATAGGAAACAGATTAATTGGTTGCAGTCGTCAATAATTTCGCGGTTACAAACGCGTGAAGCGTCAGCCAGTGTCATCATTGCGCGGTCAGGATGTTCAATAATATTTGGAATTCCGATAAGCTGATTTTGAACATCGCTTGGCTGTTGGCCGATTGTTTGGGGCAGAATAACTTTTAATTTATCAGGGTTTGCTTTCATAGCGCCGCGGATTGCAGCTGCGTTCGTTCCTGATGAGCCGCCCGAAGTAATAATTGTGTTACCCTGCTTAACCAGCGCGGTCGCAAGGGTTTCGATCAACTGTTGATGTGTGATAGGAAGATTACGGCTTCCGATGATTGCAATTCTTTTTGCAGCCTGTTTAATGGTCGCAAGTTCCATCGCCAACTCGTCGATTGTGTCCGGGGAATCATTATTCACCGTGTCCAAATCATCAATCGGAACCGTGATTGACGGTTGTTTATCTTCACCACTAAAATTTACTACAGAATCTATATCTTTGTCTACAATTGCCATATTTTACCCTACCTGTTTTCGTGCTATTATGTTGTTACACATAAGTATTATGAGTGTAGCATAGTTTTTAAAATTTGACAAGCGGATTTGCCTTCTTTGGTCGTTGAGCCGAGGGCGAAACGTACCAAATGGCCTCACGGTTTAACCAAAATCATGACGATAAGTCAACACAAGCAAACAGTGAGACGGCAAGACTGAGCGTAGCAAGACAGCGGATTTTCGGTAGGGCGAGCGAAGCGAACCCGTGAGTTGGAGGGAAACCACGCTTTTCCGACAACCCGAATAATCCAAGACGGGGGATATGGAAGAGATACTAAACAGCTTAAATGAAGAGCAGTTGGAAGCGGTGAAAACCACCTCCGGCGCGCTTTTGATTTTGGCCGGTGCCGGCAGCGGCAAGACCCGCGTGCTTACTTCCCGTATCGCTTATATGATTAAGAATGGGGTTCGTCCGCGCGACATTTTGGCTGTAACGTTCACCAACAAAGCAGCTAAAGAGATGAAAGAGCGTCTTGGGATAATTTTGGGCGAAAACACTGTAAAATATATGCAGGTCGGGACTTTCCACGGGATTTGCGGAAGAATTTTGCGCGAAAATATTGAACAATACCAGTTCCAATCAGGAAAAGCCCTGGATAAAAACTTCACGATTTACGATGAAACAGATTCGCTTGCAGTCATTAAACAAGCGGTGAAAAAACTCAATCTTGACGAGAAAATTTATGCGCCAAAACTGATTAAAACAGTAATTTCTAACGCGAAAAACAAAATGCAGGATGCTTATAGCTACCAAACTTTTGCGCGCGATTTCCGTTCGCAAAAAATTGCTGCCGTGTTTGAGGAATATGAAAATTCTCTAAACAACAACAACGCAATCGATTTTGACGATATGCTTTTGTTGACTGTTAAATTGCTTGAACAAAACGCGGAAGTTCGCACATATTACCACGAGCGTTTTAAACATATTTTGGTGGACGAATACCAGGATACTAACCTTGCTCAGTATAAATTGGTTAATATGTTGTACACAAATAACCTGCCGGAAGTTGATGAAAGCCGCTCGTTGTGTGTGGTCGGTGATGTTGACCAATCGATTTACAGCTGGCGCGGGGCGGATTACACGATTATTTTAAACTTCCAAAAAGATTTCAAAAACGCCAAACTGATTAAACTGGAGCAGAATTACCGCTCAACGGCAAACATTTTGAATGTCGCAAACGCCATTATTGAGAACAATACCGAGCGCGTAGAAAAATTCCTTTACTCACAAAAAGGGGAAGGCTCGCCTATTGATTATTTTGAAGCGCAAGACGAAGCTGATGAAGCCAATTTTGTAGCCAGCAGAATTAAACAGGATTCAGGCGAGGACTACAACCGCTATGCGATTTTGTACCGCACCAATTCCCAATCCCGTGCGCTGGAAGAAGCCCTTATGGCGGCAGGCATCCCGTACCGAATTTATGGCGGGTTAAAGTTCTACGACCGTAAGGAAATTAAAGATATTATCGCTTATTTGCGCCTGATTTATAACACGGACGATTCGCAGAGTTTGCGCCGGATTGTTAATGTGCCGAAGCGCGCGATTGGTGACACCACAATTAAGACGCTCGCGGAATTTGCTGGCAGTCAGGATGTGAGCCTATTTGAGGCGATTAAAAGAATTGACGAATCGGAGTTGTCCCCGAAAGTTCAGTCTAAATTAAAAGATTTTGCCGAACTTATTATAAAATTCCAAGAAGCGGTTAAAACCTATCCGCTACGAGAGTTTGTGACACTTGTTATTGAAAAAACGGGCTATTTAGCTCAATTGCAACAGCAAAACACTCCTGAAGCCGAAGCGGATATCGAAAACTTGCAGGAATTGGTTAACGTCGCTGGCGAATTTGAACCGGAAGAAATCGACAATATGTTGGGCGAATTTCTCCAGCAGGTTGCGCTTGTGTCTGATATTGACGGCTTAGAAAACATCTCAAACAACGTAACTTTAATGACCCTTCACTCGGCAAAAGGGCTTGAGTATCCTGAGGTTTTCTTGGCTGGTTGTGACGAGGGGATTTTCCCGCACATGAGGACTTTTGCAAACAACAAGGAACTTGAAGAGGAACGTCGATTGATGTATGTGGGGGTTACGCGCGCGGAAGAAAAACTATATTTGCTTAGCGCAAAACGCCGTCAGATGTGGGGCGAATACAAATATTACAACCCGAGCCGGTTCTTAGAAGAAATCCCGCAACAGTTGTTAAATTCCATCGCGTTTGAGGGTTCAACCAGCGGCTCATCAACGTTTAGAAATGCAGTCCACAAAGGCAAAAGTGCTAACCATTCAACTGTTCAACCATTCAACTATTCAACCCCTGTCCAAGCTGACAAAGACGGGTTTGTAAAATCCTCAACAGGTTTTGGTAAGGGCTTTGTAGCTCCAAATTCAGGAACTAGGAACAAGGGATTAGGGACTAGCAGGTCATCCACACCTCAGGGCAACCGTACTCCACAGCGCACTATTTTAACCAAATCCGCTGCTAATAAAGCCAAAGACGACGAGAAGGTTGCGGAATTTTTCAAAGACAACGCGATTAAGCGGATGCTGGAGGAAAAGAAAAAGAACGACCAGGCGGAACTTTTGGCACGTCAGGAGCGTGAACGCAAACTGCAAGAGTCCCAACCGATTGAATATATTTTTAACGAAGGGGAGCGGGTTTTCCACGAAAAACTCGGTATCGGCCACATTCAAGACGTGACCCAAATCGGCGACAGCATTATGTACACAATCGATTTTGGCAAACTCGGCAAAAAAGCCATGGACGCGGCTTATGCACGGTTGAAGAAGTTCTAAATTATACAAATATTATGCGCTAGTTTTTCTCTATTCCGTCATGCTGAGGGCTTTAGCCCGAAGCATCGCAAAGTCATGGCATATATACAAATGTTGAGATTCTTCGCTACGCTCAGAATGACGGGAGCTTTTATGTTATATTGCAAGTATGGAAAAACAAGGTTATGTTTATATTTTGACTAATGAACACAATAGCGTGCTTTATACGGGGATCACATCCAATTTGCCCAAGAGAATGCATGAGCATAAGAATGGTTTATACAAGGGTTTCTCACAGAAATATAGTTTAAAGAAACTTGTTTATTGTGAACAATATCAATTGGTAAAGGATGCTATTGATAGAGAAAAATATATAAAAGGTAAAAAGAGACAATTTAAATGTGAATTAATAAATTCCCTAAACCCCAATTGGGATGATTTGTCCAACAACATGGATTTTTAATGCCTTGTTATTAATTACTTAAACTTCCGCTTCATTTTTGCAGTGTCGCTGATAGGTTTTGGTGCTCCGCCGCCGCCCATCATAGCGCGCATTTGGTCGGCTTTGCCTTTCATCCCGGCAAGCCCGCCCATTTTCCCGCCGCCCATAGATTTACCCCCGCCGAGCATGCTTTTCATGTCGTGCATGCCTTTCATCGCGCCGCGCATCTGCTCAAATTGTTTGATAAATTCGTTGACTTCCTGCAACGGAATCCCGCTCCCTGCGGCAATCCGTTTTTTGCGGTTCTGATTTAGAAGCTGTGGGTTAGCGCGCTCATCCGGCGTCATACTCTGGATAAAAACCTCAATTCGCTTAAACTGTTTTTCGCCCATGTGAGAAATCTTTTCGCGCTCATCCTTGCCCATTTTTAACCCCGGAATCATCCCGAGCAAGCTATCCATCGAGCCCAACATTTTCATCTGCTTTTGCATTTTTAAAAAGTCATCAAACGAAAACTCCGCTTTTTTCATCTTTTCTTCGAGTTCTTTTGCCTGTTTTTCGTCAAAAACCTCTTGCGCGCGCTCCACAAGCGACACAATATCGCCCATGCCAAGAATCCGATTCGCCATCCGCTCAGGATAAAAATCTTCCAGCGCGTTTAGTTTTTCGCCCGTCCCTGTTAGTTTAATAGGTTTTCCTGTACAGCAAACAACGCTTAACGCTGCGCCCCCGCGTGAATCGCCGTCGAGCTTGGTTAAAACTAAACCAGTAACCCCGATTTGAGCGTCAAAATTCTCTGCGACATTTACCGCCTCTTGACCTGTCATAGCGTCAATTACGAGAAGTTTTTCCGCGGGCTTAAAAATCCTATCAATAAGGAGTAATTCTGCCATCATCTCGGTGTCAATCTGCAAACGCCCAGCCGTGTCCAAAATCAAAGTGTCGAAATTATTTGCCCGGGCATACTCAATCGCACCGCGCACGATTTCTTGCACGCTTTTTGAACCGTTCTGCGCCTGTGCAATCAAAGATTGCTCCGCTCCTTCCGCTCCCGCTCCAGTCGCAACGGCGCTTCGTAGTGTTGCGCCCTGCTCCGCCGGCTGGTCGCCGCTGTGTGCGGGCTTCACACCGGTTTCGCCTGTGAAAACTTCTGTTTCTGTCTGTTGACCGAGTGATTTAAGTTGATTTATCGCCGCCGGGCGGTAAACGTCGCAGGCGACCAAAAGCGGGTTTCTGCCCTCTTTTTTTAATTTAACAGCGAGCTTTGCGCTTGAAGTGGTTTTGCCTGAACCTTGCAAACCCAGCATCATAATCAAATTCGGGCTGCCTTCCAAGTTCAACGGAACATTGGTTTTGCCCAAAATCTCAATCAATTCATCGTTAACGATTTTAATCAACTGCTGCGATGGGTCAACCCCTTTAATAATATTTTCGCCCTCGGCTTTGTCTTTTATCGCAGAAATAAAGCTTTTCACGACACGAAGGTTAACATCCGCCTCGAGCAAAGCACGACGAATCTCGCGCAACGCCTCTGCCATGTTATCTTGCGTCAACTCGCGCCCGCGCACCGAACCGATGATGTTTTGTAACTTATCGCCTAAATTATCTAGCATTTTCTCACAATATCATAAAAATGAATGATTTCAATTGAAAACCGCTCTGCTAATATAAAACCATACTCCTTAGAAACTAAGATACACATATCCCTAATCAACAGCTATGCACCTCTGGTTCATGGCTTTTTTTTGCAAGGCTGAGCCTTGACCCACTATGCTAATATTGTGATGCAATGATTTTTTTGAAACGTAACGACCGCGGGAGATGTTCAAAAGAGCGAACGATTTATATTGGGTTTGCTTATTTAACTCCCATTGCGCTAACCAAATCCTTGCCGCTCTGATTTCCTTTTACTCTGCACGCTTTCTTGCTGGTTCGGAGTTCAGAATATTCTTTAAATAACTCTAAGCTTAATTCTTTTGTCTCAAAATCCATAGCATGCCACATGCTCTCGTTCACCCAGAATATATTAATATATTCATCATCGGTCATATAACCCCTTTCAATTTTTTTCAGAAAACCTTCATTCTTCATTTGGCTAATTAAATCATTTGTAACACTCATTCGTTCTTGTTTTTGTTCAGAAGTCATCTTTGAGGTTGAAGATTCAATACTCTTTCTGTTGTCATCAGGTAAATTAGCGCAGAACAACGCAATAATAATTATTAAAAAGACTGCTGCTTTAATAGGTGATTCATTTTGTGCATCCATATCTTACCCCGTTTTCTAATTTTCTTAAAAAGAGCCCTTTCGGACTCTTTTTTAAATTAGGAGGAAGTGGGATTCGAACCCACGGTACGCTCGCACGTACGACAGTTTTCAAGACTGCTCCGATCAACCGCTCCGGCATTCCTCCAAGCAATTTGGTTTTGCGCGAATATTCTAATTTTACGCGTTAAAAATCATTTGTCAAATCAATTATTTCGTGCGTTGTCTTGCTGCGCTCGCATTAAACGGCTCCGTTCGCCATTAAATCGAAAAGCGTCGTTTCCGCTTCAATGGCTCAACTCCACAAAATGCTAACGCATTTTGCTTGCCTCTGCTCGCTTGCGTTTTTTAAGCATTTTTGCCTGGAATTCTTCGTCGTAGAGGAAATCGTGGCCATCTACCATGGTTTTTACGACAGCTGACGAGAAGATTCGGCGGGCGCTATAATAGGAAGTGTGCGCTACAACAAACGAACGCCAGCTTTTCACCCCGGAATTCTCATAAAAAATCCCTTTTGGCGAAACAAGCTGTAAGGAAGTGGATTTTTCCATCTCATCTATTGTCAAATTTCTTGCAGCCGGTATCCCAAGCGGATCTTCACGGAAATTTACTGTCACAAAAAACAGACCGTTTTCCATAAAATGTTTTAACAAATATTTATTAAAATGAGAAATTTGGTATTTTGGGTCGGTGATATCAGAATAAAAAAGTACCAGCGGGCTTGCATAATTTATGACCCCCAAAGTCGTATCTTCGGGAGCGCATGCACTCTCTGTTGCTTCATCAATTTTGAGGTAATTCTCTTTTACGCGTGCGTCAACATTATCCAGTATAATATCCCCTGTTGCTGTAGCGGCACCGATTTTGGCTCTAGCTATCGCCGCAAGACAGGTGTTTTTGTGCGGGTTTGCCGCAACGAATTTCTTGATAGCATCGCTTGATTCATAGGTATCAAACAGTTCTTTCAAATCAATATAACGAATTCTGCTAAAAGCATATTCGTAGGTTACGAAAGTTCCTGCTGAATAGCCGAATAGTACGACTTTGTTGCCTTTGTTGTGTTCTTCTTTTACAAGGGTATTCAGTTGTTCAAGAACAGGCGCCATGTGAGGAGGTTTAGAAACCCAAATCGCGTCATGTAGATATGCTGAAATCATGCTTCGTGCGAAAAACGCTGCCGGAGCACCGGGGGATTTTGTCAAATCAAGCTGCGCGCGCATAAAAGCGATATCGTCTTTACTCTCATCACCCCAAAAGAAAATTGTCGGTTTTGGGTTGATTTTATATTTGTAATCATTAAACTGCGCACCTATGGTCTTTTTGTTTTTCTCGATTTTATCAACGAGCAGCGGGTGAAATTTCCCAACCCCTTTTTCAAACCAGACTCTATCTTTTTCACTGTTTGAGTCTGAACCGTTGATATAAATAAACGACACACCGTTATTTGCAAAACAAGCATTTTGCATAAATAAACACATAACTAATAGAATAAACACTCTTGTCATTCTTCCAAGAATAACACAAAATTTACAAAATTGCGCTTTTAGTCGCAATGTGAGATAGTTGTTTTTAAGGTAGCGGGAGGTTTTTTGTATGGAACAGCTTTTAATAACGCCGCATGTGCAAATCTGTGCGATGTCGATTTATGCGGTTATGATAGCAATAACGCTGGGGATTTTTGCCGTTGGAATAATCAAAAAAGGAGCGGATTTTGGCAAGAACGGAGCGCCAGCGAGTTCGTCCAAGCGAACAAAACCACGCTTTTGTGAGCTGCCAATAATCCAAGGAGCGGATTTGTCTAATTTTAGACAGCGGATAAAATCGTTTTGGCTTATTATAATCCTGTTTACGCTGGCTTTTGCGGTAAATAAAATCGTGGCATTTTTATTTATTATGTTTATAAGTTATCTTGCGCTCAAGGAATATTTTTCGCTGATTTCCACTCGGCGCGTTGATAGACGAGTTTTGCTCTGGGCGTATTTAGCGATTCCGTTGCAGTTTTATTTCATTTATATCGGTTGGTTTGCAATGTTTTATCTTTTTGTTCCTCTTTATATGTTTATGTTAATTCCGATGAGGATGGTTACGATAGGTGAAAATGAAGGGTTCTTAAAGGCTTGCGGGACAATGCATTGGGGCTTGATGACGGCGGTTTATGCACTTGGTTATTTGGCTTTGTATTTGGTTTTGCCTGTTGCAAAAAACCCTAACGGCGGAGGCATTGGGATACTTTTATGTATACTAATAATCACGATTTTTAACGACTTTATGCAATATGTTTTCGGGAAAAGTTTTGGTAAATACAAAATTATCCCCAAAGTCAGCCCGAACAAAACTTGGGAAGGTTTTATCGGCGGGGTGCTTTCAACGACAATATTGACGGCGTTTTTAGCGCCATATTTAACACCATTGACGATAAAACAAAGTATTTTTGCCGGGTTTGTGCTTTCGATTGCGGGATTCTTGGGTGATGTTATTATGTCGGCGATTAAGCGTGATATTGGAGTTAAAGACACTGGCACCTTGCTTCCGGGACATGGCGGAATTTTAGACAGACTCGATAGTTTGATATTCACAGCACCGCTTTTCTTCCACTACTGTGCGTATTTGCATTATGCGGGGGCAATTTAGGATGAATTTTTTAAAATACCTTTTCTTTTTATTCGTTGTAAAACCTTTTGTCTACGTGGTTTTGGGGATTAATGTAAAAAATCCGCAAAACTTGCCAAAGAAGGGTCCTGCGATACTTGTTGCAAACCACAATTCGCATGTTGATACCCTTGTTTTGATGTCGCTTTTTCAAATGGAGATGATTAATAAAGTTAACCCTGTTGCGGCGGCTGATTATTTTTTCAACACAAAAATGCGGCGGCTGATTTTTAAAACACTATTGGGCGCGATTCCGATAAATCGTGTTAGAGAAGGGTTTTCAAGAGAAAATATTTTTGCAGGGGTAAATGAGGCGCTGGAAAACGAACATATTTTAATAATTTACCCCGAAGGTACTCGTAGCATGGACAGCGAAATTCACGAGTTTAAAGCGGGAGTTGCGCATCTTGCAAAATCCAACCCGGAGGTGCCTGTAATCCCGATTTTTATTAACGGGCCGGATAGGATTCTGCCAAAATATGACAATCTTTTGGTGCCGTTTATTTGTGACATTTATGTCGGTGAAGCGGTTAGGTTCGGACAAATAGAAAATGGAGACAAAAAAGTTTTCACCCAAAAGATTCAAGATGAAGTTATGGGGCTAAAAGCAGAGCATACAAAAACACACAAACAGTTATAAAGGAGAAAATGATGATATCAGTTTATCAATTAAAAACCAATTTCCAAAATGTTTTGAGACCGATTGTTGAGAAGATGGCAAAAATAGGCATAACCGCAAACCAGGTAACAATTGCAGCGTTTTTACTCTCTTGCATCGCAGGAGCCTTGGTCGGGATATTTTATAAGCAAACAACGCTTGTGTTTTTAATTTTGCCTGTAATTTTGTTTATTCGAATGGCACTAAACGCGGTTGACGGGATGCTTGCTCGCGAACACAACCAAAAAAGCGCACTCGGAGCGATATTAAACGAACTTGGCGATATTTTGTCTGATGTTGTTATTTACGTTCCGTTTTTGTATGCGCTTTCAGTCGATATGTGGCTGATTATGCTTGTGGCTTTATTAGCAGTTATAAGTGAAACCTGCGGGATTATGGGGATTCAAATCGGGGCTTCAAGAAGATACGACGGCCCGATGGGAAAAAGCGACCGTGCATTTTGGTTCTCACTGCTTGCAATTGTTCAAGCGTTTTTCTATATCCCGATGCCTGTTTTAGAAATCATCATAAGCATTGTGATTTTACTGCTGGTTCATACAACCTACAACAGATGTGCGGGCGCTCTAAGAGAGATTAAATAAGTCTAGAATGAAAGAAAAAATTAAGAAAATACTGAATAACAGGTATGTTGACCTTTTTCTAATGGCATTAATTATTTTTAACGTAGTATGCTTATGCCTGGAAACTGACAGCGGTATTTATCTTGCAAACAAAACATTTTTTCATAGAGTGGAAGTTGTATCTATAATAATTTTCACAATAGAATATATTTTGAGGTTCTTCACTTTAAACAGCTTTAAAGAGGTCCTGCATCCGTTGATGATTATTGATTTGCTTGCAATTCTACCGTTTTACTTGCCATTTGCACATTCTGACTTGAGAATTTTAAGAGTCTTCAGACTATTTAGGATTATGCGGATATTTAAACTAGCAAGATATTTTGATGCATTGCGAATGATGGGTAGAGTAGTTTATAAAAAACGAGTTGAACTTTTAAGTATTTTAGGAGTTTTAGGATTTTTGATATTCTTGAGTTCTTTTTTAATGTTCTACGCGGAACACGATGCACAGCCGGACAAGTTTAAAAGTATTTTAGATACCTTCTGGTGGTCAATAGTTACGTTTACAACCGTTGGCTATGGTGATGTCTACCCGGTTACCAGTTTTGGACGGTTATTATCCGCAATAATTGTCCTAATTGGAATTATGCTGTTTGCTTTGCCAACAAGCATTCTCACAGCCGAATTTTTGACAATTTTTAAAAATGAACATTGTGAAAATAATCCAAAATAAAGCAAGTTGTGTTATAATAGTGGCATGAAGACGATTAAATTAACAAAAATGGAAGGTCTAGGCAACGATTTTGTTATCGTTGACTATGATGAATTTGAAAAAACCGGGATGAAGATGGATGATTTCGCCATCAAGGTTTGCAACAGAAACTTTGGCGTTGGCGCTGATGGCCTGATTATCCCAAAACTCAAATCTGAAGTTGCCGATATTTCATGGTATTTTTACAACTCCGACGGGACAACCGCGCAAATGTGCGGTAACGGCATGAGATGCTATGCGAAATATTTATACGAAAAAGGGCTTGTGAAAGAAAAAATATTTTCTGTCGAAACCGGCGCGGGTATTATTAAACCCGAAATTATTGACGAAAATATGGTTAAAGTTAATATGGGAACGCCGATTTTAGAAGATAAAAAAATCCCGTTTTGCGGGGAGCGTAGTGTAAAAGTTTTAGATCGCGAATTTAAAATTTACCCTGTGTCTATGGGCAATCCGCACTGTATAATTTTTTGTGAACCGGGTGAAGACCCTTTAGAGATGGCAAAAACTTACGGGCCGGAGTTAGAAAAACACCACTATTTCCCGGAAAAGACAAATGTGGAATTTGTTAAAATCGTTTCTCGTAACGAAATTGAACTGCGGGTTTTCGAGCGTGGATGCGGAATCACACTTGCTTGTGGAACCGGTGCATGTGCAACAGTTGTGGCTTGTGTTTTAAATAACTTAACAGAAGGTAAAGTTAAGGTGAATCTGCTTGGCGGGCCTGTATTTATTGAATGGCAAGGCTCTGCGGCAAATCCAAATCAGGATATTTTTATGACAGGTGCGGCAAATTACGTCTTCACCGCTGACTACATGTTGTCATAGGATTTGTTCATGATAATATAATTTAATAGTACTAGCAAAATAGAAATAGGATAATCTCACTATTTGAAGGTTGCTTGAAATAGGAAAGATAAATATGATTCCGTGAGGCCATTTCTCACGAAATCAAGATTTCGGAGAAAGAAGGCAAAATGAAAACATACGAATTATTAACGGTATTCAAACCAAACCTTGACGCTGACGAAACTGATAAAGTTGTTGATAAAATGAAAGCTTTAGTTTCTGAATTCGGCGGAAAAGTTACTGCAACAGACAAAATCGGCAGAAAAAAACTAGCTTATGAAATCAGCAATTTCAGAGACGGTTTCTTTGTGAATGTAATTATGAACATTCCTGCTGACAAAATTACTGAGTTCAAAAGACAATTACGTCTGAATGACAACATCATCAGAACAATGTTTTTAGAAGTAACAAGCAAAGCGGCGGTTTAGGAACTAGGGACTAGAAACTAGGAAAAGAGAAAATTATGTCATTAGCAAAAGCAGTTGTAACAGGAACAGTATACAGAGCACCGGAAAAACGTTTTACACAAAACAACGTTGCGGTATCTGATTTCGTTCTAAATATCGGAGAAAGAGAAGAACTTTTTGTAAGAGTTGTTTCTAAAAGAACCGGCTTAGAAGAAACTGTTTCACTAATCAACAAAGGTGACAGAGTGCTTGTTGAAGGCAGACTTCAAACAAACGCTATCAAAACAGACAGCGGTGCAGAAAAACGGATTTTCGAAATTGAAGCAAACGTAATCGAGAAATTCTCCGGCACAAGCGCTGATATCCCGGCTAACAAAAACTTCGGCACAGAAGAAATTGTTTCGTTTGAGTCAGACAATTTCTCCAACGAGTTAATAGGCGAAGACGAAATCCCGTTCTAGGGACTAGGGATTAGGAACTAGGAACTAATAATAATTAAAAAGTGTAGAAAAAAACAAGGCTAGAAAGGCGACTAAAACAATGGCAAGACCATCAAAAGAAGACAGCAAAAAACGTAAAAATTGCGGACTATGTGCCGATAAAATTACTGAAATGGATTATAAGGATTCAGCTAAATTAAAAAGATATTTAACTGAGGCTGGAAAAATTATTCCTAGAAGAATCACCGGCAACTGCGCGAAGCACCAAAGAATTGTTGTAACGGCAATCAAGCGCGCGCGTGAAGCTGCGATTATTCCTTATGTGTTCGACTAACGGGAACGAGCAAGACAGCCCGAGCTAGCAAAAACAAAAGGAAGATGACTTTTAAGACACCGACTGGTTTTGGTCGGTGTCTTTGTTTGTTATCCTATAAAAGGTGTAAAAACAAATAATTTTTGCAAATTTAGCTGTATTTTATGCTATAATAGATTGCCATGAACAATTTAGTACGATTAACCCTGGCTGTAATATTTGCCCTAAATATTAACTACTGTTTCGCTCATTTGACAGAAATAGAGTCGTCTGATGGAAAAACTCTGCAAAGCACGGTAATAAAAGATGATGAGGATGAAATAATAAACTTACCGGTTGACAGGCTTCAGCCGGAACAACCTGCAGCGGAAACTCCTCCGAAGCATAAATTCCATCTCCCGAAAAAAAAGAAATCCAGACATTTGGAGTTGTTTGAATCAGCCGAAGTTATCCCAAACGCAGACAAGGAGTATGCCGGTTTTGATAACATGGTTGATACAGACAGAACAACCGACAAGCCTTTTAAGATTGAAGAAGAATCTTTGTTCGGTAAAATTTTGAGTATGCAAGTGACAAGAACAGACGTTGCAGCAAGACTTTTGAAAGACGAATTGACCTTCCGCATCCCAAAGGGGCCGGTTTCGAGAGTCCAGTTTTTCTCGTCCTATCAGGGGAATCTTTCTAACTTATGGTCAGATGGTGACCGCGACATGAATTATGACTGGGGATTCTTGGATGCCGGGATTACGGCGTATACCAGAGATCCTCATACGGGTTTTTTGGTTCGGGCAAATTTAAAGCCCAGAGATCATTATCAGGGAATCATAACAGATGCATTTATAATTAACACAAGAATCCCGCACCACAGGGTGCTTATCGGGAATTCAAGAAACCAGGTCGGATATGAGGGCGGTTCGGGTTCGTATACGTTGCCGTTTGCCATGCGCTCCCAAATTGCGAGGACTTTTGGTAACACACGCGCTCTTGGTGCAAGGATTGTCGGAAGCTGGGCGATGGTAGACTATGACTTTGCTTTTAACAGTTCCGGCAGATATTGGCAATCATTTTTCCCGGGGCCGGAATTCACAGGTTGGGTTGATTTCAAGCCGTTAGGCAAGACCGATGGCAGATGGGGCAAATTGGTTTTAGGCACCGGTATAAACACGGGTAAAACGGATACTTCCTATACTGTTGGCGGGTTTTACGCAGCATACGATTATAAAAGAGTTACCCTAAACTTTGAATATGCGATAGCAGACGGTTACAACGGGCCGGTGCAGAGTACGAATAAGGCAAGCGGGTTTTATACAACGCTTGAGTATAAACTGACTCCGAAAATCCAGCTTGTCGCGCGTTATGACCAGTTTGACCCGAATAGAGATGTGGCAAACGACATGCGCACAGAGGTTTCTGCGGGGATAAATTATTACATAAAAGGTCAGGGGCTTCGTCTAATTCTAAATTATGTCTATTGCAATAACCAAAACAGACCTGATAGCAGCCGAGTTGTCATCGGTACGCAGATTCTATTGTAGGGACTAGGGACTAGGGACTAGGGACTAGCAGGCAAAAGGGTTTTTTATTGGTCAATAAAAAAGTACACTTGGGGATTATCCTTATTATGTTTATGCTAAAATGGGACAAAACGGAGAACTTTGAATGTCTATTTTTATAATGATACTTTTACTTAGTGTATTGATTTTAGTCCACGAATTGGGACATTTTTTGGCTGCGCGAGCGTTTGGAATAAGAGTGGATAAGTTCGCACTAGGAATGCCAATTGGCCCGACTCTTTGGGAGAAAAAAATAGGCGATACAACATATTTAATCCACGCGTTTTTGCTTGGCGGATATGTTTCTTTTCCGGATGATGATGAGGATTCAGAACTCCCGCAAGATTCTTACTGCCGCTATTGCAACAAACCAATTTGGCAAAAAATGGTGGTAATCTCTGCCGGTGTTTTTGCAAACATAATAACAGCCTTTGTTTTGGTGTTTATGGTCGCATCACTATGGGGGAATCTGCCTTCAGGAAAATACGAAACTTACATCGATAAAATTATCGCACCGGAAGGGGCGTCTGTTTGGGAGTCAGGTTTAGAACCCGGCGATAAAATAGTTGACATCAACGGTTCTGCTATTGATACAAAATACGGTCTGCGCCTTTATGGAATGTTTAATGCAGGTTTTGACGGCAAAGTTACAGAAAAAGCTGTCGAAGAAAACTACGACAAATTAAAAAGAATCAATCACGCTTTTATGCGCGATGAAATTATACCTGCAGAAGTGCTTGTTAGATTGCCTGATTTTGAATATGAAAAATCGACAAATTTATCAAGAAATACCCTTAAAGGTGTTGCACTGCCGCAGATTAAAGAAGTTGAATTAAACGAAAAACAAACGAAGCTTCGCGATGAAATCCAGGATAAAGCATACATAATTTCTAACGGCGATATTACGCTAAACGATATCGCATACGCTATGTCAGATGGCCTAAAACCGTTGAATTTCACGATTGAACGCGGGGGCGAAGTCATTATACTAAACCCTGTTTTCCCCAATAAAGAGGGTTTAATCGGGGTTGAGATGAATCAAAAAGAGATTCTGACGCCAACCCGCAGCCTGGGTTCAATTATCGGAAACAGTTGCCGATACCTCTATCACGAAACTTATTCAATGCTTGTTGTTTTGAAACAATTATTCACCGGTAAAATCCCGCTGAAAAACCTTCACGGTGTGGTCTTAATCACCAAAATGGGCGGCGATATCATAAAAAACAGCGGAATTTATTACGGACTGTTACTCACCGCAATGATTTCAATGAACCTTGCGATTATAAACTTCCTTCCATTCCCGGCGCTTGATGGCGGACATTTTATGTTCTTAGTTATGGAAAAAGTTACCGGCAAAAAGCCCGACGAGAAAATTCTAAACGCCATAAGCAACGTAGGGTTTTGGATTTTAATCGCGTTTATGATGTTTATAATCTTCAATGATATTTTTGTGCTGGTAACGGCAAAGTAGTTAACCTATTCATCATCATCATTAATATAAATTTTGGCATTATTAATCTTTTTTAAAAGTCTTCGGAATTCTAATTGGGTTAAACTTGCACCTGCAAGTTTTTTGCCATTAATTTCTATGAATGTAAAGTCAAGATTTTGCAAATACTGCAAAGTCTCATCGTCTGTACCGCAGACATCAACAATAATTTCTATTCTGTAATTATTCATAACATTATCACGTTCGCGATAGCGATAATCATATTATATCTATAGAATGATAGAATGCAAGATAAAAAGAAAATTATTTTGAATGCGTTAGCAAAGGTTGTTAAAAAACTGCGCGGCAATAGAAGTCAATTTATTGTTGCTAGTGAAAATGGCATTTCGACCTCCATCATTAGTACAATTGAAAGAGGTATAAAAGATCCACAATTAACGACTATATTTCGTCTTGCAGAAATATTTGGCATTGATGTAGTTGAATTTATGAAAATAATTAAGGCCGAACTGCCGAAAGACTTTTCTTTCACGGAATAATCACACTGTCATGCTGAACTTGATTCAGAATTTGAGCTTGTACGTTTTTTAGCGACCCAGATTCCGGATCGAGTCCGGAATGACAATGGGGTGTTCTAGATGACAAAAGAAGAATATTTGTCCGTCAATGCCGTACGCTTTTATCAATATCAAAACTTAGCCCAAAGCTGGACTTGCCTAAAAGACCTAACGCGCATGTGACATCGTGCTAAAGTTGTCGCGATTTTAGGGCGCAGAGTGTTTCAAGGTTCAACCTTGCCCTGCCACTTCTTGGCATCAAATTTAAGGTCTTTAACAGTAAATTTAAGCGATTTTAAATAGGGCTGGAATTTTTCCAAAAGCTGGGTTTTGCGCATCATCAATTCTTGCGCTACGATTGCGTTTTCACACGCTATTATCATAACCCCGTTTCCTGCCATAGAATACGGCCGGGATTTTTCGCTGAACTTTTTGCCGGCGATTTTTTCCCAAAATTTATAGAGGTTGTTGCGTGTAACCGCTTTTTTCACATCTTTTTGCTCAAGCATGTTTGCGATGAGTTCAGATGCCTCGACAAAATCGGTATATATTGCTTTTTTCATAGTTTTACTCTTTTAATTTTTGTCATCCTGAACTTGATTCAGGATCTGGGTCGTCACAAGTATGGCAAGTCGCTTAAGCCTAGATGCTGAAATAAATTCAGCATGACAGGAAAGTTGATTTTTACGTTCATGCTATAATCATTAAATGAATTATACCACATTAAGCGATGCGATAAAATCTTCAAAAAATATTCTGATTATAACCCACGTCAATCCTGACGGGGACACATTGGGTTCAATGTGCGGGATGTATTCAATTATTGAACAAAATTTCAAGAAAAAATGCGATATGATGGTGGTGTCTAAAATCCCTGCAGTGTATGAATTTTTGCCTAATGTTGAAAAAATCAAATGCGTTGACGAATTTGATACTTCAAGGGTGTATGATTTAGTAATTAATGTTGATGTTGCGGCACTAGACAGAATTTGTGACGGTCAAATTTTCTTTGAAAAAGCAGTTAAAACAGCCCATATCGACCACCATAAAACAAGCAGCAATTACGCTGGGATAAATATAATTAAACCCGAAGCCAGTTCAACGGCGGAAGTTATTATTGATATTTCAAACGAGTTAAACTGGACGCTCAATTACGATGCGGCATTGGCGCTCTATGTGGGGATATTGACGGACACAGGTTCGTTTAGGTTTGACAATACGTCTTCTACGGCGCTAAAGTATGCGGCACAGCTTGTCGAACTTGGAGTAAAACCTTCTTATGTTTACCCCAAAGTTTATGAAAGTGATTCAAAAACAATAGTTATGTTTCAGGCGCATATTGTGAGCAAAGCGCAGTTTTTAGATGATGACAAGATTGCTTATGCAGTTGTGTACCGAAAAGATATGGAAAAATTTGGTGCAGGCGATGATGCAATGGAAGGGCTAACTGAAAAACTCCGTGCGGTTGTAACCACGCAGGTTTCTTTTGTGGTAAAAGAGATGAAAGCGGGAACATCAAAAGTTTCTATGAGAAGCAAAACCATTGATGTGGCGAAAATTTGCGAAGTCTTTGGCGGCGGCGGACATACGCTCGCGGCGGGTTGTACAATAAAAGCTGCACCTGACGCGGCGGTGAAAAAGATATTGGAAGAAGTTAGAAAGGAAACAGGCACTAGTGACTAGAGACTAGCAAAATACTAGTTTCTAATTCCTAATCCCTAGTCCCTCAACAAAATGGGTAAACGGAAAAACCTTCTACAAGGTGCGAAAAACTTAATAAATTCGGTAATCAAAGACGACTTTTACGGCATGGCGGCTGAGATGGGCTTTATGCTTGTAATCGGAATTTTCCCATTTATGTTGTTTTTGATGGCGCTCTTTGGATGGATGGGCAACAAAGAATTGATGGAGCCGGTGTTACGCTTCCTCTCAACCTTTATGCCGGCGCAGGCGATGGATTTAATTTTGACGGTTTTATCAGAAGTCATGATATTCAACAAAGGCGGTATTATGGCGGTAACCGGGCTTGTCATAACCCTGTTCTTGTCCACAAACGCTATGGCTGTCGTACTCAAAGGTATGAACCGCGCATACAAAGTTGAAGAAACCCGCAACTTTATCTACACAAGACTTTTGGCGTTTGTGATGCTTTGTGTGAATACCCTCGTAACTTTCTTAAGCATCAACTTGATTGTCTTTGGTAAGGTCATTATTAATCTTTTGACAAATTATTTTCATATCTCAAGAATATCAGAGATAATGTTGTTGGTTCTGCGTTGGCCGGTTGCGTTTGCGGCACTGTTTGTTATGGCGTTCCTGTGCTACTATATTTTGCCGGATTTAAAAGGTACCGAGCGTTATAAGATTAAAAGTGCAATCTACGGCTCCTGGTTTTTTGTAACCTTTTGGTTGATTGGTTCGTGGGGATTCTCGCTCTATGTTAACAGACTCCATACTTATAACCTTGTTTACGGTACGATTGGGGCGTTTGCAGTGTTGATGGTTTGGCTCTATTATACCTCTATTTTGCTCCTGATTGGCGCTGAGATAAATTCCCAGGTCTATAACAGTCTGCAAGCCAAGGCTGACGACATTCAGGCAAGACTTGACGAACTCAAAAACCAACCTTGACTTATACCCAAAAGTAGTACATAATGACATGTACAAGTATACTAATGGGTAATGGGAGTCGGGTATGAATAAAAAACATTCCGTCATGTTAAGTGAAACGAAACAACGCAAAGTTGTTGCAAATAGCATAGATGTAGAGATTCTTCGCAAAGCTCAGAATGACGGCAGGAAAACACCGACAAAATCCGCATTCACAATGGTGGAATTTTTGGTAGCGCTGGTGGTTCTCGGTGCGCTTTTGGCGGTAATGCTTCCTGTCCTTAGAATTTTTGTGGAAAACAAAAACGCAAGAATGTTAGAGAAGGCTTACTATAATGTCGAAAGTATAGTCGCGGCGCTAAAAAGCGATAACGTAAACTACCCCGACTGCTCAACCTCAAACGCCGACCCGGCCTGCGGAAGCGCGGTTGTCGGCGGTTTTCAAAATACCCTCGTAAAACAAGCAAATGGAAGCTACTTGGCAACCGATGCAAAATTTGCAAACCTCTTTGCTGCGAAACTCAACGCACTAGGCTATAACCCGACAGCGTGCACTGCGACATCCTGTACTGCAACCACCCCTGACGGTATGACTTGGGATTTGAAAGATATCGCCAAAAGAAACAACAACTGGTCAACAGCACCAGTTATTGCTGTTGACATCAATGGTGCTCAAGGTCCTAATTGCATGGAAGGAGATGCTGGGTGTACGACCCCGGATAAAATGTGTGTGGCTATTACGCAAAATGGCCAGCTTAGAAGGTCAGCGTGTGCAATAGTATATGCAAATGGGACACCTTGTGACAACGGAAATGGAACGGTATACGGAGGCTATTGCGTGACAAGACATGCCTATGGCGGTATAAATACGTGTGGTGCCAATGCGCAATACGATTCCTTATGTCAAATTGGCTGTATGTCTTGTAACGTTAACATGTTCGCAGGAGCTAAAAAAGCCTGCGAAACTAATGGAAAACGTTCCCCTACTCGCGCAGAAGGCCTTAGTTTAGGCCTACCAGCATCATATTTTAATGCCCCAGGAGGCTGTATTTGGACGGGTGAAGATAATCCTAGCAATGTAACCTCAGGTTATACGATAGGCGGCGGTGGCGGAATGCTTAAAAGTGGAGCAGGGTGTTCAATGATATGCCTTAGTGAGCCATAATTGTCGGCTATTAGTACTAAGTCAACAATTACTGAATGGCCTCTATACCCATATGATTTGAACATTTTGTCTTTTTTCGATTTATTTTCATGATATAATCTCCTCATAGTAAAAACGAGGAGAAATTATTATGTCAAGAAAACCAATTATTGCAGGGAACTGGAAAATGAATATGCTTCAAAGCGAGGCAGAAGCTTTTATTACAGAGCTTAAAGGAAACCTAGAATCATACAGCAAAGAGCAAATGCTGACGGTTGTTATAGCACCGCCATTTACAGCGATTAATTCATTGCTTCCTTCAATGTGCCAATGTGGTTGCGGATGCAGCAAATTTGCTGTTGCCGGCCAAAACTGCCACTGGGAGTCTAAAGGCGCTTATACAGGCGAAGTTTCTGTTGAAATGTTAGCTGACGCTGGCTGCGAATACGTAATTATCGGTCACTCTGAAAGAAGACAATATTTCAGCGAAACTGATGAGATGATTAACAAAAAAGCAAAAGCAATTCTTGCTGGCGGTTTAATCCCAATCATCTGCTGCGGCGAAACTTTAGAGCAGCGCGAAGCGGGTGTTACTGACGAGCATATCGCAAGCCAAATCAGAGCTGCTTTATCAGGTTTAACCGAAGACCAAATCTCAGGTTCAGTCATTGCTTACGAACCAATCTGGGCAATAGGTACAGGCAAAACCTGTGATGCTGACGAAGCAAACCGCGTAATCGCAGGTATCAGAGCAGTTGTTGCAAGCGTTTCATCACAGTCTGCAGCAGATTCAATCAGAATACTTTACGGCGGAAGTGTTAACCCTGGTTCAATCAGTGAACAGATGTCAAAATCAGACATCGACGGTGCGTTAATCGGCGGAGCAAGCCTTAGTGCGTCAAGCCTTAATGAAATTATTGCCAATACTATGAAAGTAATGGTATAATTAATTCGTGAATAGTAAATAGTGAATAGTGAATTGTTCCACAAAAGCAAATTTGTGTAAGCGCAGAGCGAGAACTAAATGAATTACTCACTATTCACAACTCACTATTCACTCAAAAAAAGGAGAACGAAATGGGTCAACAACAATTTAATCAGCAAAATTTTAAAAAAAGAACTTCAGCACTAGTGTTTTTGAAAGGCTCAACAGCGCCGTTGGTGTTGTATGTAGAAAAGCCGGAAGCGCTTTATGATGAGCTTCAAAAAGCTATGCAAAGCCCGAACGCGGTTGTTATTGAAAAGGAAACTCAAGGACCTTTGAAAAAAGTTCTGTTTATTTCAAACCAAATTGCAGCGGTTGCGCTTCAAGAAGAACAATACGTTTAGGGACTAGGAACTAGAGATTAGGAATTAGAAACTAGAATTTTTAAAGAACTAGAGACTGGATTTGACTGGTCTCTAGTTCTTTGTTAGTTATTAACGCCAGTCAAACATCCCGCTGATTCCTAATCGCTGGTCGCTAATCCCTAAATTTACATTTTTTAACGCCAATGTGTACTTTTGACATGTTTATGATAAGATTGCATGGTAAAATCGCACAAGATATAAATAGTAATATAAAGGAAACAAAGAAATGGCAGTACCAAAGAAACGAACAGGAGCTTCCGCACAAGGGCATAGACGCTCAAATTGGAAAGCATCAAAACCAGAAACAACTAAATGCACAAATTGCGGAGAATTAGCATTAACACATACAGTATGTACGGCTTGCGGATTTTATAAAGGCCAGCCGGTAAGACTTGCAGATAAAGCACAATTCGCAGCAGCGGCAACAAAACCTGCTAAGAAAACGTCTAAAAAAGCAGCAGCAGAAAAAGAAGTTGCAGCTGAAGTAGAAGCGATTGAAGCAGAGGTTGAAGCACCTGCACAGAAAGCAACTAAAAAAGCTACTGCAGAAACCAAAAAGGCCAGTGAAGCAAAAGAACAAGCAAAAATTAGCGCTGAAAAAGCTCAAGCTGCTAATGATACAATGACTTCACAGGAAATCCAATCGAAAGAACAAAAACCACAGTAATAGTGACTAGAAACCAGTGACTAGAGACTAGCAAATACTAGTTTCTAATTCCTAATCCCTAGTCCCTAATAAGAGAGGGAATATGGTAAGAATAGCAATAGACGCAATGGGAGGCGACCACGCTCCACACGAAATCGTAGCAGGAGCAGTATGGGCTGCGCAGGATTATGGCGTAGCACTTGAATTGGTCGGAAAACAAGACCGCATTGAGCAAGAACTAGACAGAATTTCTAGCGAAGGCTTTTATTCTGACAAAGGAACAGGCGGAAAACAACGTCGTGTAAGAGTTGATTTGAGCAAACTTGATATCAAAGTTACTCACGCGAGCGAAACCATTGAAATGGGCGAAGCTCCCGGACAAGCTATTCGTAAAAAGAAAAAATCCTCAATCGTTTTAGCCGTTGATGCGGTAGCAACAGGAAGTTCTGATGCGGTAGTCGCAGCAGGTTCAACCGGTGCAGCGATGGCATCAAGTTTGTTCGGCTTAGGCAGAATCCCTGGGATTGACCGTCCTGCGATTGCGATTACATTGCCAACAATCAAAAAACCGATTGTTGTAATTGATGCGGGTGCAAACAGCAACTGTACGCCTGAAATGCTCTACCAATTTGCGGTTATGGGTTCAACTTTTTCTAAAAACGTTTTGGGAATCGAAAACCCGCGTGTTGGTGTTTTAAATATTGGGGAAGAAGCAGGCAAAGGTAACGAACTTGCGCAAGGTACTTACAAATTACTTGAAGAGCATGCTGACGGCAAATTGAACTTCGTCGGAAACATCGAAGGTAAAGAGATTTTCTTAAGCGTTTGCGACGTCATTGTTTGCGACGGATTTGTCGGAAACGTTGCATTGAAGGTTACAGAAGGCACTTCTTCAATGTTATTTAGAATGTTGAAACAAGAATTCAAATCAGATTTTGCCGGAAAAATCATCGGCTTGTTGGCAAAACCGTTTATGAAAAGAATTTATACAAAGATTAATTATGAAGAATTTGGCGGCGCGCTGCTTTTGGGAGTTAAGGGGATTACCGTTATATCTCACGGCAGAAGCAAGGCTTATGCGATTAAAAACGCTGTACGCGTTGCGAACGAAGCTGTCCAAACAGGGGTTAATGAGAAGATTGCAAAGTTCTACGAAAATTAATTTTTCGTTGAGTAGGGAGTTTTACTGTGGAAGACGAATTCAAACCACAATTAGAAGCACCGAATTCTAAAGTGGCTGCTGCATTTAAAGCGATTGCCGTTGTTGGAGTAATTATTTTGGTGGTGATTTCATTGGGTCTTTGTCTGTTACCTCAAAGTGTTTATGCAATGATAGCTATATATGTCATAGTGGTTGGTTTATACGGTCTTATAGGTCTTCCTTGTCTACTTTTCCTTCTTATTGTCTGTCTTTTAAAACTAAAAGCAGTAATTCCAACTTTTAAATCCCTGTCTGTTTTGACCAAAATCTGTTTTGTATTATTTTGGATTCCTCTATCCTTCCTGCTGTTTTCTTATGGAAGTTCAGTTTTGAGTATGAAGGGATATGATATAGAGCGAGCTTCGGGTCCCGTGCAGAAATATAAACGGGTTGTAAAATATTTGTACAAATACAAAAAAGAAAATGGAGTTTATCCGTCTGATTTGAATAGTTTGGATATAAAACTAACTTCTCCTGCGGGGTACACAACATATGATGAAGGTAAAAACTTCAAATTACAGACAAGCATGTGGTGGCCGGGTGGCAAGAAGAATATGGAAGGGTATGTTTACTGTTCTTCAGGGAAATACTTCGGATGTCATCGTGATAGATATTATTCAAAAAAATTAGGAGATTGGTTTGGCAACAGAAATCAGTTGGGCATTGGAGCAGAGTTATGTAGCCCTGATGCCAAAATGCTTGTTGAAGATGACAAATTCATTATAAAAACAGATGACGGGACAGTGATTGAAAGTTTTGATATTAAGCAAATCATAAAAAACAATTCAGGCACATACATTCATGCAATTAGTAAAAGAAACACCTGGGACAACCCTGAAGAAAAATATTATAATGTGAGCCATATAATTAAATTGTCAAAAACAGACAGGTTTAAATGGATGAACACCGTGGTCAATAGAGTTCATGAAACAATGACTCCACCTGACCCTATAGATTGTAAATTATATCTTGAGAACGGGAGTCCTTATCGTTATTGTGGCGAAGAGTACAACGAGAAGGTGAAAAGCAAAGGACAAGGCAAACACTGGGATTGGGAACATTTTTCATACCCAAATGTGTGTATGGAGGGTAAAAAAGTTGCAGATGTTCCAAAAGAAGGCAAAAATGACAACACAAAAGTTGAAACTTCAAAACCTAAGCGAGCTCAAGGTTTATACCTCGGAAGAGAATATTGGTGTCTAAAAGATGGTATCAAGGCTCACAAAGTGGAAAAATTCCTAGTTCCTTCTGATGTTGACTGTTGGGCAGGAGCGAAGCTGGAATGCGAATCAAGAGGTTATAGTTTACCTTCATCGGAAGATCCGCATGATTTTCCTAGTGTTGCCAAATATTGTAGGGACGATGTAGCATACGGTGCTTGTTGGGCTGCAGATCCTAATGGCTATGGGGGTCATTGTGTAACAGCCGGTGGTGAGCTTCACTGCGGCGGTAATGAGCGCAGTAATACCGGATACAATGTTGTTTGCATGAAAAAATAAATTTATGATATAATTTGATTGTGTAGAGTCTACACTTAAATGTTCAATTAGCAGAGAGGGATGAAAAATAAATGAAACCATTAAGAATTGCGGGTGTTGGTTACAGTGTGCCGGATACGGTTGTAACTAATGACGATTTAACAAAATTATACGATACTTCTGACGAGTGGATTTACACACGTACAGGGATTAAAGAAAGACGCCTAGTTTCCGGTGACCAGGACGCGGCGGATTTAGGCTACGAAGCAGCGAAAAATGCCATTGCAAAATCAGGAATTAAAGCAGAAGATATAGATTTAATTATCGCAGCGTCTTCAGCTCCACCTGACTTATATCCTGCGATTGCTTGTAATATTCAAGCAAGACTTGGGATTGAAAGAGAAATCCCTGCGTTTGATATCACAGCGGCATGTTCAGGATTAATCTACGGACTTCAAATTGCAAGAGGTTTTATCGGTTCAGGAATCTATAAAAACATATTGATTGTTGCAACTGATAACAACTCAAGACTTGTTGACTGGACTGATCGCGGAACGTCAATTTTATTCGGCGACGGCGCGGGCGCAATGGTCGTAACCGAATCAGAGGACGGCGTTGACGATATTTTAGCGATTGATATTCTTGCAAAAGGTTCAATCGGCGAGTACATCACGTTCTCAATCCCGGGTAAAAACTGCCCGTTGGTTGAGCCGTGTACTGAAAAACCGTCCCATATTTATATGAACGGTAAAGAAGTTTACAAATTCGTTGTAAAAGTTGTGCCGGAATATGTTGATAAATGTTTAGAGAAAGCTGGTTTGACAGCGGAAGACGTGGATTACTTAATCCCTCACCAGGCAAACCAACGGATTATCGAAGCTGTTCAAAGCCGTTTGGGCTATAGCGACGAAAAAGTTGTAAGTAATATTGCTTACTACGGAAATACTTCTGCAGCATCAATTCCAATTGCACTTGCTGAAGGCGTTGAAACCGGTAAAGTAAAACTCGGTACAACAGCAATCCTTTGCGGCTTCGGAGCTGGTATGACCTGGGGCGCAGCGATTGTAAGATTAAGAGAAGGAATTTGTTAGCGGATTTTGGCAAGGCTGACCGAAGGGAACGCCGTCCAAGTGAGGCGGATGTTACTCCGCCGAACTGCCAATAATCCAAGACAGCCAAACGTAAGTTTGGATCAATATACGGGGTAGGTTGCTTAGAATTGCGACGATTCTTGTATTTGGGGCAAATGAAAATTATACCAATATTGGTGAACAGGAGAAACAATGAGTAAAATAGCATTTATATTCCCGGGGCAGGGTTCTCAGGCTGTTGGCATGGGAAAAGATTTATATGAAAATAATGCGGCGGCTAAAGCGGTTTTTGATTCTGCCGGCGAGCGGATTAAAACCCTTTGTTTTGAAGGCCCGGAAGAGGACTTGAAACAAACGGTTAACACCCAGCCTGCAATCGTTGCAACTTCAATCGCAGCACTAGAAGCACTACGTTCTGAGTGCGGCATTGAACCGACTTACGTTGCAGGACACAGTTTAGGCGAATATTGCGCGATGTACGCTGCAGGTATTATGAGTTTAGAAAATACCTTAAAGTTAATCCAAAAGCGTGCGGATTTGATGTCGCAGACAAAAGGTGGCGCGATGGCGGCAGTTTTGAACGCTGACGAGGATATTATTAAATCAGCTCTTGTTGAAGCAAATAAAGTCGGCTATGTCGATGTTGCAAACTACAACTCACAAGCGCAGGTGGTAATTACAGGCGACGAAGCCGCTGTTGCTAAAGCAGGCGAATTATTGCTCGCTGGCGGCGCAAAACGTGTTCTTCCGTTGGCTGTTTCAGGTGCTTTCCATTCAAAATTTATGGAAAATGCAGGCAATGAGTTCGCTAAATTTATCGCTGATGTTGAATTGAATGATGCTCAAGTTCCGGTGTTCACAAACGTTGACGCTGTTGCAACAACAGACGCAGAAGATTTTAGAGCAAAAATGCCAAAACAGATTTATTCATCAGTTTATTGGACACAAACTGTTCAAAAAATGGTGGCTGACGGTGTTGATACTTTTATCGAAATCGGCCCGGGCAAAGTGCTTGCAGGTCTGGTGAAAAAAATAGCACCGGAAGCAAAAGTTTATAATGTATTTGACAAAGCGTCGCTCGACGCTCTTAAGGAGGAAATATGTCAGACAATAAAGTAGCAATAGTAACCGGCGGTTCGCGCGGAATAGGTAAAGCATGTGCAATTGAACTTGCGGCATGCGGTTATGATGTGGTTATAAACTATGCAGGCAATGAAGAAGCGGCAAACCAAACAGTTAAAGAAATTAAAGCACTTGGCGTTGAGGGCGAGGCTTTCAAGTTTGACGTTGGAAACAAAGAAGTAACGGCTGAGGCGATGGCAAAAATTATCGAAAAATACGGCAGAGTTGATGTTTTAGTTAACAACGCAGGAATTACTCGCGACGGGCTTTTCATCAGAATGAGCGACGAGAATTGGGATGATGTTATCACAACGAATCTTTCAAGCGCGTTCTATGTTTCAAACCCTGTTGTAAAAATCATGATGAAACAACGCAGCGGTGCAATTATTAATATGTCAAGCGTTGTGGGTGTTTACGGTAACGCAGGTCAGGCAAACTATTCAGCAGCAAAAGCCGGCTTAATCGGGTTTACCAAAACCTTAGCAAAAGAACTCGGTTCACGCGGAATCCGTGTTAACGCAATCGCACCGGGTTTTATTAACACCGACATGACGAAAGACCTTGATACGTCAAAATTCACAGACTTTATCCCGTTGAAACGCATGGGCGAAGTTGAAGACATTGCTAAAACAGTTAAATTCTTAGCAGAAGACGGAACCTATATAACAGGGCAAGTTATAGGGGTTGACGGCGGTCTTGTTATATAGTAAAGTTTTTTTACAAACCTGTCCGTTGAACTATATTCATGTTATAATTTCATTGGATAGCAATATTATTTATTAGAATATGAGGAAAAAAAAATGAGCACATTAGAAAAAGTAAAAAAAGTAGTAGTTGATCAATTAAGCGTTGATGAAGCTCTTGTAACTCCAGAAGCTAGCTTTACTGGTGATTTAGGCGCTGATTCATTGGACACAGTTGAATTGGTAATGGCTTTCGAAGAAGAATTCGGTTGCGAAATTCCTGACGAAGAAGCTGAAAAAATTCAAACAGTTCAAGACGCAGTTAACTACATTGACTCACATTCATAATTTGACTGAGTCTTATTAAGATATTGAGGGTGAGATTTTATATGATTTTTCACCCTCATTTTTTGAAAAGCGGACAAGAAAAGGGAAGATAATGACTAAAAGAAGAGTAGTAATCACTGGCCTTGGAGCAGTTACGCCTTACGGTGTTGGGATAGATAAGTTTTGGAACGGTATTAAAGCAGGCAAAAGCGGTATCGACCATATTGCGCCGGGCGAACATATTGATTTGGAAAAAAACGTCGTAACAATAGGCGGCGAAGTTAAAGATTTCAATCCTGAAGATTATATTGATCCGAAAGAAGCAAAAAGAATGGACAGATTCATCCAGGTTGCGCTTGTTGCAGCGGATGAGGCTATTACGGATGCTAATATTCAGGAATTAAACGGCATTGACCCTTACCGTGTTGGAGTTATTGTTAGCTCTGCTGCGGGCGGATTTAGAACTTTTCAGGAAAACCACGTAAAAATTCTTGAAAAAGGGCCTAGCAAATGCTCACCATTTACTATCCCTGCGATGATTGTTAACATGCCATCGGGCAAAATCTCAATCAAATACGGCTATAAAGGGCTAAATAAAGTTGTAATCTCAGCTTGTGCAACAGGTTCACACTCTGTGGGTGACGCGTTCCGTTCAATCCAGTACGGCGATGCGGATGTTATTGTTGCAGGTGGCGCGGAAGCTACCATTTGTGACGTTGGTGTGGGTGCTTTCTCAGCAGCCAGAACACTTTCAAAACGCAACGATGAGCCTCAAAAAGCTTCTCGTCCTTATGACATCGACCGTGATGGTTTTATTATGTCAGAAGGCGCGGCGGTATTAGTTTTAGAAGAATACGAGCATGCTAAAGCGCGTGGCGCAAAAATTTACGCTGAAGTTGTAGGATACGGTCAAACGGCTGATGCTTACGACGTTGTAGCACCTCATCCGGAAGGCGAAGGAGCGATTAAGGCGATGGAATTTGCGATTAAAGACGCTGGATTGCAACCGAAAGATATCCAGTATGTAAACGCTCACGGAACAAGCACGGGTTTAGGCGATATTGCTGAATCTCACGCGATTGCGAAAGTTTTTGGCGACAGAAAACAGAACCCTGATTTGTTAGTAAGTTCAACAAAAAGTATGCACGGCCACTTGCTTGGCGGCACGGGCGCGGTTGAAATCATCGCTTGTATTAAAGCTATTAACGAAGGCATTGTCCCACCAACAATCAACCTTGATAACCAGGATGAAGCGGTTGCAGACTTAGATTACGTACCACACAAGGCACGTGAGAAAAAGGTCTGTGCAGCACTTTCAAATTCATTCGGTTTCGGCGGACAAAACGCATCGCTTGTCCTCCAAGAAGTTAAGTAAGTTTTGTAAACTTTCTTTAATATTTATTTTAAAACCTGTTCAATTTTATAATGGACAGGTTTTAAGTTTATATCAGAAAACAAAAAAGGAAAAAGCTATGATTTTACCAATATCCAAAATCAATGACAATTTTGTTTCTAAGTTAACACAATACTGCGAACATTCTTTCATCAAGGGCAAATCGACATCAGGACAGATTGTGGCACGATTGGTCCCTATGATAGAGAGAGCAACAGGTGTTAAAGGAAAAGCGATTTCTGCCAATGGTACAATTAAAAAAACTTTTATACAAGGTAAAAACACTTTAATATTATCAACTTTTGGAAGCACCAGCCCGGTAAGCATCGTATGGACCCAAGCAGAACGAAAAACAGTCGGAAATGTATGGCATGATAAATTGGTCAATATTTTTGTCAACCATGGTCAAAATGGTGAAATGCCTAAAATAGTTATCTCAAAACGATTAAAGCACTCAAATGGAGGGCAAGTTGTCAATTACTATGACCAAGGTACCCTTATGCTAAGAATGGTAACTATGCCTAATACTCTATTGCGAAGCATAGAGAATTACTTTAATAAACAAGGCAATCCATATTATCGTCATATTGTGACAAATAAATGTTGTGCAGGAGCATTGGGTTGTGAAGATGAAACTCTTATAGGTTTATCGACAATGCCGAGTAAAAGACTTATGCAAGAAGGTTGGCAAGCAATTATTTAATATAAAATAAGTATTTTATCCGATTAGCACTCTATCCAGACAAATTTTTGGAGAATATTGCCATTCACGGAAGGTAATGCGGGAAACTTTGTATCCGCAGCGTTCTAGAATAGCCTGTTTCTTCATGTTCTTGACTGTGAGCGTGCTTGCGCCTTTGTCTTCGCAGCCGTCAATTTCTATGACGAATTTGCCGTCAACAAGCAAATCTGCGCTGAACCCTGCGATTTCCACCCCTGCTTTGACGTCGTGGTCGAGTTCGCGGATTTGAGACGCGATTTCTTTCTCTAACTTGTTTTTATAAATATTTTCGTCGATTTCGCCTGTGGCAAGCGACTTTTGACGTTCTTCGTATTCCTGTATGTAAGAAATATAGTTTCTAAAATGGCCTTGCGGAAGCTCGCGCGGGTTTTTAGAAATAAAGTTGATAACCTGTTTGCGGCCGCGGGTAATCGCGACGTTAAAGAGGTTTGCCTTTTGCAAGAAAATCAAACTCTGCGTATAACTGTTATCAGCAAACGCCCAAGAAATAAGCATTATATCGCGCTCATCACCCTGGAAGGTGTGCGCTGTACCGATTTCAATCTGGTGCTTGCGAATCATATGGTCTGAAAGCACGCGTGCAACAGAAATTTTTAACTGTTCAACCTGCGCGCGGAACGGTGAAATTATCCCGATTGACGTCGGATTATCAGGGTTTTTGCGCTCGTCTTCGACAACAATATCATATAAGCGTTTAACCAGCGCCTCAATCTCAGGCAGGTTGCGGGTTGCGTCGAAATCGACTTTCCCGTCAGGGACGTAATTTAGTTCCACAACTCTTTCGCTTGAATCGTCTTTCTTCATAATTCGCATACGGTTGTTATAGAATTCTTTGTTGGAGAAATTTATAATAGGCGGAAGCGAACGGAAGTGTTCGTCAAGCATAACCGAATTTAGTGAATAATAATCAGCCAAATCAAACATGGAATTTGTTCTGAAACTCCACATCAGGCGGTATTTATCAGGGATTCCGTATTGGCTCAAGAACGATTGCTCTTTTGCTTTTTCTAAGAACGATAAGTGTGGAAGCTGTTTGTCGTCGCCCACTATGACCGCTTTTTTCGCGCGGTAAAGGATTGGGAAACAGCTTGCGATATCGCACTGAGAAGCCTCGTCGATAATTGCCACGTCAAACATCCCCGGCTTGAGCGGCAAACTGTCAGACACGGCGTAAGTCGTTACGCACCAGCAAGGGAAGGCTTCTAGGAGCGGTTTAAAATCTTCTTCTTCCAAAATATTTGTCTGTAACCTGCGGCGAGTTGCCACAAGTGCTTTTGCATGTATTTTTAGACGATTACGCTTGTTAACATCGCGTAGCAAGCCCTTTAGCGCTTCGCGGCGACGGTTTTTTAAGATATTTACGGCAAGTTTTGACTGCTTTTTCTTCATCTGACGGATTTGCTCAGATAAAACATGCAGGTTGCCGGTTTTTTGGATTTCGCCTTCAATCTTGCGCAGCTGCCAGTTGAGTGTGGCAAATTCAAGTTCTTCTCTCAGGCGCGCAAGGTTAGGGAAAGTCACATCAAAGGATTTCAGTTTCAGAGTACGTTTTAGTTGGAACATGCTTGTGAAATTAAAGATTTTTGCGAAAAATCCAGCTTTCTCCATGTTGCGTTCCAATATTTTTATAAGCCCTGAAACGATGTCTATTTCTGATTTTTTAAGTGCGTTGTTTATAAATTGCTGCTTGCCAAGACTCTCTTGTGCTTCTTCAATCTCAATAGTTTTATCGTGCCAATCTTTTTCAAGTTTAATTATTGTTTCGCACTTGTTTTCGCAGTCTTTAATCTGGTCGAGGTGGTCTTTCATGTCTTTGTTTTCGACTAAAACCGCGTGTTCAGCATCAGCGTCTAGATATTCGCTTTGGGAAAGCAAATTGTTTAACTCGCCACTAAGTTGGCGCTGGTAATTTAATCTGCCGGCACGAAGCGCCATGTGCGAAGCGCCCATTTCGTTTAAGCGTTCGGCGACAACATCGACGGCTTTGTCCATGCGCGATGCGACAAGAACGGTTTTGCCATTTGCGACCATGTGCGCTACCAAATTCACGATGGTCTGCGATTTACCCGTTCCTGGAGGGCCTTGAACTGCGATAAATTTAGAATTATCAATATTTTTTACGACTTGTTCCTGGCTGTCGCTCAACGACAGCGGGGTTATCGGATAAAAATCGGTTATGTTTTTCATGCTAGGAAGTGCGACGTTTTTCTCTTTTGATTGCGCGAATTCTTCATTAATTACATTCAACGCTGTTTCACGATAAATTCCGCTTGGAGCTTCTCCAATACGGGTCAATTCGTGCAAAACGCCTGCTGTTACTGCTGGACGCTTGGTTAAAATAATTGCGCTTTGGTAAGTTACGGCAACTTTTTCAAGCTGGAGTTTTTCTTTTTTGACGGTTTCTTCTTGTTCAATAATGTCGTCAATGTTACTCGCGTCAATCTTTTCACGGGTGTCACCTTTGTAAAAATCAGCGACAGCTTTAGTGATATTATCTTTTTCCTCATAATCCGCTGCGTTAGTGCTGATTTCGATTTCAGGCACGAGAGATTTGAGTGTCGTTAGGAAAACGCTCATTTTTTCTTCGGTAATCGGGAGATCCGGTACCACATCAAGGATTCCTTCCAATAACAAATCAACCTCGTCCTCATCATCGTTTTTTCTCATTAATGCCGCAATTGCACCGGTGTTGAGTGACAAGACTTCATCTTGCGGGAAGCAGTTTATATTCACCCCGTTGCGTTCCAATCGGCATGGCATGTAAAGTAGTGGGGTCAAAAATTCATTAGACTTGCGAGTTTTAGAACTTTTGCCTACTAAAAACAGGTAACCGTAAATCAGGTATTTATCTTTTGCGCCAAGGTCGCTTTGAATCATCAATTCGGTCAACTTGCTGTCAGCGCCGTCAAGAGGCAGATATTCAGAACCTTTCGTGAACAATTCTTCTTCCCCTTTTAGGAAAATCCATTTGTTATCTTTGTCCCCTTTAAGGTTGCGGAAGGTAGAACTTTTAACCTCCTCGCGCACGCAGTCGTGCAAATATTGGCTCAATTTTTTTATAAAACTGTGATTAAACGCCGAATTTATTGATTTTGTAACTTCCTGCAACATTTTTTGACACCTCTTCCATTTATACACATTCTACGCTAAAATGGGCACATGGACATCCTTAATATGAATGATACGAACCTCTATTACGTCGGTGGAGTGGTGCGCGACAAACTTTTGGGCTGCGAAAGCCGCGATATTGATTTGGTTTATGAGGGGAATATTGATGAGTGGAGTTCTGATAACCATTCAATCATTCAACCATTTAACCATTCAACTCCCTTTGGCACAAAGCGCGTAAATATTGCCGGGCGCGAGGTTGATATTGCTTCCACCCGCTGCGAAACTTACCCCAAACCGGGGCATTTGCCCGTTATAACAAAAATCGGATGTTCATTAAAAGATGATGTTTCACGTCGCGATTTTACCATAAACGCCCTTGCAATGCGGGTTTCGGATAACGAAATTATTGATTATGTTGGCGGACAGGAGGATTTAAAAAACAAAACCCTGCGCGTGTTACATGATAAAAGTTTCGTTGACGATCCGACAAGAATAATTCGCGGGTTAAAATTTGCCGTGCGTTTTGGGTTTGAGCTTGATGCGCACACAAAGGCTTTACAAGATGAATATCTAGCAAATGTGAATTATGACATGTGCTACAAACGCGTCAAAGACGAACTTATGGACACATTAAATTCTCAAGCTGCGTTTGAAAAATTTATTGAGCAAAAAATTTATAAATTGGTTACCCCAAATGAAGTGAAATTACCAGAAATTAATATTGAAGAACTAATAAACCAGTACCTCCCTCCTTGTCATCCTGAATTTATTTCAGGATCTTCCACTGAGAAGACTTGCGCTAATCCTGATGGTGGAAGATTCCGGATCAAGTCCGGAATGACAGAGTATTTTGGCTGGCTGGTTTATGCGGGTGTTTTGAGAGACCTTTCACGAATAGAATTGACCAGGGTTGAGAAGAAAATTCTTGAAGATTACGGTAATCCAAAAACCGATTTTGAGATTTATAAAGCTTTTGTAAACGCGCCAATTGAGGCGATTTTACTTCATGCGATTTTGAAAGATGAAAAAGTCGCCCGCCGCTGGCTGGATAATTTACGCAACGTAAAAATCGAAACTACAGGGGAGGATCTGCAAGCGCTTGGCATCGCGCCATCCCCGCGTTATGGCGAAATTTTTGATACCATATTAAAAGCTAAGCTCTCAAATCCGTCGATGACAAAAGCCGGCGAACTATTACTGGTTAATAGCCTTAATTAAGGTTTTGACTTCTTGCTTGACTGCTCTTGTGATTATTAAATCCGGTTCCGACATGGCAAATTCGTCCAAAATAATAACGGCTTTGCGGAGTTCGCCCATTTCTTCGTACAAAAGCCCGAGCATGACCTTGTTTAAAACAGGCTTGGGTGCGCTGTATTGGGCTATTTTTGACTGGATAAGCCCGCGTGCCTTGAAACATTTTGCCAAATCTTTATAATAGCGAAAATCAAGGCTGTAGATTCCTATTGCGCGTTCAAAACAGTCCTGCGCAAGTTCGGGGTAGCCGATAATCATATAGGTTTTGCCCAAATTGTAATAGAAAGTTGATGTTTGTTGTGTGTTTGGACATAAGCTAATTGCGATTTTAAATTCCTGAATTGCAGCGTAATAAGTCTTTTGCTGAAGGTATGCTAAGCCCCTGTTGTTGTGGATTTGAGCGTTTTTTGCCGCATCAATTACGAAAGTTTCCGGGTGTCTGTAACCCGAAGTCGTAAATGCAACCAGCACCAAAAATATAAGAATTTTACAGTAATTCAATTTCAAGTCCTTCATGCGCCAGAGTGGCTTTGTCAGAAATCCCGCTGTAATGTTCTTTAATGTTATTTAAGCGATTGTCATCGTAGGCAGGATCAAAATGGAAGAAAACCAATTGTTTAGCATCAACCTGACGCTGGCACTCAAGCGCCATGTCAAAAGTCGAGTGGCCATAACCCTGTTTTGGGGAGAATGAATTTAAATAATCTTCTGTCGTGTACTGCGCGTCGTGAATTAGCAAATCGCAGCCGCGTGCGAAATTGCAGAGTTTTTTGTCGCCGCCAAGGTAGCTTTCTTTGTCGGTCGCGTATACAAGTGCTTTGTCTTTGTATGCGATTTTGTAAACGGTAACTCCTTCTTGCGGGTGCGCGTACGAGCGGTAGCTTGTGATTAAAACGTCGTCTCCTTGCGGAATTGCGTCTTCGTCAGTTTCAATACGTTTCATCGTAGGTTCTTCGCCGTGCCGCAAAATTATTCCTTCGTTTTCGCCAATGTTACAGATGTTTAAATTCCCCGCGATGTCGCCTAAATCCAATGGGAAAGATTTTCCGAAAAGCAATACGGCCAATTCATCTGAGAGATTTTCGTCGTAGTTTACGTTACCGAAAACGTCAATTTGAGTTGTTGGAACATGCAGCGGTCTAAAAAATGTAAAGCCTTGAATGTGGTCCTGGTGAATGTGCGAGAGCAAGAGCGTTGCACGAATGGCTTCGCGCTCAGACGGGTTAAGCGCTGACGCGATATGCTTTTCAAGCAGCTCATTCCCGACATCAATTAAGCCCGTTCCTGCATCTAATATTATCAAATGTCCGTTGACGTTGACCTCTACGCAGGAGGTGTTTCCGCCAAACCCGAGAAATTCCTGTTTTGCAATCGGATAGCTTCCTCGCACCCCGCGAAATTTTACCGTAAATTTGCCCCTAAAATCACTCATTTTTGCCTCACTATCTCGTAAGTTCCACTTTGATCTTTTTCTGTGCCTGTGTATAGTGCAGAATTAAATACCATTATTTTAGCTAATTTTTGCAAATTCTTCAACCCTGTTTCTTTCCATTCAAAATTGAAAACGACTTTGTCTTTGTGATTTGTAACACTCACCACCCGGAAAGCCAGCGGGTAAGACACTAACGCCGGTGAATCCACATACAAAACGTTTTCGCTCTGAACGATTTTTGTTCCGTGATAGTGGCCTGTGAAAACCGCCGTCGGATTTTTGTATTTGTGCAAAATGTCTTCAAGTTCGTTTGCATTCAACAATCGGTGGTTTTGGCTCGGAAATGGTTCTGCGACCGGAACATGCATAAAAATTAAAATAACATCTTTTGGCGAACTTTTTATTTGCTCCTCAAGCCAGGTTAACTGTTCTTGTGGAAGTTTGCCGTTTGCAGTGATTCTGTCGCGGATAATCGGGTCTAAAACGATTGCTTTAAAGCCTTTTTGCGGGGTGAAAGTGTAATATGATTTATCGAATTTGAAATTCGGGTTGCTTTTTTTAACGTCATTGATAAAAACGCTTGGGGTTAAATAACCGCCAACATTTGTGTCGTGGTTGCCAAACGCAAAATACCACGGGTATTTGACTTTTTCGATGTGCGGCAAGAAAGCAAGAAGTTCTTTTTCGAAGGATTTATCAATGAGGTCGCCCGTTATCATCACAAACGAAATATTTTCCATCGCATTAATTTGCTCAACAGCATCATCAAGCAGTTTTGGGCTCTCGCCGATTAACTTGAACGAAGTGTTGTCGGTTCCCGTGTAATAATGCACGTCAGAGAGCTGAACGAATTTCAGGCTGGGTGCTGTGTATCCTTGCAGCCCGACAAAAAACACCGCTGCCAGCGCAATCGATATCATCCAGTTCTTCATTGTTGTCCAAAAGCTTTCTTTTTCTTCACTCATTTTATCAACGCCTTGACTTCATTATACTTTGCCGCCAGCGACTTGTCCTCATCAGATAGGATGATTGCTCTGTCAAGATTGAGCAGCGCGTCGGTGTAATTTTTTGTCATGTAGTCGCAAAGACCCATATATTTGTAAATCTCAGAGGTTTGAATATCGCCGGTTAACCCCTCAAACTGTTGTTTTGCAATACGGAAATTGCCTCGAAGATAATTTATTTTTGCCTGAATGAACCGGTAAGTTAAATCATCATTGAGTGCAAGCGCTGTTTTAATATCACTCTCAGCATTTTGATATTGCGCGGTTGCCATGTACGCTTTTGCACGCAGTGCGTAAGCAAAATCAGAGTTTGAATTGGATTTAATATAACTATTTAACGCTAATATCGCACCCGCATAATCCCCTTTGTCATAAAGCGTGTTGATGTTTTTTATTGCACTCGGTTCTGAATACGGAGCAAGTTTTCCAAGAACTACGCCTTCAAGAGTGGATTTGAGCGACTGTGCTTCGCGGTTATTCGGTTCAGCAACAAGGATTTTGTTGATATAATTGAGCGCTTCACGGTAGTTGCCATCAATGCAATATTGCGCGGCAATATCTGTGTAATCCTCTGATAATTCGCTTGCTAGGGCGCTTGCCATGGCAACCGGACAGAACAGAATTACGACCAGAAGCAGAAGTTTCTTCATATATTCATTACCCTTAGGATTTCGTCTAAATCTGATGAGGTTTTTTTAACGTCAGCGTTCGCGTATTTTATCGCGTTATCAGGGTCTTTCAAACCGTTTCCTGTTAGTGTGCAAACGATTTTCGAACCCGGTTTGATTTCGTTTTTATACTTGATTACACCGGCGAGTGACGCTGCGCTTGCGGGTTCAACAAAAACTCCCTCAGCGGAAGCGAGTAATTTATAAGCTGCAACGATTTCTTCATCGGTTACACTGTTAATTACCCCGTTGCTCTCGTCGCGTGCGGCCTCAGCCTCTTTCCAGCTTGCAGGGTTGCCGATGCGGATTGCTGTTGCTAAAGTCTCAGGGTGCAAAATCGGTTCGCCGCGAACGATTGCCGCCGCGCCTTCTGCCTCAAACCCCATCATCTTAGGAGTTGAATAGTTGAATGGTTGAATGGTTGAATGGTTACCAGTTCCTAGTCCCTTCTCTCTAACCTCTTTATAGCCTTTCCAGTAAGCTGTTATGTTGCCCGCGTTTCCGACCGGAATAAAATGGTAATCAGGCGCTTGGCCAAGCGCTTCGCAGATCTCAAACGCTGCCGTTTTTTGACCTTCGATGCGGTACGGGTTAACTGAATTAACCAAAGTTACAGGGTATTTTGCTGCGATTTCACGCACCAATTCAAGCGCGCGGTCGAAGTTACCTTGAATTGCGATGATTTCTGCCCCGTACATCATTGCTTGGGAAAGTTTGCCCAGTGCGATGTAGCCGTCAGGAATTAAAACAAAAGTCTTTAACCCGCCTTTAGCCCCGTAAGCTGCTGCCGACGCGCTTGTGTTGCCCGTTGAAGCGCAAATAATTGCGCCGGAACCTTCTTCTTTTGCTTTAGAAACCGCCATGGTCATACCGCGGTCTTTGAAGCTGCCTGTCGGGTTTAACCCTTCGTATTTCAAATAAATTTCAGCGTCAACGCCGATTTTGTCAGCCAAATTCGCTGCTTTAATTAACGGAGTATTCCCTTCGTTAAGCGTAATTACAGGTGTCGCCTCCGATACCGGCAGGTATTCTCTGTATTTATTAATCAATCCTGTGTACATAATTTTTCCTCTTGTGGTGAGTAGTGAATAGTGAGTAGTGAATCGTTCATCTGATGCCTTCGGCATAAATATTAATTTATACTTTGACCCTTATTAAACTGTCAACTTTTTCTATGCAGCCGTCGTTTTCAATCGCACGAATTGCATTTTGCATGTTTTTCTCAAGTGATTTTTCTGTGATAACTGTAATTACAGCACAGTTTTCTTCAGTAACCTCTTTTTGTACAACGCTTGCGAGCGAAATGTCGTTCTCTGCACAAATTGTACCGATTCTGCCGATTACTCCCTTGCAATGTTTTGCGCTGATTGAAACGTAATACTTGTTGCGAGTGTCCGCTATATCAATGGTTTCAGCCGTATCACCATGTGAGCAGCGCATCATTGGCAGCAAATAGTCAGTTGTATCCATCTCCGCGCTAATAGCTAAAATATCGCCGATGACTGAACTTGCAGTCGGAAATTCTCCCGCACCCGGGCCTGAAAGTGTGATTTCACCAATCGGATGACCGATAAGGCTCACCGCGTTTGTCACATAATCAATGTGCGCCAAAGTATCCTTTTTGGGAACCAACATAGGCTGAACGCGAACATCAGCGCGTCCGTTCTCATCAAGCTGCGCAAAAGCAATCAATTTAATCTTATAGCCAAGTTCGTTTGCGGCTTTCATATCTTGTGCGCGGATTTTTGTAATCCCCTCACGGTAGACCTTATCCACCTTAATTCTTTTCTTAAACGCAAGCGTCGCAAGGGTTGTAATCTTATACGCCGCGTCAAAACCTTCAACATCCCCGCTCGGGTCAGCCTCGGCATAACCCAATTCCTGTGCTTCTTTTAGGACATCGTCATAAGGCGCCCCCTCAACATCCATTTTTGTTAAAATGTAGTTTGTCGTGCCGTTTAAAATCGCCTCGATCTTGCTTATTTTGTTGCCGGCAAGAATCGTTTTAATCGGCATAATTACAGGGATTCCGCCCGCGATGGCACCTTCATAAAGAATAACTCTGTTGTTTGCTTCTGCAAGCTTAAAGACTTCTTCGCCGTTTTTTGCCAAAAGTTCTTTGTTAGCAGTGACAATGTGTTTGCCGTTTTTAATCGCGGTTTTAATCAAGTCCAGCGCGGGATTGATGCCGCCGATAAGTTCGACAACGATATCAATTTCAGGGTCGTTAACCACCTCATACGGGTCTTGTGTCAAAATAGATTCATCCAGCCCCGGGATATTTCTCGGCTTTGACAAATCGCGTACAGCAATCCTAGTTATTTCAATGTTTTTAAAAGCGCCAAGCGTCTTGTAAACCCCGGATCCAACGGTTCCAAGTCCGATTAAACCAATTTTAATTTTCTTGCTCTCATCCATGATAAAATTATATAACAAACACCCCAGGTTTGTAAATAATTATTAAGTCTGGCACCCGTATGTGGCAAAAAATAAGGTTTACAGACCTTTAACCCAAAGATAAATGTGCCAAGGAAGGAAACCCCATGCAAATTAATAAAATAGGAGGCGTAAATACAAATGCTGCTTCCCCAAGAAATATACTAAACTCTACCTCGACAACAGTAAAAATGTCAAAGCCAGACCGTGTGAGTTTTGGCAGCGGAGCTAACAGTATTGCCGACATCTGCTCAGATTTATTTGTACTTCATGGAAGACATAAAAGCTATGCAAGAGGGTCTATTCTAAAAACAGTTTCAGACCTCTATAAAGAGATGCAAGGCTGGGCAAGCGCTTTTCGCAGCGGAGTGATCCTAGACGGTGCAGAATTGGATACTATTATTGGCAAGAAAGTCGGCAAATTTTTGCGTTCACCTGACGAGGGAGTGATAAGCGACATTAACTCTGACGCAAGAACGGTTTTGAGGGCGTTAGTCAATGGCAACGGCATGGTTAAACAACTGACAGTTTTTAACAGTAATAAAAAACCTCTTTTAGATGCATCGTTTACAACTCGTCCAAGTATCTTCCATGGCCTTGGCCAAAGAACACACGGTGCTGATGTGAAATTAACCTCACCCCTGCCTCTTGTAAAGGATTTGCATGTCCCTGGATATATGGTTGCAAGCGAATTCAATGGTATACCCGTTATGATATCACAAACTGTGCTCGGCGATGGGGTGAATAGGTTCAAGCTTAATCTTAAAGATGTTATTTGGTAAATTAAGAATTTGCTGCGAGTTTTTCGCGTACAAGTCTTTCAACTTCAGCCAGGATATCCGGGTTTTCTGTTAAAAATTCTCTTGCTTTGTCGCGTCCTTGGCCGAGTTTTTCCTCGTTATAGCTGAACCAAGCGCCGGCTTTTTTAACGATATCAAGGTTTACAGCAACATCAATGATATTACCGATTTTGCAGATACCTTTGCCGAAAATAATATCAAATTCTGCTGTTCTAAACGGAGGCGCAACTTTGTTTTTCAAAACCTTCACGCGAACATGGTTTCCGATGTCTTCGCCGTCTCCTTTTAAGCCCTCTGTACGACGGATGTCTAAACGCACGCTTGCGTAATATTTAAGCGCGTTTCCGCCGGTTGTTGTTTCAGGGTTACCGTACATAACGCCGATTTTCATACGTAATTGGTTAATAAAAACGACAGTCGTGTTGGTTTTTCCGATTACACCTGCTAATTTTCTTAACGCTTTACTCATTAAACGTGCTTGCAGACCCATTTGTTGGTCTTCCATAGAGCCTTCAATTTCGGCTTTTGGAACAAGTGCCGCAACAGAATCGACAACAACTATATCTACCGCGCCTGAACGGACAAGTTCTTCAGTGATATCAAGCGCTTGTTCACCGGTATCAGGTTGAGAAATTAAAAGTTCATCAACATTAACACCCAAGTTTCTTGCGTATTCAGGGTCAAGTGCGTGTTCAGCGTCCACGAACGCCGCGATGCCGCCTTTTTTCTGGCATTCTGCAACAATGTGCTGAGCCAAAGTCGTTTTACCTGAACTCTCAGGGCCATAAATTTCTATAATACGTCCACGCGGAATCCCGCCGATTCCAAGCGCAACGTCAAGCGCCAACGCGCCTGTCGGGATAGCTTCAACATTAACTGCGGTCTTATCACCCAGTTTCATAATCGAACCTTTGCCAAAATCTTTTTCTATTTTATCAATCGCCAGCTTTAATGCTTTTGCTCTTTCGTCAGTGTTTTCCGGGGTTCCTATTTCCTTAACTGCCATTCTTTGTCTCCTTTTTTTGGTGAATTGTGAGTGGTGAGTTGTGAATAGTCCATCAAATGCTTCGCATAAATCTTTTCTTTTTGTTGGCCAATTCACTATTCACTATTTACTACTCACTCTTGTTAATCCCAAGTCTGTCTGTCTCTTTTTTTGTAAAGCCCGAGTGCTACAGGTTTGTAGCAATTCAGGTCGTTTTTAAGCTGGTAGATTTCTTTATTCAAATCAATAATTTTTTGTCTTAAAGTTTCGTTATCAGTTTTGCAACGGATAAGTTCAACGACGACTTCATCCATACCTTCAAGCTTTTTATCGATGATGTTAGAAATTTTATCGCTGATATTATTTTCGATGTCTTTGATAGAACTCAAAATAGCCGCCAAAACAGGCTGTTTTTCCTGTTCTGCCACCGCAGTTCCTGTTGAAACACGTTTTTGTATTTCGCGTAGATTTTTAACTTCATCATAAGAGAAGTAAGTTTGACCGCGTTTGTCTCTGCGTGGCAAGATTGAAGCTGATTTGCAGAGTTCAACAATCTCTTTGTTATCAACTCCCAAAAGTCTTCTCACCTCTTGCGGTGACAAAGTTTTTTCCCTAAGATCCTGTTCTATCATCATTTATAATACCCCGAATTTCCCACAACTCTCTGATGACATTGTAGTTTACATTCATGAAAAAGTCAAGACAATTAAGGGAGTAACATGGGGGAACTCCACCGGGGCATTTTTCTATGCTATGGTTGGATTAAGCCGTCTGTTGGTTATGCGTCGGCTTACGCCTTTCGCTCTAACCTAAGCCTTCTTGACCTTACCAGCTTTAATGCAAGAAGTACAAACTTTAATCGTTTTAACGCTGCCGTTGATGTCTGCTCTTACAGACTGAAGGTTTGGTGATTGACGTTTGATATTCTGAACGTTTGAAAACGTTCTGCTTGCTGATTTCTTGGGGGTTTTACCGCATACTGCACATTCTTTTGACATATTAAAAATTCCTTTTTTTAATTCATTGAGTGAGACAAATAGAAAACTTGTTTTCATATTTGCGAGCGAAAGAATTAAAAGACCGCAGGTCTTCTTTCAGCTTATACTAATATAATATACGAAAAATCCGTAAAATCAAGGGACATGTTACGCAGTGTTACGTAGGGGTGTGTCTGTGGGCTGATTTGTCATTCTGAACTTGATTCAGAATCTGGGCCTATCTAGTTCTTGCAATTTTTCTGCACATATTCATTAATGAGTGTGGTGCCTAAATTACCTGCTGTTCGATTTTGTTCCTTTGCAAGTTCTTTAAATTTTTTGTATATGTCCTCTTCCACCAGTAGAACAAATCTTTTCTTTTCCATTTGACACCTTTTTATAACTTTATTGTAACTATATTGTAAATTTTACTTAACTTTCTTATTAAAAACAATTGCAAATTAGTTATAAATTTATTACAATAAAATTGCAACTACAGGAGTAAATTAATGAAACTTAAAAAATACACTGAAATAATTCTAAAAGAAAATGAATTGATAATCAAAATACATAACTTGAAAGAGTTGCAATACAGTAAATTCAAAGAGATTATTGAGTTCTTTGGATATGAGACAAGTTATCAAAAAAGATTAAATTGATAAATTCTTTTTACGAGCCAATGACAATCCTGCGGGAAGTGGCAAAATTACGTTATAATATGATGGATGGGCGTTGATGGCGTCGATGAAGGGTTTACATTTTTCTTCGTGCGATAAAACATTGTCGCAGGCAATCAAGCCGCCCGGACGAAGGTGTTTGTCGACCATCTTAAAATATTCCACATACTGCGCTTTATTCGCGTCAATAAAAATAAAATCCGCCATATAATCTTGCGGCAGCCTCGGTATCAGCTCTAACGCCGGCCCTTGAAGGGTTTCAATATAATCAGAAAGCCCACACTTGGCAAAGTTTTCGCGTGCAACAGAGCGTCGTTTTTCGTAAAATTCTATAGTTATAAGTCGTCTGCCGGTTTTTTTTAGCGCCTGTGCAATCACAGATTGCTCCGTCCCCTCCGTTTCCACTCCGGGAACAACGGCGCTTCTTGGATTGTTCGCAGCTCGGAAAAGCGTGGTTTCCCTCGCTTGGACAAGTTCCGCTTCGCTCCACTCTGGCGAAAATCCGCTTCGTAGTGTTGCGCCCTCCATCGCCGGCTGACCGCCGCCGTGTGCGGGCTCCACACCGGCTAACGCCTTAAGCGCCAATCCAAGCCAAATCCCTGAATAACCGTTAGAGGTGCCGATTTCCAAGACATTTTTTGCGTCCTGTGCTCTGACTAAACTATTCAAAAACTGTCCTGTAACTCTCGGGACATTCCAAAAATCTTTCTGGGTTTTTTCTAACCCCAAAAGCACTTCCTGTGTTGTTTTGTCTAGTGTTTCAAACATTTGTATCGTAACTTCCTTACGTCATTCTGAGCTTTGCGAAGAATCTCAACATCTGTGCAATTTGCGGTAACCTTGAGATGTTTCGGCATCGCTTCGCTTACCTCAACATGACGGGCTTAATTTTATCCCTACTTATTAAACTTCTGCACCCTGTTTGCTACAACAATGGAGTTTACAGGGATGTTGAGCTGGTTTTGTTTAACGATTTTTTTCTGCGCCATGTTAAAGACTGTATAAACCGCGGCTTTTGAATCGGTGATAATCGCAAGCGGGGTACCATCAACTGGGTAAATCTTTGTTGCGAATCCGCCGGTTTTTAGTTCGATTGTGTCTACCAGTGAATCGCTGTCTAAATCAAGAGTCTGTACAACATTTTGACCTGCGCCCAGAATAAACAAATTCCCGTCATAAGCTGCCATATCAACAGGTTTTTCGCAGATTTCGATCTCCGCAATCAATCCGACTGTTTTGTAATCAATTATTGCAAGTCGGTTTTTGGTGCGGCTCGCGACATAAATTTTGTTGTTTGCGTAAGCGATTTTAGAAACATTCGGGAATTTCCCTATATCGCGCAAGAGGTAATTATTGTCAAGTTCAACCACCCATATTGCGCGGCTTTGCTTGTCAAAATAGAACAATTTTGAACCGTCATTGCTAAGAGTGATTTTTTCACACATTCCGCTGATTTTAATCTGTTTCATCAAAGTCATTGACTGCAAGTTAACCGCGTAAATGCTTGAATCTTCTGCCGAAGAAACATAAGCGATTTTTTTAGCAGAATCAATTACGATTTCATCGGGCTGGGTTTTAAATTCGATTTCTTTTATAACCTTGTCATCTTGCAGTGAAATCACGTCAAGCGATTTTTTATTAAAAGCCGTAACAAGTAAAAATCTGTCATCATAAGCTTTGATATTAATCGGCACTTGTTTTTGCAAAAGCGCGTATTCGGGATTGTTGCTGCCCTGATTTACGACTTGGATATTTTTATTGTAGTTGCTTGCGATGTAAAAAGTTTTGTTCTGTAATTGCGGAATGCCTTGAAGCGCGTTGAAAGAGGTTTTTGGAGCGTTAACCCCGTTTAAACCGCCCGCTGTTTTAATCGTTGTGTCCTCGGCTTTTCCGATATCGAGGTTGCCGATAATCCCTTTCATATTATCAGGGATAAGCAGTCCTTTTGGAACAAGTAAATCTTGCGGAAGAAGCCCGGATTTAATTTCTATAGGAAGGTTAGCCCCGCTCCAAACTGTGCGTTGGCCTTTTGCGTTATCGATTACACGTAACATAACAAAGTCGTTGGTGAAAATTACAACATCAGGCTTTGCCAAAAGAGTTTTGTTCGCCGGAATTGTTTGTTTAATTGCCAAAACTTCCGGGTTTATAATCTGTGCCGGCATCAACGGGAGGTAAATAGTATTGTCCGGCAACACTATCAGCCCGTCAAATCTGAAATTCGTGTTCGGGAAAACCGTGTTCACAAATGCTTTTACGTTATCAGGAATTTTCGCAGCAAAAGCGCTCATTGATGTCATTAAAATTACTGCCAGTAAAATTATGAGTTTACGCACTACTTAAATGCTCCTTTGATTTTCTCTTTTAAAGTTGGTTCGGCATGCTTTTTGCCGGTGTTTATTTCGTAAAGCCTGTTGTAGAGGGATTTTTCCTCTTCCGACAAATTCGCCGGGGTTTTTACTGATACTATTATAACATGCTCACCGCGATGTGAACCCCTTCCGAGCGCAGGAACTCCTGCATTTTTTATTTTAATTGTATTGCCGCTCTGAATCCCAGCCGGGACGTGGATTTTAGCCTCCCCATCAAGAGTTTTGACTATGATTTCATCCCCTAAAACAGCCTGGGCCGGTGTAATATCGAGCCGCGTGAAAACATTTACCCCGTCGCGTTTGAAATAGTCTGATGATTTAACATGAAGCACAACAAACAAATCTCCCGCAGGACCGCCGTTTGAGCCACAGTCGCCTTCGCCTGAAAGGCGAATTTTTGACATATTATCAACACCCGCCGGAATTTTTATCTCAACAGATTTTTCTTTGTCGACTTTTCCATAACCCTTACATTCTTTACAAGGATTTTTGATAATCTGTCCTGAACCCTGACAGTCCGGGCATGTTACGATTTGCGCGAACGAACCCAAAGGAGTTCTGATTGCCTGCTGAACTTGTCCGGCGCCTCCGCATTTCGGGCATGTTACAGGCTGTGAGCCTTTTTCCGCGCCTGTTCCGTGACAAGTCGGGCAAACTTCTAAATGCTCAAACTTGATTTCTTTTTCTATCCCAAAAACCGCTTCTTCAAACCCGATTTCGATATCAAGTCTTAAATCCCCGCCCTGCATTGGAGCATTTGGGTCAGGCTGGCCGCCAAAACCGAAGTTAAAGTTAAATCCGCCGCCCATGCCGCCAAAAAATGCGTTCATAATGTCGTTTAAGTCGCCAAATCCGCCTGCGAACGGTCCGTTTGTGTCAAAACCGGCGTTTTTCAAACCATCTTCGCCATAACGGTCATAAGTGGCGCGCTTGTTATCGTCCATCAAAGTTTCATAGGCTTTTCCAAGCTCTTTAAACTTGTCAGCCGCATCAGGTGCTTTGTTTACATCAGGGTGAAGCGTTCTTGCTTTTTGCCTAAACGCGCTTTTTATTTCTTCTTTTGTCGCTTCTCGCGACACTTCCAGTATTTCGTAAAAATCCATTTTATTGAGTGAATAGTGAATGGTGAATTGTGAATGGTTCATTTAATCTTTTAATTTTCACAAAGTGAAAATTTGAAGAACTATTCACGATTCACTACTGACTACTCACGATATCCTCCATTTATTCACTTGTAGCAACATTAACCAGCGCCGGTCTTAAGACCTTGTCGCCGATTTTGTATCCTCGCTGAAGTTCAGCAATAATTGTGTGTTCAGGATGGTCGTTCGTTGGGGTGTTCATCACTGCTTCGTGGAAATTCGGGTCAAATTCTTTCCCCGTAGTTTCAATTGTTTCCATCCCGAGCTTTTGCAGTGTTTCAATAGTTTGTTTATGAACCAGCGCAAAACTTTCTTTTGCCTGTTCACAATCGTTTACGCCCAAGAGTGCTTTTTCGCCGCGCTCAAAGTTATCTAAAACGTCAATCATTTTTGTTAAAGCATTGTGCGTGCCATATTTGAGCAGTTCTGTGCGCTCAGCCTCTTGCCTCTTGCGGTAATTATCAAAATCCGCCGCAAGACGCACGTACTGCTGATTTAGCGCATCGTATTTTTGTTGAAGCTCATCATTAGTGAGTCGTGAATCGTGAGTCGTGAGTTGTTCTTCATGTTCGCTATCGATCACAGAATCATTACTTGTCTCTAGTTTCTCGTCCCTAGTCCCTATATCCATATCTTTTTTAAAAGGATTATCTTTATGCTTACCCATTTTCGGCTCCCTAATAATTTAACTCGTTCATTCTATCATTGTAAGGGCTGCACCCTTGCAATTCGTTCGTTCGCAAATTTAAATGCAAGCATTTATTTACCTCACTCTATCATTGTAACACATCAAAGCTTGGGGAAAAGAAAAATTCATTTTTTATTAATATTTATTCGTCATTCTGAGCCTGAGCGAAGAATCTCAATATTTGTGCAAAATGCCACAATTTTGAGATTCTTCGGACTTTGTACTCAGCATGACGAAATTTAATCAGCTTTTGATGCAGTTTCTGCCGGCTGCTTTGGCGCGGTATAGCGCTTCATCTGCTAAATCAAACATGTCGCGCGCAGCTTCGACAGAAGTGTCAGAGCTCACCCCGATGCTCACTGTAACCTTTATTTCGTTGCCTTTGTATTTGAACGAATGGTTTTTAATATTGTTTTTTAATCTCTCAAGCGGAATTTTGGCACTTTTTGCAGAGGTTTCAGTAAGAATTAGCGCAAATTCTTCCCCGCCGTAGCGAAAAATCATATCAGTCGTGCGGATTTCGTTCATCATAAGCCAAGCCGCTTCTTTCAGGATGTAATCCCCGCAGCTGTGTCCGTACTGGTCGTTTATTTGTTTAAAATAATCAATATCAATAACCGCGACGCTCAAGTCGTTTTCATAACGGTTTGCGCGCAAAAATTCTCGCTCAAAATTGCTCTCAAAATGTCTGCGGTTATAAAGCCCTGTTAACGCATCAGTTACCGTCAATTGCTTGGTCTGATTGTACATGAAATTAATCTTTTTAATGACATCAGCCTTGTTATCATCAGAAATATCAAAACCGTTAATCAGTGACTCAATATTAGACTGAATCTCGTCCAACATATTTTCAGGTATTTCAAAATTGTCCAAATTATTCCCCTTCGACTTAATTGTAACATGAAAACTAAAAGGCAATTTCCGTCTTGGATTATTCGCAGTTCGCGGGAGTAACGTCCCGCTCACTTGGTCGTGCTGGGCTCGTTTCACTCGCGCGGCGCACTAGCGAAAATCCGCTAACCCATTGTAAATATTTTGTTACAATTGCCCTAAAATTGTAACATTTCTACACGAAAAATACTTTATATAAGTAGGGAAAAACATGGGAGACTAAGGGGATGTCACTCAATTTTAACAACATAGCAAGTGCAAAACCGGTAATCCGAGAAGCTGCCAATATGAACAACGATGGCGGTGGCGGAAACCTTGGTTATATGCAGCAAGGCGAAAGAGAAGACAAAAAACATAAACAAAACGAAAGTATCTTCGCTACAGGGCTTGATCATGATGTTTTCGGGGTTGAAAAAGAACTCTATGTCCCGGATGAAGGCTTTTCACTTTCAAAATTAATCGCAAAAATTATTGATGCAGTGAAGCAATTGTTTAAGTAATTACTTCTGTCACTTGAACACCCAATTTGTCATTCCGAATTTATTTCGGAATCTGGGTCGTCGCATGTTGGGGTTCCCAGGCCCAGATCCTGAATCAAGTTCAGGATGACAGAGTGTGTTTTGGGATGCATCAACCCATTCAAATAATTTTGATATATAATTAAATAATGAAAACATTAGCGCAATTTGTACAGCAAAAGAGAGATAATTTGGGGCTTTCCCCGCTTGGTTTGGCGCGCAAATGTAATTTGGACACAGAAATTATCGAGGAAATTGAAGCAGGCAAAGAATTGTTTCTGGCGGTTACTGTTCGCCAAAATCTTGCAAAGGGGTTAAAATGTTTGCCGGAAGAAATTAAGGTTTACGAAAAAGATTTTGATACCTCGCTTGTATCGCAAGAAATTATCGACAGCTTAAAAGAGCTTATCCTAAACGGTGCCGGCGGACTGGTTTGCCCGCGCTGCGATGCGCCGCTAATCACGCGGGTTGCGCAGATGTACGACCTTGAAGACAACCTTGTATTGCACCCAAAAGCCCATTGCTCAAAATGCGTGTTTCAGATTAGTTAATTATACCGTTCAACAAATACCCTGGGAATGTTAGGCGGGTTTTCTCCCCGGTAATCTTATCTATATGAAGAGTAGGCTTACCATCTTTATCCCTTTCAACATAAATATCTTTTATTAGTTTTCCATAGCTGTTATATCTTTTTTCTTCAGAGACTTTTTTCTTACCATCTGTATAAGTTGTTCTTTCATTTACAAGTTTGTTGTTAGAGAAAAGTTTTTCGTTTGTATGTATGCCTTTTTCATCTGGGCGTAATCCTATCTCATATTTCAAATCTTGGTCCACGAAGGAGATTTCTTGTGTCTTCTCGTCGATATTTTTAATCTGGATTTTATTATTTCCAAATCGGTGGACACCTTCTTCTGGCCCTTTCAAAAGAAGAACTTGATTAAATATTCTTATTGCGTCTAATTCCTGTTCTTCCGTGAGTTCTTTTACCGGTTGAGCAGAAGTGGAAGGACCTTTTTCAATGCTAAGCCCGCGTGTATTATCGCTTAGAGGCATACTTAGTTCTTGACCAATATTTACAGCTTCCAGATTTGTGGGTTTGCTGCCATCAATATTTTTGCGCTCCGGTGGTACAAAATTGCTTCCGCTTACATTTATGCCTTCTGTCATGATAAACCTCCTTTTAGATACTTCACTCATTGTCCAAAAAACGAACATAATATATTAAAGTATTATAACGGTATATGGTTTCAAGGGCTAGTGTTATTGTAACATTCCTTAACTGATCAATAGCAAAAAAATTTTTGACCGTTTTTAATATGATTATGCAAATAAACAATATAAATAGTACAAACCCCAACTTTGGCGCGATAAAAATTAAACTTCCAAAAGGTGAACCCGGTATCTGGTATAGAAAAGCTTTTTTTGATATAGGACCTGAAATATGCAAAGATTTGAGGCATAAGACCGGCAAAGAAATAGATTATGCTTTTAACTGTCATGGGAATATTCATGTTTTTGAGAAATTAGAAGGCGTCAAGGATGCTTCTGCTATTGTGGAGAACGATAAGTTTTTATTGCCATTAGTGGATGGGTTTTTGGGTTTGCCAATAATCAAAAGTATCCTTGCTCTGAATAAAGTTCCGACCCACAGAAGGAATGGAAAACCTATTTTTAAAATTATGCCGGAAGAAGATTTAAAAATAGCAAAAAGACTGCATTATGTGGTTAGTGGGGCTTATGGTGAGCTTCTGAAAAATATTGCAGCAGGTGAATTAAATATATAAGCTTGAAATCGTGAGGATTGTGCGCTAAAATGTAGTTGCAGGACATTGATAAAGAACTTTGAAAAAATCTTGAATTCATGGGAACGTACTGGCTTTCGACAGGATGACCGATGAAGGCAGGTTGCGAGTCCGGGGGCTATTCCCGGTTACCAATAAGCAAACAAATTAAGTGCTAACAACGTTATCACTGGCAATTTTGCACCTAGAGCTTACGCTTTAGCTGCCTAGTCTCGGACTAGTGCCCACTCTATACTCTTCGCTTGTGGAGGTATAGGGTCCACAACACAGGCCGCAGCGCGTCAATGAGGGTAGGCGCGTCAAGTTAACTCTCAAGGGTTAGTGTTTCCATAAAAAACACTTTGATTAAACCAACGGTTTGGGTATTCCCGGGTTTAGTTGAGCGAATTAATACCTACACTCGTAGAGATTTGTTTTAATCCATTTTGGACGCGGGTTCGACTCCCGCCGTTTCCACCAAAAAAGAGCACAACTAAAGCTGTGCTCTTTTTTGGTTTGGAAGTGTTTTGAGCTGGAGAATCCACAAGGCGAAGCCTTGTCAGGGTTCGAGCGGGAGCGAGCGAAGAATGAGGTGGCTGCCGAATCAATTGGCTGTCCGCAGGGCATACGAGGCAGCCACGGATATTCGTTTAACGTGAGCGCAGCAAGATGGGATAAAGTGTGCTGAGATTAGACCAAGACACTCCCGTTGTCTATAGGTTTGGGGAGTCGAAGATTTGTCCTTTATTTTCCAACCACGCGCGCTACTTTATATGGGATTTTATTTTTTACCAAAAATTTCCCCCATTGAATTTGCTCGTTGCTTAATTTTTCATTTTGGCGCTTTACTTCAATAAATACCAGTTCTTTTTCATTCCAGACTATATAATCAGGAGTTCCTACCATATTGTTTTTTTTATTCTCTAAAATTCGACATAGAATTTTAGAGAATGTTTTGTTATCAACTCTTGTTAAAAATTCCTGGACGATCGGAGATTTAAAATACTCTGTCGGATTTTTGTATCCTTCAATTTCCCACTCGTCTAAATCTCTCATATATGCTCCCATCTCATGTTTTTTGATTTGAGAGTTTATAAATTTTTGAAGATTAGATTTTTTAATTTGCTGATATTTTTTACTTACATTTTTATCTAAATTGGCATAGTATTCTTTATCGTAAAAAACTACATCAGGATTATGTTCCAATGCATGAGGATATAGTTCATCGAGAAATGCCAATATAAACATTCCTTTCCAGAAGGAATATTCCCCCCGCATAATCTTGTAACTATTGTTTTTATAATGCTCTCTGACAATCATCTCAGTCGAACACTTTAAGCCATTAGAACAATAAAAATAATTTTTACCAGTTTCACCAGTTTTGGCCGCAGTAATTGTTATGGTATTCCGCTCAATGCTTTCAGGCAATATTTGTTTTGCCCAAACATTTTGAGTAAAACAAATAACTAGCAATAGTGAAAATAAAAATAATTTAAGTTTCATATTTTTATTATAATCAAAATATATTAAACCATTACACATTTAATTAGCTGACATTTGCAATGGTCGTGCACAGGCCTTTCAGGAGCATCCTCTTCCTTGTCAAAAGTTTGACCTTCCATTTCTAGGCAAAAATCACAATGATTTTGTAGACTATCATCCAGTATCCATATCCATTGTGCGGTTGGGTCATCTTCATAATCTTGCTCTTGACTTAATCTAACATCATTTTCGGTTGGAATCCCAATAGAATTCATTTGCGTCATTATTTTTTCTTCATTTTCACTAAATTCTTTTGTTGTCATTGTGCCAATATCTTCACGAGTATAAAATTCCTTTTCACGAGATATTGGATTAATGTAATTTGACAGATCCAAAATTAATTTTCTGTAATTTCCGTTCTTAGTTTTGATTGTTTGTCCAAATTGCGGCATAGGAGCTCCTTTTATTGTGTAATAACAATCCATTATTCGCTAATATTGTATTTTCCGCAAGTCGGTGTTTTCGTGGAGGTGTATTCACTAACTTGACTACTTACCCACCATTAATTTTCAGAGACTGGCAAAGATCTCTTTTGAGGAGAAAAAGCCTAACATAACAATCTTAGAATCTCCAGGATAACCCGAATTGGAAGCCCACACCTGTTCTGCCGCCGTTGCGCAGTACAACTTCAAAGTGTCCGAGCAAGCGCTCTTTCCAGGTTTTTGTTGCGCCAATACCATACTCAATATAGCCGTGGCGCATTTTTAAATTAGGGATAGTGACATCACCCACTCTGCCGCTTACTTGTTCGTTTATGTTGTACATGTAAAGCGCTTTCAAGTACAAACTCCAAGTTTCTCGTCCATAAATAAAACTTATACCAGGAGCCACGTTTATGCCGTTGAGGAAGCCTGAATTCATTGATACTGCACCGAAGTCAGAGGTCCAATTTTGTTTTCCAAAAATATTATACGATGCAAGTAAGCTTGGCTGGATTATAAAATTTCGGGTTACTTGCCAATCATAGCCGACTTTTGCTGCTGTACCGGCAAACCAGTTTCCGGTTTCATCGGTAACCCCGCCAACAGACATTTCATTATAATATCCACCTGCATAAGCAAGGATTTGACCTATAAAACGGTGTCTCGTAAATGTTCCCATAAAGCCCGCTTGCCCACCATTTTGATAGTTGCTTACACCATTGTAAACCTGGTGACCACCGTTGTAAGATATGTATGCAGTTGGTAAAAAGTCCCAATGGTTTGCCAAATGCATGACATCAAAATCCGCCATTACAACAGTACCATACGCATTGTTGTCAACGTTCAAATCATGTGTCATCGCTAATTTTTCAAAAGTCGCATAAGTTTTAGCCCATATGGAGCCTCCTTCACCGTTAAACTGATATGGCGATAGGAGTGAATTTGCGGCTGCATATTTATTTTTCATTTCCCCTGCGATAAGTTCGTTGGAGTCCAAATAAACGTGGTCGAGCAAAAGGTTATTAACTACCAATTGATTCTGATAAGCTGCCAATGTCGCAACTTGGCCGCGATATGTTGGCGGAGTTATCGTTTTCTTATCTAAACGGAATTGGTAGCGCCCGTCTCCTAGCGAAACAAATTTATAAGTACCGACAGGAGCCTGAACTTCACTAATTGAAGTATCAAATTGAACATCCGGAGAGATTGAATTTGTGGCTTCAAAGATTGTTACCGTTACAATGTCTTGCACAGGAAACCGCAACAAGCCGATGTTTGAAAGATTAATCAGTCCCGGCCCTGTTATATCAATAAAGGTGAACTTATCTGAAATTGCGGTAATGCCGTCAATATCTACTTCAAAGTTTGCTGTTCCAGGTCCGACAGTGAGCGTTGCTCCATCATAACTTTCTAACACCCCGTTAAACGAACTGAGCATGCCTGAATTTATGGCTAAATCATTTGGTGAAAATGCACTGTTGGGAGCAAGGTACATGTTTGAATCAATTAACGCCACGTTGCCGTTGCTTATGGTTGTTTCAGGACCTACATAATAGTTTGAGCCATTCTGCACGGTTAAATTGCCGCCTGTTTGATTGAGCACTGCCGGTGAATTTTTATTTAGATTATCCAATACCAAATCACCGCCGGCTAAATTGATGTCACCTTCCCAGATGTCTGCTGCATCTAAATAAACCGCCCCCGTGCCGTCGATGTTTAGATCAGTGCCTGACAGGATTTGAGTTTCAACGCCTTGGGCTATTTGGCTTCCGGTATCTACCGTCAGGCTGCCGGTATTAAGAGCGGCTGTTCCGCCTGTTGCGTCAATAATTCCGTTAGAACTGAACCCGTCAAAAACTGTTAAACCGCCCGTTAATTCGACTTCTCCTTCCCAGACGTCGTTATCGCCGTTCATACGCAAATCTCCGCCCGAATTTATTATTTTGTTGTCAGCATCAAGATTTAAGGCTACATCTTGAGTCATTGTTGTACCTGAAGTCACTTCCATTATTGAACCGGTTGTGCCGTTTCCGATATTAACAGTACCATCTGTCACGAGAGAATTAGGTCCTGTTGAAAAATGAGAGCTGTTTATCAGATTTAACACCCCCGTTGAAACAGTTTGCTCAAATGTTCCCTGCGATGTGCCCAGTTTGTCAAAACCATCAAGAGTAACAGTGCTTTCGTTGATAACATGCCCATTCCATGTGTCGCCTGCGTTGAATGTCACATCGCCGGCTGTATTGTCTATAAAAGAATCATTATCTAAGTTGATCACGGCATTGCTCGTTAAAATGTCGTTCGAATTATTAAGATCCAAATACCCGTTGAGTGGATCTGATTGATAGATTCCTCCGATATTGATTGTTCCGCCGTTTACGTATAATTCGGAAGTGTTAATTTTAGAATCAAGCCCTCCAAACCAATTTAATACCCCGTCAGCAATTGTGTTTATCCCGCCGAAAAACTTACCCATAAGTGTCGTAGTTCCTTCTGTTTGGTTGAATGTTCCGGTGTAAGTTGTACTGTCGGAATTTGGTGTAAGCAGCAATTCGCCTTGACCTGTTTTTGAGATTAAAGGAGTATTGTTAAGAGAACTAACGCCGCCGTCTAATATAACCTTGCCGGCATCGCCGTTAATGTTCATAACGCTTGAAGTTGACATGCCGATGTCATTGGCTGTTCCCACAGCTGTATTGCCAGTGAAAATTATGTCTCCTGTCGCGTCAGAAGTTAAATTCAGAGTCGCACGAGTACCGTTAAAAATCGCACCGCCTGAGGTTGTTGCATTATTATTGGTAAAATCAATGTTTGGACCAATATTCATTTTGCTATCGCCAATATTAGCGATAGCACCGCCATAATCTGCTTTCAATCCGTCAAATAAAATTCTGTCCGTTGCGGTCGCAGTCATAGTGATTGTTGAATTGGCATTGTTGTTAAAAATTGCACCGCCATATTCGGCATTTTTGTCCCCAACTGTGTTTAAAAATTGTGTTCCCGCGCTGATTTCAACAATACCGCCATACCCGTTATTAACGGATCCGCCATATCTTGCAGTATTGGAATTAAACCAAGCGAAGTCAATGTTAACCTTAGCCCCATTGCCGGTATTATATATTGCCCCGCCGCCATTGCTTGCGTTCATGCCGAAAAAAAACACTGGAATTGGCGTGCTGCTCGTTATATCTACGGTTGAATTCATTCCGCTATTATAAATTGCACCACCGTTTGTTGCGTTTATGTTATCTTCCCCGTTTGTAAAAACGGTTCCTGTGCCGACCTCTACTGAGCCGCCACGATCATTGTATATTGCACCGCCGTTAGTGGCCGAGTTCGAGATAAATCTAGTGTTCTCAATTGTAATTTTTGTATTTGACGTACTCGTGCCATCACCCATGTTAAAAATTGCCCCACCAGAGGTGCTTGCTTTTAAATATTCAAAATGGACTTTGTCTGCCGGTGTTCCTGAAATGGTTACTCCGGTGTCTTTTCCACTATTATAAATGCCGCCGCCGTTTGTTGCATTTGTGATATTCTGTGTGTTTTTGAATATTGTTCCCTCATTGATTTCTAAAACCCCTGTGTCAGAGTTTCTTATCGCTCCGCCGTAGACCGCATAATTGGAATTAAATATTGTATTAGTCACAGTGGTCTTTGCTCCGGCAACAGCATTATAAATCGCCCCGCCGTTGGCAGACTTTAATCCTTCAAATATTACTTTATTGTTTGATGTTCCATTGATTTCGACTATTGCATGCTCCCACATGTTAGTAATGGCGCCCCCATCTGTGGATGCGTTTATAATATTTTTTGTGTTTTTGAATATTGTTCCTTCATTAACTACTACACTCCCGCCTGACGAGTTAAATATGGAGCCGCCGGAACTGCCGGAATTTGAATCAAAGGTAGCATTACTTATTGTCAACACTGTATTGGATGAGGCTGTCTCATCACCGCCATTGTAAATTGCGCCCCCTCTACCCGCTGCTCTTATACCGTCAAAGAGCACTTTATTTTTATCAGTTCCCTCAATGGTAATTGTAGAATCTTTATTGCTATTATAAATCGCTCCGCCGGTGCTGGAAACTACATTCTTTGTGTTAAGGAACTCTGTGCCCTCACGGATTGTAATATTGCCGCCCGACTGATTATAAATAGATCCGCCATAAACGAGTGCACTGTTGGAATCAAATATAGCATTTTGTATATCTGCGTTTACTGTGCCGTTGCTATAAATTGCGCCGCCATAACTTGCGTTTAGTCCATTAAAAGTAACTTTATTATTCGTCGCTCCTTCTATAATAAGTACGCTACCGTTGCCAACATTTGAAATAGCCCCTCCGGAGCGTGCATTTGTGAAATTTTTGCTGTTAGTAAATGAAGTTCCCTCACCGATTTCCAATCTTCCGCCGCCGGTGTTATAGATAGCGCCGCCGCTGCGATCATCGGTAGCATGGCCGCCTACTGTTACGTTTGAATCAAATGAGGTGTTACGGATAGCCATTGTTCCCTGATTATTATATATGGCACCGCCGTTATTGTCTGCTTCAAGAGAATTAAAAATAACCTTATTTTCCTTGCTGCCTGTAATGGTTACATTTGAATTAGCTCCGTTGTTATATATAGCCCCGCCATATTCAGAATTTGTTGCTCCATTGGTATTCAAAAATTTTGTACCCTCTTGAATATTAATATTTGCACCGCTAGTATTATAAATTGAGCCGCCCCTTTCGGATGCTGTGTTGTTTTCAAATATGTTGTTGAATGTTACAGTTATATTAGAACCCGTTCCGGTATTATAGACAGCGGCGCCATATTCAGCGGTATTGTTTGCCAGTTTGGAATTATTAATGGTAAGCGAGTGCCTATCGTTATAAATAGCACCTTCGCGATGCAGGTCGGCACCGGTTATGTGAAGATTACTTATAGACGAAGTTCGGCTCGGTCCTGCGAACCTTATTCCGCTGTAACCGTTAATATCAATTGTTCTTAGAGTTCCCGGAGGAAGGATATCGCCGGCAAGACTCATATGATTTGTGGCATGGGTTAAATTGCCTGCAATTGTGTGATCCGCTGCAAACTCTATACTGTAAGGGCTTGCGGCTGCGTTAGCGTTTATAATGCCTTGGTTCAAAGTTCCATCTGTCGGAACGGTATAATCCGCAGCTCGGGCGCTAATTAATGTATTGCTGCATAAAACTGCAAGCAAAATCAGCTTGGAAAAATCCACTTTTAATTTGCCTTCATTCATTTTATTTCCTTTATAATTAAAAAATTGCTCAGTACAATTATTGTATTCCCCTCCAAGAGCGAAACGTATTAGTCAGATGACCTATAAAGCATACTAAAAATTATTGTTTTCAAGACCATGTCGGCTATCTTTTAGGATAAAATATTTTTTGTGTTATAGTTGTTAATAGACAAAGGGTGAGGCTGTTCTTGAAAAATTTTACCCCTACCCCTGAAACACAAGCTGATTGGTATAAGATATGATAACGACAAATAAATTAACCGTGCGTTTCGGTGCACAAACACTATTCGAAAATGTAAGTATAAAATTTTCTCCGGGCAATTGCTACGGGATTATTGGCGCAAACGGGTCGGGCAAAAGTACTCTGTTAAGAGTTTTGGCAGGCGATATTGAAGCGACTTCGGGCGAAGTACACATCGCAAAAGGCCAGCGTATCGCGGTTTTAAAACAAAACCATTTTGAATTTGACGAATACACCGTAATTGACACTGTAATTATGGGTCACAAAAGGCTCTATGAAATTATGCGCGAAAAAGACGAACTTTATTCTAAAGTGGATTTTAGTGACGCAGACGGCATCAGAGTCGGAGAGTTAGAGACAGAATTCGCAGAACTCGACGGTTGGCAAGCAGAATCAATGGCGGCAACGCTACTAGACCAACTTGGGATTGGAAATGAACTTCATTATACAAAAATGGAAGAACTCGCCGGCAGCGAAAAGGTCCGTGTTTTACTCGCGCAAGCCTTGTTCGGCAACCCTGATATCTTACTGCTTGACGAACCGACCAACCACCTTGACTTAAACACAATCGCGTGGCTTGAGGAGTTCTTAATTGAGTTTCAAAACACTGTTATCGTTGTTTCGCACGATAGAAAATTCTTAGATAATGTCTGTACTCACATGGCAGACATTGATTACAAAAACATCCAACTCTATACCGGAAACTATTCTTTCTGGTCGCAAGCTAGCCAATTAGTTCAAAGACAAATGGCCGACCAGAATAAAAAAACCGCAGAGAAAATGGAAGAATTAAAGGCTTTTATCGCTCGATTTAGCGCTAACGCATCCAAAGCAAAACAGGCGACTTCCAGAAAAAACATGTTGGATAAATTGTCGCTTGAAGACATCAAACCGTCTTCGCGTCAGTATCCGAGAATCCGTTTCACTTATTACAAAATCCCGGGTAAAGACATTTTGACCGCGAAAAATCTTACAAAATCAGTTGACGGCCAATTGTTGATGAAGGATTTTTCTTTTGAAGTAGTTCAGGGTGAAAAAATTGGGTTTATCGCACAAGACCCGCTTATAATTTCAACACTTTTTGATATGCTGACCGGCAAAACCGAACCTGATAGCGGCGAAATTAAACTGGGCGTAACAACGACCTCGTCATATTTTCCAAAAGACAACAATTTTTATTTCGAAAACAATAAAACTATTATGGAATGGCTTGCAACATATTCTCAAGACCAGCACGTGAACTACCTTCGCGGATATTTGGGCAGAATGCTCTTTAGCGGGGAAGATGCTGATAAAAAAGTCAAAGTTCTTTCCGGTGGAGAAAAAGTTCGCTGCATTTTAGCAAAAATGATGATTGAAGAATCGAATTTGATGATTTTTGACGAACCGACCAACCACCTTGATCTTGAATCAATTACTGCGCTAAACAACGCCCTGATTGATTATCCGGGAACGATTTTGTTTACTTCGCAAGATTACCAGTTTATAAATACTGTTGCGGACAGAATTATCGAGATTTCTCCAAACGGCTCAATAAATTCTCGCACGAGATACGATGATTACCTGAAAGACCCTCAGATAAAACAAAGACGCGAAAAATTATACAAAGATTTGGCAAAAACCTCGTAGGCTTTTATTCCTTCACACCATATTGAACGATGCCGACCTCAACTCCGCCCGGGATGATAAAGAAGCCGAATTTCATGCCTTGTGTGACTTGACCGTCAAGCAAAACTTTTGCTCCGTTTGCTTTAAATTGTTTGCTCATCTCATCGTAGTTTTTGACTGTGAAATACACGGTCGAATGAGGTTGAATGTTTTGTTTTTTCATTTTGTCGCAGATCTGCATAACGCCGGCGTAAGGGAACATGCCGTCTTTTGCTTGAATGATTCTATAATCCATTCCGTTGTCGTTAACGTTTTTCACAACCTTAATGCCGAGGTTTTCGTTTAGAAATTTCTCTGTAGCGTTCGCGTCATTTGTGTACATGTCCACCCATGATTTGTCACCCTGCACCATCATTGGATTTTTGGCGAAAATAATGTAAGCCGTCGCCGCGTTCAGCAAAAGTGAAATTGCTAATACTGAAATAAATAATGCTTTCTTCATATTTGTTCTCCTTTTTTATTTAATTATTGATTCTCATACCACTCAAGAAGTTCTTTGCGCTTTACTTTGCGGGTCGAAGTTTTTGGTAACTCCTCCCTGTGAATAACCACAACCGTCGGCGCTTTGTATGGCGCGAGGTTTGCGTCGCAAAGGGTTTTGATTTCTTTCTCGAGTTCTTTTTGGATTTCTTCGTCAGATTTATTAGCTAAGTCGTCACACGGGGCGATGATTACACCCACTTCTTCGGTGCCTGCTTTGTTGCCGGACTTGATTTTCAACGACATCACGCAGAGTTCTTTTATTAAAGCTGATTGTTCTAAAACCGCTTCGACTTCTTCAGGGAAAATCTTTTTGCCGCCGCCAAGAACAATCATGTTTTTAATTCTGCCGGTGATTTGGATGTAGCCTTCTTTGTCGATTTCGCCGATGTCGCCTGTGTGGAACCAGCCTTCTTCGTCAATTACTTCGGCTGTCATTTCAGGTTTGCCATAATAGCCTTGCATAACGTTCGGGCCGGTTGCGAGGATTTCGCCGGTATCAGCGAGTTTTACGCAAACGGATGGCAGAGGTTTGCCGACGGTGCCGAGTTTGTTGTTTTTCGGGTAGTTTGTTGAAATCGTCGGGCTGGTTTCTGTTAAACCATACCCTTGATAAACAGGGATTCCGATGCGTTCAAAGAATTCGCCTACTTCTAAATCAAGCGGAGCGCCGCCGCACACAAAGCATTCCAATTTGCCGCCAAATCCTTCAATGACTGATTTAAACATCAGACGACGTAATTTTAAAGGTGCAAATTTTGCGATGTTATACATAAATCTAAACACGTTTTGTGCTGCTTTTGGTTGTTTGTTAATCTCTTTTTCCACGCTGGACTTGAGCATTTTTACCAGCAGCGGCACCACGAGCATGTTTGTCGCCTGTTTTTCTTTCATAACGCTCGTGAGTTCTTTCGGGCTGATATTTTTTATATAGACAACTTTTGCGCCCATATAAAGCATCCCGAAGAATCCGACGTTCAATTCCAATAGGTGATTTAGCGGTAAGACCGAAACAAGAGAGTTGCGTTCATTGATTTTTAGGATGGTCTCAAAATCGCGAAGCTGCGAATAAATATTTCCGAAACTAATCATAACGCCTTTTGGATTCCCCGTAGTTCCTGATGTGTAAACGATTAGAGCGGTATCATCAAGAGTCCTTGGCACCCCCAGGTCTTTTTCGATATCAGCTTTGATTTCAAAAACAGATCTGTATTCACATCCTTCAGGTTTTTCGTTATCAACAATATAAATTTGCTCAATAGATTTAACGTTTTCTTTTACCTGAATTGCGTTTTCAAGGCAGTGGCTTGAAGTACAAATTACGCGTGGGTTACAGTCTGACAGAATTGAGGTTAATTCCGAAACAGTCAATTTCACATCCAACGGTACAGTAATTGCGCCTGTTTGGATTGAGGCGAACATCCCGATACCGAATTCCGGACGGGATTCGGTTAAAATGGCAATCCTGTCGCCGTGTTTAATCCCGATTTCTTCAATCAGATAATTAGCAAAATTCTTTGCCTGACGTGAAAGCTCGATGTAGCTCATGTCCTCATAACCTGCTTTGGTCTTGAGCGAGAGGGCTTTTACGGGTCCGTAAAGATCTCCCTTTTCCTGCATCAAATCAAGGAAGTTGCTGTGAAGTATTTGACTGACGTTATAAAAAGCACGTCTTTCTAGCGCGCATTTCATAAACTGAACGCGTGTTTGAAGCTGTTTTGTAATCTCTTTTTCATCTTCATGCAAGTCAGTTATTGGCTGCCCGAATTGGATTACGATAGTGTTAAACAGTTTTGGCAGCCTTCTTTTTCTGCCCCAGGTTTCAAACCCGCCTTGAATTACAAACGGCACAATCGGCGTGTTCGAGTGCTTTGCCATCACGCCCACTCCGCGGTTAAACTTGCACAAATTGCCGTCAGGGGTGAATTTCCCTTCAGGGAAAATAACAACCGCATCCCCGCATTTTAGTTTGTCAACAGCCACATCAAGCGCTTCAATTCCGTGTTTTGGCTGAATTGGGATAACGTTGTAGAATTTCAAAAGTCTTCTAACAACAGGCACGTTAAACGCAGCAGGACCGGTTACAAACCATAATTGTCTGTTCGTTGCCATCTGAATAATTAGCGGGTCAAGATGTCCGGTGTGGTTCCCGGCAAGTATTATTTTGCCGCTTTTTGGCAGATGTTCAGCCCCTTCGACTCTGTATCGGAAAAGCGTTAAAAATATTTGTCCCAAGGTTGCTTTGAGTAAGAAATATCTAAATGACTTATCGAATAATAAAATTAAAAGCGCGAAAGCGAGTGAAATGAGTGCAATCGCTTTAAATATTACAAGGGGGTTAATTATAGCTGAGATATTAGCGACCAAAATCGTCCCAATAAGATAGCTCAGTGTGGTAAGTGTCAACTGAAACCCGAAAATCTTCCCGCGGATTCTGTCAGGGGTTACTTTTTGTAAAATGGTGTCTACCATAACAAGCAAAATCGCGTCCGCAATCCCAATCGGCAACAGCCACATCCACGCGCTATCAACGGTTTTACACAACGGGCTTGTCAATAATACAACGCAAAGTGTGATGAAGCTTCCTGCAAACAAAAATGGGATTCTCACAAACCTTGCCAAAAATATTGTGACACCCATGCCGAGTACGATGCCTACACCCAGCAGGGTTCTTAATTTTGTCAGCGCTGAAAATTCTAATCCGTAATAATCAGTTATAAGCGAATTCAAGCTGTTTAAAAATACAGCGACTAAAAAAGAAAGGCAGATTGATATCACAACAAGTTGGAAGGCCCTTTTGTGAGTCTGTAAATATTTAACAACAAAATTCATGTCTTTTATGACATTTTCTTTTTTCTCGTTGAATTTTTGTGGGATTTTGAAATTCAACCCCAAAAGAACAAGCCCTGAAACCGCGTACATCATAGCGTTTGCCACAAGTGCGATGTCTTGACCTGTACTCTTTATTAAAATATAAGAGAGCATTGCTCCGAAAAATAGTGCAATTGCGCCCACAGAAGAATTTATTGCGTTAGCGAATTTTAATTCGTTGGACTCCACAACATTCGTTACAGCAGCCATTTTAGCCGGGTAGAAGAATGCAGCGCCCGTCCCAATTAAGAACGAAAATCCGTAAATTACGTTAATCGGCAGCATTTCTCTTTGAAAGCAATACGCGATTAAAACAACAATCCCGGCGCGGCAAAAACTACTTATAGAGAGGATTAATTTTCTCGGAAACTTATCGACGACAGCCCCCGCAAAAGGGCTTAGCAAAAACTGTGGCAGCATAAACGCAAACATCATCGTTGCCATCGCCTTGCCGGCACTTGGCAAGGAATTTAATATAATAGCTATTAATGTAAACTGAATCGTCGCATCGGCAAAATGCGATAACAATTGTCCCAAAAATAACTTATCAAACTCAATATTCCCAAGCGGCCCCAGCTTTTTCAAATATTTACCCCAAACTTTTTCCATACAAAAACTCTCCCTAATCTATTCCTTGACAATTGTATCACATGGAACCGGATTAGGGGAAGAGTGTATCATTTGAATATGGAAGTCGCCGCTTTTGGCGGCGACTGAATGTAGATAATATATATGTGGAGTAACCCAATAGATGCTAAAAAGTTTTTCCTTCTCCTTAATGTTAGGCATGCCTAACAATTAATATAATAGATGAAGATTAATTATTTGTCAAGGGGTAAATTTAAATTGGGGTCAATATTTCTTAAAACACGTATTTATAGCGTGTCTCCCCGGCCCCTCTTGCTTTTTTCTGAACAAGACTTTATAATGCTAATATGAAGAAAACGGTTTTGATTTTAGGGATTTTATTTATTGCCGCTCCAATGTTTGCAGCGGAGGAGATTACTCCTAATTTTTCTAATTACAAAAATTATTCAGGGGTGCAAAACACTTCACGTCCGACTATTCCGGCACTAGAGAGAAGCAAGAGCATCTATGATTATAATAATGACTATGACGACGAAAAGCCTGTAAGTGATGCGCGCGAAATCAAGAAAAATCCGACTCAACAGAGCAGCAAAGCTGCTCCGATGACTTACGGAAACTTCCCGCAAAACTACGATGGCATGGAAGCCCAAATGATGATGCAGCAGTTTGGCCGTCTGCCGGGACAGTACTAAGATATTCTGCCCACCAAATACCAGGTTTTTGCACCGGTGATTTTGGCTGTAACAAATTCCCCTGTGAGGTCTTTGTCTGATTCAATATGGACGATTTTGTTGTTGCGGGTGCGGCCTGTGGCGATGTTTTTACCCTTGTGGTTATAATAGTTCTCGATTAAAACTTCCAAGTCGCGTCCGATAAATTTCTGGTTTGATTTCAGACAGCATTTTTTGTTCTGTTCGTTGAGCCGCGCAAGGCGTTTGGTCTTAACATCTTCGGGTAAAAATTTATCCGTCCATTTTGCGGCAACTGTTTTTTCGCGCGGAGAATAGGCTGCGGTGTTGGAGTAATCCAGTTCCAACTCATCCATCGCAGATAATGTTTCTTGGAATTGTTCCTCTGTTTCACCCGGAAATCCCGCGATAAAGTCGCTTGTGATGGTGACATCAGGAATCATTTTGCGGACTTTTTCGCAAATCGCGGCGTATTGTTCGCGGTTGTATCGGCGGTTCATGGCTTTTAAAATCTCGCTGCTGCCTGATTGCATCGGGATGTGAAAATATTCGCAAACCTTATCAAGCTCGGCTGCGGTTTCAATCAATTCGTCTGTGATATCGGTTGGATAGGAGGTTACAAAACGTATTCTGAACTTGCCCTCAAGTGAATCTATATCTCTCAAAAGATCAGAAAGAATGTAATGCTTACTGGTTCCTAGTTTCTCGTCCCTAGTCTCTATTCTATAGCTGTCGACGTTTTGCCCCAGGAGTGTGATTTCCTTAAACCCTTGTTTTAAGGCGTCCTTTGTTTCTTTTAAAATTATCTCCGGCGCTCGCGAACGCTCGCGCCCTCTTGTGTAAGGTACGATGCAGTAGGTGCAAAAATTATTACAGCCTTCGGTGATTGGAATCCAGGCGTTGACACTTTTTACACGTTCAATATCAGAGGTTTGGGTGTTGTCAGCGGGAATTTCGCCGCATTCGCAGATTCGCTCGCCTGCTTCGACACGTTGAATGATTTCCGGGAGCTTAAAAATGTTATGCGTGCCGAGGACAAAATCAACGTAATTTGCGCGTTGAAAAATTTCTTGGGCTTTTTGCTGAGCGACACAGCCGCAGAAGCCGATTTTTATTTCGGGTTTGCTGCCATATTTACCCTTGCCGCGCTTCCATTTGCCCCAGGTTCCGATTTTACTAAAAGCCTTGTCTTCGCTAAGCTGGCGGATTGAACACGTGTTAATCATGAGTAAATCTGCGGACTTCGGGTCTTCGGTTTGGACATAACCAAAATGTGCCAAAATCCCGAACATCCGCTCGGTGTCTGACTTGTTCATCTGACAGCCCATAGTTTCAATGTAAACATACTTCATTTCTCAATTATAGTATAAAAATTTATCGGCCGTATCTTAACAAATGTTAAATATATTCTTTCATGGGCGCAAAAAAATCCATGCCCGAACTTAGAATGAATATGAGAATAGCCACAACCCCAATAATAAATCCAATCCCGCAAGACAAGACAAGTTTTTCGGGCGTGCGCATGAAGCCGTTTACTCGGGAAGCCTTGAAAATACTTGAGACGGTTGAACCCAAAGACACAGTTTTTGGTAAAGTGCATGAGAGTTTACAAGCAAAACTTGCGAAAGCTTTTGAAACGCTTACAGAGCGCGAACGTCTTGTTATGTTATGTCGTCTTGGACTTGATGAATCTAGACCAGTGATGAGAACAAAAAAAATAATGGATATATTTAATCTGACAATTTCCCATATAAATGTCTTATGCCATAACGCCAAAACCAAAATCATTGATTTTGATGGAGATCTTGGAGCAAAAGTTAAAAAATATTTGTCAGGTAAGCATTCGCCTGTGAAAATAAAATTAACCCCAAATGCTCTACAAATGCTAAAGACAGTCAAACCAGAAGACACTGTCTTTGCTAAGATGCATGATAGCGCCTTAAAAGGCAAACTGGTTGAAGCATTTAAAACCTTCACCGATGTTGAGCAGGCTGTTATGTTGTGCCGTCTTGGGGTTAATGAGCAATGCCATAAAAAAGTGCCTAATACAGGAGTGATAGCTGATATGTTAAAAATATCTTGGGGAGGTGTCAGCAAGGCAAAGCGGCAGGCGGAAGATAAATTATTTGCATTTGACACCAATTTGTATGATGCAATCCAAGAATATTACAAAAAAGCAAGACCTAAAGTGCCAAAAGAGGTTAGTGATAATCTGAGGTTAAAACATTATGCATTAGCGCATGAATATTCGCATATTACCGCACGCAAACTGCGATTAGGGGAAAATTTTTCAGAACTCAGTGAGCTTACAGATGCTGCTCTTGAGCATTGTTGCACGTGTCACCAAGAAGAACGAAAAGGGTTTAAAAGCTTTTTGAACTGGACTATCTTTGGTAAAATTATTGATTTTAAGACCAAAACAAGGAGATTTGTATCACTTGACCAGCCAGTCCTCAACGAATTCGGAACCGGTAGAATGTCATTACTTGAAACTATAGCGGATCCAAACTCAGACTTCCGTAATGCGATTAATTGGTAAAATAATCATGAAAATCAACAATATTCAATCACAATTTAATAACCAAACAACTTTTTCAGGCGGAGCCTTGCGAGCACTCCCCCGTCAAGCAAAAACAATGCTTGAAACAATCAAGCCTGAAAATACGGTCTTTACAAAAACATATTCTGATTATCAAGAGAGATTTGTAACGGTGTTTAGTAAGCTTAGTGAAAGAGAAAAGGTTTTTTTGCTATGCAGCTCCGGACTTTCTGAGATTCAGTCTAAAACAAAATCTAGCCAAATAGCAAGAATATTAAATGTGTACCCAAGTGTCATATGTAGAATTAAGAATACAATGCTGGATAAAGTTGCTGGATTTGACTTTGATCTTGCACAGAAAATTAAAGAATATATGACTGCTAATGCCAAACAAGCTAAAAAGTTTTCAAGTCCGATAGCTGCGAGGGTGTCAAAGCAAGTTGAATCCATTAAAACCATCTTGAATCGTCCTAAGCCACCTTATAATTTTTTTAAAGTGTCCCCGCGTTGTAATAATCCCATAGTTTATAAGCTACTTTCAGCCGGGATTAATGATACTGAATTTGTGCGTCAAAATCCAGGTTGCACGCAGACACTGATCAAAATACTCAACGACGTCCGTGACGATAGAAAAAAATCAGTTATTAGCGATAAAGGAAGAGCGGCTATAATACTTAGCCTAGGGCCGCCTGGGCATGAACACCGCTCACAAACTGAAATTGCCAAGTTATTGAATTGTTCGAATAATTACGCAACAACCGCACAAAAATCCTTGATTGCAGCTTTTAGGCGTCATGGTGATATGGCGTTTACGGAGAAACTTGAGAAACATCTTTGGGCAAGAATTCTCAGGAGCGCAATACCCCCTGAAGTCATCAAAAAATCTATAAGTGAAAGTGATTTGGCGGCGACTGCTTTTATAAAAAAATATCCTCATAGGCAAGAGGCAATCTGGCAAATATTCAACCTGCCTGATAATAGGCTTAGCAAAATAGCGAAAATGGTTTTGCTGCACACACTTGGGGTAGATGCCAATCCGGCAAGTAGATTGACAAGCTCTATCGCAAATAAGTTGTATTGTGGTGACTACAATATCTACCGATACAGAAGACGGATTTACAAAGAAATATCAAATGTAGACAAATCTATTGTCGAAGAGATTAAATCATTCTCTATAGAAACCAGACAATTAAGTGAAGAAGTTTTAAAGTTGTTGTCAAAAGATATAAAAGAAAGTGACTTTATAAAGAAGAATCCTCGCTGGGAAAAAGCATTGCGCAAAATGCTCGCAATGCCAGTCAAAGATGGCGGGTTAAATCAGACAGACAAAAACGGGTTGATGCTAAGTTTGGGTCTTGATGCTGATGCATCACATAGGGGCTCTAGATACATAAAGAAAGAACTTGGCAGCTATAATGTTGCAAAAATAATAGATAAGCTGACCCGGAAAAACAGGCCTCTTGCTGATGCTATCTATAGGTATCGCAAAAACATATTGCCGGAAAAAGAAGCACAAAAACTTTATATAAAACATATGGAACTCGCAAAAAAACATGCAGATGTGATTATAGACAAGCTTGGCCTTAGAGGTACCTTTGATGATATCAAAGAAGAAAGTTTGTCTTATTGCGCGAAGCACCATAGAGCTGATAAAGGGGAATTCAACGGATATCTGTTCTCAACAATGTTTTATAGGTTTGTGACGTATATTTCCAAGCAAAGCAAAACCATTTCTTTGGATAAGCGCGCTTATAATATCGGACATACAGAATTTCATGGCATCATTCCTGGTAACAAGTTTTGTGCAAGAGAAATGGTCATACATTATTAACTTTCTCTTGACATTTGGCCATAATGGCGATATCCTGCTATTATAATATATGTTTTTAGTTGAGTTAGGGGTAAGAAATGGAATTGAGAAAATTGAACATGCTGTCTTTCTTGGAAGAAAAGACGAATTTGTATGCCGACAGAGTGGCGCTTGGGATTAGAACATCATTGGGCTGGAAAGAGTTCACCTATCAGGGTGTGGGGCTTTTATCAAGAAAGCTTGCAAATTACATGATTAACACTTTGCAAGTGAAAAAAGGCGAAAAACTGGCGATTTTGTCAGAATCTAAGCCGGAATTCGGGGCATGCGTTTTTGCTTCTGTTATGGCAGGCATGATTACTGTTCCTCTTGATTATAAATTAACCAAGTATGAACTTCACTCAATTCTTTCTGATTGCAAACCGACGGTTATTCTTGTTTCGCAAAGCTGCATTGAAACCGCGATTGAGTTGAAGAAAGAACTTCCGTCACTGAAGCACATTCTTGTTATGGACGAGCCATCTTATAATTCTGAATACACCAGTATCCATGAATTACCGAACAATTACGAAGGCAAATGGCGTCATCGTTCGTCAAAATCAACGGCGTTAATTATTTACACCTCAGGCACAACAGGCTGCCCTAAAGGGGTTGAAATTACTTTTAGAAACATGTTTGCGCAATTGCATGACTTGTATTATGCGCTGAAACAGATTATTCCAAATGAGTATGCAACGGTATTGTCGATTTTACCGATGAACCATTTATTTGAATTGACGGTTGGATTCTCAACTTTCCTAAACTTCGGATTCTCGGTTTATTACACTCAGAGTCTTAAGCCGAAAGACATCTTGGGGATTATGCGCGACAAACATGTGGAATTTATGATTGTAGTTCCTGCATTTTTAAAATTGTTGCAAACTTCTATTCAAAACGAACTTGCAAACGCACCAAAATTAGTGCAAACAGTTTTCAACATGATGTATAACATTGCGAAGTTTGTTCCAAGTTACAAAATTAAAAAAATGATGTTCAAAAAAATTCACGACAAATTCGGCGGATGTTTTGAAGGTTGTATCTCAGGCGGAGCGCCGCTTGACGTTGAAGTCGGCAGATTCTTTGAAACAATCGGTATAAAAGTTTACCAAGGTTACGGTTTGTCAGAAACAAGTCCTGTTGTGTCTGTTAACACTGACAAAAGACATCTGCTGGCATCTGTTGGCAGACCTTTGCTGGGTTTTGAGGCAAAAACCGATCCGCAGACAGGTGAACTTATGTTAAGAGGACCTTCTGTTATGAAAGGCTACCATAATCAGCCTGAATTGACAGCAGAAGTTATTGATGAAGACGGCTGGCTGCACACGGGAGATATTGCAACAATTGACAAAGACGGTCATATCTTTATCACCGGAAGAATCAAAAATATGATTGTACTCTCCGGCGGTAAAAAGGTTATGCCTGAAGAAGTCGAAGCTGTTTTAGAACAAAGCCCGTATTTTGCAGAAGTCTGCGTGCTCGGGGTTGAACGTTCCGGCGGCTCAAAGGACGGCACAGAAGATATTGCAGTAGTAATCGTTCCAAAAGAAACCGTAAGCGAGCAATATGATTCTGAAACACTTGATAAGTTAATCCGCTCGGAAGTTAAAACGCTTTCTCAGCGCCTGACTTCATACAAGCGACCAATCAATATTATTATTAAAAGCGAGCCTTTACCGAGAACTTCTACAAGAAAAGTAAAACGTAAAGAAGTCAAAGAACTTATTGCGGTATAGCGTAAGCGAGCGCAGCAAGAAACCGTAAGTAAAATATAAGGAGGTAAATTATGAAGAAATTCGTATCACTATCAATTTTAGCAGCAATGTTACTGGCTGCAACACCTGTTTTTGCCGGAACTCATGGGCGTGACAAAGGGGTTACAGCAAAAAGCGTAGGCTGTGCTGCTCTCTCGTTAATCGTTTGGCCGGGGATTGGTCAGGCAATGCTTGATAACCCAAAAGACAAGAATGTCACTCACGCAGTATTGGGTCTTACCGGAGTTTTCAGATTCTGGTCTGCTTATGACTCATTCGTTGACCGTCGCGGAGGGGTTTGGGAAAATAGAATCTAGCGCAAGCGAGCGCAGCAAGACAGCGCAAGCGAGCAGAGAATTTGAGTATAGAAAAGGCGCCCGATGGGCGCCTTTTAATCGGTTGGAGTTGTTTGTATTAGCTAAAATATCTTTTTAACAATCCGTCAAAACCCTTGCCGTGGCGTGCTTCGTCTTTTGCCATCTCGTGAACACTGTCATGAATCGCGTCATAGTTAAGTTCTTTAGCGCGTTTTGCGATATCTAACTTACCTTGGCATGCTCCGTGTTCAGCGTCAGCACGTAATTCAAGGTTTCTTTTTGTTGAATTCGTAACCACTTCGCCAAGCATTTCGCCAAAGCGTGCAGCATGCTCAGCTTCCTCAAAAGCATATCTTTTGAAAGCTTCTGCGATTTCAGGATAACCTTCGCGTTCAGCCTGTCTTGACATTGCCAAGTACATGCCGACTTCCATACATTCGCCGTTAAAGTGTGCTCTTAAACCTTCAACAACTTCTTTATCCAACCCTTCTGCAATGCCAATTTCGTGTTCGCAAGCGTAGTTTTTAACTTCATTGTTTAAATCAAACTCATTAAAAGTTGTTGCGTTGCATATCGGACACTTTTCAGGTTTGCTTTCGGCTACAGTTGACCAGCCGCAAACAGTACATACATATTTTTTCATAATTTATCTCCTTGATATTATCTACAATTTTCATTGTAACACCAATGGTTTGATTTGTAAAGTAGTAACGATTATCAATTTTAAAATAACTAATTCTCACTGCTTTTATTGGGAATTTACGATTCCCAATAAAAGAAAAGACCTTAGTCTTTGCTAAGGTCAAGGTTGGTTATTTTGGTTATGTTATAGTTTATTGGTTTTTATTCTTCTACTCTTTTAATATCCCTCAAGGTGAAAAATTGCTTTTTTGTCTTGGAAGATTTACAATTCTTAATGAGTAACAAGGAGAACTATATTCTAACCAAGTTCAAAAAGTTTTTTCTAAGTAAAATCTTGCGGCGCAAATACTATCGTGTCGGACAGTGCAATGCTTGCGGAAAATGTTGTGAGAAAATTTATGTTAAACACTACAAACACGTTGTTCAAGACGAAAAAGAGTTTGAAAAACTCCAATATCTGCACCGGTTTTATACTTATTTGAAAGTCGTAGATAAAGACGATATCGGACTTGTTTTTGTATGCGAGAACTTAGATCCCGAGACTAAACGCTGCAAAATCCACAAAACCCGCCCGGGGATTTGCCGTCGCTACCCGCAAGAAGAACTTTTTTCAATGGGAGGCGATTTGTCCGAAGATTGCGGCTATAAAATGGAGCCGATTGTCCCGTTTAGCGAAGTTTTGGACAAGCTTAAACGATAATATTTACCCTAACGTAAAAATTTGTAAATAATTTACGACAAAGGTAGCAAAAAAAATATTCACAAACCTTTATTTAGAGTCAATATTTGATTTTAGAAAGGGAAACAGAAACAATGAATATTCAATCAGTAAATGCAAACCAATCACAAGCTTTCGGGATGAACCGTTATATGCCGGGAGTGGCAAAAGCCGCTACTCGTGAAGGCAACGAAGCGCTGAAGGCTCGTAACCTAAATACTGCAATAGAAGAATTAGTTAATAAATTAAGAAATAAACGCCCAGAAGCAAGTGAAAATCAATTGAGAACGATTGCGACTGAAATGTTGACAAAACCTAAAAAAAGAGCAAGAGGCGCTGACTATTCTATGGACACTCCTAGAGTTGCCGGAGCTGGGGTGCAAAAACGCGAAAAAACACCAAAATTAGATGTTATGGCATAGACAAAATTTATAACAATAATAAAACGGGGCAGTTGTTTGACTGCCCCGTTTTTGTTAGTTTTTGTATTTATCTTTAGTATCTTTCCAGGTACTTATCAATTTCCCACTCTGTAACGTAGGTGCGGAAAGAGTCCCATTCTTTTTTCTTTGCGCTAATAAACTCTTTAAAAATGTGTTCCCCAAGCGCTGCGCGTGCGATAAGGGATCTGTCAAGGCAGTCAATCGCTTCAGCTAAACTTCCGGGCAAAGAATCAATACGCTGTTTTTTGCGCTCTTTTGTAGACAACTTGTAAATGTTGCTCTCAACAGGTGGTGCCGGGTCGATTTTGTTTCTGATACCATCCAAGCAGGATTCAAGAATCGCCGCGAACGCCAAATACGGGTTGCAAGACGGGTCAGGCGAACGAAGTTCAACACGGGTTGCGTTGCCGCGTTTTGACGGAACTCTTAAAAGCGCGCTTCTGTTTGCCATTGACCAAGCCAAATAAACAGGAGCTTCATAACCCGGGACTAATCGTTTGTAGCTGTTTACAGTCGGGTTGGTAATCGCTGTAATGCTTTTTACGTGTTTTAACATGCCGCCAAGCGCGAATTTTGCCGTGTCAGACAATTGGTATTCTGCGTGTTCGTCGTAGAAAGCGTTTTGACCGTCTTTAAATAATGAAACGTTGCAGTGCATGCCGGAGCCATTGATTCCGTAAATCGGTTTTGGCATAAATGTTGCGTGCAAATTGTATTTTGCCGCAATTGCTTTTACTGCAATTCTAAAAGTTACAACGTTATCCGCGGTGGTTAAAATATCAGCGTATTTAAAGTCGACTTCGTGCTGTCCGTGAGCGCTTTCGTGATGAGATGCCTCAATGTCAAAGCCCATTTCTTGAAGGGTCAAAACGATATCAGCACGAATGTCTTCGCCCAAATCGTCCGGTCCGATGTCGTAATAGCCGGCTTTGTCCTGAGTTAGGGTTGTGAATTTGCCCACTTCATCTCTTGCGAACAAGAAAAATTCCGCTTCAGGTCCCATATTCATTGCAAATCCGAGCTTTTCTGCTTCTTTCATGACGCGTTTAAGGTTGCAGCGTGGGCAGCCTTCAAACGGAGTCCCATCAGCATTGTGGATGTCGCAGATTAATCTTGCGGATTTAAAACCATTTTTTTCTCTCCAAGGTAAAATTTGGAAAGTATTTTTGTCCGGGAAGAAGCACATGTCAGAAGTTTCGATACTTCTGAAACCCTTGATAGAGGAGCCATCTAGCATCATCTCATTATTGAGTGCCTTATCAATATGCACAGCAGGAATGGTCAGATTTTTAACCTGTCCGTTGATGTCAACAAATTCCAACTCCACAAATTTAACATTATGTTCTTCGATGAGTCGCTTAATCTCATCGTCAGTGTATTCTTTTCCGCACAACGGCATATGTCTATATTTTGATACCATACTTTTTCCCTTATTATCTATTCTGATTTTATCTTACTCTCATCCATTCCGGCCGGTCAAGTAATTGTGTATTAAGTTTTGTAAACATTCGTGCAATATATAGCAATTATATACGAATAAAATACTTTATATAAGTACGAGACACGACTTAAATAAACACGAGATATATAAACATACACTACTATTTACACTACCTACTACACACTAACCTTCTACACACGAGGAATTTGTAAAAAGATTCCAAAGCTCTATCTTCCAGATAGGGTTTTTTTTTGCCTTCTTTTGTCGAAATCTGCGATTTCGTACAAAATCGCCTCACGGTCCAGAGTAAATTATCACATACTGCTCAGACAATCAAATAGTGAGAAAGTTTGAGCCTTAAACCGAATAAAACTCATCAAGGTATTTCATATAATCTTCGGGCGCAAAAAATCCGATGGCGAACTCGGCGCTGTAGGCTTTTTGGGCTTCCGGTACAGGAATCGGCGGGCCGGCAGGGGTCGAACGCGAAGGGTTTTTCGGGTTAGAAATAACGCCTGTTGTGCGCGAAAGTGTCACCAGTAGTGAGTTTCCGCTAATTTCATATTCAGTCAAACCTTTTGTAATAACTCCAAAACCCTGTGCCCAAACAAACCTTTGCATTGGTGCGGTATTGGTTTTTGCTTCAAGCCCACGGGTTTGTGGAAGATTTTTTCGAATATCATAACTCGGATCAAAATGGCGTTCAATTAAAGTGTTCATATCCTCTGAAAGCGTCTTTGTGACAGGTTCAGGTAGGTTGAACTTGATTTGTTGCAAGGTGTCAGGCGGAGTTTGCGACAGGTCGATATTAAAGTATAGTAGTCCGCCGCGGGCTTTGATTTGAACGTCAAAAAAGTCTGTGTGCAAAATGTCCCCGTCAAAAGAATTTATTTTTGCCCAAGTGCCGCTGTCATCTGCTACCGCGCCAAAATTATAAGTATCGCCGTGGTCTTTGTAGCGGACAAATTCGATAAAGTTTTCTTTGTTAAGTCCGTTTATTTGAACATTTACCCCGCCGTTTTTGACTTCAACCTGCGCCGGTTCAAAAGCAGGCAGAGGAACTTTTATCGGGATTTCTTTCCAATCTTCTGTAATTGGAATCCGCTGAGTATCATATAAAAGCTCCGGATCAAAACCATAATAAGTTGAATAGTTGAATGGTTGAATAGTTGAATGGTTTTTTTTAGCATCTTCGCATATTGGCGTCTCAGCCTCCAAATCGCTGGTTTCTAATCCCGCGCCCCTAACTCCTGAGTGTATCAATTCGTTTGCGATTTGCAGAATTTTTTCGTAGCGGATTGTGTTTTCTCGATGAACAGCATCTGTTCCACATCCGCAAATCCCGTCGTGTGCTTGGTTCTGCAATAATAATTTGTATGCGTATTCAATTAATTTATCATAACCTTTTTGTGATTTTTGTGCGAGCGCGAGTTTGTAAGAGCATTCGGCGTTATATTTTTTTAAATCTAAACGCGCGGAATAGCAGCCTGGCAGGATAAAAGTACACTCGTTGCTGCGTAATTCGTCGTTCCACTCGTATTGCGGGAACTTGTCTTGTGCTGCTTCCGCTCCTGTGGAGTTTGTTTCACAAACTCTTACGTCGCTATATTGTGTTGCGCCTTGCTCCGCCGGCTCATCGCCGCCGTGTGCAGGCTTCACACCGGCTACCGCTTCAAAATATTCAAACGGGTTGGAAAGAACAATTTCGTAATCATTCAAAAATTCATTTACCCCTTCAATTTGCTCTGCGATATCAAGTTCAACACCAAGATGGTCGGCGCCGATTGGCAAAAGTAGAGTGTCGCCGGATTTCTCCGCGATTTTATCTAAATTATCTTTTATTAATTTTGCTTTTTCTTCAATCGAAATCGGTGCAGAGAAGGTGTCCATAAAATATCCGCGCACAAGATTGACAGTTTTAGCCCCGCACCATGTAAAATCCGCTGGGATCTCACATGGCAGTCCGCGCCAGACCATGCACTTATCTACACCGAATTCTTTAAGGATTTTGGGCACATTTTGGCTGTGTCCGAAGGTGTCGGCCAGATATCCGATAAAATCCTCGCAGCCAAAATCGCGAGCGATTTTTATCCCCATTTCTAAATTCTTTTCAAAACAGATTTTATCAGTTAAAAACTCATCTACGAGGCAGTAAAATGGGCCGATAAATAGTTTTTTCTCAGCGGTTAGTTTGCGCACAAGGGTCTCTTTTTCCGGACGGATTTCTAAATAATCCAGCAGCGCCGCCACATGTCCGTCAAAATAGAAGGACGGAATTTTGCCCGACTCCAGCATATCAAGAACTCTGTCGAACACGCGAATTAAGCGAAATCTAAAAACCTCAAACTCGCGGTACCACTCCCTATCCCAGTGTGTATGTAAATATGCAATGACTTTTTTCATTTGTTTAGCCCCAATGATTTACTCCTATTGTATCACATTTCTTATAATTTACTTGCAAATTAACATTATTAATTTTAGAATGCTATTAGGAATTAATGTAAGGTGTTGGAATTATGAAATTAGGGTTAAGGTTAGCAATAGCGGCTTTTGTGGCTGCAAATATAGGTCAAAGTGCATTTGCAGATACAGCGGCAAACTGGGGTGAGTTGAGGACTTTTATACAAACTCCGGCATCGACCAGTGCCACTATCACGCAGAATATCACGGCGACAAATAGTATGCCATCTTATAGTTCCGGCAGCAAGACAATTTCCGGTGGAGGGTTTACTTTGTCGGGCAATGCTCCGGCTTCAGGGTATACGGCATTTAGCGCACTTACCAACGGCTCAATAAGTATTAATAATCTTACTATTAGCAACTTTAAACAGGCTCTTTTTGCGGATAATAACGGGCAATCGCCTTATAGCGGAACTATCACGATAGGCCCGGGTGTTGTTTTTGAAAACAATGGGGTGTCCAATAACCCTTGGGGCGGCGGCGGCGGTGCAATTTATAGTGAATTTAATACGCAAATTGCTGACGGCACTGTTTTTAGGGGCAATAAAGAAGTTTTTGGCGGCGCGATTTATAACAAAGATACGATGTATATAGGTAATAACGTTATATTTGATAGCAATATCGCGGCTTATGATGGTGGCGGCGCCTTAGGGTTGACAACAGGGGTTACGTCCAGGGGGGCAGCTAATTGGAAAACAATCATAGGTGATGGTGTTAGCTTTACAAATAACCGTGCGGTATATGGCGGAGCAATTTACAATCAGGAAACATATTTAGAAATCGGCGACAACGCTGTATTTAGCGGGAACAATGCTTCTTATGCGGGGGCGTTGTGTAATGTGTATTCCGATGCGGTAACCATTATCGGCGAAAATGCCCAATTTATAAACAACCGCTCAACAGGCAGCGGGCAGGAAGCAGGCGCAATAGGTAACGAATACGGCAGCGTTGAAATCGGTGCCGGTGCTTTGTTTCAGGGTAACAGCGCAGTATCTGTCGGCGGGGCAATCTTCAACCTCGATGGTATAATAACCCTTAAAACTGCCACCGACAAGACAACAGCTTTTATTGGAAATACTGATTCAGCCGGTGCTAACGATGTTTATCTGCTACACACCGGAGTAGTAATACCGGTCTTAAATATTAGCGGCACAGGCGGTACAATTGACTTCCAAGGTGGAATTGCAAGTAATAATAGTGGTACAATAATTGAAAAATCTTCCACCGGTGAAATGATTTTGGGTGCTAACTCTAAAAACGCCGATTTCAAAGGAACATTTACTCAAACAGCCGGTTCCACAACGGTTTACGGCGAATTTTTCTCAGGCTCTGCAGCTAATAACATAGAAAATTCAGCACTAAACCTTTATCAAAGCTCATCTTCTGCGCAACTCGGCAGGTTGAACTTATTGAATGCAGGTGTCAACAGCATTAACGACACGATAACTACCTTTAGTACAACAGGATTTGCCGCAGAAGGTACAAGTAATTTTTCTATTGATATTGACGGACTTGCAGGAACTTCTGACAAATTTGTTTTGACCAGTGCGACCGGAAACGGTATATTAAATGTGCAAAACTTCAAAGTCCTGAATGCGCCAACGGCTGTGACGGTTGATATCCCTGTGTTTACGGGTGCTGTGAGCGGATACACTTTTACGGCTTCGGGGACAGAAGTTGTAACGCCGATTTATATTTATAAAGTGACATCTCTTGATAACCCTACAGATAACCAAAAAGGAGTTTATAGGCTATGGAGAAGGGATGCAGGCGGAAGCGGCGGCGGCCCCGGAGGACCTTATAATCCGGCGACTTTCCGCGGTCAAGTGGCTACATTGGCACAATATCAAAATCAGCTGCTTGTAAACAATACCCTTTTTGATCATATATATTTGGATAGTGAATATCATCTTGCGAACAGGAAAGATAATAAATATGCTGCGGTTTCAGAACTCTTTGCCCCATACCAATACAAAACAAAAGAGGGCAGTCTATGGACAAAGACTTATGTAGCGATTGAAAAGCTTTCAATGACCCAAGGGTTGACGGTTAATAATACCGCATACGGACAAATAGTCGGTGCTGATTTTCCTGCCCTAAAACTTCAAAAAGGCTGGGAGTTCATCCCAACAGCATTTATTGCATATAACGGCGGAAGACAATCATACAGCGGGGTTACAAGCTATCAAAACGGCGGTCAGGGTGGTTTCATGGGAACCTTCATGAAAGGCGATTCCATAAACTCAATCCTTGCTTATGCCGGAGGATATGCTAACGAAATGGGGGTAAATGGTGTTACTGATAATACAGGTAACTGGTTTGCCGGTGCTGCTGTAAAATCTGCTTATAACTTTCATCCGACAAGAAATTTAACCATCCAGCCGAATTTGCTTGCAAGCTATAATATATTCGGGAAACAAAAATGGAACTCTGATTTTGGCGCAATCTCAATGAACTCAGGCCTGTTGAATGGGATCAATATCGCACCGGGGGTGAATCTGATTTATGGCAAAGAAACCTGGTCTGTATACTTGACTGCACTTTATATGTATAACATTAATGACAACGTGAATGGCAGCGCCGGGCCGGTTGATTTACCAAATGTAAGAATGCGCCATGGCTATATCGAGTATGGAGTCGGCGCGACAAAAACCTGGAAAGACAGGCTAATGGGTTATGTTCAGGTTGTTATGAGAAATGGCGGCCGTACAGGTGTCGGTTTCCAACTGGGTCTTAGCTGGAAATTCTAACCCTTCTGTTTATGATACAATTATTTTATTATATCTAAGGAGGGTGCATGACCGAATATTATTATATGAATGGCGAATATATTGAAGCAGAAAAAGCAGTTGTTCCTGTTAGAACACACGCATTTTTATACGGAACAGCAGTGTTTGAAGGGATTAGAGCATATTGGAACGAGGAAGACAAACAATTATACGTTTTTCGCGCTCCCGAACACTACGACAGAATCGAGCGCAGCGGACGCATAATGCACATGAAAATGCCTCACACAACAGAGGAATGCTGCGAGATTACAAAAAAATTATTAGCGAAAAATAACTACAAAGAAGACTCTTACATGCGTCCAAACTTGTACAAAACTGCGATGCGCGTCGGCCCGGGCTTGCAAGATAACGAAGACGGATTTTTGATTATTGCAAACAAAATGGGAAATTACACCGATGTCGAAGGCGGTTTGAAAGTTTGTGTCTCAAGCTGGAGAAGAAACAGCGATAACGCGATTCCGCCGAGTGCAAAAGTTGCGGGGAGCTATGCAAACGCAGCTTTAATCAAGGCTGACGCGCATTACGCCGGGTTTGATGATGCGATTGTGCTTGACAATGAGGGCTATGTAACCGAGGGTTCTGCGATGAATCTTTTCCTTGTGCAAGACGGAAAACTTGTCACCACAACAAAAGCGGACAGCATTTTGGTCGGGATAACAAGAAACACGGTTATTGAACTTGCAAAAGATTTGGGAATTGAAGTTGAAGAACGCCGGATTGCAAGAACTGAATTGTATATATCGGACGAAGCGTTCTATTGCGGAACAGGTGCACAGATTCTGCCGCTCATCAGCATTGACCACAGACCCGTTGGGGATGGAAAAATCGGAAAGTTGACCAAAGAACTTGGCAAGCTTTATGATGATGTTGTTCATGGTAAAGTTGCAAAATACAAAAAATGGTGCATGCCTGTTTATTAGAAACCAGAAACTGGAGACTAGAGACTAGTGTTAGAATTTCTCGGATTATGTGTTCAAAATTTAATCAAAGTAATTAAATATCTGTTTTCGCGGCAGTTGAAGTTTTCGTCTGTCCTGGAGCAGGCAGCAGCGATAAGTTATGACTCTTTGCCGATTTCGTTGATTATTGCGTTTATCGCAGCGGCCGTTATTGCGATTCAGGTATCAAAACAGTTTTTAATGTCGGGTGCGGACACTTATATTGGCGGAACGATTGCGATTATTATGATACGCGAAATTGCTCCGGGCTTTGTAGCGCTTGCGATTGGGGCAAGAGCGGGAACTGCGATTTCGGCCGAAATCGCTAACATGCAGGTTACAGAGCAGGTTGATGCGATAAAGACTCTAAAGGTCGACCCGGTCGGGTATTATTTTACGCCAAGACTGATTGCAGCAGCAATTACTGTGCCGATGGTGGTTCTGATAGCCGAAGCTATCGGGATTTGGGGCGGAATGTTCGTTTCAGAACTCACAATTAACCTTCATCCGGCACGTTACATGCACTCGGTTTGGTCGTGGATTGCGACCCGTGATATTTATATCAGCATCCTGAAAGCTTCTGTTTTCGGGTTCTTAATTGCGCTAGTATGTGCGACTCAGGGCTATAACACCCGTGGCGGCGCAAAAGAAGTCGGAATTTCCACCACACAGGCAGCAATTATTTCAACAGTCTACATGCTTATCGCAGACTTTTTGATTAACCTTGTTTACTACATAATGTGACTCCGTCATGCTGAAGGCTTTAGTCTGAAGCATCGCAAAATTGTTGCGATCTATGCAGATATTGAGATTCTTCGCTTACGCTCAGAATGACGAGGATATGATTACGCCAAATATTTCTGTACGGTTTCGGAATCAAAGACTTCGATGCTGTCTTTTGAGTGGATAAATATCATGCAAGAAATTATTGATTTAAGGGTTTCAAAATCAGAGAACGACATTTTGTTACGCAAATCTTCCATATTGTTTGCCAAAAATTCCATAATAATAGTTTTGCCCTCAAACACAAGACTGGAGTAGTATTCGAACGATTCTTTTGTCTTAATCCCCTCAAGATAAATAATATCAGGCGACTGGAACTCGATAAATCGCGCGGCTTTGTCCATATTAAAACCGGTGTTTTCGTTGAGTTCGCACTGGTTGACCCCGTCAAGGTCGTATTTTGCGATACTCTCAAGCGTCATAATATTTTTGTTCTTGTCTTTTTGTGCCGCTTCAATAAGGAGCGAGTAAATTATATGCGTTTTTCCGCTTAACGGCGACCCGCAAACGAGGATTATACCAGGCTTTGCAAGCCCGGCACGTATTGTAGAAATATGTTTTTCGTTTTTGATTATTTCTACCAGCGCCTGCGGCGGCTTGTAGATTTTCAAGAAAATCCGTTCGCCCATAATCGTCGGGAAAGTTGAAATACTTGCTATAACTGCGATATCGTCGACTTTGAAATTCAATTTACCCAATTGCGGAACTTCTGATACTGCAGGATCAAGTTCGGCAAGCGATTTCAATTTCGCAGCAAAAGAAGAAGTCAAAACCGCAGGAATGCTTCCTTTGTTATGGGTTTCGCCGTTCTTTTTGAAGTTAACCTCAAAACCGCCTTCTTCGCGTTGAAAAGTGACTTCGTGAACATCTTCTAGAATCGCCTGTTTCAGTATTGCACGGATAATTTTTTGAATGTGGTTGTCGCTCAAATCCTCGCTGTGAAGTTCTTCGCGCCAGTCGTAACCGCCGCTTTCGTCAGTGAAAATTTCGCCCACAATAATATCTGTTTTGTAATACTCGTCAATCTTATTTAAAATACTCGCTTCAGACGAAATTACAGGCTCAATTGAACATTCAGCAGTCTCAATAATCCTGTCAATCGCAAACAAATCCAGCGGATCTGCCATCGCAACAGTAAGAGTGTCTTCAATCTTAAAGAGCGGTATAATTTTATACTTTTTCGCATCAGAAAAATTCACCATATTGAGGCAATTTTTATCAAGTGTATAATCTTCAAGATCCACGTATGGGATGTGGAGCTTGGCCTCCAAGAATTTCAAAATGGCTTCTTCAGTTAGGATGCCCGAGTTAATCAGCGCCTGCCCGATATTGATATTTTGCACGCCAGCGATTTCTTCAGCCTGCTCAATAGTTTCGTACTGAACGAGTCCAGCACGCACCATATCATATTTGAGTTTTTCTAACGTTTTATTAGTGACTGCTTCCATAACTTGCGGTGAATTGTGAGTCGTGAGTTGTGAATCGTTCTTCAAAATTTCACTTTGTGAAATAATTAGGTGAACCATTCACTATTCACTATTCACGATTCACATAATTATCCTTTCCTAAGTAACTATTAACCCTGCTAACGACTTCTTCCAAGTCGAACGGTTTGGTAATATATTCATCCGCGCCGGTTTCTTCCCCAATAAGTTTGTCTTCTTCCTGCGAGCGCGCTGTAACCATCAAAATCGGAATATTTTTGTATTTGTTGTCGAATTTTAACAAACGACTGATTTTGTAGCCGTTGATTTTTGGCATCATAACATCCAGGATAATCAAATCTGGTATAATTTCTTTTGCCAAATGCAGTCCGTCTTCCCCGTTATAAGCGCAATAGCAGGTGTAGCCCGCAGCCTCTAACACAAACCGCAAACTCTCTACAATATCCTGCTCATCATCAACAATTAATATCTTTTTCATTTTCTAAGTCCTTGATTTTCTTTTGTCATCCCGAACTTGTTTCGGGATTTTCCACTTGTGCGGTCAAATACGAGCCTTATTGGTGGAAGATGCTGAATCAAGTTCAGCATGACAGAAACTATACCCTAATCCTTGCTAATATCATACCATATTTTACCCGGCGTGGACAAGTGATTTCTCCAGCGGGATTACGAAATAGAACCGCGAACCGACTTCCAATTCGCTTTCGCACCAGATTGCTCCGTGATGTGCGTCAATAAGCTGGCGCGCGATAGGAAGCCCCAGGCCCGAACCGCCCACTTTGCGCGAGAGTGAGTTTTCAATCTGTGCGAATTTATCAAACGCCTCCAAGAAATCTTTTTCCGCTAAACCGATTCCTTCATCCTGCACCGTTACCATTATGTAATCCCCGTCAAGTTTGCTAATAGCGGGGGCGAAGCACTCCGGCACCTGGATGTCTTTAGCGTTAATTAACGAAGATTTTATGGTAATAGTTTTGCCGTCAGGCGTGAATTTGAGTGCATTTGAAACAAGATTGGTCAAAACCTGTTCTAATCTTTGCGGGTCAGCGTTTATTTTTGGCAAATCGGTTGTTTCTTCGCTTATCAGGGTGAGGTTTCTGCCGCGCGCGACCTCGCTGAACGTTGATTTAACGTACTCAATTACCCCGTGAATGTTGGTTTCTTTGAATTGAAAATCCATTTTGCCCGCTTCGATTTTTGATAAATCGAGCAGGTCATTGATAATTCCGCCAAGCCGCTGAACATTGCGCCGCGCCATAGTGATGAATTTTTCGGTGTCTTTTTCGCTGCATTTGCCGCTGCCTAACACATCAAGCGAACTTTTGATAGATGTTAACGGGGTGCGTAATTCGTGCGAAACAATCGAAATAAATTCGGACTTCATCCGCTCTAATTTTTCCAGTTTTTTGTTGGTCTCAACTATCTCTTGATAAAGCGCCGCGCCTTTTAACGGGAGTGAAACCTGTTGGACTGTTGTTTGGAAGCAGGTCGCGTCTTCAGTCGTAAACGAGGCTTCTTTAAAGACTTCCACACAGCCAAAAAGGTCTTTGCCTGTTGCGATTGGCGCAAACATGTTATCAAATTGGAAAAGATTAAAGTTGAAATAATTTGTGTGATGCTTAACTTTTTTTACGACTTTGATGTTTTTTACATCAATATCTTTGCCGTTTGCAATCGAGTTGTAGTTCAATACAGTACGCAGCTTGAGCGCATCAACAAGTTCATCAGACAAGTCGTGGATAGAGTTTATTAGTAAAACAGGTTCTTTGTCTGCAAACGACAGCGTGCAGGAGAGAGAAAAGCTTAAAGATTTATCAAGCCCTTGAATCATATAATGCATTAATTTGTCTTTGTCGAGCGTTCCGGCAAATTGCGAACTTGTGTCGTAGAGCGCGTTTAAGCGATACAAGCTGTCTGCTAAATCGCGGTTTGTATCAGAGAGAGCATCAAGCGAATTTTTTGTACGCAGGCTCAAATTTATCGTCGAAACCGTTAAGCTTTCGCCCATAGCTGGCGTCAGATAGGCGTTAATATATTTTTCTAAATCTTTTTCGTGGCGACTTCCGTCTGTGAGCAGGATTATAATAGCGTTTTCGCTGATGGATTTAATCTTTTTGCAAAGATTTTTTAACCCCGGAGTTTGCGCATCAACTATGATAATCTCGGGTGCTGCGGCCTTTACAAGGTCGCAGACGATTTTTTCGTCAGAATATGTGAGGAACTCGTACGCGTTGCCGCCAAAAATTTCCCCGTATTCCCTAATCTTTTCCTCATTGTCCGAGACAAATAACACCTTAATCATAATAAAAGTATAGCATATTTCGCCAAAACCCCCAAAACAGCCTATTTATGTAACGAACTGTAACAAAGCCGAATGCTAGACTTTTGGCTATGACAAAAAAGATATTTAGGACCCTTAAAATATACATGAAAGTTGGGATAAATTATACAAGCCCATATAATAATCAACAACCTAAGTCGCAGATGAAAAATCATCCAGCTTTTTCAGGGAGGGTAAGCCTTCCTGTGAAATTTTCTGATGCAGTTAAAAGCAAAAGACCGGCAGTTTTGGAAATATTACGTGCAAATATCGAAAATATGAAGTTTTTAGAAACAAACAGGTCGTTCTTTGATGAACTAAAAAATATGTTTACACAAGGAACGTTTAATGAAGTTGAAGAACTTGTTCTTAAATGCATGTTGGGGATTGTTAAAGACAAGCCCTTCTTGTCAAAAATAGAAATTCAAAAAGTCTGTGGGCTAAGCAATTCTGAAACATCCACTATAAAAGATAATGCAATGGGAAAAATAAATAAAAGTTCACCTAATCTTGCTGAAACAATAGAAAATTATTTTGATATAAATATATACATCAAGCGTCGTAAAAAACCTAAAAAAGGTTTGCCTGAAAAAGTTCTGAAAATGATGAGAACAAATCCAGAGGACACGAATTTTGCACGGAATAGTTCTGAGGAGACAAGGAATTCATTAAAACATATATTCGGACTTTCTGAAGAAGAAGGCGGTTTCAATGAAAGGGAACGGGCTGTAATGATGTTGACTTTGGGCGCTAATAATGGCAGACCAATGCAAATACGTGAATTGCGTATAGCATGCAAGTTAAATATATATGCTTTGGGTCTTATCAGGTCTAGTGCCATGAAAAAAATAAGTGCGCAGGATAAGGTTCAGAATACCAATCTTGCAAATAATATAAAAAAATATATTGACCAATTTACCGGAAAAGATAGAGGCACAAAGATGCTTCCGATTAGAATCACCCAAATTATGAGAAAAACAGACCCATCGGAAACAATTTTTATAAAACAGATGGATGTAAACAATGAATTGCAACGTAAGGTTTGGGCCGATTCATTAAAAAATATTCTCGATAACAATGTATTGAGTGAAAAAGAAAAAGCTTTTCTACTACTAAGACTTGGCATTGACGAAAAAAATCCGTATCCGAGCCGAAAAGCTATTGCAAAACTTTGCGGTCTGCATGTTAATACAATAGAAAAGTTTGAACGGCAAACTTTGTCAAAAATTAGAATACACGATGGTGGTCTTGCAGACGAAATTGATTGGTATATTTCACGTACTCAAAGAAAATTAATGGGTAGTGGTTCTAATAAGGTTTATAACTCACCTGAACGCACTATAGAACTATATGAAAAACACAAAGACGAGGCTTTTCGTATTGGACAGGCAATTGCGCTAAAACTTAAACATTTTGGGTATTGTGACGATTTGATACATGACTGTTTGCTTTATAGTGCCAGATGTTGCCATGATAATCCTGAAAAATTCATTAATTATTTTGCGCGTGTGTTAAGTATAAAAATAGACCGAAAAAGAGTAATGCATATAAAAACTCCGTCATTAGATGAGGCAGTAATGAATGTTTTTGGGAAAAAAGCAATAGAATACAAGTCTATTCCTGAAACAAGTTTAGGGTCTGAATTTGCACAATTACGAGAAGAAGTAAGAGTTTTAACTTCTGAGCAAATGGACAAGATGCTCAATATGCGTTTTGGATTGGATGGAAGTGCACCTATGTCTGTGGAACAAGTTGCAAAAAAGTTAAAGCTAGATGTCGTTGAAGTTGAAAGAGGCACCAATAAAGGCATAAATATATTGTTTCATGAGTGGACCGGGAAATAATTCAACACCCTTTCATGTTATAATTGTCGAATGGAAGTCATGGAACTGAAAGAAATTTGGGGTAATGTGAAAAACGAGCTGCGCGAGAGCATTCCGGCGCATGCTTATTACTCTTGGGTGGATGCACTCGAAGCCGCGGGTTTTGATAACAACGAGTTTTCGCTCCTTACCGTTCATATGATGGCGCCGCAAATCGTTCGCCAGAGCTATTTTTCACAAATTAACGAAGCGTTTAAAAAAGTTCTGGGACATGAAGTTGAATTTTCGATTAGCTACGACGCTGACTTAGCCGAGCAAAAAAGAAAAGAAAGTAAAGCCAAGAAAAAAGAAACAGATTCCTCAAAGCCTGCAGGCATGGATAATTTAGCCCAGATGCAATCGTTTTCTAATCTTAATTTAAAATACAAGTTTGAAAATTTTGTCGTTGGCGAAAACAGCCGGTTTGCGCACGCTGCAGCATATGCGGTTTCTCAAAACCCGGCAAAAAAATACAATCCGCTATTTATATACGGCGCGTCAGGTTTGGGCAAAACCCACTTGATGCAAGCAATTGGGCACTATGTTTTATTTAACAAACCGAAATTAAAAGTTAAATATATTAAAACAGAAGAATATGTAAACGAGTTGATTAAAAACCTCCAACACGGCGGGGAGCGCAACGCGCGCATGGAAAAGTTTCGTCAAAAATACCGCAACGTGGACGTTTTACTTATTGACGACATCCAGTTTTTGGAATCAAAAACCTACACGATGGAAGAAATTTTTCACACGTTTGATAGCTTACACAATAACAACAAGCAGATTGTAATCACTTCCGACCGTTTGCCAAAAGATATTCCGACGCTTCCTGACAGGCTCAGAACCCGTTTTGAAATGGGGTTGGTCGTTGATATTACACCGCCGGATTTTGAGACTCGGGTTGCGATTTTAAACAACCTCGCTGAACAATGCGGCCTAAAGGTTGAATTTGCTGCGTTTGAATACATTGCAAACAATTTTGTTTCTAATGTTCGCGAACTCGAAGGCGCGTTTAATAAAGTGAGCGCCTACGCAGAACTTGAGAAATCACAGGTGAACCTTGATTTTGCCCAGCGTGTTTTAAAATGTGAAACCAAGAAAAAAGCAATTACGTTTGATGTTATATCGCAGGCCGTTGGGAATTATTACGGGGTTCTGCCGGGTGAATTCAAAAGCACTTCACGCAGTCAGCGGATTTCTAGCGCGCGGCATGTCGCGGTTTATTTATCTCGTGAATTGACCGGCAAAAGCTTTGAGAGTATCGCAGAATTTTTCAACAAAAAACACACCACCATGCTTTATTCTTACGAAAAAATTCGCGAAGAAGTAAGAACAAATCAGGATTTGAAAAGAACAATCGAGGAACTATGTACGACTATATCAGCGGCAAAATAACAAATAAAACTAACTCAACGAAAGGCTCATTTTTAACCATAGAAACAGGCGGGGGCGTGGGATATTTGGCTGAAGTTACCACCCGCGATCTTGGCTCCGGAACAAATGGGGTAAATATTGGGGACGAACGCAAGATTTACGTGACCTTAATTCACCGCGAGGACAGAATGTCTTTGTGCGGCTTTTTGCAGCGTGAAACCCGTGATATATTTAACATTTTAATTTCAGTTTCGGGTGTGGGGAGCAAAATGGCGCTCACTTTGCTTGATGAGTTTGAGTGCTCTGAATTAATCGGGCTTGTGATTTCGGGCAATTTTAAAGAACTCACGCGTGCAAAAGGTGTTGGGCCAAAACTTGCGCAAAAAATTATTTTGGAATTAAAAGATAAATTAATGAACTATCAGACTAAAGAGCCAATAGCGCTCGACGCTGCGGTTGAGCAGGATAATCAGGCGATTGAAGATGCGCATCAGGTCTTGGCATCTCTTGGTTATGAGCGCGCGGAAATCAAATCGGCGCTTTCCAAAGCAAGCATGACACTTAAAGCTAACGCTTCTGCCGAAGAAATCCTTAAAGAAGCTCTGAAAACATTATCTCTCTAGCAGTCATTGCGAGGGAGTGTATGCGACCGCGGCAATCCAAAAGACACATACTGGATTGCTTCGTTTCACTCGCAATGACAAAAATAGCCTGGGATTGCAAATGGTTTCTACACAAATATAATCAGTGTTGCAAGCCCCGCGATTACCATTGCCGGTCCAAACGGCAGGTAGGTCATTTCTTCAGGCGTTTCTTTTCTTAGTCCGCGAAGGATTAACACGCACAAGGTAACGCCAACTATTGCCAAAAGCACTGCGAGTATTGCATAAACAATTTGCGGCATGCGAGCTTGAAGCGCCCAGAACGCAAGCGCAGAAACCGAAAACACAACGGTTAATATAATGGTTTTGTAATCTTTTTGAGCGAACAATTTTTTAACAAAAATCGGGAGTGTGAATACTACCTGAATTAATACACTGGCTGCAAGAATAACAAGCAATGCTGCCCAGCCAAAGATTGCACCTAAGCCCGCCGCGATGAAAGTATCCCCTTCCCCAAACGCCCTTGTGCCGGCAACCAAATAACCCGCTCTTGCTGCAGCCTCCATGATAACAATCCCTGCAACAATCCCTAAAATAGAATTTATAAGAGGATTGTTTAAAGACAGCCATTGAAAGCTAACGGTAGTCGTATAAGCGTCGAAGGTTAAAATTGCAGCGTTCAAGAGTCCGAGTCCGACTAGAATATAAGAATGAACGTCGAAAACAACTTTTTCTTTAATGTCTGTTCCTGCGATAACAACAAGAGTGCAGGCAATAGCCAGCGCGATTAAGAGAGCCCAATTTATACCGTATTGTACAAAAATAATTACGAACAAAAGTCCTGTAACAAGTTCAACGATAGGATATTGGATGCTAATCGGGTCTTTGCAAAACCCGCATTTGCCTCTTAAAAAGATATAAGACAGAACAGGAATGTTGTGCCACCATTTCAATTTTGCCTGACATTTCGGGCATTTTGAAGCCGGAAAAACAATGCTTTCTTCGCTAAGAGCTCTTAAAACCACTACGTTCAAGAAGCTTCCTACACAAAGTCCGATTATAAATATTAATGTCAATATTAGTATTATTTCCATGATGTCTCCTCTTTGCGGTGACTAAGTGACTAGGTGACTGGGTGACTAGGCAATTCATATTTTCTTAGTCACTTATTCACTTAGCGACCTAGTCACTTTTCCTTTACTATCTCATACATTTTGTTCAATGCTTTTCGCAGACGCCGCGAAACTTGCATTTGCGAGATCCCGAGGTTTTCAGATATCTCACGTTGGTTCATGTCCTTGTAAAAGCTTAACTCAATCACTTCCTTTAAATCAATTGGCATCTTGTCTATAGCATCTGCCAGCATGATTTTGTTCTCATGGGAGTTAATAAATTCCTGATAATCACCCGACGGAATCTTTTCAACCAATGAAATCTCATCTTCTTCGTAAAACGAAGATTGGTCAAGCGAGAGCATGCACTTGCTTTGCTCAATCTCTAAAACCTCATTGATTTTACCTACAGACACTCCGGTTTCTCCGGCAATTTGCTCCAGTGTCGGTTCTTCATAACCTTTTTCTTTTAATCTTTTTATTGCAGAACTTATTTTAAAAATGAGTTCCTGAATCTCGCGCGGGGCTTTAATAATAGAAGCTTTGTCGCGCAGATAATGTTTGATTTCACCTTTAATAAAATAAGTTGCGTAAGTTTTAAATCGGGTGTTTTTGGAGGCATCAAAGAATTCGATCGCTTTAATTAATCCGATGGAACCGACTTGAACCAAATCTTCGTTCGGGATTCCCGATTGCGCTGAGGCTTGAGCCGCAATTTTTTTGACATACTGCATCGCACCTTCAACGATATTGAGGTGAATCATTCTCTTCTTTTTCTCGTCAGTGCATTCCTTGTAGGCAATTAGCAGAACATCGAGACTTTCTAACGATTTTTGTATACTCTCCATCTTTTCTCCATAATAAATATTTTACCATTTTTTTTCTTTATGGTAAAATTGTTACAAAGTGAATAGTAAATAGTGAATGGTGAATTGACCAACAAAAAATACTTATGCGAAGCATTTGATGGGCTATTCACAACTCACCACTCACAATTCACTTAAAAGGAGTCAAATGATTACGATAAAAGATGTTGAACATGTTGCAAAATTGGCCAGATTAGAATTGACCGAGGAAGAAAAAGAGCTCTATACAAAGCAACTAGGGGATGTTCTAAAATATGTTGACCAGATGAACGAGGTTGATACTTCAAATATTAAACCGATGGCGCAGGTTGTCGATTTGGTAAATGTTATGCGTGAAGATGTCGTTCATTATGACGTAACAAAAGAGGCGCTTATGTCTAACGCGCCGGAAGAAGAAAACGGGTATTTTAAAGTACCGAAGATTAATTGATAAGTTGATTAGTTGATAAGTTTATAAGTGGGATATGAATGAATAATAGTAAGTATAAATTTAGTTTCGAAAAACTAAAAGTTTGGCAAGATGCAGTCAGACTTACAAGAAACATCTACATGCTTACCCAAAAATTACCGCAAAATGAAATTTATGGTTTGACATCACAAATGAGACGTGCTGCAATATCAATTTCTTCTAATATAGCAGAAGGTGCCGGTAGATCTTCGTTTAAAGAACAGGTTAGGTTTTCTGAAACCGCTTATTCGAGCCTAATGGAGGTTTTAAGTCATCTTATGGTGACAGTAGAATTAGGATATTTTGAAGAAGATTGCCTTGAAACACTGCGACCTTCAATTGAAGAAATTGCTCGAGAAATAAATGCTTTGAAAAAATCACAGAAAAGGAGAATAAATGAAGAACAGCTTATCAACTAATAAACCTATCAACTCATCAACTAAATATATATTTATTACCGGCGGGGTAGTAAGTTCTTTAGGTAAAGGGATTATCGCCGCATCTCTGGGGAAATTGCTCCGAGCGAGAGGATTTACAGTCATCAACCAAAAATTCGACCCATACATCAATGTCGACCCCGGCACAATGAGTCCGTTCCAGCACGGCGAAGTTTTTGTTACAGATGACGGGGCAGAAGCTGATTTAGACTTAGGTCACTATGAAAGATTTACTGATGCGGATTTGAGCAAAATGTGTACTGTAACCTCCGGCAGTATCTACCAACATGTTATTGATAAAGAGCGTCGCGGGGATTATTTAGGCGGCACGGTTCAGGTTATTCCACACATCACAAACGAAATTAAATCAAGAATTTTGAGCGCAACAAAACAATTTAACCCTGATTTCCAGTTAATTGAAATCGGCGGAACAATCGGCGACATCGAGAGTTTGCCGCACGTTGAAGCGATTAGACAGTTTAAAGCAGAAGCCGGAATCGGTAACGCGATTAATGTTCACTGCACATTGCTTCCGTATTTGCCGACATCCGGTGAATTAAAAACCAAACCTTCACAACACAGCGTAAATGTTTTAAGAGGTTATGGTATCCAGCCGGAAATCCTTGTTTGCCGCACTCAGCGCGCTATTCCAAAAACTGAAATAGAAAAATTAGCGCTATTCTGTTCGGTGCCAAAAGAAGCTGTTATTGAATGCCGCGATTTAAAGAGCATTTACGAAGTTCCGCTCCACTTAGAGGCGCAGGACTTTGCCAATGTTGCATTAAGCATGCTTCAAGTTAAGAGCAAAAAACCTGACTTGAAGACTTGGGAAATGCTTGTTGAAAAAATTAAAAACCCGAAAAAGACAATCAAAGTTGCAATCGCGGGTAAATACATAAAACTATCTGACGCTTACCTTTCAGTTGTTGAATCCTTGAAACACGCGGGTTACGCTAACGATGCGCAGATTGAAATCAAATGGATAAACTCCGAAGATTGCTTAGATTACGAATGCTGTAAAGAAACCCTCAAAGATATTCAGGCAATAGTTGTGCCGGGAGGTTTCGGGGTTCGTGGAATTCAGGGTAAATTAAACGTAATCCGTTACGCGCGCGAAAATAACGTGCCGTTCCTGGGCATCTGCCTTGGCTTGCAGTGCGCGGTAATTGAATATGCCCGTAACGTTTTAGGAATTTGTGATGCTAATTCAACTGAATTTGATGAAGGAACACCAAAACCAATTATCGATTTGATGTTAGAACAGAAAAACGTTCAAGGTTTCGGCGGCACAATGAGATTGGGTGCTTATGACTGTGTTCTTAAAAAAGGCTCAAAAGCAGCAAAAGCTTATGGCTGCGAAAAAATTTGTGAGCGCCACCGCCACAGATATGAAGTTAACATGGAGTACCACAAACAGCTTGAAGAAGGCGGCTTGGTGTTATCAGGAATGAATGGGGAGCTCGTTGAAATTATTGAACTTCCGCACTTAGACTGGTTCACAGCGGCACAATTCCATCCTGAATTCAAATCACGTCCTGATCGTCCGCACCCATTGTTTAAGGGTCTTATTGATGCAGCAAGTAAAAAATAGATAGTAGTGAGTTGTGAATAGTGAATGGTTCATTCAATTCGCGCCTCGCGCTCATAAAGTTTAATAATTTTGTTTTGCGTAGCAAAATATGAAAAACTATTCACTACTGACCACTCACTATTCACTAATAAAGGGGAGAATAATGACAGAAGATAACTGCTTGAAAAAGCTTAGTACGCCGCAGTTTTTGAACTTTGCGCTCGGATTTTTTGGGCTGCAGTTTGCGTGGCAGATGAGGATTATTTTATCCGGACCGGTAACAGAAAGCCTCGGTGCTTCACCGTTTATTTATGGTTTAATCTGGCTTGCGGGGCCTTTTACGGGGATGGTGGTTCAGCCTATAGTCGGCGCATTGAGTGATAAAACAGTTTCGCCGCTTGGTCGCAGACGACCGTATTTGTTGGGCGGAGCGATTATTGCATCTATCGCGTTGTGGATTTTTCCGAACTCTGCAAACCTTTGGATAGCAGCAGCTATGATTTGGATTATTGACGGCTGTATAAATATCGCACAAGGGCCTTATAGAGCCTTGATTCCGGATGTTGTACCAAAAGAACAACACTCGCTCGCAAATTCTTATATCAGCCTTGCAATCGGGTTGGGGTCTGTTGTTGCAGCAGGCACAGCACCGTTTTTAAAGTGGGCTTTTGACTATCAAATGTCAATTCCGGCGCAGTTTGCAATGGGCGCAATCGCTTTCACGCTGGGCATGACATGGACTTGTTTGACGATTAAAGAATGCAAAAGAGCAAAGGAACAGGAAGACGCGCCAAAAGAAAAATCACCTGGCTTTTTAACTTCTTTGAAAGATTTCTTTGCGCTCTCTCCTGAAGTTGGTAAGATTTGCACCCTGCAATTTTTCACCTGGATTGGGACAATGTGTATGATGATTTTCTTCACAAACTACGCTGTCCATACGGTTTTTATGGTGCCTGACCTGTCAACAGCGGCCGAAACCACCAAGCAAATGTTTGCCGCCGACACCCTTAAAGGCACAAATTTTTCATCAATTTGTTTTGCGATATTTAACCTTGTTTGCTTCTTAGTCGCAATCCCAATCGGGATCTTATCAGCAAAACACGGCAACAAAAAGGTTCATATAATTTCGACTTTAACAATGATAGCGGCGTTTTTTGGGATGGCGTTTTTCCATAGCCCCAAAATCGTTGCAATCCTTATGGGTGTGAGCGGTATCGGCTGGGCAAGTATCTGCTCGCTGCCGTTTGCGATGCTCTGCCGCTATATCAAACCAGGCACAGAAGGCGCTGTTATGGGGATTTTTAACATCTTTATTGCAGGCCCGCAAGTATTCGTGTGTACCCTTATCGCGTGGTTTATCAGCAAGTGCTCGTTTGCAATGGGGTCAGACGGGATAAATTATCACTGGGAATACGCGTTTATCGTGGGTGCTGTGAGTTTGCTTATCGCAACAGGAATTACCGCTAAAATAAAGGAATAATAGATTTCCGTCATTCTGAGCTTTGCGAAGAATCTCAATACCTGCTTAGTTTGTGGCTATGTTGAGATGTTTCGCTAGCGCTCAACATGACGCAAAAATAGAAGCGCCTGATTGAATTAATCAGGCGCTTTTTAAAAAATTATTAAATCTCAGCGATTAGAGGTTCAGTACAAACCCGCCTTTATCAGCGTTTTGCAAGCTGTCACCATCGATTTTTGCGCGAAGATTTTTGATGTATTTGTAGACATAATCACGTGGTAAGTCCAGCAATACAGCAAGGTCTTTAGCATAAACAATCTTGTTGCTGTTGCTTGCCAGGTAATCGAAAACCTTTTGCTCTCTGTCTGTGAGCGCTTTTTTGAAAACGATTCTAACTTCATCGCGTAATGTACCCGGTGAAACCGCCACTTCTTCTTTAATTGCAGCTTTAGCCGTTTTCAACTTGTCAGCGGCTTTTGCTTTTTGAGCGCCTTCCAAAATTTGTTTAGCAGAGAAAGGTGTGATTGTGATTTCTTTTTCTCTTTCGAACGAACGTTGTGCGATTGTGCTCAAGCGTTCAGCGCGAGAGTTTGCCCAATCCTGTACGGATGAAACAGCCGGTTTGCCCTGCAATACAATGTCCACAAGGTCTTTGGTCGGTTTTGTTTCTTCAATTTTTTTCCCTAATCTAGCAGCATATTCCTCTAGAGTGATTTTTTCTAATGAACTTCTCCAGCGTTTGATCTCTTCCTTGCTCAAGTATTCGGACATTCATTATCTCCTTAACTAACCTAATTCACTAACTTAATTCCAATTTATCATGAAATGCGCGAAAAAAACCCGATTGTTGCCGATTGTAAAACTTTTTCGGTAAAATTTACAATCGTAATATAGCATATCTTAAGGCTATAATGATTCGTTAATTTTCGAGTTGCCCAACGCTAATCTTGCCGAATTTTGCGGACAAATTGTCAATAAGGTGCAAGAAATAAAGTTCCGGCTCAAGATCTTTGTTGTTAAGATCAATAATCGCGCCCCAATCGCTGCGGCCATGGTGTGCGGCTATCATACGGGCAATGTTTTTGAAGCCTTCGTTCATGCAGATTGAAAACCCGTACTGGGTGTGGGTTAGCCAGTCTTTTCTGAAACTCTCGTTATAATCAACCAAGCCCGTTTCGGCGTCAATTCTGTACTCAAAAATTTTCCCGATATCGTGTAAGATACATGCAGCAAAGATTTCGTCAGAATTAAATTTGTAATCTGAAATCGCCATGTTTGCTTCGGCGTATTTCAAACACTCTAACGTGTGAACCATCAGCCCCCCAACATAGTTGTGGTGCATAAGTTTTGCCGCCGGTGCGACTTTAATCACTTCTTCGTGTTCGTTAAAATATTTTTTCAAAAAGTCGCGCAATTTTTCGTCCTTTATCTTGTCGAAATAAGCGGTCAATTCCTTATAAGCCTCGCTGCGCTCGGCCTCAGAGAGTCCGGCCTTTGCCTCTTTTACAAGTTCTAATGCAGAAACCAGGCAGTTGTTGAATTTTTCGTTGTAGGTCGCTGAAACTATTCGAACCTGATTGCCGGTGCGAAACATTTTGCTATCCATACGGTTGAGGGTTTCTTCCCAGAGGATGCAATTTAAAAGCGAGCCGTCAGAAGGGTCTTTAAGCTGGAGTTTGCCCATCTTTGTGCCGGCTTTTGTGTCCCCGACGGAATATATTACAACTTCATAAATCGTGTCTGTATTAAACATTTTTCCCTCAATTCGTTAAGCTTATTATAACATAAAAAGTATTCACTCATCCTGTCATCCTGAACTTGATTCAGGATCTGAGCCAGTCAAATCTTGCGCGAAACTCGGAGGTATCAGATTCCGGATCAAGTCCGGAATGACAAAAAAGATAAATCGTTAGCTGCTCAACGCGCCTTGTTCGCCAAGCGAGAAAATCCTAAGAGGGTTGTTGGTTTGCTTTATCGGTCTGTAAAAATCTTTTACTAAAATATGGCGGGTTTCAATTAAGCTCGCCCCTCGGTGTTTTAGGTAGTTTTCAAAATTTTCCGCGTCGCGTATGTATTTTCTTAGTTTAATTACCGGGAAAAATTCCGACTGCCTGCGAGAAATCTCACCAACAGCAAAATTTATGATTTCGTCATAAGCCAGCTCGTAGCCGTGAACTTTTGAGATATCAAGAACGTAATTCCTGTTGTCCGTTGTCGTGATTGAAACGTGGGAAATAATTGTGTTGTTTTGCTCTAAAACATAGCGGCGTTTGTAGAAATTCACAAGCCCGGCGCAGATTGGATCGCAAAACTCCCATTTTGTGCGCTCTAATGATGGCCTAAAATGGCTGATCAACTCATTGTTGTAGAGTTCGCAAACCTGTTGAGAGTCGCAATTATTGAAAACACGGTATTGCATGGTGGTATTATTTTCCCCTATTCCCACTCCCTTCCAGAGTTCTTCAGTAGAGCATTGTCTGAATCCGCAACCGGAGACGAAAAGATCTAATAATTCACCGTGAGAGTTGTCAACAGAAACGGTAAAAGACACCGCGCCCTTTGCGCCGTATTTTGGGATAATGTATTCAACAAGCTGTTTTCCTGCTTCGTTGTCGCGGAAAATCAAGCGGGTGATATTTATTTTATAAGGGTTTCCAAGGGTTGTGGCGGCTGTTATTAGCCCGAGGATTTCTTTCCCTTCGACCATAATAAAAGTTTCCGGCAAGACTCTCCAGCGCAGCGGAAAAAACCGTTGCAAAACCATAAACCCTAAGCCAAACAGGCTTGATGACAGCTTCTCTCCATCATACGAGACCAGTTTTTTTATCTTAGGAATATCAAGATACGTTAACCTTTTAATGCTCGCCATATTTTTATTGTACAATAGTTTTTGGAAAAATGAAAGTTGCACAGATTAAAAACAACCAAATAATTCTTAACGAAATGCCTGATGTAACCCTTGACGGTCGCCGCGGCGCAATTGTTGAGGTGCTTGGCTGCGGACTCTGCGGTTCTGATATTATAAAACTTGTTAAGAAAACCAGTTCTGATGGAACGGTTTTGGGTCACGAAATTGTTGCGAGAATCGTTGAAATAAATTCTGACACTGATTTCAAAGTAGGGGATACTATTTTGTCCTCGCATCACGTGCCTTGTGGCAAATGCGTCTTCTGCGCCTCCGGCAACGAATCTATGTGCAAGCATTTTAAAGAAACAAACATTGAACCCGGCGGGTTTAGCGAAAAAGTCTTTTTATCGGAAGAACATTTGCAAAATATGGCTTACAAAAAACCGGAGCACCTAAGTGATGACGAAGCGGCGTTTTATGAGCCACTGGGCTGCTGTGTGCGTGCGATTCGACGCGCCAATCTTGAGCAGGGTGCAAGCGTACTTGTTATCGGCCTCGGTTCAATCGGAATAATTATGGCGCAGGCTTTAAAAGCGATGGGGTTTGACGTTACGGGCTTGGATTTGCGTCAAGATAGGGTCGATTTGTTAAAAACTTATGGAATTGAAGCTGTTGTAAATCCTTCAACCCTTCAACCCTTCAACTATTCAACAATTTTTATGACCTCGGGTGCTGACGCAGCGATTGAAACCGCGTTAAAAACCGTGCGTGATGGCGGGAAAATCATTGTTTTTTCAAGCACCCCGCGCGATATGGGTTATGCTAATAACGAGATTTATCATAGAGAATTAACGGTTTTAGGAAGCTATTCTCCTGCGGTTGTTGATTTGAAAACTTCGCTGGATTTGCTTGCGTCAGGTCAGGTTGATGTGAAAAACCTCTCAACAATTTACGATTTTGAGGATATAAATCAAGCTTTTTCTGATACGATTGAAAATAAAATCCTTAAAGCGTACATAAAAATTAGAGACTAGAAACTAGGAACTAGAGATTAGTCAAAAGGAAAAAATGAAAGCAATTCAATATTATGGTATAGAAGATATTAGGTTAGAAGAAGTTTCGGTCAAACCGCCCGAAGCTGGCGAAGTTGTCGTTAAAGTCGAAGCAGCGCTTACTTGCGGAACAGATGTGAAAACCTTCCGCCGCGGTCATCCGAAGTTAATTAAAGAAATCCCATCGGGCTTTGGACACGAATTTGCAGGAATTGTTGAGCGAGTCGGGCGCGGGGTAGATGAATTTAAGCCCGGAGACCGTGTTGTTGCGGCCAATTCTGCTCCTTGCGGCGAGTGTTTTTATTGCAGACGCGAAGAATTTAATCTGTGTGAAAATTTAGAATTTTTAAATGGTGCTTATGCTGAATATATAACCGTTCCGGCGCGAATTGTTTCAAAAAATATGTTGAATGTGCCTGACAATTTACCACTTGAAAAAGCCGTGTTTTCTGAACCGTTGGCAAACGTTGTTCACGGGATTGAAAAAACAGATATTAAACCCGGGCAAACAGTCGGGGTAATCGGGATTGGCGCGATTGGATTGATGTTTGCAAAACTTGCAAAACTAAAAGGCGCGCGGGTTATTGTTGCGGGCAGAAATCCCTTAAAACTAAAAGCAGCGAAGGAATTTGCCCAGGCGGATGAAATTATTGACTTAAAAAAATACCCGCATCCGGAGAAGATTTTTAAAGATTTTTCGGATGAAGGCCGTGGTTTAGATGTTGTAATTGAGTGCGTGGGACTGCCTGAAATCTGGGAAATGGCAGCGTCGGTGGTGCGTCCGGGCGGAACAGTTCACTTTTTTGGCGGGTGCAAATCGGGTTCGACAGTAACTTTTGATACGGGCAAAATCCACTATGGCAGCATAAAAATCCTTAGCGTTTTCCATCACACCCCGCAATATTTCCGTCAGGCACTGGATTTAATCGCCTCCGGGCAAGTCGAAGTCGAAAAATTAATAACGGGCACAATCGGATTAAAGGACATTTCTCGCGCAATGCAAGACCACATTGAAGGCAAAGCGATTAAGTTTTTGGTAAAGCCATAATAATTTTGTCATCGAGAGTGTTAGAGACGCGATCCAGAAAAAACTGGATTGCCGCGATCGTGAATAAATGCACTCCCTCGCAATGACCTTTGCGCAAAATAAAACCGGCTCTTGGCCGGCTTTGTGATATCTCTTCTTATAAACATTAGGCTACTTGACCGCTCTTAAACAGTTTTGAATACCTGCGTCCGCGTTCACTGTTTGAGCGGACATCAACGCCATCGTGCGGCGTTTTTTTGCTCCTCTTAATATAAACTCCACGCTCCCACATACGTTTGAGGAAGGTGTTTCAATCTTTTTTAACATTACCTGTTCTCCTGATTCTTCTTGGATTATTGGCGGTTCGGAAAAGCGTGGTTTTCCTCACCTGGACGGGCTGGGTCACTTCGTGACGCGGCGCCCTTGCCAAAATCCGCTGTATCTTACTCCTTATTTATCGGCGCGGATTAGAGAAAACTTTAGGGTTTTGCATACTTTATTTACAATTATTAACAATGTTTTTGGTATAATTAAGAAAATTGATGAGCACAACGTGCGAATAAGGTGAACCATTCACTATTCACGATTGTCCATTCACTAGTAAGGAAATACCATGAGCTTTTCTAATATAATTGATAACGTTTACTACTGCGGGATTACGGATTCTGACAGAAAATATTTTGACGAGTTGATTCCGCTTGAGCACGGAACAAGTTATAATTCGTATTTGGTTAAAGGCAGCGCGAAAACTGCGTTAATCGACACGACTTATCCGCCAAAAATGGAAGAATTCATCGCGAATTTATCCGAACAAGGCGTTGAACAAATTGATTATATCGTTGCAAATCACGGCGAACAGGATCATACAGGAGTTATCCCGATTTTGTTGGAAAAATTTCCTAACGCAATTGTGTTAACAAATGCCGCTTGTAAAAACAACCTTCTTTCCATGTTGGAAGTTCCGGAGGACAAAATCCGTGTGGTTGCTAATGAGGAAGAAATTTCACTTGGTGACAAGACGCTCAAATTCATCCTCGCACCGGGGGTTCACTGGCCGGATACGATGTTCACATATTTAAAAGAAGATAAAATTCTTTTCACCTGCGATTTTCTTGGCGCACACCAGTCGTTTGATTCCCAGATTGATTTAGCGTGTGCGAAAAGATATTATGCAGAAATTATGATGCCGTTTGCGACAATGTGCCGAAAATATATCCAAATGATTCGCGAAATTGCGCCGTCGGCGATTTTAACAAGTCACGGCCCGATGTACAAAGACCCTGAAGTTATTTTGTCGGCTTATGATGATTGGACGTCCTCGGAGGGCAAAGATTTAGTCTTAATCCCTTATGTATCAATGTATGGCAGCACAGAATGTATGGTTAAATATTTGAGCGAAAAATTAGAGGCAAAAGGTGTAAAAACTTGTGTTTACAATGTCATTGACGGAGATTTGGGAGAACTCGCGATTGCTTTAGTTGACGCGACAACGATTGTAATCGGTGCGCCAATGGTTTTGGCCGGCCCGCATCCGATGATAATTGGCCCGGCGAATTTGATTAACGTTTTAAAACCGAAAGCAAAATTCTTATCGTTCATTGGCTCTTATGGTTGGGGCGGGGATTTGTTCGGCAAACTCGGCGCTTGCTTAACCAACCTCAAGGCAGAACAGCTTGAACCGGTGCTCACAAAAGGCACCCCAAAAGCAGAAGATTTTGCCAAGCTCGATGTCTTAGCAGAAACGATTGTTGGAAAACACAAAAATCTATAAATCTCCTGTCATCACGAACACCCTCTTGTCATTCCGGACTTGATCCGGAATCTGATACCTTTGCGGTTTACGCGAGCCCTGACTAGCCTAGATCTTGAATCAACAGGTAGGGACATAACACCTTCGGTTTTTTGAAATTCACTCACTCGCAAATCCAAAAATGAATTTTCTATTTGACTCTTTCTTTCATAGAATCTGGTCTCAAATTCCTTTCAGCCGATTCTGCAGTCAGTTAAGGATGACAAAATGGACGAGGGCAAAAGACAAAGGAAAATTTATCCCTATTCTTTCATCCTAAGAAATAAACTGGATTGCTTCGCAAAGCTCGCAATGACTTATTCTTTGATGGTTAAATTTGCGGCGCGTGATTTAATTTCTTCGGTAATTTTTTCGGTGAAATCATCCACGGTTAGGACACCTGCCGGGCCGATTCCGCGTGCGCGGACAGCGACTGAATTTGCTTCAATTTCTTTATCGCCAACAACAAGCACATACGGTGTTTTCTTATCCTGTAAGTTTTCGCGGATTTTGTAGTTCATGCTCTCGCTGCGGTCGTCGAGTTGGACTCGAATGCCGGCATCACGGAGTTTTTTATAAACTTTTTCAGCATAATCAGCGTGTTTTTCGTTTGAAATCGGAACAACAACCGCTTGGGTTGGTGCTAACCATGTCGGGAACGCGCCGGCATAATGCTCAATAAGAATTCCGTGGAAACGCTCCATTGAACCGAAAATTACACGGTGGAGCATAACAGGAGTTTTTAATACGCCGTCTTTGTCCTGATATTTAAGGTCAAAGCGCAATGGCAAATTGAAATCAAGCTGGATTGTCGCACACTGCCAGGTTCTGCCGAGTGCATCTTGGATTTTAAAGTCGATTTTCGGGCCGTAGAATGCGCCGTCGCCTTCGTTGATTTCGTATTTCATTTTACGGTTGTCAAGGGCTTCTTTTAAGCCTGCTTCAGCCTTATCCCAGTTAGAGATTTCGCCAACAAAGCTTTCCGGACGGGTTGAGAGTTCAACCTCAAAACTCATATCAAATATTTTTAATGTATCAGAAACAAAGTCGATAACGGCATCAATTTCGTCCACCATTTGTTCCGGTGTGCAGAAAATATGCGCATCGTCTTGAGTGAAACCTTTCACGCGGGTGAGTCCTGCGAGTGCGCCGGATTTTTCGTTTCTGTAAACTGTGCCTAATTCGCCCATTCGTAAAGGCAATTGGCGGTAAGAATATCTGTTTGCTTGATAAATCAAGATGTGGAACGGACAGTTCATTGGTTTTAGCACGTATTCTTCGCCATCATCGTTGATGAAGAACATGTTTTCACGGTAATGTCCGGTGTGGCCTGAGATTTCCCACAATTTCGATTTTGCGATGTGAGGAGTGTTAACGATTACATAGCCGCGTTTGCGGTGCTCGCTTCTCCAATAATTTTCAATTTCTTCGCGAACAATAGCTAAATTTGGGTGCCATAAAACAAGCCCGCCGCCGACTTCTTCGCGTACCGAGAAAAGATCAAGCGCGTTTCCGAGTTTTCTGTGGTCGCGTTTTTCAGCTTCTTCCAAGAAAGTCAAATAGCTTTGTAAGTCTTCTTTGTTCCAAAACGCTGTAGCATAAATACGTTGAAGCATCTTGTTGTTTTCGTTTCCGCACCAGTAAGCACCCGCAACTTTTAACAATTTAATCGCGTTAGCTTTAATATAACTTGTTGAAGGCACGTGAGGGCCTGCGCAAAGGTCGTTAAATAGGACTTTTCCGTCTTTATCTTTGGTTAAATAAAGAGTCGGATTGTCGTTGCGGTGTTCTTCTAAAAGTTCCGCTTTATAAATTTCGCCCTGAGCTTTGAATTCGGCGATTTGCGCGTCGACATCAGGGATTACGTAGCATTCAAAAGTCAAATTCTCTTTTAAAATGCGTTTAATTTCGTCTTCGATTTTGGCAATATCATCTTCGGTAAAAGCATACCCGTCAGTTAGGTCAAAATCATAATAAAAGCCTGTGTCAGTCGCCGGGCCGATTGCAAGTTTTGCCTGCGGGAACAGGTTTTGTACTGCTTGAGCCATAATGTGCGATACTGAGTGGCGTAGTGTTCTTAGTGTTTCGTTGTTCTTTTCCATAGCTACATGTTAGCACAAACATTTTTTTTGGTGAATTGTGAGTTGAATTGTGAGTGGTTCGTCTATTCACTACTTACTATTCACTATTTACCTTTTTAAAATGCTTTGCAGAAATATAACTGTTATTTGTCATGATTTACAAGCAAATATTTTTGTATTAGAATTATTTAAATAAGTTTCTAACGGAGGTAAAAAGATGAATACAGCAGTTATCGTAGGACGCGTAGGGCGCGATGCGGAGATAAAATACTTTGAGTCAGGAAAGAGCAAGGCGAATTTTTCTGTCGCTGTTAACCGCTGGGATTCTAAGACAAAATCCGAAGTTGCCGACTGGTTTAATGTAGATGTGTGGGATAAACAGGCTGAATTTGCAGGCCAATATGTTAAAAAAGGTATCCAGGTTGTTGTTGACGGCAGAATTGCACTCAACAAATGGCAAGACAAAGCAACCGGTGACGAGAGAGAAAACTTCCTTATTGTTGCAAATAATGTCCGTCTGCTTGGGTCTAAGCGTGATGCAGTAGAAGCATTTTAAAAAGGTGAATAGTGAATAGTAAGTAGTGAATAGACGAACCACTCACAATTCACAACTCACAATTCACTCAAAAAACTATGATTACATCTTCAAACATAACAGCTATAATTGCGGATGATTTAACGGGTGCAAACGACACAGCGCTCCAGTTTCATCTAAGAGGCGCTAATACGCAAATCCTTTTGTGCGACGAAATTGAGCAGTCTGAAGCTAAATCCACCCAAACCTGGGCGATTTCGACTGAATCGCGCAACGTTTCTCAGGGTGCGGCTTATGAAGAAGTTAAATACGCAACAAAAATGTTCTTGGAAAAATTAAACCCGGATCATTTTTATAAAAAAATTGATTCCACCGTGCGCGGGAATATCGCAATTGAAGTTGCTGCTGTGCTGGAGGTTTTGGGGTGGGACGCAAGTATAATTGTTCCGGCTTTCCCGGCTGAAGGCCGCATCACTATGGGCGGTTACCACATGTTGAAAGGGGTTCCGATTGAGCGCACAGAAATCGCGCGCGATCCGCATTCTCCAATTAAAGAATCTCATTTGCCGACGCTTTTGGCTTCTCAATTGCCTTGTCAGTGCGATGATTTAGTGGGTCTGATTGATTTTAGAACCGTTATCAAAGGTGCGGGGCCGATTTTGCAAAAGATTCACGAATTAATTCAAAAAGGCAAAAAGCTTATTGTAGCGGATGCGGCCTCAACTATTGACCTTGAGCAGATTGCGCTTGCGATAAACAAATCAAACCATGAAATTTTGCCGGCAGGCGCTGCGGCGTTTGCACATGCACTGAGCGAACAGTGGTTTGAAAATTTAGAAGAAAACGCACTTATTCCGACGACTGTCCCTAAATTGCCAAAATTCATCGTTTCCGGCAGCGCGACCCAGATTACAGCATCACAAATTGACAAGCTTGATGCGAGCGGTGAATTCGACAACACATTAATGATTAATCTTGACCTGAAAACAATCTTGGGCGGAGTAAATAACGAACTTGTGGAAAGAGTGATTTCAAACCTTAGCCGCGATAATATCGTTGTGGTTAACACCTCGCATCTTATTATTAATTACGATGGGTTCGGGGAAGAATACGCGGATTCAGGGCTTACAAAAGCTGAATTAGCGGCAACTATTACAGACTTTTTGGCGCAATTGACAAAGCGTGTGGTTGAGAGCAAAGAAGTTATTTTGATAACCCTTGGCGGCGAAACATCTTATAAGTGCTGTGAAGCAATCGGCGCAGGCCAACTGCAATTGGTGGACGAAGTTCTGCCAGCAATTGCACTCTCGACCGACAGCAACGGCCGCTGGATGGTAACAAAATCCGGCAACCTCGGCGGAGTTAACACCCTGATTGATATTTTAAAATACTTTGAAAGACACTCAAATTAGAGACTAGGAACTAGAAATTAGGGACTAGCATGAAAGACAAAAAACTAAACGACAAGATAATAATTACAACGGGCGATCCGAATGGGATTGGGGCTGAGGTTACACTCAAAGCGCTTGATGAATTGAAGCTGCCGAAAGATAGTGTAATTTTAGTTTCAAACCGCAAGGTTGTTGGCAATGTGCCTTATGAGTTGGTCGAAATTCCGCTTGAAGGGGAAATTGAGCCGGGGCGCTTAAGCGCAGAAGCAGGCGAATTCTGTTTCCAGTCATTAAAAATGGCTTGCGAATTAGCTAAAATGAAGACTAGAGACCAAAGACCAGAAACTATTGATTTAGATGCTAAGATGTTAAGATGCAAAGATGCCAAAAAAAACCGTTCAACCATTCAACCATTAAACTATCCAACTGCAATTGTAACTGCGCCTGTATCAAAGGCGGCGCTTCATCTTGCTGGTCATAAATTTAACGGCCAAACAGAGGTTTTAGAACATTTCCTGGCGCATGACGGGCAAAAAGCTGAAATGCTTTTCGTAGCGGACAATTTTCGAGTTTTTCTTTTGACAAGGCACATCTCACTAAAAGAGGTCACGTTAACTCGCGAAATGGTTGAACAAAAAATTCTTAACCTTTCAACCTTTCAATCTTTCAACCATTCAGCTCTGTTTGCGCTATGCGGCTTGAACCCTCATGCAGGTGAAGACGGGATTTTGGGTAGGGAAGAAATTGACATTTTAATTCCAGCTGTCAAAAATTTGCGCGCGAAAGGGATAAATATTACTGATCCGCTGCCGGCGGACACACTCTTTGCAGATTACGCTAAATACGACTGTATCATTGCCTGCTATCACGATCAGGGCTTAATCCCAATCAAAACCCTTTGCGGCCAGCGCGTTGTGAACACCACAATCGGGCTTGATGTCTTGCGCACTTCACCGCCGCACGGAACGGCTTTTGATATCGCAGGCAAAAACATGGCCGATCCGACCGGTATGATTGAGGCGATTAAACTTGCACTCTCGCTCGTTCGCTGATAACGGCTCCATTCACCATTAAATCGAAAAGCGCGGTTTCCGCTTTAATGGTTCAACTCCACAAAATGCTTTGCATTTTGCTTGCCTCAGCTCACTCGCACTAAGCCATAATGGATAATTTCTGTCCGACAGTCTTTTCGGTTGGAATTTTGCCTGAAAATTTGTCGTCAAATTGTTTAAAATCTACCCTCTTGTTCTTATTGTGTCGATATTTTCCTCTAAGCTCAGAGGCGTAACTTTCGGCAGCGCCTTCTGTCTGGAAGCTCTTTGATGTTGGTGCAGAAAGATATTCCAAAGCCATGGGGTTAACCTTGACCTGATATCCATTTCTTGTTGGTATGACTTCAATTATTGACACAAAATCACCTCACAAACATCTTAATAATAAAAACATGTTTTGCAAAAATTTTGCTAGTTTGTTGAGATATTGTTACGTATGCAAAATTGAGTTTTGCTCCACTCTTGAAAAAATCCGCAAGGCTCAGCCTTATTACGCAGCAGTTTTGCCAGGTTTATCGTTCCAGATGTCAACGAGAATTGAGCAGAAGAAAATACTTGAGTATGTTCCTATAGCAACCCCGATAAGCATTGTTAATACGAAATCTTTTGTAGTGATACCGCCGAAGAAGTACAACGCACCAAGGGTTAAAAGAACCGTGAGTGACGTGTTGATGCTCCGCGCAAAGGTCTGGTTAACTGATGCGTCAACGATTTCACCAAAGCTCATTTTCTTCGCATAATATCTTAAGTTTTCTCTGATTCTGTCATACACAACAATTGTGTCGTGTACCGAGAACCCGATTACAGTTAAGAGCGCCGTGATGAAAAGCCCGTCAATCTGAACATTGTAGAACAATCCCAAAATTGAAAAAATCCCCACTACGAACAAAATGTCGTGTAGAATCCCTAAAACTGCCGCCAGCGCATAGTCAAATCTAAATCTGATTGAAAGATATGCAACAATCGCTAAACAAGCAAGGGTTACAGCAATCAAAGAATGTTTAAATAATTCTTTACCAAGTGTCGGACCGACTGAACTTATCGAAACAAGTTCAGAATCGGGGTATTCAGCCGCGATAACCTTAGAAACTTCATCTCCGGTTTTGTCATCTTTGCCGATGAACTTTGTTCTGATTGAAATAACTGATTTTCCACTGTCGTCAAGGACTTGCAGGTAAGGGTTTTCTACCCCGATACCTTGCAATGCTTCGCGTGTTTTAGCAAGATCGTCATTTGTAACTTTTTTATCCACGTGATATTGCAGAATTGTTCCGCCGGTGTAATCAATACCGATTTTTAACGGAACATGGTTTTCATAGGTTATTGATGTATAAATTATTGCAATAATCCCCGGAATGAGAAGCACTGCAGATAATACCATCCACCACCACTTATATTTTGTTAAATGTATAAAATGTTTTTTCATTTGTATCCCTTTCTATGAATACTAGCCTCTAGTCCCTAGTTTCTAGTCTCTAATCTAGTACCCCGAATTTTGCTTTTTCGCGTTGTGTTTCTGTAACCGTGTAGCCCACGCCGATTTCCTCTTTGCGTAAGCCAAACATTCCCGGATATTTCAAATCACCTGTTCCGAAAATCAAGTGCATGAAGTTTTTGGTTATTGTAATCGCACTAAACATAGAGATGATTACCCCAAGAGCAAGTGTCAAGGCAAACCCTTTAACAATACTTGTTCCAAGGAAATAAAGGATTACACATGTGATGATTGTAGTCATGTTTGAGTCAAAAATACTTGTGAATGCTCTGTCAAATCCTGAATTGATTGCAGTAAAGAGGTTTCTGCCCGCTCGCAATTCTTCTTTTGTCCTCTCAAAAATCAGAATGTTTGCGTCAACCGCCATACCGATACTTAAGATAAACCCTGCGATACCTGCGAGTGTCAAGGTTACAGGGATTGCTTTAAATAATGCGAATAATATTAAACTATAAATTACAAGCGCGATGTCTGCGATAATTCCCGGAACTCTGTAGTAAAGAACCATAAATAACATTACAAGTCCGATACCAATCATCCCCGCGAATTTTGATTTTTCGATACTGTCAGCACCAAGCGTCGGGCCAACGGTGTTTTCTTCAACAACTGTTGCCGGAACAGGAAGTGCGCCTGCGTTTAAAAGGTTAACCATTCTTTGTGCTTCTTCGATTGCAAATCCGCTGTCGCCGCCTGAGATTTGGGCGTGTCCGCCATAGATTGCTTCGCGAATCACTGGCGCTGATTGCAAGTCGCCGTCAAAGAAGATTGCCATCTGCTGTCCGACAAGCGCTTTTGTTAACTCAGCAAATTTCTTAGCGCCTTCTGTGTTGAATTCCAACCCGACAACCCATTGACCTGATTGGTCATTAGAAAGTTTAGAACTTGACAAATCACGTCCTGTTAGTCCTGTATCTATCCAAATCTGGTTGCCTTGCGCATCTCTGCCTTCTTTTTTAAATTCAAGCTGTGCTGTGTCGCCAATGAAGGCTTTTGCTTCTTTAAGGTCAGTAACGTTTGGGATTTCAACAATCAGTCTTTTTTCACCTGTTTGTTGAACAACGGTCTCCGCAACGCCTAATTTATTTACCCTTTGCTCAATCGCAAACTGTAAGCGCTGCATAACTTCAGGGTCAATTTTTGGAATCTCTTTTGTTGTTTCAGCTTCAAGCACCAGTCTTGAACCGCCGACCAAGTCTAGTCCGAGTTTGGTTGGTTTAACTACGATAACTGCAACAGATGCGATTATTACCAACACTATGAACCAGAACATTAATATTTTATTCTTCATTTTGTTTTTCCTCTTTTACCTTATCTGTCATTCCGGACTTGATCCGGAATCTGCCACTTGCGCGACTTGCGCAGTTCTTCACGGTGGAAGATCCTGAATCAAGTTCAGGATGACAAAATGTTTATCTTGTTTTTACTGTATTTAGAACCTTAAACAATTCTTTTTTCTCGTCCCCGCTCAGTTCTACAAGCGGACGTCTTACTCTGTCTTCAATCAGCCCCTTTTCAGCCAAAGCTGCTTTGATTGGAATCGGGTTTGGTGCCATGAAGATTTTTCTGAATGCCGGATATAATAATTTATGCATATTCAGCGCGGCAGTCAAGTCCCCGGTTTTATAGTTTCTTATCATCGATTTGATTTCGCTGCCGTAAAGGTGTGATGCTACTGAAATTACCCCTGTTGCACCAAGTGCAAGCATTGGGATAGTCAGGCTGTCGTCCCCTGAATAAATCGCAAACCCTTCCGGACAAGCTATTTTCATCTCTGTTACCATATCCATATCAGGGTAACTTTGTTTGATACCCACGATGTTCTCATGTTGCTGTGCAAGCTTTGCAACAGTTTCAGGGAGCATATTTACTCCTGTTCTGCCAGGAATGTTATAAATAATAATCGGTTTATCGGTGCTTTGCGCGATAGCAGAATAATGCTCGATCATACCTTGTTGAGAAGGTTTGTTGTAATAAGGTACAACTGACAAAATCACATCAACTTCTTCTTTTGTAGAAAGCTTTGTGGTGCGAACAGCTGTTTGAGTGCAGTTTGAACCCGCATTCATCATAACTTTTGCTTTGTTTGCAACCGCTCTTTTTACGGTGCTAAGGAGTTCTAATTCTTCTTCGTGAGTCAAAGTCGGGCCTTCACCGGTAGTTCCGGCAACCAAAACAGTATCAGTTCCGTGTTCAATCAGATATTTGGCAAGCACTTCCGCTGCAGAATAGTCAATTTCGCCCTTCTTGTCAAACGGCGTAACCATTGCTGTGATAACTTCACCCGCGTCGTACCTATATCCCATAAAAGCCTCCTGTCTTGCTCCCTCGCCTGTAACGTGTCTCCGGCTTTTTCGCCGGCTATCCACCGTCGCGCAAAGCCTTCGCACTCGGCTCGGTCGCGCTTGCGTTACGAATAAATCTTATCACAAACAAAATAAAATTCAAATAATGACTAAGTCGCTAAGCGACCGGGTGACTAAGAAAATAAAAATAAGTTGCCTAGTCACTTATTCACCTAGTCCCATAGTCACTTTTTTTATGATACAATGTTGAACATGAATTGGATAAAGCAAATCGTAAACAGAATTGACTGGGCCGGGCTGAGCAAGAAAAGGAAATCTTATATTATAGGTTTCGGAGTAATAACAGCAGTCTTGCTTTGGGCGTTTATTTCAGCGGGCGTAATTACCCATAACTTTAACCGTGACCAGCTTCAGGGAACTGACAACCAGGAAGCAAACGCAAAAGGGGTAATCCTTACTGAAACCAAAGACGATATGAAATATTGGGAGATTTACGGCGAAACCGCCAACTACGACAACAAAAGCAATGTCGCGTCACTAAATAATGTCGTAGGAAATTTCTATAAAGATAACGAAGTTGCAATGAGCTTTGAATCTTCGAGCGGAATATACGACAGCGAACAAAAGAAAATAGTTCTGTTTGACGACACTTTCATTGTACTAAAAGACGGCTTGACCCTTCAGGCGGACAGACTAATTTATGCCGGCTCGAAAACTCCGATTACCGCAAAGGGCAATATCAAAATCACCCGCGGCAAAGAGTTTTTGGCGCAGGCTGACGAAGTTGAAATAAGCCCTGATTATGAAAAATTCAAAATCAAAGGCAGAGCATCTTCAAAGATATTTAATAAATAACAACTAGGAACTAGGGGTTAGGGACTAGGGACTAGAAAACAAAGGAAAAATAAAAATGATGAACAAAAAATTAACAGCAATTATTTTAACCTTGATGGCAGGTGCAGTTATAGCGAACGCTTCGGATTTGGTTATTGAATCTAACACCCAAAGCTATACCGAGAGCGAAAATAAAATTAAGTTTGACGGCGATGTTAAGGTTACGATTGACGATATGAAAGTGGTGGGCGACAGAGCCGACGTTAGCATGAAAGATGGCCAAAGCCTTGATACTGCAACGTTCTACGATAAGCCTTATGCGTATGAAGTTAAGAAAAACAAAAAACGCGAAGTTAAAGCAAACATCTTAAAAGTTTCTTTGATTACCAAAATCGTGCGAGCTGAAGGAGATACCCAATCAATCGTTTTTGACGGCAAAGTGCCGATTGTTGTAATCAACTCCGATGTTCAGGAATATGACACCAAGACAGGCATGATGACCGCTCTTGGCGCTGTTACGATTAAATACAAAGATATCGAAACTTTCTCAAGCACGGCAAAAATTAAAACAGACAAAAACGGCGATTTGCAAAATATCGAACTTATCGGAAACGCGCGGATTAAAGAAAAAACCTCCGAATCATTTGCTGACAGATTCTACTATAACGAGGCAACAAAAGTTATGACGGCTTCGGGCAACACAACTTCAAACCTTACAATGGAAGACGGAAAAAAGCTTGTTCTAAAATCAAGCTACCAAGAGCTTTCGCAGTCAAAAAATGTATTTAATGCAAGCGGCAATGTTCGAGTTTGGTATCAGGACTATTACGCGCAGGGCCCAAAACTGACGGTTTATCCTGATAAAAAGAATAACAAAGCAAACGAAATTTATATGACCGGCCGCTCCAGCATTACGCAAGGTGTGAGAACAATTTACGCAGACAAAATCAAGATGTCATTGAATCCGAAAGATTTCCACGCTGACGGCAACGTTCGTACGGTAATCAAAAATATCGGCTCAGGCGACGGCAACGATTCTCAAATGGGGCTCGGACTTTAACAGAAACTAATCCCTAGTCTCTAATTCCTAATCCCTAATCCCTGGTACCTAGTACCTAATCCCTAACTAAAGAGGCAAAATGATAAAAACACAACTAGCAATGGAACACTGCAAAAAAGGTGAGTGGCAAAAAGCGATTGACGTTTTCCACTCAGTGCTGGAAACCCAAGGGGACAGCGCGGAGATTTCTAATAACATCGGAACCTGCTATTTGCAATTGGGAAACTTAGAGACGGCGGAAAAACACTTCCTCCGCGCTCAAGAACTCAACCCCAAAGTTCCTCAAGTCTATTTAAACCTTGCTGACCTATATTATCGCCTAAGAGATTTTGACAGCGGAATCCAGCTTATTGCACAAGGGATTTATGAATTTGCCGATCAGGGTTCTGTAAATCTGCCGCTAAGACACTACTTAGCACGGTTTTACATGGAAGATTCCAAGTTGGATTTAGCCATTGATGAACTGGAAAAAATCCTTGAAGAGCAGCCCGAAAACTACGATGCTTATTATGATTTAGGCAGAGTACATTTGGAACTTGGAAACTACGGGCTCGCAGCGGAAAACTTTGAAAATATCTTAGAGTATAAAAACGAAAACGAATGGGTGTATTACAGCCTGGGCGAAGCTTACGAGGCTGATAACGAAGTTGATAAAGCGATTTCAAATTATTTAAAAGCGATTATGTATAACGAGGGTTTCAAGCCTGCATATAAAAAGCTCGGCATTCTGTTTTTAGCTCGTGGAGAGCACGAAGACGCGATTGAATATTTTGAAGACTACCTAAAAATGGATCTTCCGAAAGAAGAAGCCGATAAAATAAAAAGCTTGGTTGAGAGAATAAAAAATAAAGCTTAGCCTTTTTGTGCCAACCATTCTGTCATCCTATGGAAAGCCAGACATTTTTCATAGTTTGATAATTGGAAAATTAAGGATGACTATCCGCATAAGATATAATGAATTTTAGTCATTGCGAACAAAGTGAAGCAATCCAGGCTTTTACGATTATCAATACGTTCTGGATTGCCGCAGTCGTAAATTAATTTACTCCCTCGCAATGACAAATATATTCGTGCTAAAATAGAATAATGAAGAATCAATACTGGATAGCGTTTTCGTCGATGGAACAATTGGATAGCACTTTTGTTCAGCGGCTTTATAATTATTTTGGCGACATTGAAAAAGCTTTTAACGCAACCCAAAATGAGTTAGCGCAAATTGAGGGCTTGAATATAAAAAAGGCCGAAAAATTCCTCAAAATTCGGGATAAAATCAACCTTGAGAAAACAACGACTGATGTCGTGAACCGCGGGGTTAAATATTTAACTTTTGAAGATGAAAAATACCCAAAACTTTTAAAACAAATCGAAAACCCGCCAGTTGTTCTGTATTACAAAGGGGATTTAGACGAATGTAATTTGGATAAAACTCTTGCGGTTGTGGGTTCGCGCAGGGCATCGACTAACGCGCGAAAAGATTTATCAAAAATAATTTCTGAACTTGGCGGCACTGATATTTGTATAGTTTCAGGACTGGCGTCAGGCATTGACACAGTCGCGCACGAAGCGGCACTGGAAAATAATTTAAAAACAATGGGGGTCATTGCAAGCGGGTTTGATTTTGTTTACCCCGCCTCAAACAGAACGCTTTATGAGCGGATTACAAACGGCGGCGGAGCGATTTTGAGCGAATATTATCCGACTTTTGAACCGTTAAAATTCCGCTTCCCGCAAAGAAACAGAATAGTTTCAGGCATGTCTTACGGCACATTGGTGGCAGAAGCCTCCCTCCGTAGCGGCGCTTTGATTACCGCAAACCTGACGCTGGAGCAGGGGCGCGAATTGATGTGTATTCCGGGGTTGATTTCAAACCCGAACACGCAGGGGATTTATAAACTGCTTAAAAACGGCGCGGCGATTGTGACTGAAGCGGCTGATATTTTAAACACCCTTGGCTGGGAAGTTCAAACAAAACAACTTTCATTAAATATTTCGGACTTGAGCGCGGAAGAAGAAAGCATCCTTAGAGCCGTTGAAATTGAGTCAAGAGGGGTCGACGAACTGCTTGGTGCGACCGGTTTAAAAATAGATGATTTACTTATGCACTTGACAACGATGGAACTCAAAGGCATAATTGAACAGGTAGACTCAGATAGATATAAGAAATGTTGAGAGACTAGGGACTAGAGACCAGAGACTAGAGACTAGAGACTAGCATTTGAAAGAAAATAATGGCAGAAATTAAAGAGAAACCCAAAAAAGAAAAGACCAAAAAAGAAAAAGCTTTGGTCATCGTTGAGTCGCCTGCAAAATCTAAAACAATCCGCAAGATTTTAGGGGACAATTATACTATTGAAGCAAGTTTCGGGCATATCAGAGATTTTCCGAAAAATGTTCTGGGCTTTGATGTGCAAAAAGGTTTTGAGCCGAATTTTATTGTAATCCCTGAAAAGCAAAAAGTGGTCTCAAAATTAAACGAAGTTGCTAAAAAAGTTGACAAAATCTATCTGGCTTCCGACCCTGACCGTGAGGGAGAGGCTATCGCTTGGCATGTTCGTGAGATATTAAAAGTGCCGGATGAGAAGATTTACAGAATAGAATTTAACGAAATCACGCCAAAGGCTGTTAGACATGCCGTTGAAACTCCGCGCTCTATTGATATAGATAGAGTAAGAGCGCAGCAAACACGTCAGATTTTAGATAAACTCGTAGGTTATAAACTAAGCCCGATTTTGTGGAAAAAATTAGGTAACTATAGGCTTTCAGCGGGTCGTGTTCAGTCGGTTGCGCTAAGAATGATTTGTGATCGCGAGGATGAGATTGAAGCATTCGTACCGCAGGAATACTGGTCAATCGCGGCTGAACTGGTTAAAGAAGGACAAAGCTTTGAAGCGGAACTCTCCAAATATCAGGGCAAAAAGTTAGAAATCCCAAATGAGGAAGAAGCTCAAAAAATTGTTGATTTCTTGCGTGATAAATCTACAAAATATGAAGTTGATAAGGTTACCGACCGTCAGACAAAACGCAAGCCGACTGCACCTTTTATAACCTCAACCCTGCAGCGCGAAGCGAGTTCCAAGTTAGGTTACGGGGTATCAAAAACCATGCAGATTGCGCAAAAACTCTATGAGGGAATTGAGTTAGAAAGCGGCGCTGTGGGTTTGATTACCTATATGAGAACAGACAGTGTGCGGATTTCAGATGATGCGCGTGACATGGCAAAAGAATTTATTTTAGATAGCTGGGGCGAAAAATATTACCCTGAAACCCCAAATGACTACTCAAAAAAAGGTAAAAAGGAAAACGTACAAGACGCGCACGAAGCGATTCGTCCTTCATACCCGGAACGCACGCCCGAGAGTATTAAACAGTATCTTTCGAACGAACAGTACAGGTTATACAAATTAATTTGGAACAAATTTATGTCCTCGCAAATGACGGAAGCGCAGGTAGCAAACCGCACGGTGGAAGTCGCTGCGGGAGATTACACTCTGCGTGTCGGAACAAGTAAAATCATGTTTGACGGGTTCTTGAAACTCTATAACGACAACGATGAGGAAGAAAAAGAAAACAAGATTCCTGATTTAGCGAAAGGCGACAAGCTTGACTGTAAGGCTGTTACGCCGAAACAGCACTTCACCCAGCCACCGCCAAGATATTCTGAAGCGACATTAGTCAAAGCGCTTGAAGAACACGGAATCGGGCGTCCGTCAACGTATGCGCCGATTATCTCAAAAATCCAACAGCGCGGTTATGTTGAAAAAATAGAAAAAGCGCTCGCACCAACACTACTCGGGCGAACTGTTTCAAAACAGCTTGTAGAGCAGTTTACGCAGGTTATGGATTACAAATTCACGGCTGGCATGGAAAACGAATTAGACAAAATCGCCGATAAAAAAGCTGTCTGGAACAAGGTTTTGCAGAATTTCTACGACCCGTTTATGGAAGTAGTTAATGACGCTATGAAAGACACCAGCCGCATCATGGTTGAAAGCGGCGTTGATTGCCCGAACTGCGGCAAGCCGATGGTTCTGCGCTCAAGCCGTCAGGGCAACCAGTTTTTGGGCTGCTCCGGCTATCCTGATTGCAAAACTATGATGTCGTTGAATGCGTCTGCCGAACAATCTAACGAACCTGAGGTTTGCGAAGAAAAATGCGAAAAATGTCAGGGCGAAATGATTTTTAAGGTCGGACCTTACGGGAAATATATCGAGTGCACAGAATGCCAATTCCGCAAGCCTTTCCGACGTTCAACGGGGGTGACTTGTCCTAAGTGCGAAAAAGGAACAATCGTTGAGCGCAAATCCAAGCGCGGCACGGTTTTCTTTGGCTGCGACACCTATCCTGATTGCGATTTTACACTCTGGAACGAACCAACAGGCGAAGCTTGCCCTGATTGCGGTTCGTTATTAGTTAAAAAAGTGCTCAAAAAAGGCACAACAATTGAGTGTTCAAATAAAGTCAAAGGCTGTTCTTACAAAAAAGAAGTGGAAGAAGAAACTTCTGAAGAATAATCGGACTTGTTTCAAAACCCAATATATTTCCCCCTAGAACCAACCCATGGTTTCTGCGCGTGCGATTTCAATCCCTGCCTCTTTGACGTTGCCTGAAGAATGCAGTAAATTTTCTGTAGTTTCTCCTTTTTTAACAAAAAGTTTTCTGAAATTTAAACACAATTCACGTATTGGCGTATCTGATTTTTTGTCCTCAACAACCATAACTTTTACGGGAGTTGACTGCATATATTTTAGGATATCAGGGAAAAATGGTTTGTCCACAACGTGTGCGTAATGCTGTCTTAGAAATGCTTCAGGCAAAAGCACGGTTGCTTCTTTAATAATTTGAACCCCTCTTGTTTTAAACGCTTCTCTTGCCGCGCTCTCAAGATTTCGTCCGGGTAAATCCGGTTTAAAAATTACAAAAGCTCTCATCCCAAAAGCAGGACTACTTTGATTGTTTGTTGAAAACGGTTGTACTTTTAACATAATCTTATCCTCTATATTTATCCTAACAAGTTAAATTGAATGGCTCTTAAAATATCGTCTGAAGCCTCTTTTGACGGTGAAGCGTATAACAAATCTCTAATTTGTTCGCCGGGTTTGTTGTATAAATTCTTTATTTGAATACATAATTCTCCAACAGGCTTGGTTGCGTTTTTGTCTTGAACAATTAAAACTCTTGAATTACCGGAGCGCATGAAGTCTATGACTCTTTTAAAAGTCGGTTTGTCTGAGATATTTGCAAAATGTTCGGAAAGAAAATCTCCCGGCAGGCGCAGTTTTTTCTCTTTAATAACCTCAACCCCTTCTTGGCGCAGTGCTGTTCTTACCACGCCGGAGAGTTTTCGCTTTAAGCATTCAGGCGTAAAAATCACAACTGAACGCTGCCCGAACGCAGGATTCTGATTGTTTGTTGAAAACGGTTGTACTCTTAACATATTCCATACCCCTTAATTTAGTGACTAGATACCAGAAACTAGAGACCAGGTGTTAATTCTAACCTAAGACTTCTTTATTTGCAAGCGGGTTTGTGGTAAATATATTAATAAAGGAGTATGTGATGTACAAATTCGGCTTGATTGGCTTTCCGCTGGGGCATTCAATATCAAAAGTTATTCACGAAGCAGGGTTCAAGAGCCTTGGAGTGGACGCAACTTACGATGTTTTAGAAACCCCGCCGGATGATTTGGTTGACAGGATTAAATACCTTAAATCTAATGGTTACGATGGTTTCAACGTAACTATCCCGCTGAAGTTGCCGGTTTCGCTCTTTGTAACCGGTGTCGACAGATACGCCGATCTTGCGCGGGCGGTGAACACAATTAAAATCGAACCTGATAAATCAATGCTTGGTTACAACACAGACGTAATCGGTTTCCGCAAGGCTATTGAAGCGGATTTTGACGGGCGTGGAGTGCAACGAACGCCCATGGTGAGCAAGCCCGGTCAGGGTTGCGAACCGTCAATAATCCAAGAAGATGTTAGTCTGTTAAATAAAAAAGTCGCAATTCTCGGTACGGGCGGTGCGGCGCATGCGGCGGCGGTTGCGTTTTCTGAAATGGGAGTAAAAGAGGTCGTGTTTTTCACCAGAAACATCCCGAACTCGCTTGCGACAATGGATTATATGCGCAGAAAACTCCCGAATGTTGCGTTTAATGTTTATCAAATTGAACAAATTCGCGACCTGTCAGATTATGCGATGCTCGTAAACACCACTCCTGTGGGGATGTTGGGCAAGGCTGCTGATTTGATTCCGGTGAGCTATAATGTGCTTTCTACAATGCAAAAAGACGCGATTGTTTATGATGTGGTTTACAATCCCCGTGTAACTTTGCTTTTAAAAGCCGCGGAAGAATTGGGGCTCAAAACAGTTAACGGCTTGGATATGTTAATTTACCAGGCTGCAGCGGCGCAAGAGATTTGGCTTGGCAAAAAACCAAACATCACCGCAATGAAAATCGCCGCGCTCGAAGCACTTTAGGGATAAATATATTTTGTCATTGCCAACACTCTTCTGTCATGCTGAACTTGTTTCAGTATCTTCCACCTATGAGTCTTGGATGAGCCGTGCCGGTGGAAGATCCCGAACTAAATTCGGGATGACAATAAAAAGAAGCTAGTCCTTGTGAAACTCTAACAAATCCGAGATCTTGCAATCAAGAGCAATGCAAAGTTTGTCAATTATTTTCAAACCGACATTCTTACGTTTGTTGTGGAGTAACGCGGAAATGGTTGCTGGATTTATGCCTGTTTCTTTTGCAAGTTTGATAGAAGTGATGTCTCTATCCCACATTATTTCTCTTAATCTAATTTTAATCATTCTAAAATTATAGACTTACTTTTGAATATATTGACAGTTTATTGAATATATGTAATGATAATTATATGTGTTTAATAATAAGGTTCAAATAAATTAACATGCGAACGGACAAATTCAAAGAAGAATATTACGAAGATAGAGATTGTTTGTCTATGGCATTGAATGTTCTTTATGACATCTACGAAGGCAAAAACAAACGAGACGACTTTGACAAAATATTCTTATCCGTCTGTAATTGCCTAAAAAGACTGGATGCAAAGTTTGATTTTCTTTTTAAGACTAAGTCTCTCTAATACTCCAAAAGTCGCGTTGGAACAGGACTAAGAACGGGATTAATTCCAGACGTCCGACGAGCATGTTAAACATCATGATGATTTTTGTCAGCGGCTGGAGTTTATCAAAACTTCCCATTGGTCCAATGTGATCACCGAATGCAGGGCCGATGTTACCGATAGTGGAAATCGAACCTGTCATTGCGATACCGGCATTTTTTTCAATAAGTCCGATTAAAATTGCGCTCACCCCGACTATACAAAAATAAAAGCATACAAACATAATCGTCTGTCCGATAACCTCTTGCGGTATGCTTTTACCGTCTATTTTTATGTTCAATACAGCATTTGGATGTAAAATCCGTCTGACCTCGTTTCTCATTGTTTTAAAAACAATCAGCCAGCGCGTAATCTTTATCCCGCCACCGGTTGAGCCCGAGCATGCGCCGATAAACATTACAAAGAACAACAGAACTTTTTCTACAAAATCCCATCTGGCAAAATCCACAGAAGCGCTCCCGGTTGAGGTGATAACACTTGTTACCTGATAGAAGGCGTCAGACAGTCCTTTTGAAACAGAATAATGATTGTGTGAAATCAGTGCTATTGCGATTGCAATTGATATTATAAAAACAATTGCAGCATAGGTTTTAAATTCTTCGCTTTTGAAAAATAAAATCGGATTTTTCTTTGTGATGGCTCTGTATTGCAGAATAAAACTTGTACCTGCCAAAAACATAAATGTTGTCATAATCCAATTTGCTGTAATTGAATTATATCCCATTGTGCTTTGAGGATGCGGGGAAAATCCGCCGGCAGAGAGTGTTGATAGCGAATTGCAAAACGCATCAAATACAGGCATGCCCGCCCACACGAGCAGAGCGGTTTCAATTAAAGTCAAAATAAAATATATTTTCCAAATAGCGGATGCCGTGTTTTTAATTCTAGGCGTAAGTTTGTCCTCGGTCGGACCGGGAGTTTCAGCAAAAAACATTTGTCTTCCTGCGACCGCAAATTGTGGTAAAATCGCGATAAATAATACGATAATTCCCAAGCCGCCAAGCCATTGAGTAAGAGAGCGCCAGAAGAAAAACGCCTGCGGATAATCGTATTTTGTAAGAATAGTGGCGCCGGTTGTTGTAATCCCGGAAACCGCCTCGAACAAAGCATTTAACGGTGAAAGTCCATAATGAAGATAAGGAATTGCCGCTATTATACTAAACATTACCCAGGAAGCTGCTACAATAAAAAGCCCTTCGCTTTTTTTAATGTCATTTAAATTTTCAATATCGTTGTTGCCTTTACGTAAGAAATAACCCATTAAAAAAGCAATCAATCCGGTGCTTACAAAAGGCAAAATAGACGACCAGTCTTGATAAATTAACGCCACAACTGCCGGTGAGAGAATCACCAGACTGATATAAATCAAAATTAAACCGATTGCATTTCCGAGATAATTTAACCGCATAAATCAATCTCCCTGAAAAAAGGCCTTGACTTCATCCGCGTCGCTTGAGCGGGTGAAGATTATCAAGGTGTCATCTTTATAGATTTCAATATTACCTTTTGGGATTATAATTGAACCATTACGCTGAATCACTGCGATAACCGCGGGTGCTGGAAGTTTCAAATCCATAATTTTTCTGTTGTTATATCTTTCAGGAACTGCTACTTCAAGAACCTCTCCTTGTCCGCGTTCAACTGTTGCAAGAATATCAACAGCATTTTCAGCTAAATCGTTTTTAATTTCGTTTATTGCAGACGTTTTAGCAGAAATCGCCACGTCAATGCCGACTTTTTCAAATAATGACATGTTCGCAACCTTGGAAACTCTTGTTATGACACGTTTTGCGCATAGCTGTTTTGAAAGCAGTGAACATAAAAGGTTTTTCTCGTCATTGTTTGTTACTGCAACCACAACATCAGATGAGCCGATTTCTTCTTCGTGCAAAAGCTCTAAATTCTTTCCGTCGCCGTGAATGATAAGTGAGCTTTTTAATTGCTCAACTAATTCTTTACAGCGGTCGTAATTCTTTTCAATAATCTTTGTTTTAATCTTTAGCGCCTCAAGGTTTTTAGCCAGCATCAGACCGACTTTGCCTCCGCCGATGATTGCGACAGATTTTACATGTCCTCTTTCGTGGAAGAAGGTTCCGGCTAAAATATCGAGCGAGTGCGAAGTTCCCATAAAAATCAATTTGTCATCAACCTGAATTTCAGTATTTCCGGTCGGAATAAAGAGTTCTCCGTTGCGCGTTAAGCCAACCATTAACGTATCAGCCGTAAAACCGCAGTCTTTAACTTTTTTACCCACCATGGAAAGCCCCGGCAGCACTTTATATTCTAAAAGCCGTGCGCGTCCGTCGGCGAAATTTTCCACATCAAGTGCGTGTGCCACTGTTACAATCCTAAAAATCTCTTGTGTGAGAAGTTCTTCAGGCCAGATGATAAAATCAATAAACATATCACAGAAATAATCCTGCGCTTTGTTTAGGTGGAAATTACGCCGATATTCTTCTTTGCTCACTACGCAAATTGTTCGCACCCCGCCGTATTTTTTTGCTGCAAAACACGCAACAATATTGCCTTCGTCGCTGTCGGTACAGGAGATAAAAACATCAGCTTCTTTTATCTGGGCATTGTTTAAAACATCAATGTTTGAAGCGTTTCCTTGAACAAAACTTATATCAAGCTTGTTAAAATTGTCGGTCATATTTTCGTCTATGACTGTAATATCGTGGTCTTCAAACAATTCTGTCGTCAGAAGCCAGCCAATATCTGTTGCACCATAAATTATAATTTTCATGCTATGAAAGTCCTGAGAATTGTAATAACTACATATTGAATAATATTAAGCGCGATAATAGCTATAATTGGCGAGAAATCCAACCCGTTAACCGGCGGGATAACTCTGCGGAATAAATCCAAGTACAAATCAGTTATTTGCCGCAACTCTCTCCATGGGCTGTTACCCCAATTGAGTGTTCGAATCCAGCTTAAAAATATTCTCAAAATGATTAAGAAATAAAATAAGTTAAATATGTTGTTTACAGCTAAAATTATATTGTTGTTCACAGTCTTGATTTTTCCTTTGTATTAGTACATTCGCAGGTGTTTGGCGTTGCAGGGATTTTTTCTATCATACCGAACAAAAGTGCTTTTAGGTTAGAAAGATTATTTTCAAATACTTCGCAGACTTCTTTGTGCGAAACCGGCGGAACATCGCCCACAAGCCCTGCATCATAGTCTGTGATGAGCGAGATATTTACCGGACACATATCCATTTCTTTGACAAGATAAGTTTCCGGGAAAGCTGACATGTTGATGACCTGCCAACCCTGGTTTGTGAAAAATTTCGATTCAGCTTTTGTAGAGAATCTTGGGCCGTTGATTACAACAACAGTTCCTTCTTTATGAACAGTAATACCCAATTCTTGAGCGGTTTCAATCGCTAATTGGCGCAAGGAAGGGCAGAAAGGTTCAGCCGCTGACGGATGAGTTACAATCGGACCTTCAAAAATTGTTGATTTTCTACCTTCGGTCCAGTCAACAAACTGGTCGCAGATTACGAAATCGCCGGGCTTAACTTCTTTTTGCAAGCTTCCTGCTGCGCATGGCGAGAAAACTCTTTCAACACCGATTGATTTCATTGCCCAGACGTTTGCGCGGTAGTTAATCATGTGCGGTAAAAGCGAGTGGTTGCGGCCATGACGCGGCATGAAAGCAACTTTATGCTCGCCGATTGTTCCGATAAAAAGATTATCGCTTGGCATGCCATAAGGAGTTTCGATTCTTACTTCTTCGATATTGTCCAAAAATTTATAAAAACCTGAACCGCCAAACACCCCTATTGTCGCTAATTTCTTGTTACCCATTTGTACCTCCACTTTACCTATTTAATTGTAACACAAAATAACAGACTTGATTTTTGTGTTTCTTTATGTTAAGATGTCTTACATAAGCAATGTCAATAGAGGTTTTAGACTTTGCCTGAAACGGGTGAGGACACAGAAAAACAAAGCCTTTTTAGGACCTCGGCATAGCTTACAATTTACAATAAAGAGGAACAGATCTTGAGGAAATTATTACTGCTAATGCTTACATTAGTGTGTGTATTTTTTGCACAGGGACAATCACAAGCTAATGATGTTAACACGGTAAAAGCAGCAATAGTTAAACATGCCTTGGAGATGGGTGTAGACCCTGCTATGGCATTAAGTATTGCGCGCGCTGAATCCGGTTTCCGTCAACAAGCAAGAAGCTCACATGGAGCAGTGGGGGTATTTCAATTAAAACCCTCAACAGCAAAAGGATTAGGCTACAATCCATATTTGCTAAATGACAACATTAAATGCGGAATTCTGTATTACCAAAGACTTTACAAGATGTTCGGTTCACAAGAGCTCGCTCTTGCTGCATACAACGCAGGACCAGCTTATGTAAAAAAATATCGTCAAGTGCCGCCTTATGCGGAAACAAGACGGTTTGTGAACAAAATCATGGCGGATTACAACAACCAAAAACGTAATCCTGACCCAATCGTTCTAAATGCAAGGTTGGAGAACGCGAAAGTTGTTCCGACAGCTAAACCGGCTGCAAGTGTAAAACCGGTAAATGTCCCGGAAAAAACACTAAAGGAACTTGATGTTCAAGTTATAGAACAACAAGCAGAACTTATCATTGAGCCAGAAACAGTAGCTATTTAGAACAAAAATTGAATATTTAAAAAATCAAGAGCGCGAGGAAATCCCCGTGCTCTTTTCTTTATATGTAGATAGTTGGTTTTATTGGCTTACAAGTAGTTTGTAAATTAATGTAACAAATGCTGGAATAGCTTAAAGAATAATGCCCAAAAAGCCGTTAGAATCATGTGGAAAGCGCAAGCGAGCAGAGTGCGCAGTGATTGCCGACTCAATTGGCTGTCTGCAGGACAAGCGAGGCAATCACGGAGGCACGTTTCACGCGAGCGCAAGCGAGCGAAAGGACAACAATGGGTTTATCAGCTTCACAAGCTAAATTACTCTCAATAACCGCTAGATTAGCGGATAACGAGTTGCATTCGCAGTTTATTACGAATGCTAAAATGCGTCTTGCGACGGATTCAAGTGAAGCTACAGCAGAGTATATGAGA
>JAVBOC010000010.1:0-20789 GCA_031550975.1 Candidatus Gastranaerophilaceae bacterium
CCCATATATTACAGTAACCCTTCCGTCAAACATATCTTTTAAAGTTCATGTACTGGTTAACGGAAAAATGTATATAAATAAAGATGATAAAGCAGCAGTAGAAGCTGTAACCGCACACAATATATTTAATAAAACTACCCCTGTTACATCCGATCCTGCAGCTTATACAAGATCATATTCTGATAATGATTGCAAAGGCTGTCCTGAAAACGAAACAAAAGTTCAGGGCTATTGCATCCCAAATGACAAAATCTGCAACAGCGGCACCGGCGCCCTAATCTGCGGTCAATGTATAAACCCGGCAACAGTACAACAATGCAGCGGCAAGGATTCAGCCGGAAACTACGCAGCGGGAATAATGCTGGGCGGAAGCTGCACAAACATACAGACCTGCCAGCCATTCCCACCGGGATGGACCCCATCAGGCCCTGACACACCACCAGGCCTGCCGAATGTACAGCCCCCAGCCAACTGTCCGGTTGCAAAGACTTGCCCTAGTGGGTATGAATATTTTGAATGGCCGCAATGTTCGGGCAATGGAATCTGTATATTGGATCATGACCTCACACCACCAGCTTTAGACACCTGTGATGATAACCAGTTTTATTCATCTGATTATGACTATGATAGAAGATGTACCCTATCCCATAGCTGTTCAGAGGATGAATGCAGAGCAAATTATTATGCCGGAGCAAAAAAAGTATGCAATCAAGCCGGAGGCAGGCTACCGTCATTGTGGCCAGAGGATCAATATTATACTTATTATTATGGCGATGACCTCACACGAGTTCCTGGGGGCGTTCCAAGTGTATCCAATAGTGAGGTCGCAAAAGTTTGGTTGTATTGCACTGGTCTGAATCGCGGCTGTGGTATGACAAGCCAAAGCAGACGACACTTATGGATACTTAATGATGCTGCTTCCTATAATAATAATGCCTTTGTCCTTGAGGATGCGCACTACTCTAATCCGTATTTTGACTTGTCGTTAGGACGTGTAAATATGGAAATAAAGAGTGCAGCAGATCTGCGTGTGCGTTGTGTCACTGATGGTGAAATTATCAGTGGTGGCGGCGGCGGCGCTACACCACCGGTTGTTGATCCTTGTGCCGGACTTACGGGGATGGCTAGGTTGCAATGCTTAAGCGGTGGAGACACCGGAGGATGTGGAGAATTATGTGACGCAAATGGTTACTGTCGCGAAAAATGCCACTAATTAGATATTTAAAAGGCGGGAAATCCCGCCTTTTTTAGTGACTGTTAATCAATCTTAACCCAACAGTTGACATGCCGTCTTCTTTGTGTTATAAATTTTGTGGGGTAAATGTATATTTATAAGTCTTGTCACTATTGGCAAGGCTTTTTGTTATGCGCATGACATGTTACCTCCCTCCCTGTCATCCTGAAAGGATGACAAATTATTTTATGAAATTACTTCACAAAAATCCCTTTAATCTTGCTCGCACAGGTAATAAACCCGTCTTTGATCTTTGACCCGCATTTGCCTAAGAAATTCAAGGGTGCTGAACCTGCTTTTTTAGCACCGGGCAAAATTCTTGATATTTTGTGCGCACCAAGCCCGAGTGTTGCAACGCAAACACCGGCGAGCAGCCATTTTTTCCATGACGGACTTGCAAAAGGTTCTTGGTCTTTTGGGACAAGATTATCTTTGCCGGGTTGCTGCCTCATCTGCGGGATGCCGTTAGGAAAAGGGTGAACGCCATATATTTCAGGGGGGCTGCCGACATAGCGCGGACCAAACCCTCTGACATCAGCGGCTGCGTCATAGTTTAGGACACCTTCTGACGCCAATCTATCTAAATTTGAAATCCAACCAATTTCCATGTAAATTTCCACCTAATTTTTCACACATTTATATAAAGTGTTTTTTGGGTGAATTATTGCTCATTAGTTAAATTATGTTACGTTTTATGAATAATGCAAGACTAGTTTCTAATCCCTAGTCCCTACTCCCTAGTCCCTAATCCCTAATCCCTAATCGCTATGTTCATGCTACAATTATCAAATGGAAAAGTTTTATATCACCACGGCAATTGATTATGTAAATGGCGCCCCGCACATTGGGCATGCCTATGAAAAGATTATCACTGACGTCATCGCACGCCACCAAAAGCAGCGCGGGAAAGAGGTTTATTTTTTAACCGGCACCGATGAACACGGGATTAAAATCCAAAAAACCGCAGCAGCGGCAGGGATTAGCCCGCAAGAATTGTGCGACCAAAACGCGCAAAAATTCAAAGACGCATGGGAAATGCTTGATGTTGATTACGAACAATTTATTCGCACAACAGACGATTATCATACAAAATCAGTGCAAAAAATATTTAAAAAACTGGTTGAACAAGGAGACATTTACAAACATTCTTACGAAGGTTTATATTGCAGCGGATGTGAAGTTTTCTTGAATGAGAAGGACTTAGAAGACGGATTGTGTCCTGTTCACAAAAAAGCACCGGAATTGGTCAGCGAAGAAAATTATTTCTTTAAACTGACAAAATACCGCGACAGAATTATCCAACATATTAAACAAAACCCTGAATTTCTTGTGCCGCAATTTAGAGCAAACGAGGTTTTAAACCAGCTTGAAGATATTCAAGACATCTCTGTTTCGCGTGCAACAAGCAATGTTGGCTGGGGAATCCCGGTTTTAGACGACCCGGAACAAACGGTTTATGTTTGGATTGATGCGCTCTCAAACTATATTACGGCTTTGGGTTACAATTCTGACGATGAAACCAAATTCAAAAAATACTGGCCTGCAGAAGTTCAGGTTATCGGAAAAGATATTTTAAAATTCCACTCAATCTATTGGATTGCGATACTTATGGCGCTTGATTTGCCGCTGCCAAAAACAATTTTAGCGCACGGCTGGATAACAATTGACCAGTCAAAAATGTCAAAATCCATCGGCAACGTAATCTCGCCGGCTGAGGTTTTGGTTAATTTTAATCAAGAAATTCCTGATGCGCTGCGCTATTATATGGCTTCTGCCGCGATGTTGGGTAAAGACGGAAACTATTCTGATGAGGATTTTAAAGAAAAGGTTAACGCACACCTTGCAAACAGCATGGGTAACCTTTTAAATCGTACGCTTTCAATGCTTGTGAAGTATTTTGACGGCGAGATTAAGGCGGAATTTAAAACTGAAGCGCCTTTGTTTAAAACAGCATTAGAAACGGTAAAAAGCGTCCAATCTCATTTTGACAAATATGAAATCGCGGAAGCTGCGCAGGAAATTATTTCACTGGTGGATGCGACGAACAAATACGTTACAGACAACGCGCCTTGGACGCTTGCAAAAGAAGAAAAGTGGAGCGAGTGCGGACAGGTTTTGGCTGCAACGTTAGAGATTATGTGTGTTGTGTCGGCTCTTATTTATCCATATTGTCCGAATATCGCACGCGAAATGGCAAAACAATTATCTTTTGATTTGGATATAAAACTGGACGATTTGACCACAAATAACCTTAAACCTGGCGTTTTGATAGCTCAAGAGGACATCAAACCTGTTTTCTTGCGCATGGATTCTGAATTGGCTGATAAAGGTAAGAAATAGCACTCCGTCATGTTGAGTCCGCAGGACGAAACATCTCAAAACCGGATATTTTGCATAAACATTGAGATTCTTAGTTTCACTCAGAATGACGAGTTAATTAAGAATCTGGTCGAGACTTTCTTCCATCAGACTTGTTCGGAAGGTTTCGCATTCTTCAATCAGGTCGAGTAAAATTGCATATTTTTCGCTGTGCAGTGCTTGCGCTAAATCGACCCCTTCGTTAAAAGTTATTTTGTAATGTTGCTGAGCTTTTTCGACTATTTTTATAAGCCCGATTTCCTCAAAGATACTGAACAAAACGCGGAAGACTTCATAAGATTTACCCAAAAAGCTGGCGCATCGGCGCAATTCAACTTTCCCTCCGTTGTTATTAGCAGAAAATTTCAACATACCTGAAACCGTTTTTAGGAACTCTTTTTCGTCAAACGGTTTTATTTCGTAATTCATAAAATGAATCGCACCCGGGGAAGTTTGCTCAATTATAGCCTCAAAAGTTTCTCTGTCCGCCGGGTAATCAAAAAACATCAACCCGTCACAAGCTGTAAGTTCATCTCGGTTAACAACGCATTCTGACAGGGTTTTAAAAGGTCTGAGGCTGTCAATTATTTGTTTGCTTTCTGCAAAAATCAAAATATTGTGCGCAGAATTTTTCACATAATCTTCAACTTGCGGCAAAATACTGGTCTTTTTGCGGTGATCGTAGTATTTTACTTCCGCTCCATTTTCCCCTTCATCTTCTTTTAAATATTCTGAATGCACATCGTCAAGAATCAGTTGAACGCTTGTATTGCCGTTATATTCGTTAATTTGCGGGTGAAAAGCGATGTCTAAAATGTCGCCTGCTGTGAGTGCGATATCCCCTTCGCTCCAGCGAATACAGGTAAATTCCTTGTCACCGGATTGGCACGTAAGCCGCAAATGGTCTTTGTTCTCGCCCATAAGGCGTTTTTCTTTTAACTTCAAATTCTTTAGCGAAAAAATCGGTGCCGGGTTGCAAGCACCAAAGGGTTCGAGTTTAGAAATCTCGTCAACAAGCGCCTCGTCGACTTCTCCTGCTTGCAAATCCAAGTCGATATCAATAAACGGCTTGAGTTCTTTGCCCGCGGTTATTTCTTTAATCGTGGTATTGAGCGCTTTTTTAACTTCTTCAAACGAGGTTTTTTCAGTCGAAAACGCCAAACCTGCCGCCATTGAATGCCCGCCAAAACCGTCGAGATTCTCAGAGTTCGCACTAATCACATCGTATAGGTTGACACCCTCGACGCTTCGCGCCGAACAGCGAACCTGTTTTGTTTCTTCCGAGTATGTCATAAGAAAGACCGGTTTGTAATATTTTTCAACAAGTTTTGAGGCGGTTATCCCGACAATTCCGATATGCCATTTCGGGTTAAATAAAATTATCGCAGGGTTTTTGTTACCCTCGTTTGAGAGCATCGCCTCGGCCTCCATAAACATCTCTTGGCCTAGCGTTTGACGCACTTTATTAAATTCATTCAGCGACTGAATCGCCATCTCAATTTCCTGTTTGTTTTCTGAAATAAGAACTTTTATGGCGTCTTCAACCGTGTCCAAACGACCGGAGGCGTTAATTCTTGGCGCGACTCCATAAGCTATATTTTCAGCGGTAATATTACCTTTGTAACCGGCAGCTTCAAGCAAACGCGTCAGTCCGTAGTGTTTTCCGCCGGAAATTAATTGCAGTCCTTTAGCCACCAAATAACGATTCTCGCCAATCAATGGCACAATATCAGCCACCGTTCCGACTGCCACAAGCGGCAGGATTTCAGAAATAAAATCAAGTCGGTTAAATTTTTCGAGCAGTGCCTGCGCGAATTTAAAAGCAACCCCAACCCCTGCAAGAGCCGTCAGGTGTTCGATTTCACGCGCGCTTAATTTTTCATCCAATGCGTTCGGTGCCTTAGGATTAATTATCCCAAAAGCCTTCGGCAGCACTTCCGGTGCCTCGTGGTGGTCGGTGATAATTACATCAATCTTAAAGCTGTTTAAAAAATCCACCGCCTCAACATCGCTAATCCCGCAATCGCAAGAGATTATGACCTTCGGTTTTACGGTTGTCATGATTTTTACGAGTGCTTTTGTATCAAATCCGTGACCTTCTTTTTCGCGGTCAGGGATAAAATAATTCACCTCTGCGCCCACTGTTTTGAGCGTTTTATAAAGAAGCGAAGTAGAGGTTACACCATCGGCATCAAAATCGCCATGGACAACAATTTTTTCTTTATTTTCAATCGCCTGAACCATGCGCGCAATTGATTTTTCCATATCGGTAAAGACATTTGGGCTGGTTAATTTTATCTCGAGCGGGTTAAGAAACTCACGCACCTGCGCAGCATCCGTAATCCCGCGCGCAGCCAAAAGCCTCTCGATCAAAGACTTTCCCCCTCCATTATTTTTACTATAGCGCCACTCTTTTAGCATACTTAAATAATAGCACAGTGGCAAACGCCAGGTCAATTAATAACTCCCCATCAACAAACGGGAAATAATTATTGGGAAATGATAAATTATTTAATTTCCCACTTGTATATTTTCCCACCATATGTTATAATAAAAAAAAGGAGAAAAATTATGGCTATGTCTGAAAAATATTTGCGACCTGATGCGAAAGGCAGAATAAGTCTTGGGAAATTAGCTGAAAATGTTGTACAGTTTAAAATTGTACAAGAAGACGATGGCACGATTGTGTTATCGCCTGAGGCCGCTATTCCCGTTAACGAGCTATGGCTTTATAAAAATAAATCCGCCTTTAAGTCGGTTGCAACAGGCATTGAGCAATCTCTGAAAGGACAGACCAAGAAGTTGGATCTGGGACGTTTTATGAATTATGTTGACGAGGAATAATGGCTTTTAACTTAATAATAACAAAAAACGCAGAAGCGGATTTAGAGAAGTTAGAAAGGGATAAAAGCTCTTTAAAGAATCTTAAGGCAGTGGTCAAGACACTTAAATATCTAGAAGCAAACCCTCGACATCCCGGGCTAAATACGCATGAATTTACTTCATTGTCAAAACAACTCGGTATAAAAATCCACGAAGCGTATGCTCAAAATAATACACCTGGGGCATACAGAGTTTTTTGGCATTATGGTCCTGACAAAGACGTTATTACAATCATTGCAATAACTCCTCATCCGTAAACAGCTCTGACATTCGCGCTGTATTAGTAATTCGCGACAGACTGGCCTGAAGTTAATTTTTGCAAGACTTCAATAGCTTTTTTCATCTGCACATCGTCTTTGTTTTTGATATTTTCTTCAGTTAATTCAACCACAACATCAGGCGTAATACCTTTTTTATTGATGTCTGTGCCGTTTGGAGTCAGGTATTTTTGGATTGTGATATTAACACCAGCCTCGTAAGGAAGCTTGTTAATCTCTTGCACCAAACCTTTTCCGAAAGACTGTTCGCCAATAATTACCGCTCTGCCGTTATCTTTCATCGCACCGGAGAAGATTTCACTGGCTGATGCTGAGCCTTTGTTTATAAGCACAACAACCGGTTTTTTGGTAATAACACCACGATATGCTCTTTGAGTTTCTTTGTAGCCGTCTCTGTCAACGGTGCTAACAATTGTGCCGCCATCAAGAAACATGTCTGAAATATAAATCGCGTTGGTTAAAAGTCCGCCCGGGTTTGAGCGAAGGTCGACAATATAACCTTTTTTATTGATATCTTTATTTAAAATCGCCTCAAATTCTTTAGCAGCGTTACGGCTGATAAATGAACTTAATCTGATGTAACCGATATCAGCAGGCAGTTTTGTTTCAATCGGCATTTTTTCCGAAACCGATTTAACTTCAATTTCTGCACGAGTAATCGTATATTTTTTAGGTTCTGAATCTTTTCGTTTGATTAGCAGAGTAACCTGAGTGCCTTGCTGGCCGCGGATTTTGTCCGCTGCTTTGTCAACAGTGATGCCCTTTGTGCTCACGTTGTCAATCTCTAAAATCTCATCATCAGCGAGCAATCCCGCACGTTCTGCCGGAGTGTCTTCAATCGGCGCAATTACCATCAATTTGCCGTCTTTTACGCCAATTTGGATGCCGATACCTTTTAGCGAACCTCTGATTGAACTTGTTTCATCAGCAAATTCTTTTGGATCGAGGAACTTTGTATAAGGATCATTTAAACTCGCAATCATTGTATTGATTGCGACATAGGCATCTTCGTTTGTTTTAATGGCATTATCGTATTTGTGACGCCATTTATCCCAGCTTTGTCCGTTGTTAGTTTGGTCGACAAACTTAGCGTTGATAAGCCTCCAAACATTGTCATACAAGTCAACGGGACTATATGCCAGTGCGTTATTATGGCCGGCGCAACCGGTCAAAAGCATTAATATACTAAAGAATACAAAACCTTTTTTAATAAAATTTCTCATTGATATACCTTTCAAAAATCTCCTCCTCTGCGCAAGACGCACGTCCTGCCCAAAAGTTTCAAGAGTTGACACCATATTAACACGAAATTGAGGGGTAAAGCAATACCTGAAAGGAGTAGATTATGAATTAGGAACTAGGAATTGGAAGCATATAAAAGTCCAATCCCTAATCCCTAGTCCCTAGTCTCTAATTCCTAATCCCTCATCCCTGACATCCCCCCTTGCCCACTTTGCCCCACGTATGATATAATGTAGCTTGAGAAACGGAGAAGTTATGGATTTTACACACATTTTTAAAGACCCGCCAATTATGGTCGTAATCGTTGTATTTATTGCATCGTTAATCTACACGGTTAAAAACTATTTGTTTGTTTCAAAAAACTTGAAGGCTTTGTATAATTTTATTTCGCAATTTAACAAAGCTGACTTGAATTACAGGTTCAAGGAAATTGACGAATGGATGGGGATGAATCCATACGTGTCACACTTTTGGCACGAATTTAAAAACACTCTTGTGTTCTCCGAATCCGTAGCGTTCAAAAATGACAAAAACGATATTGCATACAAAGAGGTTTCTTCCAACATACAAAACGTACAAACTACCGTTGACCCGATGTATTTCTTTAATGAAGATACTCTTGTAAATTCAAAATTCAATAAAGGGTTGGTAAATGTTATCCCGACAATCCTAACGGGTTTCGGGCCGTTGTTCACCTTCTTGAACATCTCAATAGCATTCGGTAAAATCGACTTTTCTACCCAGGCGAAAACTATTTCCTCCGTTGCGGGTTTGATGTCAAGCATGCAGGTTGCGGCGCTTGTTTCCGTTATCGCGGTAGGTTCTTCGCTTTGCTTTATGATTTATGAAAAACTTATGCACAGTTTCTTGTGCAAACAACCTTTGGCAAAAGTCGAAGAATATATGTCGAATTTATTTGACAATATTTCGTCTGAAAAATTCTTGCTTGAATTAATCAGAGAAACAAAAATTCAAAACACGAATATTTCAGAATTGATGAGCAAAATGCCTGCTGATTTAAAGACAGCTTTTGCTTCCGGCAGCGTAAATAATATGGTGCCATACCTCGAGAGCCTTGTATACGGGGTTAACGAATTGAACAAAAACATTAAAACATCAGCGAAATCCGGCGATGTCGTCGATGAGTTGTTTTAGCGAATTTCGACAAGAAAAAAGGAAAGAATGGCAGTAATACGGAAATTTGGACATAGCAGCGTCGATGACGGCGGCGAGGGTAATATATTTTGGGTTACCATGGCCGATTTGCTGTTGGGTTTGGCGATTATTTTCATGACCCTTTTTGTACTAGCTATGACAGGGTTTACCCAACAAAGTCTGGAGCAAAAGAAAACCCAGGCAGAAATTTCTCAAGAGTTGACCCAAAAACTTAAGGAAGCAAAGATTGAAGCCGAAGTTGACCCAACTACAGGTAACATAAAGATTTCTGATCTTGAGTTGTTTGATATAGGAAGTTATACGTTATCCCCAAAAGGTAAGTCCTTGTTGGATAAATTGATGCCGATATATATTAATACTATTTTTGCCAAAAAAGATTTAGTCGAGAAAATTGATAACATAATTATTCAGGGGCACACTGACAGTCAGTCTTTCGTTGGAGCAACCAAGGAGCAGTCGTTTGTTAGAAATATGGATTTGAGTACAAAACGTGCCAATTCTGTTGCAGAATATATGTTCCACACGGCCTACAACAAAGCATACAGCGACAACTTAATGAAAAAAGTTGTTGTTGAGGGTAAAAGTTTTACCGAACCTATTATGGTAAACGGCAAGGAAGACTACAACAAAAGCCGACGGGTAGAATTGAAGCTTAAGGCGAAAGATTCTGAATTGGCAAAAGTGCTCTATAGCGGAGAAGGGGCAAAGGAATAGGGCAGAATAAACTTATAAACAACCCCAGGATGTAAAAGGACAACAGATGATAAACGAGACAGGAATTTTAGAAACAATTGATATGATTAGGCTGCACAACCTTGATATAAGGACGGTGACGCTTGCGCTAAGTCTGCGCGACTGCATTTCAGACGATGTTGACGTGGTTTGCGAAAATATTTATAACAAGATAATTAAATACGCCGGAAATCTTGCTGCGTATGCGAATGAACTTGAAAACGAGTACTCCGTTCCAATCATTAATAAAAGAATTTCTGTAACACCGATTTCAATTATCGGGGAATCGTGCAAAAATCCTGATTATCTAAAAATCGCCAAGACTCTTGATAGAGCGGCAAAAGATGTCGGAGTGGATTTTATCGGCGGGTTCTCTGCACTCGTTGAAAAAGGCTGCACCAAAGGGGACAAACTCCTTATTGATAGCATCCCGGAAGCTTTAGCGCAGACGGAAAGACTTTGTGCGTCAGTTAATTTGGCTTCATCAAAAGCCGGAATTAACATGAACGCTGTGCTTGTTATCGCTGAAAAAATTAAACAGGCAGCGGAAATAACAGCCGACCGCGACGGCTTTGGTGCCGCAAAACTCGTCTGTTTCTGCAACTCACCCGGTGATAACCCGTTTATGGCGGGCGCTTTTTGCGGATACGGCGAACCTGAATGCGCACTAAACATTGGGGTTTCAGGGCCCGGTGTAGTCAGAGCCGCCGTTGAAGCACTCGACAAAGACGCTGATTTGAGCGCTTTGGCAAACAAAATCAAAAAGACTGCTTATAAAATCACAACAACAGGTGAATTAATCGGCAGAAAACTAGCGCAGAAAATGGACATCCCGTTTGGGGTAATCGACCTTTCTCTAGCCCCAACACCGGCTTTAGGCGACAGTGTTGCAGGGATTTTCCAGGCAATGGGCTTGGAACACGCGGGGGCGCATGGAACAACAGCAGCGCTTGCAATGTTAAACGATGCTGTTAAAAAAGGTGGAATTATGGCAAGCTCACATGTTGGCGGGCTTTCCGGAGCCTTCATTCCTGTCTCGGAAGACGCCGGGATGATTGAAGCCGCTCAAAAAGGTTATTTGACTTTCGACAAATTAGAAGCGATGACTTCTGTTTGTTCTGTGGGGCTTGATATGATTGCCGTTCCGGGCTCGACTCCGGTAGATACCCTTGCCGGAATTATCGCGGACGAAATGGCAATCGGGATGATTAATAAGAAAACAACAGCCGTTAGGGTTATCCCTGTTCCGGGCAAAGATATCGGCGATGAAGCCGTTTATGGCGGGCTTTTTGGCACGGCGCCTGTTATGCCTGTTAACGGCTTGTCTTCCTCAGGTTTTGTACGCCGCGGAGGCAGAGTGCCTGCGCCGATACACAGTTTAAACAATTAAAGGAGAAGTGAATGGCTTCATTAAACCAGTTGTCTCAAAGCTTAAAGGACATGATAGTTTCGGAAATGACCGATAAAAAAAGTGATGCAGCTGTAAATACCAACAAATACAACAACCTTATATTGAGCATGAACCCGGATGTAAACCTGACCCCGCATGTTACCGTTTCATATTCAATCTCATCAGCGACATTCAGTTTGAAGGATATGAGAAGACTTGATGGCGGCTTAGGTCACGAGGGACGATATGTTTTAAAATGGCTTTCCCGATCAATGGTGCGCGAGGCCTTGCTTGAAAACTGGAAAGAAAAAACCAAACGATTCAGCAATATCGAAAAATGGATTAAGTAGGGATTAGGGATTAGGGATTAGAAACTAGGCAAGCAGCTGCTTAATGGAAATTATTAACATTTGTAACAAAATAAACCGTCCTTGAAATTGGGCTTTGTCATAATTGTTTATATTTATAGAGAGTAAAAAACGAGGACAGAGCAATGGCAATATCAGGTATTCATGAAACATTACTTCTATACACGAAGCAAGAATCAATGTACAACTTACAGTTGGGCAATGTAATGTTCAATATGATGTCAGCATCGGCACAAACAGCAGATAGCCAGGCAAAATATAGTGCCAAAGAGCAAGACATTTATTATACATATTACGAAGATAACCGAGAAGAATATTGGGCTCGTATGGAAGAATGCGAACAGAATCACGAGTTGGAATTGGCAAGCTTAAACTACTGGGAAACCCAGTTGGAACTACAAAAGAGCCAGTTAGAAAGCAAAATCAACCAGATTTCGATAACAAAACAAAGTTTCCAAAAACTTCTCCAAAACAACATCAAAAACGACTTCTCATACGGAGGGGTACAGCGTTAAAAAAATTAGAAAAGAGCCTACGGGCTCTTTTTTATTTGACAATTAGATTTCTCGTCATGCTAAGCTTTGTGAAGCATCGCAGACTTTGCGTATAAAGCAAAGATATTGAGATTCTTCGGACTTTGTCCTCAGAATGACGGCTGTTTTGTGTTATCATGTTTATATGCTAAAGGATAATACAAAGTTGGGGGCTTTTATTGTGCCGACGGGGGTCGGGGCATCAATTGGCGGGTTTGCGGGGGACGCAAGCGGCTGGGCGCGAGAGTTGTCTAAAACCGCTAAATTAATCGTGAATCCAAACGTCGTTAACGCCGGCTGTTTTTCGGGGATAAACGACAATATGCTCTATGTTGAAGGATATTCGCTAGATAGCTTTTTTAAAGGGGAAATCAATTTAAAACCAACCCAAAATAATAGAATTGGAGTAATTTTTGACAAAGCAATTCCGCAGGAGATATTAAATGTTCATATAAACACAATTAATGCAGTTAAAACAGTTTACGGGGTTGATGTTTTGGGTTATGAAATAACTCAAGATGAAGTTGGGGTTGAATTTGGAGTGGATGAGAGCGGAATTTCAACCGGCGGGGTAAATAATATTGAGACTTTATTAGCCGCTTCAAAAAAAATGCTGGAAGCCGGTGCAGATGCGCTCGCAATTGTTTGTTATTTTGATACACCTGATGACGCGGATTATTCAAACGGTATCGGAGTTGACCCTATAGGCGGAGTTGAGGCAATTTTATCACACTACATTTCAAGAGAGTTAAAGGTGCCATGCGCGCACTCGCCGGCATTTGCAGACTGCCGAATCCCAACAGAAATTGTTGACCCGCGTGCTTCAGCAGAATACATCACCCCGACATTTCTTCCTTGTGTGCTTTTGGGACTAAATAATGCGCCGCAATTCACCACCAACGGCGGAATCGGCATAGCGGATTTAGATTTTTTGGTTATGCCGCACGATTCATTGGGTTCAACCCCTGTATTTGAGGCACTTAAGCGGGGAATTAAAGTTTTTGCAGTCGAAGAAAACTCCACTGCATTAAAAGTCGGAGCGAAAATTCTGGGACTTGAGGACAAAATTGTTAATATTGAGTCATACAAACAGATGATTTGATTCAAGTTTTTTAAATAGTATGCCGTTACTCCAAAGTATATAGCAGGATAAAAAAATGACGCAAAATTTAACACAGAAAGAGGTTCTGTTACCACAGAAATTCAGTTCTAATGGTATCAAGCTTACTGAGCTTGGGGACCATCCTGTCCTGCTTAATTTTTTCGTCAGTGCGGGTTTAGGGGGAAGTAATTTTGTTTATGCCACTGACGTTGCTAAGTTAAAATCCTGCTATGATAAAGACCGCGATGGCGTGATTTCGCTTGTTGAGGCCCGTGAAATGGGATTAAGCGGAAGCGATAAAGAAATTGAAGATGCCCTGCTATTTTTTAATACAATAATGTCGACACAACTGGTTAAACAAGAGAGTTATCCGCTCAAACTCAGTGACACCGAGAGTGTTTATTACGATTGGGAAGGCCAGCTTATCAGTCGTACCAGAATTGACGAGGAAAAAGGCGAGTTTGAAGAAACCGTCTATCAACCGGGTCAAGCGGACAAGGTCGTCAAAAAATACATAAAAGAATTTGACGGGACCCTGCATTTTATTGAATACAACCCGTTTGATTCGACTAAAATCCAAAGCGAAGCGATAACTTCGCCGTCGGGGGTTAAAACAAAAAGAATTTTCACCTATGACGGAAAAAACAAATTAAAATCCTGCTATGAATCCGGAAACAACTACCGTAGAGTTACGATGTATGACGACAAAGAACGTACAGCCTTTGTCCGTGAGGAGATGGGCAACATCGTTAAGCGCATAAGCTACTTCTATGACGACGTTAACAAAAAAGTTACGCGCAAAGTCGAAGGCGATCCGAAACTTCTTATGGAAGGGATTTCGCTTAAAGAATTTATTTACAACACCGAAAACGGTGAAATTACCGGCGAACCGGTCTCGGAAATCAACGTATTATTCAACGGGAAGGTCGTGCGGATTAAGTAATTCCGGCAACTCCTCTATTTCGCAAAACATTTTGCCTGCACTGACAAAGTTTTCAGGGCTTGCACTGACATAGAATTTTGTTGTTGGGTTTTTGTCTTTTGTCCTGCGGGTACTATGTTTTGACTCCTGTTCTTTTATGAATTTCGCAAAACTTTCCGCCGGGTCAATAAAGAGATCTTTCGGCGCAAATTGCACAATTAGAGGGAGCAAATACGGATAATGCGTGCAGCCCAGAACGATTTTACCAGGATAGTGCGAAAGTACCTCATAAGCTTTTTCCTTAATTGATGCCAGTTCATGCACTTTTATATGACCTTCGTCTGTGCTGCTCAAATCATTTAATCCAATCCCTGCACCCTCAACGATTTTGACCCAATCCGGGCAGGCAATTTCGACAACTTCAATACTTGGTTTTAGTTTTTTAATTCCCTTTTTATAAGCATGAGAATTGACTGTCGCCGGGGTTGCCAAAACGCCTATTTTCTTAACCGGCAGCTGCGCCAAAATCCCTGCAACCGATTGAATTATCGGGTAAATCCGCAAAGACGGATAGAGTTTTTTTAACTTATCATAAACAACAGCAGATGTTGTATTGCACGCCATAACAACAGCCTTGGCACCTTTGCTGATAAAAAAGTCAAAGATATTGCACGCATATTCTAATAATTGCGCTTCTGTTTTTTCACCATAAGGCATATTTTTAGTGTCGCCGAAATAGATGTAGTTTTCGTCGGGCATTATTTCTTTTAAGTTTTTAAAAACCGTCAAACCGCCGACTCCTGAATCAAATAGGGCGATTGGACTCTCATCTTTATTTAAAATAATTCATCACTCCTTCAGCTATTGCCTTTGCGGTGGCTTCTTTTCTTGCCGGACTCACTAATTGCGCGCGTTCCGCATCGTTTGAGATGAATCCGATTTCAACAAGAATCGCAGGCATCGTAGTATGATTTATAACATAAAACTTCGACTGGAACAACCCGCGATTGGTAGATTTTATTGCGCTTGCAAGCGAACTATGCACTGTTTGCGCTAAGTTATAACTTTCCTGATGGTAGTAATGTGTTTCAATCCCGTCGATTTCGGGTTTTACGCTTGAATTAACGTGGACACTTACAAAAACATCCGGTTTAACTTTTTCAGCAATAGCAACTCTGTCTTCCAGCGAAACAAAAATGTCGTTTTGGCGAGTCAGACAGACACTATAGCCTGCTTTTTTAAGAATAGCCGCAACCCGTTTTGACACATCAAGGTTTATGTCTTTTTCGCTCACATTATTTCTAATCGCACCGTGATCACTTCCGCCGTGACCCGGGTCAATCACAATGCTTTTTCCTTTTGGGGTGACGGTAACAGGAGGTTTCGCCACCACTTTAGGTTCTTGAACTTTTACTTTTATAACTCTGTTATCTGCGCTCAAATACGTGCTGACCATGGTATCTTGCACCAGCGGCACCGTGAGCTTTAACCCGACTTTTGGCAGCAAATCCACTTTAGCCTTGGCAAAAGGTGTTCCGACAAAAGTCTTTTTAAGCAATTCATCGCTGTATTTGCCAATGTTGTACAAATATACAACAAGTTCGTTTTTGGTTCTGTCGACCCCGTGAACAACCGGTGCGCTAAAAGATAGCAGCATAGTGCTGGTTTGTGCATCAATTTTTTCTTTATTGTACGCAATTACATCACCCGTTGTCTTATAAAGCCCGGTCGTATTAACCTTTTTAAAGTTTGCAATAATTAAAGACTGGTTGTCCTCAGAATAAATCGGGATGTAATCGTGGACGTTTTCGGTCGTAATAACAACTCTTGCTTTATTGACCGAAAACTGTCCTATTTTTACCGAATCTGTTGCATTAATACGGTATTCATTGTTGCGGATTTTAGGATTGGTAAGGGTGTTTGAGAGGTCAAAAACTATTCTTGAAGGGTTGGTCAAAATCATTGGCCGTTCAATAGTGAGCGCCCCAAACCCGTTAATCAAAATCGCATCCTGTCTTGAAGCAGCGTTTTGCATATAATATCCGGTGTTGAGTTTGGTTTCTTTTCTGACTGCATTACCGTCTATATCAGGCGTTGCAACTGTCATATATTCATAAAAATCAGCCGAAGAAGAGTGTTCATCGCGGTAGGTATTATGGAAATAATCGTTGCTCAAAATATCGTCTTTGAATTTTATAATGAGATTATTTTTTACCCGCATCAGTTTGATATTATTTACATTAAAATTATCTTCAACATAGATTACCACGCGCGCAGTATAAGGGTTGTTTGAAAACTGACTGACTTTGACTTCCTTAAGCGCACCCCCGCTAAAGAGCCAGTCTTGTTTTGGGAAAGTCAAAATCGCATCGTTTATATCAAAATAAACCCGCTTGGGATTCTCCAAAACAACCGGCTTGTAGCTGTTCATAATCGGCGTTTGCGTATCTTGAACATTCAACACAATCATAGAATTTGACGTGTCAATATTTGCCGAGGTAATCTTAAAAATCTCACCGGCTACGCATTTTGAGGCAAATATGAGTATTAAAAATATTGTGACTAGGAATTTTCTCAACATAGAAAATATTATAGCACTTTAGACCATATAGGTCTAAGATGTTAAGGAATTTTGAGAAATAATACCAAGTTCAGAATGACAGAAGGTTTCACTGACCACGTAAGTCATCAATAGCTGCCCTTGCAAGTTCGTCGCAACGCTCATTTTCAGGATGTCCCGCGTGGCCTTTGACCCAATGCCAATTGATTTTGTGTTTCGCTGTCAATTCAACAAGCAACTTCCACAAATCAGCATTTTTAACCGGTTTTTTATCAGCCGTCTTCCAGCCTCTGCTTTGCCAGCCTTCTAGCCATTCGGTAATCCCTTTGATTACATATTGGCTGTCAGAATAAAGTTCCACTTCGCACGGCTCTTTCAAGGCTTTCAAGGCTTCAATTACAGCCATCATTTCCATACGATTGTTGGTCGTTTCGGCTTCTGCTCCGCTGAGTTCTTTGCGCTTAGATTTGTATTCTAAAATAGCACACCAGCCGCCCATCCCGGGGTTACCGCTGCATGCTCCGTCAGTAAAAATGTTGATACTTTTAGATGTCATAAATCTCTCTTGTCTTTCTGGATTGCCGCGTCGAACACAACGTGTTCTCCTCGCAATGACAAAATAACTAATCTCTAATTATGCTCCAGGGATTGGTGCTGATGCAGGTGTTGGCGCAGGAGCAGGTGAAGGCGCTGGGACAGCCTGAGTTGGCGACGGTTTTGGCGTGGTAGTTGTACCGTCCGGTGCCGGCATCGGAGGAACATTGGCACCCGGCTCAATAGGCGCATTCGGATCATCTGTCGGCGGAGTTACATCCACATCCATATCAATCTCCTCTGTGCCAATCGTTTTACCCGCACCGTTGAGTTCCACCTCAGGATAATTAAAATCAACATTACCATAAGGCTCGGTCGCAACTTTCATAACATCGCGCCAGATAAGCGCCGGAACAGAACCGCCATAAACATAACCTGTTGAGTTATCGTCGTTTCCGACCCAAACCCCGGTTACAACGTTCGGCGTGTATCCCACAAAATATGCGTCTCTGCTTTTATCGGTTGTACCGGTTTTGCCGGCTGCAGGCTTGCCAATATTAGCGCTTCTACCTGTACCGCCCGTGATAACCAATTTCAACATCGCTGTCATTTCAGCCGCTGTTTTTACACTCAATTGGTGTGTAATTTTTGTTTTCGGCGCAATATAAACTATTTTTCCGCGTGAAGTTTCAACTCGTTCAATCGCATAAGGCTGAACTACATATCCGCCGTTTGCAAAAGCTCCATAAGCTCTAATAAATTCAAACAACTTAACCCCGTTTGAACCGAGCGCAATCGTGTGGTCATATTCAAGCGGCGTATCAATTCCGAGTACTCTTGCCGTTTGGATTACCGCACGGATGCCGACTTCTTGAATCATTCTTGCCGCGCAAACGTTAGATGATATCATTAAAGCTCTGTAAATAGGGATTTTGCCGCTGTATTTTCCGCTGGCGTTTTTCGGTGTCCAACCGCCGATTTTAACAGGCGCATCATCGATAATATCGTTCGGGCTGTATCCATGTTCAAGCGCTGCAGCATAAACAAACGGTTTAAAAGAAGACCCCGGAGGACGAATTGCCTGTACTCTGTCAAACTGAGTTACTGCGTAATTTTTTCCGCCAACATAAGCCAAAATTCTGCCGTCAACCGGGCTAAACGAGAATACTGCCGCCTGTTGCTTGTCAGAATTCAAACCTGCACGTCTCATTTGAGCGGCAACCGCTTCGTTTGCAGCCAATTGGGTTTTGTAATCTAATGTTGTGACAACTTTATACCCGCCATGGATAATTTCTGTTTCGTCAAAGCCAAGTTTCTCAAGCTCTTTCATAACATAATCCGCAAAATACGGCGCCTTGTTTGTCATATAAAAATCAGGCTGCGAAGTCAATTTGACTTTCGCTTCTTTTGCCTTTTCATATTCGTCTTTTGTTATGTAACGCATTTTATACATACGTAAAAGAACCTGGTTACGTCTTTTTACCGCCAGTTCCATATTGTTAAACGGCGAATAAATTGAAGGTGCCTGCGGAAGACCCGCAATCAGAGCCAACTCTGACAAATCGCATTCTTTTAGGTGTTTGTTAAAATAAATCTGCGAAGCCGCTTCAACCCCGTAAGCCCCTGAACCCAGGTATACGTTATTTAAATACATTTCTAAAATTCTGTCTTTTGAGATAGTTTTTTCAATTCTTGCCGCGATAACCAATTCTTTTATTTTTCTGCTGAAACTCTTTTCATTAGACAAGAACAACACACGCGCCAATTGCTGCGTAATCGTACTTGCACCCTGAACGAACTTTTTCGCAAAAACGTTTTGCACCATAGAACGCGCGATCCCAAACAAGTCATACCCGTGGTGTCTGTAGAAATTTTTGTCCTCAGTCGCAATAATCGCTTTTTGCAAAGCTTCAGGCGTGTCTTTCAATTCAACTTTTTGGAAAGTATAAGCCGTGAAGGTTTTAACAATCTCATCGTCATGCGAATAGAATTTGGTTACAATATTAGGTTTAAAATCCTGTAAATTTTTTATAGGAGGCAGTGACGTAAGGTATAGATTCAGTGATACCAAGCCCGCCAGGCACATTGCTAAACCTGTTACAACCAGAAATTTTATGGTTGATTTTAAATCATCATTCTTCTTTTTATCGCTATCTTTTGCCATAATTACATATCCCTCTGCTCATATAATAGCACAAAAAAATCAAAAATTAGTAAATCCTACTATGGACTGTTATACCTAAAGGGGATTACTTTGAACGTAAAAATCCGTACAATTAGTTTATGCATATTTAGATCTATGGAGTAAGTTTACAATGTTAATCAATGATTGTTATGACTGCAGCAGATACAGTCGTCTGGAAATGAAAAATGTGAATAAAGATATGGTTACATGGTTGGAAGACATCGTAGATGAAAACAACAGCCATATTGAACGGAAAGAATGGAAAAGTAAATACAACAGTTACGTTGTATATGACTACGAACCATTCTGCACCGACGGTTTTGAAATAAATATGGTGATAACCTCATATGATGAGTCATATTTGTATTTCATAAAATACCTCTATGAAGCCAAAATAAGTACGGTTGAATACTTGAATAATTGTATCGGTGTTTGATAATTATAGCAGCCTGAGATGAATTCAAGATGGGCTTCGGGAGTTCCTAATGGAAATTCTTGGAGCAAAAAAGCGGCCGGTTGGCCGCTTTTTTATTTCTAAATATAGTTATTCAGCTTTGTCTTTAGTGAAGCAATCTCTGCAGTAAACCTCTTTGTCCTGAATCGGTTTGAATGGGACTTGGGTCTGCACTCCGCATTTTGAACACACAGCATCGTACAATTTTCTTGGTTTTCTGTTGTTTTGTCTGCGTGATTTTCTGCAATCCGGGCATCTTTTCGGTTTGTTTACGAGACCTTTTTCCGCGTAAAACTCTTGTTCACCAGTTGTGAAGATAAATTCTGCGCCGCAGTCTTCACAAGCAAGCTTTTCGTCTTGGTACATGTTTTTTCTCCTGATTTTGTAACTGTTGCTAATAAATACTATCTACGTTACCATTAGCCACCCTATTATATACTATTTTTCACAAACATGCAAGGGGTGCGGAAGCCGGTGTTCTGCGGTGTTGGCTTGCGACAGCAAGACAAGCAGGCAGAATATTATGAAGTAGCGTTGCAACGAAATGGAATGAAGCCGCGAAGCAATCTATGATTGCACAGGCGCCGGGTTCCAATACCTTAGAATGACGAAGTATGAACAAATGTAACAATGCAGTTTTATGCTTAAAGAATTAGGGTTAAAAAGCCGATAAATTACATGGAAAGGACTAATTTTCATGGGTTTATCAGCTTCACAAGCTAAATTACTCTCAATAACCGCTAGATTAGCGGATAACGAGTTGCATTCGCAGTTTATTACGAATGCTAAAATGCGTCTTGCGACGGATTCAAGTGAAGCTACAGCAGAGTATATGAGA
>JAVBOC010000013.1:0-189219 GCA_031550975.1 Candidatus Gastranaerophilaceae bacterium
TTGCACTACAGCAAAGACAATCACCGCAATAACCCCAATAATAGTCATCGCAATTAATACCTCAGGGATGGTGAAACCTCGTTTTTTCATATAGCCTCCAGCAGATTGTTCAATAATATTATACTATTATAACATATCTTGCAGCGCCGCACAAGCCTCAAATTCTTTTGAGAAAGGGAGTTTGGGCTAAAGGACAATAAAATGAATCCACCAGGCGATAAAAATCCCGAATAAGCCGCCCACAAGAACCTCTGTCGGAGTGTGTCCCAAAAGTTCTTTTAATTTTGGCCCGATAGCTTCAACATTATGCTCGTAAAAATCTTCCATAATCTTATTTAAGCTTGCTGCGGTTTTTCCTGCTGCACGACGAAGTCCTGCCGCGTCATACATTACAATTAGCGCTGAGGCAAATGCCACCGCGAAAATTACAGAATCAAATCCACGAATAAGTCCGACTGAAGTTGAAAGCCCCATAACGAACGCTGAGTGCGCGCTTGGCATTCCGCCTGTAGTTGTAAAAATTTTAAAATTAATTTTTCTGGTTTTAATCGTGAAGATTATAAACTTCAAAACCTGTGCTAATATCGATGCTGATGCAGCTGTGATTAAAACTTCATACCCTGTGCTTGCTATTTCTATGCTCATTTAATTTGTTCTCTTATCCTTCTTATTATACTGTCCAATATTTCTGACCTGCCTTTGATTATATCACGGCAATCATCAAGTAGGCAATTAAGTTTACATTTTGCATCTTCTAATCCCCATAAACTAACGGCGGTGAGTTTTCCGGCTGCTTTATCTTTGCCTGCGGTCTTGCCGAGTTCATCGGAAGTGGAAATTTCGTCTAATATATCATCCGCGATTTGGAACGCGATACCAAGCTTTTGTCCGAACTCTGTAATTTCTGCGATTTGTTTTTCGTCAGCGCCGCCGATGATTGAGCCTGTGCGAAGCGCGAGCTTGAACAACACAGCGGTGTTGTTGGTTTGGATGAATTCAAGCGTCGCTTCTTCATCTTTGATTTCAGACGGATTTTGCTCTGATAAAATGTCTACGACCTGTCCTGCGATAAGCTGGTATGCGCCGGCAGCTTTGGTGTATTCGTGTATCACACGAAGCTTGGTTTCAGACGATAAATTGGTTGATTTTTCTATAATTAATTGTGGTGCGAAAGTCAAAAGCGCGTCGCCTGCGAGTACCGCGATGGCTTCCCCAAAAACCTTATGGTTGGTGGGTTTGCCGCGACGCATGTCATCGTTGTCCATGCAAGGCAGGTCATCGTGAATCAGACTTTGCGCATGAAGCATCTCAATCGCACACGCTGTCGGGATTGCGTCGTTTATATCCCCGCCAAATATACGGCAGGCTTCTAAACACATCACCGGCCGCAAGCGTTTGCCTGGAAGGGTTACGGTATATTTCATGGATTCAAAAATCTCGCGCGGATATTCCACTGGCATGAATTCTTCAAGTTTTTGGTCTATTAATTTTATATGATTTTGCATTTTTCCTCTTTACTTATTATTTCCCTGTCATCCTGAACTGACTGCAGAATCTGGGCTCGTGTGGCTTGCAACAACCCAGATGCTGAAATAAATTCAGCATGACAAAAAGAAATTATTCGTCTGTTTCTTTGTATATTTTTTGTTTTTCAGTATTTCTCGCGCTGCGGCGTTTGCGTTCGCTGATTTTTGCAGTCTCACGGCCGCCGGAAACCTTGCGCGTTGTTTCCGTCTTTTTCCCGCTATAAGTGACTTTTTCTTTATATTCGCGCGCTTCTGCGATAAATTCCAAATAACTTTTATAGCGGCTCGGGGCGATTTTTATATTAGTTGAATGGTTGAATGGTTGAGCGGTTGAATGGCTGTTGTCAGCTGAAACAATGTTACTTGCAATGCCTTCAAGTATGGCGCAACCCACTTCATTAATGTGCAGGCAGTCGCTAAATTTACAAGGGGGGTAGGTATTAAATTCGTTGAATAATGCGCTGACTTCAGCCGGCAGCAGAAAGTCAAACTTAACATTGCTAAAGCCCGGGGTGTCTATTATCTGGGTTGAATTGTTGTGGGCTCCTGATTTACTGGTCTCTAGTCCCTCATCCCTGGTTTCTAACTTAATTATTTCACAATGGCGGGTTGTATGAGTTCCGCGCTGGGTTTTTTCGCTCACGGCGCCGATTTTTAGGCTCAAATCAGGAGAAATTGCGTTAATTAAACTGGATTTACCAACTCCTGAATTTCCGCATAGCACACTCGTTTTGCCTGATAAAACTTTTTTAAATTCCTCTATCCCTTGATGTTCGGTCGCAGAAGTGAAAAGGACTTCATAACCAAGCGGCTCATAAATATTAGTTATTGTTGCAACACTGGTCTCTAGTTCCTTGTCCCTAGTGCCTACCAAGTCTTCTTTGTTAAAACAAAGCTTCACGGGGATGTTGTAATATTTTGCAAGCGCGATGTAGCGGTCAAGCTGAACAAAACTCAAATCCGGTTCTTTGAGTGCTGAAACAATAATTACCTGGTCAATGTTTGCTGCAGAAGGCCGCGGGATAAAGTTTTTGCGGGGTAGAATATTCTCAATTACGCCGTTGCCAAACTCCACAAAATCGCCTGTGAGAATTTTCTCGCCGCGCTTTTTTAAGACTTCTCTTATCTTGCATTCGTAAACATTTTCGCCATCATCAACGTAGTAAAAATCCGAATGTATTCTGCAAATCTGCCCTTTTTTCATTCCTTAATTTTAGGTCAAAGTTCATAATTTTGCAAATTTTAATTGTTTGTGATAGCATTTACTAGGATATTTTGAAAAGGGGAAAAAATGATTTCAGTAAACGACTTAAAGACTGGATTGACACTACAATTAGATAACGGACTATGGTCTGTTATAGATTTCTTACACGTAAAACCCGGTAAGGGCGCGGCGTTTGTAAGAACGAAAATCAAAAACGTAGAATCCGGCAACGTTATAGAAAAAACTTTCCGCGCGGGTGAAAAAGTTGCACGTGCAATGCTAGACAGACGCGAAATGCAATACCTTTATAAAGAAGGCCAAGAGTTCGTTATGATGGATAATGAAAACTATGAACAATTGCACCTGACTGAGGCGCAAGTTGGCGACGGCGTTAAATATCTCAAAGAAAATATGGTTCTTCAGGTTCTTTTACATGACGGCCGTATAATTGGGGTTGATATCCCGGCGCACGTTGTGTTAGAAGTAGTTGACACCCCACCGGCCGAAAAAGGCAACACTGCTCAAGGCGGTACAAAACCTGCTGTGCTTGAGACCGGCGCAACCGTTAACGTTCCGTTCTTTGTCGGCAACGGTGATATGATTAGAGTTGATACCAGAACAAACGATTATCTGGACAGAGCATAAAATTTACAGACATAGATTGGAGATTAATTAAATGAAATTTGATATAGATTATATTGAAAAACTAGCAAAAATTATTGAAGAAAACTCATTGACCGAGATTTCGCTTGAAGATGGCGAGCAAGCTATCACAGTAAGAAAAGAAGTAACTTACGCAGCTGCGGCTCCTATGATGCAAGCAGCACCAGCAGCGGTTGCGGCAGCTCCTGCGGCGGCAGCAGCACCGGCAGCGGAAGCTAAAAAAGGTAAAGCGATTACATCACCGATGGTTGGTACTTTCTACAAAGCACCGTCACCGGATGCGAAACCGTTTGTTACTGTTGGGCAAGAAGTTAAAGCAGGCGATGTTGTTTGTATCGTTGAAGCGATGAAGTTGATGAACGAAATCGAATCTGAATTCACCGGCAAAATTGTTGAAATATGCGTTGAAGACGGTCAACCGATTGAATTCGGCCAAGCGTTGTTCTACGTTGAATAGTCAAGATATTTAGATCTAGGGAAATATTGAAAAATGTTTAAAAAAGTGTTAATTGCAAACCGCGGCGAGATAGCGGTAAGAATTATTAGAGCGTGTAGAGAAATCGGACTTCCTACAGTCGCGGTATATTCGCAAGCGGACGCGAATTCACTCCACGTAAGACTTGCGACCGAAGCGTTCTGTATCGGTCCGGCGCAGAGTGCAAACAGCTATTTGAGCATTCCGGCGATTATTTCAGCTGCTATGGCAGCTGGTGCTGATGCGATTCATCCTGGTTACGGATTTATGGCAGAGCGCGCGGATTTTGCTGAGATTTGCGAAAAACACGGGATCAAGTTCATCGGACCTTCAGCCGAAGCTATGCGCAAAATGGGCGACAAGGCTACAGCAAGAAAAACTATGACGGACAACAACGTTCCTGTAACACCAGGTACTGATTTGGTTAAAAATGCGGACGATATCAAAGCGTTTGCAAAAAAAGTCGGCTACCCGCTTATATTGAAAGCCACTGCAGGCGGCGGCGGCAAGGGCATGAGAATTGTTCGCGCTGACGAAGAAGTTGAATCAAACTTTAACCTGTGTCAAACAGAAGCACAGAATTTCTTCGGCAACCCGGGCGTTTATGTAGAAAAATATTTAGAAAACCCGCGCCACATTGAGGTCCAAATTTTAGGTGATAGTTTTGGAAATGTTGTTCACTTGGGCGAGCGTGATTGTTCAATCCAGCGTCGTCACCAAAAATTAATCGAAGAAGCGCCGTCACCGGCAATTGATGAGAAAACCCGTAAAGAGATGGGCGCAGCAGCTGTTCGTGCGGCAAAAGCAATCAATTACGAAGGCGCAGGGACTTGCGAGTTCTTGCTTGATACAAGCGAGGGCGGCAAAGGCAATTGGTATTTTATGGAAATGAATACCAGAATCCAAGTTGAGCACTGCGTAACTGAGATGATTTCAAATATCGATTTGATTCGCGAACAAATTATGGTTGCAGCCGGCGAAAAGCTTGATTTCACGCAGGATGATATCATTCTTCGCGGACACGCGATTGAGTGCAGAATCAATGCTGAAAACCCTGACAAAGACTTTATGCCTTGTCCTGGGACTATTAGCGGCTACCTTCCGCCGGGAGGTTTTGGAGTTCGCGTGGATTCACACGTTTATCAGGATTATTCAATCCCGCCATATTACGATTCAATGATTGGTAAATTAATCTGCTGGGGCAGAACTCGTAACGAGGCGCGCCGCAGAATGTATCGCGCGTTAAAAGAATACGTTGTAACAGGCGTTGAAACCACAATTCCGTTCCATCAAAAAATTGTTGAAGACGAAGTCTTCATTTCAGGTGATTTTAACACAGGATTTATTGAGGACTACAACAAACGCCAAGGGTAAGTTGATATCTTTATCCTCGTTCGACTATTGTTCTAGCGCCCCTTGTTGGCGAGTTTTATTCCTGCGATAAACATCTCGAGTTTGTCCAAATCCTCGTCGTTATTGAGCGAATTCACCATTAATTTCATGAAATCAAAGTATAGATTGTCTTGAGCGAGTTCTCTTATTTTGCTCAAAAGTGCTTGAATTTCTGAGTCTTTGTTTGAATCTACGATTTTGTATGATCTGTCAGGAAAATATTCAACGGTTTTTGAGGTTCCGTTGTCATGATTATATTGAACGATGACCGAGCGCTTGATGTTTTTTGCTATAACAAACATTTCCTCGTCAACTTCATCATAGCGGAAAGTTTCGGTAACCTGCTTGTTTTTTAGCGGGTCGTGCAAATATACAACGTTATTTTTAATCGTAGCTTTGTAATTATAAGTCGTGCCGGTACCCGTGCTCATGGAGATGGCCTCGTTGTCGAATTCAAAGTTAAACAAATCTCTTGGCGAGATTGTTAGCTCAACACAAAGATTTTCTATAGTAGAGCTTGTTGGGAAATGGTCGCCGGTTTCGATTTTGGAAACTTGCCTTGGGTGAATGCCAATGAGCTCGGACAGTTTCTCTTGCGTAAGCCCTTTGGATTTTCTTATGATTTTTAAATGTCGCCCAAATGCCTGCTTAAAATTCATATTTTTCTCCTTGCCAATAGTATATTAGGTTATCGCAGATTAAATAATGATTTAAAACGCCCAATTTAGTTATGTTTAGGTGTAATTAGGCGCACAAGGCTCTAGGAAATATTAAAAAAGAGTGGGAAAAGGGTAAGTTGAAAGATTTCAAGGTGCTTTTTGCTAAAAGAATCAAGTTTGTGCTATAATTTAACTTGACCGTGTCGAAGTGGTGGAATGGTAGACACGCACGCTTGAGGGGCGTGTGGCGAAAGCTGTGGGGGTTCAAGTCCCCCCTTCGACATTTATTTTAACATAAGTATCTTGAATTTAAGAACCCAATAACTATCGTTTACTCCCGGGTTGAAACTTGTCCAACGGCTGTTTGGATAGGTTGTTTTGATATGTTGGAGTAGTTTTGAAAACTCTGCAAAGTACTCTTTTTTTGCCTCATTACTGAATTTTCCAAGCCAAGAAACGGCTTTTGAAAAATATTTGTTGACGAAAATTGTTTCATAACCTGACATTAAACCTTTCTCCTGCAGGAGTTTTTCAATTCCCTCAAAAACATAAATCGGTGAAAAATCGATTTTCTTTTTGACGCTCATTGCTGAACCTACGCGGTTTTTGCGGTAGCAATAAAGATTTTGCGGTAAAAGCGCAATGCGCTGTGCTGCAATCATCGAGTGGAAAAACAGCAACTGGTCTTCTCCAACCATAATTTCTTGGAACTTTATGCCGTTTTTGATTAAAAATTCGCGCTTGTAGAGCTTTGTCCACGGAGTTGCAGGGAAGTTGAAAACACTGTTCTTGATATCCTGTGCACCAAAAACTTTTCCTAAATATTTCTTAGGTAATTTTGTATAAGAATACCCGCCGTGGCGTCGTTTTTCACCATCGCATGACCAGCCGCCAAAAATCAATAAGTCCAAATTTTGTTCAATTGCTTGATTGTAGGCAGTTTCGAGCGCATTTTTGTCCCCCAACCAATCGTCGCTGTCGCAGAAGAAAATGTATTCGCCGATTGCTTTGTCAATTGCGTTGTTGCGCGCTACTCCGCGACCGCCATTTTTCTGGTCAATAATTTTAACGCGATTGTCGCGGTCAGCAAATTCCTGCAAAATCTCGAGTGAATTGTCCGTAGAGCCATCGTTCACGCAAATAATTTCGATATCTTTAAGCGATTGTTCAAGGATGCTCTCCAGGCATTGCGGAAGATATTGAGCGACGTTATAAACCGGTATAATCAAAGAAATTTTAGGCATAAAGCGATTATACCATGGTAACGCACATATTTATATCGTCATTCTGAGCATCGCGAAGAAGCGCAATGTTTATGCAGCGTGCAACGACTTTGAGATGTTTCGGCTGTGTTCGCATTAAATAGGCTCGCTCCCGCTCATGTCTCCTGCTCGCTTGCCTCAACATGACGAAAGTTTATGCTATCTGCCGATTTCAGTTGCTTTTTGTGCCATTGATTTCGTAATCCCGATTAGGGCAAGGTTGGCTTCGTAAGCTCGTTGAGCCAGAACTGCATCCGCAATATCAACCATCGCATTTACGTTCGAGGATCGTATATAGCCGTTTTCATCAGCATCAGGGTGGCCCGGTCTGTAAATTCTTTCTCCCATGGTCGGGTCTTCCACACAGCCGTTAAACATTACGCCGCCTTGTTGATAAGGCAAGTTGCCAACGCCGAATACATCGTTTTTCATCGTATTCATAAGTCCGTGGAAGGAAATATCTTCGGTTGCCATCAACATCGGAATCCGTCTGACATAGTTTGGCGTGTCGACGTTCGCAACGTTTTTTGCATGAATGTCAAGTCTCAAACCGTGTGCGGTAAGAGCGTTTGCGCCGATATTCATTGATTGCATTATACTCATTTGTTTTCTCCTGATTGTTGTTTTAAGTGAGTGGTGAATGGTGAGTGGTGAATGGTGCTTCAAATGCTTCGCATTAATATTTACTTTGTTGAACTATTCACTATTCACGATTGCCTATTCACTAGTTCTATTTCCCAACATTAATTACCGTTTTCATCTCAGTAATTAAGTTAGACATTCTTCTTGTTGCCATTGTGTAGAACAGGGCGTTCTGTTGGATTTCCATCAACTCCTTTGCTGGGTCGATTTCTTCAAAATGGCGTTCTTCGATTACCCCTGAAGGCCCCAGTTTTTCAGAAAGTTTTGTTTCTAACGGGCTGTTCATTGAGCCGAGGTATTCGCTAAAGTTTATGTCTTTACGTACATAGCCCGGAGTATCTATGTTTGCAAGGTTTGAACCCAGCGCTCTTTGGCGTTGTGAAACCAAGTCCATCATTAAATTTACTTTGCCCAAGCTGTCAAGTGATGTAAACATTTTCTACCTTTCGTTTGCTCTTGTCTTGGATTATTGGCGGTTCGGAAAAGCGTGGTTTTCCTCACCTTGGGCGTTCACTTCGTTCCACGCCCGCCAAAATCCGCTATTCTCTAATTGTAATTGCTTTTTGATACATATCTTCAATTGTTTTTATCATACGTGTGCTGGCAATCAAAGATGCGTTCAACCGAAGCATTTCTCCAACCCCGTTGTAGACGCTTACGTTTGAGATTTCCAGATTGCTCTGTGCTAACAATTGGTCGTCTTTAACAAGTCTTGCCTCGCCGGACTCGTCTGTTGTACCCATTTTGTTCATTCCGACCTGGATTAAACCCTCAGGACAGTCAAAGCGCACAACTGGAATCGTGCCGACTTTATACGGGTCAGAAGTCGATGAATCATAAACCATTACATCCCCGTTGCCTTTTATGGTGAATTTGTAGCAGTTTGTCGGGAGTTTTATTCCGTCACCGACCATCCAGTCGTCGTTTGTTACCAGGTAACCTTCTTTACCTTGTTTAAAAGCGCCGTCGCGGGTGTATGCAACCTGACCGCTTTCAGACACAACCGGAATGAAGCCCGGAGCGGTAAGCGCCACGTCATAAGGGTTTCCTGTAAGCCTTAAGCTTCCCTGGCTGTAATCTGTTCTAATCGCGCCTTGAAGATAGCCGTCAGAATCAAGCATTTGTTCAAAACGCTCAGCTTTGTAGCCAGTCGTGTTCATGTTTGCCATCTGATTACCCACATAACCCAGTTTTTCAAACTGAGTCAGGGTGTTGTTAGCAAATTTTCTTACTACTGCTTGCATATTATACATTTCTTCTATCCTTTCAAGCGTTTTACTTTTTCAAGTTAGCTCGTTATTGTGCTGAACCCAGCTGCGCGATGACTTTTTGTAAGTTTTGGTTTTGAAGCATAAACATCTGTCTGTTTGCTTCAAAGTTTCTCAATGCCGGTGATAACAAAATCGCTTCCTCTTGCATCGAAACGTTTGAATATTCGTTGTAACCCTGCTTGACTTGCGGGTCTAAAGTGACTACACCGTTTGAATCCATGACGCCTAAATATGCGACTTTTTCCAATTTTCCGGTTTTTTTGTTAAATACGCTCAAAAGCCCTTTTGAGTTAACACTTATTTCCTTAACATCATCCGGCACGAACGGTAATTTAATCGGCATGCCTGTGTTAGACAGCACTGCCCCGTCTGTTAGGCTCAATAGATTGCCTTCTTTGTCTAATTTAAATCTTCCGTCGCGGGTAAGCTCGACCCCGTCAGCGTTTTGGACGGTGAAATAACCTTTTCCTGCAAGAGCGATATCCAACGGGCTGTCTGACATTTGAATACGGCCAATTTTGTCATCGACTGTCTGTGAAAGCCCATGAACGCCGATATATTCAGTAAAAGACGACACAACAGGGTCTTTACGCTGGTAACCAACTTTGTCAAACCCAACCATGTTTTCACTGTGCATCGTAACAATGCTGCTCTCAACGTGCATTGCCCGCAGTGAGGCTGTTAAGCCCTTTTCTGTATATCGTATTCCGCCCATTATTTTCATGTTTTTACCTCAAGCTGTCTTGAATTATTGGCGGTTCGGAAAAGTGTGGTTTTCCTCACCATGGACGTTCGCGTTGCTCCACGTCCGCCAAAATTCGCTACTTCTAGTCTACACGCTTTTACGACCGATTTCTTCCTATATATTAATTATTTCGGGAAAAATCATACGTTTATAGGAGTTCCTATGGTCTCATTAAGGATTTTTGGATAAAAGTCAACATTTAAAACGTGAGTAGTGAATAGTGAGTTGTGAGTGGTTCATTTAACTCGCGCTTTGCGCTCATTTAATATTTGTTTAATTATTTGGCTATTCACCATTCACTTATTTATGCTATAATCCTCGTATGAAAAAATTGTTTTTAACGCTTTTAGTTTTTATAGCTGTTCAACTGACAAGTTTTGCCGCAGAGATCAAGTTTGTACAGGTCACAGACGTACACTTTACGAGCAAAAATGAATACGCAAAAGACGTGCTTAAAAATGCCGTAAATGATATTAACAAACTCTCCGGCGTTTCTTTTGTGGCTTTTACAGGCGACAATATTGATTCTCCTGACATTGAATACTTAAAAGATTTTATCAAAATTGCCAATAAGCTAAAAGTTCCGTACTATGTGGTTATCGGAAACCATGATGTTTATAAAACCGGCGGACTTTCTAAAGAAAAATACATTGAAACAATAAAATGGAACCACCTAACCTACGGCCCGCGAAAGCCAAACTACGTTTTCAAGAAAAATGGCTTTGCATTTATTGTAGTTGACGGCGCAAAAGAAGTTATCCCAGGCCCTGTCGGCTATTACAAAAAAGACACTCTCGACTGGCTTGATAAACAATTGTCTTGCCATAAAAATGATCCGGTCGTGATTCTCCAACACTTTCCGCTTGTTGAGCCTAAAAAACTAACCAGCCACAAAACATATCAGGCAGAAAATTATCTTGAAATGTTGAACAAACACGACAATGTCGCTGCGGTTATTTCCGGCCACTATCATTCTAACGGCGAAACCATGAAAGACGGCATCTATCACATTTCCAGCCCATCGCTGTTAAACGATCCGCCTTCTTACAAGATTATCACTGTCGTTGCGACAAGAAAATTCTCGCCAATGATTTATACAGAGCTCAAAGCTGTTAATATGAATAAGTGATTGGTCGCGAATAGTGAATCGTTCAATCAACTCGCTGTGTTTGCCAAAACAAATTCATTTTCATTTGCTAAAATTTATAGAACCATTCACTATTTACAATTCACTATTCACTTTGTTATCAATATTTGAATTTTATCCAACCTTCAATCTATTGACGGGGGTACGATTTATCGGTACAATGCATGTATGAAAGAACGAATGAGTCAAATTAAAAAGCTCTCTTTTGAATTTGCGAGTGAGAGAATTTCAAAAGACCGGAGGTCTTATGGTGTTGAATAATTACGAAAGTTTTGATAATTCTGAAACCTCTGCGAGAAAATCCGCTCTGATTCACGAACGAGTCGGGCTCGTTTCGACGCATATGTATAAGCAGTTTTTGGATTATCAGCATGCCAACGTTAACACCAACGAAATTTTTATGCGGATGGTGGATAACCTTCAGGTTGTGGTTGAGGCGCTAAAGGATTCTTTTTCTTCGCGCGGCGTAACCACCCAAAACATCTACGTTGACACCGACACGCAGAATTCAGTTGTAATTGTGAACATTCTTTGGCACAAAATGAGTTTTACAACCCGTTGCAATTACCAGCCGCAGGCGCTTTATAGAGAAGATGGCTCACACCTGTTCTCAAGCCGTATTATGGCAGTAAAAGGCAACTATTACGAAATTATGAAAGGTGTTGTTGAGCATGATGAGGAGATGGTCAAACTCCTTGATAATGAGGTCGCGTCACTGTTTATACCGCCTGAAACCAACCAAAATTCTATGATGAAAATCCGCCATCTTCCGGGACGCGAGTTTTACTTAAACCAAGTCGATGCTCCGCGCGAATTCGTTCTAAAAGTTATCGAAACAATCTGTGGCGGCGGGTTCTACCACGAAGAGGGAGCTAGAAAAAGCTTTAATATATAGGATAGGGACCAGAAATTAGGGACTAGGGACTAGTATCTCCCGTCATTCTGAGCAAAGCGAAGAATCGCGATACTCTTGCGGGGCGCAACAACTTTGAGATGTTTCGGCGACGCCTCAACATGACGATATTAGACGAAATCATTATACCCTATTAACCGATTTGACTTTTGTGAAAATATTGCTAATAATAATATAGAGGTTAGGGAGAGAAAAAATGAGATTTACTGATAGGTTACAAAACTACGAAAATCAATATATGTTTATAAGATGGGCAATGGGCGAGGCTTACGGGAAGCTCAATTGCGTGGGCGAAGACTTTATAGAATTCGACGTGATTGATGTTGAAAACAACTCAACATTCAAAGAAACAATCCTTGTTCACATGCCACTTGTGCTTGAAATTTCAATCGGCGGCGCCGATGTGGCCCGCGTGATCGCAGAGGTTTCCGCGAACATGAAACAAGACTCATAAAAACTTTGGGGTAAATTCAAAAGCAATAAACAAGCGACCGGCATGAGCCCGTCGCTTGTTGTTATTATACTTGTTTAGTTATTTCTTATTAGGATATAGTTGGTCAAGGAGTTTATCAAGTGATTCTCTCACCTTGCCTTGGTCTACAACACCCCAAGTATCGTCGCCATCTTTTGCTTCTTTTGTCAGAATTTCTATGGCATCCGTGTCCAAGGTAACACCTTTCTCACCTGCTAACTCGTGTAAACGTGGTATCAGGAATCTGTTAATGTTTTTGTAAATAGAATTTCCGTTCGTGGTGACAGCATCAACATACTTGTACATCATCTCAATGAACTTTTCCTTGCCAAGTTGTTCCACTGTGGCTTTGAATGAATCTTTATCTTTAAACAAGGTTCTTTGGAATGCTCTGTCTGTTACATCATCGTCAACTTGGTTGCTGTTAAGTTCTGCTTCAACTTTTCCAATTGCATCAGTGATTGCCGCTTTTGGGGAAGTAGTATCCGCTTGCGCGCCTGCTACGTTGGCACTGCCGTTGCCGCCACTGCCACCTGCTGCGTTGCTACCTCTTTTATCATCTGCTGAGTTTGCACCTTGGTTATTTCCTGCTGCGCCAGCTGCGTCGCCGTTGTTATTGCCTTCTTTAGCCGCTTGGGGCTGGTTAAGTTTTGCAGGTGCTTTTGGGACTTCGTCATCAATAACAGCGTCCATGTACTTTTCTACTTCTGTCTTCAATTCATCGTATGAATCAAAATATTGACGTTTTAATTTTCCAGCTTTGTCTTCATCCGGCAACATTGCGGAATATTCCATCTGAGTTTCTCCGTCTCTGGTCTTAGGGTCTATTACTGGACGCAATTTTGCTATTGCGTTGTTTATTCTTGTTTTGTCATCACTATCTTTATGATCGTCTTTTATCTGTTTCAAGTAGGCACTCAAGTCAGCTTTGTTGGCCTTATTATCTGGTGCTTCGGATGGTTTAATCTCTTTATTCGCCTTAGCTGCTTCTTCAGGACTCATCATTGGCGGAACCATTACCGGCACCACCGGGAACCATAGGGAATCCGGTCGGCATCATCATTGGGCCGCCCTGATTGTTGTTCATAAACACAGAATTATTTCCGCGTCCAAAAAGTCTGCCAATGCCGCCAAATAAACCGCCCAGGCCGCCCATAAATAGTCCCATGTTGCCCATGCCATTTAAACCGCCGCCGTGGTGCATACGATGTCCGCCGTGGTGTCCGCCACGGAAAAATCCAAATGGATTTACAATGTTTTGAAAACTAAAGTTGAAGCTCATACACTACTACCTTTCTATTTATACCTTAGTAACTTTTTACATGTCATTACGCAGGTTTACGGCACAAATCTGATTTTTCTTTAATTAATCCCACAAGAAAGTTAACATTTTTTTACAATTGGAGAATTTAAGAGTGAAAAAATACCTGGAAAAATATATATATTTGTCATCCTGAACTTGATTCAGGATCTGGGCCTGTCCGCTTTTCAATAAGCTCTTGTATTAAGTGAATATCTGTAACTACCTCATAAGTCCTGCGAACAGCTTGTTATTTTCGGCAGTTACAGATATTAAAATGGAATGTGCCCCGCGCCTGTGCAATCAAAGATTGCTACGGCGCTTCGTAATGTTCGCCCTGCTTGTCTTGCTGTGCGCAAGCCAACACCGGCGAACACCGGCTCCGCATAAAAAAAATCACACCGTGTTTGGTGCGATATTTGAACAATAATCTTGGGAGGAGATTTGGGGATAGTTGTACATGCATGATATATTAAGCATGTCCTTTTTATCACATGTGGAGTCAAAACTTTTACAAATATTTACAATCACTTGATTTTATGCTAATATTTAGTGAACGAATTTTGAGAATTTTGAGGTAAGGCATGAAGATTTTAGTTATAAATGGTGTCAATATGAATATGCTTGGGACCCGTGAGCCTGATAAATATGGCAACATGACCCTAGAAGAACTTGAAAAAAGTCTTTGTGAACCCGGAGTCGAAATCGAAACTTATCAAAGCAACTACGAGGGCGAAATTGTTGAGAAAATCCACTCAGCTAAAGGGAATTTTGACGGGATTTTGATTAACGCGGGCGCTTACACCCACACGAGTGTGGCGATTGCAGACGCGATTAGCGCGGTAGACATCCCGACAGTGGAAGTTCACATGACAAATATTTATAAACGCGAAGAATTCCGCCATAAATCTTACCTGGCGCCGGTTTGTCTTGCGCAGGTATCAGGATTCGGGGCAGACAGCTATAAATTGGGGCTAAAGGGTTTAGCGGATTATCTATCACGTCCATAATCGGACTTACCGAAATTAACCTTGCTCGAATTCTTTAATATAGGCGTTCATTAGTGCAGTTGAATCAACGGCGTCGTGGTCTTTTTCAGCCAAAGCCGAGAACGCAAGCGCTCTTTTAACGCTTTCAGGATGGTCTTGGGCATATTTAACGTCAGTATTAATATTGTCTTGCTTAATAGCGAATTTAGGATCGTTAACTAAATCAATCTCTTTTAGATTTTGTTCAGAGCCTGCAAATGCTGCGTCGGAGGCAGAGTCTGTCTTTTTCGATTGAGTCCGTGAGACATTCTGCGGGTTGCTCGCAGGGCTATTGTTGATATTGTTGACTTCTCCCATATTTTATCCTCTTTTATGTGTTGGTTATTCTAAACCTCTGAAACGGATTTTTTTGCTATTTTGTAACAAAAATTATAAAAAAATTTACATTTTCAATAAAGCTCTCACGAGATGTGGGCTTTTGACTCACTCACCCTCTCGTGTTATAATCATTAAAGAACATTATAAACTATAAGGTTAATTAGTGCAACAATGAATTTGGCAAGTTTATTTAATAGGAATAGCGAAGAATTTGATACCAAAAAGATCTTAAAGCTGCTGCCTGATGCAGTTTTTGTACTCTCAGAAGAAGGACAGATCACTTGGGCGAATAAAAAAGCTGTTTTAATGTTTGAAAATCTTGGGAAACCCTTGTCAGAGTGTCATTTTGATGAAATTGTGGCTGACGGGATGGTTATAGCAGAAAACGCGATAAAAGAGAGCAAGTCCATTGCAACGGGGGCGTTTTCGTCCACCGGCAAAGAGATTTTTATTGAACTTAGCGCGGTAAAAAACGAAGACGAGTATTATGTAACAGCAAGAGATATAACAACTTTGACGGGTTTACTTGAGCTGGCTGAAGATACCGGCAAGTTAAATAAAGAAAAAAATTATATGCTGTGCAAACTCTCAGGTGATTTAAAATCCCCAATCCAGTCTATTGCGGGTTTTACCCAGACGTTACTTGAGGGTGGCGGGGGCAAAATTACCCAAAAACAGACAAAATATCTAAATATTATAAACAAAAACGCTAATGAACTATCATATTTTCTGGATAAGTTGTTGGAATTTTCTTGGGCGCAGTCTACGCTGTTAAAGGTTGTTTACAAAACTTTTGATATCCAAAATTGCATCCAAAATATCACAAAGCCTATGGGCATTGTGTTTGAGCATGAAGATTTAGAAAAAAGGAACCTTTGTTCTGACGAGAGCTTAATTAAGACGGTCATAATGAGTCTGTTTGATGCTGCGTCTAAGGTTTCGGATTCGGGAGAAATCGGGATTAAATTAAAAACAGACAACCAAAACGCACATATTTCGGTGTATAATAAGGGTGTGGGGTTGGCTGAAGACGAGAAGCCGGATTTGTTTGACCCATATAGCCAACTTGATAAGCCCGGAAGAAGGAATGTTTTAAGGTCATTAAACCTCGCGACAGCGGAAAATATAGTCAAAAAATTAGCCGGAGAAATTGTAATTGAGAGCAGCCTTGCTTATGGAACAGTGTTCAATGTGGTGCTGCCAATGGAGAAAATAGATGAGTGAAGTAGTTTTAAAAGGTGTGAGCAAAGCTTACGACAAGAAAAAAGTTATTGATAACATTGATTTAACGATTAATGACAAAGAATTTTTGGTGCTTGTCGGCGCGTCAGGATGCGGTAAGTCAACGGTTTTGCGTATGATTGCGGGATTGGAAGAAATTACCGAGGGCTCAATCTTTATTGGCGATAGAAAAGTTAACAATGTCCAGCCAAAAGATCGCGACATCGCGTTTGTTTTCCAAAGCTACGCGCTTTATCCGCACATGACAGTGCGTGAAAATATTGCGTTCGGTCTGAAAATGCGCAAGTTTGACAAAGATTTTATTAACGAAAAAGTTGAAGAAGCGGCAAAAATTCTTGATTTGGATGAATATTTAGACCGCAAACCAAAACAACTCTCAGGCGGACAACGCCAGCGTGTTGCGCTAGGGCGTGCGATTGTAAGAAGCCCGCAGGTTTTCTTAATGGACGAGCCGCTCTCAAATTTGGATGCGAAATTGCGTGTTCAGATGCGTTCAGAGATTAAAAAACTGCATGAAAAACTTCAAACAACGTTTGTTTATGTAACCCACGATCAGACCGAAGCCCTGACTATGGGTGATAGAATCGTTGTTTTGGATAAAGGTGTAATCCAACAAATTGACACCCCGGAAGAAATTTATGACAATCCGGCAAACACTTTTGTGGCAGGTTTTGTGGGCTCTCCGCAGATGAATTTCTTGGAGTCAAAAAGGCTTGAAAACATTGATCTTTGGCAAAAACAATTCAAAAAAATGGATTTTGCGGCAACGCCTGTAACTATGGGCATTAGACCTGAAAAAATGGTTTGCGGCGGCAAGATTAAGTTGACAGTTGATGTCGATATCGTTGAACTTTTGGGTAGCGAAAAAATAGCTTATTTTTATATCGATGGTCAAAGATGCAGTGCGAAACTGCCTGCTGATCACCCTGTTGACGGTAAACTTGAATTAAGCATCAATAAAGATGATATTTATTTCTTTGACTCCGAATCAGGCGAAAGGATTAGGCAGTAGACCTTTATTGCCCTTTTTGGGGATTAATCCGGGCGGGTAATATATCATAATAGAATTGTGATTAATTTGTTATCCTACACTAAGAAATTATCCGAAAAAATAAGGTTTTATGACACGATTGCTCAAAAACCGCTTAATTTGTATGGTGCGAATCCGTTTGCCAAACCCATTAACATGACTATTGTCTGGGTTGATGATGAAGATGGCGATGAGGATTAGCTTTGGGGGGTTATTTAACAAGTGCAAGAGATGTCTGGTTGACTACCGACACAACCTAGACCAATTGCTAATCTCTATGTTATAATCGGGTATGACCAAAAAAGTAGCAATCGGGATATCTGTATTAGTAACGTTAATTATACTCTGGGCGGGATATTATTGGGGGATTCCGGCCGCAGTGGATTTTCCGCAGCGCAAAACTTTTGTTGAGCAGGAAATATTCAAACAAAGTGGTTTGAAAGTTGCATTTGAAAATCCTGAATTAAAAATGGGCGTATTGCCCTCTATTAAAATTAAAGCCGATGATTTCAAGGTCGTAAACAACGACGGAACAAACGCGCTTTATATCAAAAAACCTTATATCCAAATCGGCCTTATTCCGTTGATTTTCAAAAAAGTCGATATTCAAGAACTTCGGGCGGAAGACTTTTTTGCTAATTTTATTTACGACAAAAACTCAAAACTCAAGCTGGGCGATTATCCGCTGAAGCTAGAGTCGGAATTTAAGCTGAACAAAGCAAACCTTGATATCGACCATTATAAAGTCGATATGTTCCACGAGCGCTACGGCGAAGGCATCGGACTCGAGGGGAAAAATCTTAACGCTGTACGTAATACGCTAAATATTGACGATATGAAAATAACAGGTGTTGACGCCGTGATAAAGGGGCAGGTATTTAGGGTTAACACGCAAAACCCGCGTCTTGATCTTGATATAACTCTTAATCCTTCCCGCGTGGAAAGCATCATCCCGTTTTTACCGGATGAAAAAGATTTGATAGAGGAAATGGATTTTGTTGCGCTGAAAAAATACGGATTTTATGGCGATGTAAAAGGGCAACTCAACATTCAGGGCAAAGCTGATACGCCCGAAATCCGCGGGAATGTGTCTATTTCAAACGGTTATGTAATAAAACCGATTCCGAATACAAAAAAGGCTGATATTAATCTGAATTTTGAGGGCAAAAAAGTTGTGCTAGATATCACAGTGCCTGCCGGACCAACGGAAACAGTTTATATAAAAGGCCCTGCTGAACTTTATGGTAAGAAATTTGCAGATTTGTCGATTACAAGTACGAAAAACGTAAGTTTGGCAAATGCGCAATTAGTCTTGAACCCGCTGCATGAAATCCTAAAATTTGACTTGGGGCCGGTTCCGGTGATGACTTTGAGTGGAGCGGGAAATGTTAATATTAGAGTCAAGGGTAACCGTAAAACCCCACAAGTTTGGGGCGAATTTAAATTCCACAACACAACAGCGTCGCTCAATGACATAAAAAATATGACACTCAAAAATGCTGAAGGGAATATAATTTTTAACGATACAGAGATGCAGTTTACGTCAAAAAAAGCTTCTTTAAACGGCAAACCCCTCTCGCTTGACGGAACCGCGAATGTCAAAGGGGTATTAGATTTTAAAGTTCGGGCTAACGGACAAAACCCTGCGGACTTGATAGAGATTGTAAAAAGCTCTCCGATGCTCTCTGAATTTAAAAAGTTGTCTGAACCTATAAAAACAATTTCCGGTAATGTGGATTTGTTTATGAATTTGACGGGTGAGATTACGGATTTTAACAAGATTGAATTCAACAAAAACATTTTTGCAAAAGGCACCCTAAAGCTCACAGGGGTAAATGTTACCCCGAATGATATGCCTGTAACGGTTAGTAAAATCAACGGGAATATTAATTATAACAATCTTGATGGGGATTTTGATATAGCATCAAACATCCTTGGTGCCGGAATTTCGACAAAGGGGAGTTTTAAGGACGGCAAGCTTAATGTCAAAGGCCAGATCAATCCTTTTAACAGCCAGACTTTGAACTTAAGCGGCGGGAGTTTTGAGCTTAACGGTTCGACTCTAAAATTGCCATCAATGAGCGGCTCGTTCAAAGGGAATCCTTTTTATGTTTCGGGGATAATAAACGCATTTTTAGAAAAAAATCAAGTCATAAATGGCGAGTTTCGGATGCAAAAATTGGATTTAAGCACTTTAAATGGCAAAATTCTTGAAAATATAGACGAAAAATTGAAAAATGTACGTAATTTGCAAGGTACTGTGAACATTAATGCAAAAATGCGTAACAACAATATAAATGCCGATGCTATCTTAAACGATGTGAATCTTACCTATAACGGAATTGATGTTAAGGTTGCTGACACAAATTTGGCGCTCCAAAACAATGTCCTGAATCTTGATAAATTGGGTATCATGGCGGACGGCATGCCGGTTTTGATTGACGGTAAAATCTCCGGCATGAATAAAAAGCCTAACCTGAAATTATATGTTACTGCGCGCCCGACACAGGAATTTATTGATAAAGCCTTTAATAGCAAGGCGGTTTATCCGCTTAAAATAAAAGGCGATGTGAACACCTCTGCGCGACTCTCAGGTGACATCGACAATCTGAATGTACGCTCACAATTGACTTTGGACGACAATTCACAGATTTATTATATGGGTTCAACAATCGGTGATTCCCAGTATCCTGTAAAAATTGCTCTCGACGGAATTTATTCACCAGGCCGTATGCAGGTGAGCAACTTCCGTTACGACAAAATAGTTTCTTCACAGAGTAACAAACCTTATCCTGTTTCTCAATTAAATGCCTCCGGAACTTTGGCGTTTTTGCCAAACAATAATATCGGATTTAAAAACTTTAGAGTAAAAACTCAGGTGCCGACTGATGCCAAAATCTTCAATATAATTTTCCGCAAACCTACTATGAAACAAGGGATGTTCACGTCTGACCTTGTGATTAACGGCACCGCGATGGAGCCTAAAATTTACGGTAAAATGGAAATTAACAGCATTGACATGCCGTTTTTCAACGCAGCTGTGAATGATGTTAACCTTGATTTTAAATCTGATACGGTCAATATCACTTCCAAAGGCACGGTGCTTGATAATTTCGTGAAATTTAACGCGGTTATGAAAAACAAGCTCAATCCGCCGTATGTGATTGAGAGCGCAAATCTTAACATGGCAAACCTTGATATTAATAAGATTACTGATATGCTGCGGGATTTTGAAACAGAATCGCTGCGCAGCAAGGCGGGTTCATCGTCTGCTAAGCCGTTTGACTTGTCGCAGTTGGTTATTAACAAAGCAGAAATTACAGCAGATAAGGTCAAAGTCAGAAATATTAACGCAAATAACTTCTCTGCAAAATTGAACGTAAACGAAAAAATGATTGCAAATATTGATAATTTCCACTTTAATATTGCAAACGGAACGGTCAACGGCGATATGAAATACAATCTGCTAAGTCGTGCGGCGAATCTCAATATACATATGAACAACGCGGATGCGCTTATTATGACCGAGGCTCTGTTTGATTTGAAAGGGCAAATTTACGGCTCTATGACAGGGGATGCGCAATTAGTCTGTAACGGAAAAACTTACGAAACCTGTTTGCAAACACTATCAGGCAGCGGAAACTTTAAAGTCGCCAACGGTAAAATGCCAAAACTCGGCTCGCTTGAGTATCTGCTGAAAGCAGGAAACCTTGTTAAGGGCGGCTTCTCCGGGCTTTCGTTAAACAGTTTAATTGATTTGGTTACCCCGCTAAAAACCGGCGAATTTGAGAGCATAAGCGGCGATATTTCGCTCTCAGGCGGGAGCGCTGACAAGATTAATATCTATTCAAAAGGAAAGGACCTGAACCTTTATATGACAGGGTCTTACAATCTTGTAAATTCTGTTGCGAATATGGAAATCTACGGAGCAATCTCAAAAAATATAACAACAATATTTGGCAAACTTAAAAACGCCTCGTTAAATACTTTGTTTAATACAATCCCTGGCATTGGTGAAGAAGACAAGGCGCTGCCTGCGGCTGTTTATAAAATCCCGAACTACAAAGGCGAAGCAAATAATATTTCGCGTGTGTTTAAAGCCGACATTTACGGTGACATTAACGGCAGCAACTACGTTCGAAGCTTCAACTGGCTGCATTGATATAGGGATTAGGGATTAGGGACTAGAAACTAGGAATTAGGGGCTGGATTCGCTTGCGCTCGCTATGACTATTTTGTGCTATGGTACCGGGTCAAATCCGCCTTCGTTTAGCGGGTGACAGCGGCAGATTCGTTTGATTCCAAGCCAACAGCCTTTGAACACTCCATATTTTTCAATGGCTTGTTTTGTGTATTCCGAGCATGTCGGAACAAAACGGCAAGTCTTCGGCGTCAGCGCCGAAACTTTTTGGTAGATAATGATTGGGAACGTGAATATTTTTTTATAATTGAACTTCTCACGATTCACTATTCACGACTCACTTTCTTATACTTCCATGCCGTAGGTTTCGCCGATGGAGTCGATTGCTTCGACTTTGATATCGGTGATTAATTCAGAATAAGAAATTACAACAATTGTCGGAATGTGACGTTCTAAAAGCTGGTAAAGCGGCAGCCTGATACGTGGCGAACAAAGGATTACCGGCTGCTGTCCGCAAGCTTGGTGAGCGCGCATTAACGTTGTTGCAGCGGTTTCAATAAGTTCTTGAACCTGCATCGGGTTCAAGAGGAACATTGTGCCAAGTTCGGTTCTTTGACAGCTGTCGTCGAGGTTCTTTTCCCACTCAGGTGAAAGCGTTAAGGCATATAAAACCCTGTCATCCCCGACGTTAGACAGACAAATTTGGCGTCCTAAAGCAGCACGCAGACGTTCGGACAAAATGTCAGGTTCTTTGGAGAAACGAGCATAGTCGCAAAGTCTTTCAAAAATAAATATAATATCTTTAATAGAAACCTTTTCGCGGATTAAGTTAACAAAGATTTTACGCAAATCGCTTGTTGAAATGATTGTCGGAACAAGATCGTTAACAAGCGTCGGGTCTTGGGAGCGGACGAGTTCCATAAGTTTCAAGACATCTGTTTTTGTCATAACATCATCAACGTGTTTGCGCACGCACTCTTGAAGGTGGGTTACGATAACATCAGTTGCATCGACGGCTGTAATTGAGCGCGCCATCTTGGCATCATCCCCGTTAATCCAGTAAGCCTGAGTCTGATAAGTCGGGTCAATACCAATAATCGCGTCTGCCGGAACTTCTTTGCCTGCCGCATCCCATTGGTCTGCGATTACCATATATCGGCTCGGATAAACGTATCCGGTGGCAACAGTGTTACCACGGATTGAAACCATATATTCGTTCGCGTCAAGCGCGGACGAGTCCATAATTCTTATGTTAGGCAAGATATAGCCAAGTTCGTCTGTAACCCTCTGTCTGAGTGCAGCGATTTTTGCAAGCAATTGACCTTCCTGGTCAGGGTCGGCGATTACAAGCAGGTTTGAACCGACCTGCAAACTCAATACGTCAACGCCCAGGCGCTCGTACATTCTGTTCGGGTTAACAAGGTCTTGCATGTTTTGGCGGACGTTTTCCAATTGTCCCAATTGTGATTGAACATCGGCGTTAATAAGGGTTGAGAACCCTGCAAAGCCAAGCGCAATAGAAAATATTAAGAACGGAAGCCAAGGTAATCCTGTGAATCCGCTTGTCATTGCAATCATCATCAAGAATCCTGAAGACAAGAACAGCGCGTTAGGCTTGCTTATAATTTGTGCGGTAAGGTCGGTACCTAAAGAGCTGACCGCTGAAGAACGTGTCATAAAGATACCGGCTGCGATTGACATCAAGAGCGATGGGACTTGAGAAGCCAAACCGTCACCGATTGTTAAGACTGTGTATTTTGCGACCGCATCAGCAGCAGGCATTTGGTTCATAAGGCAGCCGATACATAATCCGCCGATGATATTGATTAAAACGATGATGATACCCGCGATGGTATCCCCTTTTACGAACTTCATCGCACCGTCCATAGAACCGAAGAGGTTAGATTCTCTCTGTAAATCTTCACGTTTTTGAGTCGCTTCTTCAGGAGAAATAAGCCCCGCGTTAAAATCCGCATCAATTGTCATCTGCTTACCCGGCATTGCATCTAAGGCAAACCTTGCCGCAACTTCCGCGATACGTTCGGCACCCTTTGTGATTACCATAAATTGCACAATGGTGATAATCAAGAAGATTACACCCCCGACAATCATATTCCCGCCGGTTACGAACGTTCCGAAGGCGTGGATAACTTCTCCCGCTTCCCCTTTTGCAAGAATCAATCGGGTGGAGGCAATCCCCAAAACCAGCCGGAACATCGTTCCGACCAAGATGATTGACGGGAATGATGCTAGTTCAAGCGTCTTTTTAACATATAACGAAATCATTAAGAGGATTACGCCAAGTGTGATATTTAAACAGATTGAGAAGTTTACAACCCAGGTCGGCAATTCAACCAGCAACAGGACGATTAAGAGCAACACAAATATGGCTATCGCCAATTCGCTTAATATATTTACTCCGCCTTGTTCCTGTGCCATGTTGTTTTGGGTGAATGGTGAATGGTGAATGGTGAATAGTTCATTATGTTCGCACTTTGTGCTCACGAAATCCTATATTTTTTGAAGAACTACTCACTATTCACTACTCACTACTCACTTTTTAAACCTCCTTCAATGCTTCGGATATTACCGCTAATTGTGTTTCGATTGTCGCGTCAATAACCCCGTTTGTCGTTGTAACTACACATCCGCCTTCATAAACCTCCTCGTCCGGAACGATAAAGATTTTCGCTTCTAACCCTACGTTCTCGAGCATTTTCGGGACTTCCTGTTTAAGCAATGCCGTTTGTGACGGGTTTGCTTTTATTGTAATTTTTGTTTCTTCTTTAGAAAGCCCTTTGAGGATTTCCATAATGTTATCCATTATGATTTCAGGGTTTTGAGTTATTTCTTTTTTAATGATTTTCTGTGCTATATCAACGCTGATTTCCAAGATATCAGGCGCGATGTATTCAAAGACTTCCTGCGCTGCGCCGGCAAAAGACGCCATTGATTCTTTAACCATCGCAAGATCTTCTTTAGCTTGCGCCAGTCCTTCTTGATAACCTTCTTGAGCCGCGGCTTCTTTAATTGCCTGAGCCTCCTCGCGCGCGCGCGAAATCAAATTTCTATCGTCAGTACGGCGAAACCCGCGTCTTCTGTCCCCTCTGCGCTGTTCATTGCGCTGGGAAAAATCGACATTATCAAGATCAAAAAGGTCAATCTTATCAGCAGAAATTTGCTCGCCAATAACAGGCTCGTTAACCTGTTCTAACAGTTGATCTTCTGGCATCTCCCCGCTATGCTTTTGTACTTTCTTCTTAATAATCATATCTTATGATATTATACACTATCTTCCACGTGTGTGGCAATAATGTTAGCAACTGCCGGCGCAATTTCGTAATACTCCCCCTCAATTGCATTGAAAACAAACCGCTTAACCTTTTGGCGCTCTAATTGCAGCACCTGTTCAAGCCGCGCTCTGTCAGTGAAATCAGCTATATTTTTAATTTTAGAAATCAATTTTGAAGGACTCAAAACTTTTTCACCAGGAAGTCGGGTTTTTATCTCCTGCAGACATCTCATTGCTGTTGCAGAATCAACTTTTTGCTCCAAATCAGGCATTCCCATAAATTTTATTACAGAATGAGCGTCTTCGGTGTCGAATTTATCAAGAATCGTCTGAACTTTTTCTTGCTTCATTTGCCTAAATAACAACGCAAGGGTGGCAAGTTTTAAAACTTTCGGGCTGTTAGAAGCCGCTTGGCCCGGCTGCGCAGGACCAACAGGTGCGCCTTCTTGGTCGAACTCGGAATATTCTCCCGGTTCTCCCATTGCCACCGCTTCTGCCTGCTGCTGCATCATCGCGTCAATATTTGATTGCGAAGAAGCCTGTTCCATGAGTTCTTCGTCAATCATATTGTTTTCTTTTAATTCTTCAATCGCCTCGACGTAAGTCTTTTTAACGTGGTGTTCAATTAGCTGCAGCACCTGATCTTGCGGCAGAGATTGTTTAAACGCCTGCTTTGCCACCTCAAAGATTGTGAACGCAATCTTTTGCATAATTGAGTCCCAAAACTGCGGCGGAAGTCCTGAACGCACTAAATCAACGGACTTGTGAAACGACCACTCGGCAATGATTTGGGTAATCATCTGAGCCTGTTCAACATTAAAACCTGATTCATCGTCGTTATAAAGCGCTTCGCCCGCTATGGTTGAGAAATTGCGCAAGGTATTGGCAACATAATTCTTTTGGTTTTCATCAAACTCCTGCGGCACAAGACCCAACGCCTGCTGCGTCAAATCCTCTGCAAATGTCTGATAATCGAATCCTTGTATTGCCATTTTTCCCTTTCTGATGTGAATAGTGAATTGTGAGTAGTGAATAGTTCAACAATAATTTATTTTTTGTTTTTTAAATAATTTAATAGCCCTTTTATTAATTTTCTTATATCATTTAATTTCTCTAATAAGTTCAAGTGGTCATTAATGTATTTTAAATTGTTTGAAATCACTATTTGAGTTTCAATTTCAGATGCAGAAGCTAGTGCTACGTATAGGAATTGCGAAGTTTCTTTATCTGAATATCTTGTGCATCCTTCAGCGATATTTGATGGTATGGATACAGCACTCCTTCTCATTTGGTTTGTTAAGCCATACATCTCAGATTGAGGAAAATCTTTAGTGATTTCATAAATTTCTGTAACAAATTCTATTGATTTTTTCCAAGCATCTAATTCAGTATGGTTCATCTCTTTCCTTTTATTGGCCTATTCACTACTCACAATTCACTATTCACCAAGCATAACCTTTGGTTATGCTTGTTCTATCCAGCTTTTAATCTTTTCAGCCGCGTCTTCATCATCAGCGTCAAGAAGATTGTTAGAAAGGTTGCTCAAAGTCGCTGCAAGCTGGTTAGGGTCTTGCTGTTGCTCAATATAGCCGCGTTGCTGCTGTTCAATCAAGTTTCGCGCAAGTTCAGATTGTCTCTCAGTCAACTGTGCTGCGCGTTGGTTAATATCAGTCAGAAGCTGGTCTTGCTGAGCTGTGTGTGTGCGAAGTGCCTGTAATTCTTGTTCTTGCTCCTCTTTTGCTTTTTTGATTCTGTTTGAAACGTGTCTGAAAATAGCCATAACGCCCAGCGCTGCTATTGCAATTGTAATCCACCAAGGGTTGCCTGATTCATCAGGTGAAGGAAGGTTTGCAGGTTTGTCGCCGGCAAGATATGGGTCGTTGCTGTCAGAAAACGCGATGGAAACATTCTCGGCCGTTACTTTTGGACTCGCTGCTTTTGCTACCAATTCCTTTAGTTCCTCTAAAGTCGTGTTTGATGGCAGTGCTGCTTTATCAAGAGTTACAGCGATAGAGATTTCCTCTACAACTCCCGGTTTCATATATTCATTCGTCTGAGTTTTTGTAACTCCGTATTGAGTTTCTTTTGCGCTTCTAGAATAGTTTCTGTTTTGTGAAGAATCTGAACTGCCCGCAGGAAGCCCGTTTGGCAAGTAAACACTCACCGCATTGTTGCCTTTGTTAGTATCAGAAGTTTGATCGCCCAAACCTTCAGAGAAAGTCTGCTCAGAAACTGAAGTTTTCTTTTCAGGGTCGTAAGCGATGGTGAATTTCTCAATCGGTGCTTGAGTTAAGAAGGTGCTGACCGTTACAACATAGTTGTTTTGACCAATCAATCTATCAAGCTGTGCTGCAACTTTTTGCTGCATATATTTGTCGTTTTCTTCGATTTTTTGAAGCATCTCATCGCCCGCATCCATAATGCTGTTATAAGTGTTACCGTTTGTGTCGGTAATCGCTATATTTTCGTTGGTTAAACCGGTTACGCTTCCTAAAAGCAAGTTAGAAATCGCTTTGATTTTTAACGCATCCAATTTTATACCGTTATCAACAGAAAGTTGAACAGTTGCAGTGATTGGTTTTTGCATTGAAGAAAACATTGTTTGTTCAGGTATTGAAATAAATACAGACGCATCGTTAACGCCTTGGATATTGCGGATTAGACGTGAGAGTTCGCCGTTAATCGCACGTGACAAACGGATTCTTTTATCTTCTTTTGTTGAAGTAAAATCGCCCTTGTCAAAGATCTCTAACCCTACATTTCTATCCATCATACCGCTTTGAACAATTTGAATGATTGCAAGGTCGCGTTCTTTATCGGTGCATTTTTTATTTTCAGGGGTGCATTTGTCCTTGTTCAAATAAAGAACAGATTTTGTACCATCGATTTTTCTATCAACCGTGATATTATGACGAGCGAGAAGCGCTTGAATTTCAAGAGCCTTACCCGCGTTATCGGTTGTGAGTAAATCAACGTTAACTTTCAACGGCTGTCCTGCGCTCGCTCCTCCGCTTTTGTTCCCGCCGCCGATGATTGAAACCATAAGGATTATCGCAATAAGAATTGCCACAACGCCGCCTGCGATGCTATATAATAAAGGTTTGTTCTCTAGTAATTTTGAAAAGTCCATATTTTTCCTTTTTAGTGAGTGGTGAATGGTGAGTAGTTCATTTAGTTCGCTATTGCTCACATAGTAGTACTTTTTGTTGCACTATTCACTATTCACAATTGTCTATTCACTTCCCTTACACTTGTATTTGCATAATCTTGTCGTATGCCTGGATAACTTTACCCGTCATCTGTGTCGCAATGTTGACGCTGATTTCGGACTTTGACATCGCAACCATAACGTCGTGGATGTCCACATTGTTGGAACCCGACATAACATCTTTTAGAAGGTTGTCCGGTGCATTGAGTTCAGTGTTGAAATTCTCCACCAATCCTGACATAACCTGTTTAAAATCAGGTGAAGACGTGTCTTCAATGCGTGGCATTCTTCCCGAAGGCATAGCTCCTATCCCTGTGTCGAGTTTAGTGTGTTGAATTCTACCTGCCAAGTCAAATTTTGGATAAAAACTGTCCATGAAACTTCCTCCTGCTTTAATTATATTATATATTTTGTAAATTTTACGCCCGCTGTGTGAAAAATCCTCCAAACTGATGAGAGAATCGACGGATTTCCACTATTTACATGGTGGTCTTAATGATTATTTGGCAAAAGGCAAGGGTAAGGGAAGTGAATAGACAATTGTGAATAGTGAATAGTGCAACAAAAAGTACTACTATGTGAGCAATAGCGAACTAAATGAACTACTCACCATTCACCATTCACCACTCACTAAAAAGGAAAAAGAAGATGGACTTTTCAAAATTACGGATAATATTTATGGTATAATGAGCATAAGTGAACAAAAGGAGAGGGCATGTTTAATTTAGAAAGAACATTCGTAGCTGTTAAGCCGGATGGTGTAAAAAGAGGATTGGTCGGAGAGATTATCAGACGTTTTGAAGAAAAAGGTTTCAAGGTAATTGCTCTAAAAATGGTTAATGTAACAGAGGAAATGGCGGAAAAACACTACGCAGAGCACAAAGGCAAACATTTCTATGAAAGACTTGTTAACTATCTCCAGAGCGGCCCGATTGTCGCGATGGTTTTAGAAGGCCATAATGTGGTCTCCGGAACACGCCATCTTATTGGTTCCACCGATCCGAGCGAAGCGCAAGTGGGTACCATTCGCGCAGATTACGGACTTGTTAAGGAATATAATATCGTCCATGGTGCAGATTGTGTTGAAAGTGCACAGCGCGAAATTGATATTTACTTTAAGCCTGAAGAATTGTGTGCAGGCTGGAGCAATATGGCTGAGCTTGTTATAGAAAAGCTTAAAGCTAACAAACAAGGTGCGTAATGGCCAGTCCGTTTGCGTATGAATTAGAACATGTTTGCAAGCGATCCGGTGCTAGAGCAGGCACTTTAACCACCCCGCACGGAAAAATTAAGACCCCGATTTTTATGCCGGTTGGCACAAATTCTGCTGTCAAAACCCTCACCGGCGATCAGGTTGAAGCAACAGGTGCGCAAATTATTTTGGCAAATTCTTACCATCTGTATTTAAGAGCTGGCACAAAATTAATCAAACAGTTTGGCGGAATTCATAAATGGATGAACTGGGACAGGCCTGTTTTGACGGATTCTGGCGGTTTTCAAGTTTTTTCGCTTTCACATTTGAGAAAAATTACAGAAGACGGGGTGGAATTTCGCGACCCAAAAGACGGTTCGACGCATTTTATCAGCCCTGAAATTTCTATGGAAATTCAGCAAGACATCGGCGCGGACATAATTATGGCGTTTGACGAATGCGCACCGTATCCTTGCAGTTATGAGGAAGCAAAATCTGCGATGGAGCGTACTCATCGATGGTTAGAAAGATGTTTTAGGGCAAAAACTAACGAAAATCAGGCGCTTTTCCCGATTGTTCAAGGTGCGTTTTATGATGATTTACGTCAAGAAAGTGCGCGCGTAATTTCTTCGTTTGATGCGGTCGGATATGCAATCGGCGGGGTCAGCGTGGGTGAGCCGACTGATATTAAAAACCATTTTGTAAAAATGACCGCACCGCTTTTGCCGGAAAACAAGCCGCGTTATCTGATGGGTGTGGGCACTCCGGAAGATTTACTCGATGGCATCAAAAACGGAATTGATATGTTTGACTGTGTTCTGCCAACGCGAAATGCACGCCACGGAGCGTTTTTTACCCCTGAAGGTAGCCGTAATATTAAAACCCAGCAGTTTTATGATGATCCACGACCGCTGGTTGAAGGCTGCGACTGCTATGCGTGTAAAAACCACTCGCGCGCATATATCCGCCATCTGTGGCGCTGCGGGGAATCCACAGCCGCGACGCTGTTATCAATCCACAACACAAAATTTCTCGTTGACTTTTCGCAAAAAGCGCGCGAGGCAATCCTAAATGACACATTTGAAGAGTTTTACAACGAGCAAATGTCTAGGCTAGTGAAGAAGTAACGCGTTTAAGAGTTTTCTCTTTGCCCAGAATCGTAAGCACAGCAGTAATGTCAGCCCCGCGGGTTCTGCCTGTAACAGCGCCGCGAATCGCCCACATTGTTTCTTTAGGTTTAATCCCCTGCTCTTTAAATTGCGTGCGGAATGCGTCTAATTTTTCGTGTAAATTTTCTTCTGTAAATTCCCAGTCTTGCGCTTGAGAAGCAAATTCGCGTAAAACTTTTTGCGAGGTTTCAGTGCTCAAAACTTCTGATTGAACTTCAAGCTCAATTTCGACCCCTTCGCCAAAGAAATACGGTACATCGTTAGTGATGTCAGACAAAATCGTCAATGGTTCGCGTGTGATTTCAACCATGCGAGTATATTGTGCATCAGTCAAGAAGCCCAGGTCATATTGGGTTAAATACGGTCTCAGCGCGTCTTTCAAGGTTTCAATATCAAGTTGTTTAATATATTGGCTGTTCATCCAGTTTAATTTGTCGTACTCAAAAATCGAGTTTGAACTTGACACATCGCCAATTCTAAAATCTGCCGCAATCTCGTCCACACTCTTGATTTCCTGCCCGTCAGACGGCGACCAGCCAAGTAATGCAATAAAATTCACCAACGCTTCGGTCAAATAGCCTTGTTCCACAAAATCCGAAACTGCTGTTGCGCCATGGCGTTTAGAAAGTTTGCTTCTGTCCGGTGCCAAAATCATACCCAAATGTCCAAACTCAGGTACTTGTGTGCCAAGTCCTTCGTAGATTAAAAGTTGTTTAAATGTGTTTGAAATATGGTCTTCCCCGCGGATTATGTGAGAAATTTTCATCAACATATCATCAATTACAACCGCGAAGTTGTAAGTCGGGGTGCCGTTGGATTTCATGATTACAAAGTCGCCAATAAGGTCTGTGTCTTGTTTTAATTCTCCTTTAACAAGGTCGTTGAAAGCAAGCTCTGACGTTGGGTGAAAAGCTTTTTGTGTTTTTGAAACGTTAAATCTGATTGCCGGAACCTCACCTTTAGCGCGGCGTGCAGCTTTTTCTTCGTCAGATAGCTCGACGCATTTTTTTGAATAAACATAAGCCTGTTTGTTTTGGGTCGCGGTTTCTTTTTCTATTTCGAGTTCTTCCGGGGTGCAGAAACATTCGTAGGCATAGCCTGCGTCAAGAAGCTTTTGCGCGTATTGTGGGTACATATCAAAACGCTCGGATTGTGAGTATGGGCCGTATTGACCGCCCACATCCGGACCTTCGTCCCAGTTTAAGCCAAGTGCTTTTAAGCTGTCAAAAATGTTTTTGATGTATTCGTTGCTTGAGCGCTCCAAATCGGTGTCTTCAATTCTTAAAATGAATTTTCCGCCGTGTTTTTTTGCGAACAAATAATTGAACAAGGCAGTTCTTGCTGTTCCTACGTGTAAATTACCGCTTGGGCTCGGTGCTATTCTAACTCTCACATTTTCCGACATAGTATTCCTTCCTTAGACAATTGGCATTGGGTTTTGGATACTAGTCCCTAGTCCCTAGTCCCTAGTTTCTATTCTACCATAAATAAACTTTTTATATTACGTTACCATGAGCGAGACAAATCTGAATGCTTGCACGCGGTTTTGCGAGTGAAGGTGACAAAAACCGAAGGTTTTATGTTAAAATGTTGGTATGAGGAAGATTTCTTTACTAACAACATTGATGTTAGCCTTAGTTATTAATATATTTACCCCCGTTTTGCAAGTTCAAGCTGCAGAGCCTCCATTTGCGCTGTCGAATAAAATCATGTTAACAATCCCGGATTATGACGAAGAACTCGGAGCTATTCCGAATGAGAGCCAAGAATACACGGATTCTGAGGAATATGAAGCATATAGCGAAGTTGAAGAAGTGCCGAATTACGACGGCATGGTTCTAAAAGGTTACGCTGAATACCGGGATGACGAGGATGCGATTGTGCTTATGGATGCAAACAGCAATTTTGCGCTCAATATCCAAAAGCCGCAAAAATTCGGTTCAAAGAGTCTTATAAGTAACAAGCAGCACAATTATACAGCGGCTTACAACCCTTATAATTTTGAGCATTATACAATAAGCCCGCTCTCCGGTAAGAGTTCGGCTAAAGTGAACACCCCGTTGGGCGGTGGATTTTCGTTCGGAACAACTTACGGTTCGGTTGTCGATTCAGCCCAAATCGAACAAGTAACTTCGATGTATACAAAGTATGAATACAAAAGATTCGCGCTAAGTTCGTCTTATGCCAAGACTCTCGGAACCACCAGCGGTATGACTTTTGACTCATTTTATTTGACTCCTGAACTCAAGCTCAACAGCATTTTTACGGTAAAAGAAGTCTACAAATCCGAAATAACCAAAAACCGTACTTCATTGGAATTTGTCGTTTCAGTAACCCCGCTTGGATACAAAGGCAATGACCGTTTAAATTTTGAACTCGGTGCCGGTCAGACTTTTGATATTAATAATCAAGTTGTAAAGTCTAAACTCAGATTTTCAACGCAATATAAGTTCTAGTCTTGAATCTATGATATAATATGAACATGAAAAGACGAGCGAATCAAACCGAAAACCATCCTAACGAGGAAATTGTTGCAAAAACGGACGAGCGCGCCGCAAAGGAAAAACGGCAAATCAAATTTTACTATTCGTTTTTGACAATTATTCTGTTGTTATGCTTGATTCAACTTGGTTTTGGGCTGATTTTAAATATTACTAAAACAATTTCTTATCAGGCAAAAATTGTGACACTGCAAAAAATTCATGACAAGGCACAGAATAAAAACAAAAATCTTAAACAAGAAATCGGTTCTTTTGGCACAAACACAAGCTTAGAAGGGATTGCGCGCAACACCCTTAAAATGGCGGGTGATGATGAGGTTTTGTTGATAATTAACGAGAATGAACCCGAGGAAGAAGAGAAGGCGCAATAGATGTCAGAAACACTGGAATACATAAAACAAGCTTTTGAACTAAAATCGCAAAACTGCTACAAGCAGGCTGTTGAGATGCTTTATAAGGCGTTGGAACTCGAGAGCGAAAACACAGAAATCCTCTCACAATTGGGTGAAACTTATTACCTGATGCAAAATTATGAGCGCGCAGTACAGTTCTTAGAAAAAGTCCTAAACCAAGACCCAAGCCATGTTGAGAGTCTTAAATTGCTCGGAAAAATTTATTTGGCACAGCAAAAATACTCCAAGGCATTGAGTTATGCGCAAAAAGTTTATGAGTTAGAGGAAAACTCGCAAAATCTCGCCGGTTTAATTAATATCCTATCAAAACTCGGAAAGCTTGAGGAGATAAGTAAATTCGACCCGCAAGGGGTGGTTTATGAATACGCAAAAGCGTTTTACGACAACAGCGAGCTGGAGTTAGCAAAAGAAATTGCAGAAAAAGCGGGGGGTAAATATCAGGGCAACCCTGAAGACAACGACTATGACGCGCGCATAACTTTGCTTTTAGGCAAAATTTATTTTGATATGGGTGAGTTTGAAAAGTCGCGTGAGACTTTTGATAATTTGAACAAAAACACAGACAACCCGGAAGTCTTAAATTTCATCGGCCTTTTTGCGCTTGAGGATATGAAATTTATTGAGGCTATCAAGGCGTTTTCAAAAGCTGTACACATTGATAAGCAAAACGCGGTTTATTTTTATAACCTCGGAAACGCTTATTTCTACAACGGCTGGCTGGCTGAAGCTACAAAATCCTATATCCAAGCGGCTTGTCTTGCGCCGGAAAATATGGATTATCGCTATTCTCTGGCGTATTTGTATTACGAAGCCAAGCAGTTTGATAAGGCGAATAATGAAGTGGAATTTATTCTATCTAACCAGCCTGACCACCCGCAAACCCACGTGTTACGTGCGTTGTTGAAATTAGAGAAAAAGGATTTCCTTGGTGCGCAGCGCGATTTAGAGAAAAATATTGAAGCGGGTTACGAGGATGATTTTACGTTGACGTCGTTAGCAAAAATTTATTTGGAATTAAATTTGCCTGTTAAAGCGCGCGAGATTATTGAAAAAGTTATTGCAAAAAATCCGCAAAATCTCAATTATAACTGCACTTTAGCAGAAATTTATATCAAAGAAAAAAATTATGAAAAGGCGCTCGAAATTGCGGACAAAGTTATTAAAGAAAACGAAAACTTTATCGCCGCATATATTACAGGCGCTCAAGCAGCATTTGAGATGAACGATTTGGACAAGGTAAAATTCTACGCGCAGAGCGCGATTTCGCTCGATATGAATTATCCTGAAGGCTATTATTACCTTGCGCTTGTACGCTACAAACAAAACGATTTGGAAGAAGCGGTTGAGTGCATGAAACGTGCAATTACGGCTGACCCGACGTGTGCGAAGTATTACGCGGATTTAGCACAAATCTATAAGTCCGCGGATGAGATTAAGCTCGCGCTGGATTACATAAAAGAAGCTGTGAGTATTGATAACGCGACTGAATATAAGGTCTTATACACCGAACTTGCTGCTCTAAGCAGAAAAAGGGATAAATAATAATTAGTCATTGCAGGCGATAGCGAAGCAATCTAGTCAAAATTTCTCTGTTATCTTTTTTAATTCTTGCAAAATAAATGGCGTTTGTTATTCTCCTCCTGTCATTCCGAACTTGTTTCGGAATCTTCCACCGAAACGATTTGAGAACACCGTCATGCTATAATAGTTAAATGCAAAAAGAACACAAATATTATGTCTATATCATAACAAACTATGAACAAACAATCTTTTATATCGGGGTAACAAATAATATTGCAAATCGCATGATGTATCATGGCGAGAAAATAAACGAGAAAAGTTTTAGTGCAAAATACCATTTGGACAGGCTAATATACTATGAAGAGTATACAAATGTTAACGATGCTATAACAAGAGAAAAACAATTAAAAAATTGGCACAGAGATTGGAAAATCAATTTAGTAAAAGAGATGAATCCTGAAATGCGCGACCTGTGGGAAAACGCATAGGACATTTGTTATACTCCACGATGGAAGATCCCGAAACAAGTTCGGGATGACAGGGAGGTTAGCAATCATGCTGAATCACCAGGTAGGGACATAGAGTCCAGCCGCAAGTTGCTTTCAGTCGATTCAGCAGTCAGTTCAGGATGACCGGGAAGTTAGCAACCATGCTGAAATAAATTCATGATGACAAGGGGGTTGTAATAATTTGTCAAAATTTGTCTTTTTTAAAAATATGATTATACTGTTAATATGGGCGTGAGCCGGAGTGGAGTGGTAAACATTCCGATTACAGCAGTAATTGAAACAAAAGAAGATTGAGGGATTAATGGGATTAAAAGAGAAGTTAACCAGAAAACTGGGTTTAGTAGCAATGGTTGGGATGTTGGCATTCGCCGGAATGCAAGCGTTTGCGATTGAAGATGTAGCAGGCGCAGTGCCAAAAAGCTACCCGAAAAAATATACGGAAGTTTATATTAAACAAATTACTCCGGTGTACAAAGTTACAGGCAAAGAAGAGCGGATTTACGTTGCGCTTGATATGTTGAAAGGAACAAACGGAGATTTTTCAAGAAAAGCGATTTTGGGCGAGAACTTATCTCAACGTCCCGTAAAGATTGAATTTAGGGATTTAGGTGCAATCAACCCTGACTACGCATCTTTCGATGCTCTTGGTTGGAAAAAAGGTAAACAATTGTTTATCTATATAAACCCGCGTCACAAAGATGCACCCCCGGGAGCGTTAGCGGCATTGCTTTCACACGAGGCGCTTCACCAGGATGAGTTTAACTCTTTAGCGGAAGAAACTTATGCCTGGACAATGGAAGCGGCTGTCTGGACAGAAATATCAAAACTTTATCCGGAGAGCAACGACGAACTTCACCCCTTGGTAAAACGCGAAAACACATTGAGCAGACTTTACGAGCGCGGAAACTACACGGATAAATATATTAAAAAGACGGTTCATACTAACGAGGGTTACAAAGATATACCGTCAACTTCACCGGGGTTTGAGGATTTGTAGAAAAAAATTAGATGACAGTTGGCAACTTGTAGATTGATCTGCTACTGCCGGCTGCCATCAACCAAAAAGATGTGAATAATAATTAGCGGATGTGATGTAAAAGTTTGTCCGCTTTTTTATATGCTAAATTAACATCCGCTATAGAGCTAATAAAAAAGTATATTGATTATGTTTCTTTCTTGGATTAAATTATTAGAATGAAGAAGTTAAAGTTGATTATCATGATAATTATTGCCCTTATTTTGGTGGCGCTAAATATTATGCTTTTTACCCCGCAAAGAGCATCTTTTGAGGATATCCCCGAGATGGTCAATCACGACCAGGTTTCGGCTCAAAGGCTCGTTGACAAAACCTGGGGTACAATCCGTGATAATTATTATGATTCTTCAATGAACGGACAAATGTGGTACCGTTGGAAAGAACATTATTCTCATAAAATTAAAACCCCCGAAGATGCTGAAGTAGCGATACAAACGATGCTGGCAAGTCTTGATGACCCTTACTCAAAATTTATGTCAAAGACCGAATATTCTGAACAAAATAGTTCGATAAGTTCAAAAATCAGCGGTATCGGTGTGAATATCTCGTCAGTTGCGGGGAAAATTGAGATAATCAGTGTGATGGAAGGTACTCCGGCTCAAATTGCAAACCTGCTTCCAAAAGATATTATTTTGGCAGTTGACGGAAAAGACGTAAGCGGCTTGGCTTTGAGTGAGATTGCTGCATTGGTTCGCGGGCCGGAAAACAGTTTTGTTACCTTGACGATTATGCGCGACAAGGATAAATTGAGCAAGAAAATTGTGCGCCGTGAGATTAAGATAAAAACCGTAAAAAGCTCCGTTGACAAGAATATCGGCTATATACAGATAAAAAGTTTTGTCAGCACAACTACTCCGAACGAATTTTTAGAAGCGCTTGAAAAAACAAAAGGAACTCAGGGTTTAATTATTGACTTGCGCGGAAACACCGGCGGGTTGTTACCAAACGCTGTTTTTATCGCAAACTTATTTATCCCGGAAGGAAATTTAGTGAGTATAGTCGGGCGCAACGGGTTTAGATACGATATTGAAGCACAGGATACAGAACTAGGGATTGATAAACCTGTGGTGGTATTGGTTGACGGCGTTTCAGCAAGCGCCAGCGAGATTCTATCTGGTGCACTGAAAGACTACAAAAAAGCCACCCTGCTTGGTACCAAAACCTACGGCAAAGGCATGGTTCAAAAAATCATTCCGCTCCCGAACGAAACCGGTTTGAACCTAACTATCGCTAAATACCTCACCCCAAACGGGCATGATATAAACAAAAAAGGGATTTCCCCGGATGTTGAGGTAGAATTACGCCTGAGTGATATTAAAAATAAAACTGACTCGCAATATAACGCTGCAAAAAATATCCTCGCGCAAATGTGTGTTAAGAAATAACCTTCCGTCATTATGACTCTGAGTTAGCTTAACATGACGGATTAATTATTTTTAAAAATGTTCTTCTTTTCAAAAGCTTCGCGCGAAATTATTTGTCCGCAATTGCGGCAGGCAAGGGTTTCTCCGCTGCTATCAATTGGCATAAAAATATGCTCTGTGCATTCTTCTTCGACTATTTCGCCGGGTTCAACAATGGGGTTATAGATTTGCGGCTCAACAACTTTTTTCTTGCGAAACAGCGCAGCTACAAGTTCCAGGATATACATTAGAGCTTAAATCCTTCAGGTAAAAGCTCGGCGAGTTTGTATATTTTTTGCCCTTGAGAGGTGAGTGTTATGACATCCATTCCTTCGGCAGGCTCAAATTCGTGCAAAACTTGTCTGCAAGCGCCGCATGGGGTGCAGTTTTCCATTCTTGGGGAATAAATTGCGACTGCTCTAAATTCTCTTTCGCCCTCTAAAATAGCTGCCCCGACTGCATTACGCTCAGCGCAAATGGTCAGTCCATAACTGGCGTTTTCAAAATTGCAGCCTGCGAAGGTCTTCCCTGATTTTGTCAAAAGGCAAGCCCCGACAGGAAAATCAGAGTACCTGCAGTAAGCCTTTTCTGAGGCTTCTTTTGCTATTTCCATTAATTTATCGTAATTCATAATTGTATTATACCATATTATTGTGTATATTAATAATATGAAAATACTATTTAAAATTTTCTTGGTGATGTTTTTGGTTGCACCGCTGGCGCATGCTGATGAGGTGAGCCTTCTTGTGCTGCCTGATGCGACTTTCCCGGATGCGTCAGAAATTATTTCAAAAGACGTTACGAGTTATTTTAACAAATCCGGTAAGATAAAAGCCCAGACTTTTAATCCGCCGATAAAATACAGAGCGCAAAAGCCCGATTTTATTGCGTACAATAAAGCGGCTGCTCAAGCAGGTTCAAATTTCGTTTTGGTAATCTCAAGTTACGTTGTCCCTGAAGGCGGCAAAAGAGATATTGCGCGTGGATTTTGGGAAACTAACAGAGTCGCGGAGGCTTTTGAACTTCAACAGCCGTTTGAACTTGAAACCCGTGCTGTACTTATTGATAACGATATTATTATTTGGAGCAAAACTTACAGAAAAAAAGTTACAAACAAACAAAATATGTTGCCTCCGGAGGCAACTCAAGTCTTAAAACTTTATTCAAAAGATGTTTTGTCGCAAGATATTGTGCAGAATATAACTTTGCGCTTCTTCCCAAAATCAATCCATCCGATTGATGTGCCGAATACAGCCGGGGACGGCCCGCCGGTCTTGCGTTTTGACCCGGTGCCGACTACAAGGCCGCCGTTGACGCCAAGTGACGGCGACGGGGAAATGATGTATAGCATGTAGCGATTTATAGCAATAAAAAAACCCGGAACTTTTGCTCCGGGTTTTAAATTTATTCTTCTTTAGGTCTAGGAACCTTTTTCTTTTGGAAACCCCCCGGCTGTTGGGTGTCATCGGTGGTCTGTTCAGTTTTTTGCGCTGTTTTGTCTTCAGTGTTTTCTGTCTCGCCTGTTGATTCTGTAACCGCTGCTTCTGCTTTAACCATCGTAGCGTCAGCTGCTAATGACTGCGCATCCCGAACTTGTTCTCTTACGGTTGACGCGTCTTCTCGGACAACATTCAGGCTGACACCTAAATCGTTTCCTGTGCTAACAGCTATTTTGTCGGTACTTTTACCGGTGGAATCTGCGCTCATTCCTGTGCGCATAGCTCTTATGCCCGTGAAGAAATCTTTACTGTACATCAATCCACTCTTGCGCATCAAATCTTGACCGGTATGTTTAGTTTCTTTGCCAAAATCTGATGTGTTTTGGGCTGTTTCGGCATGGCCTTGAAGTTCGCCTCTCATGGTGTCGAGTCTGCCTTCTTCGCGTTCGATTTTTTCTTGACCTTTTTCAGTTATGCTGTCCATTTTTCCGGCAAGTTTTTCAAGTTTTGCGGTTTTTGCAGGATCAACTTCACCGTTGGTTTTATCTTTTTCTATTTGTTTTTTAAGGTTTTCGATTTCTCTTTTAAGCTCTTCGGCTTTATCTTCAGTTTCCTTCGCGATATCATTGGTCTGAGCTTCTTTTTGAACCATTTCATTCTGCATCACAGACATATTAGAAGCCGCGTCTTGTGAGAACCCACGCCATTCGTTGCTTTTATTTGTCATAGCTATGGCCTGATCTCTGAGTGTCATGCCTTCCATTTTCATGTCGTCTTGAGTCAATTGCGCACCGTTCATATTTGCGCGAGCTTCAGTGTGCTGCTCTGTAGCAGCAAGTTTAGCTTCAGCTTGAGCAAGAATCTTATCTTTCATCTCTTGTGGCAAGTCCATTTTTGCTAACTGTGCCTTAAGATCGTCGACATTTTGCTGGGTCGTACCGGTCGTGTTGGCAAGGTTTTCAGCGCCTGCAACGTTGGTTCTTTTTGCCTGTTCAATGGCTTTTGTGCTGTTTTGAACATCCAAATTCGCCTTTGCCAGCTCTTGTTTTGCTCTAAGTTCAGCTTTTGCGCCGTCAACGTTATTCGTATTTGTCGCGGCACCTGTTTTTGCGCCCTGTTTTTCATTAAAAATCGACCCGTTTCTGGTAAAGTTAGCGTTTCTTTGCGTTTGCTGCACGCCTTTTTGAGCCTCCTGCTGACGCAGTTTCGCGGCTTCAAATGCCTTATTTAAATCAGCTATGTTAACGTTGTTTGTGCCCATGTCGCTCTCTAATTTATAAATCTCTCTAAGAATATAAACACCCCAAAAAGGGTGCTATTTCAACATGGGTAAGATTTGTTACATTCTTTAACAAATTGAATGCAGGATAATCCCGCAAGAAACGCTGAGATTTAAAGATTCAACTTCACCCGGCATTTCGATTTTAATTTCTTTGGTCGCAAAACTGATTAATTCCTTGCTCAACCCCTCTGCTTCACTGCCAAACATCAGCAGCCACGGAGAAGTTGGGGTGAATTCTTTTAGAGTCGTTTTTGCGCGTGGCAGGGTCGCAACTCTCTGGTGATGTGCGAATAATTCTTTTAAATCGCTGAAATCTTTAATTTGAACGACCGGCATTTTCCATAAAGTTCCGACCGATGCCCGGATGCATTTGGGGTTATAAATATCTACGCTCTCGCCGTAAAGCACGATCCCATCCACTCCAAACGCCGCGCTGGTACGAAGAATCGTTCCTAAGTTTCCAACATCTTTAATGTTTTCAAGTAAAACTACTTTTTTGACTTTTGACAGTGCCGATTTGTCATAAATCTTTTGGCGCGCAACAGCCACAATCCGTGGGATTGAATCTGTTGTAGAAATCTTTTTCATAACAGGTTCGGTCACGACAATGCCATCTGAAGTCGGCTTTTCATCAAGCCAAAAGACATTCTCAAGCTCAATTCCTGCGTTCATCGCACCTTCAACCGCCTTAAAACCTTCAAGTAAAAACTTTCCCGATTCATCGCGGTATTTGCGCTGCGCGAGCTTTGCCGTTTCTTTTATTAAATCGTTATTTACGCTGGTAATTTTTTCAACCATTCAGCCATTCAACCTTTCAACATACTCTAAATTGTTGCAGCCATTCGGCCTCTTTGCATATTAGCATATCATAATCAATCAATTTTTGCTCAAAATCCATATTGGTAAGCGAGCGGATTTGCCCGTCTTTGAAATAGCAGGCGTTTTCTAACCTGACCCCAAAATGCTCGGCGTTATATAGTCCGGGTTCAATCGTAAAGCACATGTTGTCTTTAATTGGAGTCTTTGCCATATCGGACGTCCCCAGGTTTGGTGGGTTTTCGTGAACACTGATTCCGATTCCGTGGCCAAGTCCGTGGTTAAATACGAATCCCTCAATCGGGTTTTGCGCAATTATTTCGCGGGCTTTGGCGTCTATTTCAAAACCGGTCATATTATCAGAGCGATAATTATATGCGTGCAAAAGAGTTTTTAAAACAGTCGTATAGACCTTTTTTTGCAGTTGGGTCGGCTCGCCTTTTACAAAAACACGCGTGATATCGGTTGCGAGTCCGCCTTCGTAATATGCTCCGCAGTCAATCAACACAAGGCTTCCGTCTGTTATGATTTCATCCGGCGAATTTTTTGAATAATGCGCCAGCGCTGAATTTTTGTCCTTGGCAACAATTGATTCGAAGCTCAAAATCTTTGCCCCATGGTTTTTGAATTCCTGCTCTAACCGTTGCGCGATATCAAATTCCGAAATCCCCTCGTTATTATATATATAATCGCGAATGGTGCGCATCGTCGCGTCGGTGCGCTCAAAAGCCTCTTTGTAGTGTGCGATTTCTTCCTCAGTCTTGACCGATTTCATCAGTTTGACTGGGTTTTCTTTTAATTCTTGCACCTGGGGACCTAAGAGTGCGAAGTCGAAGGCGCTCGTGGAATTTTTGTCTGCATAAACTTTTTCGCCACTGCCGATGGTAATTTTTTTGTTCACAGCGCTGGAATAATTTTGCGAGAAATCGCGCTCGTTTAATATATATGAAACCTCCTCAGGGTTAGATAAAAATAATTTGCCGTCTAGATTGAGTTTGGCGATTTTTTCTTCGCTGGTTAAACCGGTCAGCGATAGTGGTAAATTTGTTATTTGTGCTTCTTCGCCGACTTTCGTCGTTGTGAATGGGTCTTCATCAATCAATTTAACATTCACCCCTGCGCTGAGAAGTTCTTCCATCCGCGCTTGAGTGTTTTTCTTTGAAAAGACTCCCAAAGTCGCACCGGGTTTGATTTTTTTAATCAGTTCATCCAGCGCTTTTTGACCGACATCTAGCTTTACAACGGTTACGACATTCAAATCGACTTCGTTGTCTGCTTGAATGTGGTATCTGCCATCGACAAACAGAAATAGTTCGTTTTGAGATAACAGCGCATCCCCTGTCGAGCCCGAAAAACCGGTTAGCGCGTAGCGCGAATTTTCTTCCAATGGAGAATATTCCACCAAAAACTCGTTGGTTGAATTCACCAACAAATAGTCAATCCCTTGCTCTGTCAGGAATTCTCTGGCTTTACCAATATCGAAACTTGCCATAGGCAACTCTATGATTTGTCGACTAATTTAATTAAATGCCAGCCGAATTGTGTTTGGATTGGTTTTGAAACCTCGCCGACTTCCATTGAATAAGCAGCATCTTCAAAAGGCTTAACCATCATTCCGCGGCCAAAAAACCCTAAGTCGCCGCCGTTTGCGCCTGACGGGCAAAGTGAAACTGCTGCAGCAGCGTCTTCAAACGCTTTCCCGGCTGCAATTTCGTCGTATAATTTTTGTGCTTCTTCTTCTGTTTTAACCAAAAGATGGCTTGCTCTAACTTCGCTCATATAAAACTCCTTTAAATATAATTAATGCTTACTTTCTAAAAGAAAGTAAGCGGAAGACGAGACTCGAACTCGCAACAGCTTGCTTGGAAGGCAAGTACTCTACCATTGAGTTACTTCCGCGTGTGCAATACGATTATAAGAAAAACAAAGAAATTTTGCAAGACCGTCATGCTGAGCAACGCGAAGCATCTCAAAGTTGTTGCATTTAACAGATATTGAGAGGGAACAAGAATGAAGGAGAATTGTCCGTCTAATTGCTTAACAATTTGTCCGCCAATTCAGTCTCTAAGCGGCCGTTGAGGGTCTTGTTAACTTCTTTGAGCTTTTGCGAAATGGTTTCCATCTCAGGCGTCCAGATAAAGTTGTCCGTGATATATTTTTCAGCCTTGTTTATGTCACGCGTGATTTGGATACGAACGGTTTCCGCAAGCATCTCTTGTGCGGCAGGAAGGATTTTATCTCTGTGGACAAATATTTTGCCGTCGTGTAGTTCAAAAACCCCTCTGTCCATAAAATATTTATTTTGCATAACCGTACGAACGCGGTGCGCTTGGCTTAGCGTTGGTTTTGATTTTAAGAACCCGTCAACGACAAAAGAAAACGCGATTTGGTCAGCCTCTGTTTGAGTGTACATCCCGCGGCAAACGAGCAGGTCAAGGAAGGCGAGCGCGCCCATATCGGCTTTATTTTCCTCGATTATGTGTTTGTATTTGCCGAGTGCCTCGGTGCCTTCTTTTGGCCCGAGTGAGTGTGCATTTTCGTGTCCGATTGTAAACCAATGATCAGATTCGTTTTCGTAAAATTGGTGTTGTTCTTGAACCAAAATCGCGTCAAGGCGTTTTTGGAGTTTTTTGTAATCGCTGATAAAACGAATTTGTCTGTGATAAACATTGCGTCTGCCGCCGCCGATGGTAAGCGACAATTTGTCGTTATTCGGTAGGTTTTCAGCGACTGTTATCCCGCCGCGGTAATCCCCCACATTGCCCGATAACTGTACAAGGTCAACATCCACCATTGTTTGCTGCGCGTCGTCTTCAACGGTAATATTTTGTTCGTATTCGTCTTTGTAAGGCATCGAATCAGCCAAAAGCGGTAAATAGTCTTTTATTTTAAGCAGCATTTCGGTACCTTTTTTGTTGACGATTCCCACTCTGCCGCCAAGGAAATCCTTACCGACCGGTTCAATTCCGTGCTGTTCAAGCAGGTTTTTGAGTTTATCGTTATCTAAAACAGTCGGTGTCATTTCGTCTTCGTAATTCTCGCGCGTAATGGTGAATTCTAACGGTGTATCTTGCAACTCCGCCCATTTTTTGTCCGCATAAGCGTCCAACATAGGGTCAGCTTTGCGAAGCGCCAGTGCCTGCAGTTTTAAATATTCGTTAAAATCGGCATTAGTCGAAACTTCTGCTGCTTTATCAAGCCAGTCAGCCATCTCGCCAAATTGAGGAGCAAAGTAGTTGATATAGTCCACAGCTCTTAATTTATCCTCGTCGCGCTCGACAATTGAGCGCTGGTTAACAATTGCTTGAACTTCTTCGATTTTGTTCGCCTCTAACATGTTAATTAATATATTATGAAACTCCTCAATTGAAAGATCTTTTGGGTAAACCCCTTTGCCCGGGAGTTCTTTGATTCCTTTAGCAAGATTAATTTTATTGGCTTCTGTGTCGACTGCGTTAATCCCTTTTTGTGCATCAAAAAGAATACGGGTTAAATCGGCGCGCTTATCGCCTTTTTTGCTATCCAAGAAGGCTCTGAACCCAATGTTATCGTGGTTGTCTATGCGCATATTGATTTCTTCCAGGACCATAACGGCTTTGACAAGGTATTTTAATGCTTCTTTGTCACCGTCTGCGAGTGCCAAAAACTCCGGTGCATCAGCTTTTAAAAGTTTTTTGGTCATCAAGTAATCTTCGTGCGTGCGCTTCTCTAGTTCTTCTATCGATAAATTCAGTTCGTAATTCATTTTGCTCTCCTCTGTGTATTTATTATAACATACGAGTCAAGCACAAAGGTACTACCATCCTCGACCACATTCGTCATGTTGAGTGAAACGAAACATCTCAACGTCATTGCGATATGCCAAGTAATTGCGATTCTTCGCGGAGCTCAGAATGACGGAAGAATAATTACTTATGATAAGTCTCTTTTTTAATTATTTTAAAAGCGCGATAGAGTTGTTCAACAAGGATAAGCCGTGCAAACTGGTGCAGAAAAGTCATCTTTGACAGACTCATTTTTAAGTTTGCTCGTGCGCTTACTGACGGCGAAAGTCCGCAAGAAGAACCGATTACGAATATAATTTCGCTTGTGCCGTCGTGGGTCAGTTCTTCAATTTTTGAGGCAAAATCCTCTGAGGAAAACTGTTTGCCGCCGATTTCCATTGTTATTACAAACGATTGCGGCTTAATATGAGAAAGAATCTTCTCGGCTTCAGTTTCAAGCGCTTGCTGTACAAGGTCATCTTTGATTTCAGCGGCGGTAAGTTCAATTATTTCCACACTTGCATAGGGCTGTAGTCGTTTCAAAAACTCGTCGGTTCCTTCTTTGAGGAATTTTTCTTTGGTCTTCCCGATTGCAATAATCTTTATATTCATGGAGCGCCTGTTATTTTATTCTGTCTCTTGGTGGTGCCAGTTCGATTCCTTCTGCGCGCAGCGCTGCAAGAACTTCAAGCAGAATCCCTTCACGAATTTTGGCGAACTTTGCATAATCGGTTGTTTTTATATATGTGCTGAATTTTATATTAATGCCGTTATCTGTAATCTTTTCAACAAAGGCAAAGTGGTCTTTGACCGAATCGGGATTGGCAACAAGAATTCCGTCAATAGTTTCAACTATGCGGCGAAGTTTCTCCTCGCTTGTGGAATTCTTAACTTCTATAACTTCAAGAATGCGGCGGCGCTTGATTAATGAAGTGTTTTTTATAATAGAGCCTGCTACAACGCTGTTTGGAACAACTAAGATTGAGTTGTCAATATCGCGAATTTTGGTCGAGCGCATGTTAATATCTTCTACTGTCCCTTCAATTCCGCCGATTACCACGTAATCCCCGAGCTTAAATGACTTGTCCGATAGGATCGAAATTGCGCCAAAGATGTTTGCAATGGTTTCTTTTGCTGCAAAGCCCACCGCTAAACCAGTAATCCCAAACCCTGCAATTATAGAATTCATTGAGTATCCGTGGCTTTGCAGGAAGGTCGCCACCATAAAAAACAGGATTAAACCCTTGATAAGGCGTTTGAACATTGGTAGAAACCGAAGCATAGAAGAGTCGGATGCTTTAAGCTTTGCGTGAAGCTTTTGCTCGAACTTATTCACAAGTTTGAACAAAACTGCTATAATTGTAAAGAAAATAATAATATCAGCGAAAAGCCCAAAGTTGAGAGTTGTAACTACCTTGTTAGCACCTTCTGCGTAAATTAAAATATCGTCCATGTTCACACTCCTTTGGGATTATTCTACCACATCCAAGTTTATTTAAAAAGAATAAATGTGAAGAAATGTAAACAAACATGTGCTAAAAAAGGCAATTTCCATGTCCAGCATGCGTTTAAAGGTATATAGGGGATATATCAATAGTATTATCACAAGAGTTACAGAATAATTAAAGGATAAAGGAGAACAAAACATGGTGGATGAAGTAAAAAGAACTAGATGGAGTGCTGCAAGCGAATTTAAGTATGAGCCGAAGCCTCAAGAAAAGAAAGAAGAAAATCAATTGCCGGGTGCTCTTTCTGGAAAGAAAGATGAAACTGCGCCAAGATATGAAAAGGTTGTTACAGCAGGTGCTACAGCTGAAACATTGAAGACCGGCGGATACGAGTTTGCAGGTGTTGGTGGAAAATTGGCATCAAACAAAGACACCCAAACAATTGATAAAAACGCAGAAGTATCGCTTTTTGTGGGTAAATCCGACAAGCATGTAAAAGGTACCGCTTTTGCACTTAACGGCAAAATGGATTTATACACATTTGAAAATACGCCTGCTGCAATTAATGTGGAAACCAACATTATTGCCACTCCAAGCGGCAAAACTGATTTACGCGGAGTGCGCCGCGGTGACGCAGTTGACAGAGACGAAAATGGTAACAGAATCGTAATCCCAGGTGCTGGCAAATATGAAAACTACAATAATAATAAGAAAAAATTCAACGTTGCGGGTAACTTATCGCTCAACTATGCTTACAACGTAGAAGCGGGCAAAAATACTCGTCTTAGATTTGCTGTAGGTCCAACAGCGGTTTATGCGCCAACAATCGAAGAAAAGGCGCTTACTGACGAACAAGCAGCAAACGCTAAAAAGAACACTCTAGGCGAACAAAAACTTAAAAATGACATTGCTTTCGGTGCACAGGCAACTGTGGCTCTTAAACACAAGTTCAAAAACGAAGCGTCTATTGAAGCTCAAATCTCAGCGGCTAAAACTACCGGAAAAAATGGAAGCGGCGATATTAAAAACAACTATCGTGCAGAAATAGCGGCAAACTTCCCGGTCTGGAAAAAAGGCAGAATGTCTGTTGAAGAAGCAGCTGTAAAAGTACAAAACCGTAGAGATGAATTACAAGCAAGAATCAACAAAAAGTACGGAAGATAACAGATACAATAATAATCAAAAAGAGTCCGAGAAATCGGGCTCTTTTTTTGCGTCTTATGCTCACAGCGGCTGCCGCATTTAGCGCCTGTGCAATCAGAGATTGCTACGTCGCTGTCTTGGATTATTAGCAGTTCGGAAAAGCGTGGTTTTCCTCACCATGGACGTTCGCTTTGCTCGCGTCCGCCAAAATCCGCTTCGTAATGTTCGCCTGCCCGTCTCGCTCTCGCGCGCCGGCACCGCTCACACCGGCTGCCGCATTTTTTGCATGTTATTTTTTGTAAATAATTGATGTGCCAGCTAGCAAAAAACTAAATTTACGAGAGTTATTACAACAAGATTAGTACGGGGTAATAAAGTAGGTATATTATGAGAATCCACAATGTTCAAAATCATAGTTCTGCGATGACTTCAAAAGTCGCATTTAATGGCGTGAGTTCAAAAGCAACGGGTTTATTTGCAGGAGCTTTGCTTGCCGCGACAGGAGCGCTTCATACACCGGCGCTCAAGGCTCAATCGGTTGCTCTTAGCGCAGCGGATGCGGGCAAATACATCCATCACACCGGCAAGCCCAACCTTTTTGGCGCCAAAATAATGACCGGAAAAATGTCAGGAAATCAGTTTGCCACAGTCGGGGCAGAATACACGAGAGCATTCGATGACGCAAACGATTCAGCCGCAGTGGTTTGGGCAGGATTAACTAGATTTAAAGGCAACAACAACGGAATATCTCTTGGTTTGGATATGGAAAGAGCCTGGAAGCCAAACAGTTCGTTCTTCTTAACCGCAGGTGCTGAAGGAACTTTTGTTAGCACAAAAGGAGTCTCAACCCCCCAAATCCCTTCCAGCTACGGTGAAATCAGCACCGGCGGCAAGTGGAGATGGAGCACCCAAAACGACTGGAATTTCAATCTTGACTGGGGAATTGCTCAAAGATTCGGCGGCCCTGACAGCCAAACTGCCTATCCAAAAGTTCTTTTTGGTTTAAAAAAGTATTGGGACAAGGCCTATTTAGGCGCCAGCATCGGCGGTGATCCGGCAAAATGGAACCAAAACAACAGGTTTGCTGCAAGTGCAGGCTGGAATTTCTAGAAATTAGGGATTAGGGATTAGGGATTAGCCTTCCTCGCGCTTTCTTGCTCGTTCGCTTACCAGAATAGTCACTGGTCTACAATGTCTCCGGCATTCTTCGCATACCAAGATGTTAGTCGCAATTCACCAGCCCAAATGGGTGAAGGCTCAGCCTTCCTCGCGCTGAAACGCCCAGGCTGAATGGTTATGGATGCTCTCAAATGCCTCGCATTCGACTTCAAACTCTTTAATTGTTGGATGTTCACGCAGTTTTAAAACCGCATCGCGCAGCACATCTTCGACGAATTTTGGGTTCTCCCAGGCTTGTTCTGTCACGTATTTTTCATCCTCGCGCTTTAATAACGGATAAACCGGGCAAGACGCACAGCCTTCAATCAGTTCAATCAAGTCTTCCAACCAAATATGTTCGTTTTCATCGTAAGAAACTTTTACACTAACAAATGCCCTTTGGTTATGTGCGCCATTAGCAGAAATCTCTTTTGAACACGGGCAAAGTGTTGTTACAGGCACAACTGCGCCTAAAATAAACTTGTAATCCCCGTCGTTGATTTCCCCGCGGAATCGGCATTCATAACTCATCGGAGCTGCCAAACCCGTCACAGGTGATTTTTTATCAACAAAATATTGGAATTTAAATTCCAACTCCCCGCATTCTGCCTCAAGAGTTTCGACGATTTTTTCCAAGCAGCCTTTAATATCGACGCCCAGAATATTTTTTGTTGTCCATTCGTTTAAAACCTCGACAAACCGTGACATGTGCGTGCCTTTATAGTGCCGCGGAAGCGAAACGCAGACCTTTGCCTTAGCGCAAACCACCTGATCAGTGTCATTTTTGCGCTGAATCAGCAGGGGTAATTCAAGGTGTTTAATCCCAACCTTTTGGATATCAACTTCTCTGTGGTCTGTAAGGTTTTGAATGTCTTTCATATTCTAATAATAGCACGAAAACAACTTGTTAGTTCCTGGAAAAATCCGCAAAAAAAAGACCTTGGTATTCAAGGCCTATCCGTTTAAATAAGAAGAGAGAGCTTTATACTTATATAAAGTATATTCCCAAACAAAAATTGCTATTAACAAAGGCAAATGTAAACAAATTGTTACACATGAAAAAAGCCCGTTACGCGAGAACCGGTAACGAGCTTTTTATAACTGGTAAGAGCCTACTGCGGAGCGCATTCTCCGTTTTTGCTCATTAATAGTTTGTGGATTCTTGAGTAGTTGTCCAATTCTTTGTTGAAAGCACTCAGATTAAAATAAATCTGGTTTGGCATCGACATTTTTAAATCATATTTTGAATCAACAACGTAAACTGACGGATAACCTGATACATAGAAGTCGCGTACCATTTTTTTGTTCGCTTCATCATCAACATTTATCATAACAAAGTTGTATTTTGTGCCTTGAAGTTTGCTCAAAACATTATATCTAGGCATAAATTTTTGGCAGTAACGGCACCAGTCAGCGTAGAAAAGTAATAAAATAGGCTTGTCTTCTTGTTGTGCCTGTTCCATTGTCATACCGATATTCCAATCTGACGGTTTTTTGTTTTTAGCGAAATCGCCGTTAGCCCACGCTAACCCAACCCAAGATGTGGCAACTAAAACCACCAACGTAATTATCCCCAATATTATTTTCTTTTTCATGCTATCCTCCCTTTATTTCCAATATTATATAACAAAAAAACTTGTATGAAAATTTGACTTGTCTAAGAAACCTACCGCGCATGTGGCATTATGAATTAGTTGGCGCAATTTTAGGGCGCAAAGTGGGTCAAGGCTCAGCCTTGCTACTTACCTATACAGAAATTTTCAAAAATATTATTCAAAATCTCGTCGGTTATGACTTCGCCGGTTATTGCGTCAAGGAAAAGCAGTGCGGATTTTAGGTCAATCGAAATCAGGTCTTGAAGCTCGTGAATATTCGCGGCAAGAAGGACTTGTTGCAAGCTCTCGCGGGATTTATCCAAACAATCCTGCTGACGGCTATTGGTGATAAATTCTGTGTCTTCAGACGAAAATCCGTGGGCAAATTCTTTTATAGCATCCTTCAATTCATCCATGCCATCGCCTGTAAGTGTTGATAATTGAATTGTGCAGGCATGTTCACCTTCTCCTGTCATTCCGGACTTGATCCGGAATCTTCCGCCGTCAATACCTGCATGAGCTGCGTGGGTGGAAGATCCTGAAACGGGTTCAGGATGACAATTAGATTTACTAACTGATAACAGGTCAATTTTATTTGCAATTATCAGACGTTTTTTATTCTTGATTAATTCCAAAATCCTCTCATCTTCCTCTTTTATTCCTTGCGAAATGTCATAAATAAATAATATTAAATCCGCTTCATCAGCGGCTTGTTTAGAGTATTCAATCCCGATTTCTTCCACCTTGTCAGCGTTGTCGCGGATTCCGGCGGTGTCAGTGAGGGTTATTGCTACATCCCAGTCCAGGGTTTCTTTTAAGACATCACGGGTGGTGCCGGCAATGTCGGTTACGATCGCGCGTTCCATGTTTAATAGTGCATTAAAAAGCGAGGATTTGCCTACGTTCGGTTTTCCTGTTATGGCGATTTTAATCCCCTGACGCAAGACGTTAGAAGATTTTGCGCAAGCTAAAATGTCATCAATTTTTGCGATTGCTTTTTCGGTTTCGGCACAAATCCAGTCGTATTCAGGTTCTGCAACATCGTCGGGAAAATCAATTCCTGCAACGATTCTTGATAACACTTCAAAAATATCGTTTCTGATTTCTTTAATTTTTGTCCCCAAAACACCGGAGAGGTTTTTTGCTGATTGCTGCGCGAAATTCCGGGTTTTAGCGTGGATTAAATCCGCGACAGCCTCTGCTTGAGAAAGGTCCAATTTTTTGTTTAAAAAAGCGCGTTTGGTGAATTCGCCGCATTCAGCGAGTCTTGCACCGTTTTTTAGAACAAGATTTAAAATGTTTCTAACTACGTTAATCCCGCCGTGGCAGTGGATTTCGATGACATCTTCGCCTGTGTAGCTGTGAGGTTTCTTAAACGGCAGAACGATAACTTCGTCAACAGGTTTGCCATCAATAATCCAGCCGTGAGAGATTTTGCCGGGTTCAAGAATGGGTTTTGAAAAAATGACTTTTATTATTTCAAAAGCTTTATCGCCGGAAATTCTAATTACTCCAACCCCGCCTGTTCCCAAGGGGGTTGCGATTGCTGCTATTGTGTCAAATTCGTGTGAAATATTCATGAAACTAATTTTAGCACGAAAAAAGCGCGTGCTCTCTCAAGAAAGCACGCACCACTATTATTTGAATAAAGAGCCTAAAATGCTCAGGCCCGTTCCCGATGCGGGATTTGCTGTGTTTATTGCATTCTTGACCAAATTACTAAGCAATGCAGAAGTGTTGAAACCGCTGCCGCTTGCGCTTCTGGATGCGTTGCTATAAGCATTACCCATAGAGCTGTTTTGGGCGGCAAGTCCCAAATAATCCAAGATTCTGGAGTCGATTTGGTTTTGCAGTCCGCTTGCAAAATCAAGATAGTCATAGCGTTTTGACAATTCATCGTTAACCAACTCATTTTGTTTTGCCAAAATGTCTTGTGCGAGTGAACTCATTGAATCCGCTCTTTTTGACTCGATGCCGCTCAAGTTGTCCATAAATACGGAGTTGTCGAAGTTGCCGAAACGGTTTGCAATATCAGTTTTTAGGCTGTTTAGCATCGGGGTGTACATGCTGTTAATAAGATTAACCCCTTGGTTTGTGTAAGCTCCGATTTGGTCTTGAAGCTGCTGGCGAACATCGTCTGAAAACACATTAACATTTGGAACATTTAGTGCCAGTGTTTGTCCGAGGTAGTCATAGAGGGCTTTTTCGTTATCGTTCATATTGTATGACGAATAGACACTGTTCCCTTTCTTGTAATTGGAAGCAACTTTCTGTCCGTTAATTATAACGTTCCCGCTATAATAAGGCTTATTGCTTGAGGATGAAGACCCTAATTTGCTCATAAATTTTCCTTTCTTTGATGAAAGGACAAGATTTAAAAATCAATGCAATAAACAAGGGGCGTATATGAGTCTATTATATCATATAATCCGCAGTTTGTAAATAAAAAAAAGCAGTTTGGACAAATCTTTAAATCTTATGCTAAAATGCCTGCAAAGGGGTATTTCATGAAAAGATGTTTTACAAAAAAGGGGTTTACCTTAGCAGAGGTTTTAATAGTTTTAGCCGTAATCGGTGTTATTGCAGCGTTGACTATCCCAACTCTCATGACTAAATGGCGTGAACAGGCAACCGTAACCCAAGTCAAAAAGGCATATTCTGATTTAAGTCAAGCATGCGAACTTTTGATTGCACAGCGAGGCAACGATGCGATGCAGCAGATACTTCAAGGATATGCGTATGCGGATTATGGTGGTGCAACAACATTGGCAACCGCCTTTGCTTCAAATATGCGTAACGCAAAACAATATGATACAACTAATATATACACAAATAATTCACTTGATTTAAATGGAAAACTAACAGGCATGGGTGGGGCTAATTACGGAATCTCTACAGCCAATGGTAGTGTGTTAACCTTTTGGATAGAAGACTCAAACTGTACTAACAACTGGGGCCCAGAATCTTACGGAAAAGTATGTGCAGTAGTTGAACTATTTACCCAACCGGAAAAACAGTCGCAATGGGGAGTCAATGTATTTGAGTTTCTTATAACCGCAGATGGTGTCGTCCCTATAGGAGCTCCAGGTACTTACAGAGACTGGCTCTGCGATATTAACAATCCTCCTGCTGACAACAGCAATGGTCCAAACGGTTCTGGTTGTGCCTATTTAGTAATCAACAACGGCAACATGGATTATCTGCATCCATAATTGAGTGCTGCATAAGGCATTGGACAAGCTTTGTTTGTCTTAAACTTGCATTTCTTTTTCAAAGCCGAATAATGAGCTGATAGACTCATCGTCGTGGATCCGCGCAATCGCCTGACCTAAAATCGGCGCTACTGAAAGCTGTTTTACGTTTGGAGGAAGTTTTGAAAGATCCAGCGGAATAGTGTTTGTTACGATGCATTCTTTAATCGGTGCACTAGCGAGTCTTTCGATAGCAGGACCTGAGAAAACAGGGTGTGCTGCGCATACGAAAACTTCTTTTGCACCTTCTTTTTTGAGCAGACGAGCGGCTTCGCAGATGGTTCCTGCGGTGTCAATCATATCATCAAACATCACGCAAACCTTGTCTTTAACATCCCCGATTACGTAATTTGCAATCGCTTCGTTGTGTTTGTCGCGGCGTTTGTCGATAATCGCAAGCGAGCAGCTGAGTTCTTTTGCAAAGTGTCTTGTTCGTTGAACCCCGCCCGTATCAGGGCTGACAGCTACCATATCATCAGGATTGAAGCCTAAGTTTCTAATATAATTTACCAAAATAGGTGTTGCGTAAATGTGGTCAACAAGGATATCAAAGAATCCTTGGATTTGTCCTGTGTGTAAGTCCATCGCTAAAACCCGGTCTGTACCCGCTGTTGTTAAAAGGTCAGCAACCAATTTTGCCGTAATCGCTTCACGACCGGAGGTTTTTCTGTCTTGTCTTGCGTAACCGTAATAAGGGATAACCGCAGTAATTGTTTTTGCACTGGCGCGTTTGAACGCGTCAATTATAATTAAAAGCTCCATCAGGTTTTCGTTAACAGGATTGCAAAGTGGTTGGATAATAAAGACGTCGTCTCCGCGGACACTTTCTTTTACTTGAACATAAATCTCACCGTCGGCAAAGTTTTTTACAACCATCGGTCCGACTGCTGTTCCCAGGTGGTCGGCAATCTCTTGTGCGAGTTTAGGATTTGAGCGTCCTGCAAAAAGTTTGATATCGTGTGTAGGGTTAATTGCACGCTCCAATTGCTCATAAGGTAATTCCAAAGCCATTATGTATCCTTTCTTGCTGCGCTCGCGTTAGTCGTGTCTTCGTTATTGCTTGGTTTGTCCTGCGGACCGCTTGAAAATCCAGCAATAACTTCGCACTCTGCTCGCTTGCGCTTTCTAATTCCGTACTGCCATGGAGAATTATAACTCCACCATTTTCCAACCACAAGTGAGTTTTAAGTTATATTAAATAGAAGTCCATACGGCTTGGATATGACATAAATCTTCGCCCGCAGAGTTTTTGACTATATGTACGGTCGTATCGCCAGAGATAAAGGCTGTTTTAACCGTGATGGCATCTCCATACTTAACCTCTTTTTTATAAACCACATCAAGCGTCTTGAGCTTGTGCGCAATCCTGAAATCATAACCCAGCGTCTCAAACGCCCAAATAAAATAATTTATATTATTAACGTGCTCATTCACATCAATATCTTCATACCGGATTTCAAAATCTTTTGTGATAGAAAATTCTTGCGGCAGAGAAATTTTGCAAAAATCCAAATCGTCTTCTTGTGGTTCAATCTCTCGCATATATGGAGAATCAATCAACTGCGGCGCAACAAACCCGCCTTTTTCCGTGTTGACGATAGCCCACATGCTGGTCGCTTTACCCAAAAGTTTTGCGCCTGCTGTTATGGAAAAATTTCTGTACGCAAACAGTTTACGATAACCGCGCGGTTCGGTAATGATTTCAATATTAAAAATTCCTGACGGATAATCCACAAATTCAATTCTGTATTTTAACAAGAACCAGGCATGATTATTTTCGCTCATAGCAGAATAGCCAAACCCTATTTTCTCAGCGTGTTCGCTTGCCATACTTTGCAAAAAATCAAGAATAGCAGAGGGTTTGACCGTCATATTTGGCTCCATCTGCGGGTAGCCCACCGGAAAATTCTTGCTATAAGTTTTTTCTAAAATGTCTGTTTGCATAAAATGATTGTACAACAAAAAGGATTTATAGTAGAATAAACTAGGGACAAATTATGTATAAGGGGATATTATGATGAAAAAGATTACAACACTTTTAATTATCACACTAGCACTTTCCGGCGCGCTTTTTACTGGCTGCGGCGCAAAAACCACTTACAATGATACTTTCAAAACCGCTTTTTATGACTCGTTTGAAAGCAGTTTTTTCACCTCAACAGAAAGCTCTTTGCGCAAATACCAACTTTCAGACGCCCAGGTAACCGCGGTTATGTCTGCGCTGAAGAAAGAATACAGCAGAGATGCGCTAGTCGCTGAAACTTGGCCATGTTTGTCTGAATTGAACCAAATTGAAATGATGGGTAAAAAAGGCGAAGCCTGTATTGCTCCTTGGACGAACAAAATGGCAGAAGTTGCAAAGAATAGTGTGAAATCAGAAGGGAAATAGCAGCAAATCCATAAGTTGCATTCAACCTTGACGCAGATTAAAAAGAAACAGGTGCTATCTGTCTCTTTTTAATCTGTGCCGCAGTGGACTTTCTTGCTCGTTCGCTTGTAATGTGTTCCCTCTCACAAACGCAACATTTAGTTGCCTTTGTTCGGCAGAGTGGTTTTTCTTTTCAGAAACTTTGTTTCTTCCAAAGAAAATACCTTCGCACTCAGCTCACTCACGCTCGAACCAAAGAACTTGTTTCTGATCAGCAATCAACCAATTAAAAAACCCCTCACTTGACGTGAGAGGTTCTTTAATGGGGTCTGTTAGACAATCTTAGAACTTTTTTGCTTCAAGTTGCCTAAACCCTCATGAGCATGTTAAATCAAAAAAATATTCTTGTCAATTTTTAAATTGCTAAAGAGTTTTTTCATGGACGACAATATTTTACCCTTCCTTTATCATGCCAGCTATGGTTTTTATTTTCGCATAATTCCTTTGTCATAGGCGCATCCATACCTATAACCATACCCTCTGCAACCTCACCTGTATCAAGATATTCATTCATATTTACCATGTGCCTAACAGCAGGTGAAAGTTCATACGAATAATAGCATACAACGAGTAAAAGTCCTGATAAAACTATCGCTACAATATTTATTTTCCAACTTAATATTGAATACCACATTAGACCAACTGTCGCTAGAGCAATGATTATAAACAAGAGTCCATCAAAACTTGAAAAGAATATCAACATCATTGCGCAAGACATTAAAAGTAATAATGATGTAGGTGCTGCGAAAATCGCTGCCGGAATACGCCAAAAAATATTTAATGCTTTTAGCAACAACTTACCGATATTTTTTATATCAATTTTCCCCTGCATATTTTTTACCTTTTTTTCTATCTGACATATATTGCATCCAGTCTATTTTACACATTTTGTGTTTTTCATACCAAATCCACTCATATTTTAAACAGTTTTCTTCATTAACAATAAAGCTGCCGCCTTCCGGCAATGTCATTTCTCGTCCTTCTTCGCAGTCGCCGTCCTCGATACAATAATCTGATTCAGGCAGAACACCCATTTTATCCAATACTGCAACGGCAACAAAACAGAATATGATGAAACCTATTGCGGTCAACAAACACCCTGCGCAGCCTTTAAAAATAGTTATAAACATTTTCTTGATTTTCTCTTTATTCACTACGCAATTGTATATTTTTAAAGAAAATAAAGCAAGCATAGTAGGCAATAATTCTGTTATTTTTTGTTGCAAATCTAAAATGATTATTTTATACTGATTTTGTTGGAGTTAAGGATATTATAAAATGAAAAAGAAGATTATTATTTGTATAGTAACTGTGTTATTTTTACCTTGTGTTGTAGTTTTGGCTAAAAACTCCGGCATAATTTCTAGCACACACAATAAAAATTCAGTGCAAGAATACTCTAAAGAATTGCAAGTTAATATTGCCGCAGGTAAATTTGATGAAGCCCTAAAATATGCGAATATGATTATTGAAGCAGAGCCGGAATGGTATCAAATGTATAATAACAGAGGATTAATACATAGAAACTTAGGACACTATGACTTAGCTATTGCAGATTTTGAAAAAGCATTAGAAATACAACCCGATTACACGACAGCAAAAGCCAATTTAGCAAATGCAAAAATGCTTGCAGGTGATATAAAAGCTGCTACGAAAACATTAGAAAGCAACACAGGCAAAAAAGATTTTAACTATTATAACTCTTTAGGTGCTAGTTATATGCAACAGAGAGATTTTAAAAAAGCGATAGAATGTCTTGATAACTCGGTTAAAGAAATACAGAAAATGAAAGAAGTTGACCCTAAAGCATATGCGGTTTACATGAATAGAGGTTTTTCAAAATTACAATTGGAAGATTATAAAGGAGCAATAAGCGATTTTGACGTTTATTTAAAATATTTTGAAAATAACGGAGTAGGACTTTATTACAGGGGTATTGCTTATGGTTCAATTGGTAATATGCAACAATTCAAAGAAGATTTACAGGCTGCGAAAAAATATATTGATAGAAAACAATATCCTAGAGAATATGAAAATGCAGTTAAATATTTGAGTCAGTACAAATAATACAATTATGAAAAAGATATTATTAATAACAGTTTCAATTTTACTTTTTGCTTGGCTTTTTGTTTATAGTACAACTATTGAGCCGAATAAACTTGAAGTGAAAACCGTTGAGATTGAAGACACACAGTTATCGGGTTTAAAGGTTTTATTCTTGGGTGATTTTCATATTGCACCGAAACACGAAAAAAGATTACAGAAAATTGTTGAGGCTATGAATGAGCAAGAGCCTGATTTGATTTTATCTGTTGGGGATTTCGTGAAAGGTCATACAAATAAATCCACAATGCCTATTGAAATTATTGCAAAAGAATTAGGGAAAGCAAAATCGCAAGGGTTTTATACAGTTCTTGGTAATCATGATACTTGGATTTACGGTAATGAAATGATACCGATACTTGAAAAAAACAACATAAAAGTCTTGCACAATAGTAATATAAAACTGCGAATTAAAAATAAGGATTTATATATTGCAGGAATAGCGGATTTAGTAACTGATAAGGCTGACATCCCACTTGCAATGGCTGATACTCAAAAGCCTGTAATCTTCCTCACACATAACCCTGATGCGTTTGTTAAATTAAAGTCGGATGTTAATTTGGTTCTTGCCGGACACACTCACGGCGGACAAATACGCTTGCCGTTGGTTGGTGCTTTGCTTGTTCCCTCACAATACAAATTTGAACATGGAATATATGAAAATGAAACAAACAAAATGATTGTTACAAAGGGGCTTGGTAACAGTATTCTTCCTGTTCGTTTTAATTGTGTTCCTGAAATGATTGTGATTAAGTTCAAATAGCTTGCTATTTTTTATCATAGGGAGTAGAAATAACAGGTTTTGGAGTTTTTAATTTTACGCTCTCAAACATTTCATTGATACGATCTTCCGAACATACAGAATCGTCTTTTAAAAATGCGCTGTTGCTATCACAATACATTTCAACATTTCGTTTTGTATTTTCTATTTGTTGAACAGTAAGGCTGTAATTATATCCCCACAATGTATATTCATACATCGTTCCATATGTTAGTGTTGTACCCTGCCGAGGGTATATCATATTAGATTGTGTTTCACGGTATTTTTTAAACGCCGCAATATCTTTTTTGAAAGCTGTTACAAATCCTTTATCTTCTTTGAAGTTATTAATAATCTTTGTACATAGTTCATCATATCTTTTATACAATGATTCAAGTGCCTTATCACTAAAATAAAGCATTTGGGAATCGCTGCCCAAAAATTCGTTATGATTTTCAAGATATGGGTCAATATCAGGGCATTTGCGGCAATCGCATTTATCCTCAATAGATTTTAGTAACTGTTCAGGTTCAACAGGCTTTAAAGCTGACTCTTCCGATTTCGTGCAAGCTGAAAGACAGCCGCACAAGCATATTAAAATAAGACATATACCCAACTTTTTCATAGGTATAGATTATCATAAAAATTTTAATATTCACACATTGCTTGACAGATTTAACCATGCCATGCTTCAATAGAGTAATGGAACGGCGTTAAAACCGTATTCATCAAAATAAAACAACAAAAAGTACAATTAAATAATTTTGCAGAGTAAGATATGCCAGTGATTGGCGTATCTTTTTTGCTTATATACCATGAAAGGTGGTGAACAATTAATGAAGTAAATCAAAAATCACATTAAAGCCATAAATAGCAACTAGCCAATATAGCGGAATAAATACAAAGAAAATTCCCAGCCAAAAGATATACGGATGAAGTGTAATCAAGGCAGGGGATAACTTTGATGTGTCTATTTTTAAGGTCTTACCTTTATTTTTTAATTTTGTTTCTACAACTGCAAGAATAACTAGCAGCAGAAAAGCAATCATTGAAAAACAATAAAAACCTAAGAGGTAATGAATCCAAGTATAACCATAAGCCATTCCAACATCAGGAGTTGTATTGTCTAGTTTACGTATGACAGGTGCTACACGTACAAAAAACGTTGAAGTTACCAAAAAAGACAAATACCCCAAAGAGGATAGTACATTTAAAGCAATTAAATTTTTAAAACTACTAATCTTCACAACGAAATTATAACATAAATGAAAGGACAAATTATGACAAACGAAAAAGAATTAATGGAACAACTAATGACAGAATCACACAATTTTGCAAAAAAACATGGGCTTGTATCCTCAACCAATCACAATGATGCTGTGGATGGGTTTAGACACACTTACTCCAGTGCATATTTGGTTTACAAATATGGCAGCCTAGCTACAAAAGTAGAGGGTAACATGCACGAACTATTAGGACAAAACCCAAGTAATGAAAAAGTTATGGATTACTACAACAACCAAGTCGGTCGTGAGATTGGCGAAAGGCTAAAAAAAGATATGAAAAATCTAAAATTCAACAGCGAAGATGAAATTAAACAATATCTTGCTTTTCAAGTAAATTCAGCCATAAAAGAAAAGAAAGTCATTACTGATTTAAAAGATAAAAGAATTGAAGCCACTTTGAAAAACATGCCGGATCATCCGTTAAGAGTTTACACGCGCGAAGATATTGATAAAATGACTTCAAAAGAATTTGAGAAGAACGAAAAAGCAATTATGAAGCAAATGAAGGAAAAAGGTGTGCCAACTAATGCAGAAGCACAAAAAGCTGTTACATCAGGCGATATGGTTCATGTTCAAGGCTATACACGTGCAGACGGCACAGAGGTCAAGAGTCATTACAGAGCGAAAGGACATTAATTATGAAAAAAGAAACACAACAACACCAAAACATTGAAAATTATTCAACAGACAATATTGTAAAAGCCGATTTTACACCGCCAAAACCTAAGCACCCAAAATTAATTAAAACAATAGGTTACGATCAAAAAGAAATGATTGCAGACATTTTAACATTGCATTGTCCGTCAGGTATTGAATTGGACTGTACTTATTCAACAGGGAATTTTTATAAAAATGCTCCATATTCCGAGCCTAAATATAAAAGTGATACTGTACCTATTTTTGATGACGTAATGGAAGCAAATGCGAAAGACTTGCCATTTTATGATGATTTCTTAAAAAGCATAATGTTTGATCCGCCTTTTTTGGCTGGTAAACCAAAACCGGAACATATAGGGAAAATGAGGAAAAGATTTTCGTGGTTTCCTTCCATGAAAGAATTATGGGAATTTTATAAGGACACGCTTAAAGAATTTTATAGAGTTTTAGAGCCAGGCGGTGTATTGATTTTCAAATGCCAAGACCTTACGGAAAGTAGGCAGCTTTTAAGTCATGTCTATATTGTCAATGAAGCCGAAAAAATGGGTTTTTATGTCAAAGACCTTTTTGTTTTACTGGCAAAAACTCGTCTTGTTTCAGCCAGTCAAAGAAGCCAAAAGCATGCACGCAAATTTCACAGCTATTTTTTAGTTTTTGAAAAGAAAAATAAGGCTTGCGCTCCGATACACATATAAGCATAATTCATAGATTAACTTTGTGTTTATGTTATAACCTATATATGACAAATAGAATTTCAAAATTTCTAATCGTTTTTGCATGTTTATTTTGCATGGTTTTTTGTGGTGTTTCAGCTGAACAAGCACAACAATCGCAAAATTTTAGTGCCGTTATTCAAAAAGTTTTGATTGGCGCACCCAATGTTGAAGTTCCAGCAAAGTTTCAAGCAGTTGCTTTCAAAACTCTTTCCATAACAGAAACTCTAAAGGGTAAAAGTCATCAGCAAGAGTTTGGCGGTGTACGTGCTTTAAGAGATATTTTTGGTGATGACAAACAAAAGTTTGATACGACTTACATCTATTTGAGCGATAATGCGCCTATTGTAGCAATAGCTAAGGCAACTTGGTATGTCAACCGTCCGCCAAGTGGTGGTGAATTGTTCCGACTTTACTATCAAAAAAATCCTGTAACTTACGCAATGAATGAAGGGGATTTACTTTTTATAGGTAAAGTTGACAGCGAACAGTTATTTATAATTGTTGTTGATAGCAATTCACCAATCAAAGACAAATTAATAGCCTCATTTATAACTGAAAAAATCGCCACAGGAAAAAATACCAATGAAAAAGCTGTCAATGCAATTGCACCGCCTGAAATTCAACCTACAGAAAACTGGTATCGTGTATTTTTCACCCCAGGAACTGATTGCGAAGTTAATATTATTTCAAGATTGAATAATGCAAAGAAAACAATTGAAATTGCTGTTTATTCCATTACAAACAGGGAAATCGTGAACGCTATTTTAGCGGCACATGGGCGTGGAGTAAAAGTACGTGTTATAACAGATCTCGGTCAATCAAAAGGAAAAAGATCACTTGTGCAAGAACTTATTGATACTGGTGTTCCAGTAAGAATGAATGATGATCCTTGGAAAATTCAACATGATAAATTCGCTATATTTGACGGAAAAGATATAGAGAATGGATCATATAACTGGACTTGGAATGCAACAAATAATAACTGTGAAAATTGTATGTTCTTCAAACAAACATGCAGCGAGTTTTCAAACCGCTATGAGTATCTTTGGAAATTCTATGAGCCAAAGAAATAGATTTAATAATGATTATAAGAGTTATTTTTTGTTTAATTGCATTATTAATTAATTTGGGTATTTGGGTTCATGCCGAAGACTTCTGTAATGTTAAATATATAAAAAACTATGATGGTGATACATATACATTTGACTTAGGGGAAACTTTACCTGATTTTTTTAGATATGTACCTGTACGACTTTATGGGATAGACACTCCTGAAATGAAAGTTGCAGTACAAAGAGAAGCAGCAACAAAAGCTAGGGATTTCGCAGGCAGCGAGATTAAAAATGCGCAACAAGTTAATTTAATAAATTGCAAAAAAGATAAATATTTTAGGATTCTATGCAAAATTGAATATGATGGAAAAGATTTAACAGAAGAATTGCTAAAGCGCAAAATGGGCTATCCTTACTATGGTGGTACGAAAAAACCTTTTAATTAATCTGCATTAAAGTTATATTCAAGAGATTTGCGACTTGCAAGGTAATCGCATAAGTGTACAAACTTTTGTGATTCGGTTTTTGGCTTTGGCATTATTTCTTCTGTGCTTTTATATGCTGTATTCCATTGCCCCATGTGCGTGAGAACTAAATCAGATATTTTATTCGCAATCTTTTGATTTTCAGTATTTTTTTTAATAAAATTTGCCATTAATATCGGATGTTCAGACTTAGTATATTCTGAATGTTCTTCACCATTTTTCAAGCCGTCATGAAGTATTAGGGCAGCGATAATGGCATCTTTGTCCCTTTTTAAATCTTGATACATTTCTAATTGTAGAAGTTGATTAGCAATTCCGACAGCCGCTTTCGTGTGTCTTACTAATCCACCTTTACCTTGTGCATAATTGGGGTGGTATTTTCCTGTGCTAGAAGCAGGGATTTCAAAATAATAATCAGGCAGTTTTTCAATTAAATTCGTTGTTATATCTCTGACTTCATCATCTTTTATCAAAAACAGTTCTTCTTGAAATGTGCCAACTTTATCAATAGATGCTGGGATTTCGCTTTGTGTGAGATTTTTCACCACGAAAAACACACCAATTACTATAACCAAAATTAATAAAACTAAAAAACTTTTCTTCATATTCCAACTCCTCATATTGTAAATATAACATAAAAAAACCCTAGATATCATCTAAGGGTTTTTTTGTTGGAATTAAGAATGTTTATTAATTAACTTCCTTGTTCTTTTTTTATTTGGGCGAGTTGCTCACGCATTTCAGCCATATTTTGTTCACTAAATTTTTTACCTTCATCTGATTCTATAAAACGTAAGGCTCTTGCTTCCGGATCATATTTATCAGCTTGTGCAATGAATTTGTCAGGTTCTTGTTTTAATAAATTTTTATTTATTCTAGTTTCTTTAACCACAGTGTTGCCTGCCTTTCTAGGTATTATTGCAGAGAATATTTTTCTTAAAGATATTTTAAAATTCATATTATGAACTCCTTTGTTATTTATTTTAACACTATTTCTTTACTTTTTCAACAAATTTCGGTGGATATGTTCCATTATTGTCATATAGTATAATTTCACGGACAAACGGATTGTCTTTGAAATTGGTTATAACTTGATCTACATAAGCACCTCTTTCAATGTATGCCGGATCAACAAATCTGTGCGTGTTGATGCCATCCGCTTGTAGTTCGCCTTTAACGTATCTTTCAACGGCTCTTGACATTGAAGTTTCCATTTTAATATCACTATGGATAATTTCAATATTATACCCTTTTGCATGTGCTTGCTGTATTAATTTATTCAAATAGTCAGGATACCCTGTTGTCGGCATTACAATATTTGTACCATTTTCTAATGCTAAATTGAACAAGTCATTGTTTAGGGCTGTTGAGGCTTCATGAACATAGTTTGCACCTTGTCCATTGTTATAGCCTGGCAATAGTTTTTTAATTTCATCACTGTCAAGCAATAAATGATCTTTGTCTAATTTTAATAATTTTTCAACAATTGTACTCTTACCTGAACCGCCTCGTCCGGTTACGATGACTAATTTTTTCTCTTGTGGGGTATTTGCCATTTTTTCTAAAAATGGGCGTCTTGCGAAACTTTTTTCATCTGCAGTCAATGTATTAGGATCTAATGAACCCTTTTTGGCATCGATATATCTTGCTTCAATGACATCAGGCGTATCAACGCTTGTCAGGCGTTTTCTTAATATTCCGTGAATCGCCATTACATTGTCTTCATCAATACCGTGTAATTTAACAATAGCTTTTTCCTCTGCAGATAAAGCATTGAAAAACTCCATACCTTTAGTGTTCAAGTGTGCATTTGTAGGTTTTACCGCCGCATTTGCAACCGCTTCCGCTGTTGGCTTAGGCAATCCTAAATCCTTAACGGCTAGTGTTTTAACTGCAACAATTGCAGGTTCAGGTGTTGTAACTTTTGGCGTTTCCGCTGTAGGTCTAGGTCGTGTTGTTTCACCAAGACTGTTAATTTTTAGTTGAGGTTTACCTGTATTACTCAACCCACCGATTTCACTTGATGGACTCGTTGGTGGTTGGTTTTTATTGACATTATTAGGTTTGTTTGCTTGTTTGATAGCAATAATATTTCCTGCTGCGGATAAGGCAACTGTGAAAACCATACCTTGAACGGTGATTTCACCTGTCATAACTTTTTCAACACCTGCGCCAAAGGCAACATCTGTTCCAAACATTATTCCTGCTTGTTTTACGGGGGTTAGTCCGCTAGAAACAAACTGTACACCTTTAGCAATTCCGCCGCCAATCAGAACTGTACCGCCTGAAATAGCTGCGTTCTTTAAGGTTTCGCCCCAGTCAGTAACCTCAGCACCTTTTTTCATTCCTGCGGTAAATCCACCTTCTTTGAACGCATCCACGACCTGACCACTTGAGAATCTGTCAGATACTTCGACCGTAAAACTCGTTCCTGCGGTAACTCCTGCGACTGTGAGTAAACTTAGAGATGAACCGCCAGTAAAGAAACTAGCACCAATCGCAACCGCACTAATAGTCGCCATTTTCACGACTCCACCACCAACTTGTTGTGAAATATTGTAGTCATTAACACGCTTCATTATGTCATTCTTGACCCCGAAAGCAGCATTGTATGAATATTCGTAATCCTTTTCAACTTCTGAAAACTCTTTACCGCCACCAGCTTCAACTGTATTAGCGTGGAGTTTATTACTTATGGATTTAGCTTTATCGTGTAGGAAAGCGTATTTAGCATCAAGTGAAGCGTTTTCAAGGTGTGCTTTTCTAAGTTCAATCATCAGAACATCTGAAGCTTTATCACCTAAAAACTTTTTCAGGTTATTTACTTCTCTATTGTAAACATCCCATTTATCAGCAGTTACAACGTATTGTCCTGTTCCAAAACTGGATGTTTGGATGTACATAGTTTCTTCGTATAGTTTAGGACTAGCGAGGAGTTTCTGTAAAGTGTGATTGTAGGCGTCTTCCACACCTTTATTCAGTGCCGCATTTTTGTATATTGTTTCCTTATTTTGGTAAGCCTGAATATTTTCTGCATCATATTCAAGTCCAAAAGTCTTGTAAAATTCAACATCATATTTGTTATTCTTCTGCGCCGCTTGAAGCTGCTTGAGTTGTAAATCTGCTTTCGCCAAGTCTCCACGAACCTTGTCTGCCGTGTTATCTGAACCCCAACCTTTGCTCACAAAATCTGCAACATCCGCCGCCCATCCATCCTGTTTTAGTTGATTATTAAAATTAGTCTTTGAACTGCTCAATCGGTTTGAAATCATTGTGTTTGTATTTGCGTGTTGAGTTGCTACCGGCGTATTTTTTATTGCAGTTTTCTGTTCCGGTGTCAGCGATGCTTTATTGTCCGCAGCAAAGATTAGTGCGTTGGTTATTTTATCCAGTTTTTCTGTATCTGTTGTTCCAATTTTTCTAAACTGGTAGTTTAAATCTGCTCTGAACTCACTCTCAAAGTGTGAAGTATCAACACCTTTTGATTTGGCTTCTGCCACGAGTGCATTAAAGACTTTTTGCACGGCATTTTTTCTGTCATTAGCACTATTAACCTTTTCATCACAAATCATTTCGATTAATGTTTCGTCAGGTGAAATCTTGTTATACTGCTTCCATACAGCCATCGCATTGGTCTGATTCAGTCTATTTAATTCAGCCTGAAACTCTTTTTCGTTCACAGCACCATAGTATTTTTCAGCGACATTATACAGTTTCGAGGCGATTTTATCAGGCTCGTTGCCTGTTGAAATCTGTGTCGGCACGTTCCCAGCCCACTTGTAACCTGTCTGAACACCCCAACCATTCACACTCTGCGCATCAAATCCATGGGTTGCGTTTGGCGCAACCTTGTTGAGTTCCTGCACAGCTTCTTGTGCGGATATGTTGAAATTACCCGTCTTAAAAATAGCAAGGCGTGTGATGTCGTCTATGGTTAGATTTTGATTGCTCGCCATACTCCTCGATGTTATCTTTAACTGAAATACTAGATGTATGTCGGTCAAAATGAGCAATTACTTTAGCTAAAACAGGCTTTTGTAACACAATATTACACAAACATTAGCCATGTGGGTACATTTTGCAATAAAAAAGCCCCACAGATTGTGAGGCTTGAAAATCAAATATTCGTATAAACAAACTTACCGTTTTTGTCTATCGTTCGTATCATTGTTTGCTTACGGTTGTTACCATGCCTGTAACCGATATGCAGACAGTTACTATCCTTTTCCCAAATCAGTTGGTCATATTCTATTTTGCCCTGCTTGGCAAATTCACGAATCGTATTAAAGAGTTTTTCTTGTGTCCAACCCTTAACGCTTAAATCTGCACAATAGCCTTCGGGATGCCCCGTAGCTGCCCCTTTAAGTATCTCGTTTAGTCTTTTACACCTAAAAGCACATTCAACCGTTATCGGTAGCCCTATCAACACACGCAGTGGGTTAAGACAATACCAAACAAGCTGCAATAAATGTGTTAGAATCACGGGATCAGATGTTGTGTTGTTGATTCCGTTTCGTTTTGCGGTTTCTGAATTAAAAAGGTCGTTAATAAAATCAAAATATAGTTTAGTCATAGTTTTACTCCTCTAATTTATCAATTCTTCTGTGTGCGGATTTTGTACGCTGCTCAACAACTGCCATCCGCTCAATGAGGTTGTTGTGCTTGTCTTGTTTTTCTTCCAGCCGCTTAATTTGCTGTTCAATAAACTTGATTGAAATTGCGAGTCCGCCTAAAAAGATTCCGGCAGATACGCATTGAATTATAATTACAAGCAGAAATTCCATAGTTATATTCATAGAATCCCCCCGTAAACCTTGTTTAAATCTAATTCTTTGCCTGTCCACAACCAGCTTGCATTAAAAAACACGCCTGAACGATACATGCCAGCACGCCATTTTTTGACATTTCCGGTTGCCAAAATCATTTCTTTAAATTGACAATCACAATCCCATTTCGTTACAGTTTCAATACTCAAATATTCGGCAGGAATATCATCACAAACAAAGTAAACTTCATGTAATACCGGATCATAGTGTTCACGTAAATAACCTAAATCAATCAACTCCTGACTTGAAAGAGTTACAATAATTCGCTTGTGGTATCTGCACTTTAAATCGTGTGGATGGGAAGGTCGCACGTCATATTCTGATTTGTCGCCGGTAATCAACGCAAGAATTTTGGGGAATGTGTAATTGTCTGTTTCTAAAAGACGGGGTGTTAATTCAACCACCCCGTCATCATATTCGTATAAAAGATTATCAAGCGTAACCCATTTTTTGCGCTCGTTAATTTGCCGAGTTCTTGCCTCGGCTGTTAAGAATTTGCCCATAAGTTTTCCTTTCTAAAAATCAAAGTTGCATTTATCTGCCCAATTCACTTTTTGTCCAAGTTGATTCTGTTTATATCCATTAATGTGAACAAGTTTAATATCTGATGTACCAAGCCATTTATCGTTTGCTCTGCTATACCAAGTCAAATCCGCAAACAATAGTTTTGTTATAAGTCCATTTACCATATTAATAACCAAGCCTGACGTGAAGCAGTAACCGGAATAAATATTTTCACTGATGTAGGCGTTGCTCATTCCACCGGAATCATCAAAAACAATATTTGGTATAAACAATGCTTTTGTTGCATTTGTAGAAAGTTCTTTTGCTCCATTAATCCTACTATCCAAGCAATAGCGGTGTTTTTGAGTGCCATTGTCATTTATAGAAAAAACTTTGTTCATATAGCAAGGATAAGATTTTATAAAACTGAAATTTGAAGCATTGAACTCCCAAGAATTGTTATAACCGGAATTGTCGCTGTCAAACGGTAACACAATTATTTTCCCGTCAACTTCAATATGGTACGTGCTTGTGCCAATGTATTTACTCACCCAAGCATTTGAAGCAGGTGTGGCAATATCTGCAATTGAATAACCTGAACTACAACCAAGAATTGTTTTATTACCACTTACACCGTACAAAATAACTGCACTTTGAGTGCCGCCACTAGGGAATAAATTTGTGTATGAATTATTTGCAGCATTGAAAAGATATGTTGAATAACTGCCGATTCCTGCTGTGATAATAAATTTATCAGTTGCAACCTTGCCAGCACATCTGAATAAATAACCGCTATTTGTTATAGTTGTTAGTGTCCGGTTTGAATTGAGTCGGTATAATTTCGGACTCGTTGAATTGCGAGGACTGATGAGAACACAAGTCGGGGTGTTCAGCATTACATACCAACCCCAATCAGTTGCATCCAGCGTTACTAACCCTGCTGATTTGCTGAAATAGTACAGTCCTGCATTGCTACTACTTGAACTTGAAAAAACCACCGCTGCACCTGCAGCTTTATAGTCTGTACCAAAAACAGGATAAACACGCCCAAATGCGGTTACGACTTCTGACATGCTGAACCAGCCTGAACCTGTTGTTTTAAGGGTTAAAAGTCCTGTTGAAGCGCTATAATAATATAACCCCGTTGAAGTAAATAACGCCCCGTCATCTACACGGCAAACATTGTTGAGCCAGTTATAACCGGTTGTTATAATTTGCGTAAAGGTTTTTGCACTCCAGTTATAAAAATAAAGTCCTGTGCCGTAGGTGCTACTTGAATAGCTAATGAGTACACCAGTTGGCAAGATACAAGTCTTTGGCATCATGCCATTTGGGGTGTAGGTATCTGAAACAGTCGTTGTCATTGTCCACTGATTGCTTGTGACATTTGGACGTTGAAAATGATAAATTTCTTTCATTGAACTACTTGTGCTAAATACTAAAACATTGCAATTGTCTTCACTTATGACATAAGCATCCATGGAGTAACTTTTTGAAGGAACTGTTATATCGGTTGAAGTCTTTGTGTTGCAATCAAAATAAGCAAACATTGTTGTGCTAGTGCCTGATTTTCGGTAGATAAAACTCGTGTCATCTAGTTTAAAAATTGATCCTGCAGAAATTATATATCTTGACATAACTGTGCCGTAGGTTTCGGTTTTGACATTATAACAGAGCGTTTGAGAACCGGATGTTGTAAAAATTGGCGAACCATCTGCAAGAATAAAATCCAATTCCCAAGAATAATTACCTGATGGCAGCGTTGCATTTATTAGAGTGCTGTTTTCAGATTTGTACACTCTGCCATTTGTGCCGGAATTTGGAATAAAATAACAACGATTACCAGCCTGTATTACATTTTTATAATTAATTGAAGTATCAATCTGTGTCCAAGTCTTTTGTGCAATATTGTATTTCCAAATACCCACAATATTTATACCGGCAACCAAAATATTACCGTCATCCATTAACACACTTATTTTATTTTCATTGGCAACTATTGAGGAAGGGAAGTCAATTACGGTAACATTAGGATCAATATCGCCAACATCCTCACCGCCACTGCCGCCTTCTATTTCTCTTATTTTATCTGCATAGGCTCTGAAAGTCGTGTCGTCTGTAACATCAACACCTTTTTCAATAATTGCCGCTTTGATTTCGGTTTTTGTGTTCAACAAATATTCTCAATTATCTTTTATGCTTCCCATTTATAACACCTCACCGTTTATTTCAGCCAATATTTCATTTATCCCTAAAATCCCTAAAACGCTTTGCCACTGCTCAATTTCATGAGGTGCATACCATCTGTTCGGATTTGCCGATAAAACAGGGTAGCCGTTATCCATAAAACCGTTTCCAAGTTCCATGCTGATTGCTGTACCCCCGTTTTGTAAGATAATATCAACATTTGCTTGATTACCGGCACTCAAAATTGATTGTAAATCCTGCTGAATATCATTGCTTACAACAGATATTGTTTGCGTACCATCCCCATTGTCCATTATCATGATGTTTTCACCTTGAACCAATTGTGGATTTTTACTGTTCCAATATTCGGTCTGCTCCCAGGAAACACCTGTGGCAGATATGGTCTGTGTATTATCCCCATTGTCCATTATGATAATGTTTTCACCCTGTACCAACTGTGGGTTTTTACTATTCCAAAAATCAATTTCTTCTTGTGAAATATTACTGCCACTACCATCACCGCCGCTACTCCCACCGCTTGAAGGCGCAGTGAAAAGTTTACCGGTTGCCGGATCAATACGAACAGGTTGTGTGTCTGTTGAAAGTTTATTGTCTGCTTTAATTCCGCCTAAATCAGTGTTGGTAGCCCGTGTCAACGTGAAATTGCTTAATCCTGCCAACTTCACTTTTTCGGTGTTGGTGAAATTATTATCGGTATGAACATATTTATTGTCTTGCACCACGTCAGAAGGCAAGATATAATTATTCGCATCATCTTCAATGCCGGCAAGTTTTACTTTTTCATTATCTGTAAAATTACTGTCTGTATGTACGTAGTCGCTGTCCTGCACTACATCAGAAGGTAATGTGTAATTATTCGCGCCGACCTCAATTTCTGCAAGTTTCCCCTTTTCCTCGTCCGTAAAATTATTGTCGGTATGAACATAATCGCTATCGTGTACTACATCATCAGGCAAAGTATAATTGTTTGCATTATCTTCAATATTTGAAAGTTTGGTTTTCTCATCGCCTGTAAAATTGTTATCAGTATGTGTGTAATCAGCATCTTGCACAACATCATCAGGTAAAATATAGTTATTAGCATTTTCTTCAACTCCCGATAATTTTTCTTTTTCTTCCGCCGTAAAATTTTCATCAGACAATCCCATGCCGGTTACTTTATCAACTTTGGTGTCAAGTGTAATATTAACCGTTTCAATTTGTTCCTGTAATTCTGCTTGAACGCCCTCTATTTCACTATCTACATATTCAATCTTTGCGTATTTAAGTGTTTCGTCAAAAATTTTACGGATAGATTCTTGTGTCGCTTCGTTGATTCGCAAAAGACTTTCAGCAAAGGTAGTTAAAATTTCATTCAAAAGATTGTCAGGGTTTATATTTGAACCTTCCCCAACTTTAACGCACCGTTCAAGTTTCCGGCTTATGATCTGCAAAATCCTTGTAACATAGTCAAAGCACCACTCAATTGTATGCAGATAGAGTTTACCGGAGTTTGTTATTTCTTTTTCCTGTTCAATTTCTAAATCCAAAGTCAGTGATAAGATCTCACTGCTTTGTAAAACTCCATAAGATGAGCCGGCTTTCGGGAAGTTTATAAAACTGCCATCAAGCACGCCGATTTCATTTATTGTGTAATCAATGTTATTCTGTAATCTTGTTTGAATACCCAATGTATTTGTGTGCAATACTACAAGTTCATTTTCGTATTCAATCAGAAAATCAAAATCAAATGTTGTTACAGATCCATTGCCGATATAATTGTTAACGGGTTCAATACTTGGTACAGTCATTTTTGCTCCTTTATCATCCAGTTATAAATTGGCTTACCAACAAACGGTATGTTGGTTATGCCATAAGTTTTTCCTGTTTTTTCAATAACGCTGGCTATTGTCGGGGTGAAGAAATCTACTACCGCTGCACCCACACCTTCTTTGTCTGCTGTTCTGAACATATATCTGTTCATCAAGAACGCCGGAATAAGTGTGTCAATCAGACTTTCAAAAATATTAAAATCTCTGTTTGAGATTAAATCTCGCAGAGCATCAATCGGTACACCTAGAATCCATAAGCACATCTGCAGGTTTACAAGGTTTTTCAAGCCTTGCACCGTTTCTTTTTTATTATTGGTTTTTATGCCATTTTGAATTTTCATTGTTATATTGTTTCTTGCAACGTCCAATGCCTTTATGCCATAGGTTTTGAGCGTATAAAGCAATCTCATCCAACTTCCGCTGCTGTGATATAATTCCGGCATTTGGTCTTCTGAAATTGGTTGAATATCTGCCAATTCGTGGTAAGCAAAAGTTATTGTGTCATCTGTCGTTTTGCCGGCAAGTATATCTGCCTTAACTTGTCCTACATTTTCATTGCCAAAAATCGCTGCCAGTTTTTGATCTATCAACTCATCACTTTTTTTGATTCTTTTTTGAGCATCCAGCAATGCTGACTGAATAATTGTGTTTTTGCCAAATCCGTCAATAGCAGACAATCCGATTAATTCAAACTGCTTTCTTAACCATTTTGAAAGTACAGAAGGGTTTGAAAATTCGTAAGCTATATCATTTAATCCTAAATCCTTAATATTAATGTCAAACGGCTTTTTCATGCCTGTAAACATATTTTTGAATCCGTATTTATATGCTGCAAAAGCAAGATCGCCAAACTGCACAATAGCGTTTGTAATATCATTCAAGGTGGCAATGTATGTTAAATCTCTTGCAATTTTTGCCGGATCGGATATTTTTGCGGCATTGAAACGTGCTGAAAGGATTTCTCTGATTACAGTTTCATCTTTTGCATGAATATCATTGTTTTCAGATAAAGCCAAAATGAACGCACCTATGCTATTTTCAACATTATCGCTGTCGCCGATTATGTCGCTAATTTTTTTTGAAGCTTCTTGAATATCATATTTAAGACGGTTTTTTACAACACTTTTAACCTCAAACGGGTTTGTTTCTTCCGCCCAATCAATCTGCTGTTGCAGTCTATCTCGTTTATTGTGAAGCTGTATCAAATATTCTTCTTGCTCCAATGAGCGATTTTCCCATTTTTCAATGCTTTCAATATTGATTTCAGTAGGTGAGAGTTCATGTTTTAACCGTTTGATTTCTTTGTATTTTGCCTGTGATGGTGTACGTGCTTCAACCTCACTCAATGTTTTATTTTTATTCTTGATTTTATTTCTTAAATCACTAACTTCTTTTTGCTCCGCGCCAAAAAGTTTACGAGATTCAATGACTTTTCTTGAATTAGTGATATAGCTGACCAATGCAGTTTCAAAAGGTTCATAATAGCGATTAAAGTTTCCGTCAAGTTCATCAATGCAACGTTCAAATTTCAGGTTGCCATTTCTTGAAAGCAAGATATTATTTTTCCCAAAACCACGAATCCGGTTATTGATAAATTTTGCTCTGTCCTCTGCTGACCAAAACTTACTGCTGTCGTTATCTGCCAAATCTCTCAAAACTCTGCTTATATTAGCATCTTCAAAGTTCAACACCTGGTTTTTAACGTCTATTGCTTCCTGTGCTTCAAGCATATCAATGTATGCAAGGAATTTGTCTGTCATACCAAATTTAACCATTCGGGGGTAATAGTGTTCCAAATATCCAATGTCTATGCCGACTTCAAGGGCTTGTGTATAAATATCTTCAAGAATATCACGCACCGCTTCAAATTCTTCCCTGAAATTGTGTTTATCCGCAAGGCGTTTTACCGTGTAATCATCACGGTTTTTAAGTGCTAAGTCCAGCGTTTCATAATCCACACGACTTGCTTTTCGCATTTTATCAGTTGCTTTCAAAAATGCTTCTGCTGTTTTATAATCCTTACCAAGCATCAAGCCCAATGCGGCTGTGTGGTTGCGCAATTTTTGTTTTAATTCCGGCGAAAACTGTGCAAGTCGTGTATCAACCGGAATTATAAACTTGTCGTACCAATCACTAATAAATGAACCTGCATTGTGCAGGTTCTCTTTTAATCTGTATAGTGGCTGTTTACGCTCATTTTCAATCCTTAAAGCTAGTTCATAATTGTAAGTGTATTTCGGCAACACTTCTTTTTCGTATTCTTTATCAGTCGTAAAAACTCGCTCAAATAGGCGCATTGTATCTTCTGACATCTCAATATCCAAATCAGAAAAGGATTTATAAACCTGACGAAGCCAGTCTTTAAAAGTATCGAAGGCTCTTTTCATCTTTGCAGTCGGGGCTTGTCCATTCATTAAATAGGCTTCAAATCCACGAGCAAATTTTTCGTGAAAGTCCGTAATTTCTTCTTGCGTATATTTTTGGTCTTTAACCTTGCCAAGCCAGTTGTTGATTTCTGCAAGTTCTTTCGCTGCACGCTGATTTTTTTCAGACAATGCTTCAACTGAATATAAATAAAAATGTCCTAATTCGTGTACAAGTGTTGAGGCATCACCACTTTCAAGAATCCTTATTATTGCATTACCGTTATCGTCAATGTTGAATTTCCCACGATCTGATTGGCTATACTCAATTTTATCTTTATTTTTCCCCCAAATCTCATCAAAAACTTCTTTTGAAGTAACGAAATCACGAAACTCGCTAACTGCTTGATTTAAACTGATTTCTTCATTTTTTAACTGTTGTGCTAATTCATTTGCCTTTTCTGAAATTATACCGACTCTTGAAGCAAGTTTTTCAATCAGATCAATCGCAACCGCAGCTTCATTTTTTATCTGTTCATTTGTTTTATTATCAAGTTTATTTTCGCCTTTGGTTTGAATTTTATTTTGGTTACGCAACAATCCGTTGAAAATCTTTTTATCGTTTTTCAACTGTTTCATTGCAGTATCAACTATTTTTATTTTTTCAAAAACTGTACTTTCAAAAATCTGCTCCGTACCAAAAAGATTGGTCTGCTCTGATTCGGTTGTGTCGGACATTGCAATTTCACGAGCAAGCATTGCAACTTGTTCAAGATTATCCAGCTTTTTAATGCGTACTGCATCAATTGCAAGAGATTGTTTTGTATGATCTGCACGGATATTTTCAGCAATTCTTGCCCCCTGCGCCGGTGTAACTTCCCCATTTACAACTTTCTGAAATGCCTCATTACCAAGTTTTGAAAGCGCAATACCATCTTGCACCATAGCAGACTTTTGGGGTAGGGATTTCGGCAAGTTTTTGAGTCCGATTTCTTTGATAATTTTTGCTGTATCAATTGCCGTTCCTGAACCTTCGGCGATATTCTTTTGTGCAGCAAGAACACGCACCTGTTCTTTTGTATAACCATCAGCTTCTTTAAATAAATACCCTTTTAGCTTTATATTCGGATCATTGAGCCTTTTAGCAAGTCCAAGCCTTTGGTGTCCGTCAACAATATATTTCTGTCCGTCTTTGGCTTCATAAGCAATTACCATGCCGGCAAACAACGGGTCATATTCCTGAACATCTTTCAATCTCTCTGTTACACCGTGTTCGTCTGAATTTTCTTTGTATTGAAAAGTTTTAGCATCCGTTTGTAATTCGTCAGGGCTAAACTCCTGCATATTACGGTCTTTCAAGTCTATATCTACAAAGGCTTTTTCTCGCACAAGTTGATCGTTGTTATTCTGATCAATAATTATTTGTAGATTGGATTTTTCAAGATGATCTCTGCCTTCCTCGCCAAACTTATCAATAATAGCATTATGTGCTTGTTCAATTAACATTGCAGCTTGTTCTGCATACTCTGCACTGCCGCCTTGTCGCTCTAATTCCTCTTTATACTTGTTAAAAGTGACTCCACCTTGTAAAACAGTCCTGTCTTCCGCAAACTGTACTTTTTGTGAATCCGGTAAAAGTTTATCAAAATTTTGTTCAACAATTTCGTGGCGTTTTTCTGATGTCATTTCTGCAGCAACTTTTTTGGCTTGTACTTCACTCATACCGTTTTTTACAAGAATATTTGTAGTTTGTGCAGCACTGCCTACACCGCCTGTATAAAGCATTGCGCCAAGTGTTGCAATACCGGTTTCAAGTACACGTCCGACATTGCGCTTGATTTTACCTTCAATCGTTGTGTTATCACCTTGAAGGCTTTTGGCAATTTCTGTTGCGACAATAACACTGACTTCCTGTGCCATTTCGGTTGTGGTTTCACCAGCTACACCTTGTGCATATTTTAATGCAACATCTGTCAAGGCTTCTCTCATAACTTTGTTTTTAGCTAAATCTTTAATGCTTTCTTTTGTAATTTGTTGAAGAATTTTCTCGCCGCCAGGAACAGTTTTTAACATCAACTTTAAACCGTAAAATTCTAATGAAGCATTTATTACACCTGCGCCAATTGATAAGCCATTCAACACAACCGGATCAAGAGGTTTACCGTTTTCATCCACAATTCCTTTTAATTCTTCACGTGCAAATCCAGCTTCAAGTTCAAATACTTTTTTAGCCGCGCCAATACGCCCACCCCAACCACCGCCAAGCTGTGCGCCAGCCATTGTCAATGCAGGAACGGTAACAATTTCTTCCGGCACTGCCGCTTGCGCTCCGGCATTTCCGCCGACAAGTGCAATACCTGCACCTATTGCGCCACCTATCCCGTAACCAATGCCGCCTTCTTTAAGTGTTGCTACCGTCATAGGAAGCATCCTGAACGCCTCAACATATCCTTTTTTAGCAAAATCAGAGGCTCTGTCAAAAAAATTGCTAGCGTTTTTATCAATAAATGTACGCTGCCGAATATTAAAATTATTGCCTTCTTGCTCATTCAAATATTGAAGACGTAGCTTTTCGTCATTATTCAACCCCAAAAACATTTCTTTTGTGCTAAGTTCTGCTAATTCAACATTCTGTTTGCCTTCTTGATAAGCAATACGAGGCGTTTCAGCAACCCATTTTAGAGCGTTTTTGAAGTTATCTATAACAGAGGGTGGTTTGTATGTTGAAATTGTCGCATTGCTCATTCTCGGCGTGCTTTCAATTTGAAAACCAGCCGGCAATTGAGATTGTGTTTCAATTTCAAATCCTTCCGGTATTATTGGTTTATTGCTACCCATTTTCCGCCTTTCAACTGCATCCTTGCACCCGTTCTAGGGTTTACAACAATCGTACCTTCACTAATTGTCTGTGGCTTTGCCGTGTTCTGATTAGATTTTGTGTTTAAGGTAACGTGAATATGATTCACATGGTTTGTACCCTGCTGTTTGTCAAAACTCTGTTCATTTACAAGTTTTGTATTACCTTTGAAATGATTGAGAATAAACGGATCGGATGTACCGATTGCCTTGACAAGAGGGTTATTTAACTGGCTTTGAACAATTTTTAGCTTTGTATCAAGCCCATGTTCAGACATTGAAATATCCGCAGCTTCACCTTTTTCGTGGTATGAAGAATACTTACCATTTGGCTTCCGGTAACGTCCACCTTCAACAATAGTCAACTTCGCACCGATTTCACTTGACAATTGCGGCAAATAATAATCCGCATAATATGTGAGTTCTTTCGTTTCACCGTATTTTGGTTGAATTGCTTGCAGATTATTGTTAATATTGTTAACTGCTTCTTTGTTTTTATCCTGTACAAGATCATTTGCACGATTGTAAATAATTTTGTGTCGTTCTTCCTGTGAAGGCTGGCGTTTGTGGACTTTTTCAAAGTAAGCCATATCGTTTGTAACTGCTTTTACAAATCCGACTTTTTCAGCCATACCTTTTTCAAGTTCTTTATAGGTAAAGGTTTTCGTTGCAGGATCTTTGTAACCAAGCGATTTCACCAATTCTTCAAGCTGCGAGTCATTCATTTTTTGACCGTGCCGTATTTCATATTCTTTAACTAATGCCCTAATCTCACTGTATGCGGTCTTTTCAGTATTTTTATTTAGAACCTTGCCGCCAAGCATACCCATATCTTTTAAAACTTTGTCAATTTTTTCGTTATCGTCTTGAATAATTGAGTATGCCATTGATCCAATCTCTTGTTGACGTTTTTTAAATTCCTTAAATTCGCTCTCGCTCAAATATGGCAGGTAGTTATTGAGGTTTAGGGTTTTGAAGCGTTCAGCATCATAAGTGGACATTTCCAGTAATTCAACATAGGTACTATTTTCGGTGGCAATCCGACCGTATTTTTTCATCTGCTCAATATATGACATTTGAGCCTTAATGGTTTCAGGACTTCCACCGAGGTCAATATCGTTTATATCAAGTGTTTCCTTGATTTTTTCCCAACTGTTATTTTCTAGCTGATCTTGCTGCAGTTTTTTTAATCTGTCCTGCTCGTGGACTTTTGTATTGTAGAACTGCCTTGTAAGAGCCTGTTCATCAATGTTGTCAATGCCGTCAATAAATTTATATGCTTCTTCCGGACTGAAATACACAAGATTTTCAGCACTTGAACGTGCTTTATATTTCAATTCATTATTTTTCACTTGTCCTAAATAACTTTTTTGAGCATCCGGCAAAAGTTTGTCTTTGTGTTCTTCGTAAAATTCAGTTGCTTTTAAATTTCCGTCCTGTAAATATGCGTGAAGAATACCGGAGTAAAAATCAGAATTGTATTTTGCAAGATTAATGCGTGTTGTATCTTCATCCCAGTGCAATAATTGAGCCTTTTGAAGCAATGTTACTTTACCGTTTGCAAAGGCTGTGTCAATTATTTCGGGTGATTCTCTATGAATTATACCTCTCTGTATTGCATTATTTTCAGCTTCTTGAAGGGTGTTCAAGCCCCAGCTTTGAACTTGTTTGAGTTCGTGAGCAGTTGCACCACGATAAAGCGTATCCATTTTTCGGGTTTTGACGAGTTCTGCCATCTGTTTGCCATAACCCCACGTCAAGCCTGATTTTGTGATTTCCTCATTGATTTTACTTTCAATGTCATTTAAAACATTTACCGCTCCGCCCTGACCGTTTTCATCTCGCATTGCATCCTTGCCAAGTCTGGAATAATAGCCATTTTCGGGATCAAGTAACTTTTCTTTTTCCCACTGATCTATTTTATTACTCAATTCCAACGCACGAGTTTTTTTAACCTGATTATCCATTGCAGCCAAACCACGAAGATACACAGCAGAACCTTCACCGAGATTACTCACTGCCTGTGCCATATTCACGCCAAACGCATCACCGCTAACATTGGCTTTTAAATATCCAGTGGGCGTTTTACTAACCCCCACCTGATGTTGATATACCGGTATTGATACCATTGTATGCACCTTCTTATTTTGTATTTTGCGTAATTTTTTAAAATATAAAACGAATCTGCTTATTAAATTACGGGCGATTATGTAACGCCCAAATTTTAAGTAGAGGAAATAAATTTTATGAAAAAAATTAAAAAAACTTTGTTGATGTTAGCCGCTATTATTGCATTGACAGTTATGTTTGCAGGACTTATAGCGCTGTCTTGCAAAGGTAATACGAGCGTTTTGGTAGTAACAACGATCAGGGTCGGTGATATTATTTTTTACTTAATGCTTGATTGGTTAATTAAAAACATTTTTAAGCAAAAGTAATCATATCACCTGTAATTCCACCGCTGACTTTTGTGCCTGTTCCTAATCCGCCAAGTCCACTGAAACCACCCGTCAAGCCTGAAAAATTACTTAATGCAGAACCAACGCCCTTAACGCCTGTGGCAAGTGCGTTCATTCGTCCTGCCGATTGGGCGTTTCTTGCGGCAAATGTATCTAAATTAGCTTGATTTGAAAAGTTATGAGCCTCAATCTCATAATTTCTTGCTCTTTTTTCGGCATCATGTTCAAGCATTAAAGCATCCAGTTCGCCCATTGTAGCTGTGTCTTCAAACATATCAAGCGGCGTTCCGTAACCGACATCTACACCACCTGCAGCCGTTCCGACTTTTTGCTGTCCTATAACTTGCAAGGTCTTAATGCGCTGACGGCGTGCTTCTTCAAGTCCTGCTTGTCGTTCCATTGCAGCGTTATTTCTTGCTATTTCAGCATTTTGTTTATTCACCTGTGCTTGATAACCGTACATTCGTGATTGTGCATTACCGGCTTGAAGTGATCCGACAACACCTAATGCCGTTCCTACAAGCCCCATAGCAACCCCACCGACTGCAAGTCCGCCCATTACCGCCGCTGTTGTTCCTGTAATCACTGCCGCACCTGCTGCACTTGCACCAGCCGCCGCAACGCTCATCCCAAGCGTTGAAGCAATAGACGTTCCTACTGCTGTAAGTATAGAAATTGGTTCACACATTACCTAAACCTTTCACTTTTCTAACACGATAAAAGAACTCAAAACCGTCAGGGATTTTCATACCCTGTGGATTCGGGTTATCAAATTTAAAACCTAGCCAGGACAACCAACTTTTTGCAAGATAATTTTCTTTGTAAATAATGTTATAAGTAAGCCAAAAATCCTCATCATATTTTGCAAATTCTTTTTTGAGTTCACGAAGTAAAGAAATTTGGTGTTTCTGTACTTCCGGTGTTGTGAGCATCCAAACGCAACCGACACTTTCGTCATACGGATCGGTGCGGCACACTCCGCCCAATAAGGCAGGGATATCACCTTTTTTAGTTTTACCGACTATGACGTTTTCGGTGTTCATAATATTTTCAAACATTCTATTTTGATAATCCTCGCCCCACAAGGCTTTTGATTCTTCCAAGTCTTCGATACGCAGATTTTCAAGAATAAATCTAACGTCCTGTTCTGTCTTATTCGCTCTGTACATCTGTAATTTCATCCTCTATTGTTACAACTGTGCTTATACTTGTAATCGTGATCGGCAGCGGATGTTTTTGTTTGATTTTCACCGTTGCCTGTTCTGTATAATCTGCAAACGGGTAAGCATCAAGATTTCCGCTAAACAAGTATTCTGAATCGTCTATGCTTTCTTTGCTTCGGGGATTTTGGACTTCTGTGTTGTCCATGCCGGTAACGTAGAAATCTTCACGGGTTTTGTCAATTTTGATACTAACTTTTGAGATAATTTTCTTTAGTCCGTGTGTGTTTTCACCCTCTAATGGCAAGGTTTCTGCCTCAAAGTCGTAAGGTAAACCTACAACTATTTTTGAAGCTGCAACCGGAAGTGTAATTGAACCGTTTTCAACAATCAAACCTTCAACCACTCCGGCATCGGCAAGCACTGAAACGGTCTTACCCTCTAAATAATCAAGTCCGTAAAGGTTTTGAATAGGGTTGCCATCATATCTCAAACCGCAATCAACGAAGAATCCGTCAGAAGTTTCGTTGATTAATCGTGAGTGCATACGTTCAATAAATCTTTTAGTTTTGCCATTAATTTTACGTTTTACGACAAAATAAGGTACATCCTCAAACCCTTCACGAATTACTGCAATACTTTCAAATTTTCCGTCTGTCTGATGCCTATGCCAGCCTGAAATCTCATGCTTTTTGTTATATGTTAATCCGCATACCGTGCCATCCGACATCACGCACCAAAGTATGCGGTAAGGTTCTTTTGAATATCCCCAATCAACAATTTGTTTACCTTCAAAAAGATGATTTGCAAATATCGTAAGTTCATCACCATCATAGGAATCAGAAACATATTCATAACCTAAATCACGGACAACAGAGCCGCCGGACTGGACAAATAAAACCATTCTTCCTGAAACAACCGGTTGAATATGTGAACACCCATAATAGCTTTGAGGTTTTGCCATTGGAGCAGGTGAAGCTGAAAATGCGCCGTCCTGTCCGTTAACTTTCCACTCTGCACCGGATGTTAAAACAATTAAATCATTTAATCCTATCAGATGTCGGATTTCGTTGACTTCACGCTCTGCAAGTTTAATTGTGATTGAATCAGAAGGACTTAAAGGACGTGAGATATTAAAGTTATTTTCTGTTCCTGTTTGCGTTGATACAAGCGATTGACGGGAGTTTGCAAGTCCGCCAAATTGTTTTCTCTGCTGAAAATAATTTACACAAGCCGGATTATTACTGTCTGCGAAAGGATTTTTAGCAATTGGAGCAGTTGAAGTTAAATCAGGTTCAATTTTCGGATCAGTGAAGCTGGTTGTTGTTGAAGTTCCGACAAAACCAAATATACCATTTACAGAACGGTAAACATTATATTCTACCGCACCTGCTATTGCGTTCCACGTTAAATTTATTTTCTCGCTTGTTGTCCAGTAACTCTCTAAATGTGCTGAAACACTTGCTTCTTGCGAGCGATTACTTTCTTCGTAAGTTTCGTTTTTTACCGCAGTTACAACATATTTATATGTTGTCATATTACCTGTTCCACCGCTCCAAGTGGCACTTAGTTCGGTAGGCGGACTAAGTTCAGGTTCAGCAACCACTTCATCTAAAAGCCAAAGGTGATGAGCAGTTCTTGAAAGTTCACGAGGAGTATATTTATTATTACAAATAGTCAAAACATCTGCGTTTTGAGCATATTTGAGCATAAATAGATCTTCTTCTGCGTAAGGCGTAGCGGTTTCAGCAGGTATTTCAGTGTCGGGATTAACTATTTGTCCACCTTCTTTGACAAATCTTGCATATTTTGCACCAAGTTCAATGACATAGGTTTGTTCAGTGTTGAAAGAAAACGGAATTATACGAGTTTTTTTAGTGCTGTCTTTAACTTCGCAAACGACTTCTGTACCTGCACGGTTTGAAATGCAACCCTCTGTGCGCACGAAGCCATTTTTCAGGTATTTCAAACCATTCTCATATTTGGCTAAATTATTTCGTGCATATAAAGGCGGACTGATTTCACCACCAGTAAATGAACGTTGGGTGATTCTCACGGTTAAGTCCTTTCTTCAAGCCAGTTACAGGTTGCCTCATTCTGCTTAAATCCTTCATTGGAGTCAGATGTTGTTCCCTCTGAAAGCATTTTTTTGTAAACCTGCATGCAATCACCAGTTTTTGTTCTTGCTCCGGTGATTGATGAGGCAGATAAAAACGCTAAAAACCAAGATAAAGCCATTGCAAATTCAGGCGTATAATACGCTTCCTCTTTTACAATTCGTGTATAACGGATAACAGCAGGGGTTACATTTGTTAAAATTGTCCGTTGTCCGGCTGTGTTTGAAGCCGGTTCAAATTCAATTGGGTTTTCATCAGCCGTTACAATCTCACGCACAAAAGTACAATCATTCGGATAGTCATACTCAAATGCAAATTTAGGGTTTAGACTTTGATTGCCGGTTGGGGTTAATTCACGATATGCACTTGCAAACGCCCAATCGTGGTCTTTGAGCGTTTTTTCTTTTGCAATCTCATAATATTCGTTAAGCACAACGGCGTTTCTGTCCGACTGTCCTGTGCTTTGAATCCCCACTGATACCCCAAGATTTTTTAAAGCTAAGTTAAAAATGTTTGTTTTGGTGTAGTTCATTCTTTATCAGCTTCCGTTTTTTCTTCGGTTTCTTTATTTTGAGCATCTTGAATCTGCTTGTTTTTTTCAAGCAGAGTTTCGCCGGTTTTGTTTTCAGCTTTATTATTTTTATTAACCGGCTTGTTATTTTGTTTGTTTTCAGGTGTTTTGTCCGGCTCTTTATCCGGTTCTTTTGTTTCAGCCTTTACATCTGCAGCACCGACTTTTTCTACCCACATAGGCGGTTTTGTACCAGCGTATTCAAAGATCTCACCTTCTTTAACGATTCGCTTGTTATACCAGCCTTTTTGTGTTGCTCTTACTTTCATTTTTTTACCCTTTCAAGTTAGTTGTACCTCTGTGTTTCTGTGTTAGATGTTGTGGTGTCCTTGTGGTGTGCCTAAACAAACTCCGGCACTGATTTTTCCTGCTGTTGCTGTACCTGCAACCGTGTAATATGCCCTGATATAGCCTAAATTACCTTTTGGCATATAATTCATTGATGAAATATATCCTTGTTTAAGGTTGGCAACCGGCACTGCCGCAGTTGTGGCAAGGGTTACAGGTGTGCTAAAAGCCTCATTGGCAGATGTTTGAATCGCAAAAGTTACGCTTGTTGCACCTGCAAAATCTTCATCCACCTGAAAAACAACGGGGATTTCCTTACCATAAGAAATTTCCCCGACTGATTTTATAATGTTTGTTGAAGCGGCACTTGTCGTTACCGCTTGTTTATTTGAAAAAAGTGCTTGTTCATCTAATATCATTTTTATTTCCTTTCGTTATTGATATGTAAACGGGTTGCGGATGGCTCTAGTTAATTGCCATCTCTGTGTTTAGTATTTGATCACATTCACGAATAGGAAGATTTTTGAAGTGTAAAACTTCGTCATTCAAATATTCCTTGTAATTGAAATCAATGTTGGTTTTCTCTCTGACCTGTTTATCAAAATACATAAGGACATCTGTATTGCAGTAAATACAGGTCGTTCCGCCTTTATTATGTTTTTTGACTTTGTAATAGGCTTTACGCATCAAATCAAGTAAATCATCAGCGTTTGCCGTATCAAGGTCTGAAATATCAATATTGCAGACACGAGCAGTTGAGCGGAAATCTCTGATCGTAACGCCGACATCCATCTTGTAATGGTCTTGATAGACTTTACGTTTACCACCTTCGGCGTTTGTTTCTGTAACGATACCGTCATCTTCGTGTTGCAATCCGGCTTTTGAGCCTTCGGGATAAATCAATGAAGTATGCAAGTCGCCCCAAGTAATAAACCAAATTGAGGAATTATCGTTGCCTGTACCTTTTCCCTTGACAATGTTATGACCTATTTTACGCTTGTCAGGTGAGGTTTTACTATATCTAACAGCCAAGCCGTCAAATGCTGCTGAATTATCCGCCACAGAGCCGTAAAAGATATTCTCTTGTAACTCCTGATTCATTGCTTCAATAAATGCTTGTGATTCTGAAAGCCTGAATAGTTTAGGGTTTTTTGACTTTTCCACAAGGTCTTTATCTACTACTGAATAGGTTTCTAGCATACCTGTTGGGTCTTTCACCTGTTCTGTGGTTGATTTTGACGGTGGTACATAGCCATAAATCTTTCTGAATGTGGCTGTTGGTAATCCGTTACGGATTGTTGAGATGTAATTTGTTCCGTCATTACATTCAAGTACGTTTGCATCTTGCATAAGTACGTTGTTTTCGGACATCATCTCAATAATTGTTGCAGCCTGTGCGCCGCCTTCCTGACGTTTCAGACTGTCTGCTAGGTTTAGGTATTTGTCGCCTAATGTTGCCATTTTTTACTCTCCTTTATTCATTGAGGGATATAAAATATCCTCTCTAGTACGTTTATCCCCTACGGGATTTTTTGAAATGTGAATGTTATCTTGCTTCATCTGCAAGCCGATTGTGTGAAACATTTTCACAATCTTGGGGTGAACGGTTAAGCCTGATTCTGCAAGCAGTTCACGTGTTGGTTCGTCTGCAAATGCTTCATAAGCAAGGTTTGCGGTGGTTAAAGTTTCTTTCAACTTTGCACCGCCGACTTCCTTATCAGCATTTAAAAGTTGTTTGTAGTTTTCAATTTTGGCTTCATTTAACTGGTTTAACTGCGCTACTGTTTGTTTTTGGGTTTGTTCAGTTAATTCAACCGCCATTGCCATAAGATCATTTGCGCCTTTTTGGGATAAGTTCATTTTTGAGGCATAATCATTAAATTTGCCGGTCATATCCTCGTTTAAATTCATACCTTCCGGCAGCTTAACTTCTTTATAGTCATAGCTTTCAGGCTTCCCAAATAATTCAGCTTCGCCGTTATCATCTTTCGGATCGCTCCCTGCCGGATCGCCGCCTTCGTTATCTTTTGGGGGTTCACCTGTTCCGGTCTGTGCCGGATCATTCCCAAGTTCTAAATCCTGATTTTCAGGGATGTCCGTGTTGGTGTTTTCTTCATTCATCTTTATTTATCCTTTCTTTTAATGAATTGATGTATTTTTCAGGAGCGTAAGAAATCAGCAAATCACGTAGCTTTAAGCCAAAATCACGCATCCCTTTGTTGTAATAATCCTGTCTTTCATTGCCTGTAATGCCTTGCGTGTCGCATCCTGAAAGTGTAATCAAGTGAAAAAGTAAATCTAAACCGTCAGGCAAATTAGCGGTGTTATGCACCGCAAGTTTAAGTTTTTCATCATCTAAAAGCATCTACACTCCAAGTCTTTGCATAAGTTCTGTACCGTAGGCATCTGTTCCGCCTACGTTTTTCAGGATTTCAGAGCCTTGTTGCAAGCTATTCATTGCTTCTTGCTGTTCTTTTTTCTGTTCCATAGCCTGTTTCATTTTTGCGACTTGTTCATTCGGTACAACTTGTTCAGGGTTGATATTTGCATATTCTGCATAATCATCAATAATTCGTGGGCTATTCAGTTTCATTGCTAATGTCGGATCAACTGATTGCGCTAGATTTATGGTAAATGTTGTAAATCTTTCCATTGATGCAATTTTTTGTACTTTTTGAGCCTGTGCAAGCATAGAAACAAATTCAATCTCAATCTGTCCGCCCTGTATCTGTGGCGGTGGTTCAGGGATTATGCGTTTTTCCATACACTCACCAAATACCCAAGCCATAACTTGTTTTAGTCCACCGTGTACTTGCTCCAAAAGAGGTGATAATAAAGCCATCTTTTCTTCTTTGAGTTCGTCAACTTCGGTGGCTGTCCGACTTCTGTTTGCGGTGTTTAGGATCATTGCAAATAAATCATTAAAAAATAATTCTGAAACAGATTGTTTTAATTCTGCTATATCCTGTCTGATTTCTAGGATCTGCGGATTTACTTCATAGACTGCAGATAGTCCACGTCCGTTTTGGTCTTCTTCCACAAATGCTGCAGGTGCATCAATCATTTTTTTATTTTTCAGTGCTGCCGGACCTTTGTATGTCGGACTAACTATTTTCTTGATAGCTTTGCCTTTATCTACAACCATTGACATAAGCTGCTTTACATCAGGTAATGCGTTAATTCCGCAACTTTCGGTTGGGTAAACATCTTCACCGTTGACTTCGGCTTCGAATACAATGTAAGGGAATTTATCAAATCCGCTTATGCTTAAAAATTTATCGTTATCGCCGCCGGTTTCGTAATAAACAGATATAAACTTTTTATTCTTCGCCCATACAGAATCGGGGTTATATTCAGCGTTTGGCTCTACAAAATGCACAACCTCGTACATATCTTCAAATCGTTTGTTTTTGACTGATTGACTTATGGCGTTTGAAACATTTTCTTCGCCAAATTTGTTATAAAGGTTCTTAGCCGTTTCCATATATACACGGCACATGGTATCTACAACACCTCTGTCATCTTTGGCATAACGATATGAGCCAATTGGAAGTAATTTTGTACGCATTATTGTATCAATATCACCTTCAAGAGCCATTGCAGACAGTGCAAAAACACCTAATTGTTTATAAGCTGGTGGTAAGTTTTGATAAAAATTAGAGAAGTTAAAAATATCTCTGAAAATATCCTCAACCTGATAACACCATAATCTAACCTGATAATCACTTTTTACATCGTAATTTCTTATTTTTACCCTAAACCAATTTGTGGCTGGGTTTGTTGCTCCTGACATCATACCTGATGAGAAATTACGAACACATTTTAAGGGTGTACTGTCTTTAATTTTCTTATTCTTTACAGGTGCTTTATTTACGTTTTTAGCTAAAAATTTTACAGAGCGAGGCATAAAGTGATCAGCTAATTCTTGCCAATCACTTTTTATTTGGTTATAAGCAACTTCAAGTTCTGCTCTGCGACCTTCAAAGTATGCTTTATCTCGCTTATTCTCTGCCATTATTCACCCAATAAAGTTTTCTTTTTAGTTTGTGCGCTGTCTGTAAGTCCTAATGAGGTGGTTTTTACTGTTTTACCTGCTGATGCAACGGTCTGCTCTCGTGTATTACTAGCTGATTTCTGTACTTTTGCATCTGCAACTGTTGGCGGTGCAATGGGTTCTGCTGCTGCCGGCACTGATGGTGTTGGTATTTTTGGTGTTGAACACATACTTTTTTCCTTTCGTTAATATTCAAATGGGTCGTAATCCGTATCTAAAACGACTGTTTCATCATCAAATGTTATGTCTGCAAGATATGAGTAATAATTTAGTGCATAAATCCCCATCATAAGGCTGTCTGCAAGGTCAGGACTTTCGCCTAACTCTTTTTTCATATCTTCTTTTTTCTGAATCTTTATTGTTCCGTTTGGATTATGAATTTTCTTGATAAATTCAATTTGAGTTCTTGTATCTTCCTGTGGTATATTTAAAAATTCGTTATCAATAAAATCTTTTAGTGTTAAGTAACCGTCTGCACGTTGGTTATAAGCATTTTCTCTGTTTGATTTACCTTGTCCTTTAAATGCTATACAGTTTTTGACTGCTTTTTGAATACTGCAATAAATCGGATAACCTAAACCGTCAGCATCTAAAATAAGGATATGAGGATTCCACCTTGCAAATAGATTTATTATTTTACCTTTTGTTATATCTGTGTCCGGTTCGTTCCAGCTTTCACGTTTTGACACTTCAAAATGTACACGGCTTCGACTTTCAATAAGTGTTGCTACATTCAGATCCCCACCGTTACCGGATAAGTCAACAGACATACAACGGATTTTGTTAAATTGTTCTTTTGGATATTCAAGACTTGCGGCTTTATCCAGTTTTGAAGAACTAACAAGAAAATCGCTTGCTTGATCTTGTGGGTTGCCTTCCCAAATATGATCATAGTCTTTAGGGTTCTTGGCTTTACACTTTAACGCTTTATCAATAAGGTTTTGCGGACAATGTTTGTTGTCATAATAGTTTATTTTTATGTGTAAACAGTCTTCATCACCTGCAAATTCAACGAATACGGCATCTTTTCTAACAAACCGGTTCATTGAGAAGTAAACAACTGCGTTCTTTTTTCTGATTGTCGGGACAATAATATCAAGTGTTGCTTTTGTGATGGCTTCTGCTTCGTCAATCCACAGGATGTCTATACCCTCTAAGCCTTTGATGTTTACTCTGCCTTGCTCCTTAAAGCCTCTAAAGAATATTTCAGAGCCGGTTTTGTTGTGTATGATTTTATTATTTTGAACGGTAAAATCTAGGTCATATTCTGAAATAATATCTTTGAATATTTTATAAACTGAATCTTCAATCGTGTTTTGTTGCTCACGTCCGCAACATACACGGACTGTCCGTTGTTCACATATCCACGTTATAAGTCGTGCTATGCTTTGAGATTTCCCACCACCTCTACCGCCATCAACTAAAAAATACGAATGATCGTTAATTTCTGTTATAAGCGGAATGAGTTTGTCGGGGAAGTCAAGTAATGCCGGTAACTCTTTAATCATCATCTTTTGGCGGTTCTTTCCCTACTTTTAATTTAAGTTCTTCCCCGTTGGTTAGCTTTACACTACCCATATAATTGATTGTTACGCCTGTTTTATTTTGATTGTTATAGCAATTGCATAACTTAGCTTTTTGTATTTCTGCTTGGTTAAAAGCAATCAAATCAGGCTTTTTCCCACTTGTTAATGCCAAATACTGCGCTTTTTCAAAGTTATTAAAACTATCCAAAAATGTGTATGTAAAATTTTCTTCAAGTTTTTTGCGTTCTTTTTTTAGTGCTTCTTGAATGTCAACATTTGTCAACAATTTAGATCCGATTGTGCGAGCTGTTTTTTCAGAGTAGCCGGCATTTTTAGCCGCTTGTGTTGCGTTCCTTGTTAATATGTATTCCTGCACGAATTTTCGCTTTTTTGGTGTTAATTTATTCTTTTTTTCTTGTTTTTTGCTCATTTTTTCACCAAATTTAACCGTTTTTCGTAAAAAAAGAGGGGCTAAATTGCCCCAAAACAAGGTTTGTTCGTCAAAAATTCTTCGTGTGTTGCTATGACTCTGTCGTTCAAGTTATAAATTAATCCTTTGTTTAAATAGTGATATTGTTCGTTTGTTTTTGTGCCTTTTTTCACCTTGTAATCAATCTTTTTGTAATCCTCAAAATGTTTTTCGTACAGTCTTACTGCTGGCTCACCGGTGCGGCGAACAGTTGTTTTGATTATTCCATTGTGATTTTTTTCTTTGATTTCAGCGATTGGAGTCCAACAAACCGGACACTCATCTAAAAAGAATAAAGCACGCCATACTTTATTTTTTGGATCAAGTTCAAACTTGCGAGCCTTAAACTCACGATTACAACATCTAACTTTTTGCATAATAAATCCCCCGAAGATACCTTATTGGCTAAACCTTGCGCACGCTTTAAAACGGTTTTTGCCCTTGCTGTAACGGCTGGTGTTCATTATGCGGTATTGGATTTTAAAAATCTGCCTTATTAAATTATTAACTCAAAATAAAAAACGACACAAAAAAAGCCCTCTTGCGAGAGCCTTTGAAAATTTATTTATTTTCAATCTTTATTTGATAATCCATAACATCTAATAGTTGCACATATTCAGCGTGTTTAATTGTGCCATTACGGATCTTTTTTGCTATATTTTGTACGCTTTTATCATAACCATATTTTTCACTGTATGCTTGCGCCAGCTTTGCATAATCAAAGCCTTTAACACGCATATATCCAGTAAATTGATTGTAAATATTCAAATCTTCCATATTACCATTATACCATATTGTTACCCTAAAGTAACCCCACATTACCATAATGTAAACTTTTGTTACAATAGTTACTTTAAAGTAACATGAAAATACTTTAATGTGTTATAATGAAAATATAGAAAGAACACAAATAAAGATGCCCGACTGCGGAAACAATCGGACACCTGCGAACTTAACGGACTAAAAGCCTGTCAAATTCAACGCATTGTCATTATGGCAAAGAAAAACAGCTTTTTCAAGTCCTAGCAGTTCTGCGTACAAAAAAGAACGAAAGGACAATTTTATGAACGAAACAAAAACCACGCAACTACAAGATGAGTTGCAACACTTTTCAGGAAGTGAAGAACATTTTGCGCAACCATTATTGAATCATTTTATTTACTCCGAGGGCGCAAAATACTTTTTTGAACATGCCGGCGACAACGGGGCATATTGGATGGCAACTGATCTTGCAACCGAATTTTACCAAAACCTTGATGACGATTTTTATGTCATCAAATTACAGGTCAACGAAGATCAAACGGCAATTTTAACGGCTAATACCGGCGTGGATGAATCTACAAGTTACCAAAAAAAGTACAACTACACAGACATTGAGCCAAGCGAAACACCTTACAAATTCTATGCAGATGTGCAAAAACTTGAAGACACAATGCGCTTTTACTTGCCAAGCGAATACTAAATCAGACCGGCGTTGCCGGTGTTATCCACCGGTAACGTTTTTTTTGAGTTAACTAGATTTATTTTAAAAACGAAAGGAAAATAAAAAAATGACAAATAACGAAATAATAAATTCAAATATGGATGACTTTTGCCGCTATATGCTACCTTTTGGGAGTTCAGACATTTGGCATTGTGTTGATACTGCTTTAAATGTTGACCTGTCAATGAGTGAACTCAAGGACATTATAACTGAATATTGCGAAAGTTGCGATATAAACCCGTTTGATGACAGCAAACACACTTTAGATATTAATTACATTTTATGGGATTACATATTGCAGCAAGCAAGATATGAGATTGAAAAATTAACCGGAATCGACATTGAAAGCGATTTAAGTGTTTATGTCAGTGGAAATTATATGTGTACTTCTTTTGACTGGAAATCAGAAGATCCCGAAGAAATAGAACTAGGATTAAGAGATGCCAATGTAACAATGGACGATCTATGCGTTTACACAAACTTCTTACTTTCGCAAATGGATATTCTTATAGAAGCGGTGGCAGCATGATAATTTATTCGCTTTTTTACAAATACGGAAACAAAAAAGAATTAATCTTGCGTGGTGGTGAACTAGAAGCTATTTATACAGAATTGCGAAAATATGCAAAGCAAGCACTTAACAACAATCACGAAGTTTATTTTATCAAACACGGTTTTAATCTTAGTGAATATGGCACAACTGGTTATTACATTACAGCAAAAAAATATGAAAGGTAGGCAACAGTGAAAAAAACAGAAGTTAAAAAATTAAGCGTAGAACACATTTTAAGTCTAATTTACAATAACAAAATTCTTGAAACGGCATTGCAAGATGTCGGCAAAGAAAAACTTGTGGACTTTATCACGGAACACTTTAACAAAGGGCATTTACAGCAATGTTTTTTAGACAATACAACTTATTACAATTATGAAAGGATTTAAAAAATGGAAATTAAATTAAGCAAAGATGAATATGCGCTAAAGCTACATGCGCACGGATTATTTGATTATGATGTCATAGATCCCGAAAATATAATCCATAGAGTAGTAACACGCAAAAACCCCGAAGATGGCGACCTTTGTAACGTATATTGCTTAGAAAGTACAAAATGGGGGCTTGTCATAGATACCTCAAAAACACTTGTGGAGCAATTAAAAGAAATACGAAAAGAAGTCAAAGAATTTATGAAAACGGAAGGCGGCAACAATGACAGCAATTGAGAAAAAATGCGAGAACTGCAAGCATCAAGAATGTAACGCTGAAATTTACCCTTGTTACAGGTGCGCCGAAAGTGGACGAAATGGATTTAAGCCAAAAGAAGAATTAAAAAAGCCTATAATTGATAAAGTAATTACAAAAATAGTGGACAAAGATGTTATTGACAGGGCATCAATGGGAACTTGCAAATATGATTTTTGGGCTGGTTTTGGGTTTCTTAGAGATGAAAACTTGTTAGATCTCTTGACTCCTTTAGAGTTTGAAGCTTTAAAAACAAGAAAAGCTGATTTTATAGCATTTCGTCTAGAATACGATTAAAGGGGGATTTACTCCCCCTTAATTTTTGTTATTCCTTAGTCGCATGGCTGATTTTTTTCAAGATGTTTTCATGATGAAATTGTAATAAGGGAATCTGACTAGTGTATTTAAGAGTATGGAAGGAATAATATTATGGCAGTTGTTGGGAAAACGACTTTAAGAAAAAATGAGTTGAAAAACTATTTTGGACAAGAAGTTATAAATTTACTTGAAACTATTTATCCAAGGGATGCCAAGGCGCACATTGTAGATTCCATGCCGGACGAAGATCTGCAACGGATAAACGACATGGCAACCGAAGAAGGACAAGATGCACTTATACAAGTTTGTCAGGAACAAAATATAACTGAATTTGATTATACAAATATGACCCCACATGATTTAGCCACAATGGTTTTTCACAAAAATATGTGGGGTTTTTTATCCGCCGAAAACTTGTGTAATGTAGATTCTATTAATAAATTTTCAGATTACAAAGGCGAAAAGGCGATCCAACCCGATTACGCCGCACTTGATTTTATGAAAGCTGAACTTTCAGGATATTTCTCTGCACAAGGCAGGGGCGGCGTTGTTGAAATTGAAAAATACGCTAGTAGCGACAGAATTACACACTTTATTAAATATGGGGATAAAATAAAAGATTTTAGTGTTTTGGAATCTAACGGATTTAAAAACCGGAAACTCCGTCTTTCAAAAGAAGCAACCATAATTTACTATCCGTCAAGAAAATCATTGAGAATACATGCCAGCAGCGAAAACTTAAAAGGATTCCTTGTTAAAAGTTTTGCAAGATATATTTTAAAAGATGAAGATTATTTTGCTAACCACGAAAAAGCTGTTTATTATGATCTTAAAAAAGTTTATCTGCTTAATGAATTTGCAAAAAGATTTAATCCGGACGAGATTGAAAATGTATCTTTGCGAGAATTGACCGTAAAGCATACAAGCGAAAACCGATCTAAAATAACCTTTTCAGGTTTGGATGTATTGCTGCAAATAGCAGAAACAAGAGCCGATTTAAACTCATACATGCCAGTAAAGGTTAAAATCTCGTTCACTTTAAAAGGTTACGGAAGACAAAACCGGCGGACAATTGAAATCTCAATTCCGAACACGAGCAATTTAAACGACACACCAAGAGATCACCTGATTATGAAATACTTGATGGAATGGGGGATTGTTGTCATTGATTAAGTTTTTACCATTATTAAAAACAGAATTAACGCCCTGCATTGAAGTTAGCGAACTTGAAAACGCCGATTATAAAGTATTCTTTGAAGAATTTTACACAGATGCTACGATATGCCATAAGTGCGAAGAATTATGCGTAATTTCAAAAGCAAGGGATGAGTTCTGCAGCAAAGGCAGTTTTTATTTTGATGTTAAAACAATCCCGACCGAAGACTTTAAGCGGCACAGATTTTTAATTGAGAATTTTTTAAAAGTTATTGCAGCAAAAAACAACATAAAAGGCACACCGCAAAAACGGGATGATGAAACATTTTATATTGGCACAAAAAACGTGTCCGGCATGGAATACGACATTTTCTATATCCGAAATTTAACCGATAAAGACAAAAGATTTATAAATGACAAACGGCATAAGCTGCAGGAATTAAAAACGGGCGATCGCCGCTTGATTATAATAACGCCGGATGAAATGATGCAGGATAAAACCACAGAAGATTTATTGAGATTTTGTGAAGTTATCCGGCTGGACAAATTACTTGAAAATGATTTTGCGATTGATGGCTTAACTTCTTTTGCCGGTGAAGATTTAGAACACCTGAAAAATAATTATGATCTGTTAATTATCAGTTCAAAAGAAATTTACTTGATGAAAAATAAAATTTCTCTCACTCCGCAAGCGTTCAAGTTATTAAATTTCTTTGCCAAAAATCCTAATATTGCGTTTGATCGTGATAATTGCATCACGCAAGTATGGGGTGAAAGCTATGCAGAGGGCGACAAAACGCTATCCAATAACATAAGCGCAATTCGTAAATGTTTAAAAAATTCCAAGTATGCCGATTGTATCAAAGTTGAAAATAAGACAATCCGGTTTGAATTTGACAGTAAATTAATTTACACAAAATAGTTATCAATAAAGAATTTTAGCCCTTGCAGAAATGCAGGGGCTATTTTTTTTGCTAAGAAATTTGCTAAAAATTATCAAAAACTTAGCAAAATTTAGCAAAAATCATGGGTAATTTTAAAAAGCTAGATCTCCAATAATAAAAACGTGAATGGATTACTAATTCAAAAGAAAGGAGATCGTAATAATGAATCACACTGTAAAAGAATATCGGGTAAACACAACTGCATATCTTTCAATTAAGCAGCTTGATGAATTGGATGAGATTGCGAAAGACAAAAAAGTATCAAGAAATTTCTGCATTGATAGAGCGGTAACAGAATACATTAACGCTAACAAAAAGGAAATCTAATGAGCGGTTGGGTCAAGTTGCACAGAGATATTGAAAAATGGGAGTGGTACAGCGATAGTGTCGTGTTCCGTGTTTTTGTCCATTGTTTGATCAGGGCAAACCACACTTCTAGAAGCTGGCAATGTAAAGATATTCATGCCGGAAGTTTTGTTACTTCTTTGGCGCACTTAGCCGATCAAACCAGTTTATCAATTTCAAAAGTTAGAACTGCCCTTGACAAACTAAAAATGACAGGCGAAATAACAGTCAAATCGCACGCTAAATACACCGTCATCACTGTATTTAACTGGGAAGCGTATCAGAAAGATGACACGCAGAATAACACGCAAGATGACACACAAATCGCACACAAATCGCATGCTAATGACATGCAAATCGCAACAAACAAGAATGAAAAGAATGTAAGAAAGAAAGAATTAAAGAAAAGTATATATGGCAAATTTAAAAACATAAAATTAACCGATTCAGAATTAAAAAATCTTCAAGAAGAATTTGGAGCATCCGAAACCGAACAAGCCATTGAATACTTATCAGCCTACAAAGAGGAAAAGGGCTACAAAAATAAAAACGACAACTTAACGCTTAGACGTTGGGTCTTTGAAGCGTGCCAAAAAAATAAGCAAAAACCCGTCAATCCTGAACCTGCACAGGATGCGGACTTTTATATGAAATTAAGCAGGTAGAAAGAGGTAACAATGAAAGATCTATTCGTAGAATCAGAAAATTACAGAACAATTTACGGAAACCAAGAAGCAAAACAACAAGCAGACGAACTGTTTGAAAAAACACAGAGTATTGAAAAAGTGGACGAATTTTGCAGACAGCATATTTTGAAACACAAAGCAGACTTCCTACTTGAAAATTCTAAAATTGACAAGCGTTTTGCAAGACGGACGTTTGAGGATTTTAAGCCGTTCAATGAAACAACTAAAAACGCCAAAGAAAAGGCTTTAGAGTATGCACAAAATATACTAATCTATTTAGATTGCGGTAAGAACCTGATTATAGAGGGTGCAGGTTGTGTCGGCACAGGGAAAACACACTTGGCTTGTGCAATTGCGCATCACGTTATGCAAGCTGGTATTCCTGCAAAGTTTATAAACGTGATTTCTATGATTTCAGAGATCAAAGAAAGTTTTGACATCCAAAAATACACAGACATCGAACTTCTGATAATTGATGATCTTGGCAAAGAAAAAAGCACGGATTGGGTTTGTGAAACAATCTATGCGATTATCAACAAACGCTATGAGCAAATGAAGCCAACCGTCATAACGATTGAAAATTCCATGCCGGAAATGACACACAATTACGGTGATAAAGGCAAGGCAATTATAAGCAGAATTTCAGAAGACTTCCGTTTAATCCGCCTCAACGGTAACGATTACAGACAAAATCGTGGGGGTGATGATGAGTAACATAATAAAAACAAACAGTAATGACTGGATGGGTAACAAAAAAAGTATCTTCACTGCCATTGGTGCGAGTAACCATAGCAGCTATGAGAGAGAACAAAACGACTATTACGCAACCAGTCCGGTTGCAGCGGAATGTCTTTTGAAATTAGAACCTGAATTGAATAATATTTGGGAGTGCGCTTGCGGTGAGGGACATTTAGCCAAAGTATTTGATGAACACGGCAAACTGGGTTATGCAAGCGATCTCATTGATAGAGGTTACGGGGCGTTTGATATGGATTTTCTTAATACAGAACCATATCAATGGGACGGTGATATTGTAACCAATCCACCTTATAAATACGCTAAAGAGTTCATAGAACAGGCAATATTGAGCGTTAAAGATGGGCGAAAAGTCTGCATGTTCCTCAAATTAACCTTTTTGGAGGGCAAAGCACGTCAAAAATTCTTCAAACAATATCCGCCAAAAACCTTGTATGTATCTAGTTCAAGAATAAATTGTGCAAGAAACGGTGATTTTAAAACTTTCACGTCTTCCGCAATCGCTTACGGTTGGTATGTTTGGGAAAAAGGCTACACTGGCGCAACGCAAGTGCAGTGGTTTAATTGAGGTTGTTATGCAATTGTTACCGATAAATGAAACACATTATGAAGAAACCTTAAATGCTTTTCAGCCATTTTACAAAGAACCTTTGACAAAGGAAGATGCTATTGAGATTCAAGGCAATATTAGAGCATTATGTGATTGGATTGAGAGGACAAAAGAATGTTAAGAATTGCGTCCAAAACCCACTATTTTAGATGCTTTTGGGGGAAATCAGATGTATAATAAAGATATGAAACAAGTTGTCATATATGCTAGGGTTTCCAGCAAAGAACAGGAGCGTGAAGGCTTTTCTATTCCGGCGCAATTACAATTCCTGAACGAATATGCTGAAAGAAACGGTTTTGTCGTTAACAAAGAGTTTGTTGACAATGAAACTGCTAAAAAGGCTGGACGTACCAACTTTAATGAAATGTTACGATATATCAGAAAGCACAAAACAATCAACACAATTCTTGTTGAAAAAACTGATAGGCTTTATCGTAACTTCAAGGATTATGTATTATTAGATGATGTTGAAGGCTTAGAAATCCATCTTGTAAAAGAAGGCGGAATACTAAGCAATCAATCTCGTTCACATGATAAATTTATTCATGGTATCAAAGTTTTAATGGCGAAAAACTACATTGATAATCTTTCCGAAGAAGTCAGAAAGGGTCAAAAACAATGCTGTGAACAAGGATTATATCCCACAAAACCACCCCACGGCTATAAACGCGAGGACAAAACAAAAGAAATTAAAATCGATCCGAAAACTGCACCGTTTGTAATAAGAGCGTTCAGCTTGTATGCACAAAATAGTATGTCGTTGGATAATTTATGTACCAAATTACACAAAGAAGGCTTTATTTACAGAGATAATATGCCAAAAATCTATAAAGGGCATATTTCAAAAATACTCAAAAATATTTTCTACACAGGCAATTTTAAATACAGTGGAGTACTGTACAAGGGGAATCATGAACCTTTAATTAGTATGGAATTATTTGAGCAAGCACAACTTGCTTTCAAAAAGGATAACAAGCCTGAAACACATAGAACGCACAATTTCCTATTTGGGGGTATGTTTGTGTGTAAACACTGCGGAAGTTCTATTGTAGGCGAAATTAAGAAGGGTAAGTACGTTTATTATCACTGTTCCGATAAAACAAAATCCTGCACTAATAAAAAAATCTACCTCAAAGAAGAACAAATTGAAAAAGTTTTTGATGAAGCAATGAAAAACATAAACGTAACATCTGAACATAAAGAAGCCCTTTTAACAGCTCTAAAAGAAATTCATGTAGATGCAGACAAATTCAATAAAGAACAAATTGCTAAATTACAACAAAAAAATGAAAACTTGCGAGCAAGAATTTCAAGGCTTTATACAGATAAACTAGATGGAGTTATCACAGAAGAATTTTGGGAAGAAAAACACAATGAATGGCAATATGAACTTGCTAAAACACTCAATAAAATCGAAGCACATACCAAAGCAAATAAGAATTATATAGAAAAGGGCGTTGAACTTCTAGAACTTCTTGAAAACCTCTATCCACGCTATTTGCAGAAAAATATTGCCGAAAAACGAGATTTAACAAAAATCATCTTCTCGAACTTTTTTATAGATGGCGAAAACATAAGCTATGAGTACAAAAAGCCCTTCGACATATTCGCCGAAGGACTATCTTGTCTTTTAAACTGGGCCGCAGTGGACTCGAACCACCGACCTCACCCTTATCAGGGGTGCACTCTAACCACCTGAGCTAGCAGCCCGCAGAGTGTATTTCTATAAAATTTTCATTTGCTCAGTTGGTTAGAGTTTAAATATTAAACCCGCTCCGTTCAGCGTCTTCACTGCGCTGGGGCCACCTGAGCTGTGCCGCCCGTAGAGTATTTTATTATAAAATTTTCATCCGCATTCTTTATATGTTACACAACCCTTTTACAACAGCCGGCACTTGAATCCTGGGACTTCTCACGAAACACGCACGGGGTAATTCGGCTATTTTGGAGGTTCACCTCCACACATATTTCGCAAGTCCCAATGTAACACAAACTTTTTTTAAATGCAATATTAAATTAAAAATGAATAAATAATTAATTTTTCTATTAATCTCTCAAAATCTGCTATAATAAGGCTATGAGTGAAAAAAATATTGAGGATTTTATATCAACGGTCAGTCATGAGCTGCGCACGCCGCTAACTTCCATTCGAGGGTTTTCACAGACAATGCTTAATTCTTGGGACAAACTTGATGATGAGAGCAAAAAAAAATTCCTTAAAATTATTGAAGAACAGTCCAATCGCCTCATTAACCTCACCGAAAATATGTTGTCGGTAACAAAATTACAAGACAAACAGATAATTTTAAAAGAAGTCTCGATAAAACCTGTTGTGCAAACTGCGGTTTCTGTTATAAAAAACCAATACCCAACACGCATTTACAAAATTGAAATCGGCGAAAATATCCCGCCAATCCTCGCTGACAAAGACAAATTTGCGCAAGTCATGATGAACCTAATCGAAAACGCCGCAAAATACAGTGACGAGGATTCAACAATAACAATCAAATCGCAAATTCAAGATGATTTTGTCGCGCTAAAAGTGATTAACACAGGCATTGGGATTGATGAATGCGATTACGAAAAGATTTTTACAAAGTTTTCGCGTGTTGACAACCCCTTAACCAGAAAGGCTGAAGGCAGCGGCCTGGGGCTTTATATTACCAAAAACCTCGTAGAGAAAATGGACGGTAAAATTGAAGTGCAATCCAAAGCACTAGATAGCGATTCAATAAAAAATAACCCTTCAACCCTTCAACCCTTCAACCCTTCAACCAATATTTTCACGGTGGTTCTTCCGGCATACAATCTGGAGGCACGGGTAAGATGCAGTCAGTAACCTTGATTATAGACAAGCGCCGTGAGCTTTCCACCAAATACAAAAAGTATCTTGAGGGCAAAAACAACGTTGTTTTGATTGCCAAAGATATTATTTCCGCGATGAAAATCATTCAAGACAAAGAGCCGGATTTGATTATCATTTCTGATTCGGCAACGGGTGATTTGGCGCAAGATTGCCGTAAAATAAGGGCGCTAACCTACAATATGCGGCCGATTATCGTTGGGCTTTCAAAATCCGCAGAACTTGATGATAGGCTGCAAACCCTTGAGAGTGGCGCGGATGACTTTCTCTCGGAGCCTGTCAATAAAGAAGAATTTGCGGCAAGAATGAATGCACATTTGCGCCGGGAATACGAATCTAACCTGGATTTTAAAAAGTTTTTACCGAATAAAAACTATTCAATGCGGGCGTTAAAACGCGCAACCACACAGAATTCCGAATGGGCGTGCATGCTCGTAAGTATTGAGAATTTTCAACAGTATAGGGATAGTTATACCGAGCTCGCATCCGACAAATTGCTCCAGACTTATGCGGCGATAATCCATTCGGCGCTTAGTGAAAACGATTATTTCGGGGGGCTTTCAGATAATGAGTTTTTGATAATCACGGACAGCATTCGTGCCGAAAAAATCGCTAATTATCTGACTTTTGCGTTTGATTCTGTCGCATCAAAGTTCTACTCAATCCAGGATAACAAGCGGGGTTTCACCCTGATGCAAGGGGACGAATTTGCAGGGCGGCGGATTAATTTTGTCTATTCGGTAATCGGGATTGTGACCAATGAATTCACTCATTACACTGACCCTGCACAGCTTTTAAACGCGCTTATTCAGACCCATAACCTGGCTAAAAACCGTGTCAAATCGAGATCGAGGTCGGATTATTTAATGGAGTGGCCAAAAATTAGCGCAGAAGGTGCGGTGATTGAAAATAAATCCAATGTCGTTTTAATCCTTGAGCCGGACGAAGCGTTGTCAGTTTTACTAAAAACTGTCTTGAATTTGCAAGGGTATGACGTAGAAACTGAGCAGGGTTCACACGTTCCTTCGGTTGCGATTATTGATGCGGGAGAGGTTGAAACGCTTGAGGGGCTGGGATTAGTACAAAAAATGCGTGCGGATTATCCTGAGACAAAAATCATCGTAACCTCAATTTTGCATGACAAAGAATTAATCCTAAGCAGCGGCGCCGACCTTTATTTACCAAAGCCTTATGAACCGGCATATCTTGTGAGATGGGTAGAACAGCTTATTGGTGAAGGGTGATTGTTTTCGCATTTATCTATTATAACAAAAATTTATAATCTGCTACTTTAGTATAGCTTTTTTTAAAAAATTCTGATACAATACCTAGAAATAGGAGATAGTGTTATTATGCAGAAAAAATGGGGATTCACTTTGGCGGAGGTGCTAATTGTATTGGCAGTTATAGGTATAATTGCAGCATTAACAATACCTACTTTGATGGCAAGTTGGCGTGAACAAGCCACTGTTACACGTGTTAAGAAAGCATATTCAACTTTGAGTCAGGCGTATGAACTAATCATGGTCAAATCCGGCGAAGACGCAATCATGAATATATTGAAGAATAGTTCAAATGCAGACCCTGTTGGTTCAAAACAGGTGGCAGATCTTTTTCTTGCAAATATGCGGGGTGCTGAGACATTACCGGCGGCTGCTGCTGCGTTGCTAACAGGGCCTCTTAGCTTAGACGGGGACCCAACTCATTTTTATTATGACGGCCGCACAGGGATTTCGCTCGCGGATGGCACGGTAGTATTGTTTTATATAAATGCAGCCAATTGTACCCCAAAACAAGCCTGTGTCAGTATGCAAGTATTTCTTGAGCCACAAAAACAGCAGCATTATGGAATAGATGCTTTTGTATTCTATATAAATCACACCAGTTTATTGCCTTTGGGTGGAGAGGAGGAGATCCATCACTACGCACAATCTTGTGTTAAGGGAGTTCACACCGAACACAATGGCTACGGATGTGCTTATTGGATTATTACACAAGGCAATATGGATTATCTTCATTAATAATTTTCTTATATAATCCACTCCCTCTTATGACCGTATTGTAATTTAAAAAAGTCCATGTTAGGATATATCCAAAAGGAGTATATTAGATGGCTAAAATACTGGTAACCATGCCGGATGAATTTTTAAATAAGATAGATGGAATCGCGACTTTTGAACAGCGCACGAGAAGTGAATTAATACGTGAAGCTTTGCGTGCTTACATGCGCCGCAGCGGTATCCAAAATGTACAAAAAGCTTCTCAGAATGCTGAAATTCTTGAAGACTTAATCGGCTAGATGAAAAAGGTTTTAATCGTTGATGATTCAACTAATTGGTTAGATTATCATGCATTTGCGTTGCGTGAGAACTTTGGTGAGGGTTTTTCTATAAGTCGCGCCAATTCTGCCAGACGCGGCTACGAGCAAGTGATGGCGAATCTTGACGAGCCGTTTGATACAATCCTTGTGGATATGCAGATGGAAACCGAATTTTTACCGCTCTATGCCGGTGAATGGCTCATTAAGCAGATTAAATTTTTAAAAGAATATAAGGATTCGAGGATTTTTGTAATTTCAGCGACTTCAAATATCCGCCAAATCGCAGAAAAATACGACGTGGACTATATTCCCAAATACGCCTGTCGTGACCTTGAAGCGTATAAGAAAATCGGCGTGTAACATTTTCTTAACAAATTCTAAAGTTTTTAACTCCGAGTTCCGATAAATAAAACACGAGAGAAATAAGGAGTTAACGCTATGTTTAATTGTTGGGTTTGGCCGGGAGCATACAGTTTTAAAGAAGAAATAGAATTGTTCTTAAAATATATTAAAGAACAAATTGACGAAGTGTTAAAAAAGATTGACTAGCGCGACCAAACGGTTCGTGCAAAACAAACAAGCATGCAAGAAGCATTGCTGTTGATAAAGGATATGAATTTAAATGCCGGTGAAAGCCGGCTTTTTGTTGTATAATTGAGGACATGGAAAGACGTAAGATAAGCATTATAGGTTCGACAGGCTCTATCGGAACCCAGGCGTTGGAAGTGATTGAGCGGCTGCAAGACAAGTTTGAGATCCTTGCTTTAGCAGGTGGTGCAAACGAGGAACTCCTTGAGGCGCAAGCAAAAAAGTTTAATCCAAAATATGTATGTTCGGCAAAAGATGGCGAAGCTGGCTTAAATAAAATTTGCTCGGACAAAGAAAACGATATAATTTTGGTCGCGGTGTCCGGGAAAGTGGGCTTGAGGCCAACTCTGACGGCTATCGAAAACGGGATTGATATAGCGCTAGCCAACAAGGAAACCCTTGTTATGGCGGGTGAGATTGTGATGAAAGCCGCGCGTGAAAATGGGGTAAACATCCTTCCTGTAGATAGCGAGCATAGTGCGATTCACCAATGTATAAAAGATATTACGCAAGTAGAAAAGCTTATTGTTACAGCGTCAGGTGGGCCGTTTTTGAATAAAAGTGTTGAAGAAATGCAAAATGCAGGAGTGGCACAAACTCTAGCGCATCCAAAATGGAATATGGGTAAAAAAATTACAGTTGATAGCGCAACTCTTATGAATAAAGGGTTAGAAATTATTGAAGCACATCATCTTTTCGGATTTGATTATGACAAAATTGAAGTTGTAGTGCATCCGCAAAGCATCGTGCATTCTGCGGTTGAATACAAGGACGGAAGTGTTGTGGCACAATTGGGATTGCCAAGTATGCACATTCCGATTCAGTATGCGATATCCTATCCTGAGCGTTTTGAAGGTATAAAATCAGAGAGTTTTAGCTTCTCGCAAATTGCAAGATTGGATTTCCAAGAGCCGGATTTAAAGAAGTTTCCGAGTTTGGAGTTGGCATACAGTGCCGGCAAAACAGGCGGAACAGCACCGACTGTTTTAAATGCTGCTAACGAAGAAGCAGTTATGGCGTTTTTGGATGGCAAAATCAAATTGCACGATATTTATACAATTACAGAAAAGATGTTATCAGCGCACAATCCGATTATGAACCCGTCCATCGAAGAAATTTTCGCGCTTGACGAAGAAATTCGCGCTAAGGTTAAAGCATCTATTTAGGCGTAAAACGCCTTGTCCCCGCTGCAAGGGGATTTTCATGGTATCATTAAGCCATGGTTAAGGTTTCTATTATCATACCGGTTTATAATACAGAAAAGTTCTTGAAAAAGTGTCTGGAGAGTCTTGTTAATCAAACGCTAAAAGAGATTGAAATAATCTGCATTGATGATGGCTCAAAAGATAATTCGTGGTCGATTTTAGAAGAATTTGCCGCAGAAGATGAACGTATAAAATTATTGCAAACCCAAGGCGGTGGCAGCGGGCCGTCTGTAGCCAGAAATTTAGGGATAGAAAATGCAGCCGGCGAATACGTTGGGTTTATGGATAGCGACGACTGGGTTGATTTGGATTATTTTGAAAAGCTCTACAATGCAGCGAAGAAATACGATACTGATCTTGCTGTTGCGGGGATAAAAAGAGTTCGCAGCTATAAATGGAAATATCATATTAAATTTGATAAAGAAGAAGTAGTTACAGGTACGGACGAAAAGTTTTGGAAATGCGAAGTTCCTCTAAAGTGTTATATATTCAATAAAATCTACCGTCTTGAAGAATTGAAAAAACATAAAATAACTTTCGAAGAAGGAATTTATTTTGAGGACAGAATGTTTACGACGAAGGCTTTGTATTATCTTGGCAGCCTCGTAACCGTTGCTGGAACTTATTACAACTACTGGACAAACAGCAATTCAATAGTTAAAACCAAAAACGCAAAAAGAAGTAATGATGTGAAATATACCGAAACACTGGTCAGAGACTTTGTGGCAGAGCATAACATCAACGACTACGGCGTCGTGAATATTAAACGTCATAAATGCCTTGGAATAACAGGTTCAAAAGTTACGACTCTAAAAGACCGTAAAGTCTACAAGATGCTTGGATTTATAAATTTCTGTATTAAGTATTAGCGCCTGTGCAATCATAGATTGCTCCGCTCCTTCATTCCATTCCGTCGCAACGGCGCTTCGTAGTGCCCGCCCTGTTCGTATCGTTATCGCGACCTGATACTGGCGAGCGCCGGCTCACGCATTTAGTCAAGTTTGCGCTTAAAGGTGCGTGCAGCAACGGTCAGGGTTATCACAGCAATAAGCACGAGCGGGATAAGATTTACGACAACATCTACGGGCTGCATTCCTTTAAAGAAAATTCCTTTTGTAATCAACATAAAAAATCGCATCGGGTTATACCAGGTTAGAAACTGAAAAAATGCCGGCATGTCTTCAATTGGCGAAATAAATCCTGATAGTAAAATAGCAGGAGTTTGGAAAGTGAAGGCTCCTAAAATGGCTTGCTGCTGAGTTTTGCACAAGGAAGAAATAAACAGACCGACACCGGTGATGGACAATAGTGCTATAAAAGTTGATATTAAAAACCAAAGTAGCGAGCCAACAAAAGGCATCCCAAAGAAGACTTTGCCTGAAAATATCATAAACAAAGTAAGCGACATAGCGATCACCATTGGCGGTACAGTCTTCCCGATGAGTATCTCTATTGATGTCAGCGGACTTACGATAAGTTGGTCAAATGTGCCGAGCTCTTTTTCCCGTGCAATGGAAAGTGCTGTTAACATCAAGGTCGAAACAAGTGCCAAGATGGTTATAATAGACGCTAACAGGTACAATTGGTAATCCAGGTTTGGGTTAAACCAGTTGCGTACAACGGCGTTAATTGACGCTCCTTGTTTTTCTAATTCACCGCTGTAATTGCTGATAATCTGCGTTGCGTAGCCGCCGGCAATAGCCGCTGTATTTGTTTGACGCCCGTCAACAATTATTTGAACATAGGCAGGTTGGTGTCGTTTTATTTTTTGAGAAAAATCGTTATTAATCTCAAGCCCTATTTGAACCTTTTGGGTTTCCAGGCTGCTTCTTATCCCCTGCTCGTTATCGACCTTAATAATATGTCGAAACCACTTTGAGCTATGAAATCTTGAAATAAGCTCACGGCTTTCGTAAGAGTTGTTTCTGTCAAGCACAACCATGTCGATATTTTTAACTTCCATAGTTAAAGCGTTAGCAAAAATAATCAGCTGTAGAAGCGGTGGCACAACGATAATCAAGCGACTTTTAGGATCGTTCCATATAGCAAGAAATTCTTTTTTTATCAGAGCTAATATTCTTCCTAACATTACGCTATTTTATCCTCCGTTTTTTTGTATACGGCGATAAAAAGAATTCCGCCCAAGACAATTAAGTACGCCGAATTAATAAATACGATAGGCCAAATTGTTCCGGCAAGAAATTCGCTTAAAATAAATGTTACGAAATACCTTGTCGGAATTATATAGGTTAATAGTTGGAATATTTTCGGCATAGAGTTTATCGGGAACATAAGACCTGACAGCATGAGTGCAGGCAGATAGCCGATAGCAAGCGCAGCCTGACTTGCAAGAAATTGGTCTTTGAGGTTGGTAGAAATTAGCAGTCCGACTCCCATGCAGGTGAACAAAAACAACGATCCAACCCCGAAAAGCACTAACAGGCTCCCATGGAATGGGATTCCAAACACAACAATGGACATAAATACGCTAAACATCATTGATGCCATCCCTAAAATAAAATACGGGATATATTTGCCCAGTACAATGTGAATCCGCTTGATCCGTGTACTCAAAAGTGCTTCCATTGTGCCGCGCTCCCATTCTCTGGCGACAACTAATGCTGTTAAGAGAATCCCAATTAAACTCATGGTAATCGCGATAGAACCCGGCATGATAAAATAATGACTGTTGATGTCCTGGTTGTACCAGTAGCGCAGCTCCGTATTAACCGACGGCGGACGGACGAAACGGGAATACTTACTCGTAGAAAGCCACTGGTTTGCAATTGCGTTCGGGTAATTTTGCGCATAATTTGCCAAGTTTGTCTCGCTTCCATCGGTGATTATAAGCATATCGGCTGTTTGTGCCTGCGAAAGTTTGCGTGAAAAATCGTTGGGAATTATGACTGCGCCTCTCAATTTTGAGCGTACCAAATCGTTGTACATAAGGCTTTTATCTTCGTACACAGTCGCATATACATAATCGCTTTCCCCGAAGGACTTAACCAAAGTCTGCACTTCGGGCGAAGGATCATCGTTTTTTATTCCGAGTGAAACCTTTACTGTGTCAAGGTTTAAGCCGTACATGTAAATTATGAGCATCATAAAAGGTATAACAAATGCAATCAAAATACTGCTGGGGTCGCGTATTATTTGAAGAAATTCTTTTTTTATCAGCGCACGTAAAATACTCATTTTTGTTTTCCCTCAATCAGATTAATAAATGCATCACTCATATTGCTTGCGCCCGCTTGGGTTTTGAGTTCCTTTGGCGTTCCTACAGCGATGGCTTCTCCCTGATAGAACAAGCTTATCCGGTCGCAGAGCTCTGCTTCGTCCATAAAGTGTGTTGTGACCAGAACAGTAACCCCTTTTTTTGCAAGCGAAGTTATATGGTTCCAAAACTCTCGTCGCGCAATAACATCAACTCCTGAAGTCGGTTCATCAAGAAACAAGACCGAAGGGCTGTGGATTAGCGCACAAGCCAGTGAAAGTCGCTGTTTAAATCCCAGAGGTAATTCTCCTGCCTGTTGATCAAGGTATTTTTCGAACCCGAAAATTTCAATAACTTCGTTAATTTGACTTTCCTTTTCCTGCCCTAACAACCCGTAAACTCCTGCAAAAAACTCCAGATTCTGCATAAGAGTTAATTGCCCGTACAGTGAAAATTTCTGTGCCATATATCCAAGATGTGAGCGTGCTCTTGACGGATCTTCTTTAATATCAACGCCCATTATTGTCGCCGTTCCCTCAGTCGGAGTGGAAAGCCCGCACATCATTTTAAACGAAGTTGATTTGCCTGCTCCATTTGGACCGAGCAATCCGAAAATCTCTCCTTTTTTTATGCAAAACGAATTCTTCTTTACCGCATAAAAATCACCATATTTCTTAACCAAATCGCACGCTTCTACGGTGAATTCGCTCTCCGATTCTGTCAGAGTAAAGTTTTGTGCAATTAGAGAAGGCTTCTGTTCATACCCGCCCATAAGTTCAATAACCTTGTCCTCAAACTGGTGTGAATCGCTCCCCAGTTCGTTAGGATTTCCATTGAAGATGATTTTGCCCTTGTTCATAACAACTGCTGTGTCAAAGCTGTGAGCTTCATCCAGATAGGCCGTCGACCATAATACGGTCGTATCCTTATTGAGGCGTACAAGTTTCATAAGTTCGCGGCGCGAAATCGGATCAACCCCCACAGACGGTTCGTCAAGCACAAGAAATTCCGGGTTTCCCATGAGCGCGCAAGCCAATCCCAGCTTTTGCTTCATCCCGCCGGATAAGTCCCCGGCCAGTCGGTCTTGAAAATTTTCAAGATTTGTAAATTCTAAAAGCTCTTTAAAATCATGCGCAACTCCTTTAAGTTCAGCATATAAATTAAGATTTTCAATAACTGTTAAATCTTCATAGAGCCCAAATTTTTGAGGCATATATCCGATTTTTTTAGTTATCAGCTCAATCTCGCCTCCGTCAGCAATCAGGAGATTCGCAATTAGTCTTAGTAAAGTTGTTTTTCCTGCGCCGTCCGCTCCAATAATACCCGTAATCTTGCCCTTTTCAATATCCAAGGACAAATTATCAACTGCGGTGGTGCCGTCAAAAACCTTAGTCAGATTCTTTAATTTTACTGCGTATGTTGTCATCTACTTCGCTTTCGGACAAGTTAATTTTTACTGTTGTCGGCATTCCTTGTCTTAAGAATTCGTCGCTTTCAAATATGTAGACCCTTATTCTATAAACCAGATCTGTGCGCAAATCTTCTGTCTGAACTGTTTTAGGGGTAAATTCTGCAACCGGAGAAATATATCCGACCCACCCCACATATTCACGTTTTTTGCCGGTTTGAGGGTTAATACTGTCTGTTAAAACCTTCGCTTTCATTCCGTATTTAATGTTGCCCAAGCGGGTTTCCGGAATGTACGTTCTTACCCATACGGGGTTGTTTTTCGCCATGGTATAAATCATTTGCCCGGGTGCTATTATTGCTCCGGGTTCTTGGACGCGCGTTGTTATAATACCGTCAACCGGTGCGTAAACCTTAGAATAATCAAGTTGGTTTTTCGCATAATCCCGGGCTGCCACGGCCGATTTGTGGGCGGCAGACGTTGCTTCACGGTTACTGGTCAAGCTATCGCATTCTTGTTTGGATATAGTGCTGTCCGAACACAATGGAGTCCGTCGGTCATATAGTGTTTGAGCTTCTTGACTAATGGCATTAGTTCTTGTTACTTCGGCGGTACTTTTTTCATAATTTGCTTTATAATCACGTTCATCCAAGACCGCAACCAGTTCACCTTTTTTTACGGAATCTCCTTCTTCTTTGAACATTTTTGCAATTTCTCCGCTGACTTGAAAACTCAAATCAACCTGACGAATTTCAACGTTTCCATATAGAGTAAGTTCATTTGAATGGCTTTCTCGTTGTTCATAAACATACCAGGCGGTTATGCCTGCTATTATCAAAAACGCTAATACTATAATTCTTTTTATTCCTTTGCCATTCATAGTTTTCCCCCTACGGCTTTGTATAGTGTTACATAATTTACTAAACGTGTTGTTTTGCTGCGAATATAGTTTTGCTGGCTGGTAAGAAGCAACTGCTGATCAAACAATAAGTCCGGATATGAAATAGCCCCTTGCTTGAATTTTTTTCCGGATCCCGTATAATCTGAGGTCTGCAGTTGTAGCTTTTTCAGCGTATTTGCATCAATTGCGGTATCGGTTTTGACAATCATAAGTGCATCATTAACTTCTCTAACAGCATTCAAATCGGTTTGACGATAATTTTCGAAGAGTTGTTCGTAGCGAGCCTTGTATAATCTTAGGTTGGCGAGTTTTCCGCCGCCTTGAAAAAGGTCTTGTGTAGCGCCTGCTAACAGAGTCGCGATAGTATTATCCCAGCCGAAAAAATTGCCCGGGAAAAGAGTGCTGAATATCATTGTTCCTGTTATATTAAATCTTGGCAAAAGTTCTTTGCGTGCCACCCGCACGTCAATCTTGGCCTTTTCAAGCCTGGATTCTGCCTCAAGTACGTCAGGGCGAGAGAAAATAATGTCTGATGTAATGGTATCCGGAATTTGTGATTGATACTCAAAATTCTCAAGCTTTCCTCGCTCAATAGTTCCTCCCGAAGTCCTGCCCAGAAGCAATTCAAGCTGATTGAGAGATATCTCGCGCGCTTTGACCAATTCTTCAAGAGAATTCTTTGCAGTTTCCAACTCTTTTTTTGCGAGATTTAGTGAACTGGAGTCAATAACTCCATATTTAAATTTTTTGTTCGATCGCGCCAAAATTTCTTCATTGATTGCAACGATCTTCTGCTGATTTTGGATTAAACTGTCGTATTGCAAAATATTTATATATAGTACGGCAATATCGCTGACAAGGGAGATATAGACAGACTTTTCCTGCATTTGTGAAGCTTCGTAAGATTTCTTTTCGCTCTTTGTCTTATCTCGATTTTTTAGCAAAAAATCCGGCTCATAACGCGCAATAACCGGCATAACAAAAGAGTTGCGGCTTTCTGTTTGAAAATTTTGGGCTCCGCCTGCGTTTAACCCCAAATAATTTGCTCCGACGCTTAGTGAAGGAAGTTCTCTCGCAAATGCACTCTTAACATTCTGTCTGTACTCTTCGACAACCCAGGAAGCTTTACGTACATTATGGTTATTTTGGATTCCCTCTTGAACATAACCTGTCAAATAAGGATCAGAAAAACGACTGATAAAATCTATGTTTACATATGAAATTTTTTCATCCAAATTCAACGGGTCGACTTTTTTGGCAGAAACCGGCACCGTTGCTGTATAAAACAATGTAGACAATATTATAAAAATACTAAAAATTTTCTTCACAGCGCTATTCTCCCATAAAGTCCTTCTTATAAAGCTTACCCACTCGGGCGAAAAATAACAAAATTCTTAAGAAATGTTAAGGCAAATCTTTTACAAAAGTTTACGATGCAGTATAGATGTGTTAGAATAAAGAGGTGAATATTATGTGTCTGTTGACATTGGAGTGAAAATGATATCTAAAGAGTTAGATTTTGAAGAATTATTAAAACAGTATGACTACAGTTTCCAAAAAGGAGACCTGATCAAAGGTACTGTTTGCGGCTATGACAGCCATGGAGTAATGGTCGATATCGGTGCAAAAACAACTGCGCTTGTGCCTGAGCGTGAAGCAGCCGATAAAGGTGAAAAGATGGAAGATAAACTCGAAAAAGGCAAAGAATACGAGTTTTTGATTATTAGAGAAGAAGATGATGACGGAAGATTCTTACTTTCTCGCAAGAAAGTCGACCTTGCTTATTCTTGGCAAGAACTTGAAAAAGCAAAAGCTGCTGACGAGACAATTCTCGGTACAATTGCAGGAATCGTCAAGGGCGGAATCCTTGTTGAAATTTCCGGCGTTAGAGGGTTTGTTCCTTCTTCACAATTACGCACAAAAGAAAGCGACTTATCAGTTGGCGGCAAAATTGAGTTGAAAATCCTTACCCTTGACGCTCAACAAAATAATTTCATCTTATCCAACAAAAAGGTTTACGAAGATACCGCTATTGAAGCTAGAAAAAGCGTGTTCTCACAAATCGAACCGGGCCAAGTTGTTAAAGGTGATGTTGTTAGAATCACCGATTTCGGTGCGTTTATTGACCTTGGCGGAATTGACGGCCTGTTGCCGTTATCACAACTTTCTTGGCGCTGGATTGACCATCCGACCGACATCTTAAAAGTCGGTGATAAAATCGATGTTGAAGTTATTGCGGTTGACCATGACAAACAGCGTGTAAGCTTGAGTTTGAAAAATCTTGAGCCGGATCCTTGGTTGGAAGCTGAAAAACAGATTAAAGAAGGCGACAAAATTGAGGGTACTGTTACAAGAATCAAGCATTTCGGTGCGTTTGTGGAAGTTTTCCCTGGTGTAGAAGCACTCCTTCCGCACGCAGAAGTTACTGATATGCAAAATAAAACCGGCACAATCCTAAAAGTCGGCGACAAAATAATGACTTATGTATTGAAATTCAACCCGGCAGACAAACGTATTGCGTTGACGGTTGATGATTCAATCGCTTCCGAACCAGTTGAAGAAGAAAAGCCTAAGAAAAAAGCAACAAAGGCTAAAAAGGAAGAAGCTGCAGAAGAAACTGAAGCAGAGCCTACAAGCGAAGAAGCGTAAGCCGGTGTGGAGTTCCGAAACGGTTTGCGAATAGCAAAGCGTCAAAGGAACGTAACACAATATAGCGACGTAGGAGCACAGGGCATTTGCCCGAGCACCACAGGAGCGAAGAAGAATAACAGAATTTATAATTTTCATAATTAACTCTATATAACACCAATCGATAAATTGATTGGTGTTTTCTTTGCCTTCTTTTGTCGAAATCTTCGATTTCGTACAAAATGGCCTCACGGTTCCAAGGCAGTCTTGACGACTTTCCAAAATTAACAAATCGTGAGATGTAAGTGAACAAATACAGAGAATTCATATATTTTTGTTATATAATTAAACAATGGTTGTGGATAGAATAAAGTTTCTAAGGGATGAAATTAACCGGCATAATTATCTTTATTATGTTGAAGATAACCCTGTTATAACAGACACTGAATATGACAATTTGTTTGCACAATTGCAGAGTCTGGAGCAGGCACATCCGCTTTTGATTACGCCTGATAGCCCGACGCAGCGCTTGGGGTCTGTGAGTGACAAGTTTAAACAACATAAACATAAGTATAGGCTCTACAGTCTTGATAATACTTATGAGTACGAAGAACTCACCAAGTGGTACGAAAAGATTGAACAAGAGTACGGCAAGGATGTCGAACTGGTTTGTGAACTTAAAATTGATGGCTTAGCGATGGCGCTGACTTACGAAAAAGGCATTCTCACGCGCGGTGTAACCCGCGGGGACGGCGAAGTCGGAGAAGATATTACAAACAACGTCAAAACGGTTAAAGCGATTCCGCTGCATCTGTTTGAGGATATTGATGTTGATGTTCGCGGAGAGATTTTTATGCCAAAATCTTCGTTTGAAAAATTGAACGAAGAAAATTTGGCGAATGGCGAAAAACCTTTTGCAAATCCCCGTAACGCGGCTTCGGGGTCTGTAAGACAGTTAGACAGTACGATTACGGCAAAAAGAGATTTATCTATGTTTGTCTATGCAGGAATTTTTGAAAACCCGGCAAATTCGCCTAAAACCCAATACGAAACTATAAAATACCTCAAAAAACTCGGGTTTAGGACTAATCCGAATGTTAAACTGTGCAAAAATATCCAAGAGGCGATTGCTTATTGCAAAGAGTGGCAAGACAAGCGTGAACAGCTCGGTTATGCAACTGACGGGGTTGTGATTAAGGTAAATAATTTGGCTTATCAGGAGGATTTGGGGTTTACTTCACGCGCGCCAAAATGGGCGACGGCGTTTAAGTTTCCTGAGGAAGAAGCGACTACAAAGCTTTTAGGGATTGAACTCGGGATAGGTAAAACCGGAGCGGTCACACCTGTTGCGGTTTTGGAGCCGGTGTTGATTTCAGGCAGTGTTGTTTCGCGCGCGAGCTTGTATAATTTTGATGAGATAAAAAGGCTTGACGTAAGGGTTGGGGACACGGTTTTAATTAAAAAAGCCGCTGAGATTATCCCAAAAGTCATAAAAGTTATGGATGACGACAGCCATGAAAGCCGCCCTGTGTATGAAGTTCCGCAGACCTGTCCTTCGTGTAATTCAAAGCTTGTCGCGCGTGAGGGTGAAGTAAATTTATACTGCGAAGATGTCCGATGCGCCTTGCAAGTGCGCGCAAAGATAGAATACTGGGTCTCTAAAGACGCGATGGACATTGATTTTGTAGGTCCTTCAATTATCCAGCAGCTTTATGAGAAAAAATTCATTTCAAGCGCTGTTGACCTTTACAGGTTGAACATGCAGGATTTGATGCAAATGGATTTAGTGAAAGAAAAATCGGCGCACAATATCTATACTTCAATCCAAAATAGCAAAACCAAACCGTTGAATCGCCTAATTAATGCGTTTTCTATCCGCGGAGTGGGCAAAGAGACCTCTGAAATCCTCGCCGGGGAATTCGGTACCCTTGAAAACCTTATGAACGCTGATAAGGAGTCTTTGGAGGCAATTAACGGTATTGGGGATGTTATGGCGCAAGAGATTTACAATTTCTTTCATGAGCCTGAAAACCTGGCTATGATTAGCCAATTAAAGGAACTTGGGGTTAATCCGGCGCCTGTTGCGACTGCAATTTCTGATAAGTTTAAGGGTAAAACTTTTGTTTTAACGGGAACATTACGAAATATGACGCGCGATGAGGCAAGTGAAAAAATCAAGCAAATGGGTGGTAGGACGTCATCTTCGGTTTCTTCAAAAACCGATTTTGTGGTTGCCGGTGAAAGTGCCGGTTCAAAATTGGCCAAAGCTGAGAAATTGCATGTTACAATATTGTCAGAGGATGACTTGGTTAACTTATTAAGTGCTTGAGCAAGGAAATTATGAGTAAAAGACAAACTAAAAATATAATCCAGATTAAAGGGTTTCGCGGGCTGCTGATGGCGGCGTTTATCGCGATTTGTTTGGCGGCAGGATTTGTTGCTTTCCCGGGCTGGCTAGCGATGCTGGGCTGGAACTACGCTGCGACTTCTGAACTCGCAACCGATTTTATCCCGCAAATCAGCTTATATCAAGGGGTTTTGCTTTGGGCTGTGGTTGCAATTACATGTTATATATTAAATAAAAGAGGCAGACAAATTGTCGTTTACAGAGATATTGGCGGCTTGAGTGATGATGAGATTCAACAGGTCTTAGACAATATTAAAATGCAGTCGGCGGTTAGTGAAAAGGAGAATAAATAAATGAAAAAGATTTTAGCAGTATTGATGATTTTAGGATTGGGTGCGGGGGTTGCTAACCTTGCTTGGGCGGCGCCTGTAACGATTGATGTTCCGGTTCCTGAACGCGGCACACTTTCACTAAACCTTTCTACAATTAAGGAAATTTCACCTGATGTGGCGGATGTAACCATTGTTATTACAACTAAAAGCAAAAAGTCTGTCCAAGATGCATCTGCAGAAAATAAAGAGATTTCAGACAAAGTATACGCGGCGTTAAAAGCAATGATTGATGTGACTAAAGATGATTACATTAAAACGGCTAATTTCACTGCAAGTCCTGATTATGTTTACAACAGTACGGGCAAACCGACCATCAAAGGTTACACGGTAAACAATAATATTATTGTTCACACGAAAAAACTTGAAAAAGTCGGCGAAATGGTTGATAAATCAATCAATCTTGGCGCAACAAGCATCGGGAATATCAATTTTTCTTTATCAAACTACACAGAAATCTGCGATAACTTGCTAGGGATGGCTTCAAAAAACGCCTATAACCAGGCAACAATTGCAGCTAAAAACTCAGCTTCGTTGATTACAGGTATCAAAAGCTTTAACATAAGCTGCACAGGTAACAGCTCAGTTGTTCCGCGCTCGGTTAATTTCTCAGCAAAAATGATGTCAGCAGACATGGCTGAAGGCGTGATGGCTAAGGAAGAATCGTTCACAGTTATTGAAAGCGGTGCTTTGAAAATAAACGCTTACGTTAACGCAGTTTATTTTGTGAAATAGGAATTTATAGTCATTGCGAATGAAATGAAGCAATCCAGTAAGACTTAGTTCTTTGGATTGCTTCGTCGCATGGGGCTCCTCGCAATGACATGGATTATTATGTGTCTAGTCATGCTATAATTAACCCATGCGGAAAGTTTTGGGATATCTAACGTTAATTTTGATTGCGGTAAGCATGCTTTACCCGTTCTTTGCGATGATTAATCTTTCGTTTGTCTCAAATAGCGGAATATTTGAAGACGGCGGGAGATTAATTCACACAACTTTGACGCTTGATAACTATCAAAGTGTTTTTCGTCAGATTCCACTCAGCACATATTTTTTAAACAGTTTGATAGTCGCGTCAATCGCGACTTTTGGACAGGTGATTATTGCGGCGCTCGCAGGTTACGCGTTTGCTCGGCTTGAATTTAAAGGCAAAAATGCGCTGTTTTTGCTTGTTTTAATCACAATGCTTGTGCCGCCACAGGTTAATATTGTTCCGCTTTTCTTTTTGATGCGCGAATTGCATCTGGTGAATACGTATTCGGCGCTTATTTTACCGGCGTTGTTTGGGGGATTTGGGGTGTTTTTAATGCGCCAGTATTTTCTTGGACTGCCCAAAGACTTAGAAGAAAGCGCTCGAATTGATGGGTGTAATCTATTTCAAACCTTCTTTAAAATCGCGCTGCCGCTGGCGCTGCCTGCTGTTGCAACGCTTGCAATATTTACGTTTGTGTCGACCTGGAACAGTTTTATGTGGCCGCTGATTGTAACTAATTCAGAAAGTATGCGCACTTTGCCTGTTGGTTTGGCTATTTATAAAGGGAGTTTCCGTGAGATAACCCTCTGGGGTGAGCTGCTTGCGTGTTCTGTAATCTGTACCATCCCTGTAGTTGGCGTTTTCTTAGCCGGAAAGAAGTATTTTATCTCTGATATTCTACAGGGTGGCGTCAAGGGGTAGGGGTAAATAATAAATAGTCATTGCGAACGAAGTGAAGCAATCCAGTTTGTTTTATTCCTGGATTGCCACGTCGGCACTGTGTGCCTCCTCGCAATGACAAAAAGCCATAATTGGGCTTGTTGAGGATACTCTCCGCGGTCGTCGCGTCTAAAAATGCTCATTGCATCTCAATATCAGCATATTGGGTCGAGCTTCAAGCTCGTGTAAAAAACCGGGAAGAGCAATCCTCCCGGTGTTTAAACTGAATTTCAGATTCTTTCAACTGACTAAGGGTGAGTTGTGAATTTTACTTTGTTAGCATCGAAAGTAGCCGTTGGTCCGTCTGCATCAAGTTTCTTTTGGTTTTCGAACACCGCTTGTGCTGCTGCGTTACCCGGACGGATGAACATACCACCAGCGATAACTGGGTAGATGTCAGTTACTGTAGTTGCATCGTCAACACCGATGATTTTGTTAGGACCATTTACACCGTTAGCATCGATGTAAACTAAACAACCAGTTTCAGCACCAGGAGTAGCTGCGGAAGCATCATAAGTACATTTGCTGTAGTCATCTGGAACGATAAGGATAGCCCCATCGTTAAGAACCAAGTATGTAGCAGCTTGTAGGTCTGTTGGGTACTCAGCAAGCAAGCCTAATGCGTCTTTGTCATAAGTAGTTTCTGTTTTTACTACGTCAAATGAATCTTGGAACTGAGCAACAACTTCATCAGCATCCCAGTTAGAGAAATCTGTACCGTCGTGAGCGTAGCTCAATTTTGGAATAGAAGCCATCGCTGCAAATTCTTTTTTGAAGCCTGTTTTTAACTCGGCACCACGTGTAGAGTTAAGTAATGCTGGTAATGTCAAGGCAGCAACTACACCGATGATCGCAAGTGTAATCAAGACCTCTGCCAAGGTAAAGCCAAATCTCTTTGTCATAATCTCTTTTTCCTTTCTTTTAGATATCACAAAATATCTATTGTTCTAATTCTTGCCTGTACACAAACACAGGCTCGTACTTTATATGTCTATGATACATATTTTTCAGATTTTGTCAATACTTTTTACATATTCTCATACCAATGATGGACATGATGTTAGAAACTAGGGATTAGGGATTAGGGATTAGGGATTAGAGGCGGGCTTCAGTCATTGCGAGCTTTGCGAAGCAATCCAGTATATATATTGTTTTCCAGATTGCCGCGTCGCTATGCTCCTAGCAATAACAAAATAGGAGCATGACAGATATTCAGTTTTGTGCTAAGATGTGTTCAGTTAATGTGTATAGGTTAGGGAGAATATTATATGGACTGCACGCTAGAGAGAGTAACACAGATTAGTGATAAAAAAGTTGTCGCACAGGCCTTGAAGGCGCTGGGTAAAAAGAACTTAGCGTTTATTATGCACAATCCGAGTTTTCCGTCTGCAACGGGTGAAAACACAGGATTTGGCACGATAAATTCTAATGGCGGAAAAGAATTTATTGAATATGTTTCAGGCATCTTTAACTCAATCCAGCTTGGACCTGCAGGCAAAACCAAAAGCTGCGATTCTTCTCCTTATACCGGAACAATTTTCTCTAACAACCCGTTATTTGTGGACTTAAAAGAACTTACCACGCCAAAATGGGGCAAGATTCTTTCTGAGTGCACATATAGCGAAATAGTTGCGAACAATCCAAAGGCTTGTGAAAACCGCACGGCTTACGATTATGTCTATAAAAAATACCAAGAGGCGTTGACCGAGGCTTGGGAGAATTTTAAGGCGCAAAATAATAAAGAATTAAAAAAAGAATTTGAAACTTACAAGAACGCAAATAATTTCTGGTTAGAAAAAGACGCCCTCTACGAAGCGCTTTCACTTGAACACAACAATGACTACTGGCCTGTTTGGGGAAATGAAACGGATAAAAATCTTTTCAATCCAAGATCTATTGAAGAAAAATTAGAATTCGGCAAACGCATTGTTGAAATCGAGAAAAAATACGCTGATGAGATTGAGTCTTATAAATTTATTCAATTTGTGATTAATGAGCAAAACACTGAGACCGGTGAATTTGCGAAGAAAAACAATATTAAAATGATTGCTGATCGTCAGGTTGCCTTTTCTGATCGCGATACCTGGGCTTACCAGTCATTATTTTTAGAAGGCTGGATGCTCGGCTGCCCGCCGGATTATTTCTCAGAAGACGGACAGGCGTGGGGTTTCCCTGTGATGGATCCGGAAAAAATGTTTACTAAAGACGGCTCGCTTGATGATGGCGGAATCCTGTTAAAAAATCTTTATAAAAAAATGTTCCGTGAAAACCCTGGCGGGGTACGGATTGACCATATTGTAGGTTTAATTGACCCTTGGGTTTACAGAGTCGGTTCAAAGCCGAAAGTGGAAGAAGGCGCGGGCAGATTATATTCTTCTCCGGAGCATCCGACTTTATGCAAATATGCAATCGCACACATTGAAGACCTTGATATGTCGCTTACGCCGGATAAAGAAGGGCGGGTTAAATCGCTTTCAGAAGAACAAATTCAGCTTTATGGCTGTCTGATTGAAAAAATCGTCATTGCCGCGGCAAAAGAAGAAGGGCTTGATAAAGATGCGATTGTTTGTGAGGATTTGGGAACCTTGACCACTCCGGTTGCAGCGGTTATGAAAGCGTTTGATTTACAAGGAATGCGTCTGACGCAATTTGTGATTGCAGAAGAACCAAAAGACCCTTACCGTTGCTGCAATATCCCTGACAGAACCTGGGCGATGGTCGGAACCCACGACAACGAACCGATAAAAATGTGGGCAGACAACACGATTAACACGGAAAACGGTTACCTGCACGCAAAAAACCTAGCTGACGATATGGAATTTGAAGGAAATCCTTCAAAAGACGACGTGATTCACATGTTAAACAGCGATGCATGCCTACTTGCACGCACAAAGCTTGTTGAATTATTCGCCTCTTGTGCACAAAACGTGCAAATCTTCTTCACAGATTATTTTAATATCTATGATGTTTATAATAAACCGGGCACTTCAGGCGATCAAAACTGGAGCCTTAGATTACCAGACCATTGGAGAGAGCTGTCTCCAATCGATTTGCCAAATATTTTGCGCTTGGCGATAATCGCGCGCGGGGAAGAATTTGCAAAGAAAAATAAAGATTTAATAGAAAAATTGGGTAAAATATAAGTAAAGTGAACAGGTGAATAGGTGATTAAGTGACTAAGTTCAACAAAAAAATAATAATTATATTGGCAGCATTATTATTCGGCGTAGGGGCGTTCGCGGCAGAAGGCACCTACCTTCCGTCAACTGATGCTAAACTTGAGTACAATCAAGGGGTTGATTTATACAAAAACGGGCAGTATGACCGCGCGATGGCAGCGTTTAGGCGTGCAATCGATCTTGATTCAAATTATATCGATGCCTATTATAATTTAGGCTCTATTTTGGAATATTTAAAGCAAGATGATGCAGCGCTGTCAGTGTTTAAGCAAATTATTGTTAGAAAACCTGACGATTTTGATTCTTTGTATAAGGCTGCATCTCTTAGTATAAAGCTTGGACAGCCGGAGCGCGCGCGTGAGTATTTAGCGCTAATCCCGCCGTCAAGTACGATTTATTTAAAAGCGCAAGACTTGGCAAAAAGCAGTCTGCACGCGGATATGCAGACAATCAAATCCCAACAGGTACAGCCTGCGGTTTCTGATAAAACCCAATTGAGCCAGGATTTGTTTAATAACATTGCAAGCCCGACGGGAATTGCAGCAGACAGTTTGGGGAATATTTACGTCGCAAGTTTTTCTGACAACACAATCTATAAAATTACAAATGACGGCAAACGTCAGGTCTTTATAAAAGACTCACGCATAAGCGGCCCTGTGGCAATGGTTCGTGATGGCAGCGGGAATCTTTATTTGTCGAATTACAGCGCAAATAATGTATTAAAAATTAGCCCGACAGGTGCGATTTCGGTGCTTGTTGCAAACATCGCAAAGCCTTACGGGTTGAATATTTCCGGAGGAATTCTGTTTATTTCTTCTCAGGGTGCGAATTCAGTGGTGCGGTACCAGCTGAAATAGTCGGTGACTGATCCACAATTTCGTTAAGTTCTGCGACCCTGTCTTTAGCGTCAAAAAACGCCATTCCTGCGATTATCATTATTGATGAGAATATAAGAAAGTTTTTCATGGTAATTATATTCTATTACTCTCGGGAACAAAAAACATTAGCCTATTGCCTAGAATTTAGAAGGGTGATAAAATAGCATAGTAGAAATAGGAGAAAGAAGGCGACATGGCAAGATTAATAAGACCGGGTTGGGCTATAAGATGCGTGCAGTCAGGCTGCAAAGAGCTTTTTGAAGTTGTAGTTTTGGAAGATGGCAGACAACAAGAAGTTATCTGTCCGAAATGTGGCGAACATTACGTTTATCCGATTACTGAAGGTTCAGCGGATTTGCGGTAGGGCGCCGTGTGAGCAAAGCGAACCCAGCCCGTAAGTTGGAGCAAAACCACGCTTTTGCGACTACCCGCATAATCCAAGACAGATAAGACATAATAATTAACCTGTAAATTTTTGTTAAAGTTTTGCCGGGCAACTAGCAAAACTTTATCTTTAGGCGCATTAATTTGTAGGTAAACACATTGCCGAGGAAAGGGATAGAAATGAGAACGCTACCAATAAAACCGAATTTGCAACACATAATAACGTTGGCAGAAACTGCTACAAAGAAAACGGGTATAAATTATGCTAAATGGGTGGAAGATAATCAGTGGGATATACTATTACTTAGGAAAAGTGTTCATACTGTCAAACCAAGGACAGAATATGGTTCAGATATAAAGGGAGCCGGGTTGGTTGCCGTAAGCTTGCGGGCGTCTGCTGCAGAACATATTGGTGCAATTATAGATATAGTAAGTGCAGTACGAGGACAAGGAAAAAGGGTAAAAGTTGATCATTTATTAGAGTTAGCTAAAACCGCAGAGAGCAAAACCGGCATAGAATATACTAAGTTGGTAGAGGCTGGTAAAGGGAAGTTGGCTTTACTTCGTAAAACTACGGGGACTACTAGTGGTTACGATGTTCCTAGCAATAAGCAAAGACGAATACTTCGATATACTGATCCTATGACGCGAAGAACACTTACGGTTAAGCTGGCTGAAGATGTTGCTGGTTCGACGGCAGAAAATCACATTAAATCGCTTCTTGCGCTGGTTGGTTAAGTAATAGGAGTTAAAAATCATGAGAATTCGATCAATACAACCAAATTTAGAGCATCTTAAGGCGTTGGCGGAGATTGCGAAGAAGAAGACTGGTGTAGATTACCCTGCAATATTAGCGAATAATCAAAGCGCAATATTAGCCCTCAGAAAAAAGCCTGATAGCTTTCACAGAGTTATTAGCTACAGCAAAAGGGAAGGGGGTGTTCTTGTGGATTTAAAAGACTCCGCTGCAGGACATCTTGATTCGCTCTTAAGTGTGGTAACAGGAAAGATATTAAATCGTAAGGGGCATTAAGATTTCGTGCTAAAATAGGGATAAATAAAGGCATTTTAGTATTCCAAAAGTATTGGCAAAAAGATGGAAAAACGCTATAACCAATTTAGTACGCATTTGAAAGAGAAGTTTGGCACAAAGGTTTATAAAATAACACTTGATGCCGGTTTTTCCTGCCCGAATAGAGAGGGTAGAAGCGAAGCGGGTTGTGTGTTTTGTGATGATGGCGGAAGTTTTTCGCAGGCGCATTCAAATCTTTTGAGTATTGAAAACCAAATTGAGGAAGGGGTTAAGACTCTTTCTGCGCGCTTTAAAGCCGAAAAATTTATGTCATACTTTCAAGCTTACACAAACACCTATAAACCTGTTGCAGAACTCGAAAAAATCTACTCAAGTGCCTTAAAACACAAAGATATTGTGGGGATTTCTATAGGTACCCGTCCGGATTGCGTTGACGAGGAAAAATTAGATTTGATTTCGTCATATACCAAGGACTATTATACTTGGGTTGAGTATGGGCTGCAATCTATCCACGACAAGACTTTGACACGTATTAACCGCGGGCATGATTTTGATTGTTTTTTGCGGGCTTATGATATGACAAAGTCGCGGGGGATAAATGTTTGTGCGCATGTGATTTTAGGGATGTGGGAAACGCACGACGAGATGATGCAAACTGCCCAAAAGCTTGCCGAACTTGAAGTTGACGGGGTAAAAATTCACATGCTTTGTGCGCTCCAAAATACAAAACTCGCCCAAATGTATGAAAATAGTTTTTGTCATCCTGAATTTATTTCAGGATCTTCCACTTGTGAGGCTCAGGCAGAACCCAAAGGTGGAAGATTCCGGGTCAAGCCCGGAATGACAGTAGATGCTATGCATGAAGCGGGTATTATCAACTTTATGGATGAAAAAGAATACGTCCAAACAGTTTGCGATTTTCTTGAATATTTATCCCCGAAAACCACTATCCACAGGCTCGCAGGGAACGGCTTGAGCAAAAACCTAATCGCCCCGGCATGGCTGGGTAAAAAGTTTGACACCTTAAATCAAATTGATCGTGAACTCACTCGCCGCGACGCTTTCCAGGGAAGTAAAAGCCTTCACTCTCTATCATCCTAAAAACCTCTCTTGTCATTCCGGACTTGATCCGGAATCTGGGCCGTTACGAATATATTAAACCGCCCAAACCCGGATGCTGAAACAAGTTCAGCATGACAGATTATTGTATTTTTTTTAGATTAAAGTTTTTTCAAAATCTGTCGTTATAATAATGGTATAGTCCCATGACGATACTTTAGAGCTACGTTAAGACATGTTAAGAAGCACCTTAAAAAAGAGCAATTATTCAAACAGTGTGGTTTTTAAATATGTGTAGGTCTAAAGTGTAAGGAGAAATATGTCATTCCGAGAAACTTTAGAGATGAATGTAGCAAGAATCGTTGATTTTTTGATATATTCAAAAAACTTCCTAATAAGAAAGAATCCTTTTCAAGCAATGGTAAACTCGTTTGTTGAAGGATTAAAAGATCTTCTGACGATGAAGAAAAAACTCAGAATGGCGCAATACCGGTTAAATTACCACCGCCACCAGTTTCAGAAAATGGAACAACTCATCACAGAAAACAACAACCATACTTTCTTAAAAGGTAACAACCTCAACGAAACCAGATAGCGGATTTCGGCAAGGGCGCCGCGTCACGAAGTGACCCAGCCCGTCCAGGTGAGGAAAACCACGTTTTTTCGAACCGCCGATAATCCAAGACAGCTAAAAGGGGTAGATGTGTAGCCCCGCGAACGCAAAAGGTAGTGGAAAATGGGATTAATTAATGCAGGCATAAGGTTAATGTATCTGAACCAGTCTAGGTTAGATTTGGAGTACAAAATCCAATTGATAACTCAGACCAGAATGGCTTTGGGAAGTTCTACCAGTGATCTTTTACAGGTAGGAAACGACTTTGATCCTGAATCGCCGACTACAAAAATGCTTCAGCAAAGACAGGCGAAATTAAAGGTGCTGGAACAAAAGCTGGAACAGCAAATGATGGTCTACCAAGCACAGTTGAAGATGATTGAGACCGAATATGAGTCTTGCAGAGGAATGATTGATAAAAACATCAAACAGGCATTCTCGTACTCGTAGTTTAGATGCTTAGCATCTAAACGTCTTAGCCTCTGTACTACACTTGAACAAACAGGCTAATAATATCGTTTAATGCGATAGTTTGCTTTTGAGTTTTTAGGATTTGGTTTTCTAGAACTCCGATTTGGTGCTTATATTCAGTGATATTTGCTTGTGCTTGCGCGGCTGAACTGTTTAAATTCTCCTGAACCATCTGCGCTTCTTGAAGAACACTTTTCATAGAGATTCCGAGTGCTTCCATAGTTTGTCTGATGATTTGCGCGCCGGTGTGTTTGTTCACTCCAGGCGGAAGCTGTGTGATAAGTTGTTTTAGAACAGCAACGTTTTGCGGAACATCGCAACCGTCAAGTTCGCTCAAGTCGTTGGTAATCGGAGACGCACCAAATGCCACTTGCGGCTGAACAATTGGTCTTACAGGTTCTGTATAAACCGGTGTAGGCTGCGGCTGCGGTGCAACGGTCGGTTCCGGATAAATTGTGTCAAGAGGTGAAGCGGCAGAGGTTTCCTCCTCAATGTATTCTATTTCGTCACTCGAAAATGGCGCAGGATTTTCAACAATCTGTTGAATTTCAACGTCAGACTGCTGTTTTAAAGCCTCTACAATTTTTTTCCCCACACCGTCGGTAATTTTGTTTGCCATTATGTCCCCTCTAACTTATAAATTTTTAAATCATAAAACCTTTTGGTCTTTTGATTGACTCGCTCATTTTATCACAAAACTAGTTTTTCTGCAATATCCGGGTAGTGTTCCATAACTTTTTCCAGTTGCAAATCATTCCCGCATTTTTTATTTTTGTTGAATAGAGTAAATATGCCCATTAGTCCGCGTTTTCGCTCAGGACTCAGATAACGAAGCCGGGTCACATTATTTTTTATAACTTTAACTTTTGTATCGTTTAAGACAGCCATTGCCCAGAACCAGATGTCGTCAGTTGTCGGAGCAAGTTCTCCAAATAGTTCGGCGTTTGTGGCGTCTTTATGCAAACTTTTCGGTGGATAGAGAACCCCGCCGGTCGCAATTTGCATGTTTCTAAATGAAGCTTCTTTGGATTTGCTGATTTTTTTCCATCTTCTAAAAGGAAGAATGTTTTTATCGCGTCCGAGCTTTATTGTGTGCGCACGATTGCAAACAATATATTCAGGATGCTCAAGATGCTCTCTGCAAAGCTGCTCAAGCCAATCTTGTTCGTAATAAACGTTATCATCAGCGGTTACAATAATATCTTCAGGAAACTCAAGCAATGATGGAACAAGTTTTTTATAAGAATGTAAATTGCGACACCATCTGATAGTTAAGCCTTTTTCTTTTAGGTCCAGAACTTCTTGCGGTATGTCAGTGTCACCATTCGGAAACTGTTCTTTCGCAAGCCAAAGCACCACTTCATCGGGCTTTAAAGTCTGATCCAAAAGTGAATACAAGCAGTAGTGGATTTCTTCCATACGCTGCGGGAAAGATGTCAGAGAAACGATTACTCGAGGGGAACGTTTTTCGCTTGTCACGCCCAATTCCATGTGCATTTGCTGCTCCAGGGCTTCTCGGTCAATTGTTTTTAGGCTGCTGATTTTTTTCTTTTTAAATATACTTAACAATTTCTTTAATAACTGCATATGTTTATGATACCATAAAACGTATGGAAATCAAATCGTGGGAAGACTATTTTTTGGATTTAGCAAAGACCTGTTCGTCGCGCTCTAACTGCATTCGCGCACAAGTCGGGGCAGTAGTCGTCGGCGAAGACAAAAAAATCAAAGCAACAGGCTATAACGGCGCGCCTTCAGGGGTTGAATCCTGCTACGAGCGCGGTGAGTGTTACAGAATTAAAAACAACATACCGTCGGGCACTTGTTACGAAACCTGCCGCTCAATCCACGCTGAACAAAACGCGATAATCCAAGGCGGTCAAGATCGTTGTAAAGACGGCACTTTATATGTTTGGGGACACGACTTTATTTGTGTTTTGTGCAAAAGGTTTATTGTTCAATCAGGCATAAAAGAAGTGGTCCTTCGCAGAAATGCAGACTGTCCGATTGTTAGAGTTTCAGTCGAAGAATTGAAGAAAGATTTGTGATTTTCTTTAAAAACCAGTAGAGTATTGTATTTTAGAGAATTTAATGTTACAATCACAAAATAGTGAGGTTACGAGAGCATAATGCACGAAACGGGCGGCAATATAGGTTTTAATTTATTTGTAATGATGTTTTTGCTGTTATCAAACGGTTTTTTCGTTGCATCCGAATTTGCTATGGTGAAGGTTAGAAGAACCCGTCTTGAACAGCTGTGCAAAGAGGGTAACAAAAACGCGAGCATTGCGCTGGATTCTGTCTATGATTTGGATAGATTCATTGCTGCTGTTCAACTGGGTGTAACGATTTCCAGTATCGGTCTTGGTTGGGTTGGTGAGAGCACGCTTGCAACAATCCTTCGTCCGCTGCTTGAGTTCCTGCCGTTTGTTGACCCGACAGTTGCGGCTCACACGATTGCGATTCCTATCGCGTTTGCACTTGTAACTGTTTTGCACGTTGTGGTTGGGGAGTTGATTCCTAAATCACTCGCACTTGAATACCCTGAGAGAACAGCTTTGGTCGTAGCTCGTCCTATGCGTTTTGTAATGGCAGTTTTCAACCCGTTTGTCTGGCTGCTTAACGGACTTGGCAATTTGATTTTAAAATTGTTCAAGATTCCAACGGCTCATAAAGCTTCGTTAGTTCATTCGCCGGAAGAACTCAATATGCTGGTAAATGACAGTTACAATGAAGGTGTTTTGAACGAAACTGAAAAAGATATGCTTCAAAATGTGTTTAAATTCTCTGATTTGAACGCGAAACAGGTTATGATTCCGCGTACCGATATGGTTTGTATGCGAAAAGATATGCCACTTGAAGAACTCGGCAGAATTTCTGAGGAGAACCAATATACTCGCTACCCTATCTATGATGAAGATATCGACCATGTTACAGGGCTGATTCATGTCAGAGATTTATATTCGTTGCTGTTAAAACACGAAAACCGTTCTATTGATGAAATCCAACGCGAAATTATGCTGGTACCGGAAACGATTACGATGGATAATTTAGTTATTGAATTCAAAAAACGCAAAGCTCAAATGGCGGTTGTTGTTGACGAATTCGGCGGAACTTCGGGTTTAATCACGCTTGAAGATGTTTTAGAAGAGATTTTTGGCGAAGTGCAAGACGAATTTGACGAGGAAGAACTTGATATCAAAGAAGTTGCACCGGATACTTATATCGCAAATTCCATGATGCGGATTGATGAGTTTGCGGAGTTCTTTGGAATTGATGAAGACAAAATTGACGACGAAGATATTGATACGATTGGCGGGCTTGTTGTAAAACTTCTTGGAAGATTAGCAGAAGTTTCTGATATGGTATCGTACAGCAACTTGGACTTTGTGGTTAAAGAAATCGACGGCGCGCGGATTACCAAGTTAGAAATAATTAAAAAAAATCCGGAGCCGGAACCGGAAGAAGAACAGGAAAAATAAAATCCATTGTAATCCTGAACTCAAACGTCATTCTGAGCTTTGCGAAGAAGCTCAATGTTTATGCGAATTGTGATAGTTTTGCGACGTTTCGACTGCGCTCGCATTAAGCGGATGCGCTTACTCGCATCTCACTATTTGCTTGTCTTAACAAGCCGTCAATACTGCTATAGAGCCGTGAGGCCATTTGCACGAAATCGTAGATTTGCCTTCTTTAGTCATTGAGCCAAAGGAGAAATGTACTAAATGGCTTCACGAACAGTGAACTGGCAAAAGAAGGCAAAAAAGAGCAGTAATTTCTTACCACTCTTTTATTATAGTTATGTGTAAATTACGCTTGTGTGTTCAGGGCGCTTTTTGGCGGTGTGGTTTTTGTTGCTTGTCCGATTGCAAATCCTGCGATGGCAAGAATCAATGCACCGATACCCGCTTTTTTAATTGTGCTGTTTTTGATGATTGAAGCTCGAACATCTGCCGCTGTAGTTGCTGCCGTTTTGTAAGCTTCTTGGACATCTTTTTTCATGCCTGTGATTTTTGTGCCTTCAAGTTCAAAGATATCTGCAGGTGCTGGTTTAGTCTTAGTATATTTGTCCTTAGCGTGTTTGATATATACGTCATCTTTTACATCAGCTACTTTCACACCCATCCCGTCAGCTAATTTTTCCATCTGTGCGTTGGATTTAGCCGCTAGTTCTGTTGAATCACCGGCTGCTTTCACGTCAGCAAATCCCAATGCTTCGGCTGCTGCTTTCTGCACTTCAGGAGTCAATTCTGAAAACTTTTTGCCTTCGGCTAATGCTTTCATTGTTCCGAATTCTGATTTTGTAGCGTCTGCGGATGCTTGTGTCAATTTTAGTTCCAGTTGATTCATGACTTCTTCAGAATTTTTCGCGTCATTCATTACCCATTTGCCGATTGCGGCACCGCCTGCTGCACCAAGGATTGCACCTTTTACCACGTTAGACGCGGTGTTGTTTTTGCCTCTATTTGTATAAACCTGTTGAGTGTTACTTACCGGTTGTACTGTTGCCATACTAAACACCTTTCTTTATTATTAACACACTTTTGACCTGTTCAAAATCCATTTTACTAAATACATAAAACACCTAAAGCACCGAAATTGCTATATATTTATGGCATGATTTACAATTCTTAATATTTATCAATTGTTTAGATGATGTACCACAGTAAATAATAAATATAATAGAATTATTACGGGCAACTCGGGAAGGTTAATGAGCGAAGGTTTCGATTTCACATCGTATAACAATATAAAGCGGCTTGGTGAAGAAGAGCTCACAACGTTGTGGGGCAGCTATCTTAAAGACAAGACCGATAAGACTTCACGCGATGCGTTGATTGTGCAATATATTTACCTTATTCGTTATGTTGTCGGGCGTGTGAAAGTCAGTCTGCCGGCGACTATTTCTGTTGAAGATATCGCAGGCTACGGCGTTGAGGGTCTAATCGACGCGATTGAAAGATATTCGCCGCAGAAAAATACCAGATTTGAGACCTATGCTTTAATTAGAATCCGCGGAACGATTTTAGACAAAATCCGTGCGCAAGACTTTTTACCAAGAAGCGTCAGAAAAAAGATTAAAGATATCAAAGCAGCGCAAGAGGAGCTTAAACAAGAACTCGGGCGTATGCCGACCTTGACAGAAGTTGCCAACCGCGTTGATATGCCGGCGGAGAAAGTCAGCCAGATTTTATCAGAAGATGTTACGATGACATCTATTTATGACAAAAAAGGTGCCTCGGAAGAGAGTCTGGAAATTATTGATACCATCGAAGATTCAAACCAGATGAACCCGCAGGAACAGGCCGAAGACAAAGATGTTAAAAAAGAATTAGAGCGTGCGTTGCAGAGGCTTCCTGAGCGCGAACGCATCATAATGGTTTTATATTATCAAGAGAACATGACGCTAAAAGAAATTGGCGAAACTATTGGGACTTCCGAATCGCGCGTTTGCCAATTGCATGCTCAAGGGATTATGAAATTGAAAAATATCTTGAGCGAAAACCGCACTTCCCGCCTGCGTCAAAGCATTGTGGCGTAGCTAATCGTCATGTTGAGACAAAGCCGAAACATCTCAAAGCGTGTAGGTTTTGAGATTCTTCGTTATCACTCAGAATGACGGCATTATTTGCCCCTATCGTCTGGCCTCGTAGTGTATTATTACAAAATCCACCCGCCGCTCAAACATTTTGCCCTGTGCTACAAGGGTGTTTTTAAACGGCATAGCGTAGCCATAACCCATTGAAAATACCCTGTCCAGCGGAACTTTTCTATATCTTGTCAGATATGTAACGATGTTGTTTGAACGCTGCATGGATAGCTCAATATCAGCATAGCATTTGCATAAACTGCTTGTGTGGTCCTCTATAACAAGATCGTTGGAGACCTGTATTACTGCTTGCGCGATTTTATCAAGGATGGGAAGGGCAGTCAGCAGCAGTTTTGGCGAATCCCCTTTAAAAATATAATCACCGTCGACACTGATGATAATCCCCCGCGGTACTTCGGTATAAATAACGTGCGAATTTGGTGCAAAATTTGATTTTAGAATTTTCTCAATTTCGTCATTTTCAGGGAACTCCGCCGCGTTTGCAAATGAGCAGCACAAAAACAGCGCGAGTAAGCAGATAATGACTAGGGTTTTTTTACACATTTAACCATTATCAAATAGATAAAGAGTTATTTCATTACCCCTACTGCCCAATTTATATAAAATTAGTCATTGCGAGGGAGTAAATTTATTTACGACTGTGGCAATCCAGAAAAAAACAGTGCTGACTGGATTGCTTCACTTCGTTCGCAATGACAAAGCTTTATGGTTTTACAATTGAGAGCACATAATTGTCGTTAAAATATTTGTTTGCGACCCGCTGAATGTCTTCGGCCGTAACCTTTTTAATTTGTTCTTTAAGCCTTTCGTTGTAATCCGCGCCGATGCCGACCACGACATTTCGAGCGATTAATGCGGCTTGCTGAAGGTTAGTTTCTTGTACAAAAGCCCATTTGCCAAAAAGGTTGGTCTTAGCGTTTTCAAGTTCTTCTTGTCCAACCGGAATATCTTTTAACTTTTGGATTTCTTCTTTAAATCCGTCGAGTGAAATCTGAATGTTACCCGGTTCTGTGCCGATATAAACAGAGAAATTACCCGCCAGAGAATTGGTTTCATAAGAGCTTCTAACCACATAAGCAAGCCCTTTTTTGTCGCGTAATTCCAAGAACAGACGCGAGGAAAGCCCGCTTGCTCCCAGGATTGTGTTTAGTAAAACCAGCGCAGGGCTGTCAGGATCTTCAAAGGTCGGTACAAGCCAGCCTTGGATTATGTGCGCCTGATTAAGATCAGATTTTTTGATTTCCACTTCTTTTTTGGTGGTTAAAGACGGGAGAGGTAAGTTTATTGCGGTCTCGACAGACGGGGTGATATCACCGAAGGCTGAATTTAATTCGCCCTGAACGCGCTCAAAATCCAAGTCGCCGGCAAAAGCGATGACTTTGCGGCTGTTTTGTTTGAATGTTTCGTAAGCTTTTATTACATCTTCACGTGTGATTTTCTTGATGTTTTCAAGAATTCTGGTGTGCGTGTTGCTGTAATAGTGGCCTGCAAAAAGGTTTTTGTAATAGTTATCAGAGGCTTTCATTCGTGGAGAATCAAGTTCTGCAACGATTTCGCCTTCTGTTTTCATAACTTCGCGCTCAAAATCTTCAAAGGTCGTATTTTTAATTATGTCGGTCATAATCTCAATCGCTTTTGAAAAATCTTCGTTAAGGCAGACGAATTTAAAACGCAAAAAATCCTGTTTTATTTCGCTTGTAAATTCAATTGCGTAACGGTCGAGTTCTTGCGCAATCTGTTCGGCATTGCGGGTCTTAGTCCCTTGTAGAAACAATCTTGCCATAATTAAATAAGTCCCCGGAATTTCTTCAGGTACGTTTAGCGAATAGTTAAAGCTCAATGCCGTACGGGGCGTATCTTTATTCTGTTTGTAAATAAAATCAATGTTATTATTTAGTTTAGTAATTGTTTCTTTCATATAAAAACATTAACATAAAGCGCCAATAATAACAATATGCGTCTCTCTTTTCTGTCATGCTGAACTTGTTTCAGCATCCGGGCTGACGCAGTTTGTCATACTTGTAACGACCCGGATTCAGAATCGAGTTCGGAATGAAAGAAAACATGAATATTTGTGATACAATTAGATTATGGAAAAAATTGTGTTAAAAGATTTTGAGAGATTGACTATTTTAGCTGGACCATGCGCGATTGAAAGCGCAGCTGTGCTTGATGAAACAGCTGCGGGTTTGAAAGAAATTACCGAGCGACTTGGTATAAATTTGGTGTTTAAATCCTCGTTTGATAAAGCAAACCGTTCGTCTATCACTTCGTTTAGAGGACCTGGACTGGATAAAGGCTTGCAGATGCTCTCTGAAGTTAAACAAAAATATAATTTGCCGATTGTAACTGATATTCATGCTGCTGACCAAGCGGCAGAAGCAGCGCAGGTCGTTGATATCTTGCAAATCCCTGCGTTTTTGTGCAGACAAACAGATTTACTTGTAGCAGCAGCGAAAACAGGTAAAATTGTAAACATTAAAAAAGGCCAATTCCTTGCACCGGAACAAATGGGGTCACTTGTTAAAAAAGTTGAGGATTCGGGCAATAAAAACATTTTGCTGACTGACCGCGGGGTTTCGTTTGGTTATAACAATTTAGTAACAGATTTTCGCGCGATTCCGATTATGCAGTCTTTCGGTTATCCTGTTGTGTTTGATGCGACTCACAGCGTACAGCTACCGGGCGCTAACGGCTGTTCATCCGGCGGAGACAGAAGATTTGTTCCGGTGTTGGCTAAAGCCGCAATGGCAGTCGGAGCGGACGCGTTGTTCTTTGAGGTTCACCCGGATCCATCAAAAGCACTCTGCGATGGCGATAACATGATACCGCTTGATAAGGCTGAAGAACTCTTTAAAATTTGCAAAGAAGTTTATGAGGTTGTTAGAAAATGATATTAAAAAAATTCGTAGTAGGACCTTTTGAAACCAACAATTATTTGATAATGGACGAAGTTACCAAAGAAGCTGCACTGATTGATTGCTCAGAATACAGCAGAGACATCATTAACGCGGTAAAAGAACTTGGTGCGAAGGTTAAATATATCCTGCTTACCCACTGGCATTTCGACCACGTTCTCGGGGTTAATGATATGAAAGAACCGCTTGGGGGCGAGGTTTTAATCCATGAAAATGATGTTGAACAATTAAAAAATACCAACCACGTTCTTTCAATGCTTGGGCTAAAAAGCGCCACAACTCCACAACATGATGGTTTGGTGCAGGGCGATTTGAACATCGGAAACATAGTAATAAAACCAATTCACACACCGGGACACAGTCGAGGCGGGTTATGCTATTTAGTTGAGGATAAATTATTCTCGGGCGATACGCTTTTCTTAGACTGCGTTGGCAGAATAGATCTACCGGGCGGGGATTTGCAAGACATTCGCGACAGCGTAACGAATGTTCTGTTTAAACTTGATGACAATATCATAGTCTATCCTGGTCACGGGCCGCAAACAACAATTGGTTATGAAAAATTGCATAACGAGGTATTATAAATGAAATCACAGTTAGAAAAGATTTATGCAAATGCTTCAGTCGATATTGAAAAAGCCGGTTCAATCGCGGATTTAGATGAGATTAAAAATAAGTATTTAAGCCGCGGGGGCGAATTTAACGCGATTAAAAAAGGTTTAAAAGATTTGTCTGATGAGGACAAACGCGTTGTAGGCGCACTTGCTAATGAGATTACACAAAAACTCGAAGCAGCGTTGAGCAAAAAACATGACGAGTTTTACGCAAAAGAATTAAACGAAAAACTTCAAACGGAACTCATTGATATAACTTTGCCAGGGAAATTTATTCCGCGGGGCAAGGTTCACCCGATAACTTCGACGGTCAATGAGATTACTGCGATTTTACAAAGCCTTGGTTTTTCGCTTGTTGCAAACGAGTTGTCGCCTGAAGTCGAGACTGAATATTACAACTTTGATATGTTGAATTTCCCGCTTGAACACCCGGCAAAGGATATGCAGGATACCTTCTACACAAAAGTTGCGTCAAATGTGCTTTTGCGAAGCCAAACTTCAAGCGCGCAAATCCGCGCTATGGAAACTCAAAAACCGCCAATCCGCGTGATTTCACCGGGCAGAGTTTACAGAAATGAAGCGGTTAATTCGCGCAAAAACAACTTCTTCCACCAGATTGAAGGGCTTTATGTTGATAAAGACATCACTTTTGGTGACCTAAAAGGCGTGCTAAACGAATTTATTAGAATTTATTTTGGCGAAAGCCGTCCTACGCGTTTTAGAAACAGTTTTTTCCCGTTTACCGAGCCATCTGCTGAAGTTGACGTTCAGTGTATTATTTGCGGCGGTGATGGCTGCAGAACTTGTTCCGGTACAGGCTGGTTAGAAATTCTTGGTGCCGGGATGGTTGACCCGAATGTCTTGCGCGGCGTGGGAATTGACCCGGATGTATATTCAGGGTTTGCCTTCGGTATGGGGGTTGAAAGACTCTCTATGCTAAAATATGCTATTGATGATATTCGTTTATTCTTCAATAACGATGTGAGATTTCTTAAGCAGTTTTAGAAATTAACGGTTAGAGTGATTCTGTACAGCTGGCTTTGGTCCGGCAAAAACTGTTTTAAGTTTTGACCAGGATTTATTCATAAAAGAAAACAATCCGTTCAAAGATGAACGTCTAAGATCCTGTAGTGTTTTTTCTGCTGTGAAATTTGAATCAAATCCTATTTGTTCAACAAGAATGTTCTTTGTAGCTCGGTGTGATATAGCCCATGCTTTTTGACCGTCTCTAATTGCAACACCGCCTCCGGGAGCATGGAACAGAGTCGTATATCTTGAGCCAACGCCCACTCCAATTTCTCGCATTCTTAGGATATCAGCAGGAGAAAGTTCCACATTGCGGATAACTCCGACAGCGCCCCTCGTTAATTTATCAATCGGGGCCTTTGGTATAGTGGCTGTTGTGTTTACAGATATTGGCGATAAAACCGATATGCCTTTGATAATCAAAAGATAATCTCCATTTGTGTTAGTCTAACCTAACTTTACAGCAAGCGAAATACAAAGTCAAGTGATATTTAGCCATTGCGAGGAATGAAATGACGAAGCAATCCAGTCTGGGTTTTATGTGGATTGCCGCGGTCGCTAACGCTCCCTCGCAATGACTATTACTTAACCACTTTAGCCAACCCTTTTGGCTTGTCAACATTACGGCGGAGGCATTTTGCGATTTCTAGCGCAAGAAGCTGCTCTGTTACAACTACGCAAAACGCCTTTACAATCTCGCTTTCGCAGTTTATGTTTAGAACAAAATCAGTCTTAACCTGATTGTTAGTGTTTCCGATAACAACCAACGGCGGGTTGTAGTCTTTGCCAATTTTGTTTAAATTCTTTATGGCAGTGTAGCTCAAATCGCTCTGTTCGACGTAGATTAATGGGATTTTTTTGTTGTTTAAAACAGCAACATGGCCATGCATAAACTCGCCCAAAATTATTGCGTTTGCGTTTATGTAAGAAGTTTCTTTGATTTTTAGTGCAACTTCTTTAGCCAGTGCGTACGAAATCCCGTCGGCTGCAACGACGATGCTTTTGAACTTTGATAAAAACTTTGCTGCTTTCTTAACTTCTTCCAGGCAAACATTGTTTAACGCTTCAGGCAAGGTTTCTAATGCTTTTACGATGTGAGAAGTGTCAGTTCCTTTTATTTGCGCGTATTTTAGCACAACCAGTGCCAGTGCAAGCATTTGTGCGGTAAGTGATTTTGTTGCGGCGATGCTTTTTTCTTCCCCTGCTTGACAGTCGATTTTGTAATCAGCTGCGTTCCAAATAGTCGACTCTTTTTTGTTGGTCACAGCAAGTGAGCGTAAACTGTACTCTTTTGCGCGATTTAGTGCCTGATTGGTGTCAGAGGTTTCGCCGGATTGGGTTACAAAAATGTACAAAATATCAGACGAGTGCGGAATCTCAGACTTGAGCAAGAACTCGCTTGAGTACATCGCGCGCGCTTCAATGCGTGCGATTTTTCCGAACAAATCTGCTGCCCATCTTGCGCAGTGGTAAGACGAACCGCTTGCTACAAGCACGATTTTTTTAATATCTTCCGGCACATCAAGATTAATGGCGCCATTTTTATCAATGTGAGCGTGCAGGAGCGAATTTAAGATTTCCGGTTGCTCGTAAATCTCACTCTCCATAGCAGACTTTTCAGTTTTGCAGAACATACACATAAATTACTCCTCTGAGCCCTAGCCCAATATCTCTTTTATTAATCCATTAACCGTTTGAGGGTTAGCGCGGCCTTTTGATTCTTTCATAACCTGTCCGACAAAGAAGCCCAGAAGCTGTGTTCTGCCGCCTTTGTAAGCCTCGACTTCGGCTGGGTTTGCATCAATAACTTTTTGGACGATGTCTTTGATCGCGCCCTCGTCAGAAATTTGGCTTAAGCCTTTTTCTGCAACAAGTTCGGATGCTTTTTTGCCGTCTTTTAACATGTCGATGATGATTTGTTTACCGATGTTGTTGGAAATTGTGCCTTTATCAATCAAATTAATTAATTCCGCAAGGTTCTCCGGCGTTAATTTTGTTTCGTTGATTGAAAGTTTTTCCTCTTTCAAATAAGCCGCAATTTCGCCTGTGATGAAGTTAACGGCAGTTTTTGCGTTTGCGTCGGTTTTTAGAACTTCATCAAAATAGAGCGCTAAATCCATTTGTTCAACGATTACACCTGCATCGTATTCGCTTAAGCCAAGGTCGATATAGCGTTGGCGTTTTGCTTCAGGAAGCTCAGGCATTGTTTTTCTGATTTCTTCAACCCATTCACGAGAAATTTCCAACGGCATCAAATCCGGTTCCGGGAAATATCTGTAATCGTGAGCGTCTTCTTTGCCGCGCATAGAGCAAGTTATACCCATGTTATCATCCCACAAACGGGTTTCTTGAACGACTTTTCCGCCTTCTTCAACTATATCTATCTGGCGGTCGATTTCATATTCGATTGCTCGCTGCAGTGCGCGGAAACTGTTTACGTTTTTGATTTCTGCGCGGGTTCCGTATTCTGTTGCGCCTTTTGGCATGATGGAAATGTTCGCGTCACAACGCATGGAACCTTCTTCAAGGTTTCCGTCGCATACGCCGATGTAGCGTACGATGTTGCGCAAAGTTTCCATGTATTCTTTTGCTTCGTCACTTGAGCGCATGTCAGGTTCGGAAACGATTTCTAAGAGCGGTGTTCCTGCGCGGTTCAAGTCAACTAGCGAATAGCAAGATCCCGCAAGCCCGGCAGCACCCGCGTGGACGAGTTTTCCTGCATCTTCTTCTAAGTGTGCGCGTGTAATCCCGATTCTTTTTCCTTGGATGTCTAACCAGCCTTTTGCGCAAACCGGTTCGTCATACTGAGAGATCTGATAACCTTTCGGCAAATCAGGATAAAAATATTGTTTGCGGTCAAATTTGCATCTGGCAGGGATTTCGCAATTCAAAGCCAACCCTGTTAGAACCGCCATATTCACAACTTCTTTGTTCAAAACCGGTAAAACACCTGGCATCCCAAGGGTAATCGGGCTTGTCTGCGAGTTTGGCTCTGCGCCGAATTCTGTTCCGTCCGGTGCAAAAATCTTTGACTTGGTTTTCAACTGTGCGTGAACCTCAAGTCCTATAACAACTTCATATTTTTCTCTCAAATCGCTCATGTTAAATTCTCCTGTAGAAACTATTGTATCATAAAATCAATATTATCTTGTCATTCCGAACTTGTTTCGGAATTTGGGTCGTTACGGGCATGTTGGACTGGTCAGGCCCAGATGCTGAAATAAATTCAGCATGACAGGAGGTTTATTAGCTTGCGATGCAACCCGACGTTGTGGACTCGCAAATAATCGACTTTTCGCTCAACGGCAAGAGTGTTCAGTGCTGCCGTAAAAATGTCTTTTGTTTGGTTGTCTGCGTCCGCCATGTCCAGCAGGCTTTTGCGTGAAATCCCCAACATAACAGGACATCCAAGCCCGTGGAATTCTTCAATTCTGCGAAGAATTTCAAAGTTGTGTTCGCGGGTTTTGCCAAACCCGATGCCCGGGTCGATTATAATATTTTCTTTTTTTATGCCCTTTGAAATGGCGAAATTTATCCGCTCGCGCAGGCTCAAATATAGTTCATCCATTAGGCTTTCGTAACTCGGGGAAAGCTGCATGTCTTCCGGGGTTCCCTGCGAGTGTTGGATAATTATTTTTACGCCGGATTCAGCGATAATGTCTGCCATTTTCTCATCATAAGTCAGACCCGAAATGTCATTAATAATTGTTGCACCGGCATTAATACATTCACGAGCAACTTGCGCGTTGCGGGTGTCGATACTGAGTTGAATGGTTGAATAGTTGAATGGTTGAATGGTTGAATGGTTGAACGGTTGAATGGTCTTATAATATTCTAGTAATGGCAGTAATTTGTCCAATTGTTCTTGGGCAGAAACGGGCTGCGAGAACGGTTTTGTTGACTCTGCACCAAGGTCGACGATATCTGCGCCTTCTTCTATAATTTCTTTTAAGCGGTTTTTCGCACTCTCAAGGTCGCTATACATTCCGCCGTCAGAAAACGAATTGTCGGTGAGATTTAGGATGCCAGCAAGTTTGGTTGAACGGTTGAATGGTTGAACGATTGATTGGTTGATTGAATTTGCAAGATTTTTTAATCCAAACGGTTGATGCGTGAGTTTTTCTGCGATTTTGTTTAGCTGCGAAAGACTGCCGCCAAGAATGCAATCGGTCGTTTCGATTTTGGACGTTATTACTTCGCGGTGGATTGCACAATCTGCACCAACGGAAATCGCTGTTTGCTTCAAGATATTTGCTTGCGGAAGGGTCAAACCATATATTTTAAAATTTTTATAAATATATTTACCCTCGGCAGGTGAAATATAGGATTTATCAAACCCTATTTTTTCAAGCTCCTGCTTGATATCCGCGTTAACAATTTCTTTTAAAATAAACTCGCCCATTCTCTGAATTTTAACACGAATTTCAAATTTTAACAAAGATTTCTAAACAGAATAGCCTATTTGGGCGGGGTGGGGGTAAATGTTAAAGAGAATATTGCCGATAAATCAATAAGTCTTCTGTCATCCTGAGTTTGTTTCAGGATCTGGGCCGTGACAAGTGTGATGAATTGCGAAACCCCAGATGCCGAAACGAGTTTAGCATGACAGGATAAGAGAGCTTGGAGGATAGATGGCAAGAATTATTGAAGGCGAGCGTAAATTAATAAAATTAAGCACGGATGACATTATTGCAATTGTGCGCGAATACCAACAGCTTACCCGCGGGGCTTGCTGCTATGAACATATTCGTGAACTTCTGCGTAAAGCGAATTTGTTTTTACCGGCGGATCTTTGATTCGTTTTTGCTAAAAATCCGGATTGCCGCGCTTCGCTCGCAATGACTAAAGCAAACTAATCCCTAATCCCTAATTCCTAAAGACTACCCGATAGTAGTTAGAAAAAATTTATTTTCAGGGTATGATAGATTAGAGACTAGAAATTAGAAACCAGGAACTAGTGTAAAAAGGAGACAGGTTATGAAGAAAAATATATTAATTGTTTTAGCAGTATTTATTATACCGGTGCTGGCGTATTGGGGCTTGACCCGTTCAACTGCGAGTGTGGCTGAAGCCGGCGCTAACGGTAAACCGCAGGTTATCAAGTTCACTTCAACCATGTGTATTGATTGCCAAAAAATGAACAAAGTTATGGAAGCTTTAAAGCCAAGATACAGCGACAAAATCTCATTTGTCGACATCAATGTTCAGGACAAAAATTCGTTCGCGTCAGAACAAGTTAAAAAATACAACATCACTCTTGTTCCGACAATTATCATGTTTGATTCAACCGGGAAACAGGTTATGAGACTTGAGGACGCGGTTTCTGAGTCAAAAATGGATGGCTATTTGAAGAACTTAAAATAGGGACTAATTTTCGTCATTCTGAGCGTTAGCGAAGAATCTCAAAACCAACACAATAGACTATGACCTTGAGATGTTTCGGCTTAGCCTCAACATGACGGGATTCGGTTAAACAAATTATAAGGATAATTTATGGAAAACTTATCAACATTATTTGCAACCAATGCAAGTCTGCCGATATTATTAGCGGTGTCATTCTTGGGCGGTTTAATCGCGTCAGTTTCGCCGTGTTCATTGGCAATGCTGCCGATAATCGTGGGTTATGTGGGTGGATATTCAAAAGAAAATCCGTCTAAAACCCTGTTGCAGATGCTGTCTTTCGTACTTGGTACGGCTATTGTTTTTGCAGTAATCGGTTTAATCTGTGCGCTTACGGGTAAAGTTTTCACCGCTTTTGCGGGCGGATATTTTGGAATATTCTTGGCGGGCATTATTTTAGTGATGGGTTTGAAACTCACAGGGATATTGGATTTTGAACTCCCTGTATTAATTAAAGAAATCCCGCAGGGCGATGCGCAGAGTATGTTTTTGTATCCGGTACTTCTGGGTGCGGTGTTTGCGCTTGCCGGAACCCCTTGTTCTACGCCGATTTTAGCGGGGATAATGGCATTTGCGTCATTGTCGGCTAGTATCCCGCAGGCACTTTTGATGTTGTTTTTATTCGCACTCGGTCAGGGGCTAATCCTAATTTTGGCAGGTTTTGTGACTTCGCACATGAAGTCAATGTCAAAGTTGGCGCAGGCTTCTGATATTTTGTTAAAACTCAGCGGGGGCTTATTGATTCTTGCTGCAATTTATATTTTTTATAAGATTTTCGCGCCGTTGGTTGTATAATAGTTTTTTGTATAGTAAAATAAATGCAATGACTTTTGTCATCCTGAACTTGATTCAGGATCTGGGCTTGTACGACTTGCGACGACCCAGATTCCGGACCAAGCCCAAAATGACAGGGAGTTGGTAACAATTCAGAGCTTATGGAGAAAATTATGGCAACTTATGAAGGGCAACTGGTTACAAGCGGCGAAAAATTCGGGATTGTTGTTTCCAGATTTAACGATTTTATCGGTGCAAAATTACTTGCAGGCGCGATTGATGAATTAACTCGTCACGGCGTTCCTGAGAGCAATATTGATATCGTAAAAGTTCCGGGTGCGTTTGAGATTCCGCTTGCGACTTTGAAATTAGCAAAGACTAAAAAATATAACGCACTAATTGCGCTTGGCGCGATAATCAAGGGTTCTACCCCTCATTTTGATTATGTGAGTGCGGAATTGTCAAAAGGGATTGCCCAAGTTAGTTTGCAAACAGAAGTTCCTGTTGCGTTTGGTGTTCTTACAACTGATAATTTAGAACAAGCCATTGAACGTGCCGGTACAAAAGCCGGAAACAAAGGTTCTGATGCTGCCAAAACTGCAATCGAAATGGCAAGCCTTATTAAATTAATTTAAATCGTTAATAGTTAATCTGAAAGAGTGTGAACATGAGTGAAGTAATTACGGAGTACAGAAACGAGAACACGAAGGACATTGACCTGCTTTCGACCATTGACATGGTTCGAAAAATGAACGAGGAAGACAAACTCGTTGCGGGCGTTGTTGGCGAAGAAGCGGCAAATATCGCGAAAGCAATTGATTTGATCGCAAAACAATTCTTAAAAGGCGGCAAACTGTATTACTTTGGCGCCGGTACTTCTGGACGCTTGGGAATCTTGGACGCGTCTGAGAGTGTTCCGACCTTTAGCGTTGCCCCTGATATGATTAACGGCATAATTGCAGGCGGCGAAAAGGCGATTACTGAAAGTGTTGAAGGCGCAGAAGATGATTTCAAAGCAGGTTATGAAGATGCTAAAGTCTTGACGGCTGACGATGTTGCCGTTGTAATTTCAGCGAGCGGAAACCCGAAATATTTGCTAGGTGTGTTAGAGCGTGCAAACGAAGTTAGCACAAGAACAATCGGCATCACCTGTAACGCAAAAGGCAAAATCGCTGAGGAAGCAGGGATTGTTATTTGCGCAGAAGTCGGGCCGGAAGTTATCGCGGGTTCAAGCAGATGTAAAGCCGGCACAGCGCAAAAGATGATTTTGAATATGCTCTCAACAGGTGCGATGATTAAAATCGGTAAGACTTATGAGAACTTTATGATTGACTTGCAGGCGGTGAACGAAAAACTTAAAGACCGTGCAATCAGAATCGTAGCGCAAATTGCTGATGTGAGCCACACAGAGGCGCTGGCAAAACTTATGGAAAGCGGTTGGGAAATTAAACCGACAATCGTTTCGTTGAAGTTAAAATGCAGCGTGGACGAAGCGCGCGAAGAATTGAAAAAACATCGCGGAGTATTAAGACTGTTAATTAAGTAAAAACCTTTCTGTCATCCTGAACTTGATTCAGGATCTGGGCTTGTACGGTTTGCGACGACCCAGATTCCGTGGGAAATCAGACATTTTTCACAAAATCAAAGATTATGGAAAAAGCAGTCAACTAAATTCGGAATGACAAATAAGTAGAATTAGAGAGAAATATGACCAATAAATCAACTAAATTAACCGTAATCGGTGCAGGATGCTGGGGGCTGACGCTTGCCTGGCTGCTGACAGATAATTTTGATAATGTAACGGTTTGGGGGCGCGAGCAGGATCTGTCCGAAGAATTGCGGGTTTGCAAGCGCGCAACAAAACCGCTTGAAGTGCAGTTGAAAGAAAAAGTTGAAATAACTTCTGATCTAGCCGAAGCCATTAAAGACGCCGATATTATTTTGAATGTTGTTGCAACTTCCGGCACCAGAGATGTTTGCGAAAAATTAAAAGCTGCGGGGATTAAACCCGAACAGGTTTTTGTTAACGCCTCAAAAGGTATTGAATTGCCGTCATTAATGCGGATGAGCGAAGTTATAAAAGATGTTTTACCTGCGCAAAAGTTGGCGATTTTATCGGGTCCGACTTTGGCAAAAGAAGTTTTACAAGGTAAACCAACTGCGGCGTCTGTTGCTTCCGAGGACTTGCAGACAGCGGAATTTGTCCGTAATGCGTGCAATGTTCCGGGGAAATTCAGATTATATTCAAACAACGATGTTGCGGGTGTTGAACTTGGCGGAAGTCTTAAAAACGTAATCGCAATCGCAGCAGGATTTGCGCAAACCATGGGACTGGGCGACAATTGCGCGGGAGCGCTTTTAACCCGTGGGATGGCAGAAATCGTTCGCGTAAGCGTAAAATTGGGTGCAAACCCGTCGACTCTATATGGTTTATCAGGCATGGGCGATTTAATCGCAACCTGCTCAAGCCCGATGTCACGGAATTACACCGTCGGTGCCTTCCTGGCGCGCGGTAAAAAAATCGACGATATCTTAGCGGAATTGGGTTCGGTCGCAGAAGGTGTAAAAACCTCAAAAGCGATTTGCGAGCTTGCCAAAAAACTAGACATTGAAGTCCCTGTTTCAAGCGCAATCTACGAAGCGGTCTATACAGACATCACGCCGGAAGCGCTTTTAGACAAACTAATGAATCGCAAACTCAAAGAAGAAGAGCGTTATATTTAGGCCATTGCAGATAGTTTTAGCTCCGTATCAGGACCAAATATTGGCGACCAGTTCTTATATTGCCGGAGCGCCTCTGCCGTCGTATCACGGCTTGCATCCGGACTCACCGGTATAAATCTTGTGCTACTTCCTACTCTAACTTGTGCAATACTAGGAGGAAGCCCTGTGCTGGTTGTTGCATAAACTTGGTAACTAACGTTGCCCGATTTTCTTGTTCCCATTAAGGCTCCTTTACCTGATGCCAAATATTCAAATTTGCGCTCAAATGCAGATCTCCACCCTCTAGTGCCGCCTGAACCTAAAATCTTTTTGCCGCAGCCTTTAAGCAGTTTGCCGCCAAGTGCAAAACCAGCACGTGCGATGCTTAAAAAATTTGCCATAATTATTCCCCTTTAATTTCCCCTGACAAATAGTACTTCTATTTGTTTTGATATTTATATAAAGAATTTCTCGCGGAAAAAATTGCCTGCTAAGCAAACTTAATGTAATATTTATTTACAGTAGCTAGGTTGAATCTTGCTAGCGAAAACTGCCAGACCAACCAGAATCGGGGTTGTATTTTTGCGGATTGCGTCGTATCTCTCTGAGCAATGCTGCTAATTTTTTAGGAGTGAAACCGTCGACAGTCTCGTTTATTTTACCGATAAAATTTGAGCCGTCTGCAAAGAACTCCAAAACTTTATAAAACCTTCTGTTGCCATCAACATCAGTCCTTAAAATTAAATCGCTCGTTGTGCCTTTTGTGTGTATTAGCTGGTGCGTTACTTTTCCCACCCTGCGTTCTGCAACGAGTGTGGAGTTATGCCTGGCGTGCAATAACTGCCGGCGAGGGATAAATGCGGATTTTTTACTGCCTGAAAAATATTTTGAGATTCCGGAAATACCGAATGGCATATTTTTACCTTTACTGTTTTGACTTCTTGTCCGTATTAAAACAGCTTAAGGGTGAAAGTTGCTAATCAGGTGAAAGCAGCGTAACATTTGTTAACAACATAGAAACGGCGAAGCCTTGTGCTATAATTAACAAAAGATAGATGGGTGAGATGAAACAAAGCCTGTATGCCTTGTTAGCGCGCGAATATATCAAAGACCGGAGGTCTAATGGAAGAACAGAAAATCAAATACGCTGTAAATTATATAAAAAACACGTTTTATCCGCTTGTTGTGCCGGAAACCCTGACGCTGCAAGACGGACAGATGGTTCTTGTTAAGACCGAAAAAGGGGAAGAAGCGCTAAAAGTTTTTTTGGTGAACTCTCAAATCGCCGAAATTTGGGAAAAAAGCAAGAAAAAACCTGAACCGTTGCATGTTTCAAGAATACTTTCCCAGCGTGATTTACAGACATTAGATGATATCAAAAAAGAAGAAGTCGAGGCGTTTTTTAAGTGTCAGGCGCTAATTAAACAACACAAGTTGAACATGAATCTTACGCGTTGTCGAATTACTTTTGATAAGCGAAAAATCACTTTTTATTACACAGCGTCTGAGCGGATTGATTTTCGGATGCTGCTAAAAGATTTGACCCAAACCTTCACGCGGGTAAGAATCGACCTGCGCCACATAGGGGTTCGGGACGAAACCTCGTTGATGGAAGGATCCGGAGTTTGTGGAAGACCGTTTTGTTGCTCATCGTTCTTGAGAAAGTTCGCGCAAATTAACGTAAAACTCGCCAAAGACCAGGGGATGCCGATTGCACCGGGTAAGATTTCTGGCACTTGCGGAAGACTTCTTTGTTGCTTGACTTACGAATATTCAAATTACATTGAAGCCGCAAAAGATATGCCACCAGTGGGTTCTGCTGTTATGACAAACGACGGTCTAGGTAAAGTTTGCCAGCTCAATTTCCTTAACGGCAAAATTTCTGTCAAAATGGAAGACGGCAAAGTAAAAGAATTTAAAAAATCCGATATTGAAATTGTTGACGCGGATGTTAACGTCGAAATCGAAGCGCCTCAGGCGATTAACACATATTCGGACGACACCAACATCGACATCAAACAACTCGAAGACGACAGAAACAGTTCAACGGGGAATGTGTAAAGGAGAACGTGATATGGTAAAGAAAAAGGGCTTTACACTTGCAGAAGTTTTGATAGTGCTGGCGGTTATCGGGGTTATCGCGGCGCTTACAATTCCTACACTTATGGCCAAATGGCGTGAACAGGCTACTGTAACCCAAGTTAAAAAAGCATATTCTGTATTGAGCCAAACCAACGATATGCTCATAGCAAAAAATGGCGAAGATTACATGTTGAAATTATTAGCGGGCACGACCACTGGCAGTGCTGCCGGGTGTAAAAAACTGGCGGATGCTTTTGCTCCTGAATTTCGCGGCACAGTAGGCTATAATATGACAAGTCTGTTAAATAATGTAATTAAGTTGGATGGCTCATCAATGTCATTACTGCAAACTGACTCCGGCGTTGCTTTGCCTGACGGGACTGTAATGGCGTTTTATAATAATAGTCCAACTTGTACACATAATGCTGGTTCAGGCCCTTTGTCAAAAACTTGTGGAGAAATAAAGCTATTTCTTCAGCCGACAAAACAGACACAACTTGGAATTAATATGTTTGCTTTTCGTCTCACAGCAGATGGAATATTCCCTGTAGGGTGGCCAGGTGACGTCAACCCTTATACTTCCTATTGTAATAAAACGAGTTCAGTCACGCACAATGGTTATTCTTGTACCTATTGGATAATAAAAAATGGCAACATGGATTATCCGGACTAAGCTCCAAGATGACGTAAATTGTGCAGAATTTAAAACATTTACCCCTACTTAATATCCTTGAAAAACTGGTCCGAAATCAGTTGAGAATATTTTGCTTTTTCGTTGGCGGAAAGCAAAATGCGCGCTTCACCAGACGGAGTTTTGGCTACGGCTACCATCCCGGCGATGTCACCAATAGGGAGCTTTTTAACCTTTGCTTCAAATTTAACGTAAGGAACGTCTTTGCCGTAAGACTTGATCGTTCCGTGCTTGGTTACGGTCAAATTATCAATTGAAGCTGATTGGTATTTTAATTTGCCGAGCGCGGCTTTAAGTTTTTCTTCTGCTTGGTCGGATTTCAAATCCTCGGCGGTGATTAAATCTTTTCCGTTATCATCCACAACAATCAATTTCTGCCCGGAGGCTTTGTGTTCAGCTAAAACTGCCTGATAGCCCATAATTCCCGCTGCTTTTTCTATCTCAAATTCGTCGTTAATTTTAGAAAAGTCACCCACTTTTTGAGCGCGTTCCAAGAGTGTCTGCGCGGACGGACGAAAATATTTATCAATAATCTTCACGGTCCATTCTTTTCCGCCAAGACTCATAAACCCCACAACAGCGAGGGTTATTATTACAGCTCTTATAATATTTTTTAAACATCCCATGTCTAAATCCTTATTTGTAAGGCTTGCGCCTTTTAAATTGCTCTCGCTCGCAAATCTGAAAATTTGTTTTTCAAATTTGCTCACTCGTTTATTTATAATATAATTATAGCATGACAAAATCTGAAATTAATTACGTTCACACAAGTGATGTGAATATGGATGATTTGACTCCGGTGATGCAGCAATATTTGGAAATTAAGCGCCAAAATCCGGATAAAATTCTGCTCTATAGGCTTGGGGATTTTTACGAAACGTTTTTTGAAGACGCTGTAATTATGTCAAAAGAACTGGAAATTACTTTGACCGGACGCGATTGCGGGGCTAAACTCGGGCGGATTCCGTTGGCAGGGATTCCTGCTAAAGCTGTGAATAATTACATCGAAAAACTCATTGATAAGAATATAAAAGTTGTAATCTGCGACCAGCTTGAAGACCCAAAACAAGCTAAGGGTTTGGTTAAGCGTGGTATTACAAGAATTATTACTTCTGGCACAATAACAGAGAGCGATTTTTTAGAAAAAAACACGAACAATTATATTTGTGCGGTTTTTAAAGATGAAAAACAAGATTTGTATGGGTTTGCGTATGCTGATATTTCAACAGGTGAATTAAAAACCACTCAGGCACCGTTGAATCTTATACTTGCAGAACTTACCAGAATCAATCCGGCAGAAGTCATCGGCGGGGATATTAGAGAAGAAATTAAACCGTTTCAGATTGTGCCGGAAACTAAATTGAATTTGCCGGACGAAATTGCGAATAATTACAATTGTTCAAAAATTCCGACATCCGTGTTTGATGAGCATCTTTCACTAAATAATCTAAAAGCAGTTTTTCAAACAGAAAGCGTTGAGGCGCTCGGTTATGAGCATTGTAAAACCGGGTTCCGTGCGGCAGGCGCGCTTTTGGCTTACGTTTGGGAAACCCTAAAAGATAATGTTCCAAAATTCGACAGGCTAGAGATTTATGAACTCTCAGAATACATGATTATTGACAAAAACACCCGTCGCAATCTTGAGTTGGTTGAAACTTTGCGCGAAAAAGACAAGTTCGGAACGCTGTTATGGGCAGTTGATAAAACCAAGACCAATATGGGTGCAAGACTTCTTCGCAACTGGATTTGCCAGCCGCTGAAGCGTGTAGAAAGTATTTTAGAACGCCAGGATTATGTAAGCGAACTTGTTGAAAAAAACGATGTGCGCAATGCGATTACAAATGCGATGGATAAAATTTATGATATCCAAAGGCTCGCGACCAGAATGAGTAATTCTTCGGCCAATCCTAAAGATTTTTTGAGTCTAAAAACTTCTTTGTATATCCTGCCTGAACTGCTTGAAGCCGGGCGGGAACTAGAAAATAACCCGATGGCGTCAGTTGAACAATACAAAGATGAAATTGCGGGCTTTGCGGAATTGATTGAACGCACAATTAAGGAAGACGCGCCGCATTTGATTAAAGAAGGCGGAATTATCAAAGAAGAAGTCAGCGGCGAACTTGATTACTACCGCGAACTTTTGTCTGACGGCGAAGGCTGGATTAAAAAGTTAGAGGAAAAAGAAATTGAACAAACAGGAATCAAAAACCTCAAAGTCGGTTACAACAGAGTTTTTGGCTATTTTATTGAGGTTACAAATTCTTACCTGAACCAGATTCCGGGTCACTATATCCGCAAACAGACTCTCACGGGTGCTGAGCGTTTTATTACAGACGAACTAAAAAAACACGAAGACGATGTTTTGAGTGCAAGATTTAAGTCGACTGAACTTGAATACAAATTATTCTGCGATTTTCGCGAGTATTCAAAAGAATTCGTCTCAAAAATCCGTGAAATAGCGCAATGCGTGGCGGAATGCGATGTTTATGCAGGGCTTGCTCAAACCTCGGTTGAGAACAATTTCTGCAAACCAATAGTTGACCAGAGTGACGATTTTATAATTAAAAACGGGCGTCATCCGGTGTTAGAAAAGATTTTGCCATTGGGTCAATATGTGGCGAATGATTTGGAATTGCATTGTGGTGATGTTGAAAATGACGCGACTGAATTTATGATTTTAACAGGTCCGAATATGGCAGGTAAATCGACTTATATGCGTCAAAACGCACTTGTGGCATTGCTTGCACAGATTGGTTCTTGGGTCCCGGCGGATTATGTAAAACTCGGTGTTGTGGACAAGATTTTCACCCGCGTTGGCGCATCAGACGATTTGACGCTTGGGCAATCAACTTTTATGGTTGAGATGATTGAAACGGCTTATATTTTAAACGCAGCAACAGAACGCAGTTTGATTTTATTGGACGAAATCGGTCGCGGGACAAGCACTTATGACGGAGTTGCGATTGCGTGGTCGGTGGCAGAACACATTGCGACAAAAATCAAAGCGCGTACGATTTTTGCGACTCACTATCACGAGTTGAATGTTATGACAGATACATTCGCGCAGGTGAAAAATTACAGGATTACGGTGAACGAAGAAGGCGGCGAAATTGAGTTTTTGCGCAAAATCGTTCAGGGCGGAACAAGCAGAAGTTATGGTATTCAGGTAGCGAAAATGGCCGGACTGCCAAATAGTGTCATCAAACGCTCCGAGGACTTGATGAATAGAATGCAGAAAGATTTTTCAAACAATCTTTCGACGCGCAAAAAGTCCGATACCCCGCTTGTGGAAATCCCACAGTTGAATTTGTTTAAATAAATTATAGGAAATAGATGGAAGAATTTGTACACTATACCGTTATGAAAAAAGAGGCAGTCGATGCGCTTGAAGTTAAACCCGGACTGGTTTATGTTGACTGCACACTTGGCGGGGGCGGCCACACCAGAGAGATTCTGGAACGTGGCGGTAAAGTTATTGCATTTGATGTTGATGAAGACGCAATCGCGGCGGCAACTGAGCGATTAAAAGATTACAAAAACTTAACAATTGTGCAAAATTCTTATACAAATGTTAAGCAAACGTTACAAGAGTTAGGGGTGGAGAAAATCACCGGCGGAGTCTTGTTTGACCTGGGTGCATCCTTCCATCAGTTCAATAAATCCGAGCGTGGGTTTTCGTTCTCTAAGGACGCCCCGCTTGACATGCGGTTCAATCAAGAGAGTGATTTTTCTGCCTGGCATGTGGTAAATAATTACCGCGAAGAAGATTTGGTTAAAATTTTTTCCGAGTACGGGGAAGAAAGATTCTCAAAAAGGATTGCCAAAAGAATTGTGGAGGTGCGAAAGGTCAAAAAAATAAGCACCACGTGTGAATTAGCCGATTTGATAGTTAATTGCACCCCGAGAATAAAGTCGTCTGTACACCCTGCAACCCGTGTGTTTCAGGCGATTCGGATAGAGGTGAACCAAGAGTTACAAAATGTTAAAAATACTCTATATGATGTGTTGGATTTCCTGCATGTTGGTGGTACAATAAGTGTAATCAGTTTCCACTCTTTAGAAGACAGAATAGTTAAGCATTTTTTCAAAGACTATGCAAGAGAAGGTAAACTGGAAGTGTTGACGAAAAAACCGCTTATGGCAAGCGAAGCAGAAGTAAGGGAAAACCCGCCGTCGCGCAGCGCTAAGCTCCGGATTGCAAAAAGATGTTAAGTGTGGCAGGTTTTTAGTATCTAACTTAAAAAGTTTGCAGCGGTAGTTACCCCGTAGGAGAAAAAGAAACGTTGAATACAGCAAGAGTAAGAAAAGAGACATATAACCCAAGATACGCGCAAGGTGCTAGACAAGATTATGCCCAAAGCCCGTTAATCAATGGTGCTCCTGTTATTCACGGATATTTCAAGAGGGAAAATTTGGTTAAAGAAATGGCAATCAGAAAAATCAACAAAAGCTTATGCTATTTGCTTGGTATGTTCATATTTGTTGCGTTCGTAAGCTACTATTTCTCAATGTCTTATGAGTTAAAGCTAAATTCGGTAAGTCGTCAAATTACCACTCTTAACGATGAAAACGCTGAATTACAATACGATTTAGATAAATTACAATCCTTCAATAACGTTGATTCAAAAATGCTTAAAGGCAATGTCCTTAGAAAAGCCGCTAACGTAGTTGAAGTTGCTGAAGTTACGACCGAGGCACCTATTTTGAAAAAACAGGTTAAAGCTGCACCTTTCCAATGGTCTGTTGGATATTAATTAGAGGTTTGATTATTTAACTTTTCCGTCATTCTGAGCTGTGCGAAGAATCGCAAAATTGTTGTCATTTGCGAAGGTCTTGCGCTGCTTCGACGAAGCTAAGAGACCTAAAATATATTTCCCCCTACAACTAAAGTATGAACTTTTGCAAAAAACATTAAAGTTTTTCAAATTCGTGCCGTTATATAAGTATATAGTTGTATAGAAGGAAAAGCTTTAAATGAAAAAAGACGATAATAAAACAGGTGTTTCACTGTTTGGTCAATCGGATTATTTAATAAATGATGACCCAATTGCGGAAATTTTCGCGCTTAATTTGGGTGATTTTTTGTCTGAACACTTGATTTCAGAAGACTTAGCGCAGAAAATCGGTTCTAAAACAAAAGACAAAACTGCGGGGCTTAAAAACCAGCTTAAAGAATTGGTGTCTATTTATTCATTACAAAATACGCTTTGCGTGTTGAGCTTTAACAAAAAAGAAGAGCGTGCGATTTATACTTCAATCGCGCAATCTATTGTTCAAATGTTAGATGCAAAAGCTTGCCACATTTACTTGGAGAAGAAATCAGAGTTGGTGTTAGCGGGTTCTAGTAGCGAAAAACAAGCGCTTGGGAACTTTAAACTGAGTGAAAATTCAGTTGCGGTTGAGGCGTTTTTAAATAAAGAAACTGTTGCGAATGGTGATTATATTGCGGTTCCGATGTTTAGCAATGTAAAAAGCGTCGGCGTTATCGTAATCCCGAATACGCACAAACTTCAAAAAGAATATTTAACGCTTGTTGAGAGCATCGGTTCGTTGTTCGCGACTTCAATGGCTTTGCAAAGCGCGATTGATGTAGCAAACGGACTTATAGAGGACGAGAGTGCTGTTGCAACTGACTTGCAGCACATCAGAGCGGAATTAACGGCATTAATTGGCGACCTTTGTAATTATCAACAAAGCTTCGTGGAACACTTGGCGTTTGCTGTGGATGCTAAAGGTCAGTATAAAGTTTCACACTCTAAAAACACTGCTGATATCGCGCGTGCAATCTGCAAAAAATTAGAATTAAACGAGAAAACAACCGATTTGATTTACTACGCAGGATTACTGCAAAACATCGGTAAAATCGCGCTTCCTGAAGAAATATTTACTGCTAACGGCAAACTTTCTGCGGAAGAATTAAAGAAAATCCAAGAACACACAAATACCGGCGTGAACTTGTTGATGAACATCAATTTCATGTCAGAGGTTGTTCCATACATAACTTATCAGGGCGAACGCGTTGATGGTTCGGGCAAACCGGAAGGTTTGAAGCAGAATTCCATCCCGTTTGGCTCACGTATTATCGCTGTTGCTGATGCATTCACTGCGCTAACTTCAGAACGCCCTCACCGCAAGGCGTTACCTGTAGCGGATGCGCTTGAAATTTTAAAATCTGAAACCGGCACAAAATGGGATCAGGTTGTCGTCGAAGCATTATATAGCGTGGTTAAGTGACTAGAGACTAGAGACTAGAGACTAGAGACTAGAGACTAGAGACTAGAGACTAGAGACTAGAGACTAGTAAATCGTCATTGCGAGCTTTGCGAAGCAATCCAGCCTCATTTGTCATTCCGAACTTGATTCGGAATCTTCCACTTACGCGTCTTGCATGAATTTTAACGGTGGTAGATCCTGAAACCGTCTTGGATTATGCGGGTTATCGGAAAAGCGTGGTTTTCCGATAACTGACGAGTTTCGCTTTGCTCACTCTACCGCAAATCCGCAAGTTCAGGATTACAAAAGTGTTTAACATGACAACTTTTTTAGCCTCAATTCCTTGTTTGTGGTACAATATAGGTATAAAAGACATGGGAATTTTGATTAAGGGGATAGAGGGGAAATTATGCCAGACGATATAAAAGAGATTGTTAGCGAAGAATTAACGCAGGCTGCTTCGGTGGTTGAAGAAACTATGACGACTACGACTACGTCAAGCTATGATGCGAGTAATATTCGGGTTTTAGAAGGTCTTGAGGCGGTAAGATTGCGCCCGGGGATGTATATTGGTTCGACTTCACAAAGAGGTCTGCACCACTGTATTTACGAGATTGTAGACAACTCAATCGACGAGGCTTTGGCCGGCTATTGTACAGATATTTATATCTATGTCAACAAGGACAACAGTGTAACCGTTGAAGATAACGGCCGCGGGATTCCGGTTGCGATTAAGCCTGACAGCGGCAAATCAGCGTTGGAAATCGTTCACACGGTTCTTCACGCAGGCGGAAAATTCGGCGACGGCGGTTATAAAGTATCGGGCGGACTTCACGGGGTTGGCGCGTCTGTAGTTAACGCCTTGTCTGAAAAATATATGGTAGAAGTTTCACGCGAAGGCTTTGTTTGGAGACAAGAATATATGCGTGGCGAGCCGGTTGCGCCTGTTGAAAAAGGCGAAGCTACCGACAAAACCGGTACGCGAACAACATTTTGGCCTGACCCGGAAATCTTTACCGATACGACCGAAATTGACGCGGACGTTATTGGAAGCCGTTTACGCGAAATGGCGTTCTTGAACAAGGGTTTGAAACTTATTTTTATTAACAAAAAAACTGATGCAGAAGAAGTTTTCCACTATGTTGGCGGTATCGCAAGCTATGTTGAGTTTTTGAACAAGAATAAAACAGCATTGCATGACACGGTAATTTATATCGATAAAATGGTTGAAACCTCCGGCGCAGGATCGTCGCAATCTGGTAAAGTCGGCAAAGAAACTGAAAAAATGCAGATTGAAGTTGCGATGCAATACACTGATTCATACAGCGAGAGCGTTTTATCGTTTGCGAACAACATCAACACGCATTCAGGCGGAACCCACTTGACCGGTTTCCGTAACGCGCTCACGCGTGTTTTCAACGATTATGCTCGTAAAAATAATATCTTAAAAGATTCTGACCAAAACCTTTCAGGGGACGATGTTCGTGAAGGCTTGACAGGTATTGTCAGTGTAAAGATTTCGAATCCTGAATTTGAAGGTCAAACAAAAGAAAAACTCGGCAACCAGGAAGCGATGGCTGCGACTCAAGATGCGGTGCGCGACAAGTTGACCGAATGGTTAGAATTTAACCCTAAAATGGCTAAAATAATTATTGAAAAAACCTTGCAGGCACAGCGTGCGCGTGAGGCTGCGAGAAAAGCCCGCGAACTCACCCGTAGAAAATCCGCTTTGGAAAGTTCTACATTGCCGGGAAAACTCGCTGACTGCTCAAATCGTGAACCTGAAAAATGCGAAATCTACATCGTTGAGGGTGATAGCGCGGGCGGTTCTGCAAAACAAGGCAGAAACCGTATGTTCCAAGCTATTCTGCCATTGCGCGGAAAGATTTTGAACGTTGAACGTGCGCGTTTGGACAAAATTTACGGCAACAACGAAATCCAGTCAATGGTACAGGCTTTCGGGGTAAATATTAGCAAAAACGAAGACGAAGTTGACTTAGAAAAACTTCGTTATCACAAAATTATTATCATGACTGACGCGGATGTCGACGGCGCTCACATTAGAACGCTTCTTTTAACGTTCTTCTTTAGATATGCCAAACCATTGTTGGACAACGGTTACGTCTATATTGCGCAACCACCGTTGTTCAAGGTTTCGACAGGAAAAACGTCAGAATACCTCTATGATGAACATGCGTTGGATAAACTGTTAAAAGAGCGCGGAATTAAGTCAATGAGTCTTTCTGACAAGTCAAAATCTAAAACTGTTAAAGACGAAGAATTGATTGAATTGCTTAAAAACATGTCAGCGTTCTACAACTCTTACAACAACCCGATTTTGAATATGTATCCTGCGGTATTCTTGCGCGGACTTGTTCGCTCAAAAATCGAGATAGACGACTTTGAAGATCAGGCGAAAATGAACGAAGTTTTGGCATATCTTGATCACTACTTAAAAGATCACGCGAAAAACTACAACGTTGCAGAAGCGGCAAACTACGCGGTTTCATTGAAATACAACCCTGAAAATGCACGCTATTCAATTCAATTGAACCTTAACGCTGAAGAACACGTGATTATCTCACAAAGTATTATCAAAAGTTCAGAGTTTAAACGTTTGAAAGCGGCTTATCCGTTGATTCGTGACTACTTGATTGAAGAAGAAGAAAGCTTAATTTTAGAAACCGATACCGAACAATATGAAATCGATTCTTTTGAAAAATTGCAAAAGATTATTGACGATCGCGGTTCAAAAGGCTTAACTATCCAGCGTTTCAAGGGGTTGGGTGAAATGATGCCTCAACAGCTTTGGGAAACAACAATGGATCCTTCGACTCGTACATTGCTAAAAGTTAGCGTCGAAGATGCGATGCTTTGCGACCAGTTGTTCGATATCTTGATGGGTGACAACGTTGCGCCGAGAAGAAACTTTATTGAATCAAACGCAATTTACGCGACCAACATTGATACATAAACTTTAGACTTTTGGTTTATATTTAAGTCTTCGGAGTTCGTCTTCTTTTCGGCCTTGACGCAGTATCTTGGCAAGTTTGTCGCGTGTGAAAGTCTTGAAGAATTTGTTTAATTCTTCAGGATAGGGATTAATTTTCTTAAGTATTTTGGTAAGTTTTGCAAATCTCGCCCCAAACGAATTTGGTCGGCCTTCGTACCTTATGCCTACCCACTGCATCTTATCATAGCCGTCAAAAACGCGGTCATAGAAGGAAATAGTTCTTTTCATATTTGCTTTTGGAAAGTGCGTTGTTGTAAGTTCGGTTATATCATAAGGTCGTGGTGCTACTTCCAAGGTTATCGGGATGGCAGGCTTGCGACCGTTTAAAACAGCGTTCCGTGGCACTCCTCTGTAAAGAGCTTCTGCAAATGTGCTGATGCCGCTAATGATACCCATTTTTGCCTTTCTTTTAAATCCCTATTGCTACATTTAAAACATGTAAACAAGGAATTTACCAGTATAAAATGTAATCGTAACAATTCGTAATGCGAAGGTTTTCATGCTATAATACCAAAGACAGACAAAGGAGGATTAGATGAAAAAAGAGCTTATATTTTTAGGGCCGCCGGCTAGCGGTAAGGGTACACAAACATCGAGATTGTCGGAATACTTGAAATTCCCGCATGTTGATACAGGTGGACTTTTAAGAGCGGCTATAAAAAACGAAACTCCTGACGGTTTGGAAGCAAAATCTTATATTGACAAAGGTGCACTTGTACCGATTGAGATTGTATGTAAACTCATTAAAAACAGACTTTCGCAGGCTGATTGCAAAGACGGCTATATCTTAGACGGATTCCCAAGAAGCGTTGAACAGGCTGATATGTTAGCACAAATTAACAAAGAAATTGACGGTAATGAACCGGTTGAATTCAAAGCGATTTATTTTGATGTTCCGCAAGAGCTTTTGATGGAGCGTATTATCTACCGTCGTTCGTGTGCGGATTGCGGAAAAATTTATAACCTAAAATCTCTTAAGCCAAAAAATGAAGGCGTTTGTGATTGCGGCGGACCGCTTATTCAGCGCAAAGATGATAACGAAGAAACAGCGCGCTTGCGTTTTGAGACTTATTTTAACGAAACCGCACCGCTGGTTGACTATTACGAGAAAAAAGGCGTTCTTACAAAACTTGACGCTGACGGCAGCGTTGAAGAAATTTGGAACCGTCTGTTAAAAGTAATTAAGGGGTAAATATATTGGGCCTTTTAGGAAAGTCCAATTAACTCAAGAGTAAAAAATGATAAACAAAAAATCACGTGAAGACATAAAACGCATGAGGCAGGCAGGGCATATTGTTGCGCTTGTTCATCAGGAGATGGCGCGTGTAATCGAGCCGGGCATAAGCACAAAAGAACTCGACAATATCGCTTATAAAATCATTAAAGAGAACAAAGCGATACCGACTTTCAAAGGCTACAACGGTTTTCCGGCAAGTATTTGTACATCGATTAATCACGAAGTTGTCCACGGAATCCCCAGCGAAAAAGTTATATTAAAAGAAGGTGATATTATCGCGGTTGATGTAGGCGCAACTTACGCGGGACTTGTGGGTGATAGCGCCTGGAGTTATCCTGTGGGGAAAATTAGCGCCCAATTGCAGCGTCTGCTTGCGACAACAGAAGAATCACTATTTGCAGCGATTAAGCAAATGCGCGCAGGACATGTTTTGGACGATGTTTCCGGTGCGATTGAACGTGTAGCTAACCGTGAGAAACTCGGAATTGTGCGCCAATACGGTGGACACGGGGTCGGACGCAAGATGCACGAAGACCCGTTTTTGTTTAACTACAAAGTGGGCGACACAACTGTTTTAAAACCGGGTTATGCAATTGCAATTGAGCCGATGTTAAACCTCGGGTGTGACGAAGTTGTGGTTGAAGACGATGACTGGACTGTAAGTACAGTTGACCGTAAACCTTCTGCGCACTTTGAACACACGGTTCTTGTTACAGAAGACGAACCGTTGATTTTAACACAATTGATACCGTAGGTTATTGCTTTAACTTATGATATAATTACTGTGGAAAGGGATTTCAAATGAATTATTATATAGGTTTAGCGCTTTCTTCCGGGTCGAGTATGGATTCCGGGGTGGCGGTTCTAGACGAAGACAACAACTTAATTACAGTTGACAAATTGTACAAAATGGATGACATTATGTTCTTTTTTGATAATTTCCCGTCATTGAAAGAGTCTCACATCGCAGTTTCGCTGGCTTGGGACAGGACTATGTTAGAAGGCAAATGGCGCGTTTTGGGAAAACCTTACCAAATGGTTTCGACAAACGAGAATATGCCAAACCGCGACAACTGGACGCAGCGTTATTCAACCCGCGGATCTGATTATTTTAAATCTTTGACCGAAAAGGTTTCAGGGATAAATCGTTTTGAGCTTTATTTAACACGTCAGAGTATGAACCTGAACTCAGGGTTCTTAGAGCGTTCTTCAGGGGATTGCAAATTCCTTCAACAAACCCTTAAACTTGAGTGGGGATTAGATTTGCCGCAAAATATGATGCCGATGTCGCAGCTTGAAGCCATAGTTGGTGCGCTTTTGGCAAAAGAAAACGCTAAAAATCCCGACAACGTTAAAGTCGTGAGCCAATTCAGAGACTTAAATGTAATTGACGTAACTTTAAGGCCATCGGTTGATATTTTTGAAAAACCTGCCGCGTTGCCTTGCTCCCTCGCCAGTAACGTGTCTCAGGAACCTGCTTGCTGTGCTGGCCGCACATCAACCCGTTCCTGCGCACTCAGCTCGGTCGCGCTAAAGAAGCAAAAGGCTGGCAACAAGAGCAACCGCAGCGCCGATTCCGACACCCCAGCGCAAGTGACTTTGTCTGATTAGTTCAAAAGTCTTTTTCTCTACGTTGGTGCGCAGCGCAGGATCTTTTTTAATGTTTTTAAATCTCGATACGAGTCCTTGTTTTATTTTGCTGACTTCGGTCGGATCATTAATACTTTTATGAAGATCTTTTATCTTCAAGTTAATAATATCGGTATTTTCTGCCACTCCAAGAGAGTTCAGCATGGATTTGCTGTCTGTTGATAGCCCGAAACTATTTAGCTCTCTGCGTGCTTTCTTTAATGCTGCCATTTGTGTCTGAACGTCCAGTACTGTTTGTTCAAACCCAAATTTAATGAACTCATTTTGTCTGACAGGTCTGTGGTAATAGAGCATACCTAATAAGCCGCCGCCCAAAACCAAGCCGACTTTGCGTTTCGTGGTGCTTTGAGGAGCCAAAGGCGCATTATAATAATTCGCAGGCGTTGCGTAGTAGTTTATAGGTGCTGAATTCGCGTTAGCAGGAACGTTCCACATTGTGTAAAAATCCTTTTTTGTGTCAGTGGTAACATTAAACCGCTAAAAAAAAGTTTTTTGCTACTAAATTAACAAATATTAACATTGTTTGTATGTCATTGCGAGCGGAGCGAAGCAATCCAGCACTTTTTATTTTCTAGATTGCCGCGGTCGTAAATCAATTTACTCCCTCGCAATGACTAATTATTTATAAATTTTAGCACTTCTGAATGGATTTGTTCAATGGATTTAGTAGCGTCAATTACCTTGATGCGCTCGGGTTCTTGTTTTGCAAGTTCTAAATAACCGTTGCGGACTCGCGTGTGAAACTCACGTCCAGCGCGCTCCATCCTATCTTTGTTAGAGCCGACGCGTTTTTCAGATGTTTCTGTATCAATATCAAAAACGAAAGTTAAATCAGGTTTTTGGTTCCCCGTCGCAATCATATTCAGTTGATTAATTTGCCCCAAATCAAGCCCGCGGCCATATCCCTGATACGCCACAGTCGAATCAATGTGTCTGTCGCACAAAACGATTTTACCTGCATCTACCGCAGGACGCACGATTATATCCACATGTTGAGCGCGATCAGCCAGAAACAAAAACTGTTCACAGCGCGGTGAAACTTCCCCGTCATAATTGAGCAAAATCTCGCGCAACTTTTCGCCGAGTCCTTTTGCACCAGGTTCGCGGGTAACTAAAACTTCTCTTCCCTGACTCTCTAAATACTTGGCAAGCAAGTTTAACTGTGTGGTTTTTCCACAGCCGTCTGCTCCCTCAAATGTGATAAATAAACCTTTATTCATGAGTAAATTATACCACGAATAAGGCGCCGGTTTTAATTAAAACCGGCGCCTTAAAAATATTTAGCTATTTCTTACTCGCTCGCTTGTAACGGCGTTTCAGGCCGGCAAAGCCGCCCTTTCAGCCTCAGCTCGCTCGCGCTATACAAGTTCTTTAACTTCAGTTGATAGGTTTTTAGAATCAAGTTTAATACCAGGCCCCATTGTTGTTGCAATGTAAGCTGATTTAACGTAAGTACCTTTTGCTGTTGAAGGTTTTGCTTTCAAAATCGCATCAGCAAGTGTTGCGAAGTTTTTCAACAAATCTGCTTCAGTAAATTGGACTTTACCGATTGGGCAGTGAATCATACCTTGTTTGTCAGCACGGAACTCAACTTTACCCGCTTTAGCATCGCTAACCGCGCGAGTGATATCAGTTGTTACAGTACCTGTTTTAGGGTTTGGCATCAAGCCTTTTGGACCTAAAACACGACCGATTTTACCAAGCGCACCCATCATATCAGGGGTTGCGATAAGAGTATCAAACTCAAACCAGCCGCCTGCGATTTTATCAATCAAATCATCTTCGCCATAAGCATCAGCGCCTGCTTCTTTTGCTTCGGTAACTTTTGAACCTTTTGCAATAACAGCAACGCGGACAGTTTTACCAAGACCTGCAGGAAGAACGGTAGTTGAACGGATTTGTTGATCCGCTTGTCGTACGTCGATACCTAATCTTGCGTGGAATTCCACTGTTTCGTTGAATTTAGAAGTCTCTTTAGAGATTTCTTGTAATTTTTTAATAGCCTCAACTGCGCTTGATGGTTGTTCAAAACCTTCTAACAGTTCGCTTATTTTCTTTTGTTTTTTAGTTAATTTTGCCATTTTTCTTTCCTTTCATGGTGTTAACGGATTTTCATCCTCCCATTATTTACTCAGCTACTGTAACACCCATTGCGCGAGCGGAACCTTTAATCATTTTTACCGCTGCTTCTAATGATGTTGCGTTTAAGTCATCCATTTTAGTTTTTGCAATTTCTTCAAGCTGAGCTTGAGTGATTTGACCAACTTTATCTTTGTTCGGCACAGCAGAACCTTTTGGGATACCGATTGTCTTTTTAATAAGAACCGGTGCCGGTGGAGATTTTGTTACGAATGAGAAACTTCTGTCCTCGTAAACATCAATAACAACCGGGATGATATACCCTGCTTTGTCTGCAGTCTTATCGTTGAACTGCTTACAAAAATCCATGATATTCACACCGTGCTGACCTAATGCAGGACCAACCGGTGGTGATGGATTTGCTTTACCAGCTTCAATCTGAAGCTTAATTTTTCCTGTTACTTTTTTTGCCATGTTTGTCTCCTTTTGTGGTAATAACGCCTTTTGGCTTCCACGTTATTTGTGTGATTTTAGTGATTAGGTGACTGGGTTATTAGGTGACTAGGCAATTTATAATTTTGTTTTCTTAGTCACTTAGCGTCTTAGTCACTTGGTCACGTTTTTATAATTTATTAATCTGTTTGTATTCAAGTTCAACCGGAGTTTCGCGGCCGAAGATTGAAACGTTTGCACGAAGTTTTGATTTATCAGGGTAAACTTCCACGATATCACCGATGAAGTCTGCAAATGGTCCTGAAATAATTCTAACTTTATCGCCTGCTTTAACATCAAGTTCAACTTTCTGAGTTGTTGATGTTGAGCGGTTGATGATTTTTTTGATTTCGCTGTCACGTGCAGGGATCGGTCTTTTTGCTGAACCAACGAATTTCGTTACGCCTGCTGTGTGTCTTACAACGTACCAGCTGTCTTCATCCATAATCATTTCAACAAGAACATATCCTGGGAAGATTTTTTCTTCTTTTTCCTGTTTTTTACCGCCTTTTAATTGGGTAACGGTTTTTTGCGGAACTTCTACTCTGAAAATTTTCTCGCCCATATTCATGTGCTCGATACGCTTTTCCAAGTTGACTTTAACCTTGTTTTCGTGTCCGGAATATGTGTGAACAATATACCAACGCTTCTGAGATTTCTTCTCTGGTTTGTCCGCCGCAATTGTCGCAAGCTGTTCTTTGTCTTCAGAACTCATATTATCGAGTTCTTTTTGTTCATCGAGAATTTCTTCCATTGATTTGTCTTTTTTTGCTGCCATGTCTTTTTTTCCTTTATTTGAGTAGGCTAAATATTCCTTTGAAAACCAGGTCTATAACATAAACGAACATAGTAAATGCAAACACAATTGCAACAACCGCAATAGTTTCGCCAACAACCTGACGTCTTTCAGGCCAGCTAATTTTACCCCACTCGGCTCTTACACCTTTTAAATATGTTTGAATTGCATTTGTTGTGTCGTTCATCTCTTTTACCATTTTACATTTTCTGTACGTTTGGGTGTAATCTATTTATTTACCCCTATTAAAACTCGCGCCCTGAAGGACTCGAACCTCCGACATGCGGCTTTGGAGACCGCCGTTCTACCAACTGAACTAAGGACGCATGTCCGTATTATGTTTTCAATTTTTTGTTCAGTTGGTAGAACGTTATTATAAATTCGTTCGTCTTGCGGGCTTTCCGCTTCGCCTCACTGGGCAACTGAACTAAGGACGCTTGTTCGCTTGACGTTTCCCCAGATTATTCGGGCCGTCGCCGGAGTAACGTCCGGCTCCAACTTTCGGGCTGGGCTCACTTTGTTCGCACGGCGCCCTTCCGAAAATCTGGTTATTTAGTCTCCTTATGCGGAGTGTGTTTTTGACAAGTTGAGCAGAATTTGTTCAATTCCATTCTCTCCTTGTGATTTTTCTTGTTTTTTACTGTTGTGTAGTTTCTTTCTTTGCACTCTTCACAAGCGAGAACTACCATTTTATCTACTTTTCCTTTGATACCCATTTTGTGTCCTTTCTAAAAGAATGTGTCCTCTGACACATCCCAAAATCGGCTTTATATACTAATATAATAAAACAAAAAAATCAAAATGCAAATGTTTTGTAACAAACATTAAGCTAAGGAGGAGTGTCGATATGTCCTAACGAATCACAAAATTCCCAGCATGATCTCTTTGAGCAACGCTCTGCATAGGATAAGAGTCTGAACGCAAGCGCTCCATGTGGATTTGACCGTTTTTAACAACCTGTTGAAGTTGAGTCAAATCGTGCTCAAGGTTAGTTAAAATTTGTTCAGCATAAATCTCAGCACCTTCGCGGGTTTTCATCGCTTCTTCAGTCGCGTTTAATTTAATCGTCTCAGCTTCTTCAACTGCATGACGTTTGATTTCTTCACACTCTTGTTGGACTTGTGTTCTAATTCTGATACCTTCGCGCTCAAGAGCTTTAATAAAGTCAGCTTCACTAAGCTTTCTTTCTGCTTCAAACTGAGCTTCTTTAACAATTTTTTCAGCTTTTTGTTGAGCTTCTGCCTGCAATTCTTCTCTACGGCGCAAAAGAGCTTTTGCTTCTTGGACTTCAATCGGAAGTGCGTCGTAAATTCTGTCAATCAGCATCACAATCTCTTTAGGGTTTACAACAGCAAACCTGCCAGGGATAGGCTGAAAAGCACCTTCCAAAGCCATCTCTAATATCTTTAATGAATCATATACTCCGTTTTGCTGCATGACAAAAATCCCCTTTTTACTAATATTCTACATAACAAAGAAATAAATGTCAAATTAATTAGTGCGGGGTAAATTGTGAGTTGTGAATCGTCCATCTTGTTCGTGCAAAGCCCTCACGCAATATATTTTGTCGAACTACTCGCCATTTACTATTTACGATTCGCTTTGTCCAAAAGATATCTCTCCACGGGTACAGGGACGAATTTTGAAACGTCTCCGCCGTTTAAGAAAACTTCTTTAACAACACTTGAAGAAATGAAGTTGTATTTTGGTTTTGTGGTTAAAAACACGGTTTTAATTTCGCCGGACAAAGCGCTGTTTGTTTGTGAAAGCTGCATTTCATATTCAAAGTCTGAAACCGCACGCAAGCCGCGCAGCAATACTTTTGCGCCTTTTTCTTTTGCGTAATTTATAGTTAAGCCTTCAAAGCTGTCGACTTCAACGTTGCCGAATTCTGCAACGCTTTTTTTAATCAGACTGATGCGTTCGTCAACAGTCAATAAACAGTTGTTTTTCCCGGAATTTTTTGTCACAGCAATAATGACCTTGTCAAAAATCTCTGCGCCGGTCTTGAGTACGTCTAAATGTCCGTTTGTAATCGGGTCGAAGCTGCCCGGGTAAATTGCTATTTTCATAAACCATATTGTACCACAACAAAAAAGCCAGCTCAATTGCCGGCTTTTGTAATTCCTATATTCCTATTGTATTAGACTATTGGAGGCTCTAAAAGAACCAAATTCGTTAGTCCAATAATTCTTCCAACAAGGTTGCATTAGCGGTTGCAGAAGCAGACTCGCGTACTTTTTGGCGATGGATATATGTCCGTAGTGCTTCCCTAATCAACTCGCTGCGCGAACGGTTTTCACCATCTGCTACTTGGTCAATTTTTGATAAAAATTCTTCCGGCATGGAAATAAGTACTCGTGCCATATATTACTCCTTTTTACTAAAATGTTTTCCGTTATAAGAATATAAAAACTTTTTCTTAGACAAAAGTGCTAAAAATTATGTTAAGAATATATACGAATCCAAAAAACGCTATACTGTCGGGATTTCTTGCGTTACAAAAGTTAATAATTGTGTTTGCGGAGGGTTGAATCGCGCTCAAGGTTCAACCTTGCTATTTTTGGGTTTTTAATGTACGATGAGGCGAGAGAGTATAGAGGTAATGAGTGTCCTATGGAAAAACGAATGAGTCAAATAAAAAAGCTCGCTTTTGGATTTGCGAGTGCGAGAATTCCAAAAGACCGGAGGTCTTATGACTAAGAAAGATTTAAAATACAAACGGATTTTATTGAAAATTAGCGGAGAGGCACTTTTGGGCGATCAGCAGTTTGGAATTGACCAAAATCCGGTAAAAAAGATTGCAAAAGAAATCAGTGATGCAAGACTTGCGGGTGCTGAGATTGCGGTGGTTGTGGGCGGCGGAAACATTTTTCGCGGAATGAAAAACAGCGCAAAACTCGGTATGGATCAGGCTTCTGGCGATTATGTCGGTATGCTCGCAACCGTTATGAACGCGATTGCGCTGCAAAGTGCGCTGACACAGATGGGCATCCCTTGCAGAGTTCAGAGCGCGATTGCGATGAACCAGATTGCAGAGCCTTATATCCGCCACAAAGCAATCCGCCACCTTGAAAAAGGCAGAGTGGTGATATTTGCGGCCGGAACAGGAAACCCATTTTTCACAACTGATACAGCTGCAGCATTGCGCGCATCAGAAATTAATGCAGATGCTATGTTGATGGCGAAAAACGGTGTTGACGGGGTTTATACAGATGACCCGAGAACCAATTCAAAAGCAGAAAAAATTGAGAGAATGGTTTACGACGATATTATCAAAAACAGCCTGAAAGTTATGGATACAGCGGCTTGTGCTTTGTGCAAACAAAACAATATTCCGATTGTTGTCTTTGATTTTGACGAAGAAGGCGGAATTTTGAGAATATTAAATCACCAAGAAGTAGGAACTTATATAGGATTATAGGGACTAGAAACTAGGGACTAGGGACTAGTCATTTAGTAAAAGAAAGGGTAATAAAATGTCTGAAGAAGCATTAGAAGAATTATTTTTGTTCGGCGAAGAAAAAATGGAGAAAGCCATCAACCAAATGAAAAAAGAGTTTGGTTCGATTCGTTCGGGACGTGCAAATCCGATGATTCTTGATAAAGTTGTTGTTGATTATTACGGCGCACCTACAGCGTTAAGACAGATGTCGCAGGTTACTGTTCAAGACGGGACTACGCTTGTAATTTCGCCTTATGACAAAACTGTTTTAAAAGAGATTGAAAAAGCGATTATCAAAGCAGAAATCGGAGTCGCGCCAAATAGTGACGGTATTGTTCTGCGCCTTGCGTTCCCGCCTTTGACTGAGGAAAGAAGACGCGAAATTTCTAAAGATGTTAAAAAACTTGGGGAAGACTCAAAAGTTGCGATAAGAAACGTTCGTCGCGATATGACAGATGATTTGAAAAAACTTGAAAAGTCTGAAAATCTTCCTGAAGATGTTGTTAAAGACAACCAGGACGAAATCCAAAAATTGACTGACAAATATACAGGAATCATTGATTCTCTTGTAGCTGAAAAAGAAAAAGAGGTTCTGACGGTTTAATGAGAGAGCAAGCTAGAGTTTCAAAAGGTGGAGTTTTATGAGCGCTTTAAATAATAATGCTACCAGGCTGATAACGGGTTCTATCATGGGCATAATCGCCATATTTTGTCTGGTACACGGTGGCTGGGCGCTTTTGGGGCTGCTTTGTGTTGTTATCTATTTTGGCACAGTGGAATACACTAAAATCCTTGAACATAAAGGGTTTTATCCGAGTTTGCGTGTTATGTTGGGAGCAGAAATTATTCTTGCTTTTATCGCATACAACAACAGATCGGATTTGGTGGCAATCGCATTGACAATTTGTACGATGGGTGCTTTTATGTGGGTGCTCTTTAGAGGTCGTCAGCCTTATATCGCAAACGTCGCAACAACAATTCTAGGATTTGTTTATGCAGGATGGTTTCCGCTGCATTTGTTATTTTTAAGAGATTTAAGTTCAATAGATTATCATGACGGACTCGGGTTTGTTATGATGATGTTTACCGCAATTATATTGACAGACATTGGTTGTTATTATGTCGGAAGCAACTTTGGTAAAAACAAACTCGCGCCGGTAATCAGCCCTAATAAAACAGTTGAAGGTTCAGTGGGCGGTGCGTGTTTTGCTATCGCAGGTACTTTTGCAATAGGGTTTTATCTTGGACTTGAGTGGTATCATTGCTTGGTAATCGGGCTACTCTGTACTACTTTTGCGCAGCTTGGAGATTTAGCTGAATCCCTAATTAAACGCGATGCGGGGGTTAAAGATTCAGGCGATACACTCCCTGGGCATGGCGGTTTTATGGATAGAACCGACAGTTTTATTTTCACAATTCCTGTTATGTATTACTATTGCAAATATTTTGTTTTCTCAAACGAGTTTTTTGATATAGTTAGAGGGTTTCTAAGATGAAGCAGCTTGAAAAGATTTTTGGTATAAAAATTAAGAACAAAGATTTTTTCTCACAAGCACTGCAACACCCTTCATTTACAAAAGAAAACGAAATGAGTGCGCTTGAGAGCTACGAGAGGCTGGAGTTTTTAGGAGACGCTGTTTTAAAGCTGGTCGTTTCAGAAATTCTGTATAAAAAATACCCTGAATATCAGGAAGGCAAACTCACAAAAATTCGCTCAATAATTGTTTCTGATAATATGCTGGGAAAACTTGCATGCGAAATCGGGCTTGAACAGCTTATTTCACTCGGAAAAAACGAGGAAAAACACGGGCTTAGAAAATCAGAATCTATTTGCGCGTGTGCGTTTGAGGCGGTCTTAGGCGCATATTATCTGGACGGAAGCTTCAAAGAGCTTTCTAAATTTATGGCAAAGTTTTTCGCGCCATATATTGAGGATGCGGAGGCGAATTTTGAAATATATAATGCAAAGGCGATGCTTCAAGAATACACACAAGGATTGAGCAAAGAAACTCCGGTTTACAGGGTTGTTGAAGAATCCGGGCCGGCACATAGCAGGATTTTTACGATAGAAGTTTGCTACAAGGGCGAAGTTGTAGCGCAAGGCGAAGGACGCACCAAAAAAGAAGCAGAACAGAATGCGGCGCTCGGTGCTTGTCAGAAATTGGGGGTAATAGAATGTCAATAATAATTTCACCGTCGTTGTTATCAGCTGATTTTGCTAATTTGGAACGAGATATAAAACGGGTTGAAGAAGCCGGCGCAGATTGGCTTCATGTTGATGTTATGGATGGACATTTTGTGCCAAATATCACAATCGGAGTGCCTGTTGTAGCATCAATTAAGAAAGTAGCGGGTGTCCCGTTGGACGTTCATTTGATGATAGAACACCCTGATAAATATGTCGAACCGTTTGCCAAGGCAGGCGCAGATATTCTGACGTTTCACTACGAAGCGGTGCATGTTAAAACTCCGGAAAAAATTTACGAACTTATAGATAAAATAAGGTCTTTTGGGATGAAAGCCGGCATGTCGATTAAGCCGAAAACGCAGCCGGAAGAAATCTTGCAATTTGTCCCGCATCTTGATTTGGTGCTGGTTATGACTGTTGAGCCGGGCTTTGGCGGACAGGAATTTATGCTTGATTGCGCGGAAAAAATCCCTGTAATTAAACAAAAAGCTTCACCGGATCTGATAATCCAGGTTGATGGCGGAATAAACGCTAAAACAGGAAAGATTTGTACTGAACTTGGCGCGAACTCCCTAGTTGCAGGAAACTATATTTTTAATTCTCCAGATTTAAGCGTTGCTATTACGGCGTTACGCCTATACTAATCAAACCAAGGCTTAGCCCTATGTGAAGAAATGTAACAACTTTTATATAAAGTGAATATAAAAAGGCAATATTTTTTTGTCGAAAGTTTTTATATATACATAAGAAACAAATAAGATTTTACTTTACGAGAGAGGCTAAAACTATGGCAACTATGCTATTATTTTCAGATGCAATTACGAATAATTATAAAGAAACATCCGAAGCAATCTCCGCGATTGGATATAAAAAAGTACCGCCTAAAAAAACGTTGAGAAACATTATGCAACAATCGTTTTTCCATGGCGCAAGCAGATTTGGCACTAACTTTATAGCTTAACTGCAAACAACAGAGTTGGAAAATCAATAGGAACTTGGAATTGAATTAATAGGAATAAGGAATGGATTAAAAAAAGACCGGCTAACCGGTCTTTTCTTTTTTGATTTTTAGTAATTTGCTGCGTCTTCAGCCTGCTGATGGTTGATGCTTCTTGTGCCGCGGACTTTGTTTATTGTCTTTTCGTGTGCCGCACTGTTAACAGCATTGCCGCCGAGCTTTGAAAAGTCTACATTGTAATACACCCAAACTGCTGCAGCTATGACTAATACCCAGCCGATAATTTTTCCCATAATTTTACTTCCTTTCTTATTTAATGTGTGTAGTTATATGTTCTTCCAGTTGTTTTATAAATAGTGGTATGTCAGGGTTTTTGACTACATCGTGTACGGAGAAAGTCGGAATTTTTTCCAATCCGCAAAATTCCTGAGTCTTGTGCAGTGCCACAATGACGTCATCCATTTTCTTGCCGTCAAAAAACCCGTTTGTTTTACCGAATTCTTCACGAGGGGTGTTCCAGGTTAGTGAAAACATATATTTTTTGCCTTTTAAAAGCCCGCCCTTGCCGTAGCTGTCCGTTGCACCATAAAATACCCCGTAGCGGTAAATTTCGTCGATATAGGTCTTAAACGTTCCCGGCAGGGCAAACCAGTTAATCGGGGTTTGAAAAATAATTATATCAGCCCAAAGAAATTTTTGAATTTCATCTTCAACATTATAACCCTGCTCCACAATTGTTGTTTTAATCTCGTTTCCTGAGCCTAAAACTTCGACAATTTTATCAAACAAAGTTTGATTGAGTTTGCCTTGTGCGAATGGATAATATTTATGACCGTTTAAAACAAAAATTTTCACAAGAACATTATATAGAATTTATTGATATATGGCAAGTAATAACCAAAACAGAAGCAGAGATGGCCGCATTTCAAGCGTTTGGTACTTTTATACAAAACATTCTTTTAGCTGTTTCAGGATAATCCGCAAGTCGGGTCAGAGAGTCGGTTGCAGTGATTAAATATTCTTTTTCATCAAGATTATAGTCCAATTTTATACAATCACTTGCTATTTGAATGGTGCCCAAGTCATTGTTTTTATATATATCCGATAAAATTGGGAAATTTAGCTTACCATTTTTCCAGAAACAAATGTAGCTTCCAATAACACTATATAAAAAATCCCCCCAATGTATAAAATGTAAGTTTTCAATATAAAAAGATTCGTTTTTTACATTTTTGAAATCTTTAATATATGTGAAATAACAATCCAAATTATAATCCCCACAGTATGGTTCGTAATGTCTTTGCCAATCAGAATTTTTAGTTTCATTAAATAAACTGAAATAGTCTATGTTCTGCCTGGTATAAGTGACGCCGAATGACCAATGCTTTCCTTCGGTTCTGCTTCTCCACATATCTAGTGAGAATGTACTCAGGTCATTTTTTTGGGCATAATTTGCTGCTTGCCCAAGAATCTCTGCAGCAGTTTGAGGTTTAACAAGCAACATTGTATCATCTGCATCTATGTTCCAAAAATTCTCAATTTTGTTTTTCTTTGCATGTAAAAAGGTTGTCAAGTGCGCGTATGCAGCTTTTCTCCAGCGCTTAGATATGTTCTTAGTAACAATTTTCTTAAGGGGATTCTTATAGCTATGCAAAAATTTTATATCACTGTTTCTGAATTCAACGCGTCTTAAAATGTCTAATTCTAAATTTTTGTTATCACAAATTATATAAAAATCGGCATTAAGAATATCTACTATTCTTATCCAATGCTGCAAGCAAACAAAAGCGTAGCGGTCACGCCTGTTCAATTTCAGATAAAAAACAGGTTTGCTATTGTCAGTCTTAACATAACTTTTGGAGCCTTTTAAAAACGGAAATGTTATGTTTGTTTTTCCATTTTCTAACTTATCATATTGGAGAATGGGGATCCCCATAACCCTAAACTGTTTTGACGTACCGTTCAGTGAGCTGATCTTGACTTTTTGAAATAGTCTCATTATAAATTTCCCTATTGCGTGCATTATTATTAATCTTATCATGAATCTGACTAATGCTCTATATATTATTTATAAATCCAACATGTGAGATAAGGAACTTAAGAACACATTGAGAAACACATGAAAAAAAGAGCCAACAGTTATCTTTTTTCAAACGGCTGGGCAACGAGATGTCCTGATGAAAAAGTCCCTAATTATTAAGAGATGTGAATAAAGATTTTTGCTCCGAACCCCTTATTTTTCGGTGATTGTCAAGGAGTCACAAACTTTTATCTGAATTCACAAGGCAATTTTTAGTCTTCACTTGTTTTATTGAGGTGTAATCAAAATCTAAAACAAAAAAGAAGGTAAAAATGTCAGAAAATAGTTTATCAGTATCACGTTCGAATTTTACACTTGCAACAGCGCCAAAAGCAATTGAAGACAGAGGTGTTTATATTGGGCAATATACTTTTAATCGTTCAGGGGGAGGAGCACCACTTGTGACTGATGTGTATGTGGCTAGAGACGGTGCACGTCAAAACTTTGTTAAATTAGAGAACGGACAAATAGTGCGTACAGGAGAAACAAAAATAGGTCTTATGACTTTTATCAATGATGGCATAGAACTTATGAGATCATATGGCCTAGAAGAAAAACCAGGCGAAATAACACCAAGTAGCTCAAGCATTGGACTGGACTACTATGGACCCAAAAAGCCAGAAGTCCTTGCGCAGTTAGAAGGTATAAGTCCTCCAGATGCAGCAGGCTCTGCGTTTAAAAATATTACGGAGTTCTTCAAAAATATGGTTGAACAAGGTAAAAATTTAGCTGGAGATGTTGCAAAAAAACTTCCTCACCACCCATAAAGAGTGGCTTCTTAAATGGCGGGGCTGACGGGGTGCGATAATTCAAGCAATCTGTGATTGCGTAGAATTATGTATGCAGCCAGCCTAATTTCACAGACCGCAGGTCTAGTGAAATGGCGTGCGTGCCAAGAACCCGCGAGCGGGTAAGAGTCATAAAATTGAGCACAAAAAAAGACACCTGATAGGTGTCTTTTGTAAATGGCGGGGCTGACGGGGCTGTCTTGGTCGCTCGCTTGTAACGGCGTTGTGGATTTTCTTTTCAACAGCTTTGCTGTTTCCAAAGAAAACTCCTCCAGCCTCAGCTCGCTCCCGTTCGAACCTGACAAGGCTTTGCCTTGTGGTTCTCGCCCCGTAAATTCCAACATTGGACAAAAAAATAGACCCGATAAACGGGTCTTATTTTTTGTAAATGGCGGGGCTGACGGGGCTCGAACCCGCGACCTCATGCGTGACAGGCATGCACTCTAACCAAACTGAGCTACAACCCCATGCGCCATTATTAAATTTTCAAATTTTATCCGCTCAGTTGATTAGAGTCAAAATATAAAACCGCTCGGTTCCATACTTTCACCTCGCTGGGGCCAAACTGAGCTACAACCCCACATACAATTATTAAATTTTCAAATTTTATCCGCTCAGTTGATTAGAGTCAAAATATAAAACCGCTCGGTTCCATACTTTCACCTCGCTGGAGCCAAACTGAGCTACAACCCCATGCGCCATTATTAAATTTTCAAATTTTATCCGCTCAGTTGATTAGAGTTAAAATATAAAACCACTCGGTTCCATACTTTCACCTCGCTGAGGCCAAACTGAGCTACAACCCCATATACTATTATTAAATTATCACTTTTCTGCCGAATTTAAAGTTCTTATTTCCAGCAAGTTCTATCATACCCCGCTGAATTTTTTTTTGCAATATATTTTGCGCAAGAAATTTTTTCACGGGTTTTATAACTTAAATGAAAGTTAATCCAATACCGCAATCACCTAATAATTTGCCCCTGCTCCTCCGTGCAAAAGCAGTGTGTGAGCTTATGAAAAAGCAACTTCCTTTTGAGTCTTCAAGTATGCTCAGCGCCAGACGTAAAGCAGGATTACCATATTCGGCCACGAGATTGCGAGAGTTAGATGAAACAATACTAAGATTTAGATTTAAGATGTCGAAAGAGTATGACAGCGAAAGAAGTTGGTTTTACTATATACGTAAATACATTTCGCATATTAAAAGAAACAAGGTGGCTAACTGCGCTGAGTGTGGCAGATTATCAGAGATTGTTTTTAAAATGAATGGAATTGATAATATAAGGAGCTTTAATACATATTGTGTTAATGGCAAGAACTTTGAAAGTCTAGATCATTGTATCGCTAGTAATTCTCCTATACAGGTTTTAAAAAGACCACCGGACTTTTGCGGATTCCAAAATGTTGACGACTTTATGCCTATGCAGAAAGGTTCATTTATTTGCGATTTTTGGCTCGGCATTGTTGACGAGTCAAAAAATATGATGAGCAGATGGCGAAGTGAGCACAGTGCTTTAATGGGTGTAAAATCAAACACAAAGATAAGGTTTCTTCCCACCAGGCAACTTCAAATGACTGATAGAACAGTTAAAGCCTTACGAAAAGAGTTCCCTGAATTGCTTCTGGAGAACTCTTCTGAGTGTAAGTCTTGACGATTTGCGACAGTGTTGAGATGTTTCGGCTTTGCCTCAACATGACGGAACCAACTTATTTATAAAGTGGTGAGAGTTTGCAGCACTGCTGCGGGATTACACCTTCTTCAATGGAGCAGTATATGCGGTAGTCAATTACAGGGAAGCAATTGTCGATGCTTTCGATGTATTTTAATTCGTCATCATTGATGTTTCCGCTCTCGATCATATCAGCGATTTTGCCGAAACGCTCGACGTGTTCGTTAAATCTGTCTGTCGCATAGTCTTTTGCCTGCCATGTTGTAATTAAGAACGGCCAGTCAGAACTTTGCAATAGTAAATTCTCACGAGCGAGTTGATTTAGCGCTCTGTGTAAAAGTTTATCTTGTGGGATTTCTGAATACTTGTCTATGATGTTGCAGATGCGTTTTTCAGCAGCGTGAATGATTGGCCACATCCACTCGGTAAGATGGTTGTTCCAAACGTAGAAGTGTCCGCCTTGTCCCCAAGAGCTTTCAGGGATTTGGATTGCTTCTGTCGGAGGGTGTGCTTTAACATATTCGCCTGCAGTCATTCTTTCGACTTCAGGAAGATATGATGCGAATTTTTTGATAACTTGTTTAATAAATTCAACACCTTCAAACCACCAGTGGCCGAAAAGTTCTGTGTCAAACGAAACCATTACCAAACCTTCTTTACCTGTTGCAAGTTTGTAGTCGTTTAGCAAGTGGTAGATGAGAGTTGTGTAGTGGTCTGAGTTTTCGTTAATTTTGTTCAGCGCTTGAACCGGGTCATACAACATTTTGTCGCCCAAATCAGCAGTCGGAGAAGTTACTCTCCAGTAGTGCATACCGGAATTAGCATCTTTTCTGTGGAATTCTCTAAACACACCGTCGCCAGGGTAGCCATCAGCGGCTGACCAAACTTGGTAACCTGCGCGTTCGTTTCTTCCCATAACGGCAACTTGCGCATCAGGCAGCCAGTATGCTGAATATGTGTCGTAACCTGTTGCAGCGCGCTCAGGCAACGGAATATATTCAATGTTTCCGTAAACCCCAATTACACGGCGATTTCCGATTGAGTTTCCGCCTTCAATTACGTGGCTTTCTGTGAAGAAATACTCAATGTCGTTGTTGTTGAGAGTTACTTCAATTGCCGGACGCCACATTTTTTCACCGCTTTGTCCGATGTATTCGTAACCTTGTCTGTACGCGCATTCAGGAAGCCAAGCGCCCATTGGTTTTTTGCCAAAAAGTCTTGTGGTGGTGTCAGATCCCACTTTAAACTGAGCGTTTAAGTTAGAATCTGTCGCAAGCAACGGTGAGAAGCCGTGGGTTGCGCCTGAAGTTGTGATTTCGATTGCGCCCAATTCTTGATATTTTTTGAATGCACCGATTAAATCTTTGTTGTATTTGTTGACAAAAGAATCTTTGATGTTAGTAAACCAGTCAAAATAATATTTCGCAAGAAATGCCAAATGCTGTGAGTGAGCAACTTTCGGGTCAGGATAGCGCTCCAGGTCTCCTGAAACTTGTTCGATTCTTGAATCAATATATTTAATAAAACCATCTTTTAAATGCTCATCGTTAAGCTGTTCGGCAAGGATTGGAGTTATGCCGATAGTTAGTTTTGCTTTAATGCCTTCATCATATAATTCTGATATAGCGTTGAGCAACGGGATGTATGTTTCGCCCATACATTCGTATAAATTTTCTTCACCAAAAGGCCACATTCCGGCTTTGCGGTAATAGGGTAGGTGGCTGTGTAACATAAATACAAATTGTCCAACTGACATAATTTCTCCTTTAAGTTTTAAAAAAACTTTTTATATATTATTTATAGCATAAAATAAATAAAAAATATAGTACCTAAGGCTTTTTTATTTTGGGTATATGATTTTTGTATATATTAGACAGAAGAACTAATCAGTTCCAAATCTTCTTCTATGGTGGAACCGGTTGTGGTTACATGCTTGTCATGCGGAAATGAATATGCTACAATTACCTTGTATTTGAGAAGGGTGAGGGGTTGTTGTATGAAAAGCATTGCTATGGCTGCGTTTTCTAATAGAGGGATTCTTTTAGAGATTAAAGATAAGGGACTAGAGTCTAGTAACCATTCCTTTTCAACCCAAAAAGCTTTTACTCTTGCCGAGGTTCTAATCGTTCTTGCTGTTATTGGTATAATTGCAGCGTTGACAATTCCGGCGTTGATTAGTAATACCAACAAAAAAGAGCTTGAAACCGGTCTGAAAAAATATTATAGTACTCTATCGCAAGCTTTGGAAAGAGCGAATTTTGAATTAGGCGGATGCTATTATGCTAGCTGCATAAACGATGCTTATGGAGCGTTATACCCTGATTGGCCGGACGTAAAAATGTTCGGGGTACACGGTCTCCTCAGAAAATACTTGATTAATGTGAACGAAGTTTCAAGGGAAGAGACTACGGGTGTCGACTTTTGGGAGTTAGCAGGAGATCATCAGTATACCACTTTTAATAAAGACGTATTATATGGCGGCGGAACAGATCTTTATTTGTTGGATGACGGACAAATGATACTGAGAGACGGCGCATCCATAATGATAGAAAATGCGAGCCCATGGGATGTCATGTATATCACAGTGGATGTAAATGGTCCTTCAAAAGGTCCTAACCAGTTTGGTGTTGATACATTTACATTCCAAATCATGAATCCTGAAGGTCTTGTACCGATGGGAGCGCCGGACACAGTCTTTGAAGACCAAGGAACATATTGCTCAAAAACTTCGACAGATGAGTTTAACGGAATGGGATGCACAAATAGAGCGCTCAATGACCCTAATTACTGGAAAGAGTTGTAATAATTCTAGTCTTTCATGGCTCAGGATTATTTGATTCTAATCAGTTCCAAATCTTCCTCTATGGTGGAACCGGTTGTGGTGAGGTAATTGCCGACTAAAAGTGCGTTGATGCCCGCCTTTATGCCGAGTTTTTGGTATTCTTTTGAAAATCTTGTTGTGCGTCCGCCAGCATATCTTAAAAGTGCGTTCGGCAGGATTATTCTAAAAATGCAAATTGTGCGCAGAATTTCTTCTTCATCAATCGCGTCTTGCATATTTTCAAGCGGGGTTCCTTCAATTGGGTTTAGGAAATTAATCGGGACGGATTTCGGGTCTAATTCTGCAAGCTGGAGAGCCATTTCTACTCGCTGTTCGCGGGTTTCGCCCATCCCGATGATAACGCCCGTGCAGGCTTCCATTCCGTATTTTTGGATTAATTTTACTGTCGCAATTCGGTCTTCAAAATCGTGGGTGGTTACGATTTCAGAATGATAAGATTTTGCGGTGTTGATATTGTGGTTGTAGCGTTCAACGCCGGCTTCGCGAATTGCTTTAACTTGCTCTTCGTCTAAGATTCCGAGCGAACAGCAGGTGTGCAAATCTTCGATTTCGTGGACTGCTTTAATCATCTCAATAAGTTTGTCAAAATCGCCTTCTTCGGGTTTGCGACCGGAAGTTACTATGCAAAAACGGGTTGCGCCGTTTTCTTTTGCGCTGATTGCTGCCTTGCGAACTTCATCAACTGATAGAAGTTCGTGGACGTGGATTTTTGCTTTGTTGTGCGCGCTTTGTGAACAGTATTTGCAATTTTCCTGACACTTGCCGGTTTTTGCGCTGATTATTGAACAGAATTCAACATCCCCTCCAAAATGGTCTTTTGTGACCTGGGCGGAGATTTCCATAAGTTCTTCAAGTGGTAAATTGTATAGTTCTAAATATTTCGACATTGTGGACATTTGCTATTCCTTTCGGCATTCAACTTTTTGAAAGTCATTTTTAAACCATCATAACACAAAAGCTGGTCAGTCAAAAGTTTGTCGATGCCCAGAATTAATTTGAGAGCTTCCATACTCTGAATCGACGCAATCGTTGTGGCCGCAGGACTCACAATCCCCGGAGGAAGCGATTGGTCTTGCCACGCATCCGGCAAAATACAGCGCAAACAAGTTGTTTGTCCCGGAAGAATCGTCATCGCCTGTCCGCGGAATTCCTCAACCCCGCCGTGTATAAGAGGTTTGCCTGTCTTAATCGCAATATCATTTAACAGGAATTTTGACTCAAAACTATCAAAACAATCAACGATAAAATCGTAATTCTCAACAATTTCCCAATTGTTTATCCCAAGACGAACCTGATGAGTGTCCACAATGGTTTCGGGGTTAAAAGCGTCTATCCAATCTTTTGCCGAATAAACTTTTACCTTGCCAAGGTCTGAAAACCTGTGGATATATTGGCGGTTGAGGTTAGAGATTTCTACGATATCATCATCCACAATCCCGATTGTGCCGACGCCGAGTGAAGTCAGGTTGGCGATAACCGTTGAGCCGAGGCCGCCCGCGCCGCAAACCAAAACCTTAGTCGCTCGAATTTTTCGCTGACCTTCTTCACCAATCTGAGGGATAATAATATTTCTGCTGTATCTTTCTATGTTCATTTGATTTAGTTTGCCCCCTCACCCTCCCCTCTCCCGTGGGGAGAGGAAAAACGGTGTCTGCTTGTTCTTAATATGCTCTGTCAATAATTCCGCCGCCAAGGACGATGTCGCCGTTATATAAAACAACGGATTGTCCCGGAGTGACGGATTTTTCTAAGTTTTCAAATTCTACTTTTAACTCGTCGCCAATTAGTTCTGCTTTGACCGGCACCGGTATTTGAGTCGAGCGAATTTTGGCTTCGCAGGTGAATTGCGAATTGTGAATTGTGAATAGTTCTTCAGAAGGAATTATCCAGCTTAAATCGCTGGCGATAAGTCCGCGTTTCCAGGTTTCGTCAGCAAATCCCACGACAACTTCGTTTGTTTCACTGCGTAATTCAAGCACATAGAGCGGTTCAGCAGCGGCTATTCCAAGACCTTTGCGCTGACCGATTGTGTAATTCCAAATTCCTGTATGTGCGCCCAAAATTTTACCGTTTGTATCGACAATATTTCCCGGTTTTTCTTCAACGTCAAGTAATTCGTTATAATCCCCGCTGTAAAAGTCCTGACTGTCGGGTTTGTCTGAAACCTTTAATCCATGCGATTTTGCGATTGCGCGGATTTCTTCTTTTGTGTAACCGCCAAGCGGCAATAAAATATTTTCCAACTGCTCAGGTTTTAAGCGGTACATAAAATATGACTGGTCTTTTTTGGGATTAATTCCGCGCATTAAGATGGTTGAATGGTCACGGGTTTCTATTCTTGCGTAATGACCGGTTGCAAATTTATCAAACTCAATCCCTGAAGCTTTTGCTAACTGCGGGAAAATGCCGAATTTTATTAACGCATTGCACCAAACGCAAGGGTTTGGGGTGCGGCCGGAAACATATTCTTTCTTGAAGTTATCAAGCACGGTTTTTTCGTATTCGCCTACGCAATTAATTACATGAAAAGGGATTCCGATTTGTTCACAAACCTGACGTGCCATTTCGATGTCTGCGGATTTGTCCGCACCATAACAGGCGCCTTTGTGTTCGGTTCTGATGACTTCAGAAATAATCATATTAGCACCGACAACGTCGTGTCCTTGCTGTTTCAAAATTAATGCTGCGACGGAAGAATCGACGCCGCCTGACATTCCGACTAGTATCCGCATTTTAACCCCCGCCGACAAATCCTACAAGTTCCAACACATCACCTTCGCTGAGGGTTTCAGTCGCGTAGTCCTCTTTGTTAACAATTTTGCCGTTTTTTTCAATGACATACATTGTGCCGGTAACATTTCTTTCCACAACAAAATCAGCGATATAATTGCTGTTTTCCAGTGCTACGGCTTTGCCATTTACAGTGATATTTTTCTTCATTATAGTTAAATCCTTTTGAAATAATTGTAGCACAAATAATAATCTAGCCCTCGGGCAAGTCTTATGCTAAAATTTAAGAATGCTTACCAAATACGGACAATATCTTCAAGTCATAGACGAAAAAATCACCAATTTTTTTGAGAGCCAAAAAGATTATATTTTTTGCAAAGAGGGTTGCTCCGCGTGTTGCGAAATTGGCGAATATCCTTATACCTTAAGAGAAATTCAGTATTTGTTATTGGGGTTTCATCAGTTGTCCACTGAACTCAAAATTGAAATTCTCGAAAAAATAAATGAAATAAAAAAAGCGCGTGATCTCCATAAGGAAAGCGGATCTAATGAGCCTTTTGTCTATGCTTGTCCTTTTTTGATAAACAAAAAGTGCAGTGTATATGAGTTTCGCGGACTCATCTGCCGCACTTACGGACTTGCGTTTTACGACAAGAACAAAAGACTTTGGATTCCGCAATGTGCTGATGAAGGGTTAAATTACGCCGCGGTTTACGACAAAGAAAAGGATATCTTATCAACAAAAATGTGGGAGAAAACAGGGCTTAAAACCAAGCCTGTTGCCTTTAATCTTGGCCGTGAATTTTTATTAAATAACGAAGCAACTCAACATTTAGAGTTGGATTTTGGCGAAGAAAAGCCGATGGTGGAATGGCTGTAGCTTTTCTACGTCAAAAAAATAGCGCCTGTGCAATCGAGGATTGCTCCACTCCTTGCGCTCCCGCTTCAGTCGTAACGGCGCTTCGTAGTGTTCGTCCTGATTGTCTTGCTTGTCGCAAGCCAATACCGCCGAACACCGGCTCTGCACTTATTCTTCGACAACTTCCTTCTCAATAATATCCATTTGAGGCGAAGTTATTAAGATTTCCATAAGTTCATCATTTTTAGCGCGGACACTCTGACCGATTTTAGCTATCTCATCGTCGCTTTTGAAAAAATATTTTTCACCGTAACGAGTTAACAAAACTCCCTTGGTCGGATGTTTTTCGTATTTGTAAATATCGTATTCAAAGTAGTTCCGAAAGTTTTCGTTGTTGACGGTTAAGAAACTTACCAGGGCCTTGTCTTGCTTTTTGTTTTCAATAAATTTTACAAGAGTGCTGTTTTCAGAGTTTTCAATTTGTTTTTCAAAAACTTTTGCCGCAGCTATTGGTGAAGATGTTGTCGGGAAATGATAAACCCCGATCATCTTGCTCCATTGATTTATGTTGTCAGTTCCTTTGAAATATTCGTTGATATAGCCGTTTGTTGCAAGCGAAGGGATGCTATATTTTAGCGTAAACATTTCGTTGTTAAAGTGTATTGCCACCGGAGCGGCCGCAACGGCCGCACTTGTGGCAAGAGTAAGAAGTAATGATTTGAAAAAAGCTTTATTTATTTTAGTCATATTACGCCCTTAAATCAAAGATAAGGAAGTTTGAATTATGTTCCAATCCTTGTATGTGCAGTGTTTCTGTTTCTTCTTCAATCACAAGACAGTCGCCTGTGTCAAGAATATTTGAATTAACTTCGATTTTACCTTTTGCGACATGAATCCAATATTTGCGTTTGTCAGTGACCTCAAAATTAACCGTCGTATCATTTTCAAGAATGGTTTGATAAATTTTTGCATCCTGATTGATTTTAACGGAATCATATTCGCCGGTGCCGGAAACTATAAGTTCAGGGTTGTTCAACATTTTTTTCTTGTCAAAAGCCTTGTGGTTATAGCTCGGATTAAGCCCTTCTTCTTCAGGTACAATCTGAACATGTATAAAATGAACAGGGTTTAAATCATCAGGGTTAAATTCAGTATGCGAAACACCTGTTCCGGCAGATAATACCTGGATTTCGTTTTCTTTAATTGTCTGGATATGTCCCATACTGTCTTTGTGTTCAAGTACCCCGTCAAGCACGATACATATAAGTTCCATATTTTCGTCGCTTTGAGCTCCAAAGCTTCCTCCTGCCGCAACGATATTATCATTTAAGACTTGCAAATCGCTATAGCCTGAATGTTGAAGATCTTTATATTGTCCGTAAGAAAATATATGCGTGCTATCAAGCCATTCGTTCTGTGTTTTTCCGTGTTCTGCCTTGTGTTTTATTTTAAACATAATTAAACCTCCTGTATTTTATACTATGTAACACCACAGAAGGCTCAATTTAAAGACCTGACAGGATTAGCCCAAAAGTGCATTAACCTAGCCAACCGGCTATTATAAATTGCCGACCTGTTTAATACTAAACGATTCGCGCTTATAAGAGGATATGCCATGTTAACTTACAGGAGGGCATATGAAATTTGAAGATTTGTATGAGTTTATCGGTAACAAGGTTAAAGAACACAGGAAAATACAAAAATTATCGCTGCTAAAACTTGCGAGCAAAACCGGCATGAGCATAGCTGCAGTTTACAGAGTTGAAAACTGCATTGGAAACCCGCCTGTTTTAGCGGTGACAAAAATTATTAACGCACTGGACATAAGCTTTACGGAGAAACTTCTTCAGCCGTAATCTTTATAATACCCCGAGGGCTTGCATTGCACTGGCAAGTTTCAAGAATGCAGCAATGTTTGCGGCTGCACAGTAGTTGTCGCCCAAATTGTATTCATCCGCAACCTGACGGCAAGTCTTGAAAATATTGCTCATAATATGGTCGAGTTTGTTATCAACTTCTTCAAATGTCCAAAAGTATCGCATACTGTTTTGGCTCATTTCGATTGAAGAAACAGCAACCCCGCCTGCGTTAGCGGCTTTTGCCGGTGCAACGAGAACTCCTTTTTCTATTAAATAGTTAGTTGCTTCAGTCGTAAGCGGCATGTTCGCGCCTTCGCCGATTGCAATTACGCCGTTTGCTACAAGTTTTTTCGCATCTTCAAGATCAAGCTCGTTTTGGGTAGCACATGGCAGTGCGATGTCGCATTTTACTTCCCAAATTTTCTCAGAGCCTTCAACGTATTTCGCGCTGCTGCGTTTTTTAGCATATTCGCTGATGCGCATGCGATTAACTTCTTTAAGTTCTTTTATAAGGTCTAAGTCAATTCCGTCTTTATCATAGATATAGCCTGAAGAATCACTCATCGCAACGACTTTCATATCATATTGAATAGCTTTTTCAGCGGCGTAAATCGCAACGTTTCCTGAGCCGGAAATTACAACAGTTTTACCTTTAAGATTATTTCTGCCAACCATCTCGCGCATAAAATACATCAAGCCGTAACCGGTTGCTTCTTTTCTTGCAAGCGAACCGCCGTAGCCAATACCTTTACCGGTCAAAACGCCATTTTGGTGATCGTTTGTGATTTTTTTGTACTGCCCGAGCAAAAAACCGATTTCGCGTGCGCCGACACCGATGTCGCCAGCCGGAACGTCAGTGTCTTGTCCGACGTGTCGGTATAATTCTGTCATAAAGCTTTGGCAGAATTTCATAACTTCGTTATCTGATTTCCCTTTAGGGTCAAAGTCGCTTCCGCCTTTGCCACCGCCGATAGGGAAACCTGTAAGCGCATTTTTAAAGATTTGTTCAAATCCCAAAAACTTCATAACGCTTTGGTTTACGCTCGGGTGAAGTCTTAATCCGCCTTTGTATGGTCCGATTAAACTGCTAAACTGCACTCTGTATCCGCGGTTAACCTGAATTTTTCCGCTGTCGTCGAGCCAAGGTACGCGAAAAGAAATAATTCTATCCGGTTCACATATTCTTTCTAAAACTGAGAACTTCTCAAACTCAGGGTGCTTATCCATTATAGGTTCTAACGAGAGTAAAACTTCTTCAAGTGCTTGTAAAAATTCTTTTTCGTGGGGGTTTTTTGCTTTTGCTTTATCTAAAACTGATTCTAAGTATCTGTCCATGCTAGTGTCTCCAATTGTTGTGTTTTTCTAAATTTTGTTTTTTGCGTCTATTGTAACACAAACAAAAAAATCATAATTGATTTTTGGTTAAAAAAATGTTAAGATTAATAATTAACAGAGGAGTAAGATATGAAAAAGAGTTCAAAACCCGCGTTTACACTTGCAGAAATACTTGCAACGATATTGATTATTTCAGTGTTGATAGCATTGATTTTGCCTGTAATATTAAGAGTAATACCGGACAAAGATAAGGCGATGACTAAAAAAGCTTACTCTCAGGTCGAGACTATAATTGATTTTTTGATTAAAAACGAAACAGCTTACCCAGACAGAAGCTATGAATGCGGCTTGAATCCTGCCGCGGCTGACTGTTTCTGGGGATTTGATAATAAAAACAGTGCCTCAATTGATGGAGTGGCATATAGCGGTGATATGAAATTCCCAAAACTTTTCATGAGCCAATTAAATGGGGTGACCGACGACCACAAGTGTACCGTGATGCATGGCAGTGTTACGGATAATGATTATTGCTACAATACCCAAGATAATATAACGTGGGATTTCAGGGATTGGAATCCGGCTGCGGGCACGACCCGATGGGTTCATACTACAACTCCGCTTGTTGATAATGCAGTAAACAAACCGGCTATTGTTATTGATGTCAACGGAAACAACACTGGCGGGAATTGTTTCCAAGCAGCCTGTGGCGCTAAAATGCCCGATACCTTCCGTGTTTATGTTTATGCAAACGGAAAATTAGATATTGACCCTAGCGATGGATTTGCTGTAACAGCAGTAAGGGCCAACACCAAACTGTCTAATTAGTAATTATCGTCCTGTTGAGGCAGAGTGCTATCCTCAGAATGACGGAAGAATTTAATATACAAGCATAAATGATTTTAAGCTGCGGCCTGTACCATCGTTTTCTGAAACTACATGATATTTGTTCAAGTAGTCCATTGAGGTTGAACCTCCGCCGTCAAATGCCATCGCCCGGTCAAGTCCGAGTTCTTTGCAAAGCGCCTGCACCTGATATAAATCCATCGGGTTTTCGTCTGTAATTATTAAAATATGGACTTCTTCGCCTTTTAATCCGATAATTGTTCGCGCGGCTTTATGCAAAACAGAAGCGCTTTCGCGTACAATGTTATCGCCCTCTTTAACGATGAAAAATTCTTCTTCCATCCGCAATTCAGGATAAACCAGCGGGCCGCCCTGGCATGAAGTTATTATTTCGCACCCAAAATCCACAGTGCTTTTGTGCGGAGTTATTTCGTAATGGCGTTTTCTCTTGTCGCATTCAACCACGCGAAACTCTGTGCGGTCAATGATCTTATCAATATTGCGGCGCAAAACGGGGTTGTTCAAAAGGTTTTCGTTAAACAACGGGTCAGCGACAGTTTGTCTGTCCATGACCACATAAGAGATAGTCTTTGAGTTTTTGGGATCAAAAAATCCTGTGTTAATAGTCAGCCGCGCTCCGCCTTTAGCGTGGGCTTCAGCGTTTGTTATAAGATTTTCCGATGAGGTGAACTTTATTTGTTTTTTAAACTTTTCGCCTTTTAGTGTGATGTGGTAAATCCCTTTTTCATATTCAATATCAATCGGCGCCGCGACTGAGCAAGCCTGGAAGAAAAGGCATAAAGCAACTAATATAATAGAAAAATATTTTTTCATAAGTCTAAAGTTCCTTAGATTTATAGAAAGCGACAATCCCTGCGATAAACGCTCCCGGTGGAACAATTACTGCTATTATAGGAGGTAAAACGCCCTTTGCTGCCAATAAATCAAAAAATGGCATGGTTATATAATATATAGCAATACAGCCAATGGCAATAGCAAACCCGACCAATCTTTGTTCGCGCGGCTTGCTAAACCCGAGCAGGCAGCCCATAATCGCAAGCAATATGCACACAAACGGCTGAGTAAATCTCTGCAGGTATTTGTTTAATTTGTCACGGTATTCCTCGCTCAATCCCTCTTTTTTGAGGAGTTTAACATAATTAAACAAGTCGCGGTTGTTGATTTCGCGTTCTTTTTTCATTGCTAAAGTCATCATTGTGAAAGCGTTTTTCGCATATTCTCCTTGCAAAATCTCCATCTTTTCTATGTTTTCAATGTTGAAAAATACGCCGTCACTTGAAATTTTATAATGTGTTATATCCCGCAATTCCCATCTGTCGGGTAAAGTTGTTCCTGTTTTTGCGTGATAAATATCGGATAATTGATGCACATCAGCATAAGTTTTTGCCGGAAAATCCAATACGATTACATTCTTCATCTGCTTGTTTTGGTAACGCGAGACAACAACCGCCAAATCCGGGACTCCGTCTTTGTTTTTGCGGGTATAAATATATTGTGTAGTCGGATGATGATCGTCTATTCGATGCGATTTTTCAGCTGCAAGCGGAATTAATTTATCATAAGTTACAAAGCACATACCCGTTACGATAATACTCAAAACCAATACCGGCGCTACAATCCGCTTAAAAGACATCCCAACTGCGCGGAAAATTGTCAATTCTGAATCCTTGCTTAATTTATCAAAAGTAAACAAGCTGCCAAGTAAAAGCCCGGCAGGGAAAGCGTTTCCAAGAATCTTCGGAATTTCATACAGTAAAATAAGACACGCTGTTTTTATACCAAATTCGCCTGCAAGCATCTTTTTTATTGTGTTTAAGAGCATTTCCGGCGCTATCCATACAATTGTGAACAGCAAAATCGCCCCGAATGTTGCCCCGAGCACTTGCATAAAAATATAACGATCATAGATTGTTATTTTTGGCATTTTGGGAAGATGCATTATAGTTCAAAATCCTTTCCTAGGTAGAATTCTTTAGCAACAGGGTCAACCGCAACATCTTCGCTTTTGCCCTGAATTTTGATTTTTCCGTCAAAGATTACGTAAGCTCTATCTGTAATTGATAAAGTTGCTTTTGGATTGTGGTCGGTAATTAATACCCCCAAACCTTTGTCGATAGAAAGTTTACGGATGTTCTCTTTAATTTCGCCGATCGCAATCGGGTCAATCCCTGTGAATGGTTCGTCAAGCAGAATAAAATCAGGACTTGCAGCTAACGCACGTGCAAGTTCAACCCTGCGGCGTTCGCCCCCTGAAAGAGAAACCGCTGCGTAAGAACGAAGTCTTAACACCCCGAATTCACTTAGAAGTTCTTCCAGTTTGCGTTTTTTCTCGTCAACCGTGAGTTTCTCGTTCATTTCAAGAACGAGTTTAATATTATCTTCAACGCTTAATTTTCTGAAAATTGAAGCCTCTTGCGGCAAGTACCCAATACCGGCTTTTGCACGGATATTCATCGGCCATGCCGAAATGTCTTTGCCATCTAACAAAACTTGTCCTGAATTTGGTTTAACCAGTCCCACAACCATATAGAATGTCGTGGTCTTACCGGCACCGTTTGGCCCGAGTAAACAGACAACCTCGCCCTTGTCAACGTGGAAACTGACATCGTTTACAACGCTTCTGTCACCATATATCTTAATCAGGTTATTTGCTTCAATTCTCATCTTTTCATACCTCTTTTTTCTAAGTTTAGCACGAAAAATTTTAATATGCAGTTTACATTTATTAACAAAGCTATTGACATTTTTCTACTACGTGTGTAACAATAGTTTTTGTAATAAGTGTGCTTAGCACAATAAAAACACGCAGGAAAGAAATAAGAATGAAAACATTACTAATTGTGGTATCGGTGAACTTGAAAGGCTTGTTTATGCAATAAAGACGCTGGTATTAACTGTGGAAATATTGAAAACAAGCCTTCTGAAAAGAGGGCTTGTTTTTTTTGGATTTCGGCGGGCGTGGATTGACAACGAACGCCCATGGTGAACTGAACCACGCTTGCCTTCTTTGGTCGTTGAGCTAAGGCGAAACGTACCAAATGGCGTCACTCAATCCATTTAGTCGTGACAAGTGAACCGTAGATAATCCAAGACGCTATGTAAATTTTGTAGATATTAATGAAAGGAGAAAAACATGAGAATTACACCATTAACGCAACACCAAACATTCGGAGGAGCATTGAACCCGGGTCAGACGGCAAGGACTATTGGAGCAAAATTTGCAGCAGCTGCAGCGACTATGACGCCAACAAGCGCCCCTAAGGCAACTGGGGCAGCAGATTTAGCAAAAGCAGCGGATAGCTTTATGCTGTCGAAAACTCCAAAAGCGCCTACAACTTATGCGGAAACAAGAGCAGCGGCAGCCGCCGCCGCAGATGATACCGGGTACTCAAGTTTTGGGTTCTTTTGGTCAGATGGTTTCCCAATAACTTAAGAAACATTAAGTATATAAACAATATATGTTAAAGATATGTCGATGCGGGGAATATTAGGAATATAACCTAGATTCTTGAATTATTAGGGTTGTCGCAGGAGTAACGTCCTGCTCCAACTTACGGGCTGGGTTCGCTAGCATTCACGCGGCGCCCTGCCGAGAATTCGCTTCCCCTACACTTACACTAACCTTTTACATACACAGGCCGCGACAGCGGTCATTTTTCTTTTATGAGGTAAATGTAGAAATTAGCGGGTTCGTCATTCTGAGCCATCGGCGAAGAATATCAAAGCTGATACAAGAACTCGTGACCTTGAGATGTTTCGGCTTTGCCTCAACATGACGGAAACGTTTTGCTAATCCCTAGTCCCTAATCCCTAGTCCCTAACCACGGTACATCCCAACAAGTTCTCTAACCTGAGCGAGAACTTGTTTTGCTCTAACGCGCGCTTGTTCTGAACCAACGCGGATAATTTCTTTGACTTCATTAGGGTTTTGCTCGTAATATCTTCTGCGCTCACGGATTGGAGCGAGTTTTGCGTTAATCACTGCGCCCAATTGGCGTTTGCAATCAGCACAGCCGCAGCAACCCTGTTCGCATTCAGACTTAACTTTTTCGTGCTGTTCAGGAGTGCCAAAAATTTGCCAGTATTTGTAAGCTACTTCGCAGTTATCAGAACAGCCCGGGTCATCGCGTTTGATGCGGTTTTTGTCGGTAATCGCGCCCATAACTTTTTTGGCCGTTACTTCTTCTGTATCTGAAATTTTAATATCGTTGTTAAATGATTTGCCCATTTTTTGCCCGTCAAGTCCGCAAATTAGCGAACAATCATTTAAAATCGGTTTAGCTTCATTAAAGAAATCTGTCTTATATAAATTATTAAAGCGTCTTGCGATGTCGCGGGTGATTTCAATGTGTGCGACTTGGTCTTTGCCCACAGGTACAGCATGCGCGTTAAACATCATAATGTCCGCGCTCATCAACACCGGATATCCCATAAGCCCGTAACTTACCTGAGCACCGGTTCCTTCGTCAGAACGGAGCATTTTTGCCATATCTTTTAAAGTCGGATCGCGTTCAACCCAGTTTTGCGGGGTAATCATTCCTAAATATATATTTAATTCCGCAATCTCAGGGATTAGCGACTGAACGTAGATAGTTGAAACTGTCGGATCAATTCCGCTAGCAAGCCAGTCCATGACGACTTCAAGTGTGTCCTGGTGCAGGTTTTCGGTCTTATCATATTTTGTTGTAAGAGCATGCCAATCGGAGACAAAAAAGTAACTTTGGTATTCTTTTTGCAGCTTAACCCAGTTTTGAATAACCCCGAGATAATGCCCGATATGCAGTTTTCCTGTCGGTCTCATGCCCGATACAATAATTTCTTTTGTCATTTAATGATTATAGCATAAAAGTGACTAAGTCGCTAAGTGATTAAGTGACTAGGCAAATCTCGTCCAACAGGCATTGCGAGCGTTAGCGAAGCAATCCAGTTTCTTCTGTCATTCCGAAAAGTCACTAGATTCCTTTGTCATCCTGAATTTATTTCAGGATCTTCCACCTTCGAGATTTTCGTAAGCCTTCACTGTGGAAGATTCCGGATCAAGTCCGGAATGACAGAAAGGTAAAATGACGGAAACGACAATTGTAACAAAATGTAAATCAGTTGTTACAAAGCCTGAAACTCTGTCATACTGCTTAATGATATGATATGATATGATATGATATGATATGATGAGGTGTGGAAATTTTTGCGCAATTCCTTTCGATTTCTTGTTTTAATATCAGGGTAAGGGAAATTTAATTTACACACGCTGGGATAAGGAATGTTTATCACGCTAGATAAGCACTACTTCGGTTGG
>JAVBOC010000006.1:0-26094 GCA_031550975.1 Candidatus Gastranaerophilaceae bacterium
AAAGATACAACGGGCCAGCTGAGCTACAAGCACATATTTAATTGTCATCTAATGCCCGCTGGATAGAGTGTTCTGAGTTTTAATTTGTTGTACTTTTACTCTGTAAAAGATACAACGGGCCAGCTGAGCTACAAGCACATATTTAATTGTCATCTAATGCCCGCTGGATAGAGTGTTCTAAGTTTTAATTTGTTGTACTTTTACTCTGTAAAAGATACAACGGGCCAGCTGAGCTACAAGCACATATTCAATTGTCATCTAATGCCCGCTGGATAGAGTGTTCTGAGTTTTAATTTGTTGTACTTTTACTCTGTAAAAGATACAACAGGCCAGCTGAGCTACAAGCACATATTCTAGAATATTAAATGCTTTTATGCTCTTACAGGCACCCGGCCGCAAGACTTGTCTTCATCGCAGAATCCGAGCCGTTCGCACTTTGGTACAAGATAAGGTTTAAGCCATGGTTCTTCTGCAACAAGCACTTCGCACATCATTTTTACCATAAGCCGTATCTCATACTGCGCGCGCGTACAAAGCCGCAGGTTTGCCAGATGAATCATTTCACGTAAGTTTAAACTCGCCACTAATGAACTAGCCGCGGCGTTTGGAAGCACAAAACGAGCATCCTCTGCAGGGATTCCTGCCTCAACAAACTCTTGGTATTGTGCCGAAATAGCTTCCATAAAATCGACAAATTTCGCACTCAATTTTTCATCACGTGCGATTGTTGGCGGGATTATGTAGTCAAACTGCCCTTTTTCTTTTACGTAGCGTTGTGATTTTTGCGAAAACGACATGTGCCTGTGGCGCACAAGCTGGTGCGTGCAGGCGCGCGATACATTTGATATCGCAAAGCTTACCTGAACGTGTTCAACTGTCGAGTAATGACCGGAAGAAATTACTCGCTCAATAAGTTTAAGCATCTTTTCTTCGTCATCGGTGCTGTTGTAAATATTAATGGGATAATCGGCGCTGTAACATGTGCGGCAAGCTGTATAAACAGTCTTTAGCATATTCTCAGGCTTAGAAATAAGACTGACAACAGGCTTGTTTGTGACTTCTTCGCCCTTTAGCATCTATATACCCCTCTATCCCTAGTATTACTTTAATCCAATTTAGCGCCTGTGCAGTCATAGATTTTCCTCTCGTAAAACGATACTTAATCGTTTTACTCGGCACAGTGGCGCTTCGTAGTGTTGCGCCCTGCTCGTCTTGCTTACGCAAGTCGACGCCGGCTCCACACCGGCTCACGCATGTTATTTACTGTAACGTTTGTTGAATCTGTCAATTCTGCCCTCAGAGTCAAGAATTTTTTGCGTGCCGGTATAGAATGGGTGGCAAGCGTTGCAAATTTCAACACTGATATCGTGGTTTACTGAACCTGTTTCGATTTCGTTACCGCAAACACATTTTGCGATGGTTTTCTTATAATCTGGGTGTATTCCGTCTTTCATTTGTTTCCTCTTTCTTTGATGTTGTCAGGATTCCAAACCTGATTAATAACATCATACTATCTCAAGCCAAAAAATCAAGCCCACGACCAAATATTTTGTGTTTTATAAGCTTAAATAAAAATCTCATGAGCTTAATGTAGAAGTTCATGAAAAAACATGATGAATTCATGCGTTCGCATGATTTCAAAAACGCAATAATAGAGCATAATAAAAAGGTACCCGATTGAAATAGGAATTCAAAATGAATCTGCACGAAAAATGTCTTTTGAGATATCTTCAAAACCCCGATGCACTCTCTTATGCAACCGAAGTCTTGAAATTAAATAATATGATTATGGAAAAACAATTCGTGCTAAAGCATTTTGGCCAAAAAAATGAAGTTAAGTCCACTGCCCTCTGATATTATCCGTTGACCTGCTCAAGCGAAAATGCTATAATTGCTGCATGCTAAAGAAGACTTCATACATTTTGGGCTTATTATTTTTTGTGCTTTTTGCGATTCTTATTTTCGGGAATTCCGGGCTGAATGGGTTTGTTGATAGTATTGAAAACAAAACCTTTGACCTGCGCCAAAACCTGGCTGCAAAGAGTAAAACTCCGAGCCCCAATATAGCTATTATTACCGTTGATGACGCAAGTTATGAATATATTTTAGACACTTATGGCGAATGGCCGCTTCCGCGTGATGTTTACGCTAAAATTGTCAATTACCTTGAAAAGCAAAATGTGGAAACAATTGCGTTTGACCTATTATTTGTAAAATCAATGAAGAGCAAGCCGGAAGCCGATAAAGCTTTAGTCGAGGCGATTACAAAGAACGACAATGTCTATACCGCAATAAATTTTGACAACCAACCTGATGATATGAGATTGCCACCTGCGTTGCCAGATAGATTGGCACTGCACAAAGATTTTGTTGAAAAAAATATAAATTTAGACGATTTAACTTTCACAAACTGCCGTGCGATTTTGCCCGAAATTATGAATGGAACTTCTAATATCGGTGTGATAAATGTTTCACGCGCGGATGATGGAATCCTTCGTAATATGCCGGTTGTAGTGAAATACAAAGATAAATATTACCCGCAGCTCGCGCTAAAAATTGCAATGAAACATTATCCGGTTATTTCAATAAATAAAAACTCGGCGAATCTGTTTGAAACACTTTCTAAAACCAGTGACCCATCAAGAAAGATTTACACACCTGCGCATAATGGCAACGCGATATTGAACTGGTACGGGCCGGCGCAAACTTTTGAAACTATCCCGCTTTATAAAGTAATTAAAGTTGCGAACGGCGAAAAAACTGATTTGAAATATAATTTCCAGGATAAAACCGTATTTATCGGGACTTCAGTGGCAAGTTTGGGCGATATAAAAAGTGTTCCGACGGATAAATTATTTCCGGGCGTCGAGGTTCAAGCGACTTATTTAAACAATATTTTAGACAATAATTTCATCCAAAAAGCGCCGGTTGCGGTTACTGTTTTAGTAGGTTTATTAATCGCAGCACTAATTGCATATGCTGTTTTGGCTCTAGAATCTGCGTTAGCAGGTACTTTAATTACACTGTTCATTTGTGCGGATTATCTTGTGATTGCGTATTTGATGATGCGGTTTGGAAATGTTTGGCTTGATATAGTTCAGCCGACGCTGCTTGCAATTTTGGCGTTTATTTGTGCGCTAATTGTTAAATACCTTATTAAATCACGCGATTTTGACAGACAATATAAACTGGCTACAACTGACGGCCTGACTGAGCTCTACAACCACCGTTATTTCCAAGAACAAATGAAAATGAATGTCGAGCAGTCAAAACGTTACGAAAATCCGTTCTCGCTTATCATTGTTGACATTGATTACTTTAAAAAGTTCAATGACACTTTTGGGCACCAAGCAGGGGACGCGGTGCTGCGTCAGGTTGCGTTTATGTTAAAACGTAATGTCCGGGCGACCGATATCGTTTGCCGTTATGGCGGAGAAGAAATGAGTATAATCCTGCCAAATACAAACGCGGAAGCTGCTCTTACGACTGCAAAACTTATCCTTGAGCGCATTGAAGACAGAACTTTTAAATTAAGTGAGGATAAAGAAGGCAAAGTTACAGTAAGCGCGGGTGTTGCGACTTTTCCTCAAGATGGTGAAACCGCAGTAGAAATTATTGAAGCTGCTGACAAACGTCTTTATAGCGCTAAAAACAGCGGACGAAACCAGGTTAAAGGTGCAGAGGGGTAGATGTTTTTTCGTCATGCTGAGGGAATGCCCCGAAGTATCTCAAAGTCGACACTTGTTGTGTGAAAATTGATACGCCTTGCGTGCGTAGAATGACGAGTGTTAGATCACCGGAACGTCGATTGGCTGTTGAAGTATTACGTGGATAACTTCGCCTTTTTTAAGGTTAACTTGTTTGCCTTTTCTGATTAAATCGGCAATGTCTTCGTAAACATAATAGCCTGCTCCGCCGATTCCGCCGCCGATTGCAGCGACAGGAACGGTAACTACGCGTAAGTAGCCGCCAGCGACATCTTCAAAGGTCTCGTTGCCCCAGTTGGTCGCACCTTTTACTATATCAACTGTGTTGTGCCAGTTTTCAACAACGGCTTCTTTGTAGCCGCGCCCGCCGGTGATTCCGCCGTCATAAGTCAAGTCTGCTCTGCCAATAACAGAGAGTGAAAGCGGCAACTGTCTGCCGTTTGGGGTTACGATGTGGTCGAAATCCAAATATATAACCGCGCCGCGCGACATTCTTTTTGCGGCGATAATCTTCGTAATATTCCCGCGAACAAGCGAGCCTGTTGGCAAGATTACGTCAGAATCTGCAGTTTGATCAGTAATTAATATCGCCGAAAATTCTGCGTTAGTCCCCGCGTAACTTGTCACCGGTGTTTGCAATTGCAGATCAAACTTTGTTCCTGCAGGGATCCGTTTGGTCTTTGCCTTTGCATTAAAAGGTGAGGCTGCAAATGCGCCTTGTGCTATAAAAAATATTGCTAATATTAAAATTAAAATTTTTGTTTTCATCTCATACTCCTCTAACTCATTTTAGTGGTATAATACAATTATGTCAAGGATTGAGCAGATAGAGGAATTGCAGCAGATTTTAAGAGATGACCCGCAAAACCATCGTACGCGGCGCCGTTTGGCTGTGCTTTTGCTTGATAGCGGATTTGCCGAAGAAGCTTTGCAGCACTTTACTTATCTGTCAAAAGTATACCCTGAAGACAGCGGGATTTATTATAACCTGGGTATTGTTCATGAAAAATTAAAAAACCTTGATAAAGCAAAAGAAGCTTACATGAAAGCAATTGAGCTTTCGCCTGAGGAGGTTGATGCAAGCTACAATTTGGGTCTTGTATACATTGATAAAGGCGAATATGAAAAAGCCGTTGATTGTTTTGAGCGCGTTTTAGAAAAAGACCCCGATGACTCAAATTCGTATTTCAGTATTGGGTTGGCATATTTTAAAGAAGGCAAGTTAGATGGGGCAAAATACTATTTTGAGCGCACGATAGAACTCAATGACGAAGACCTTTATGCGCATTTCTACTTGGGGAACATTTTTAAAGAACAAGGCGATAGCGAAAAAGCCAAGGAGAAATTCTACAAAGTGCTTGATTTGTCGCCGGATTACAGCTGGGCGTACTTTAACCTAGCGGCGATTGCTTATGAGGATAATGATGTCCAAACCGCGGCAGAAATGCTTGAACAGACCCTTATTTTGAACCCAAAAGACATCGATGCTTATAAAATTTACGCTAAAATTCTTGTAAATGAAAACGAAATTGATTATGCGCGTGAACTTCTTCGTAAAGCGATAAACCACTGCGGCGCGATTGGTGATTTGTATTATATTTTAGCACAAATCCACAAGGTACAAGAAAATTCAGAGGGTTACGTCAAAAACATGAACCTCGCGTTAAAAAATAATCAAACCCTTACGGTCAGCCCAAAAATGGTTAAAGCTGAGCTGGATTCTTTTGTGGTACAATAAAAGACATGAAAATGTCTAAATTATTTGTACAAACTTTGAGAGAATTTCCGTCGGATGCGGAGGTTATTTCGCATAAAATGCTTGCGCGTGCAGGCTATATTCGTAAACTTGCCAGCGGGGTTTATAACTATTTACCTCTGATGTGGCGGGTTTTGAAAAAAGTCGAAACCATTGTTCGCGAAGAAATGGACGGTGCGGGCGCTCAAGAACTCTTGATGCCGTTTGTTCAGCCGCGTGAATTATGGGAAGAATCAGGTCGTTGGGAAGTCTACGGTAAAGAATTAATGCGCCTGAAAGACCGTCACGATCGTGATATGTGCCTTGGGCCAACGCACGAAGAAGTTATTACAGTAGTTGCGCGCGAAGGACTGAAATCCTACAAGCAAATGCCTGTGAATCTTTACCAAATCCAGTCAAAATTCCGTGATGAAGTAAGACCGCGCTATGGCCTGCTTCGCGGACGTGAATTCATCATGAAAGACGCGTATAGCTTTGATGTTGACGAATCCGGTTTGGAAAAAGAATACCAAAATATGGCGGCGGCTTATACAAGGATTTTCAAACGCTGCGGGCTAGAAACCAAAATGGTTCAGTCTGACTCAGGTGCGATCGGCGGCAGCGTCAGCCACGAATTTATGGTAATTACCGATCAAGACAGCGGTGAAAACGATGTTTTCTATTGCAATGGGTGCGTTTATTCGGCAAACTCAAATCACGCGGTTTCAAAATTGCTAAAAGAAACCACAGACGGCGGATTTGCCAAGCCCGAAATCGTTGACACTCCAAACACAACTACTATTGAAGAACTATCAGCATTTTTAAAGGTTGAAGCAAATGTTATTTTAAAATCACTTCTTTATATCGCTGACAAAAAGCCTGTTTTGGCTTTAATTAGAGCGGACAAAGAGGTCGAAGAAACGAAATTGATGAACACATTAGGTGCAAAAGAAATCAGAATCGCCTCAGCCCCTGAAATTGAAGAATTGATGGTAGCAAACGGTTTCAACGCCGCAAAAGGATTTATCGGGCCAAAGGGTTTAAAAGACGTAAAAATCATTGCTGACAAATCAGTAAAAGGCATGAAAAACTTTGTTGTCGGAATTAACGAGGCAGACAAACACTTAGTTGGTGCGAACTTGGGCATTGATATTCCAGAAATCATCGAATATTTTGACTTAAGACTGGTTGAAGCTGGCGAGCATTGCCCTGAGTGCAGCCAATCACTTTGCGTTACCCGAGGGATTGAAGTCGGAAACATCTTTAAACTTGGCACAAAATATTCTGCGCCGATGAATGCGGTGTTCTTGGATGAGAACGGTAAAACAAAACCTTATGTAATGGGTTGTTACGGGATTGGGATTTCCAGAACCGCTGCAGCCGCTGTTGAAGCGCATCACGATGAGAACGGAATCAAATGGCCGCTTGCAATTGCGCCTTATCAAGTTTCAATTGTACCGGTAAATATTCAGGACGAATTGCAAATGAAGGTTGCGAATAAGCTTTATGAAGACCTAAAAGCTGTCGGCGTTGAGGTTGTATTGGATGATCGCAATGAACGTGCAGGCGTCAAATTCAAAGATGCTGATCTAATCGGTTTTCCATACAGAATTACAGTAGGGAAGTCCATTTCAGAAGACGGTACTGTCGAGTTTAAAACCCGTGCGACTAATGAGGTTGAGTCAATTAAACCGGACGCTGCTGCGGCTAAAATAATTGAAATTGTCAAAGCGATTTAAAATCCGGTGCGAACGATATCCCTGCCGAATTTGTTTTCAAGTTTGTCTATTGCTTTGCCAAGTTTTGATTTTTTTGTGGCTGATGGGTCGGTAAGCAATGACAATTGTTCTGACTCGTTTTGAACAAATTTATCAAGTATTACGCCGGAACTGCGGTAGGTCAAAGTAGGGTCAAAAATTTTGTCTAAGAGGTTAAAAGCAATCTCGGAAATCTCAAGTTCAAAATCGGTCGGTTCAAGCAAAACTTTTTTATCATAAAAAATCTTGAAATCTTTGGTACGCAGCATAACTCCCACACTTGAACACTTCGCATCAAGTCGGCGTAAACGCACGCAGGCGCGGTGGATGTGGTAGTTTAATTCGCTTTTTATTATATTGATGTCGGACGTAAAATCAGGCAGGGCGCTGGTTTTTTGGATGGATTTTGGCATCTTAAAATCTGTTGAAACAGGCGAAACCATTTGCCCCAATAATTCGTGCTTCATCTCTAACCCGCGAATTCCGGTCTTGGAATCAATCCAGGCGTCAGGTTTTGAGATGAGTTCGTGGGCTGTCAGAATCCCGTGGCGATGAAACATCTTTGTTAAGTTTCGCCCAATTCCCCAGATTTCGTTGATATCGGTCTTTTTTAAGACTTCTTCTGTGTTCGTGCGACTCAAGCAAAAAACTCCTTCACCGAGCTTCTTGGCTTTGTCGGAAGCTAGTTTGGCGAGTGATTTTGAGGTGCTTATGCCAATTGAAACAGGAATGTCTGTGCGGGTTTTGATTTCATCGCGAATGTGGCGGGCAAGTTCAATGCTGTTTTTTTTGTAAAGCCGCTCCAATCCTGTTAAATCAACAAAGGCCTCATCGATTGAATAGACCTCAACTTTTGGGCTAAATTCGCGCAAAACCGCCATGACTTTTTGTGAATATTCGCCGTACAAGCCGTGCGAAGCGTTAATATAAACCGCTTTTGGAAACTCTTTTTTTGCCATAAAATATGGCATTCCCATGCGCACTCCCATTGCTTTTGCTTCTTTGGAACGCGAAAGTACACAGCCGCGTTCGCCGCCGCCGATGACACAAACCGGCTGCCCTTTTAATTCGGGCTTTGCGGCCTGTTCGCATGACACGAAAAAAGCATCACAATCAATCAACGCAATAATGTTTTCCATTAAATTATTATGGATTAGATTTTTGCCAATTGCAAGTAATAATCGTTTGCACGTTCAAACTGGTGAGCCGCGTTAAAGAGTTTGCGCTCTTGAAGTTGCGGTGCTAAAAGCTGTAAGCCGATTGGCATTCCGTCACGGTCAAATCCAGCAGGAATACTCATCCCCGGGATACCGGCGAGGTTTGCGCTAATCGTTGCAATATCAGTCAAATACATTGCAAGTGGGTCAGCTGTTTTTGAACCCATCTCAAACGCCGTGTTCGGACAAGTTGGCGAAATCAGCACATCAACTTTTTTGAAAGCCTCGACAAAATCTCGCGTTACAAGTGCGCGCATCTGCTGTGCTTTTTTGTAATAAGCATCATAATAACCGGAACTCAAAGCGTAAGTCCCGAGCATAATCCGGCGTTTAACTTCCGGTCCAAAGCCCTGTGCGCGGGTTTTGGTGTACATATCCATCAAGTTGTCTGTGTTTGGCGCGCGGTAACCGTATTTTACCCCGTCAAATCGCGCTAAGTTTGAACTGCACTCCGCCGTCGCTAAGATGTAATAAATACCGATTGAATACTCAATATTCGGAAGCGAAATCTCAACAATCTCTGCACCTAATTTTTTGTAATCATCAATTGCGCGTTGCATAGCGTTTGCGACATCCTCTGTGATGCCGTGTCCCATAAGTTCTTTTATAACACCGATTTTCATGCCTTTAAGGCTGTTGTTTAAATCAGCGGCATAATTCTCGACAGGTAAATTTAATGAGGTTGAATCTTTTGCGTCGTATCCAGAAATTACTTCTAAAAGGTTTGCCGCATCTTCAACCGTTCTTGAGAACGGCCCGATTTGGTCGAGTGAGGAAGCGAACGCGATTAAACCGTAGCGTGAAACTCTGCCGTAAGTCGGTTTCATCCCAACGATTCCACAGAAACTTGCAGGAAGTCTGATTGAACCGCCGGTGTCTGAGCCGAGCGCTAAGGTTGCCTCACAAGACGCGACAGCTGCCGCTGAACCGCCTGAAGAACCGCCCGGAACGCGTTTTAAATCCCAAGGGTTAAAAACTTTTCTAAACGCCGAGTTTTCGTTTGAGCTTCCCATCGCAAATTCGTCAAGGTTTGCTTTGCCCACGATTGGAACAAGGTTTGCGAGCAATTTGTCCGTAACGGTTGCGTTGTATGGTGAAACAAAGTTTTCTAAAATTTTGCTTGAAGCTGTTGTGCGTGAGCCGATTAAATTCATGTTGTCTTTTAGAGCCAACGGAACCCCCGCAAGCAGCGGTAAATCTTCTCCTTTAGCGACTTTTTCGTCAACTTTTTTTGCTGTTTGTAGCGCGGTTTCTTTGGTAAGAGAATTAAAAGTTCCTAACTTTTCGTCCAATTTCCCAATACGTTCAAACGCCGCTGTAGTAAGTTCTACAGCCGAAATCTCTTTATTCCTGATTGCTTTGCTTTGTTCAGTCGCCGTCTTTTTCAAAAGCTCATTCATGTTATTCTCCTTAGCTAAGAAAATATTATTACAAAAATGGCGCCATTACAACTGTTGACCATTGCTGCTCATAGTAAATAAATGTTACAATTACAAAGTTGAAGTGGTAAAAAAAACTTTGACGAATTTTATATGAATATTGAAATGAATTTATAAGGATAGCAAATAAGTGAGAATACAAACTAATTATGCAGGATATGCACCAATAGCGAAGTTTAACCAAAGAAATAATTATGCAAGTTCTGTTTTAAACACCCATAAATTTTCTTATGCAGCACGACCAACTTTTGGGTCTGGAGTAACAAATGCTGTTAAAGCTGTTGATGGTTTTGCCGGAACGCCTGTTGGTATCCATATGAGAAAAGTGCTGGATGAAATGAGAAAAACGATTGTTACTTATGATTCAAAAAAAGGATGCTGGAGCAATGGTGAAAAATACTTACAATCAGGTTCCCCGGAAGATAAACTTCGTAAATTTGTTAACGCAGCGGAGGAATTTTATGAATATGCGCAAAAAGATACTATTCTGGGAGATTTTTTAAATAAATTTAAATTTAATTTTGAGGGGCCGAATGAAAAACATGAAGTTGCTGGTAGATTAAGCTTTGCAAATGGCAAACACAGAGATGCTGTTTTTGGATATCCCTATGGAAATGATTGCGCAATAAGTTTCCCTGAATTAAAGACTTCATTTTACTTGCGACTTGATGGTAAAAATGATGAATATGGCGGATTCCGTATGGGGAAATTAAGCGCTAACGATAAAGAATATTATTTATTACAATCTCGCGGGATAGACAAAGCTCTTTTATTTGAGAACCGAGAGACAGCGTTAAGACACATTCCATTACATAATGAGATGTATGGTACGCAACCTCTGAGTGATACTGATAGGCTAAAAGCGGCAGATTTGTTTAATGAAGTCGTTGTTACACCAGTTGCAAAAACTGTTCCACAATATTTAAAAGATGACTCGTTTCGTATTTTGGTTGTGGATGACAAAGTTGGATACCGGGAGAATCACATAAATCATCTGAGAATGCTGTTTGGTCAAGCCCCTAAAATCTACGGAGCAGACAACTATTCTAACGCAATGGATATAATAAATGTATTAGCAGGCGAAGCAAAGGTATCAAAGTGGAATGGTTTCTTAGAGAGTCTCGCTAAGAGAATAGAGATGACGATAAAACCATCCGGTGCAGACACGGTGGATATTGTCTATAATGGTGATACTGTTAGATTACAGTTAGCGGGTAATAAAATTAAAGGAGCCGCTCTAAATCCGTCTGTAGAAGCACATACAGCTAAGAATGACAAGCCTGTGTTGGATTTAATTATTTTGGATTGTAATGGTGTTGCTGGCGATGCTATCTTGGAAGTGGTAAAGACGAGCAAATCAACAAGAATCAAAGATATTTCTATAGCGCCGTCATCTAGTGAAAATCATTTGTCTAATATAGCTCACAAAAGATTCGGAATCCCGCTTGTAAATCTTCAAAAACATGGCATGGATGCAGAGAGTTTCGTAAAAGAACTCACTGAATACCGAGATGATATATTAAGAGCACTTGGGATAATAAAGTAAGTTAACTCTTTGGAGCAAAAATCTTAACGTGACGGAGTTTGCCGTCGCCGACGCTTTTGTTTTCAAGATTGTGCTCGTCAATTAAATCATGTTGAAGTCGTCTGATGCGCGTGTTTCGCGGGGCAAGTTCAATTTCTCCGCCGTTTGCCATAATATCACGGATAGCGGTTTTTGCTTCGTCAAGCGCTTGTTCGACTTCATCACTGTAGCCGGTGATTGTCTCAGACGCGTTAGTGATTTCAAGCGCGTCTTTTAAAACTTTTTGGATTTGTGCCATTGAGTTCGTTTTAACAAAGAAAGTCTGCAAGCGGTAATTGTTTGCTGTGCTTAAAACCTTTGCGCCGCCTTTGGCGAAGTTTTTGTGTGCGATTACGATATCGGCGTCATCAATATTGCGGGTGATTTCGATGTTAAAATCAAGGCGTTCAATGATTTTTTCAACAATGCTGCGAGAAACCGCATATAAATAAACTTTTCTAAAATCTTTTACCTCGTCAACATAATCCTGCCGATTAAATGAAAAGTTCAAGCTGTTGTTTTCAGCCCCTTCTTTGGCTGGGGTGTGGGGTTTTTCGTGAAAATTAATCGGTTCGTTCGGTATTTCTCTTTGTGGAATTGGTGCCGGTTTTGGAGAAGCCTGAACTATAGTTTTGCAAACTGGCTCAGTGGTTTCTTCGGACTGCTCGCTCGAATAGTCCTTATCGACTTTTCGGATTTCCGGTCTGATTGGCCAGCCGCGAAGGATATAGTCAACTGCTTCTGCTGCGTTTTTGTAAACAGCTAAAGTGTTGCGGTCCAAGATTTCTATGACAATATCAAAAGTCGGTTGTTTTTCGCGTTCCAAAACGGTTTTTTGCGAAGCTCTGCGTTTTGCCTCGTCGTCGCCGAGGGTTACCGATTGAACCCCGCCAACTAAGTCTGATAGTGTCGGGTTTTTGATTAAATTCTCTAAGCTGTTACCGTGCGCGGTTGCAATCAGCATAACCCCACGTTCTGCGATGGTTCTGGCAGCTTGCGCTTCAGGTTCTGTTCCGATTTCATCAACGACAATAACTTCCGGCGTGTGATTTTCAACCGCTTCAATCATAATATCTTTTTGGTATTCAGGCTGGCGAACCTGCATGCGGCGCGCGTGTCCGATTGCAGGGTGCGGGTTGTCCCCGTCGCCTGCGATCTCGTTTGAAGTATCAACGACCACAACACGTTTGCCTAAATCATCCGCCACAAGCCGCGAAATCTCACGTAGCTTAGTTGTTTTTCCGCTGCCCGGTCTACCCAAAAACAAAATACTTTTATCTGACATGCAAATATCTTTTATACAAGCGATGGTTCCTGTCACAACACGGCCGATACGGCAAGTCAGACCAATAACTTTGCCCTGACGGTTTCTTATCGCACTGATACGGTGTAGAGTCCCGGCGATACCGGAACGGTTGTCGGTTGTGAATTCCTGGATGCGGCTTGTGGTGTATTCTAAATCTTCATTAGTTACAAAATCGCAATCAAGGTATTCAATCCGGCCGCCAGCATGTCGGATTTCCGGAGTTCGTCCAAGATCGAGAACTATCTCAATTACGTCTTCCATGTTGTCGTAATTGATGTGTTTGCGGACTTTTTCCGGTAATACGGCTGTCAACTTATCTAAATCATTTTCAAATTGAAGATTATTGCTCATTACTCATATTATACCACGTTGAGCAAAGTTGTAAACATTTGTTACAAAATAACCCAAGTTCTTAAAGTTTTAATGAAAATAAGCCGATATAGAAGACACTAAGGATTATATTGAAAGGATTAACGATGGGCTTAGCGGCACAACAAGCAAGATTACTGACTATCACAAGCAGAAAATCTGACTGCGAATATCGTGCTATGGGTTTATCTCATGAGAAGATTTCCCTCGCTCGTGACATGGTTAATATTTCTAATGAATATCAAAACTCCCTTGATCAAACAAAATTGATTTATGATTATTACGGTACAGGCGATCAACAATATCAGTTGAACTATGGCCTGATGTATACCCCTTCTGCATTAAATAACTATTCTCCGATTACCCTGACTAACGCTCAAGGCAGAATCGTTCTTGATAGTAAATATGCATATATCGCAAAAAGTATTGGTATTCCTCAAGAAGGTTTGAATGGTCTTCCGTCAGATGCAATGCGTAATGCTTGGGTTGAAGGTTTGAGAGATCGAGGCATTATTACCCCTGCAGCTTGTGAAACCATTAAGGCTTGTCCTTATAACCAACTCGCAGGTGTTGGCGGTAAAGCAGGAGATGGCTATCTTGTTTCAGAACTGGTTAAAAAGCAAGTTGCTGACGCGGATGCCGATCCTGAACTGACTTACAAAGATTTAGTGACAGCGCTTTTAGCAACGTCAAGCAGCAAGCTGGACCTTACTTCCTTCTCTAAAGTATTAAATGATGCCGCAAAAAGTGGTATTACGTGGGGACAAGAAGGTGGTAAAACTGGGGCAGTAATTATTCCTGGTTCCAGTGAAACAAAATTAGATCTCTATAAATTATTAACCGGAGACCAAGAAGCATATGCAACTGTAACAGGACAAATGAGAAAAGGCAGTACTGTAGGGCATAAACAAGATTGGCCGGAACCAGGTGAACTCAATAACCTGCAAAATATTTTGGTTAACAATACAGATACATTTCTTACTTGGATGTATAATGAATTTGCTAATGTCTTAGATATTGGCGATGGAGTGTCTGGGAACGCGTTGGATTATGCACTTATGCAAGTGCAAGATATTATTCTGAAAAAAGACAACTATCATCAAAATGATATTAGCCGAAATGCAAATCTTGATTATTCAAGATCAGAGGCTAATAAAAATGCAAAAAATTATTTAGGAGCTTATATAGTTAAAAGTAATGCACGTGGTTCTTGGACTAGTGTCGGATACGCTTCCTCTACAGCATCAATCAGTTTGAATAATCTTGCCGAATCATTCCTTACGTATTTTGCACAGTTCTTAGAAGGTTCAACTGCTAACAGTACTTATGATGCAAAAATAGGCAAAAAAGATGGACAAGCACTTGTGACGAATGACGCTGACTACCTATATAAGATCGCAACTGACTGGATTTCTTCTGATGATAACCGTCTTGCGAACGGTTGGGATAAGTTGTTCAACCAAATTTGTACAAATGGTTGGTTGGAAAATGACAATGTCCAAGACCCTAAATATATGCAAAATATGCTTCAAAACGGCATGATGTTCCTTGGTCGCGAAAAAGACGACGGATTCTATTACCAAGGCAACTATGCGACTGATAAGTATATTAAGGTTATGGCGGACGATACTGCTATCGCTCAGGCAGAAGCAAAATACAATACAGCGAAACAAAAAGTCAACCAAAAAGAACAGGTTTTAGACTTGAAACTTAAAAACCTTGATACAGAGATTTCCGCTCTGACTACTGAATACGACAGTGTCAAATCGGTCATTGGTAAGCAAATCGAGAAATCCTTCAAGCGATACGGCTAGTTAGATGCTTAGAGGCTTGGATGCTTGGCATATTTGCCATATTTGCCATCCATCCGTCTGATGAATCCCCCCTATTGTCATCCTGAACTTGATTCAGGATCTAACCACCGTCGGCTAAGATCAATCATCTGAGGATTTGTTTCTTTTATTAAATCAATTTTCCAATTACGACGCCAATTTTTTAACTGTTTTTCCCTTGCAATCGCTTCATTTATATCGCGATAAATTTCATAATATACCAATTTATTCAAACTATATTTTGAACTAAAGCTATCTTCCACAAGTCCGTCTTTGTGCTGTATTATACGGGTTTCAATATTATTTGTTACGCCAATGTAAAAAGTGGTCTCACCATAATTTGATAGAATATAAACAGCATAATTTTTGTCCATGGATTTGATTATATCACATAGACTGCTAGATCCTGAATCAAGTTCAGGATGACAGGGAGGCAAAGTATGTCAACCAAGCATCTATTGCCCGCTGACTTCGGGTAAATCAATTCGTTTTAAACGCTGTTCAATCCGGCGATACCATTTTAGGTGTTGCTTAAAGAGGATATTGAAGTCAGTGATTGCTCCTGTAGTGATATTTTTATCCAAAGCATCGCAGGTGCTTGTCAAGGCATTTTCCAGGCAGTGAGTGAGTTCCTTGCGGTCTGTGTCTGTATCAGTCAGCTCAATTCGCTTCCCAAATTCCACCATAACTTCCGGTCTGTTGTCGCGGAAGAAGCAATAGTCAATTGCGACCGGAATCAGGTTTACTTTGCCATATTTTTTAACTGCGTTCTGCGCTATATATGCAAGCCCTGTTTGGAATTCGAACGGCCTAAATCGTGGCGGGCGAATGATTCCTTGCGGAAAAATACACAGTACGTTTTTTAAATCGCCTATAATTTCAACAGAATATTTCAGTGCCTGCATTGCAGACTGCGCTGATTTTTTGTTAACCGAATACGCTCCGCCGCGGCGCAATAGCGGGAATCTGTTGAGTTCTTCTATCATCAAGCGGATTTCTTTGTGGAAAATTCTGTGAGTAATATTGTATAAAACAATCCCGTCCCACCAGTTGCAGTGAGGGGCAAACATAATAGTCGGAACGCTTTCGTCGCGTTCCTCGTAATTCTCAACCCCGCTGTATCTAAATGCGAAAAACCTGTTTTGCAACATGTTAAAGAAGAATAAACTTGCAATTGTTAACCAAAACTTGCTCGTTTTAGCAGGTGCAAATTTTTCATCTTTGTTCCTAAGTTTAGTAGGCGGGATGTCAGAATATAACTGTTCTTCAACACTCATAAGACTATCTTAGCGGATAAACCAGAAATTGTCAATTCGCCCACCTTGCCAACTGCAAAATTATGGTGTAATCTTAAAGCAAGAGGAGATTAGGGCATGTATATTGAACATATTAAACAAACCGACCCGCAGGTCGCAAAACAAATTGAATTAGAGCTGGAAAGACAGCGTAATACGATTGAACTTATTGCGAGTGAAAATATTACATCATTGGCTGTAATGGAGGCTTCGGGCAGCATTCTAACCAATAAATATGCCGAAGGGAAGCCTTACAAAAGATTTTACAACGGTTGTGAACATGTTGATATTATTGAAGAATTAGCACAAAAACGCGCTCAAGAACTCTTTAATATGGATCATGCAAATGTCCAGCCTCACAGCGGCGCGCAGGCTAATATGGCGGTATTTTTGTATGCTCTAAAGCCCGGCGACAAAGTTTTAGGGATGGATTTATCAAATGGCGGCCATCTGACGCACGGTTCGCCGGTAAATTTCTCAGGGCTTTATTTTGATATCGAAAGCTATGGGATAAACGAATATGGCGAGATTGATTATGAAGATGTTCGCGCAAAAGCCTTGGCACACAGGCCAAAACTGATTATTTGCGGTGCGAGCAACTATGCTAAAATAATTGATTTTAAAAAGTTTAAAGAAATCGCAGACGAAGTCGGCGCACTTCTTATGGCTGATATTGCGCACATTGCAGGACTCGTTGTGGCGGGGCTTCATCCATCACCATCGGAATATGCGGATTTTGTAACGACTACAACGCACAAGTCTTTGCGCGGGCCTCGTGGCGGGATTACAATGTGTAAGGCTGAACACGCGGCGGGTATTGATAAAGCAATTTTCCCCGGAATTCAAGGCGGGCCGTTAGAGCATATTATCGCAGCAAAAGCCGTTGCGCTTCACGAAGCGGCACAGCCAGAGTTTAAAACTTATGCACAACAGATTATCAAAAACGCTCAAGCGTTGGCTCAAGGGCTGATGGACGAAGGAATGGATATTGTTGGCGGAATGACTGAAAACCACCTTATGACGCTTGATTTGCGCAAATTCGGCAAAACCGGTAAAGATATGGCAAATGTTTTGGAGCAAGTTGGGATTACCGCAAACAAAAATACAGTTCCGAACGATCCGCAAAGCCCGTTTGTAACCTCAGGCATCCGCCTTGGTACGCCGGCTGTTACCACTCGCGGATTTAATGAAGACGACATGACAGAAGTTGCAAAAATTATTGCATCTGCGATATTTTCATCGGATAATGAACTCGGACTTAAAAATTTGCGTGAACGCTCACTCAAATTATGCAAAAAATATCCGCTATATCAGGACTAAGAGGCAAATATGGAAAAGCAAGCACACATAATCGGAACAATTATCGCATACCTTATAGGGGTTTGCCTGGTGCCGCTTGTAATCAGTTTCTCTGAAAGAGAAGGGCTGGTTGACGTTCCAAATGAGCGTAAAATCCACAAAAAACCAATTTCACGTATCGGCGGAGTTGCGATTTGGGGAAGTACGGTGCTCACGTTTTTATGCTTGATTATGTTGAGCTACTATCCTTACGGGAAGCTGCTTTCGGGAATTCTCCTCGGCAGTTCTTTGATGTTTTTGCTCGGATTTGTAGATGATATTTATAACCTTAACGCGAAGTTTAAACTGTTTTTACAAATAGCAATTTCAACGCTCGTGTATTTGCTCGGTGTACAAATCAACACAATTCCGTTTTTTGGCGGGATTGATTTAGGCTTGTGGTCTTACCCGATTACGGTCTTGTGGATTGTTGGTATTAGTAACGCCCTAAATTTTATTGATGGCGTTGACGGTCTTGCGGGTTCAGTAGTGACGGTAAGTGCGACTTCAATTGGGATAGTGGCTTTAGCCATGTCGCCTTCAAACCCTGTCAGTGCCTTAATTAGTTTTATTTTAGCAGGCTCAATGCTTGCGTTTTTAACATACAATTTCAACCCGGCAAAAATATTTATGGGTGACTCCGGCGCTCTGTTTTCCGGGTTTTTGCTTGCTGCAATCTCTATTACAGGAATTATGAAATCAGCGACACTTGCGATTGTATTGCCTGTAATTATTCTTGCTGTGCCAATCATGGATATTACTTATTCAAGTTTGCGCAGAATCTCTAAAGGCCAATCACCGTTTGTGGCTGATTCGGAGCATATTCACCACAAGCTTTTACAAGCGGGGTTTTCACAACAAGGTACCGTTCTAATTCTTACTTCTGTGGCGATTTTTGCCGGTGCGCTGGCGGCCCTGATCATGGGCGCAACGACGGTTAAGCATTATGCTTTGGCCATTATAGCGTTGGTTTTGGTGATGTTAGTGTTGAATTTTCTCAAAGTATTGACAAAGCGTTAAAAATATGTTATATTACATAATGCGGATTTGATTACTCAGTTCCCGGGGGCCCATAAAAGTTGCCAGTATGCCCAAAACTGCTGGTAAAGGGACCATAAACAAGGCTCAGAGGCTTGTTGAGAAACACCAAAAAGGCTTGTTTATGAAGTAAAAATAGTTTTAGTGGCTAGATTTTACTCATCACGTGGAATATTTAAGTGCAAATCCCACCATATTATTTTAGATTCAACGCAGCGCGCTGCGTGCAAGGATTTAAGTAACGTGTGTGTGAATAGAGAAAGGTTAGTGAACTATGCCATTATATGCAGTACAACCATATGATTACTCAACAAACAGCAATAATTTTGCGAATGTTGCAACAGGAGCCATTGCGGGTGGTCTTCTTGGATATGCCTCAAAATTCGGTATGCCTTTGACTGCGGCTGAAATGGATGATGTTAAGAACACAAAGCCTGAAACTCATGCATATCTTAGAGCGCGTGATGAAGTCGGTACTTCATTGAAAAAGAATGCTCTGTTTAAGACTTTAGATCAGGATATTTTTGAATCAATTAAAAAAACAGGCGCACTTTCAATGGATGAGGTTGAGAAAATCACAAGCAATCTTCCTAAAAAAGGCAAAGATGCCACTGCAATCATAGAAAAACTTCAAGCCTCTTATACAAAATGGCTCGCAAAATACAGCAATTTTGAAAGCTGGAACCTTAAACAAATCAGACCATCAAAACAATTTGTAATTGCTGGTGGTATTGCAGGTTTCGTGGCGGCTGTTCTGCACAATATTTACAGAACAGATACTAACTGCTGCTAATAATCAAAGTGCGTAATTGCTTTTTGTTATTCAGTTAACTATAATTAACTTGAGATGAATACAAAAACCAATAAAAATAACGCCCCTTTTGCATGGCTATGCAGCGCGCATTTCTTGAACGATGTTTATACCGGCATACTCAATCCTATTATGCCGTTTATTGCTGCCCAACTTGCGATATCAATGGTTATTTCGACGATAATCATCTCGGTTTCGCATGTCTTTGCATCGCTAATCCAGCCCATATTTGGGTTCTTTGCTGATAATATCTCAAAACGCGTGTTTATATTCTGGGGCTTAATTTTGGTTTCTGTCTTTATTTCACTTTCCCCGGCAGCGCCAAATCCTTATATCCTGACAGTCTTTGTTATTCTAGGCAGCTTAGGTTCAAGTCTATTTCACCCGCAGGCATTGGGCTTTGCGCCGCGATTTGTGGTAAAAGACCTTGGACGAGACATGGGGATTTTTATGGCAGCAGGCGGATTGGGTTTTGCTTTCGGTCCTGTTTTTTCTTCCTGGATTACGCAGCACTGGGGATTAGAAGCTATGCCTGCGATGGCATTGCCAGGAGTGATTTGTGCGTTGTTAATGTTTAAATTTGTGCCTAAAATCAAGTTCCCTAAAGCAGAGCGTTTGAATGTAGATTTTAAAAAAGCGTTCAGGGATATTTTATCGAACCGTAAATTAAATATTTTAAATCTGATTGCGATGATGAAGTCCTTTACTACTTCATCTTGTACAATTTTGCTCCCGTTTTTGTGGAAAGATTTAGGTTACAGCCCGATAAAAATTGGGACCGTTATGTTCTTGTTTTTGTTAGCCAGTTCAATTGCGATTTTTATAAGCCGTGCGGTAGAAAGCTCAATCGGCACAAAGACGGTATTTTATATTTCCATGATTTCTTCCCTGCCGTTGATGATAGCATTTGCCTTAACCTACAAAGCGATTCCGACTTTATCCTTCGCGATTTTCATTGTGCTAGGGTTTATCACAGCGCTGGCGCAGCCGGTCACAATGGTTATGGCGCAAAATGTCCTGCCGGAGTATAAAAGTATTATCTCGGGCTTTATAAACGGCTTCTCTTGGGGTGTCATGGCGGTGTTTATTTCTGCTGCAAGTTTTATCGCACAAAAAGTCGGAATCCCGATTGTCTTAGTCGGAGTAACACTTTTCCCTGCACTCTGTTCGGTGCTTTTGGAGAATTTATTTAAGAGTGATGAAGCTTAAGCGAAAGTTGAAAAGGTGCGTTGTATGTCTGCGTCCTGGTGCTTTTTAGCCATTTCCTCTTGTAGAATAGAAACCTTGTAGTTGAGCCCGTTTGTTAGATTGTCCATGCTCATCTGTTTGTCCATCTCGTTCAACGCGGCTAAGTTATCCTTGCGGCCTGTACCGCATCCGCTGCAGCTGAGAACTGCATTATTATTCATCATCGCCATAAAAGCTGCGTCGTTAGCGGCCATATTAAATTTAGCGATTGATGATACTAGCAATTCATTTCCCCCTACATAAGTACATAATTTCTACCCTTCAAGTATACCGCATCTGTTTCAGAAAATCAAGTGGTTAACAGAACTAAATAAGATTAAGTATTGTAACAAAAGAATTACCTGCTGAAATTAGCCTTTTGTTATATACTTTATATATACAAGAGAGCATAACATTAAATAAACATTTTCCGTTAAAGCGCAAAAACGCGCCAAGATTAAGAGAGAGATTCCTAATTCCTAACAAAAACTTTTGCCCCCACCGGGGGCATTTTTTTATCCCGAGCAGAGGCAAGAGCGAGTAAAACGAGTGCTAGTCGAACAATTACAAACGTAAATGTTGAGTTTTCGTTTTGCCTTCTTTTACCAAAATCTGCGATTTCGTACAAAATGGCCTCACTCACTCAATGTTTTTGGTGAGAAAGGCGAGGGCGTATAGACAAAAAGAGAGCCAATAAATTAATATTGACCCTCTAATTAAAATATATTTACCCTCTACTCGATAATCCAACCATTTGTAAGGTCGATGCGAACAGGTTTTAAGAGTTTTATGTAAACAACGCCTTGCGGAACAACGTCGAGTTTTTCGCCTTTAAGCGTTGCGCGCACAAATTTCATAAACCAGTTTCTGTGCTTGCTGACTTCGCCGCTTGCTGCAAATTGAACTGTTTGATCGTTGCTTGTTGTTAGCAATGAGTTATCCAATACAAGTACACCGTTGCGGACAAACCATTTGCCTTCTCTAACGTCAATCAGTTGGCCTTTAAGGTTTGCACCTTTGTTTACAAGGATGAATTTTTCTTTTGTAATGTAGTTTTGCGGAGCTTTCGCTACATAAATTTCACCTGCTTGTGAGCTTTGTGAGCTTACATAAGTGTTTAATGTAATTGGGAGGATAGCACCCGCCGGGATCGTGCCCACGCTGCCTTGAACGGTTGCGCCGTCAATAATGAAACCGTCGCCGGTTTTTTTGCGCATTGCTTCTGCAAGTTTTGCGTTCGGGTTGAGTTTTGCTTGCTCCATCATGTTGAACAAGATTGCCGCAACTTCCGCTCTGGTCGCAGGACGTGCCGCCTCAAGTTTTTTAGCGTTAGCACTTGGAATAACAACAACCATATCAAGAATTTCTGCTTTACCAAAAGTGATAAGCATAGTTTCTTGGATAGCTGAAACGTCAGCATATTTTCTTGATAAAACTTCGCGTGCTTTTGCCGGACTAATTTGCTCGGTAGTGAGTGCATTTACCGCAACACTGATTGATTCTCCGCGTGAAACAGAATCATCCGGGCGGAATGCTTCGCCGGATTTTGGCGCAGAGATCAAGTCAAAATAAAGCGCTTTTTGAATAGCATCATACGCCCAGTAATCTGCTTCAATATCACTGTAATGAACCGGTTGCGCAACACGTGTATTCTCTTGCCCGAGAGCTTTAATCGCCATTGATGCAAATTCTGCGCGGGTTACGTTATCGTCCGGCTTAAACGTGCCGTCAGGATAACCAACGATTACGCCTTGCTGTGAAAGCAAGTCAATTTGTTTTGCTGCCCAGTGGTTTTTAGCCACATCCGGAAATTGGAATGCAAACGCCGGAGTTAGCATAAATAACGCCACCAAAGTACCTAACACAACTCTAAATAAATCCTTCATATAACTTCCCCTATATTCAATAATCTGTAATTAACTTAAAAAAAGAAAGTGGGCAGGGACGGATTCGAACCATCGTAGTCTCGCGACGGCAGATTTACAGTCTGCTCCCTTTAGCCACTCGGGCACCTACCCACGTCTTTTTATTTACTTGTCAAAATTATATATTAGTTTAAAAATGCCCTTGACGAGATTTGAACTCGTGGCCTCTCCCTTACCAAGGGAGTGCGCTACCCCTGCGCCACAAGGGCAAAGTGCAAATTTGGTTTTTCAATTTTATCTCTTAGAAAAGAAATAAGCCGGCAATAGGAATCGAACCTACAACCTACGGTTTACAAAACCGTTGCTCTACCTTTGAGCTATGCCGGCAGGTGGTTGTTTCTCTCACGAGAAAAAAGTAAGCGGGAGACGAGGTGCAGTAATTCAAGTAATCTTTGATTACGTAGAATCACGTATGCAGCCAGCTAGCTTTTGCCGATGCCTTGGCATCGTGCAAAACTGCGTGCGTGCCAAGAACGTAGTGAGAGCTCGTCTCATTATAAAAGGACAGAATCCTTTTTTTGTCAAAGTAAGCGGGAGACGAGGCTCGAACTCGCGACATCTTCCTTGGCAAGGAAGCATTCTACCACTGAATTACCCCCGCGTACCTCTTTATCAATTATACATGCGCAAAAAAAATTTGCAAGCATATTATTTAAGAAAAAAGTATTAGCTATACATCTCATCTTCGTAGTACGCAAACTCCAAATGCCCGATAACAATGGTGTCTCCGTCTTTTATGTTGAGTTTTTTAATTTCTTCAAATACACCCATGTTTTTTAAAATATTTTGTAAACGTAAGACTTGTTCGAGATTGCGACTGTCTGTAACGCTTGCCAAACGTCCGATTTTGCCCCCTTCAATGAGGTAGGTGTCTTTGTTGGTTTTATAAACCATGTAGTCGCTGTCGTCGTTGTTGTAGGCATCTAAGTCTTCTTCGATTATGATATCAAACTCGTATTTAGGGATTTCGTCAACTTTTTGTGAAATGAAATCAACAAGTGCATCAACGTTTTCGCCGCTAACAGCAGAAATCATGAAAACATCTTTGCCGAATTTTTTCTTTAATTTTGTGCGTGTTTTTTCGTCTATTGCATCAATTTTATTCAGCACAACGATTTGATAACGCTTAGCGAGTGCCTCAGAGTGAAGCTCAAGTTCGCGGTTAATTTTCTCATAATTCTCATAAGGATTTTCAGCCGTCGCGTCAATTAAATGCACCAAGAATCGGCAGCGTTCGACGTGACGCAAGAAGTCATGCCCAAGCCCAACCCCCTCGCTGGCTCCTTCGATTAATCCCGGGATGTCAGCTACAACATAACCGTCGCCCGAGCGCTTTTTTACAACCCCAAGGTTTGGAGCAAGTGTGGTGAACGGATAGTCTGCGATTTTTGGTTTTGCTGAACTTATTCGGCTGATTAAAGTCGATTTACCAGCGTTTGGCATGCCAAGGAGTCCGACGTCAGCGATTAGTTTTAATTCTAAACACAAATCTCTTTCAATTGGCGGTTCACCCGGTTCGCAAAATTGGGGCGCGCGTTTTTGAGAGGTGGCAAATCTTGCATTGCCTCGTCCGCCACGTCCGCCTTGTGCCACAAGTGCAGTTTTGCCTTCTTCGTTTAAGTCAGCAATTACATTACCTGATTTAAGGTCAGAAACAACCGTGCCGATTGGAACTTTGATGTATAAATCCTTAGCACAGCGTCCGTGCATATTTTTGATGCCGCCGTTTTCGCCGCTGTCTGCTTTAAAAACTGATTTTTGTTTAAAATCCATGAGTGTTGACAGATTTTCGCTCGCAACAAGGTAGACGTCTCCGCCTTTGCCGCCGTCGCCACCGGCTGGGCCGCCTTTATCAACGTATTTTTCACGCCGCCAGGCAACCATTCCGTTACCGCCGCGTCCTGAAATTATTTTAATTCTGGTTTTATCTATAAACATATTTTTAGTGACTAGAAACTAGAGACTAGAAACTAGTTTCTGTTATAATCCTTCGGATTGTGGTTCGTGCGTTCGTAAATACAAATATTCACATTTGTATTTAACTCACTTTCTCACTATAATAGTACCATGAATATTTTAGCGATAGAAACAAGTTGTGACGAAACCGCCTGTGCCATTGTAAAAGATGGCCGTGAAGTGTTGGCAAATGTTGTGGCTTCTCAAATAAAAACCCACGAACAATATGGCGGAGTAATTCCCGAAATCGCTGCACGCGAACATTTAGAGGCGATTAATGTTGTGATTGAAGAGGCTTTCAAACAGTCAGGTTTAACTCCCGATGATATTGATGCGTATTCAGCGACTGTTGGTCCGGGGCTTGTCGGATGTTTGCTGGTTGGTTTAAATGCTGCTAAGGCTCTAGCGCTTGTGCACGATAAACCTTTTATCGGGGTGAATCATCTTAATGCGCACCTTTGCGCAAACTATATTGATACGGATTTAAAACCGCCTTTTATGGCGTTACTTGTGAGTGGAGGACACACTCAAATTATTGATGTGAAATCCTATGACGAGCAAGAAATCATCGGTGAAACCATTGATGATGCTGTTGGCGAAGCTTACGACAAAGTAGCGCGTTTAATCGGACTTCCTTATCCGGGCGGGCCTGTTTTAGACAAGCTGGCGCAAAAAGGTAACCCGATTGCGTTCAAATTGCCGGAGGGAAAAGTTGAAGGCTATAATTTCAGCTTTAGCGGGTTAAAAACAGCTGTCTTGCGTCTGGTAAAATCATTTGAAAAGGATATGCCAACAAACGATGTTTGCGCAAGTTTTCAAGAATGTGTTTCAGCGACTTTGATTAAAAAATTAAAGGCTGCGCTCGAAGAATCAGGCTATAAACAAGTTGTGATCGCGGGCGGGGTTGCGGCAAATTCCGAGATCCGCAAGAAGGTTTTCGCGCTTGAAAACGAGGGTTACAGAGTCTTTGCGCCGCCGATGAAATACTGCACTGACAATGCTGCTATGGTTGCAAGCTGTGCTTATTTCAATACAAACACCTACACCGATCTTGATGTAGAAGTCTTTTCGCGCGTTAAGGGTTAAGTATTATTGGGTTGTTTAGACAAGACCAACGTTGACAGTTTTGGCAGCAACGCCAAGAATGCAGTCTATAATCTGTTTTTCTACCCGAACCCCAAACAGGTTGTTGATTTCGCGTATAAAATAGCACGGGCTGGTTACGTTTATTTCGATTATTTGACCGTCAATAACATCAAGTCCGGCTAAAACTATACCCATGTCGTTTAATTTTTTGGCGATAGGGGTGAATTTTTCTTTTTCTTCGCTTGTCAGAACAGCTTTCACGATATTGCTGTCGCAGTGCTGGTTGAATTTAAAGTCGCCGTTGCTAGGAAGTTTCTGCACGCAATAGTCAAGAACGTCGCCGCCCAAAAACAGAACGCGCTTGTCTCCAAATTCGCCTTGCGGGATGTATTTTTGCACCATAACAAGAGTCGTGTGGTTGTTCGTGATTGAGTTTATAATAGTGTGCGTATTTTTGTGGCCCACTTTTATATAAAGAACGCCGTTGACAAA
>JAVBOC010000002.1:0-56668 GCA_031550975.1 Candidatus Gastranaerophilaceae bacterium
CGACTTCGGTGCACTATCCATGAACTCCGGACTCCTCAACGGAATTAACGTTGCACCCGGAATAAACCTGATCTATGGCCGCGAAACTTGGTCTGTATATTTTACTGCAATGTATATGTATAACATAAACGACAATGTTAACGGCTCAGCAGGGCCTGTGAATCTTCCGAGCGTAAGCATGCGCCACGGCTACATTGAATATGGAATCGGCGCAACAAAAACTTGGAAAGAGCGCTTGATGGGCTATTGCCAATTCGTAATCCGTAACGGCGGCCGTCTGGGTATCGGACTCCAAGCAGGGCTTAGCTGGAAGTTCTAGCTAAACAGCTAATCCTTTCTCACATCAATTATCTGGCCAGTAAGATCTGAAAGAAGTGTTTTTAATGAGTCCTCAGCAACTTTTTCAGGGCATAGCAAACTGCCTTCGGGTTCTTTGCCGAAGTTCTTGAATCTCATTTCTGTTGCAGTTCTTTCCGGGTTTATTGCGTTAATTCTTATCCCGCAATCGTAAAGCTCCTCGCTCATTGCCTGAACCAAATTTACAACAGCGGCTTTTGAAGAAGAATAAGTCGAATACATTGAGCGCCCTCTTGTATAAGAACTTGATGTGAACAGAATCAGGCTTCCCTTTGTTTTTTTAAGCGGCTCAATACAGGCTTTTATTACATTGATTGACCCGATATAGTTTATATCAATTTCTTCTTTTATTGATTCAATAGAGCGTGCTTCAAGCTTGCCGGTGTTTAGAAGGCCGGCTGTATTAACTACAAAATGAATATCATTGATATTTTTAAGCGCGTTTGCAACATCGTTGTAATTTGATATGTCAACATTGTTATTACGCGAGAACCCAAACACTTTTGCACCGTATTTTTCAGCCAGTTTTGCGATGCTTTTGCCGATGCCTTTGCTCGCACCAAAAATTACTACGTTTTTATTCTTTAAACTCTCCAAATTCGCGTCCTGTGGGGCGCTGGCACTGTTTATTTGGAAAATTTTATCAGCAAGGAAAATGTCTTGCGGATAAGTTATTTTAATATTCTTTTCTTCCCCGTCAACCACATAAACCGGTGCCAAATTGTATTTTAATATAAGTCCGCAGTCATCAGTGAAATCACTTGCCTTGTCGTCTAAAGAAAGGGCATGGGCTTTTTTGATTAAGCTTGTTTTAAAACATTGCGGGGTCTGGCCTCGTCTTAAGTTTTCCCTTTTCGGTACAGATTTTATAAGGCCGGCATTATCGACTTCAATTATGGTATCGGTGGATTTTATCGCTACATCTATTGCGTCGTATTTTTTTAGTGCATCTACGCAATCTTCAATAATTCTTTGCGATATAAAAGGACGTGCGCAGTCGTGGATAATTACGTTGCTACTATCGTCTTCAATAGATGTTATGCCGATATACGAACTCTCTTTTCTTGTATCGCCGCCATTTAGGAGCGCTCTTACTTTTTTGCAGTTTGATTTAAGCAGAATATCTTCCATAAGATCACGATATTCGGGTGTTATGACAATGGTAATGTCTTCTATTAGAGGACTCTTTTCAAAAACCTCAAGAGTGTGTTCGATGAGTGTTTTGCCGGCAAGCTTTGTAAACTGCTTTGGTTTGTCATCTCTAAATCTGTCACCTGTTCCTGATGCTAAAATTATTGCATGGTTTTTCATTTACTTATCCCTTCTAATTTTTCCAATAAATAATCAGCAACAAATTTCGCGTTGCCGTTCGGGTTTACTAATTGAGCCGACAATTCTTCTCTTGTTTTTTTAAGCGGGTCATCTCCATTAATCACGACCTGTTCAATAAATCGCTCTATTTCTTCCACGTTATGCGCCTTATAATAACCCTCAACAATTTTTTCTCCAAATTCATTATGTCCGACAGAGTTTTCACTTATCAAATGAATAACCGGCTTTAGTGTCGGCAAATATTCATATAAGAACGAATTACAGTCAGTGATGAGGCAATCAGAGGTTTTGAAGATATCAAAATAGTCACCCTGTTCATAACTTAGAACATTTGGCAGACTATTCCACTCTTCAAAATATGCTCTCATTTCTTTTTCCGTCATAAGCTTTTGCTGCACTATTTGTTCTTTAATATGAGGATGCGGCTTTAGAATAATGTCTATTTCCGGGTGGGATTTTGCGAATTCAAGAAAGAATTTGTAATTCCACAGAAAAGTTCCAAACCCCAACACACTGTTTTTATAGAACGAATGATGGGGAGCATAGATGATTTTCAATTTATTATCGGTTTTCCAGTGATTTTTTGCCGGCTCAGTTGATAAATAGGCGTCTAATTTTAAATGTCCGCTAACAGCCAGATTTTCAGGATCACTGCCATGTTCTATAAGAGTGTTTACCATATACTTGTTGTCCAAGAAATAAGTCCAGATTTCTTTGTAAAAACTTGCTCCAAATTCATTCGAACCATTTGTTATGCAGGAACCGTAAGACGTATAGCAGCATAGCGCTTCTTTTGAAATCTTGGAAAGTTTATATTCATTTGGAATGCTCCAAGGGGTGTCATAGAAAATGATATCCGGCTTAAAAGTGTCGGAAGATAAATATTTTTTGCCTTCTGAATCCATCGCAAGTTCAACATTCATCCCACGATCTTTAAAAAAGTTGTAGTTCTCAATAAGAAACTCTTTTGGATTAATCTGCTTTTCTTTTAGTGCGATAATTATTTTGACATTAAAATGCGGCGAATTTGCCAATTCTTCATATAATGATTGATAAGTCCATTGAGTGTTGTTGCCGCATAGGAAAACAACATTTAGTTTGCGGTTTTTAATCTCTGTTTGCAGTTTTTTGAGAACTTTTTGATAATTTTTCTGCACAGTTTTAGATTTTTTTCTTGCATCCAATTCACGACAAAAAATGCGAAAGGCCTTTTGGTCTTTCTTGGTCGGAAATATCCAGCTTGTCAGAAACCCTATAACCGTGTACTTCATGCTTTTTATCCTTATTTCCGCGAATTAATAACAAGCAAATCGTATAACAAATGAATTGTTTATGCAAGGCAAATTGCAGCGGCACGCAAAAGCAGTTATAAATACATTAAAAGGGCAAATGATAACATTATTTAACATAATATTAGACTTTTGAAAACTTTTGTGTTAAAACTTAAATTGTACAATTAATTTAGAAAGAAGTTATCATGAGTTATCAAGACAAAGAAGTTACATGCTTAGACTGTGGAGCGATATTCCCGTTCTCAGCAGAAGACCAAGAATTTTTCGCACAAAAAGGCTACACTGAGCCAAAAAGATGCCCTGCTTGCAGAGCTGCTAGAAAAGCTAACAGCCCAAGAGGCGGTGGACGTTCAGGCGGCAGAGGCGGATACGGCGGCCCAAGACCACAATATGACGTTGTTTGCAGCGCATGTGGTTGCCAAACTACCGTTCCTTTTGAACCAAGAGGCGACAGACCGGTTTTCTGTTCAGATTGCTACAGAAACAACAACGGTTAAGTAAAAAACTGAATAAGTTTAAAAAGACACTCGGGAGGGTGTCTTTTTGCTTATGCATACTAATCTTTGTCTTTTTGTTTGTGGTAATCTTGTTAACATTAGGAGGTATTTATGGAAACTGGTATTATTGAAGAAAAACAAACTGTGTGCAACAGCGGCTCATTTGGAGAGTTTAAGACAAAAACAATTGGTGCAAACTGGATTCGCAAAGGGGGCATGTTAGGTGCAGGAATTGCCTTTACCGCTATCGGTGCAGCCATAATTTACGCCACTGCAACGGGGAAATTGGGTTCGTCAGACTATCCAAATTGGGTTGTTTATTTGTTGGGTGCTTTTTTCGCTTTGGTTGCAATCGCAGCGACAGCACATACTTTTTTGAGTTTATTCGCTGACAAGGTGACTTTTGACCCGTCAGGCATAACAGTAAAAACAATTTTCGGCAAATACGAAATACCTTCAAACAAAATTATCCGTGTGGATTCCTACACCGAAACAGTTTCTTTCGCACCATTTATGACGATGAAGCGCTTTACCATAATCACTCCGGCAAAATCTTTAGAACTTTGTGACCACGATTTTTGGGGCTTGGAAAGCTCTCTTAACAAATGGCTTGCTGCTTTCACTCCGGCTCAAAACGTCGAAAAATCCAGAATCGATGACGTAGTATGGAACAAAAATTTAATAACAAATACAAGGCTTTTCCTTGGGGTTGACGGGGACAACTACGTTTTCACAAAATACCGTGGAGTATACAAACACGACAGAACCATGATGAAAGAGGGCGAAATCGTTATGAACAGGTATCTTGATAAATTAAGAAGCCTTATTCAGCCTGAAAAAGAAGTTTTGCGCACTAACAAAAGCGAAATCAGAGATGTAAATATAATGAACGTTGCACCAACTGAATATGCCGGCAATACGACTTACAGCTCAATTGTTTCTTTCAAGGTTAACGAAAAAGAATACAAGTTCACTTACGCGTCAAACAATCAAGACAAGCTGGAATACTTTAACTCGTTATTCTCTTAATGGCTCAGCGACTTTACTTCTCAACTTTATTATACTAAAATGTTGGGAAATGAAATTGAGGGAAATATGAAAAAAATAGTATCTGCGCGTGACGCAGTAAGTTTGATTAAAGATGGCGCAACTGTCATGATGGGCGGGTTTTTGGGCTGCGGCGCGCCTGACCAATTAATTGATGAACTTGTTAGTCAGAACACAAAAGATTTAACGATGATTTGCAATGACACTTCGTTTCCTGAAATCGACAAAGGTAAATTAATCGTAAACAAACAGGTTAAAAAAGTCATCACAAGCCACATCGGCACAAACCGCGAAACCGGCAGACAGATGAACGCTAATGAATTAGAAGTCGAAATCGTACCGCTGGGAACCCTAATGGAAAAAATTCGCGCAAAAGGAGCCGGCTTAGGCGGAGTTCTTACCCCAACAGGCGTTGGCACACTTATTGCTGAAGGCAAAGAAACCATTGACGTTGACGGCAAAACTTTTCTGTTTGAAAAACCGCTCGGCGCTGATTTTGCATTAATTTACGGCACAAAAGTAGACAAATTCGGCAATGTTGCATATTTTGGAACAACAAGAAACTTCAACCCGGCTATTGCTACAGCAGCCGAAACCGTAATCGTGCAGGCAGACGAAATCGTTGACTGTATTGACCCGAACGAGGTCGTAATCCCGGGGCTGTTTATCGACTATATTGTAGAAAAGGCGGTGGTTTAAATGTTAGTATCAAAAGAAGAAAACTTAGATTTACCCCTAAATTTACCCCTGGGCAAAGAAAAGATACGCGAAATCATTGCAAAAAGAGCGGCAAAAGAATTTAAAGACGGCGATGTCGTAACACTTGGAATCGGGTTGCCGACAGAAGTTGCAAATTATATTCCTGAAAATATGCATGTGACTTTCCAGTCAGAAAACGGTCTTCTTGGTTTGGGCAAAGACCAGAGCGGCGACAATATTGACAAAAGAATCACAAACGCCGGCGGGGGTTTGGTTGAGGCAAAATACGGCGCAAGTTTTTACGACGGCATAATGGCGTTTACCATGATGCGCGGCGGACACATCGACGCGACTGTTTTAGGCGCATTGCAAGTTGACGCCGAGGGCTCTATCGCAAGCTGGATGATACCGGGCAAATTTATCCCTGGTATTGGCGGGTCAATGGATTTGGTTGTCGGCGCAAAAAAAGTTATCGTAGCTATGGAACATCTTTCTAAAGACGAAATCAAAATCGTCCAAAAGTGCGACCTGCCGCTAACCGGCTACCGCGAAGTCAATTTAATCATCACAGAACGCTGCGTTTTTGAGGTTACAAAAGACGGGCTTGTTATGACAGAAATCAACCCAATGTTTTCAGTTGAGGACATAAAAGCTTCAACCGGTGCGGAGTTTAAAGTTGCACCTGATTTAAAATCAATGATAGTTTAAATGATCATTTTATGTGGAAAACCACATTTGCGACGGCAGTGATTTTCTTTTCAATGCTTGAAGTATCATTGATTCCGTAATCTGAAACATCAGTGGAGCTGGTTGAAGTTATCTGAAAAACGCCCATTTTAACGGATTGAATTCTTCCCACACGATTGTGCGTTGCTTTTAACATTGCAGAAGCGCGCTGTTTTGCATCTTTTGTTGCTTCTTCTAAAAGCGAAACTTTCAAATCATTTAACTTTGAATAATAATATTCGGGCGAATTAGCGTTAATCTCAATACCTTTGTCTGAGAGGTCTTGGATATCAAGCGCCAACTCTTTTATTTTTTCTACATCGCTTGCAGTAACTGTAATCGGCTGCGCCAGATTGTAGAACGCAATCTCGTTTGTTGAGTTGCCGTTTGGGGTGGTTTTGTAGGTGTAATAGCCGCTTGAAGGTTTTACCTCAATCTCTTTTTCGTCAAAACCTTTGTCTTTAATATATTCTAAAACAACCGGAACCTGGTCGCGTACAGTTTTGTAAGCGTCAGCTCTTGCGGGTTTTCTAACAACAATTTCTAAATTAAATGTACCTGTATCGGACTGTACAACGTGATTTGCCGAACCCGTTACGGTAATCCCTTCGCGGGAAAAATTGCTTGTCCCTATTTTTATGCCGATAATAAGTCCCAACGCCAAGATTAGCGCTAACCAAACCAGTTGTAATTTTTCTAATTTTTCAAATACTTTAGTCATGTTACACCTCTATTTATCACTCAACACAAGTGGTCTTAAACCGGTACGCCTCAAAAGTTTGCGAAAAGTAATCCGGCGGCATGCCCGCTTTCATCTTTAATGAGTTTAAAAATTCCGTTTTATCAGGCAGATCTTCCCAAACAGATGGCAGGTAGACAGCTTGATAAGGACCTTCTTTAATAATTATGCCGTCTTCATTCGGAATCATCTGATTTAAGAGGTCGTCTTCGCTTTCAAATTTAATCGGTGACGGGGTGCTCAAAAACGAAATGTCAATTGAGATTTTTTCAAATTCTTCTTCCGATAGTGCGCAAAAACGCGGGTCAGCAAACGCAGCGTTATATGAATTTATCAACAGATCTTCAATTAATGACATGTGCGCAATAATTGAGCCGATGCAGCCGCGCAATTTCCCATCAATGTGAAGTGTGACAAAACACGCACCTTCTTCTCGAAAAACTTCCGGGATATATTCCAGTTCGGTCAGTGACAAACGACATTTTTGCTCAAGCCCTGTTTTAATGCTTCTTTTGCACAATTCGAGTGCATAGTCACCAAACTTTTCTTTTAAAAACTGATTCTTTTCGCCTTCATATAAAACCCAGCTTCCGTAGCCCACAACGCGGGAATAATCATTGGTTGCTTTTCCGGAATTATACATCCCGACGCGAACAAGAGAATATTTTTGGTTAGCCGCAAAAGCTGTCAGGCCATAAATCCCGATAACTCCGCAAGCCTGTTCGTAAGCATATCCGCCGATATTGGATTCAATCATTCTTGCTGTAATTTTGTCCAGTTGGATTGCCTGACCGCTGTTGTGAAAATGGCTCAAATCTGATGAAATCACAAACGCTGTGTCTTCGACTGAATAGAAAACTTCGATAATATCTTGGATTACAGCAGGAGTTTCACCGCCAACGAGGATTGGGATGATATTAAAATCACTCAAACGCTCTTGCAAAAACGGCAGCTGAACTTCAATCGCGTGTTCTTCGTCAAACGCTTCATCCATAACCTGCGCACCGAATTTTTCTTCTAAAACCTTATTTATTTCCTGGTTAACGTTAACGTGTCCGAGTGGAGTTTCCCACGCGTCAAACGAAGAAATTGCTGTTTTTTCCACGCGGGTTCTGTGCGCCGGCGCGAAGATAAAAACATTTTTTACACTATCATCAAGATATTGTAATCCCTCATAAGCGAGCAATCCTGAATATTCCCAGCCTGCGTGCGGAACGATTACAGCGCGGCTAGTAATATTGTAGTCCTTGCGAGCATCAGCGGCATAGTCTTGCAGTTTCATTAAAATTTCTTCTTTATCAGCAGGATAGAATGCGCCCGCCACGGATGGTTGTTTAACCAGGTGTTTATTTTTTTTCATATTTTTTACCCTTTATCAATATCGGACTTGCTTAAGCCACCTAAAATATTTACCCCTTATAACAATAGACTAACTTGTTAAAAGATATTATAATACAACTTATGCAAGAAGGAAATACTCTAACGGATAATATGGCACAATGCAAAGTCTGCCCGCGCGAATGCAAGCTGTCACCGGGGCAGAGCGGGTTTTGTAATGTGAGAAAAAACATTGAAGGTAAACTTGTATTAACCACTTACGGCTACAATACAGGTTTGCAAATCGACCCGATTGAGAAAAAACCGCTTTATCATTTTTACCCGAGTTCAAAAGTGCTTTCTTTCGGAACTTTGGGCTGTAATATGGGCTGCGCGTTCTGCCAAAACTGGCATATTTCTAAATCAAAAGAAAATCCACGCAACACCAATTATACTTCCCCGCAAGATATCGTAAAAGTCGCACTTGAATACGGCTGTAAAAGTATCGCTTTTACTTATAATGACCCGATTATTTTTCTTGAATACGCAATTGACACGGCAAAAATTGCGCACGAAAAAGGTCTGCAAACAGTCGCTGTAACAGCCGGTTATATCAATCCTGAAGCGCGCAAGGATTTTTTTGAACACATTGACGCGGTGAACATTGACCTAAAAGGTTTTACTAACGAGTTTTATAAAAAACACTGTCTGGCCGAATTAGAGCCGGTTTTAGACACCATAAAATATGTCCACGATTACACAAATGTTTGGATGGAATTAACGACTTTATTAATTGAAGGCGAAAATGATTCCGAAGAAGAAATCACAAAAGAATGCAAATGGATAAAAGAGAACCTTGGTGAACACGTTCCGCTTCACTTTAGCGCGTTTTATCCGGCGTGGAAATTTAGCCACAAAAACCCGACCGCGCCTGAAACCTTAATAAAAGCCTACGATATTGCAACCGAAATCGGGCTAAAATATGTTTATTTGGGAAACATCCAAAACACAGCAGCCAGCACAACCTACTGCGAAAAGTGTCACGCAGCGGTCATTTTACGAAACGGCCACGTGATGACAGAATATAATCTTGACGAAGAAGGCAAATGCAGCTTCTGCGGCGCTCAAATTCACGGCCGGTTTTAAATTGCTTGATTATGTGGTAAAATACGGGTAACCATTTTTGTTATCCTGAGGGCTCCAGCCCGAAGCATCTCAAGGCCGTTGGCTTGTTGTATGGATATTGAGATTCTTCGCTAACGCTCAGTATGACGGAATGTATAAAGGAGAGAGCTAATGAATAATTTTATAGATTTATGCAATAAACGTCAAAGCTGCAGAGATTTTGTGCAAAAAGAAATAGGGCGCGAAAAATTAGAAAACTGTGTTGAAGCCGGAAGACTGGCACCATCTGCATGTAACAGTCAGCCGTGGAGTTTTTATGTGGCACACTCGCCTGAAGTCCGCGCTAAAGTCGCTCAAGCGGTGCAAGCGTATGGAATTAACGAATTTACCTCAAACGCCGGCGGTTTTATTGTTGTCGTTGAAGAACACGCGGTATTGATGAAACGCATCCGTGGATTCGTGGACAGCCAGCATTACGCAAGGCAAGACCTGGGCTGTGCCGTTATGTCAATCTGTTTTGCAGCCGTTGATCAGGGATTAGGAGTCTGCACTTTAGGACTATATGATCGCGAAATATTAAGAGAAGCGCTGGGCATCCCTGAAGAAAAAAGAATTCATCTGGTTATCGCACTTGGCTATCCGGCAGATGAAACTATACGACCAAAAATGAGAAAAACAACAGAAGAAATCGCGAAATTCTTATAGGCCAATATTTATCGGTTCGAAAAACTCTTGTGCAAAAATTGCTTCAAACTCTTGCGAAGGGCAATCTAGCTTGAAAATTTGGAGTTCATTTTTTATATCAAGCTCTTTATCAGATGCGATTGCCGCCATATAGCCATTAAATATTCTAAAAATCGCAAGGCTTTTTTCCGGCGCTTGGAGTTTTAGTTTCGCCTCATATTGACACCAGAACCTGTAAAAAATAGGTTTAGCATCCGCTGCAGAAATTTTATAGCGCTTTAATAGTGCCTCAAAATCGCGGTCTCTCATTTCTTCCAAATCAAACCCGACCGGATTATCATCAAAACAAACCCCGACCCAATTCCCTGAATGCGCGATATTAAAATTTAGACCAGAATTTACAAAATACGGTTTTTTATTCTTGATTTTTATTTCAGTATCTTTGATATTATAAATTTTTTGCGCAACAAGCTGGGTCAAAAACCGGCCAGCTTCAGTTTGAACTTTACATTTCCCTTCAAGTTCGACGCTACCAATGACCTCATTTATATCAGCAACAAATACTCTCATATCAACATTATACGATAAAATAAATAAGACTTCTGGCTAATTAGCCCATTGTAACAAAACATTACAGCGAGTAAAAGTCGCTCGCGCTTTTCTTTTGAAACTGTTATAATGGGTTTAAGGAGACACAACATGCACAAAAAAGGCGTCTTGGATTCTTGTCCCGCTTTTTCCTTGGTGGAAGTACTGGTAGTATTGGCAATATTTGGCGTTGTCGTCATGCTTACATTGCCCGCTTTTATGAACAACTGGAAAAACCGTTGGAAAACCCCTAACGATGCACTCAGAAGCAGGTTGGTAAGTGCAGTCGGCCAAATGAACATTCAAGGCAGACTATCCGGTCGGGGAACGACCTTGGCTTTTGTGCAGGAATTGCAGAATTATATTGACATAACAAAAATATGTGACGGCTCTGCGATTGCACTCAATGAATGCTTTGTCCAAGAAGGAATCGCAGAATTCAGCGTCGACGGGGAGTATGCCGAAGTCGTGAGTTTTTCTGTGGCAAACGGCTCAAATGTGTTGGTTGCATACCGACCGGTTTGTATGCCGGATTTCGGCGAAATCGGAATAGACGTTCTCAAATGCAGTGTGCTTGTGCTTCATGACGTCAACGGATTCGCAAAACCGAACGTGGTTGGCGAAGATATTTTATACTTAATGCCGGATTAATTGAATTTTTTCTCAAGCTCCGGCCGCATCTTATCTAATTCTTCAAAATAATTTACTGTAACAGGCGTTGGTTTTGAAGTTTCAATCGCGTCAATAAAAGCTTGTGCGTTGTGCGGGTTTTTACCGTCAAAAAGCGCTTTGGCCGCATCTTTTCGCGCCGGAACAATCAGCCCGCTTGCGGTAAATTTTTCAATGCTGTCGCGTGAAGACAAGAACTCAATTAATTTCATAGCTTCTTGTTTGTGTCTTGAAGATTTTGCAATCGCCCAGCCTGAGGCGTCCATCGCAACGACTGAACCGTTTTTCCCGCGCGGGAAAGTAACTACATCCCAATCAAAAGTTACTTCATCCCTATATTTCGGCACAAGCCAGCGGCCTGAAAGATGCATGGCAAGCTGTCCTTGCAAAAACATCTGTGCCATTGTAGCACTCGCACTCTCATTTTTCATAGGCGCAACGTGGTATTTTTTGCGCAAATCAGCATAGAAATCTAAGCCTGCATCGCCATTGCTCATAACAAAAGGCTGCCAGTAAATCGGCTGTTCCTCAAAACTGAACCCAAAAACTTCAGGTCTGTGAGTCAATTTTTGCGCTGCAGCCAAAAACTCCTCAAACGTCCATCCTGCGTGCGGATAAGGCACTTTATATTTATCAAAAATTGCTTTGTTATAATAAATTACCATATTTGACGCATCACGCGGAACAGCATAAACCTGCCCTCCCCAGCTCAGCGCATCCAAAGTTTTGGGGTAAAATACATCAGGTGGAATCGCGTTTATTTCAGGAGCCGCGGCTTTACCACTCAGGGGCAGAAGTAGTCCGGCATTTGCATATACAGGCAAGTACAGATTATTTATAAAAACCACATCCGGTGCGGTGTTTGACGCAAACAGCAGATGGAGTTTTTGGAAATAATTCTGCGGGATATGCATAAAATCCACTTTTATATCAGGATTTTGCGCCTCAAATTCCGCTAAAATCGGCTTTATAATTTCCACTTCTGAGCGCGAACCCCAACTTGCAAACTGAATAACCGTACGGTCATCTTTTGGAGTGCAACCGGTGAACAAAACCAAAACCAGGCAAAAGAGTAAGAAACAGACCCTTAATTTTAAACCTTTCAACTATTCAACCTCTCAACTGTTCAACAATTTATAGCTCAACAAGTACGCCCATTTTGCTGCCGTTAACTTCAACTAAAGACTTGAATCCCGGAGCTTTCACCATATAAACGTTGTCTTTGTCGCGTCTGACTTGAAGCTCGCCGTCAACCGGAGCATCGAATTTTTTCAGAACAAATATTTCTTCGTTAATTTTGCCGATAAGAGCTTGCGTGCCTTCGTGGTTAACGATGTAGAACCCGCTATCTTCATTAATATCATAAGCAGATTTTACAGCAATTTCATCAACCGGATTGGTCACATGTGCTACTTTAGCGGTCTTTGGCATTGATTTTTTCGCTTTGTTTACCCCTGTTGCAGTTGCCATAACTTGTCCCTGACCCGGTAATTTTATTTTGCTCAAACCTGACGCTAGCGGGTTTGTAGCTTTTTTGTATACTGCTCTGGCAGCATCTTCTCTGTCTAAGATTGAGAAGAATTCGTCCACTGAAGACATAATATATTCGGTCTGCTGCGGGATTTTCTTGCCGGTAACTGCATTGGCATTCAGGTTAGCGTTATTGAGGCTGCGTATATTTGAAAGCAGTGAAGAATTTCCTGACTCAATCGCTTGATCAAGAGTCGCGTCTTAAATAATTTTTTCAATTCTGTTTGGGTTTGCGTCACTCAAAGGATTTGCGAACGCTTTTAATTTAAATTCTCTTTTTAAACTTTTGCCGATGAAATCTTCTTCGTTGATTGCATAAGCATCGTTGTCGATGAAGGTTATTTCATCTTCTTCAACAGTCGGAACTGTTTCAGGCTCTAAAAGACGCTCTAAGCTTTGGCGTTTTTCTTCAACTTCGTCATTAGCTGTTATGAATTGATAATTGCCATTACCGCGTCTTGCTTGCTCTGGCTGACGCTCTGTTTCGCCAAGGAATTTTTGGTATTTTTCCTGCCAGTTCAAATCAGTATCTTCTGTGATTTCGTTATAAGAATTCGGTTGTTGCGGCTTAGGCTGATTCGCAAACGCTGCATCGAAGCGTTGATTATTAGTTTTAGCCAAACTTTTTATTACTTTTAAGAAGAATGCTAAGATAGCAAGAATTGCTCCCAAAAACAAACCCGCCGATATCAGTTTGTCGCCTGCTCTGTTGCCTGTTGCAGGTTTAGGCGTGTCGGTTTGCTGTGTCGAAGTCGGAGCAACTGCAGGTGCTTGAGTTTGTACCGGCTGCTGGGTCGCAACAGGTGTCGGAGTTGCAGGAACTACCGGAGCTGTCGGAGCTTGTGTAACTGGCGTTTGAACCGCAGGTTTTGCTTGTGTAACCGGTTTGGTTTCTTTTACTGCTGGCTTCACTTCTTGTTTTGGCGCCACAGTATTTGGCTTAGGCGCTGTTGTTGTTTTATTTACCGTCGGTTTTTGTTATGTCTTTGTGACCGTCGGTTTAGCAGTAGAAACGGCAGGTTTAGTCATCGCCGCTACTTGCTTAATATTTTTTGCCGGAGTCGCAGAAGCAGTTTTTGCCACAAGAGGTGTTGTGGTTGCAGCTTGCTTTGGAGCATTAGCTAAAACATTTTTGTATTCTTTGTTGTCACCCGCGACTGCTTTTTTAGTTGTGGCACTGATTTCGAGCGGCTTGGTGGTAATCAATGTAACTTTGGTATAACCGTTTGCGCCGTCATCAACGTTTTTCACATCAACATCAGAAACGACTTCTCTCACGCTTGAGCTCAAAATCTGACTTTTGTAATTTTCGCTTGAAACTTTAGGGATTAAAAGAACGTATTTGTTATCGGATTTTTTTCTCACGATGACATTACCGGCGTCGCTTTCGCTCGTCATAAATGTCATATTAAGAGCATCACTGCCAGATTTTCGCACATCCATTTGCACGAGCGAATTTGCAGTCGCTATGCCTGTAGTTGCGAGTATACTTAAAATTAAGCCTAATACACTTACCCTGATTTTCATAAGACTCCGTCTTTTGCGTATTGTTTCGTAATAATATAATAACCCTGAATAAAAAAAATTGCTAGTTCCGTAAGATTATGTTACAATTCCCAAATGAACTCAAACGCTAAATCAGGCATAAAATCAGGATTTGTCGCCATAATTGGACGCCCGAATGTTGGAAAATCAACGTTGTTGAACCAAATTTTGGGTCAAAAAATTGTTATTACAACCGACAAAGCCCAGACAACAAGAAAACGCATTAAAGGTATTTATACCACGGAACAGGGGCAGATTGTCTTTGTTGACACCCCCGGCGTACACAAACCCCTCAATAAACTGGGCGAATTTTTACTTGACGAAGCCAAAGTTTCAGTGCCGGACGCGGACGTAATACTGTTCCTTGTCGACGGTTCAGAACCCGCAGGCAAAGGAGACAACTGGATTGGGAATAATATTTTGGCTGACGCTAAAGTTCCCGTAATTGTTGTTATGAACAAAATTGATAAGCTTAAAAACCCCATTGAAGTTGAGAAAAATCTACTCACTTATCAACCATTCAACCATTCAACCATTCAGCCATTCAATATTTCTGCTAAAACCGGCGACAATGTCAAAGCTCTTATAGAAAAAATTTACGAATTTTTGCCCGAGGGCGATTTACTATACCCTGAGGACGTTGTAACCGAAGAATCAATGCGCGAAGTGGCGGCAGAAATCGTACGCGAGAAGATTTTGTTAAACACTTCTGATGAGATTCCGCACTCGGTTGCAGTAAAAGTCGAGCGCTACGAAGAAAACCCTGAAATCGATCGGATTTATGCAAATATCTACTGCGAAACCAAAAGCCAAAAGGGAATCTTAATCGGCAAAGGCGGTTCGCTCCTGAAAAAAATCGGCACCGAGGCACGGCTGGAGTTAGAGAAAATTGTTGAGAAAAAAGTGTTCCTCTCGCTTGAAGTCAAAGTCGAAAAAGACTGGCGCAAAAAAGATAAAGCCCTTGGGAGCTTTGGGTACAAACAGAGATAGTCTGCTTTATTAGTTCTTAATACAACGCAGAGTGATATTACTATCATTTTTATTAGTTGTGTCAATATTTGACAGGCTTAGATCTCCCATCCAAGGTCCACTGTCAGGCACAGGCCCGACATACATATAATGAGCTTTTTCGTTGTTATAAGTTTCCTCAAGCCAGACCGGCGTATTATACATATTAGAATTTGTGCAGCTCATGATAAGATAGCGGGCTTCCACGTAAGTTGGACATCCGAATGTCGGGTCTCCATAGGTGCAACGGATCTGCGTTGTAACCCCACCTCGAGGCACATGTCCGCCTATTAATGCACAATCATCTTTTGCTGCCTGCCAGCAGTCTCCACCTGATGGGTATTGAGCGCTAACACCATATGCACAATTAGGTTTCATTACACAATTTGTTATGAAAAAGCCTCCACTATTACACCAAGTAGAACTGGTAATCGGAGTACCGTTCTCACAAACAGGCATCGGTCTTGCTGGGGCTGCAGGATCATTGCTTATAATTGTTCTGCCGCTTGATTCTATGCGGACTCTAATCTGGTCAGGGGTAGTGCAACCTTCTTCAATCGCTCTGCAGTTTGGCGCTCCTGCACCGTTAACATCTATATCAATGTATGGTGCAGTTGCCCAGTTGTTTTTTGCAGCTACAAGATTTTTCAAATCCCAAGTCATGCCGTCCGGTGTTGTTGCGATACACAATGTAGAGGTACACGCTGCCGGATTATAGCCTAGTGCGTTGAGTTTCGCTGCAAAGAGGTTTGCAAATTTTGCATCGGTCGCTGTGTATGTTCCGTTAGATTGTTTTACGAGGGTATTTTGGAAACCGCCGACAACTGCGCTGCCGCAGGCCGGGTCGGCGTTTGAGGTTGAGCAGTCGGGATAGCTTACGTTATCACTTTTTAGCGCCGCGACTATGCTTTCAACATTATAATAAGCCTTCTCTAACATTCTTGCGTTTTTGTTTTCAACAAAGATTCTAAGGACAGGAAGCATAACCGCCAGCAATACACCGAGAACCACCAGCGCTACCAAAAATTCTACCATAGTGAAAGCGGGCCGCGATTGCTGTGACGATTTCATACTCATTCTATCCTCCAAAAATACAATTCCAATAAACCTATCATACATAGATTTTAATGAATAGGCAACTAGACATTGGTATTACAAAAATCCGCCACTGTTATACTATCACTTCCTGTGTTTGTTGCGCGTTCACATAATCCACTAACGAACGGAAAACAAACGGGTGGAACTTGCCCGCCTTAACCTCGGAATAAATTATTGTTAAAACCTGTTTTGGATCCATTGCTTCTTTATACATTCTGTCTTCAAGCAAAGCTGAATACTCATCCGCCATAGCGACTATTTGCAGCGCGATATCGGAATTAGCTGACACTTTATGGTGGTCTTTAATAAGTTTGAGAGTGTTCGGACTCAAGCCGGTTGTTTTCAACAATTCATAACCGATTTCAGCATGCCTGTCGATAATCTTTCTTTCGCTCTCGTTTAATTTTCCGGGTTTGTTTAAAATCTCGCGCGGGATAAGGACTTTACCTAAATCGTGTAGATACGCTGCGTCAGCGACTTCCTGAGTGTTAACTTGGTTCTTTAATGCAATAGGCAATTTATTGGTGATACCGACCGCAACATTTTTTGTTTCATTTAAATGTCCCATCAAGTTTTGCTGCACATCAGACATGTTTAGCGTACCGTCTGCGCCAATCTCTTTCATAATCTGTGCGACTTTCGGGTTTGCGGCCATAAGGTGTCTTATTGCCATTTCGTTTGTGTAGCGGCTGACTGTAGTAAATTCAAAAGAATCCGTTTTTGCATTACCAAAAAACGGCCTGTTTTTAACCTGCCTGTTATTGATATTAACGTTGTTTACACCGCCCACACCCGGTGTAAGAAACCATCCTGTTCCCATTAAAAACTTTCACACTATATAATTACTACACCTTTATATAAAGTATTATTTTATGGGGGAATTGCTTATTTTGCGGGGTTTATGTATATTTGTTAACATGAACGAACAAATAGAAATTAAAAATGTTTTGATTTGTGGTATAGGCGCGATTGGCAGTATCTTCGCTAATAAATTTAGCGAAGCCGATGTGCCGCTGAAAATTTTGGTTGACAAAAGACGATTAGAGCAATATTCTCAAAACCCGCCTGTGATAAACGGTAAAAAACTGGATTTAGACTATGTTTTGCCGGAAAACAGAGATTACAAAGCGGATTTTGACGGGCGTGGAGTGCTAACGAACGCCCATGGTGAGGAAAACCACGCTTTTCCGAACCGTCAACAATCCAAGACAGCAGATTTGATAATTATCGCAACAAAATACAGCGGTCTGCATGAAGCGGTTAAAAATATTGAAAACTTTGTGGGCGAAAACACAATTATAATTTCATTACTCAACGGGATTTCGAGCGAAGAAATTATCGCCGAGAAATACGGCTGGGAGAAAGTTTTATGCTCAAATTTCCTCGGACACAGTTCGGTTAGAACAGGAAATGAAGTCAAGGCCGGCACTCTAAATCTTGTTGTTTTTGGCTCAACTGAGCCTAACGATGAACGGGTTGCGCGGTTGAAAAACTTTTTCGTGAAAGTCGGGATTGATTATAAGATTGCCGAAGATATCAAACGTGCGATGTGGTTGAAATTTGCGTTGAATGTTTCTTGCAATCAGCTCTCCGCGATTACTTGCCAGAATTTTGGACAGATGCTGTCAAACCCGAAGATGCTCTCACTAATTGAAAACATTATAAAAGAGGTTGCTGCAGTAGCAAAGGCCACAGGGGTAAATAATACTGAAACCATACTGGATGAATGCCTTGCGGATCTAAAACTCATGTCACCTGATGGCAAAACTTCTATGCTGCAAGACATTGAAGCCGGTCGCAAAACCGAGGTCGAAATGTTTGCCGGCACAATGGTTTGTTTGGGCAAACAGCACACAATACCAACGCCTTACAACCAGGTTATGCTGGAACTCATTGAAGCAATGGAAGTATTTGACTAACCTCTAAAAAAGTGCTACAATCATTCAGTTGATAATAGAAGGACGAGGTTTTAGCATGAAACTACATATGCAGATATTAATAGCATTGGGATTGGGAATTAAGCGTAACTGGCACATATTTTGCGGGATTATTCTCGGTATTGCTGCCGGGGTATTTTTGCATCACCATCCGATAGAACACGTTCTGCCTATATTGACTTTTATTGGTCAAGTATTCATTAGATTAATTCAAATGGTTGTAATTCCGCTCGTTGTATCGGCGATTATTATTGGAATTACGAGCATTGGAGATAACAAACAACTCGGGAAATTCGGTACGAAAATGATTGTGTATTACGGCATAATAACTTCAGTCGCCGTCGCAATCGGTGCGGCTCTGGCTCTTATCTTTAAACCGGGTCTTGGTGCAGCACCTTATATCAACGCTAACGCTGCCGGCGCAGTTCAAACATCGGTTAAAGCAGCAATTGCACAGCAAGGCAGTGTTTTATCAATGTTCTTAGACTTTATTCCGAGCAACCCGTTCCATTCGTTTGCAACAGGGAACATGGTTTCAATCATCGTGTTTATGGTAATCCTAGCTGTTGCTCTCGCTCGTGTGGGTGATGTTAACCGACCTATCGTTTCGTTCTTTGAATCCGTTTTTGCTGCTACAATGAAAATCACTGATTGGATTATGTTACTTGCAGCGCCTGGTATATTTGCTCTTACAGCGTCTGCTGTTTCAAGTTTTGGTATAGAAATTTTCCACAGTATTTCAAAATATTTATTAGTTCTTGCAATCGGGTTTACCACTCAATTAGTAATTGTTTACCCGTTATTCTTGAGATTCTTCTCAAAAGTCAACTGCGCAACCCTTTATTCTGCTGTTGCGGAAGCAATGATGGTAGCGTTCGGGACTGCAAGTTCATCTGCGACCCTGCCTTTAACTATCGCTTGTTGTGAAAAAAGAGGGATTTCGCATAAGATTTCAAGCTTCGTCCTTCCGCTTGGCGCAACGCTTAACATGGACGGAACAGCCCTGCTGCAAGTTGTTGCGGTAATCTTCTTGGCGCAAGCTTATGGCGTGGTGCTGGAACCATTCCTAATTGTTCAAATCTGTATTTTAGCGATGGTTGCTTCAAGTACGTGTGCGGGCATTCCGGGTGCGGGGCTTATCACAATCGCTCTTATCCTCAATAGTATGGGCTTGAGTCAGGAACAGCTTATTGCAGGATTTGCGTTCCTGTTCACAATTGAACGTATAACAGATATGATGAGAACGCTCATTAACGTAACTTCTGACACCGTTGTTGCTGCTGCGATTGCGGATAACGAAGGTGAAATCAATTACGATTTATTCAATAACCCTGCAGCTTACGAGGATATCACAGCGTAGCGGATTGTATTAAATTTTAGCATAAAAAGCCCTCATCCTCGGGAGCTTTTTTATGCTAAAATAAGGGTATGTTGAGTGAAACAGAAAAAATTGCATCGACTTTTTTAGGTAAATCAGTCAATGGAAGCGAATCTTATGACCCGTCGCTTTTGGTTGCAATTCCAAGATTGGAGAACCGCAAACAATACCAAATCAACTGCGAAGATCTCCCTTTTGAAGGTCAGGATGTATGGCACGCATACGAATTCTCATCAATGACTGAAAACGGAATCCCGACTACAAAAATATTAAAGATAAAATACAGCTGCAAGAGTGAATTTATTGTGGAATCCAAATCTCTAAAATTGTATTTGAATTCTTTTAACATGACACGAAACGGCACAACGATAGAAGACTGTTTAGATATATGCAAAAAGGCTATAGAAAGGGATTTGAGCGAAAAACTTCAAACAAATGTGACAGCTAATCTCTTAGACAACGATACTCAAAGAACAGAAATTTTTAATGATTTTAAAAATATAATTAATAAAATCAGTCAGAACACTCTAAAAATTGAAAAATTTAAGGAAACACCCGAATTACTTGAAATCGGAACCCTCGATCAAGCCGAGAAACAATTTTTAATGTTTGATTCTTTGCGCTCAAACTGTAGAGTGACCCGCCAGCCTGATTTTGGCGACGTATTTATATATTACAAATCTAAAAAATATATTTTAGAGGACAGCCTTGTTAAATATTTGTGTTCGTTCCGTTCGGAGTATCATTTTCATGAGGAATGCTGCGAGATGATTTACAAAAGACTTTCAGATTTATTAGACAAGGAAGATGAACTCTTCGTCTGCGCACTATACACCCGCAGAGGCGGCATTGACATCTGTCCTGTGCGCAGAAGTAAAAACTGCACGATAAAAGATGACCACGATTTAATTGACTTAACGAAATTTGCAAGAAACGGTATCAAACAATGAACAAGAGAGAAACCGGCGATAACGGTGAAGAACTTGCCTGTCAGTATTTGAGGGATAACGGCTATGTGATTTTAGAGCGCAACAAACACTTCGGACGCGCTAGCGAAATTGACATTATCGCAAAATTAAAAAACAAACTCGTGTTTTTTGAAGTAAAAACGCGCAAAAGTAACGCTTTTGGCACCCCGTTTGCTGCGGTCACCAAGAATAAATATGAGAAAATACTCAAAGGCGCGCACGCTTATTTAGCCGAAAACCCACACAAAGACTACCGCATTGACGCAATCGGAATAACCCTGCAGCCAACTTTAAAGATTGAACACGAACGCGGAATAGGCTACAGATAGAAAGATAAAAAATAATTGTCATTCCGGACTTGATCCGGAATCTGGCACTTTAAAAGTTCATGCAAAACCCCAAGTTGGCAAGATCCTGAATCACCAGGTAGGGACATAGAATCTGGCCTCAAGTTCCTTTCAGCCGATTCTGCAGTCAGTTCAGGATGACAATCGGTTAGATTGCCTAGTTATTTTAAATATCCACATTCTGCATCATATCAATAAGCGTTTTAATTGTGGTGTCCATATCAACACTGTCTGCTGTGCGCTGTTGCAAGAAAGCGTTAACCTGTGGCATAAGTTCAATCGCAATATCAAGCTTCGGGTTTGTACCCGGCTGATACATACCAACGTCAATCAAATCTTTGTTTTCACGGTACAATGCAAGGATTTTACGCATCTTTGCCGCTGCTTCTTTGTGTTCAGAAGTCGCAACTGCTGACATAAGCCTCGAGATACTTCCTAACGTGTCAATCGCCGGGTAATGGTTGGCTTCTGCAACTTTACGCGAGAGAAAAACGTGACCGTCGACGATCCCGCGGACAGTATCTACAATCGGGTCAGCAATATCATCACCTTCCATCAAAACAGTATAGAGTGCTGTAATCGAGCCTTTGGGGTTGTTTCCTGCGCGCTCAAGTGCTTTTTGTAACCAAGAGAAAATTGAAGGCGGATAGCCTTTCATTGTAGGCGGTTCGCCAATTGATAAGCCAACTTCACGGCCTGCCATCGCACAACGTGTAATTGTGTCCGTCATTAAGAAAACTTTTTTACCCTGATCACGGAAATATTCGCAAACAGCAGTCGCTGATAGCAAACATTTTTGTCTAATCAATGGCGGCTGGTCGCCCGTTGAGCAAACAAGCACGGATTTTGCCATACCTTCTTCGCCAAGCGCGTCTTCAATAAACTCCTTAACTTCCCGTCCGCGTTCACCAATGAGCGCAACAACGTTAACATCCGCATCGGAATTTCGCGCAATCATCCCCAGGAGTGTACTTTTTCCGACCCCTGAACCCGCAAACAATCCCATACGTTGCCCGACCCCAAAAGTCAGAGCCGAATCAATCGCGCGCACGCCGGTTGAGAACATTTCTGTAATAATCGGCCTGTCAAACGCATCCGGTGGAGGGCCTTCAATTGAGCGCCAAGTAGCACCTGTTGTGTCCATCGGTCTGCCGTCAGTCGGTTCGCCCATCGGGTTAATCAAACGCCCGAGCAAAAAATCTCCGACAGGAATCATAATCGGACGCCCGGTTGACGTGACTAAACTTCCCTGCCCGATACCTTCACCGTCAAGCAGCAAAAGCAACTGTGCAACTTCCCCTTTAAACGCAACAACTTCAGCGGGTTTTTGTCTGCCGTCATAGGTTTCAATGTAGCACAAATCGCCGACTTTAAGCCCCGGAAGTTTAACCTCAACCGTCAAACCAAGAAGCTTTGAAACCATCCCACGATATTGAAAAAGCGACGTCTTATCGAGTTTTTCTCTGACCGCCTCTTTCATATATGTTAGCTTGCTATCATCAACATTAATCACAACAATAGTATAATGATTTTTGCATAATTAAGCAAGTTTGTTTACTTTTAGATTCAGATTTTTAATGATATCTTTCATGAATGGTTTAAGAACGGTTTTGATACTTTTGCCTCCATTCGGCAGAAAATGTATATCATGTCTTGCGCCAAATTTATATTTATAGGCAATGCTTACTCCAACTCTTAAAGGCAATTCGCTGCCGTCTTTTGCAGCCAAAACAGCAATTGCCTTCATACCTTCAGGAAGTTTTCTGCCGTCTAGATCCAAGTTTCTTGCAAGTCTTGGCATAACACGGAAGCTCTTAGCTACAAACATTTCCTTGAGTGCTTTTGCGACACTTTCAACGTCAAAATAATTAGGACATCCCAATACATACGCCAAATAATTATCCGGTAAAGGTTGGCTCAAACCATAACTTGGTGCCATTGTTTTCTTTACAGAGGGAGGAGGAGCAAGTTTTAAGCCTTTTTTAGTGGTATATGTGCCCCATCTTGCCGGGCCGTTGCCAAGTATTATTGACGCAGTTCTATCTATTCGACCTAACATATTTGATTCCTTTCATTGATTAATTTTTAAGTTGTAATGCTTTTATTATTTCATCCAAAAATGGTTTGATAATATCTTTTACAAACCCTTCTTGCGCCCATTCATGGACGTGTATATCCTGTGAGAACTTATTATTATGCATAATTGTCGGTACTGAAGGCGGCTTTTTACCGTCTTTTCCTGATATAATTGCTAAAACATTCGTTCCCGGCGGACCTTTTCTTGAACCGAGAAAAGGGCTCTTAAAAAATGTCGGCATATTAATGACACCTTTATTTCGCATAGCCTTACTCAATTCATGAACAACAGCGAATAGATGGTGCGCTGCAGGGCAAGCCAATAAATAGACCAAATAATCATCTGACAAATCTTTGGAAGTATGATAAGTCGAATTTGGTTTGCTTGTCACTTTTAGAGGTGTTTCAGGTGTCTTTTTCACAATGGCCGTCCTTAGCCTAATTAAAGCGTCATCGTGTGAAGTTGGTAGTAGTTTGAAATGTCTCATAAAATTTCTTTCAGTTTTTATTTAAATCCCAATTTTTTAATAATTTTGCCTATAAACGGTTCAATAGAATCGGCAATATTCTTTAGATTATGCCACGGATGGACGTTTATCGGCTGAGGGAATTCATTTTGAAGTGCAAGCGATATCGCTGTGGGAAGTTCTTGACCTTTTTTGCCTTTAATGATTGCCAGGACTTTTGTACCTTCCGGGGCTTTTCTTGCTCCTAAAAAAGGATTACCCAATATCATAAATTGATCAGTAACACCTTTTTTAGAAAAAACTTTTTTTAATACGCTAATAACCGATTTCGAATCAAAGTTCTCCGGGTAAGCTAATAAATATGTACTGTGCCCATGTAATTTTTTACTTGCGCCACAGCCAGGACTAGGCTTTGAAGAACTGATATGGGTACGAGCTTTTCTGCCGACAGAGACAGCAATTTCGCCGATTTCTTTTACTCCGCCGCCATGAGATTTTGATAATGATCTTGAGATATACATTAATGATTCCTTTCTATGAGTTCTTCTTTAATCGTAGTGCGTTTATTATTTCACCAATTATTGGCTTAACAGCAATATGAGCCTCTTGGGTGCCCATTTCGAGAGTCCTTATCGGTTGCTGGAACTCGTATTTGCAGGCAAAACTTGCCCCTGGCGGGGGCTCTACCCCGTTTTTTCCGCTAACTATTGCGATTACATTTGTACCTTCTGGCACTTTCCTTATTCCAAGATTAGGTTTCCCGATGAATCTAGGCATTTTTATGTTCATTTTTGCAAGTGTTCTTTTGATAGTTTCTATAACACTATACGGTTTGTATGTGCCGGGGAAAGCTAATAAATAAACGCCAAAATCATCCGGTACTTTTTTGCTAAGGCTCTGAGTTGCTCCAATCGGGTTTGCTTTTGGATTCCTAACATACCCCTTGTTCATTCTTCTTCCCACAAGATCACTTAATTGCCTTGAACCGCCGCCGCGTACAGGTGATATATAATTATATAAACTTGCCATAAATTTTTCCTTTTTCTATTTTACTTTAGTTGTAATTTTTCAATTATTGTGTCTGCCAGTTTTTTAACCGGTTCATAAACTTTTCTAATGTTTGGCCAGTCAAATCGGTGTATTTTTTGAGTAATTTTGTTGTTAAACGCCAAACTTATTGCCGGTACCGGATTGCCGTTTTTATCAATTATGACAGCCATAACGTTTGTTCCCGGTTCTAATTTTCTGCCATTAATATCGGCACGCTTCATAATCCCAAACGGGCGCGTGACACCTTTTTGTTTTAAAACAGCCCGTAACGCCACATAAATAGCATCGACATTGTTTTCAGGACAAGTAAACGCGAATGCTCTGTAATTAGACGGCAGTTTTTTATCTTGGCAAGACAATGGTTTATACCCTTTGGTAAATATGATATCTTTTGTTCTAGGCCTTCCTTTTTTATTATTTTTAATAAATGAGCTCTTAGGGGAGAAATGGCCGCCGATTAATTTTACATTCATTAGTGGCATAGATAATTCCTTTTATCCTGAGTAAATGACATTTAGTAAAATACCCCTAAATTTTAAAATTTGCCCATGTGGCTAGTATGACTTTATAAAAATTTACAAAATTGCTTGCGGATTTTTCGGGTTTATGTTTCAATAGTTACGGAGCAAGGGTTTCCTCACCCTCTGTTTCAGGGAAATCAGCAAGCGGCGGCAGATTTTACCGACACACTAGCAGCCGGGATTATTTTTCTGGCTATTGATACGAATTAAAGAAGGAAAATTTAAACATGTTAAAAATTAGATTGAAAAGATTGGGCGCTAAAAAAGCCCCAACATACAGAATTATCGTTATTAATTCTACAACTAAACGTGAAGGCAGACCTATCCAGGAACTTGGCCACTACAACCCTAAAACAAAAGTTATGAAATTAGACGTTGAAGCAGCTAAAGAATGGATTACAAAAGGCGCTCAACCGACCGAAACGGTTAAATATTTAATCGACAACGCTAACGCTGACGGTTCTTTGAAATACATCAAATCAGAAAAACCAAAACTTTCTAAAAAAGCAAAAGCTAAATTAGAAGCTGAAAAAGAAGCAGCAGCACAAGCTAAAGAAGAAGCTAAAGCAGCGAAAGCGGCTGAAGCTGAAGCGGCAAAAACAGCAGCTGAAGAAGCAACCGTTGAAGTCGTAGCTGAAGCTGTTGAAGAAGCGACTGTTTGCGAACCAATCGAAACTCCTGAAGCAGAAGCAGCAGAGAAAGTTCTTGAAGCAGCAGTTGAAGAACCAACTCCTGCAGCAGAAGAAGTTGCTCCTGAAGCAGCAGCAGCTGAAGAAGCTCCGGCTGAAGAACCGGCAGCTACTGAAGAAGCGTAAGCGAGCTGAGGCTGGAAGGGCGGCTTGCCGACCTGAAACGCCGTTACAAGCGAGCGAACAAGACAGCGTAATTAAGCTTATACAAATAATCATAAAGAGCGGATTTTGTTTTTACAAAATCCGCTCTTTTTTCTTTTGCATCGCTAAACAAACCTGTCATCCTGAACTTGATTCAGGATCTGGCCACCGTTCGCCCCATCAATACCTCAGTTTTTCAAGCAAAGTGACTCGACCATAATTCGCTAAAGTAGAACAGTATAATTTTTGACTTTGGTTACATCTTATCGACTGTTAGATCCTGAATCAAGTTCAGGATGACAAAAATACTAATTAAATCTGCTAATTTCTTTAAAATAGCTCTCCAGCGCGATATAACCCTTATAAATCTCGTTTGAGATTGTCGCGTATCTGCTCGCGATAATAAATTTCAATTCTTTTGTTCTGATTTCAATAATCTCGTCGGCATCTTTCTGGTATTCAGGGTGAAGCGTCAACTGTTGCAAGAGTTCAAGCTGTTCATACATTTCTTTCGCGGTTGTAAATTCAAGCGTCTTGAAATTGTACTTGGTCAAAAGCGCTTTTTCCACATTAGTAATTCTGCTCATAACAGCTTGGAATTTAAAAACTCTGTTAATTATCGTGTAATTATTAGCGGCCTTTTTGTGCGAAATAGGCACAACATTTTTAGCTAAAAGGGCAGCGTAAGAGCGTGAGGTAAAAACCTCGTCATCTTTAGAAAACGTGCTTTTTGAGGTTAAATCAAAATTAGATGTCTTATGCATTATATCTTCCAGCATCAAAGATCTCCTTGGTCTAATAATATAGAAATAGCGCCCGATTGTCATGTGTTTTGCCGATTTGTTTACATGAATTAACAAAAGGCTTCGCTTCCTTTAAATGTAAAATTTATGTAACAAATGCTAAAGTTTTTTTAGAAAAGGTCGTAATAGTATTTGTAGTATTTTGTGTAAAAGGTATTAAAATGGCTGATAGTATACGTTTTAGTAAAAATGAAATCAATTTTTCAAAAGTTATTAATGCTTCCGGCAGCGATAAAAAAGCCAGCAGCAAGGAAACTATTGCTCTTACGGGCAACACCAATAACGGTGTGAGTTCGGGTACTGCGGAAGCGGCTGACGCGATGTTGGGCACCCCAAAAGCTGAACTCGTATTAACCCGCGATAGCCAAGGTAGAGTTATTCAGGAAAAGACTCTTGATGACAAAGGAAACGGGCTGGTTGTGTTCTATGCACACAACGATAAAGGCAAACAGATTAAGACAGAAGAACGCAATCTTAAAAACAATATAGTGGTCGAAACCAATAAATACGACCCTGTAACAGGTATTAATGTTACTAACATAAAATATGACCCTGATACCAAAACTCAAGTTGCTTTAATGCGCGAACCTGGCGGCTCCGGCTGGAAACGCAAATGGGTTGAAAATTTTGACGATGCAGGCACAAAAATTAGAGAAGAAAGATATACGGCAAGCAACGGTGATAGTTCATGGACAAGTAAAACTGTCAGAACTTTTGATAAAAACGGGAACTTTTTAACCTATGAAGAAGATAAAGATTTCAAAAACAAGAAACCTGCCGAAACTATCATTGCAAAACCCGATCCGAAACCGGTGGTAAACACACCAAGCAAGCCTGCAATAAAAGAGGAGAATCTTTTCGTCAACAAGCCGGCAGCTGAAAATATAGTTGAAAATAAACCGGAAGAAATAAAACCGCAGAATAAATTTCAGATAAGAGATAAATTCATATACACCCCTGCAAATGAAATCGCGCAAAACGTTATCGAAACTAAACCCGAAGCTATAAAACCTGAAAACAAACCGGTGGTTGTTGAGCCGAAAAATAAGCCGGTGGTAATCGAAAACAAACCGGTGGTTGTTGAACCGGAAAACAAGCCGGTGGTGGCAGATAACAAGAAAATCGAAAATGCTCCGGTTGCTGAATCCTACGAGATTACAGTTACTGTTGACGGATATGGCAATAAAAAATGTACGCGCAATGGAGAACTTGTATTTGAATACAACGTAAACAACCAAAAAACGACCTCTCCGCTTGTTGATAATTTCTTCAAAGCAAAAGGGCAAGAGAATAAACAAAAAGCAGCAGAAGTTATCCTTGATACCCTGGATATACACACATTTGCCAACCTTTCGGAAGCCTTCCGGGAAGCTAACCGCGGCAGAACTGCTTTCTTCGACTTTCTCTGCTCAAAGCAATCACCGTTTTCAAAAGCAGAAGCCCTTGAACGCATAGAAACATGTGCCAACAAAGTAATTATTCAGGCAAAAAATGACAACCGACAAGTCGATTACAATGAAAACTGGGTTAATAAATCACTGGATGCTGCCAAAAACACTAACAATAAAAAAGATATAAAAATAGCATCACTGCGCATAGAAGCAGCACTAAATAGTGCGTCAAGAAAAGTTAGCCTCACAAATAACAGCAATGTTAATGACACCCCTAATTCAAAGATTGATAAACGCACGGAACAAGGTCATATAGGTAATTGCTGGTGGGGTGGAGCAACAATTTCAACTGCAAATAATGAAGAAGGAAGCAAAATTATTGAGAACAGCCTAAAATACGACGGCGATACAGTAACGGTTAAACTTCCGGGAATGAAGGCACCTTACACATTCAGCGTATCTTGGCTTAAAGGTGAGACTCACTTATCAAAGGGCGATATAGATTTGCGCGCACTAGAAGCAGCTGTTGAAAGACATGCGCTTGAATACGGTCTTAAGGATCCCACAAGTGGTGAAATGCAATACACAATAGATGGCTCTTATACATCACTTGCATTCGAACTTCTAACAGGACGAAAAACTAAAGACGTTACGCCGAGCAAGTCGAATCTGCGTCGGCTTTCCAAGGATAAAACTGCCGTTATGACCGCTCAAGTGAATACCGACACAAAAACGAAATACGTAGCAAGTAAAGTTTCTGATCGCAGTCAAACACCTGTTGTAAGCGGTCATGCATATAGTGTTCAAAAGATAACTGACAAAGAGGTGTTTATAATAAATCCTTGGGATTCGTCAGAAATACTCTCAATGCCTATCGATGAATTCTCAAAAACCTTCACTTACATAACCGTTGGAAAAGTATAGAGAGCAGGAGTTTTTAGCGTATATTTTCAACTAAATATTTCATGCTAAAATAATTGCATGAATAAAATACTTGTTGTTGATGATGATAAAGCGATAAACGAGCTGATAAAGATTAACCTGGAACTCGCCGGTTACAAGGTTATCCAGGCACCTGACGGGATAATCGGGTTTGCGCTATGCAAGCAGGAATTGCCCGAGCTTGTAATTTTAGATGTTATGATGCCGGAAGTTGACGGCTTTACTGTCGCTCAACGAATCCGCAAAAACGATTCCACAAAAGACATTCCGATTCTGATGTTAACCGCGCTCTCACAGATTAATGACAAGGTTAACGGTTTTAACCTGGGTGTTGACGATTATTTGGTCAAACCTTTTGAGATGGAAGAATTGCAGGTACGTGTTAGAGCGCTCCTGAAACGCTCGCGCAAACTCCCTGAATCCGCGTCTATACGTGAACTTTTGACGCTTGGCGAAATAACTCTTATCCCGGAAGCTTACAGTGTTAAAATCGGCGATAAAACCGCAAAACTAACTCCGATTGAGTTTGATATATTTAATTTGCTGTTCCAAAACCACGGGAATATGGTGTCATCCGCGCAGATTTTAAAAGACATCTGGGGCTATTCACCTGATGACGATGTGGAAACAATCCGCGTTCACATAAGACATTTACGCTCAAAACTGGATAAAATTTCAAACGGCAAAAAATACATCCAAACCATCTACGGCGGCGGTTATAAATTAGAGGTATAGTGCCCCATTCTTAACTCTCCTTGAAAAAAAAGGGGGGGGAAATTGCATCAATCCGTATAAACCATTATCGTAGTGCGCAGCGCGGGTTTCTAGTGATTTCCAGCAGCATATCGTTTGGTATAATAAAGTCGCGGATTTCGTAGTCTGCGTGGACAAATACAAATTCTACCGTCTCGCCAGGCTCGACACCGAGCAGCTCAAAAGGAACAGCCAAGTCCAAAACCTTGTCGTAGGCCGCTTCTATACCCTTATCAGGCGCCATCATCCAAAGATTATTACTCAGTGCTTTTGACATACGTGCGATAAAGACTTCCCCTTTAAATAGCGAAATCTGTAATTCGTTATGGAATTTTTCTTTAGCAATTGGTAAAATTGTGTCGGTTTTGTTCACAACGCGGATCGGCGAAAGGTTGTCTTTTTTGCCTTTACACCTTGTGTAGATGTGCATTTGGTGAATATGTTTGCGCATCGCAGGAAGTGATTTTACATATTGGTTAGCGTAAAATCTAAAATAAACATTGTCACAATCGTACCCGAAACAAATTCTGTCAAAGAGCTTGTCTTCGTCCAATACCGGGCCATCCGGGATTTCAATGACACCCGCATCCGGCCATTCATCATCGATATTTCCTGTAAGTTCAGGAGTGAATTCTCCGCGCGGATAACGTGACGGCCTTGAGATACCTTCTGTTAAAGGAGTTTCCAAAAACGGCGGTGATTGCAGCCCAAGATAAGCATAAACGTTTCTCAAGTGTTCGCGGAAGATATAGTCAAATAAGCTGTCATGCCCGCTGTCATTAGGCTCCCCGTACCACCAAAACCAGTCGCTGCCTTCACAGATATACAATTCCTTTTTCGCAACTTCAAGGTTCGGGTCTTTTGGGTTTTTCTTAGCATAATTTGTAAAATCATCCTTAACCCGCTTTAAATAAGACCAGGCAAGGTTTTTTAACGGCTCGTTTATCCACAGGTCAAAATTACGGTTAACCCAAGAACCGGAGGCCAGTTTGTTCAGCGGTCTGGAATTATCTCTTGTAATGTAGTCGCTTAACAAGACAGTTTCAAGTGATTCGTCCTGTTCTATCAGACTGTAAAGTGTATTCAAAAAGGCGGTGCCGTCTTCTTGATATTTTTCCCAACAATTCTCTCCGTCCATTGCCACGGCATACAAGTGGTTTGTATCCGGCGATGAAAGCAGCTTACTTTGAACCGTCTTTATTTTGTCATAAGCATCATGTGCTGCTGTAACCGGATCGTGTTTGTAGTACTCAAACCCGATGAGCGCAGATGGCATCGCGCTTCTAAACATGATTTTTATAGGTGTGGGTTTTGTTTTGTACTCATAGGTTTTTGTCAGCAAATACGGGTCTTCAAGCCTGCCTTGAAAATCTCTCACAAATTCGTGGTTGACCGATTCAGAAAGAATTCCTTCATCTGCGATTGTCCATTTTAGTCCCATTTCGGCAAGCAGTTCAAGAGTTTTTGGGCTTACACAATGTTCTGACGGCCACAAGCCTTTCGGGCGTTTGCCGAATAGTTTTTCGATTTTATCCAGCGCCATTCCAACCTGTTCGCGCGCATCGGATTCCATGTTAAGGTTGTTTGGCAAATCGCTGTTGCCTTTTTTAGCATCTTTTATATCGAGCAAAATCGGCAAAACCGGGTGATAATAAGGGCTTGTGGTAATCTCAATTTTCCCGGCTTCCATAAATTGTTTGTAAGTCGGGATGATTTTTCGGATAATCTCGCGCTGCAAATCAATAATTGCAATTCTGTCTTCCAGCGTATAATTTTTACCCTTTTTGATTAATTTTTTCAACTCAGGGTATAGGTCTTTGTAAATCGGGTCAAACCAAGCAAGGTTAAATAGCGCCATCAAATCAGAGTATTCTTGATTTGTGAAAATATCTATATCTTTGTCAGGCGTGGAATTAAACTGACGATATAATTTGTCATACATCGGCAGCGGAAGAATCATAAACTCGTAATTTGCATCAAAAAAGTTGTTGATAATAAATCTTTTATCGTCAACACTAAGACGCTCAATGTCCATCACAGTAAGCCTTGAATGGATATCGTGGAAGCCCTTTTCGCCATAATCAATTAGTGCATCAAGCAACACCGGCACAAGATTGAAGTTAAGTTTTGTGTCGGGATGTTTCTCTAAAATCAGAACCATGTCCAAATAATCTTTTATCGCATGCAGCCTAACCCATGGCATGAGAAAATCGCCCGCTGCATTAAGTTGGTACACGGGCTGGTGCATGTGCCAGTAGAATGCTATAGACAATTTTTTGGTCTGACTCATCATACTTCAAAGATATTATATCATATAACCTCATATAGGTAAAATGGTTAGTAAATCCACACGTCATTGCGAGCAGGGCGAAGCAATCCAGAAAATATAAGACTGGATTGCCACGGTCGTTAATGCTCCCTCGCAATGACAGAAGTATTAATTATGTATGTTTATGATATTATTATTGGCATGAAAAGAATTATATTTGGAATTTTAACTTTATTATTATGCGCTCAGAACGCACAAGCAATGAGCGTTGATGCCTGGGCAGACAAATACATCGCACCGGTTTCTGATGCGGCGGCAAAGGTAATCTTTTACCCTGTAACCATCTTTGGTTCTGAAGTTCCGGTAGTTATCTTGTGGATTTTGTTTGCAGGATTGTTCTTCACAATCTATCTTAAAGGAATTGCATTCACAGGCTTCAAACACGCGATTGATGTGTTAATCAAACCGGCTGACACCAGCGGTGAAGGCGGCGAGGTCTCCCCTTTGGGTTCTTTAATGACGGCGCTTTCCGGCACAATCGGGCTCGGCAGCATCGCAGGCGTGGCTATTTCAATCTCAATCGGCGGCCCTGGTGCAGCGTTTTGGATTTTGGTCGGCTCAATTTTGGGGATGTCATTAAAATTCGTTGAAGCAGCACTTGCTGTAAAATATCGTAAATTTAACGCCGACGGCTCAATCTCCGGCGGCCCTATGCACTACATGGCACATGGTTTAACCAGAAAAAAATTACGCTGGTTAGGACAACCGTTGTCAGTAATCTTCGCAGTTCTATGTATCGGCGGCGGTATCGCAGGCGGCTGTATGGTTCAAATTAACCAAGCGGCGGCGCAAATGGTGAACTCCACAGGCGGGGTTGCAGGAGCGCTCGGCGGATTAAAATGGTTAATCGGTTTAATTATGGCGATTGTCGTCGGTATGATTATTATCGGCGGAATCAAAAGCATAGCAAAAGCTGCCGAAATGTTAACCCCGTTAAAGATGGGGGTTTATTTAATTTCCGCACTTATCGTAATCGTTTTAAATTTCAAATTAATCCCGCACGCAGGTGCGATAATTGTAAAACAAGCTTTCCGTCCGGACGCAATTTATGGCGGTATGTTCGGGGCAATGATTATGGGCTTGCGTCGTTCTGTTCAATGTAACGAAGCAGGAACGGGTTCTGCGCCGATTGCTTATGCATCAGCAAAAACCAACGAGCCGATTTCACAAGGTTTTGTGGCACTTTTAGAACCATTTTTAACAGGTATTATGTGTATGCTAACAGCGTTTGCGATTGTAATAACAGGCGCTTATAAATTAAACGCAGGCGCGACTTCAGGTATTGAAATGACTTCAGCAGCGCTTTCGACTTCTATGTCATTCTTCCCGAAAGTTTTAGCAATAATCGTGTTGCTTTATGCGCTTTCGACAATGATTTCCTGGGCATATTACGGCCAAAAATCCTGGAACTTCCTCTTTGGCGAAGGTCGCAAAAGAACGCTTACTTTCCAATTTATCTATTGTGCTTCAATCGTACTTGGCGCGATTATGAACATCACGTCTATTATCAATCTGACGGATGCGATGATGATTGCGATGTCAATTCCAAACATCATAACAATGTATATTTTAGCGCCGGAAATCAAGCGTGACTTGGAAGTTTACTGTCAACGTTTTAAATTAGGAGTCTGCCGTGCCAAATAGTCATCACATAATTGTAACAGTTCACGGGGTGGATAAAGTGGGGATCGTAGCGTCAGTGACAGCACTGCTCGCTCTGTTGGAAGTCAACATTGAAGATATTAAACAATCGCTGGTTGGGGGGCATTTTGTTATGTTTATGCTCGGCAACATTGAGCACTCAAAACATCCGTTTAAAGAAATTAAAGAAGCCTTGATTGAACGCGGCAAAGAACTGGGAATGGAAATCTGGGTTCAGCGCAAAGAGCTTTTTGATCAAATGCATCAGGTGTAGTTCTCATTTCTTTTATTGTATAATACTTACATGCAAAAACAGTTATATGTAATTTCAGGCCCGTCAGGTGTCGGCAAAGGCACAGTGATTAAGGAATTTCTGAAACGAAATCCTCGGTTTAGTCTGTCGATTTCTTGCACAACCCGCTGCCCGCGAGAAGGCGAAGTCGACGGAATTAATTATTTTTTCCTAACGCATGAAGAGTTCAGAGACGCTGTTTCAAATGGTGAATTCCTTGAATCAGCAGAGTTTGCAGGAAACCTTTATGGTACAAAAAAATATTTTATCGAAAAATCTCTTGAGCGCGGCAACGACTTAATTTTAGAAATTGATGTTCAAGGTGCGTTGCAGGTAAAAGACAAACTTGGACAAGACGCGGCTTTGATTTTTATTCTTCCACCATCATACGAGGAATTGGAAGCACGCCTTCGCGGCCGCAATACCGAGGACGAAGAAACAATCAAGAAACGCCTCAATATTGTAAAGCGCGAACTTGAATTATCCGAACAATTCGATTATAAAATAGTTAACGATAGTATTGAAAATGCAGTTTCGGAACTTGAGAAAGTAATCAGCGACTAATAACTTTCTGTCATTCCGGGCTTGACCCGGAATCTTCCACCGTTAAGGTTTGCATGAGCCGCACAGGTGGAAGATCCTGAATCAAGTTCAGGATGACAAGAAGGGAAACCAAACAGGAAAACAAATGTTAGAAAATAAAACAGTTTTAATAGGTATCACAGGCGGCATCGCGGCTTACAAAATCTGCGATTTAATCCGCATGTACAAACGCCAAGGAGCTGATGTTCAAGTTGTTTGCACCCCAAATGCACTGAATTTTGTAACCAAATTAACCTTACAAAGCCTTAGCGGAAATGATGTTGCCGTGGAGCAGTTTGAAGTCGAAGAATTTAAGCCCGAACACATCTCCTGCGCGGACAAAGCAGACATTATGGTAATCGCACCGTGCAGCGCAAACACTCTTTCAAAAATCGCTAACGGTTACTGCGACAACCTTTTAACGACAATAGTTTGCGCATTTAATAAGCCTGTTTTAATCGCACCTGCGATGAACTGCAACATGTGGGAAGACGAAATTATCCAGGAAAACTTAAAAAAACTCGAAGCCCGCGGCTATGAAATCCTAGAGCCTGAAAGCGGCTTCCTCGCTTGCGGCGCACACGGTCAAGGACGCTTATGCAAAGTTGAAAAAATCTATACTAGAACCGTCGAGATTGCGCGAAATTTAAACCGACTCAAAGGCAAAAAAATTGTAATCACCGCCGGCGGAACAGTCGAAAACATTGACCCTGTGCGATATATTTCAAACCATTCATCGGGGAAAATGGGGGCAGCACTGGCAAAAGTTGCGTTAAGCCAAGGCGCAGATGTGGTTCTGATTGACGCAAAGCAACATTCCGCGCTTACTCTAAAAACAGCTGTGGAAACCCACGCCCCAAGCGCGGATTGCATAATTATGGCAGCAGCTGTAGCGGATTACCGACCAAAAACCGTTGCAAAAGAAAAAATTAAAAAAAGTCATTGCGAGCGTGAGCGAAGCAATCCAGAATCAATTACTTTGGAACTTGTCCAAAACCCTGACATACTAAAAAGCCTATGCGAAAACAAGCGCGAAGGACAGATTATCGTCGGCTTTTGCGCCGAGAGTGAAAATCTGCTTGAGAATGCAAAAATAAAAATCCAAAACAAAGGCTGTGATTTTCTTATTGCAAACGATATTTCGCGTACAGACATCGGGTTTGGCAGCGACCAAAACGAAGTTATAATCCTTGACAAAAACCTCAACATCAAAGAAATCGAAAAGGCTTCAAAAACAACCGTTGCCACAAAAATATTAGAGGAAATTTTCCCTACTTCCTGAGTTTGTAATCGCTTTTGTTTAAATATGCGTTTTCAATACGTGTTAATTCACCATCCCGGCTGCTAAATACCTGATCATTTGGTGAAATTGAAATTATGTCGAAATGGTTTCTTATATCACTTGGAGAATAAGGTTTGTCGCCTTTTCTATATAATTTTACAAAGTATGTGTCATACGACAAATCGTGAATAAACGAACAATGAGTACTGTTTGTGTTATAACCTCCGGCTTGCCCAACAAATACTGAAAAATCCGCATTGTTATTTTTCTTAAAATATTTTTTTAAGAAGTTGTATAAACGCAGACTTAAAATATTTTCTTTATTCCAGTATTCAGATTGGCGCTGGTTCCAACCCCCAATAATAAGACCTTTGGTTTTCTGTTCAGATATCGCTTTTAGTCCCGCATTAGTCTTACAGGCTGCGAATTCATTATAGTGTTCATCAGCTTTATCAAACATAGTACCGGGGAATAAGTGAAAAATATGGTTGGCTTTTTTCTTCTTGAAGACCCCGCCAATGCAATAATATAAGCCCTCCGTTACAGCTGACTCATCAAACCTTTTGACCTTGTCTTCTGTGCATAGTGTTATTGCAGAATTTAATAATTTGGAATATTCATGAAGATCCACGAATACAATTCTGGATTTGAAATTGGGGTTATTGTTGTTTATAGAATTTACTTGCATTGGTGAAATAAAAATCCGTAAACATAAAATTTTGCCATCGCTTGACGGAAAAATTTAAAAAAGTTAATATGTATAAATGGATATTTATAAAATCGCTCAGATAATTGAAGAATTTGCGCCGTTAGAACTGGCTGAACCGTGGGATTTTTGCGGACATCTGGTGGAATGCGTGAGCCGGTGTTCGCCGGCATCGTATTGCGAGAGCGATACGAACAGGGCGAACCCTACGAAGCGCCGTTGCGACGAAACGAAGTGTAGGAGCGAAGCAATCTGTGATTGCACAGGCGCTGGCAAGGCGGAGGTTAAAAAAGTTATGCTCGCTTTAACCGTAACAGACGATGTCGTTGCCCAAGCGCGAGAGAACAATTGCGATATGATAATTTCCCATCACCCGCTGTTTTGCGTACCGATTGATTATAAAAACATCCCGATTTATTGCGCGCACACGAACCTCGACCAAACCCAGGGCGGCACAACTGATACATTAATTAAAACCTTAGGACTGGAAAAAACCATCTGTCATTGCGAGCAAAGCGAAGCAATCCAGTCTTTTGCAAGATACGTTGAATTTAAAAACTCTATGACAATCGATGCCTTTGTCCAGAGATTAAAAAACATCTCAAACAATGTGCGGTTGGTTAATAACAAAGGGGCTTCAACGATTAAAAAAATCGCCTTTTGCGCAGGAAGCGGCTCGGATTTCATTGAGGAGGCGACCGAAGCGGGTGCGGATGCTTTTGTTACAGGAGATTTAAAATTCCACACAGCGCTTGATAGCAGGATTGTTTTGTTTGATGTGGGACATTTTGAGAGCGAGATTCCGGTGTTAAAAGTTTTGGAAAACTTGTTGAAAGGCAAGGTTGAAGTGGTTTTTGCTGATGAGAGCAGTCCTTTCTTGACATGCTAGCTTGAACGAATATAATAAGAAAGTAACCCTAATGGGGCGTCGCCACAACAAACAAGCAGTAGCAAAGCGTTGCGTAGTTTGATGGGTGCAAAGCCCCGGCAGACTTAACGAAGAATGAGTTTTAGTCCGCCGTTTGGAGAAATCCAACGAAAACTTTAAAATTGAATACATTGGGGCGTCGCCAAGCGGCAAGGCACCTGGTTTTGGTCCAGGCATTCGGAGGTTCGAATCCTTCCGCCCCAGAAAAAAACACCTTGAACTTTTGTTTTAAGGTGTTTTTTTGCGGAGTGGTTCGAACCTTGGTGAGAATCGCGCAAGCGAGCAGAGTGCGAAGTGCTGGCTTAATTGGTCGGCTGTCCGCAGGACTAATAAGCCAGCACGGAGGCACGTCTAACGCGAGCGCAGCAAGAACTTTTTGAAAAGTCCGTAAAATTCTGCGTGTGTGTCTTCCGCCCCGGTTCAATTTTTATGTTAACATTGTCTTATGGAAAAACTTAAACGCTGTGCTTGGGTTCCGGATAACAACCCTTTATATGAAAAATATCACGACCAGGAGTGGGGCGTGCCTGTTTATGATGACAGGAAACTCTTTGAGATGCTTATTTTAGAAGGCGCGCAGGCGGGACTCAGCTGGGAAACAGTGCTTAAAAAAAGAGAAGGCTACAGAAAAGCTCTCAAAAATTTCGATGTGCAAAAATGCGCCAAGATGAGCGACACAGAGCTTGAAGCGCTCCTACAAAACCCTGAAATTATCAGAAACAGACTAAAGATTTTTTCTGTGCGCAAAAACGCTCTTGCTTTTATTGAAATCCAAAAAGAGTTCGGCAGTTTTTCAAATTATCTATGGAAATTTGTGGATAACAAACCAATAATGAACAATTTTACGTCCCCTTCGCAGATACCCGCTAAAACCGAAATCAGCGACAAAATTTCCAAGGATTTAAAAAAACGCGGGATGTCTTTTGTCGGTTCCACAATTATTTATGCGTACATGCAAGCTGTCGGGTTGGTCAATGACCACACCGCAGATTGCTACAAATTTGCTAAGGAGGAATAATAATGAAAAAGATTAAAATATTAGGGATAATTTTTGCGGCGCTTATCTTATTTGTCTGCGCGGGTGAAGTAAGTGCAAAAGACGTGAGTTTTTCGCAACTGAGTAATTTCTTTGTAAAAAATAATGTGGAGCTTCAGAATTCTGAAAATTATTTTGTTGTAAAAAGTCAGAAGGAATTCTCAAACATATTTGGGATAGCGCGCACCATGGGCAACACGGTTGAGCAGGTTGATTTTTCAAAATATTTTGTGGTCGCAGTTGTTTCAAACGCTACAAATCGGGAAACTTCCATTAAAATAAATTCCGTAACAGAAAAAAATGGTAATTTGAACATAAAGTATTCTATTAAACGCGCAAGAAAACTATCTTACACCTCAACACCGTTCATGGCAGTCAAAATCTCAAGAGGCAACTATGCCAACATAACTTTTTCAAAGGGCATATTTAAAAAAAGCATTCCGTTTGGGAATTAACCTTTAAGCAGCAATCAACACAAACAGTCGAAATACCACCGGACAATAATGGTTTATGAGCTCATGGTGTTTTTATTTTATTTGCATTAGTTTACAATGTGTCTAAAATTTTTATTTTCTGCTAATATTATATTCTAAAAAATATTTCCTGATTTTATTTGATATTGCTGTTGCAAGATAATGAGGCGTAATTAAGTGTTCGAAAAATATATAACTAAATTTCTTGACAATACCCCGGATTACATCTATTTCAAAGACAAAGATAATATTTTCCGTTACCAGAACAAGGCTGCAATCAAATCATTCGACGATTGTATAGGTATGTCTTATGCAGAGCGCTTTCCGGAAAATGCGGCAGAATCAAGAAGAACAGACCTTATTGTTATGGAAACAGGCAAAAGCTATACTTCTCAACTATCATTTGAGACAAATGACAAGGGCAGAAGACACATTCAAACCATCAAATTCCCTGTTTATGACGACGAAGGAAATGCCTTGGGGATATATGGGATTGCGCGTGACATAACAGAAAAAAAGCTGCTTGAAGAAACCATCAAAGACAGAGAAGAATTACTCAGCGCGTTGTTTGAATCTATGCCAGCAGAAGTTTGGTTTCAAGATCCCGACAACAATCTTATCGTTTGCAACAAAGCCTTGAGAGACCGTCACAATTTATCGGAAGATGTTATTTCAAAAAATGCGTATGAAGTAGCGGAGAAATATTTAACCAAAGAGGAGATTCAGAGAAAGATTCAGACTGAGGCAGAAATTTCAAGAGAAAAGAAGACCATCAATTTTGTAACACAATTTGAGTATGACAAAAATGAGAACAAATGGGCAAATATTTTTAAATCACCGGTTATTGGAAGAAACGGGAAATATTACGGAATTATAGGTGTTCTATATGATACGACCACGCTTATGGAGGCAAGAAACGATGCGGAATCTGCCAACCAAGCTAAAAGTAAGTTTTTGGCAAAAATGAGTCATGAAATAAGAACACCGATGAATGGTATTTTGGGGTTCTTACAGTTACTTGAATCATCAGGACTGAATGAACGGCAGATGGATTTTATAAAAGAAGTTCAATCTTCAAGTTCTATGCTGCTTAAGATTGTAGACGAGATACTGGATTTTTCGAAAATTGAAGCCGGCATGCTTGCGCTTGAAGAAATTCCGTTTAACATCAGACATTTTGTCGAGGATTCTGCTGTTTTTGCTTCTGCGAATGCGGACTCCGGTGATGTCACGGTATTTGTTCACTGCCACTCTGATGTTCCTGAAAACTTAATAGGAGACACCTCCAGACTTAAACAAGTACTCAACAATTTAGTAAATAACGCCCTTAAATTTACCAACGAAGGCTCTGTTGGTATCCGAGTTTCACTCATTGAAGAAAGTGATGAAGAAGCAAATCTATTGTTTGAAATTGAAGACACAGGAATAGGGATTTCAAAAGAGAATATAGAAAAAATTTTTGAAACCTTTGTGCAGGCAGATGACTCGATAACACGAAAATATGGCGGAACAGGGCTGGGGCTGTCTATCGCAAAAAGCATTATAAATATGATGGGCGGAGAAATTTCTGTAGAGAGTGGGGTTAATAAAGGCACTACATTCAAATTTAATATAAGGCTAAAGAAAGACCCTTCTCATAAATCGGAAAATAAAAGAGTGGATTTAAGCAACGTTAAGGCACTCATGATAAGCCACCTTGAATATGGTGCAAATATAACAAGAGATTTCTTAAGAGAACATAATTGCCAAATTAAATATGCGTACAGCGTAGAAGAAGCTCTTGAACTCTTGGCAGAACATAAAGATTTTGACGTTCTTATGATGAGTTATGAGACAAGAGTTTTAGATTATGACGGCAGATTAGCATCAGCTATCAGACAATACAAAGACGTTCCGCTAATTTTGGGAATAACACGCACGCAAAGCAGCAGATATGAAAAAGAAGACTTCGTTGATATAATTTTGCACAAACCAATAAGAAAAGATGATCTTACAAATTGCTTCAAAACAGCGCTTAAAATGAGTTCTGAAAAGAATGACGAGCAGATTATGGAGAATCTTTTCGAAAAAGCTCCGGTAAACAGTCAGACCAATATTCTTATCGTAGAAGACAATGTCGTAAACCAGAGCCTAATCTCACACTTGATTACAAACGCAGGTTATAGATGTGATATCGTTTCAAACGGAAAAGAAGCGTTAGATATTTTAGAAAAAAGCAACTATGATTTAATATTCATGGACTGCCACATGCCTGTAATGGATGGTTTTGAAGCGACAAAAGCCATTAGAGAACTGGAAAGAAAATCAAAAACTCATACCCCGATAATAGCACTTACCGCTGACGTCCTAAAAGAAAATATACAAAAATGTTTAGACACAGGGATGGACGGACATCTGGCCAAGCCTATTGATTACAAAATGTTGCTAGAAAAGATTGAGGAATATTCTAAATCCGCTGAAACTTTATAATAATTCAAAGAAGAAAAAGAAATAAACCTCAACCTTATTCAGGCAATTTATTATTTTACTTTTGTTGTCTTAACGATAAGCGTCAAAGTCGGAGATTTTTTATCTTCGTAGTGAGAGAATTTGATTTTAGCTTTTTGGTTGACCCAAATTAAACCTTTAACATCGCTTTGGATAACTGTTTCCGGAGCATAAGAATACTTGTAATAAGAATTGTCGGTATCATTTAGGATAAGGATTTCTTTTTCCACCCCTTCAGGTTTTTTTAAGGTATATTTTCCGTTTTTAAATTCCGAAACCTTTATGATTTGTGCGTTCGGGAATAGCTTTTGAACCGCGGCTGCGGTCATTTGTGACTCACTAAATTTCTTTGTTTTAGCGTTATACGTTACTGTATAGAACTTCAAATCAGCATTGTGAACAGCAATTAGCGCACCGCCTTTTATGAATTCATAGTTTGAACCCAAAGCTATAGCGAGTTTGCCTTTGCTGTCATAATATTCAGAATAACTGCCTGTTCCCGAAGATGTTTTTTTCGTCAAAACAATTCTGTTTGATACCATTGAACCGGTTGTCCAAATGTTGTTAGACGGCAAATAAACAGCCTGGTATTTGTCATAAATCCCATCGACATTCAATGCCTTAAAGACTTGTGTATCTTGCTTATCAGCAGCGATGGCCGCTGTGCATAATAAAACCAAAACACTTAATAAAGCAATAACCTTTTTCATTAATAACCTCTTTCTTTTTGCAGAATCTTAATACCAATCTGATACATTTATATTATAAATATATGTGATTTTGACCCTTATGTTAATATTTGTTAAATTCTAATGCTTAACTGTAAAGTTTTTTCATGTTTAAATATTAGTATATGTGTAAATTAGATTTCGGGATTAGTCGAAGTGGCCAATTTTAAAAAAATATGTGATTTCTTTGGGGATTGCCCCGCTGCCGTACCTGCGTTGGCAGTAGCTGTGTTCAAGGGTATTTTCCGACCTATGTTTACCATGATGGATAAACATCAAGACCCCGAATCCAAGAAATATGCAGCTTTTAGAGAGGGCATGACAGAAGTTGTCGCATTCTTGAGCTATCTTGTCACCTCAGTTGGTGCAGGAATGCTTGCCAAACCAATTGCAAAAAAAGCCAATATGCCGGAAAAACTCCCGATTATTAAAAATTCTCTTGCCTTCATTGCGGTTTGTATTACAACAGTTACAGTCATTCCTATTGCGTGTAACCTCACTCTCAAACCAATCATGGACTTTTACTCAAAACACTTCACCAAAGGAAAAGCTGATGTAGAAGAATTAGAAGAAAAGCTGGAATCAGCAGGTCTTCCTTTCGGCAGTGATTCAGACGATATTGAGGATATAAAAAAACTTGATGTAGTAAGCGGAACAAAAGCTGTTAATTTTAATGCCAATATGATCCGTCCTAATTTCTGTGCAAACCGTATGGCGACTTTCCAAGCCTTCAAAGCCCCTGCCGGATACAATATGAAAGTGGGGGGGTAGAATATGCTTGGACCAATTACAAACTTCTTAACTAATCCGACACTTGTTGCAGCGCAAAGCACAAATATTTCCATGTCTATTCAGACCGGTCTTAAGGCTGCCGGCAGACCTGCTTTCACATTGATTGATAACAATGTTGATCAAGAAGCCAGAAAATACGCCGCTATGAAAGAGTTCGTCTATCAAGTGCTTTGTTTGGGTATCTATATGGCGGTCATTATTCCTGTGTTCAAGACCGCAGGCTTCCAATTATGCAAAAAATTCCTAAAAGAAGAAGGCGTTGATAAGTTCAAGAACGCCGATGAGTTTTTAAATTATTATAAACTTGCAACCATTGCTCCTGAGAAAAGAGCGACCGACAAGCACTGGACGAAAATCCCTGAAAAATTCCAGGAAGAATTGAAAACTCTTCCAAAAAAATTGGAGGACTATCCAAAAGAATTGGCCGACTTGGCAAAAGAAGCTCCGCAGGAAGCCCAAAACCTGGTTAAAAAGCTCCGCCGAGGAAAAGGCGCGATTGAATTCTGTTATGTAATTGGTTCAATCGTTGGTCTTACAATACTGGCGCCACAGGTTAGCCACTACATCCTTCACCCGATTATGAGAGCTTGCGGCATGGAAAAAAAGAAAGACGAAAAACCTTTAGACCAGAATGCCTAGAAGCTAATCAGAACGTATGAAGAATTGTAAATTCAAATTTCAAAATCTAGCAATTATTTTTTTGTTTGCGTATTAATTAGGTAGTAGTGTTTAAATTCATAAAATGGAAGGTCTTATTATGTCGATTACTGCAATTCAAGGGGTAAATTTATCCAATAACAAATATAATAATAGAATTTCGTTTGGCGCAACCGCTGTGGAAACCAAGACTCCGATCAAAGTCGCGCAGGACGATGAAACTAAAAAAAGTAGCCGAAAATGGTTTTGGGGAATTTTAATAGCAGTGGCAGTGGCAGCCTATTGCTTTAGAAAAGATATTGCCGGCCTCTTTAAAAAAGCGCCAAAAGCAGTAGAAGAAGCAATCGGTAAGGCAGAACCGCCAAAACCACCGGCTGCGTCAACTGCGACAGCTGCGCCAACAAACCCGCCGGCCCCAACTTCAGCCGCTGCGAAACCTGCAGCAGATCCACCAGCACCTGTAGTTCCTCAAGCAACAACTACACCAAAAGATATAACTCCGGCGGCGCCACCAGCAGCAACAGACACTGCACAAGCGGCAGCTAAGACAGAGCCTCCGGCAGCGTCAACTCCGTCGACTGCACCTTCAGCAGAGCCGGCTTCAACAGCTCCGACAGCGAGCGCAACACCTCCTGTTTCAAATACAACAACAGCACCGAAAGATGTAACTACGCCGCCAAGTGTGCCAGCTTCAACCACTGCAAAACCTGCTGCAGCGGCAAGACCAGAATTAAAGATAAAAACGGATAAAACAGATGCGGCTGCATTTGAACATTTCAAAAATAACCCTGATGCAAAAGCCTTTGAGGCAGGTGCCTCAGCAGAAGGTAAGGCGATAACTTATGGAAAAGATGAAGATACTATAGTTAAAGTTGTTGAAACACCATCGGGCAGAAAAATTATTACTCGCTTTTCGCCAAGCGATAACGACTTTGCAGTCAAGACCGTCCTGGTTTCCAAAGGTGAAAATAAACTCGGATTCTATCCGGTTAAAGGTAAGGATAAATTGCAAATTAACCTTGTTCAGGGTGCAGCAGCCAAAGACACCTTTTTTGCAAATAGTTCAGGACAATTCTTTAGCGACGCCCAGTTTAAGGACGCTGTAACCCCTGAAGAGCTGACCAAAATACAAGAAATAATAAACGATGTACTCAAATAAAGCTTCAAAGGCATAGAAATAAAATTTAGGAACAAAAAAAGACCGGAAATTCCGGTCTTTTTACATGTTTATTTGATTGTTACATCTGCCACTTGACAAAATGTTAGGCTCGCCTTACAATTAATCATGTTATTAGTTAGGTGCGCCTAACATTATATGAGAGGATTAAATATATGGTTGTCAACAGTATTGCATACAACATGCCGTTATTAGGGGGAATCAAGGTACGAACAGCTCCACTACTCAAGGATTGCAAATTGAACCTTGCCGAATTAAAAATGTTTTATCACCATATTTATGAATACAAAAAGGGAATCCGCAATCTTGTTTTAGCAACTGAAAAATCCGAGTTTGAGGGTGTAATAAGAAAGAGACTAGAAAATGAGGGCGTTGCTTTCCTTATTCAGGAAGTAAATCCTCGAAAGATAAACGTATTTTTCGGGGACGAAGAATGCATTCAGGTAGTCAAAACCTTCAAAGGAAAACTAAATGAATTGAGCGCAGAAGAAGATTTTATCTTAGGCACAATGCTGGGTTACAGCAGATTAGAGCAGTGCAGAAGATTTTTAAAAATTAAAAATAACATTATATTATTCAAGAAGGAGAACTAACATGGAAATTAAAGTACTTTACGGAACAGAAACCGGGAATTCAGAAAAACTGGCAAATGACGCTAAAAAATATTTAGACTCAAATGGTTTTAGCGCGCAAGTTGTTGATATGGGGAATGTAAAAATTGGCGATTTGGCAAGCTACGAGGCGGCCCTGCTTATAACAAGCACCTGGGGAGACGGCGAACCACCGGCAAACGCAGAAAACTTATATAACGAATTACAAAACAGCAGCGCAGATTTATCAAATCTAAAATACGGTGTTTTTGCAATCGGTGAATCTTTTTATGAAAAATTCTGTCAGGTTGGGATAGATTTTGATGAATATTTGGCAAAAAACGGTGCAAAAAGAATTTTGCCTGTTGAGAAATCCGACAACGATTTTGATGATAGATTTCCAACATGGATAGAGCAAGTAAAAAATTCTTTGGGGTAATTAATTGTACATCAAAAGGCCCGATTTCATCGGGCCTTTTTTATTGCATTATTATGTTATGACATAAGACCATCGGTCTTTTGTAGTTCGCTCGCTCCTACATCAAAAACTTACTAACAAACGGTGAAGACGGACCTTTGCGGTTGAAGTGTCCTGACGGACCTTCGTTTAAGAATTCTGAGAACCACGATTCGTGCTGGGTTTCTTCATGCAAAATAGCCAGCGATAAATCATACGTTCTGTGGTCTTTACCCGCTGTCATGTTACATATTTCGTTATAACCCGCCATAGCACACCTTTCAGCTGAAACCAAAACCTCTAAAATATCATGGGTTGTCGGGTTTTCCGGCAAGTGAGCCGGCGAACAGGACGCACCTTTATAAAAGTCACAAAGGCAGTCCGGTAATTTGCCGCCGAGTTCGTAAATTCTCGGCACAAGTGCCTCAAAGTGGTTTCTGTCTTCAATTCTCGCTTGCTCGGTGATTTCCTTTAGCGTCTCACCTTCTAATCCGATAAGATTTGCACGCAAAATTGTGTAGTGATAATAAGTGGACATCTCAGACGCACAGTTTTTGATAAGAAGTTCCAACAACTTATCTACGTCAACGCCTGCTTCTTTGATTAAATGTATTGCTTGTTTTGCCATGATTAGCTCTCCTTTTTTAGTCATACTAATCTATTTCAAAACAATATGCCTGCCCCAAAACGGCTAGTTATAAATTACAAAATATCGAGTGGATCAACATCAACTGTGAGCTTGATATCGCGCGGCATGTTGATTTTGTTGATAAAACTTGAGATAAAATTATGCCCTTTTTCACCGAGTTTATTTTTGATTAAAATCTGAAACCGATATTGACTGTTAATTCGCTCAATCACGCATGACGTCGGCCCCAAAACCTCCAGCCGCTCTGAAATCCCGTATTTATCAATCATGGTACCCAGTCGCAAAGCGATTTCTTGGGCAGATTTTTCGGCACGGAAAGGGTTTTCACCACTCACAATCAGACGCACAATTTGGCTAAACGGCGGGTAATCAAACTCCTCACGCGCAGCGATTTCAGTATTGTAAAATTCGGTGTAATTCTGCATCCGCGCACTCTCCAGCGCATAATAATCAGGGTTGTAGGTTTGGAAAATAACGCTTCCGCTAAATTCCCCGCGGCCTGCGCGTCCTGCAACTTGAGTCAGCAACTGGAAGCCGCGCTCAGAGGCTCTAAAATCAGGCAGGTTAAAACTGGCATCAGCTGAAATAACTCCAACTAGGGTTACGTTAGGGTTATCCAAACCTTTTGCAATCATTTGTGTGCCGACTAAAATATCGATTTCGCCTTCACTAAATCGTTCTAAGAGTCTTATGTGTTCCCCTTTTTTGACCAAAATATCGCTGTCGATACGTTCTACTGCTTTTTCAGGGTAGAGTTCTTTGATTAATTGTTCAATTTTTTGGGTGCCTGTGCCGCTATTGCGCATGGCATCCGAGCCACAGCTTGGGCAAACATCAGGGAAATACGAAATTTGGTTACAATAATGGCATTTTAGATGTCCTTCTTTTGCATGGAAAATCATCGGGATGGCGCAGTTCGGGCATTCCACAACGTGGCCGCATGCCTGACACTGGGTATAAGTCGAAAATCCGCGGCGATTGATTAATAAAATAACCTGTTGATTTTTTTCCAGTGTTTCAGTAATCGCTGTCTGCAAGGGTTTTGAAATAACGCTGCGATAAGCCGCTCGGCTGTGTTCACACATATTTATAACCGATACCGGCGGAATTTTGGCGTTGTTATAACGGTTTTTGAGTTCAAATAAGTTTTCAGAGTTGATTGCTCTGTAATAAACCGAAATATCCGGTGTCGCCGACCCCAAGAGCAGCGGGCAATTGTGGAACTCTGCCAGCTTTTGCGCAACGACCTTAGCATCATATCTTGGCGCAGGACTGGTTTGCTTATAAGCCCCTTCGTGTTCCTCGTCAATGATAATAAGTCCAATATTAGAAAGCGGTGCAAACACAGCCGAGCGCGCGCCCGCCAAAATCTTGATCTCATTTCTTTTTTCAGTATCTTTGGTATTCGTGTAACGCGACTTTATTGGCTGCAGTAGCTTTTGCCAAACATCATAACGCTCACCGTCAGAAATACTGCTGTGCCAAATCGCAACTTCTTGAGTGCCGAATTTTTTAGCCAAACGCTTGGTCAGTTGTGATGCGAGCGCGATTTCAGGTGCTAAGAACAAAACATTTTTACCCGCTTTTATCGTATCGTCAATAAGTTTAAAATAGACCTCTGTTTTGCCTGATGCTGTGACCCCATGTAGCAAAATAGTTGGGCAACATTGTCCCACTCCTGCGGGGGGACCGCCATCTTTGATGGCGAGGGGGGGTGTTTTGATATTGTCCTTATAAGGCAACCGCTCAAGAACATTCCAAATATATTCCAAAACCCCATTTATATTATCAAAGACTTGATTATTCCAAATTCGTAGTACTTCAAACCCCTGGCTCTTAATAAATTCGTCTCTTTTTTTGTCATGTGCAATTTGTTCTAAATCGCCATGTCCGCTACCATCAAGCTCTACAACAAGTCTTTTTTCAAGACATACAAAATCCGCGATGTACTTCCCTATCGGATGCTGACGCCTAAACTTGAGACCATCCACTTGGCGGCGCCTTATGTTTTGCCATAACAAAACTTCAGCATCAGTCATTCTTTTGCGCAGTTCCTGCGCAGTGTATATCGCATGCACAGTATTTTTATGCTCGGCTATTGAGTAATTTACCCCCCCTCGAAATCCGAGATTTCGGTCCCCCCGCAGGGGTGGGACAATTGCATTAAATATTTTTTGTTTTATTTCCTCATAAACTTTTTGTTGTTCGCCCGATAATTCAAACAGCGGTTCTTTCTCGGTGATGTGCAGAATATCAAGTGGATTACGGTAAAGTTCCTCACTCGTTAGTTTCACGCACCCGAGTGCCTCAAGTTTTTTGACTGTTGCGCGGGTCGTTTTAGCTATTTTTTCAAACTCAATTAAAGGCATTTTACCCGTGTCTTTGAGCATCTCCAACACCTGAATCTGACGTTTTGTAGCTCCTGTGGAGTTTCTCTTAGAAACTCTTACGTCGCTATGTTGAGTTCGCTTTTGCTCCGCCGACTGGTCGTCGCCGTGTGCAAAGCTCCACTCCGGCTCACGCATTGTCGCGCCTTCAGTCGTCACAAACTCAATCGCCTGCTCGGTTTTAGAAGCCTTTTCAATCAGTTTCATCGGAATTGCAGCGTTCAAGACCGTTACCAAGTCGCAGCAATAGTAGTTTGCAACCCACTCAAGCAGTTTCAAATAATCAATCGAAAACAGTGGGGTTTCATCCAAAATTTTGCTGATTTTTTTGACCTTAAAATCACCCGGCAGATAATCCGAAAACCCCACGCAAAAAGCATTGACCAAACCCTGACGTCCAAAAGGCACCAAAATTGGCTGTCCGATTTGAATTTTGTCTTTCATTTCATCAGGAATCAGATAGCTAAACGTCTTAACCCCAAGACCTTTAATGTTTACTAATGCAAGTGCATACTTCATGGCTTACGCCGTTGAAGGGTTGAAAGGTTGAAGGGTTGAAAGGTTGTTTATAACAAAACCATTCAACTATTCAACTATTCAACTATTCAACTAACCTACTCCTCCATAAATTCTTTTTTCGCTTCAGCGATAGCTTCTTCTAAAATATCAAGTTGTTCAGGCGCGAAAGTTACGCCTTTCTTCGTTGGAAGCCATGTTGCACCATCATCTGTGGTGTAAAATATTCTCAAATTAAAATAGCTTCTGCCTTTATATTCGCTAATCGCGATTTGCAGTTGCTCTGTGTCACTTCTTTGAATCGATGCTAATAATTTTCCCTCTGCCATGTTCTCTTCTCCTTTTCTTGTTTATGCTATCATATCACAAAAAGGAGAAGTCATGATAAAAGTTGCGGTATGCGGAGCGTTAGGGAAAATGGGAAAAGAAGTCGTAGAGGCTGTTTTGGCCGATAGCAAAACTGAACTTGCGGCAAAAATAGATATCATGGGCGGAGATTATAAATCCATCGAAGAAGCTTCTAAAGCTGTCGCGATTGATGTTTTGGTAGATTTTACTCAACCTGCATCGATTTATGAGAACGCAAAATTCTGTTTGAACAACAGGATAAAAATCGTAATCGGAACAACCGGACTAACAGACGCACAAGTCGCAGAATTAGAGCAACTTTCCGAAGCAAAAAACACAGGCTGCTTTATTGCTCCAAACTTTACGACAGGTGCATTGCTGATGATGAAATTTGCACAAGAAGCGGCAAAATATTTTGAGAACGCTGAAATCATTGAACTTCACCATAACCAAAAAAAAGACGCACCGTCAGGTACAGCGATTAAAACCGCTCAACTCATGGCTGAATCAAGCGCTAATTTGGCTTCCGGCAATTGCGCCGAGGAGGAGTTAATCAAAGGTTCACGCGGCGGGGTGGCTAATTCAAACATTCACATACATTCAGTGAGAATGCCGGGTTATATGGCATCTCAAGAGGTCTTGTTCGGCGCAATGGGACAGATTTTGTCAATCCGCCACGACTCAGTGGACAGAAAGTGTTACATGCCGGGCGTTTTAATGGCAGTCAAACACGTTGTCGATAAAAACGATTTTGTATACGGTCTAGAAAACATAATGTAGCGGATTTGCCTTCTTTGGTCGTTGAGCCAGGGGCGAAACGTACCAAATGGCCTCACGATTCAGCCAAAATTATGACAGCAAGTCAATACAAGTAAATAGTGAGATGATAGGGTGTAAGCCCGTAAGTTGGAGGGAAACGTTGAGTTTGCCGACGACTCCAATAATCCGAGCGGAAACATGATGCGGCAAAAGCCGAACCATAATGCTTACACTATAACAATAAACCTTAATAACTTCCCTTGACCTTTATATAAAGTATTTTTTGGGTGCGTTTGCCCGCAAGGTTGGTTTTTCTTTACCATTTGTTACAAAAAGATGAAAAAGTGCCGATATATAAATGTTTTTGTTCTATAATTTATCTTGAGATTACAGAAAGAGAGTTGAAAGATGAACAGACCGAATATAGCAATTTTAGGCGCAACCGGAGTCGTAGGACGCGAAATCACAAAGATAGTTGATGAATTAAAAATCCCGTTTAATGAAATAAAGTTTTTGTCGAGCGCAAGAAGCGCAGGCTCAGAAATTGAGTTCCAAGGTAAGAAATATATTGTTGAAGAATGCACCCCTGAATCTTTCAATGGCGTAAATATTGTTATGGCATCCGCTGGCGGCGGCACAAGCCAAAAATTCGCACCGGAAGCGGCAAAACGCGGCTGTGTTTTTATTGACAACTCAAGTGCATTTAGGATGGATAAAGATGTTCCGCTGGTTATCGCTGGAGTTAACGACGAAGATTTGCGCTCTCACAAAGGAATTATTGCGAACCCAAATTGCTCGACTTCACAATTGATGTTGGTTTTAAAGCCACTTCACGAAAAAGCAAAAATTAAAAGAATGATAGTTTCGACTTATCAATCAGTTTCAGGCGCAGGGATTGCTGCAATAAACGAACTTCGCGAAGACACCGAAGCGAATTTAGCCGGCAAACCTTTTGAGAACAAAGTTTTCAAAAAACCGATTTCGTTTAACGTAATCCCGCAAATTGACGTGTTCTGTGAAAATGGTTACACAAAAGAGGAGATGAAAGTTGATTTAGAAACTAAAAAAATTCTTCATTTGCCTGCTGAAACTCCAATTTCGTGTACAGCGGTTCGCGTGCCGGTTTATGTAGGTCACTCTGAAGCAGTTGATATTGAGTTTGAAAACAAAATCACACCGGACGAAGTTCGCGAAATTTTGAAAAAATCTTACGGTATTGAAGTTATCGACAACCCCGATAATTTCGAATACCCTACCACACGTGACGCTGCAGGCGTTGACCCGGTTTTTGTGGGCAGAATCCGCAAATGCAACGCGTTTGATAACGGGATTGCTCTTTGGTGCGTGGCTGATAACTTAAGAATCGGCGCAGCATTAAACACCGTTCGTATCGCAGCAAAAGTTATTGAAATGGGGCTTTGCTAGACATCAAATTTAATAACAGAAAAAGGCTCTTTTTTGAGCCTTTTGTATTTTATTAAATTAAGCTTTTGCATCCAAATCGATTATACCTTGAACTTCTTCAAAAGACTTCGTTCTATAATCTGCTCCGAGCTGTTTACCACCTGCTAATGTTTCTATCTTTTTATAATTAAGACCATGGGCATCTTTGAATTCATCACAGAAGATCAATCCAATTTTCCCTTTGCAATCACTCACAAATTGAGCAAACATCCCGAAAGCATCCTGTTTGGTTAACATACGTACGGTATCCTCTCTTGCTGCTTCATTGCCACCCTTTACCACCAATGCCTTATATATGCTGCCAAAATTCATATCCTTTTTGTAATTATTTTGTACTGCATAGTTCTGGCCAACCGCATAATTTGTTTTTTGAATTTGCATCATTAACTCCTTTTATTTACATTGTTAAATTGTTCACATATCTAAAGCATTATGAAAATAAAAATTGCCTTTTGTGTTTACAAAACTTATAATAATCGTGTTTTTATGTTAAAATCTTCGTATGTTAGTTGCAAGAGATAAGATTAAAGAATTAGTCGAAAGACTTCACAGCGAGGGCAAAACCGTTGTTACAACCAACGGATGTTTTGATATTCTTCACGCTGGGCATGTAAAATACCTCGAAAAAACCGCCGAATTTGCTGATAAAACAATCGTTCTGTTAAATTCTGACAAATCTATAAGAAGTATTAAGGGGGAAGGACGCCCTATTAATAATGAAATCGACCGCGCGATTGTTTTAGGTGCTTTAAAATATGTCGATTATGTGGTACTATTTGACGAAGACAGTCCGGCGGCATTGCTGGAAGAAATCAAGCCTGATGTTCACACAAAAGGCGCAGATTACACAACAGAAACACTGCCTGAGGCAGACATAATTATAAAAAATGGCGGCAGATTAGAGTTTATTGAATTTGTCGAGGGAAAATCAACAACAAATACGCTTAAAGCAATAAACGAAAAACACTAAACGGTAAGCCGTCCAACAAAATGAAAAAGGAGTATGAACAAATGAAAACTTTCACAGTTGATGAAATTACAACTATTACAGGCGGGATGTTAACAAAAATTCAGGATGTGAAAATTTCGCAGATTGCTCCGCCGCTTTTGGCCGATGAAAACACTCTTGCATTGGCTCTTGGCGAAGAAGAGATTGAAAACCTTGCTAAATCACGCGCAAAAGCTGCTCTTGTGCCGTTGGGTGTAAATATTGAAGGACTTACAACGATTGAAGTTGAGCGTCCGCGTTTAGCTATGATGAAATTATTGAACTTGTTCTACACAGAACCTGAAGTTAACGAAGGCGTTCACCCGAGCGCAATCGTTCATGAAACGGCAAAACTTGGTGAAAACGTTAAAATCGGGCCGAACGTTGTAATTGGACGCAACACAATCATCGGCGACGGTACAAAAATTATCGCAAACGCTTACATCGGAAGCGGTGTTAAAACAGGCAAAAACTGCTTCTTCCACCCTGGTATCAACATCGGTGACAGAGTAATTTTAGGAGACAACATCGTTCTTCAACATGGAGTTTCTCTAGGCGCTGACGGGTTCAGCTTTGTTACAGAAAACCCTGATAATATTGAACAAGCGCGTAAAGACGGCACAATTAAAGAAGAAAACATTGAACAAAAAATCTTCAAAATCCCGTCAGTCGGTTCAGTTGTAATCGGTAACAACGTTGAAATCGGTGCTAACACTGCAATCGACCGTGGAACGCTTGAGAACACAATCATCGGCGACAACACAAAAATCGACGACCTTGTTATGATCGGTCACAACTGCAAAGTCGGTAAAGGCTGCCTTATCGTATCTCAAGTAGGTATCGCAGGAAGCTGTGTCATCGGAGACCGTGTTGTGATCGCAGGCCAAGCAGGACTCGCAGACCACATTAGCATCGGTTCAGACTCAATTGTTGGGGCAAAAACAGGGGTTTCAAAAAGCTTCCCTGAAAAATCAATCATTTTTGGTATCCCAGCGATGCCTCGTAAAGACTTCATTAAACAACTGAAGTTGATGAAAGACGCTGGCGAAATGGTGACAAAATTCAAAAAATACGAACCGGTATTGAAAGAATTTGAAGCAAATTTAGAAAGTTAGTGAATAAGTAAATAGAGAAATAAGATAACAGATACAGCAATGTCACTTATTCACCTATTCCCGATAAATTATGATTACTATTAAAAAAGAAATTGAAATTTCCGGCCACGGCCTGATGACAAACAAACCGTGTACTGTACGGCTTGTTCCATCGGACTCCGATAAAATCAGATTTTTCATAAAGGATTACGCGCCGTTTGTTGCTGATGTTGATAATGTTTTGACTACCCAAAATTGTGTTACCTTGGGCGTCGGCAAAGCAAAAGCAATGCTAACTGAGCATCTGTCTGCTGCGCTTGCTTTTTGTGAAATAGACTCGCTTGATATTTATATGAGCGAGGAAGAAATTCCTGTCTTAGATGGCAGCGCAAAAGAGTGGGTTGAACTGATTAAAAAAGCAGGAATTAAAAAACCGCTGCTGCACAAACCGACATATTACACTGTTTCAGAACCGGTTTATTACTTAAACGGCAAAACTTCGCTGGTGATTTTACCTGATGAGGAACTTAGAATAACTTATGCGGTGAACTACGACCACCCTGATTTAAAAAACCGTTGGACATCCATGGATTTGAGTAAACCATTCAACCAAATTATTGAAGCCCGCACCTTTGGATTCTATAAAGATTTGAAGAAATTTCAAGCGCTTGGACTCGCGCGCGGGGTAACACTTGAAAATACAGTTGGTTTGACAGATAATGGTTACACGGTTGAGTTGCGCTCGCCAAATGAGCCAATAAAACACAAAATACTGGATTTAATCGGCGATTTGCACCTAACAGGAGTTAACCCGCTACACCTTAAAGCACAGATTCTAGTGAAAGAGGCAGGACACGCGGTTCACGTAAAAGTCGCAAAAGAATTAAAAAAGAAATTAATCGAATTGAAATAAGGAGAGTCTGACATGACTACAACAGAAGAAACATTAAGCTTTGATACGATGGAAATTATGGCAATGATTCCGCACCGCTACCCGTTTTTGTTGGTAGACAGAATCACTGAATGTGTTCCGGGCAAATATGCTAAAGGCTACAAGAATGTTACTATGAACGAAGAATTTTTCCAAGGACACTTCCCGGGAAACCCAATCATGCCAGGAGTTTTACAGATCGAAGCCTTAGCACAGTGTTCAGCACCGGTATTGATGACCCTGCCTGAATTCAAGGACAAATTAACTCTTTTTGCAGGTATGGAGAATGTTAGATTTAAAAACATCGTGCGCCCAGGCGACAGACTTGATATGCATATTGAACTTTTGAAACTAAAAGGGCCAATCGGCAAATCTCATGCTGTTGGAATGGTCGATGGCAAAATCGTTGTTGAAGCCGACATGACCGTTTGCATGAAATAGTAACAAATGTAACAATACCCGGTTTTATATAGCAAAAATTTTCTTTATGATTTTTACTATCCAAAGTAACGTAAAGAAAAGGATTTTTTTATGCAAATCAGAGGAATTACCAACAACGTTTTTTCAAATAGAAACTTGGGAGTAAACAAACAAAACACCCCCGTAAACTATAGCAGCATACCTGTTCAGCGCGTAGATACCGTGAGTTTCAGCGGGATGCCTTATTATAAACAGGGTGAAAAACTTTCAGCAGAAATTTTAGCAAAAATCAAAGCATTGTGTGAGGTTCCTACAATCCCGAAACCGCATGCTGTTCCGGAAGCCATAGCCAACAAAGATATACGCGGGAAAATAATGGTTGACGACAATGAGGAAGAAAAAATTGTGAACATCATTTTAGATTCGCAACCCATCAATGCTGTTATTAGAAGCATTGAAACTATAGTGAAAAAAGGATCCTCCGGTGAAATTATGCATATATATGACCAGTGCAAGGAAACAGGACAAACTATAAGATGCATCAGATACCTCAACGGGTTAATACAACAAATATCCACTATGGGCGCAACTAAAAAAACAACAACCTCTTTCGGGCATGATGCTCAGGGCAGAAGATATGTTAGCGCAATAGCTATACATGACTTTAAAGACGGGAATTATGATACACTAAACACTAATATTATTTTTGAACCGCCAAAGCTGAACCAACCTACAACTGCAACCAGACCATCTTATATTTATACCCAAGGACGTTATATTTCATTGGATGAGGGAAATAATATAAAAGGCGTTGCTGAACTGGGCCAAGACGGCGCCATTAATATACGTGCCGACTTTGAAAAAAATGGACGTTTAAAAGAAGTGTATTTTGAAGACAGAAGCCACGGGACAAGCGTACTAAAGCCAAAGGGTGATACTATGACCTATAAAATCGGAGCAGACGGAGAAACTGTTCAAGATGTATGGGACGGCACCTGGTAGCAGAATATTTTATAAAAATTGGTCGTTACAAAACATAACAACTATATACTTTTTTCCTAATATGGGTATAATTACTTTATAGGATAAAAGGAGATTTGTTATGCATAAAAAAGGTTTTACTTTGGCCGAAGTGCTGATTGTACTTGGGGTTATCGGAGTTGTGGCAGCGCTTACTATTCCAGCACTAATGAAAAATTGGCAGGAAGACCGCTGGAAAACAGAACAGAAGGTCTT
>JAVBOC010000001.1:0-155914 GCA_031550975.1 Candidatus Gastranaerophilaceae bacterium
TGTTTGCGATTGCCCTCAAAATGAAACAAGAGTTCAAGGCTACTGCGTTCCTAATGATATGGTTTGTGGAGACGGAACAAAGGTGTTAATTTGCGGTCAGTGCGTAGACCCTCGAGGTACACAACAGTGCAGCGGTAAAGATGCAACCGGTAACTATGCCGCAGGATTAATTCTGGTACCCGGCGGTAAGTGCTTGGATATAACAAACCAGCCGACCTGCCCACCATTCCCTGATGGCTGGAACCCGGGCGGACCTGGCTTGCCGCCAAATTTGCCGAATGGTGTTTGTTGTAACTATAAAGACTTTGCCTGCAAAAATGCCAACCCAGGCTTGCCATGTTGTAATTGTCCGTCATGTTGTCATCAATGGGATGCTGAAGATGACCCTGATTGTTATGAGCCTTACCCTGAGATACCTATATGTAGTGCTCCTGTTGTTGGTTGTTGCAATGAAGACGACATGAGCTGTAGAGACCAGCATGCATTCGATGGCACTCCTTATACTATATGTGCTCCGGGGCCGGGTGCCGAATGCTCTGTGGGTTGGACGGACATAGGCAATAATATGTGCTCTTACTTTGTTAACGGTAATGAGACCAAAAAATATACTGGAGTAGCCCGCGACTGTTCTCTTAATGGTAATGCGCACAATTGTTACGATGCAGCGAGCTTTATATGCTCGGACATGGTTGACGGAACCGGAAACGCTTCTTTACCTTCTGCGCCTGCAGCTATTATAAATTGGCTTAACTCCTGTAATACCAACGTGCGTTCATATGACCATAACGAACAAATTACGCTGCCTCCTTTTCCTGAAAATGTATCAACCCCATTTTCAGGTTGGCTAACTGGCGGTTATTATGAAGAAGGCGAGCACGCCGAAAATAACGACACCACGGTTGAAGGAGGAGGCTGGAATACAGGCCCTTCTATAAGAAAAATCAGCAGTCCTCATGGCTATAACTATAACTCCTTCCCTGCATTGTTGGGTGTGTGTTCAAGCGGCGGTTGTGCTGCGTTTAACTGGCAAGATTTCTATTGTTTAAGGCCAAAAGAATATTAAATAAAGGCAATAATATACTAAATAATAAAGGCGGGAAACCCCGCCTTTATTTATGCTTGTTTCTGCCGTCTTGCTGCGCTCGCGTTAGACGTGTCTCCGTGCTTGCTTGACTTATCCTGCGGACAGCTTGAAAACCAAGCAATCTTCCTCTCAAAAACGATACTTAATCGTTTTTTCGGCAGAGTGCACTCCGCTTGCTTGCGCAAAGAAAAAGGGGCTTGTGGCCCCCGTTGGAATTAAGAATAGCTGGAAGTATGAAAAAGATTTAATTATATTAAACTTAATTTGATGGTCTTTTGCAATTACCCGTGTGAGCTATATACGTCTATTTTGGTATAATATCGCTAAAAATATTATTACCTGACCGGGCAATATATTCCGTAATTCAAAACTGCTAGAATTAACAGAATAAGTGTAGTTTAAGCACTTTATGCCTAAACGCAACAACAGCAGACTTTTTAGCCAACTTAACATTTCTTCACAAGAGGGGTTGACAAAAAATAAGTTGTCGCTTATACTAAAAGTAACAGATAAAGTGTTAAAAAAACACTTAAACGAAGGAAAACCCTACGAAGGAGGGTAAAATGATTACAATAAACCCAGTAAAATTGAATAATCCGATTACATTTAGAGAGAACACAGAAAATTTCCCAAACAGCGCATTGATTAGACCACTTCAAGGTCCTGCTGCAGGAACTCCTTTTGAACAAAAAGTATTTGAACAAAAGGCTATGGACGACTACAAGCTTTCTATGGAAGCTGACGCGGTTCAAAATAACCCGTTAAAAGCTGCTTACAAGAAATTTGTCAAGGCTTATAAAGTACTTTTCCCCGCTCACGAAACTAACATAGACCAACACATTATGTATATGGCCTAGCGCAAGCGAGCTTGAACCGCGTTAGAGCAAAATAATAAACAATCAAATAATTTTAAAACAGAGGTTTGACTATATTAGTTAAACCTCTATATATTTGCGCCTTCGCCGTCAGAGAGCTTGTCAAAAGCTTTTTTCCCGCCTTCGTGTGCGACTGCAGCATTATAAGCGTAATCTGTTGCTTCTCTGTCGCGTGCGATAGCCTCTTTGAGTCCGGTTAGCTGTTCCAAGCTTAGGTTTGTCATGCCGGCTTCAGAGGTGCGCAAATATATTTTAAAAAGTTGTTGGGATTTGTAATCAAAGCCCGGAAGCTTGCTTTTTAGAGAATACCACTTGTAAAACTGATGTATCATATAAAATGGGTTGATTTCACCCTCGCGCATAATAAAAATCGGCGCGTTTCGGAACGAAAATCCGTTTCCTGTGATAATATTTATGTAAAGCGCTGCTAACCCACGCTGTTCAAGGATTAGACCTTCATCTTCGCAGATTGCGTTTAGCATTTTATCGGCATTTTTTAGCTTTATAACCTTTGTGCCCTGACTCTCAATATATTGGACAAGCTTATAAGGGTCATTCTCATTGGCTTGTAGGATTTCTTCAATATTCTTGTGGACAAGTTGGGCGTGCTTTTGAGTTTCAGCGCTCAAGGTCATGGTTTCATTCGCTGTAATAACAGTTTTTGTCCCGCCTCTTGCGGGATTTGACTTAAAATGCCTGTCTAATCTGTCTTCTAATGTTTTTTTCTTTATCGAAAGAAAAAAATAGATTATTCGCTCAAAAATATTCATATAAATATTATAACTCTTTAAGCGAAGCTCTGCAACCTATGCCGTCATATAGTCATTGCGAGCATAGCGAAGCAATCCAGGCTTATTCTGGATTGCCACGGTCGTTAATACTCCCTCGCAATGACAATGGAAACAAAAATTAATTAAGAAATAATTAACTATTTTTAATTTTTGCCAATTCCGTGTTATCTTGTATTTATGCAGTATAAAGACTATTACGAGATATTGGGGCTAAAGCGTGAAGCGACGGAGGCTGAGATTAAATCAGCATATCGGAAACTTGCGCGTAAATACCACCCGGATGTGAATAAAACCGCTGAGGCGGAGGGAAAATTTAAAGATTTAAACGAAGCTTATGAGGTTCTGTCCGATAAAGAGAAACGTCAGCGTTATGACAGCTTGGGCGCAAACTGGCAGGGCGGCCAAAATTACACCCCTCCTCCGGGATTCGAGCAATTCGGTTTCGGTGGCGGTCAGGGCGGATTTCAAAGCTTTGACTTTGGTGATTTAGGCGGTGCGGGAGGTTTTTCCGACTTTTTCGGTTCGTTATTCGGTGATATGATGGGCGGCGGAATGGGAGCTGGCAGACGAGGCGGCTTTAGTGATTTTGGAGATTTTGGCGGGTTTGAACAACAGCCAAGAAGAACAAAACGCGCACCGCAAGAAGCCCCTAAAGACCTTGATATAACAAAGAATTTAACTATTACAGCGAAAGATATTTTTGAACAAAAACCTATTAATGTGAAATTCAGCGAGATGACAAAATGTACCCAATGCCCTCCGGGCGGCGGTTTTTGCACTAATTGTTCAGGAACAGGCTTTAAAACAGAACCTAAATCGTTGAAGGTAAAATTGCCGGCTGAAGTCAAACAGGGGCAGAAAATAAGAATTAAAGGGGAAGGTTTCGTTGACGCTTACGGGCGCAAAGGCGACTTATACCTCACAATCAACATCAAAGACAGCGAATACGAAGTCGATGGGGCTGATTTAACCAAAGAAATTGAAATCACGCCACCGGAGGCGGTTCTTGGCGCCAAGAAAGACATTAAAACTTTGCACGGCACAATCGGGATTAAAATCCCTCCGCATACCTCCAGCGGGCGCTCATTGCGCTTAAAAGAACTCGGGCTGCCGAAAAAAGGCGGTGGATTTGGTTCACTTAACGCTAAAATCAAAATCGTTCTGCCAAAAGAGATTTCAGAAAAGGATCTTGAGTTGTATAAAAAAATGCGCCACTAAAGCCCATTTGGTCTCATTTTATGTTATAATAACCCTAACGAGAGGGGATATGGCATGACGAAGGAGACTTTTTTACGCGATAAACATATTGCGTTGGGGGCGAAGATGGTTGATTTTGCGGGCTGGTATATGCCGGTTCAGTACGAATCAATTATTGAAGAGCACAAAAATGTGCGTGAAAACATCGGGCTTTTTGATGTTTCGCACATGGGAGAAGTTTTCGTGTCGGGCAAGGATGCGACTGCGTTTTTGAACAAAATCGTGCCGCAAAACATTTCTAAATTAGACTACGAAAAAGCCGTCTATTGCCAGCTTCCAAACGAAAAAGGCGGGTTGATTGACGACCTTATTATCTATAAATTGGGAATTAACAGCTACCTTGTAATCTGCAACGCGTCGCGTATTGACGAGGATGTAAACTGGATGGTCAGAAACGCTCGCGGATTTGACGTTGAGATTGACGACCGGTCAGCAAAATACTCACTGATTGCAATCCAAGGCCCAAAAGCAGCAGAATTAGTGCGCAAAATGGGCGCGAGTACCCAACAGGATTCCTTCACGATAAAATCTGCTACTGTTGCGGGGTTTAATGTTCTGCTCTCTCGCACGGGATACACGGGCGAAGATGGGTTTGAAGTCATGATAGAAAACGAATGCGTTGAAGAATTATGGGACAAAATCCTTTCTGCAGGAAAAGAATTTGGGATTAAGCCAATTGGGCTTGGCGCACGCGATACGCTTAGGTTAGAAGCGGCACTTCACTTGTATGGGAACGATCTTGACGAAAACACAACCCCTGTTGAAGCTGGGCTTTCTTGGTCAATTCCAAAAGACAAAGAAGAGGATTACAACGGAAAATCAGTTATTATGGGGCAAATTGCAAACGGCACCGAGAAAAAACTTGTCGGGTTCAAGATGCTTGATAAATCAATTGCGCGTCATGAGTACGACGTTTATTACGGTGGCGAAAAAGTCGGGGTTGTCACAAGCGGCGGGGTTTCACCGATGCTGGGGGTAAATATTGGCTTGGCTTATGTAAAAAATATTAAAGAAATTTGTCCGGGCGCTACGATTCAGGTTATGATAAGAGAAAAATTACACGACGCGGAAGTGGTTAAGCGTCCGTTTATCGAAAAAAGAAATAAAGTATAAGTTAGGAATCAGGAACTAGGAACTAGGGATTAGGGACTAGGGATTAGGAACTAGGGATTAGAAATTAAGATAGAGACCAAAAAGGAGAATAAATGAAGATGGAAGATAAGATTTTATGCAGCAAGACGCACGAATATATTCTAAAAAATGCTGACGGGACTTACACTGTAGGGTTAACAAACTACGCTGTTGAACAGTTAGGCGACATTGTTTTCTTGGAATTGCCTGAAGTCGGCGCTGAATACAAAAAAGGAAACAACTTTGCAGCGGTTGAATCGGTTAAAGCGGCATCAGAAATCTATTTGCCGGTTAGCGGAAAAGTAGTCTGTGTAAACGATGCGGCAGTTGATGCGCCGGAAATCTTGAATGCTAACAACTACGAAGAAGGTTGGCTGGTCAAAATCGAAGCTGCAAACTGTGACGAAGAAGCTTGCGACTTGTTAAGCTATGAGGCATATTTGGCAGAAGTGGAATAATAATATTTTCGTCATTCTGAGCGTAAGCGAAGAATCTCAACAACCTTGAGATGTTTCGGTACTTCGCACCTCAACATGACGGGTACAAGACAGGACAAAAAAATGAAAAACTTTATTGCGCATACTGACAAAGACAGAAAAGAAATGCTTGATTTTATAGGCGTTAAATCTGTTGAGGACTTGTTTTCAATGGTGCCGCAGCAGGCGCGTTCGGGCGGATTAAAACTCGAAAACCCGTTGAGCGAATTGGAGGTTCAAAAACATGTTAAGACGCTGGCGCGTAAGAATAACGTGGATTTTGTGAGTTTTTTGGGCGGCGGGGTTTATAACAAATTTGTTCCGGCATGTATCGGTCAGGTCGCGCAACGGTTTGAGTTTTTGACGGCGTACACTCCTTATCAGGCGGAGATTTCACAGGGTTCATTGCAAGTTATGTACGAATTCCAGACGATGATTTGCAGATTGACCGGCATGGATGTGTCGAATGCTACGGTTTATGACGGCGCTACGGCTTGCGCTGAAGCTATTTTGATGGCGGTTAGGGTTAAGAAAAAAGAAAAAGTTCTTGTGGCTGATTCGCTAAATCCTGAATATAAAAAAGTTATCGAAACTTATGCTTGGGCAAACGGAATCGAAGTGGAATATTACAACCATTCAATTATTGAACCATTCAGCCATTCAACCGAAAATTATGCGTGTGTTTTAATCCAGACGCCGGACTATTACGGGGAAATCCAGGAATTGCCGCAAACAGGTGATGCACTGTTAATCGTTTGCACTGACCCTTCAACGCTTTCTATTTTAAAACCTCCGACAGAAGCTGATATTGTGGTGGGTGATGTTCAAACTTTGGGAATCCCGATGTCATTTGGCGGGCCGCATGCGGGCTTCATCGCTTGTCGCGAAAAATACATGCGCCAAATCCCGGGCAGGTTATCAGGCCGTACGGTTGACGCGGACGGCAATCAGGCGTTTTGTTTAACAATCCAAACCCGTGAACAACATATTAAGCGCGAAAAAGCAACCAGCAATATTTGCTCAAACCAAGCTCTAATCGGACTTTGTGCGACTTTGTATTTGAGCGTTATGGGTGAAAACGGATTTAAACAAGCAGGGTACTTGAGCGCAAAATTCGCACATGAATTAGCTGACAAGTTAAGTGCAAAAGGGGTAAAAGTTATAAATAAAAATTTCTTCAACGAATTTACAGTTGAAGTTGCTGACGCAGACAAGTTTATGGCACAATTAAAATCAAAAAATATCCTTGGCGGAATAAAGCTTGATTCTAAGAGAATTCTTGTTGCGGTAACAGAGATGAACACGCCTGAAGAAATCGACCTGTATGTATCTGCGGTATAATTAATTCTCGAATTCTGACAACAATTCGCCGGCTGTCATTCCGAAACCTTCTGCTATTTTATATAAGACTTTAAGTTTAATATCTTGCTTGCCATTTTCTATCCTGCTCAAAATGGCTGGCTCAATATCAAATTCAAGGGCAAATTTGTTCAAGGACTTGCCCGTTTTTAATCTCTTATTTTTGATGTATTTCCCAATATCCGTGTGTTGCATTTTCTCAATTATGACGAATAATGCAAATATAATCATTGAGAAATATCAATAGAGGGGAGTATGAAATGAAAAATTCAATAATTGCATTGGATGATAAAGTCAAAGATATTATTTCCGGCACGAAAGAAATTGATTGTGCTGCAAGCATTATTGCTGCTTTCTTAAAAACAGATTGCGTATCTCCTGAGGAAGAAGGCTTAGCAAAAAGCTTGGTAATGTTGTCAGAGAGCTTAAAACTCATTGTTAACAAAATGGAAGAATTGATTCTTGTTTTATCGGATTAGCTTAATCGCCTAATAGAAATTCCGCTAAATTTTTTTTAAATTTAGCTTGTGTTTGAGTTTTTAAAGATGATTTTTGATAAAATTTACGGGCAAAGATATAAAATTTTGCTTGCGATTTTTCTTTTGATAATGATTTTTCCTGCGATGAAAGTGCATGAGCATTTTTTCAAATATTATATTGTAGCTCAATTCAATGAACTTGGACCGATTTCGATTACAACACCGGTTTATTATAAGGGTTTTAAAATTGGGAAAGTCGCGAAAATTAAGCCGAGCCCGGATTTCAAGACATCAAACGTCAAACTGATTTTTGATCACAATATGTCGATGCTGCCGTCAAATGTGTCAGTAAAAGTTAAAAAATTTGATGTGAAAAAGCAGGGTCACAACCACTATTTAGACATCGAATATCCTGACGCTCCCGCCCTGACTATTTTGAAAAAAGGAAGCACAATTAAGGGGGTAACCGAACCCGACATGGCGTCATTTATGGCAAAACAGGTAGAGTCAGGTGCGTTCAATGCAATATCTAACAATGCCGGCAAGGCTATTGAGAGTTTGGAAAAAACAAGCGACAGCGCACGCGATATGATTGAAGTTATAACGGATTTAATTGACAGAATGAAGCCGGACTTGCTTGCTGCGGCTAAAAGTGCAAACAGCGCTGCTGCAAACGTTGATGAAACCACCAAAAATACCATGCAAATAACCGCGGAAATGAACGAGCTTGCAATAAAATTGAACAAGTCCGTGAGTAAAGTCGGGGTGGAAGAAGCGGTTTCTAATATTGGTAAAACGCTAGAAAATCTTGAACGCGCGACAGAGAACATGAAAAGTATCACCGTGAATGTCGATAAAGCGACAACAAATTTAGACCAAACTTTTTATAAAATAGACAGTTCTATGGGCAATGTCCAAAATATCACAGAAGGTATGAATAACACCCTAAATAAACGCTTTGGTGGCGCACGTGTAATCTTTGGCAAACCGGGAGGCAATGTTACGGTGATAAAGGAAGCAGCTAAATCTGCTCCGACCGGCGCTGCTACCAGCGCACCACCTAAGGCTCAAACCATTGCTCCTGCTAAAGCTCCGACCATTGCACCGGGCGATTGTATCAAACGTTATTAATGCCCGAATTTTAATAAAACAACGCCGGTGACGATAAAAAGCACGCCTAAAATTCTCATTAAATTTAGAGCATCTTGAAAAATCAAGACCCCAATCGCGAAAGTACAAGCCGCTCCGATACCCGTCCAAATTGAATAAGCCGTACCCACAGGGATTTCTTTTTGTGCGAGATACAAAAATACTCCGCTAAATATCATCGTGATAACCGCGAAGATTATCCACCAGCCTTTGTTTACGCCAACAGACGCCATCTTCAGTCCGAAAGGCCAACCCACTTCAAATATCGCTGCTATGAATAAATACACCCAACTCATAGCCCAAGCATAGCACAAAGACGTACAAACTTTATCCATTTATGGTAAAATCAGAATATGAAAATGTTAAACAAAGATAATTCAGTATTAGTCATAATCGATATCCAAGACAGGCTTGTCGCAGCTTTGAGCGAAGATACGATTGTCAAGAAATCGGCGATTTTAGCAGAAGCAGCGAGAATCCTCGGGGTTCCTGTTGTGGTAACCGAGCAATATCCCCAAGGGCTTGGGCCGACAGTGAGTGCGTTGAAAGAAAAATTCTCATCGGAAACTCCGATTGTTGAAAAGACTGCGTTTTCCGCGCTTCAAGAGCCTAGTTTTAAATCCGTGTTAGAATCAACCGGCAGAAAACGGGTTATAATCTGCGGGATTGAAACTCACGTTTGCGTACATCAGAGCGCGGCGGATTTGTTAGACGCCGGCTATGAAGTGTACGTTGCAAAAGATGCATGTGCTAGCAGAAACAAATACGAATTTAAAATGGGGATTGAGAGAATGCAATCCAACGGCGCAAAAATCTCTTGCGTAGAAATCATCCTTTTTGAATGGCTCCGTGGTGCAAAAGCACCGAATTTTAAAGAAATCCAAGCGTTGATTAAATAAGAAAAAACTGCGCTGTATTCAATATCCACATAGGTTATGTTTTTACCGCCGGCTTTATTATATGTTGAAATAATGTGCAAAATTTTCTGCGTTATATTATTTTTAGTATCAAGCCTACTCTTTCAGCCTGCCGTTTTTGCTGAAGACAACAACCATTTTGAAGCTGATATAGTTCTTGAAGATTTACCAGATGAAATATTTACGCAAACATCTTTTACGCAAGACGAAACAATGTTTGAACAAAGACCTGAACCGAGAGAGGATTTACTGGCTTTAACTAATATCACAATACTGGGGCTTTACAACCCGTTGTTGCTAAAAGACAATCAGCCCGGGGTCTGGGTAAGACCCTATGCTTCCTATGACAAGGTCGATATAGGATATGGTGCATTGGCTGAACTTACGATGTACGGCGCTCTTATTGGATATGATTCTTCTTTAAAAGATTTAAAGAACGATTGGCAAGCCATGTATGCAGGTTACGCCGGATATCGTGGGAGCAATCAAAACTACTATGGATTAAGTATTTTAAGCAATTCGCTTATGGCCGGCGCCGCTGCGACATTTTATAAAAAAGATTTTTTTTGTTTTTTCGCACTTGACGGAGGCGGAGGAAACGCTCATACGGACTTTAGCCAAAATGCCGCGACAATCCATGCCGCCGCCGCATTCAGGCTTGGATATAATATAAACTTAAAAAACAACATTACTATTCAACCAAACTATATAATGTCCTATACCTTCGCGGACACTTTCAATTTTGAAGATTACAATCACAACATATACAGGACAGGGCTCTTAAATACCATCCAAGTAATTCCCAGCATAAGAGCTTATGCAAATCTGAAGAATGAATTCAAACCTTTTTTAATAATAAACATGGTTCTGCCATATATGGCTTCAGAAAATATTTCTATAAATAACTATGCACTACCGGGCGTCTCAACATACCCATACATTGAATATGGAGGAGGCTTTCAAAAAAAATGGAAAAATGAATCTTCCGGCTTCTTGCAACTTTTAATAAGAAACGGCGGTAAAATGGGGGTTAGTGTATTATTGGGGTTTAAGGTACCTATTGGTAGAAAGTAAAACTGGAGGATGTAGTCTTGACAGCAAAAGGCTCTATTATTAATTTTAATCCTTAGATCTCATATCACAATATTTTTTTTCATCATTCCAGATATAATTATTTTCTTCACAATATTCCTCCGTCATTATTCCATCGCTAAATTTTATCCCCTCTGCACATACGCCCATGTCCATACACATATTTACGTCTATACCTTTCTGCACAACAGGAAATTGTAGCGAACCGTAGAAGTATATAGCAACAATGATGAAAATAATTAACTGTACCCACATTTTAATTTTTTTGAATGCGAAAAGCCATAGGCTTATAATAGCAGCTATTGAAAACATGGAGAACCCTATCGTCAATAAAATATTGGTTTCAAATAAATTAGTAATAGTAATTATTCCCACATAGAATAAAAGCCCGAATGTTATTGGGACACAAATTACTCCGTAGAGAACTGTTATCAATTTTATGAGAATATTCTTTAATTTATTTAATTTTGCACTTCCGTCTTTTCTCATCCCAATCCCAATTATATTTTAGACAGTTTTCTTTGTTGACAATTACTTTGCCGTGTTCTGTATTAATTTCTCTACCTTCTTTACAGTCTCCGTCTTCAATACAATAATCACTGTCCAATATGTTTCTTTTGCATTCATAGGTGCCCTCTTTTTCACACATATTGGTTGCAATATTCCAGCACCCGCCTTTGGCGAAACAATTGTCCCTAGCCAGCTGAAATTCCATCGGTATTCGTGTTGAATTTCCCGCAACGAAAGTTATAAGTATTGCCAATAATACTAAGACAATTATTAATAATAAACTGGTTATAAGACAGCCTGTAAGTATAGATTTTAATGTTAATAATAGTTTTTTCATTAATTATTATTATAACATGCGCTATTTAAATCTAAAATCCTTGTGAGCGACGGCGGATAATTTCCTCAAAAATACGATTCCAAATATCATTTTTAATAATATCATCAATTTCTTCTTGTTTTATTTTTTCAGAGCAACTACCATGCTTCAAAGCTTGTTCTAATCCATACTTATCTGCTAACCAATCTTGCCAACAATCTTGTATAACCTTTAGAGCATCTTGTTTGCTTACGAATATTTTTACAAGAAGATCTTTTAATTCTTTTGCTATGCTGAATGCCATAGACCATTTGGCTTGAACTTCTCCCAACGTGGCACCATCACAATTTGCTCCTGACTGGTAAATGCAAAACCATAACCGACATCCAATAACTCGAAGGTCTAAACGATACAAAATACCTAAGACAAATCCTCGAACTGCGATTTCTTGATCCAAAAATCACAGAGGATATTCTCAACGGCAAACAGGATTCGGAGTTGAGTTTGAAGAAGTTGTTTGCATAAATATGTCACATCATTTGCAACTTTTTATGATATTTTAAAAATCATTTCTTCAACAGTATTGTCATTTTTTATTACATGCAATTTACTTGGAACTATTGGTCTCAGCATAAGATATTCGTCAAATTTAATTGTTTTACTATTTTCCAAAGACCTTATTTTTTCTAATATGTAAGTTTCTATATAGTGTTTATCAACACCTGCTTCACAAATAATTATTAATAAAATATTTGTTTTGAATTTCTTGTAATTTGTCGAATTTAGTTTTTTTAATTTTTCCTCGATCAACTTACATATCAGGTTGGCATAATCCGTTCCATCTTGTATCTCAGCATAACCATATTCATAAGGCTTGTCATTAAAATAAACCAGTTCGTCTTTATAATCCGATTTAAAACAATTATCAGAAAGTTTCTCTGCTTCTTCTTTTGTTTCAAAATCTAAGGCTTTATGATAATAAGCGTATCTCCGACCTTGTGTTGTTGCTTTCACCATTTCAACACCCAAATTATATTGATTATTATGAAAATCAGGACATTCGCTCGCATTGAATCCTTCAACTTTTTCGCCGAAATAGTCATTTATCATTGAGAAATAGAATTGTTCGTTCTTTTTCTTATTTTCATCGTTATTGCTCATTTTCCCCATTGAACAATAATATCACAAATGCAAAACGGGCTACCTAAATCTTGAAAAGAGAATTTTTGAGATTTTCATGCTAAAAGTTCTCTATATTTTGCACGAGGGAACTCTCTATTTGAAACGCAGTCCCGAAAAGCCCGACAAGACGGGAAAATTTGCATTAAAAAGAGGGTTCTCTACGAACTCTTTTTTTAAAATTGGGCGATACGTGATTTGAACACGTGACCCCTTGCGTGTCGAGCAAGTGCGCTACCACTGCGCCAATCGCCCCAATCTTTTTTTGGGAAATAAAAGGCGGCACCCAGATTCGAACTGGGGGTAAGAGCTTTGCAGGCTCCTGCCTTACCACTTGGCCATGCCGCCACTTTCGTTTTCTATGATATGCCAAAGATAACTGATAGTCAATTAAAATGGGAAGATTTTGTGACGCCAGGAGGCTAGTTTTTTAGTATAAAGTTGACTTCCGAATCCTAGTTATTAAATAAGATGTATGATATTGATGGATTTATTTATGAAGAATAGAGTGTGCAGGCACAACAAGGTCTCGGCGGGGGAGGATTATACTTATTGTCCGGATTGCGGGGAGTTGGTGGAAACTCAGTGGTATTTGAGCAGGTGTGCGTGCTGCGGGGTTAAGTTAAAATCATTTATCCAAAGTGGCGAAATTATGCCGGAACAGAAGTTCTGTACGAATTGCGGTGCTCAGCACCACACAATTGAGAGGCTTAATAAGATTAATTTCATCGACATTAATTTCGCCGTGATGGTTAAAACATCGGTCGAAGGACACCTAAAAGACATAACACAAAGCTGGGTGGACAATGGAAACAATTTTACAAGAACATCCAGTGGCAGACAAAGATTGCTGCCAGAATTCCGATAACATCAGCTAACAATCCGACAAGGAGCGACCAACGAAGTTTTGAGATTCCGACAGAGCCAAAATAAACGGCGAGTACGTAGAAAGTGGTTTCGCTGCTTCCTATCATAACTGCTGAAAGCTTTGTGGCATAACTTGCAGGGCCTGCTGTGTGTGCGATGTCAGAGAAAATTCCCAATGCAGCAGAGCCTGATAACGGGCGTACAATCATTATTGGCAGAACATCGGCCGGGATTTTGAGTGCTTCCAAAACCGGCGCGAAAAGCTGACCGATTAAATCAATACATCCTGACGCGCGAAACATAGAAATAGCAACGATTATCGCGACCAAATACGGGATAATGTTTACCGCTACCTTAAACCCGTCTTTTGCGCCGTCAGTAAATGCCTCATAGAGCGGAACTTTCTTAACTAAGCCCATGGTGAGGATTAACAAAAGTATTGAAGGCAGTATCCACAAGGAGATTGTATCCATTAGTCTTCTCCTTTATGGTCAGTTGAATGATTGAATGATTGAATGGTTGAGATTTGGGGTTTCCACAATTTTTGGAGTATTTTTCCCATAATAATAGCTGCAACGAACGCGATTGTTGTAACTATAAGCGTTGGAGCGATTATTTCTGTCGGGTTCGGGTAACCGATTCCAACGAGGATTGCGATTACAGTCGCGGGAATTATCTGAAACCCTGCGGTATTCATCGCCAAAAACATACACATAGCGTTTGAGGCGCTTGATTTATCAACGTTATCTTTTTGCAGTTCTTCCATTGCTTTAAGCCCTATGGGAGTCGCGGCATTGGTGAGCCCAAGAGCGTTCGCCGAAAAACTCATCGCGATATCGCCCACAGCGGGAGAATCTTGCGGAATTTCATCAAACAATCTTTTTGTAATCGGGCGGATAATTTTTGCGACAAATTCAACAAGCCCGGATTTCTCAGCAATTTTCATAAGCCCGAGCCAGAACGCCATAATCCCGATTAGGGAAAACGCAACTTTGACAGACAATTCCGCCCCGCTCAAGATAGCGTTAACAACATCAGACAGTTTGCCGTTTATTGCCCCTGCTATTATTGAAACCACAATTAGAAAATAGAAAATATAATTCATGCATCCATTGTAGCACAAAATTTACCACGGATAGTCGTCTTTAATCTCCCAGCCGTCGTTCATTATTTTTGCGGTACAGCAATTAACTTCGCCTTTTGTCTTCTCAGTACAAAGTTTGTCTACTTCTTCTTTAGGCAGTGAATAGCAGAACGGGAAAACCGAGCCGTTGTCGTCAATGCTAAACATAAAAATATCTGTTCCAAGAATATTTGGCGCCTCCGCTCCGTTAATATCAACATAAAGGTAGTTTTCCTGAATGTCAGGTGTGTTACCCTTGCCGTTGTTACCGCTGGTTTTGCCTGAGAATGTCGGATCTTTTGGAACAAAAGCAATCATGTTCCCAAAGGAGAATAACAATCGGGTTTCACTGCTGGTTAACCCGACTCCAAGAGCGCTTCCTCCGGTATTTGTCCAGGGTTTGCCGCCTTTGTATCCGCATTCCGGGGCGTTGCCGCAATAGGCACTCTTTCTAAAATGCGGCTGCCAATAACGTCCGTAATAATCTATAGGGCTGATTTCTTTGCCAGTATCCCAGGTGGAATACGGGCCGTTATAGAATTGCGCCAGTTCAATGACCTGACTTAAAACCGAATATGTATGTTTCAATTTGGTGACAGTCGTTTTTTTGTTGTGTTCGGTAACAACTGTTCTAATTAGGAGCATAGAAAGGATACCTACAATCGCCAAAGTTATTATAACCTCTGGGAGTGTAAATGCCTTAAGTTCATTTCCAGCATCCAGGATGCTGCGTAGTGTCCAACTGAAATTTAACATAAGACCTCCGGTCTTTTGCAATTCTCAGTCCCTTCGGACATCGTCCCTTGTACGGCTTGCTGCGCTCGCCTACAAGAGGACCTGTCGCTCGCGTATTGAAAAGCAAGCTTTTTTTGACTCATTCTTTTTAACATAGCTCTGACCTTAGTAAAGTAAAACGGAAAACGGGGTATACTTTAGTATATACCCAATATATACTATCTTTAATCATGTTGTTAAGTTTTGTATAGCCATAAGTCTAATATGCGCGAAGTATTGCTGCATTGTGTTGAACAGTTGAATAGTTGAAAGGTTTGATGGTTTGGGGTAAATTAATATAAGAAATGAGGTTGAAATGTCAAGAACAGTCGAAGTATATGCAGGCGCTTATGCCAGCGGGAAGTCGGAAACGGCTATAAATAGAGCAAGACAATTTGTCGCATCGGGAAAAGAGGTTACACTGGTTGACCTGGATACAGTTGAACCGGCTTATACCTTAAGACCGCTCGCACATGAACTGGAAGCCGAAGGCATGAAAGTTATTGCTCAACTTGATTATTTCGGACTGGGTGAAGCAGGAAGCTATATCACGCCTGCGCAGCAAAACGCTCTTAGTGTTGAGGGTGATGTCATAATCGACGTTGGTTATGGCGCTTCAGGGCTTGATATGCTTGATATATTAACAGGCATCGGGGATGAAAAAGATTTAAAAATCTATATCGTAATTAACACTTCAAAATTTGAAACTTTTAGCGCAGAAAATATCGTTGAGTATGTTTCGTTCTCAGAAGGCTGTGAGGCGCGTGAGTGGAAACATTTTGACGGAATAATTTCTAACACACATTTTGGGGATGAAACCACGAAAGAAGACATCCTTCGCGGCTACGAAATTGTTAAAGAAGCATCAAAACAAATTGGAATTCCTGTTCGTGCAATCGGCGTTGATGAAAAATTCGCTTCTGAATTCGGCGCACAATATGATGGCGTTGACGTTTGGTTCTACAAACGTTCTATGCCGAAGGCCTTGTGGTAGCGGATTTGCGCAAGAGTGAAGCGTTAAATGAGCGAACAAAAGACATATTTGAGATTCTTCGGGTTGCACCCTCAGAATGACGAACTTCTTAACTTTTGTAAGTTTTTGTTACAAAATCAGTTCCAAGATATCCAAAGATATCTTTTTCATGGTTATATTGTATTACAAAGTTTTGGGATGATTTGTATGAAAGGGGAATTATGAGAGTAACTTATTTAGACAAACCTGTATCAAAGATTAACATTGGTGATTTTGCAAAAATCTTGCAAAAAACGGCTATTGAAAATCGGACTGTTGCGGCGGAATTGGCTGAAGAAGGCGTAAGACAAAATGTAACACCAAGAGTTGTACGCCAAGTCACTGATTATAAGGGAATGAGCTTGTTTGGACCAAAAGGTCATTTGACAAAAATAGGTCGCAAGTTGTTCTTGGAACATTTTGCTGAAATGGGCATGAAAGATCCAAAGAAAACTACTATTAGAGAGTATCTGAAAAAGATTTTAGAGATTGAAGCAGAAAGAGCTAAATCTTTAGATACAGTTGCATAGCAGATATTAGTTTAAAAACAAAGCGCCGAGTTTTTAAAACCCGGCGCTTTTATATTGTTTAGCTGTTTTCTTTTGTCATCCTGAACTTGATTCAGGATCTTGCCCCTAAGCGACTTGTTCAAGCCTTAACGAGGATCAGATTCCGGATCAAGTCCGGAATGACAAAGAGAGTGTATTGTTTAGCATGATCTGGTGCAGCTGCAGCCGCAAGTGCATCCGATTGCTGCTTTTGCTTCGTTTAGGCGAACTTTGATACGTCCGTCAACAGCGATTCCTTCTCCGGTTTTTTCAGAGATTAGAAGCGGGTTGATATCTAACTCGTCGATGAATTTGAAGTCATTAACAAGTTGCGACAATCTCAATAACGTTTCTTGGATTTGGTCGATTTGTGCCGGTTTTGTGCCACGAGCGCCTTCGAGCAAGTGATATGCTTTTACGGATTTAATCATCTCAAGCGCTTCATCATTAGTGAGTGGCGCAAGACGGAAAGTTACGTCTTTCATAACTTCGATGAACACCCCGCCAAGACCGAACATCATCATCGGGCCGTATTGAGGGTCGGTTGCGATACCGCAAACCATTTCGCGGCTGCCTTTTACCATCTCTTGGATGATTACGCCTTCTAAGCCTTCGATAAGACCTTTTTCTTCCAGTCTGCCAAGAAGCGCGTTGTATTCGTTTACTAATTGTTCTTCTGAACAAATATTTACAACAACTCCGCCCACGTCAGTTTTGTGAGAAGTTGTTTTTGAAGTCATTTTCATTACAACAGGATAACCGATTGAGTTGCCAAGTTCTTTAACCTGGTTAACATCAGTTGCCAAGCCATATTTACAAGCGCGGATTCCATAAGCTTGCAACACGTCGATACTTTCTAGTGTTGTAAGTTGGTCGCGGCCTTCTGCGATTGAGCCTGCAATGATTTTTTCAACTTTTGCTTTATCAACGTCGAAAGTTGAAACTTGACCAACCGGTTTGTTTTTCCAGTCAGAGTATTCAAGCAAGCGTCTCATAGCGCGCGCGCCTTCTTCAGCGTAAGCATAGAACGGCATGTTGACTGTTTCAAATTCAGATAATTTTGTGAAGAAGTCAGCTGTTGTCATGAACACACCCACAACCGGTTTGTTAGGGTATTTTGCGCGAACATCCATAACCGCTTTTGCCATCTCAACGTCAGTTGCGCCCATAAGGAGCAAGTAAATTACCATTACCATATCAACGTTTTCGTCTTTTAAACAAGCTTCAAGTGATTTTTGATATTGCTCTGCGTTAGCCGAAGCAATCATATCAACAGGGTTTTTAACAGACGCTGCTGAAGGAAGAAAGCTTTTTAAATACTCGGTTGTTTCCGGTGCAAGTTTAGCGATTTCCATACCGTATTCGCAAAGCGCGTCGGTTGCCATAATGCCAGGGCCGCCTGAGTTTGTTAAAATCGCAACTCTTTTTCCTTTCGGTAACGGTGAGTTTGCAAACGCTTGAGAAGTACCGAAAAGGTCTCTCAATTCAACTTCGCGGATTACGCCGGATTGTTTTAGTAGTGCGTCTGCTGCTTTATCTGCACCTGCAAGTGAACCGGTGTGAGAAGAAGCAGCTGAAGCTCCTGCCGCTGAACGGCCTGATTTTAATGCAATAACAGGTTTTTTCTTTGTTACGCGAGAAGCGATTCTGCGGAAGTTTGACGGGTTTACGATACCTTCAAGATACAACATAATCTGTTTTGTATCTTCGTCGTTTTCCCAGTATTCAAGCAAGTCTTCAGCGTTAACGTCAGCCTGATTGCCGGCAGATACGAATTGTGAGAACCCGATGTTTAAGTCTTTTAGTACGTTTAAGATTCCGCAGCCAAGCGCGCCTGATTGTGAGCTGAATGCAACATCTCCTTTAACAGGAAGGGCTTGCGCGAAAGATGCGTCCATTGAGCAAGCTGTGTTGATGATACCAACGCAGTTTGGTCCGATTATGCGCATACCGTAGCTTCTGATTTTTGCTACTAATTCTTGTTCTAATGCAACACCTTCGCCGCCAACTTCTTTAAAGCCAGCAGAGATGATTACTAAGCCTTTGATGCCTTTTTTGTCGCACTGGTCAACTGTATCAAGAACGAATTTTGAATTGACGACCAAAACCGCCATATCAACTTCGCCTGGAACATCTAAAACACTTGGGTAAGTTGTTAAGCCGTACATATCCTCGCCTTTTGGGTTAACAGGATAAATTTTACCCTCGAATTTGTATTCAGTAAGTCTTTTCATAACCTCTGAACCAACCGTACCTTCCTTCGCTGAAGCACCAATTACGGCAATTGCTTTTGGCTTCATGATTTTGTCTAAGATGTTCATCTATGTATCCTTTCTGTTTATGTAAAAAATTTTATTAGTGAATCGTGAATTGTGAGTGGTGAGTAGTTCATCTTGTTCGTGCAAGCACTCACTGAATTATTTAATTTTTATTGAACCATTCACTATTCACTATTGTCTATTCACTTTCTAATATCCGTTTTCAATCCATTCTCTAACCCGAAATTGTGCGCCCTGTTCTTGTGCGATTCTTTCACAGGCGGCTAAGTCTAAATTTAGTCCTTTGTAGCCTTCCACAACGCTAAGGGTGGTCTTTATCCCGCAATCCGCGCAACCTTTGGTGAACGAAAGCATTTCTTCGTAAGCGTTCTCGAATTTCGGCACAGAAAGCTCGTTGTACTGCTTTTCATTTGGCGCGTTGAGACTTATTGAAATCTCATCAATCAGTCCTTTTAACTCCGTACAAACATTTCTCTTGTTGATAAAATTTGCGTGGCCGTTTGTGTTCAGTCTGATTTTTTTGCCGGGATAGTTATTCTTGATGTAATGTGCAACTTCTTTTAAAATCTCTAATTTCAAAGTCGGTTCACCGTAGCCGCAGAAAATGATTTCAGCACTCGGACAGTCAGTCAGTCTCTCTTTTAACTGTTGGATTACGTCAAGCGCAGTGAAATCTTCACTCTCAAGCCAGAGATTAGAGCCGCAAACATCGTCTTTGTCGTTGCGGAGGCAGAAAATACAATCATTTGTGCACCTGTTGGTCAGGTTGATGTAAATTTTACCTTCTAACTCATAAACTAACGTATTCGGCATAATAAAATTATGGCATGGTGAATATTTAAATACAAGGGCTTCAGGGCTTTTCTGAGTAAGCTTAATATTAATTTAATATTGTCTTGATGCGCTCGCTTATACAACTCACTATTTGATTATTTAAGCATTATGCGTAAATTTACGCTAAACCGTGAGGCCATTTTGCACATTTCGCCTTTGGCTCAATGGCAAAAGAAGGCAAAATCCCCACCGAAGCGGGGATTAAAAATGCTCTCCGTTATTTCGCAAGCTGGGTTGGTTTTGCACCCTTTCCTTGCTCGTTCGAATAGTCAGTAACCCCCGGGAAGCTGTTTTGTCCCGTTCTCTTTCGGGTTACCGCGTATTGTATTTTTGGAATGATTGTTGATAGGAACAGGCCTGCTATCGCAAATCCTGCACCCCAGTTAAGAGCGTTTTTGCGGAAGTTATCTTTACACGCTTTTTTCACCATATCTACAGTTACGTCGCTGCCTGTTTTTTTGGCTTTGTCAATAATCTCTCTGACAAAGATTTCCATGTTGTCGTTAATTGATGTCAGTTCACCATAAGCGACGAATTTTGTTTTGTCATTGTATGCCCCTTCTGTTGCAAGATTGTAGATATTTGCAAGGAGTTTAGGGTCGTTTATTTCGCCCCGCTGGAAGATTTCGCCGACTTGTTTTCTGGTTAATATTTGATGGCCTTCAAATTCCGGCTGGAGCTGTGCCATATCTTTTGCCAATTCTTGCGCTTTTGTATCATTTTTGACGTGTTCAAGGAAGTCGCTCAATTTAATTGTCTGGTGGTCGTCTGCCGTTTTAGGTGTTGTTGTAAATGATTTATAAAGTGCCGCAGTCATTTTTTTGTCTCTGGCAGCTTCATTGCCAAGTATGACTTTTTCAAATTCTGCAACGCTCATTTTGCCATTATGCTGTTCGTGGTTAAGAATTTCTTGAAGCTTTTCACTGAACAGTCTTGCACTGATTGGGTTCAGACGCGAAGTCTTGCCGGTTTGTAATTGGTTAAGTCCTGCGTTGGTTAGCGGGACGCATGCCATGTAGAAGAAGGTCGAACCAAGATCGCGGATTAAACCTTCTACGCGTTCGTGTTTGTTTCTAGCACAAAGTGCTCTTCCGCCGTCGACCCCGACTTCGGTCGAGAGGAGTTTAACTCTCTGACTGTTTTCAAAGCTGTTAGCAAGCGAAATTAATGATACTCCTCCGCCTTTGAAGGAAGGATTTTGCGTTTGTTTGTTAGAATTATTTTTCTGGTCATTTTTCTGCTTGGTGAATTTATCAGAGCTAAACGCAATGTCTGCACCGTTTTCTTGTTTAGAGCTTCGTTTTCTCAAAATATAACGGGTAATAGCCTGGTTTGCTTTTGGTTCAACAAATCCCATGAGTGCGTTTGCCATAAGAACAGCGATTGCGATTTTGCCGAACTTAAACATGCCGATTTGTTTTTCAGTAAGTGCTTTGCCGGCACCCAGCTTATAGTTGTGAATTGGGTTGCGGATATTATCTTTGCCCACGTCAAAATTAACATCAGCAACTTTTAGAAGTCTTGGACCGATTTTGTCGCCGAGTTTGTTAAAACCGTTGACCCCGCCATACCAGAAAACGGCGCCCAGTCCTTCTTCCATAAAGCGTTCGCGGCTCTCAATAAACCCGCCGCGTTTATAGGCTTGATAAGTTCTGCCTCCAATGACAAAACATTCAAGCACCATAAACGGTGCGATGCTTCTGCCTGCCATTTTGGTGACAAATCTTTCTGCAAGGCCGAACTTGCCTAATTGTTGAGCTACCGGGTTTACTGTTGCCATTTAATTATTTTTTCACCTATCCGAACAATCATTATAAAATACATAAAACTATTTTTTGCTAAAATTATTATACAATTTAATATTTTGTTACACCAGAAACGATGCATCACTAATTACCCTTATATTTACCCCTGTTACACCAATAACGTCGCATTCTTCTCTATCCTTATATTTACCCCTGTTACACCAAAGATTATACTTTTCTGTTAGTCCATTCAATCATTTTCTCCTTTGATAAGTTTTGTTAACATTGATAATGTTTTATGACAATTATTCATCTTGAAAATTTTTGATATAATTGTGTAGGAAAGGTATGTGTAAATGACGGTTAAACCAGTACAATTTAGCAACGTTCAAGTTCATGGCGTTGATGGCCAAAACGAAGGTAAAAAGGGGACTCAAATTCCTTATAAAGGCGCGTATTATGGTAATCCGCCAATGACTTCGAGCGCGAAAGCAGGCATATTTTTTACAAGTGTTCTTGGTGTTTTAGGCGCACTCGCAATCATGGCTAAGACACATAAACTTTCCCTAAGTCCTAAAAATCTGGTTGAAACATATAAGAAACTACCGATCAGAGAAGGGGCAGTAATGGCAATAGCCGGCGGCTCTGTCGTTGGCGGGCTTGTCGGGGGTACCATTTTTGACGATAAAAAGAATTTTGCGGCAAAATTGCGTGAAACCCTAAACCAAATTGTCGGGGCGGTCGGTGTTCCGTTAGCTTTTGTCAGTGCAGCATCGCACCTGTTTACTAAAGGTTTTGGCGGAGTAAAAGATGATGGCACAGCCGTCAAACCTTATTTTGAAAAAGCCGGACAATTTTTTGAAAAAACTAAGGGGGCAAAAGGCGCAGCAAAAGTTGTTGTCGCGATGGCGGCTCTTATTGCAGGAACATTTGCGGGTAACAAGGTTTCTAATGCAATTAATGAAAAAGTTTGTAATAAAAAAGTCGATAGAGGGGTTAAAGTAACCGATTTGGCGGCGCACGTTGACGATATTGGGATAGCAGCAACCTTGATGTCAGAAAAAGGCTCTAAATGGGGTCATATTATTTCAAGATTTGTTCCGCTTGCTCTGATTATTCCGGGCTACGAAGTCGGAGTAACCCAAGAAGGCCGCTACGACAAAAAGGGGTAAATATAAAAGGACTTTCGTTTGCTACGACTCTCCGTTAAACCTCACCCAGGATTTCAAGCGTTGCACTGCAGCCGATTTCTTCGCGTGCAAGAACAGTCACGTCGCAGAAATAGTTTGATAACAGCGCAAATAAAAGTGTTCTGAACTCCAGCGGTGCAATGATTTTTAGTTCTGAAAGTCCAACCTGTTTTGCTTTCTTTTCAATTTTTGCCACAAGTTTTTCGGCAAAATTCGCGTCAATCCGAACAATCGCGTTGTCGTCTTCGTCAAAATCCGGTGCCATAGAATCAATCGTTTTATCAGAGATTTCAATTGCTGTAATTACACCGTCTTCGTTCATGTTTTGTTTGCAAATTCTGCGCGACATAGAAAGGCGGATTTTTTTGAGCAAATCGTGTCTTAAATTCTCTTGTGCAAAATCGTTTATGCGTTCAAAAATATACAGAATATCTTTTATCGAAACCCGCTCGCGGACTAAACTTGCGAGGATAAATCGCAAATCAGACATTGAGATAAAATCAGGGATTATGTCTTCAACAAGGTCAGAATTTTTCTTGTTTACAACCTCAACATAATTTTCCAATTCCTCATAATCCAAAAGGTCGTCAACTTGTTTTACTGCAACATATTCAAGCGCTTTTGCGATATATTCAGAGCCGGAGATTCCTTTTTCCCAGAAGGATTTGGTTTTTTCTTTCTCAATCCAGACAATATCTTTGCCGGTGATAGCATCAACATCATAAATTGAGTTTTTAATTTTTTTGTCTAATTTAAGTTCGTCCGAGTAATACATAACGTAGTTCGGGTAAACCTGTGCCTTAAAGACTTCGAGCCCGCGGATGTTTATGCTAAATTCAAACGGGTTAAGGTTCTCGTCATCGCGGAAGAGGATTTTCGGGATGACGAACCCGAGTCCTTCAGTTAGTTCCAGCCTTGTTTTAACAGTTTGCGCAACAAGTTCTTCATCCTGCAGGCTGTGTTCAGGATCAATGTAGCCGAGAAGTTCCTCGCTCAATTGGATGGATAATTTATCTTCGTGCAATTTTGCAAACATTTGTTCGGGCGAAGTCGCTTCAGCCAGTTTTTGACGCAATTCTTCAAGCTCTTTTAAGCCCGCAGAAATCTTGTCGTTTAATTTTTTTCTGCTAACAGACGCCGGTGCTTCTCCCTCTAATTCCGCTTTGGTTTTTGAAATTTCTTCTTGTTTTGCGCGGATTTTGCCCTGAATATCAAGACAAACCTCGTAAGGCGTGAGTTCAGGTGAGAGCATTTTTTCCATCTGAGAGCGGAAACTTGAGATATTTATAATATCATCGTTTTTGTCGGTGCTTCCCATTTCTGACATAAAAATACAATTGCAAACAAAACCTTCATCAGTTTCAACCTCTTGCATGCTATAGAGTTCCCAGCCGTTCATAGACATTTCATTAAGCAGGTTTTGCAAATCCTGCGTGTTGTCGCTCGAAACCGTTTTAATCACATATTGCATTTTATTATTCTTAAACACAGGACTCCTTTTTTTGAAATTATAACCGATAAGCGGGTAAAAATCAAACTTCTTGCTGTTAAAATGCAAAATGATGACGAAAAAAGAAATTTTTATTAAAGTAATGAAAGACGGCCCGTATTTGGTCTATGGGATGCCGGAGATTTCTGAAAAAATCATGTTAGACGGAGTCCACGAAGTCCCTGTTAAATATAGCGATGGCAAGATTTTTGAAGTCAAAACAGACCCCGTTTCACTCTGCCGCTGCGGAAACACAAAATGTCCGCCGTTTTGTGATGGCGAACATGTTAATAGAGCCTTTGACGGTGCCGAAACAGCAAGTTTTGAGCCGATTATGAATGATACGGAAAAATACGAAGGGTTAAACATAGACTTGTATGATAACGAAAAATACTGTGCTTATGCGCGGTTTTGTGACGCTCACGGGCGCATCTGGAACCTTGTAGGTTTAAAGAAAAAACGCTCTGACGATTATGTTATAAATCTTGCCAACCTCTGCCCTGCCGGTCGTTTAATGGTGCAAGACAAGGAGGGCAATGCTATTGAACATCTTCTGCCAAAATCCATTGCGATTTTAGAAGACGACGGCTTAAAAATCAGCGGCCCAATATGGGTGCGCGGTGGAATCCGAATTGAGAGCGCAGACGGAAAAAGTTATGAAATCCGTAACCGACAGACGATTTGTCGCTGCGGCGCATCTCGAAACAAGCCGTTTTGTGACAGTGAACACGCGGTAATAAAATTTAAATCAATCCCTAAAAAAGGGTGCTAGTTTTGAATTTCAGCCCCTTTTGTCATTCCGGACTTGATCCGGAATCTGACCCTGTTAGGGTTTATGCAAGCCGTACGAACCCAGATCCTGAATCAAGTTCAGGATGACAGACTACTATATGATGAAGACGAGATACTATTTATTGCTGTCTATTAAAATCTTCAACGCCTCAATTGCTGCTGCGATTGCTTTATCCGTGTCATGAACAACAGGGTTTTCTAGGTTAAGCTTTTCGCGTTCCTGGTTTGCAACAGTCAGTAAAATTGAACCTGCTTTAACTTTCAATGCGCTTGCTACAACAAACAGCGCCGCTGATTCCATCTCAGACGCCTTACAGCCGAGTCTTTTCCACGCTTCCCACTTAGCAGTGAGTTCTTGGCTTACAGGCATCCTGTCAGGGCTGTGCTGACCGTAGAAAGAGTCTTTGCATTGCACAACGCCGGTGTGGTATTTGAGGTTTAATTTCTTTGCCGCCTGTACGAGCGCGTTTGTAACGTCTAAATCTGCCACCGCAGGGAATTCAATTGGAGCGTATTCTCTGCTTGTGCCTTCCATCCGGATTGCACCGGTGGAGATTACAACATCGCCGCTTTGAACATCTGTGTCGATTCCGCCGCAGGTGCCGACGCGGATAAAAGTGTCTGCGCCGATATTTACAAGTTCTTCTAACGCGATTGCGGCAGACGGTCCGCCGATGCCGGTTGAAGTTACGCTAACTTTTTCGCCGTTAAGGTAGCCTGTGTAAGTTACGTATTCTCTAACGTCTGCGACCAGTTTCGCGTCGTCAAAATACCCGGCAATTGCTTTGCACCGCTTAGGGTCGCCGGGCATTATTACATATTTACCCACATCACCTTTTTTTAACCCGATGTGATATTGAACGCCATCTTGTGAATATTTCATTTTTGATCCTCTTATGAGTGAATTGTGAGTAGTGAGTTGTGAGTAGTTCATCAAATGCTTCGCATAGATATTTTTTATTGGTCAATTCACTATTCACAATTCACCATTCACTTTACCTAAGGCATAGCTTTCAATTTATTGATAACTAAATCAGAAATGTCCACGCCGCCAACGAAGATTACGCGGTAGTCAATTACAGCGTCAAGTTTTTGTTCTACGAGAACTTGTTTGGTTGCTGTTTGGATTTTGTTATAAACCTGTTCTTCTTTTTGTGCTTTGAATTTTGCTAAAGCTTCCTGTTTTGCCTGGAATTCTTTTGCGGTTACTTCTTCAAAGTTTTGTTTTTTCAAAGGAGTATCGAGCGCTTTGTATTGTTTTTCTTTTTCTAACATATAAGATTGCAATGCGAGCGTTTGGTTGTCGATGTCTTTTATCGCTGTTTTTGCAAACGCATAATTTTCCTGAACTTTTTGGTAATCAACATAGCCGATGCCTGCTGCGTGTGCTGATGTTGCAAGTGCTAATAACGCTGCTACTGATACTAATAATTTTTTCATATTTCCCCCTTTTATATAATCTCTTTTCTGTCTTATTTCATCTGTTAAACGATTTGTGCGTTTGGATTGTTCAGTTTCCTAGTCTCTGGTTTCTAATCCCTAGTTACTATCAATACATTATGTCGCCGACACCGAAGGTGAAGTAGCCGCCTGAGTTACTGCCGCCTTTAGCATTGGTAAGCGGAATACCGTAATCGATAGAAAGTGGTCCCATTCCCGGTACGAACAATTTCATACCCACACCGGCTGAAACTGCGTATTCCGGTCTGTCGTATATTTTGTTGGTAACTGTTCCGCTAAATACTTTACCCGCATCCATCCAAGCAGTCAGTCTTATGTTATTAAGGAACTGAATTCTTGTTCTATCCATAAATGGGATTGGTGTTGCGAATTCTGCAGAACCCATAATGAACGCATCACCCGTACCTACACCGGACATTTTGAAACCTCTGACCGTGTAAGGTCCGCCCAATCTGTACGCCATAACTTCAGGCATGCTGTCGCCGTGGATTCTTCCGCCCCCCTTAGCCATAAAGGACAGGGAAGACTTCTTACCCACAGGGATGTATTGTTTAACCATACCGGTCAACTTACCGTGAGTTTTGTTAAAGTCAAGAACGCCGATTTCTTCGTCAAACCTCAAGCTAGCCATTGTACCTTTGCGTGTAACAGTCGTGTTATCACGTGTGTCGTACAGTAACGCCGGGCTAAGTGACATAAACAGTCCGCCTTCTAACTGACGCGCGCGTTCCGCGATAGGAATATTATATTTTTGATACAAGTTCGAAATCTGTTTGAAATCGCCCTCTTTCATGCTGATATTTTCTAACCCTACAGAGAAGGTTCCGGTCATGTGCTTGTTGCTCTTAATTCTGCGCGCAACAGTCATTTCGCCGCCAAATCTACGCTCGATTGCCAACGGGATTTGGTATGAACCGAAGTCGCGGTAGTAGAGTTTGCTCATTAATGATGTGTCTGCGTTGAAGAAATAAGGTTCAAAGAAGCTCAATTCTATCTGCATATTCATACGTTTCATAACAGAACTGTCGTTTAAAATCATACCGGTACCGACTAAACCGTTAAGTGAAAGTCGTTGGTTTAAGCCGCGGAAGTTGTTGTCTGCAATACCCGCAGACCCGAAAACCCCTGTTACTGTATCCAAACCGCCGCCGATAGAGATGCTTGCGGTTCTTTGTTCTTCGATTTTAATCGTGATGTTGTAGTAATCCATCCCGACTTCCGTAGCCGGTTCAATTTCACGGGTTACGTCTTTGAACGCCTGAGTTGCATAAAGTCTTACTAAATCTTCTTTTAAAAGATTCTCGTTATAAATCATTCCCGGTTCTGTCAAAATGTTTCGCTCAATAACAAAATCCTTGGTCTTTTTGTTGCCGGAAATCATAATCTTGTTTATGGTGCCTTCTTTAATGTTGATATTAACCGTTCCGTCCGGGTCGTCTGATAGAGAATCAACACGCGCCAAGATGTAGCCTTTTGAAGAATAGCAGTCTTGGATGTGTGCGATTGCCATGTTTAAATCATTGATATTTTGTGGACGGCCTTTTAACGGCATAAGGTAAGTAAGAAGTTCTTCTGTTGAAACAACAGTGTTGCCCTCAACTGTAAAGTCTGTTATCGGAGCATTTTCCTCAAGCATTATCTTTAAAGTCATTGTGTTGTCGCTGTTTTCAACAGGAACCGCTCTCATGCGCTCTGTAAAATAACCCAGTTCATAAATGCTTTTTAAATCTTCCTGAACGGTGTCGCGTGAATACATATCGCCGGCTTGAACATGCATTTTTGCACGAATAAGTTCCGAATCAATTGTATTGTTGCCGTGAATTTCAATATCTTTTATGGTTTTATAGTCTTTGCTTGCTGTATCGTCAGTTTTTACAACGGTTGAAGATACCGAAGGAACGGATGTTGTTTCTTCCCCAAACTGAGTCGCTGAAGGCGCCTGAAGATCTCCTTCACTCATTGTGGAATAGTCTGCCTCCGCTACAGAAGGATAGTCATACCCGCTTATAGAATCAAATCTGCTCCAGTAATCAGCGTCCGCTGCAAAGCAACCCAAAGGACTCATCAGTAAGAGTGCCGTTAGTAATGTTGTTATATAACCTTTGAAATCCTCTCTCAAGTAAGTCTAGTCCTTAAAATTTCCCTGTTTTTTATATATCAACAGTATAACATGAAGTTGTAAAAAAAGTCCAAAACTTTTTTAAAACTCATGTGTATAGATGAGTTTTGAGCTCATTTTTGCTAACTCCGTACAATTCGGAGATTATGACGGAAATATCTTTTGTCCCGAACCCTTTGGATTTTAGTGCAGCAATCTTGTCCTCTATAAGAGAGAAATCCGTGTCAGCAGCGCTGTTTCGGAATATAAGTGCTACAATTTCGCCTTTTAAAATATTATTTTCAAAATAATCAATTACTTTTCCAACTTCATCTTCAACAACTTCCTCAAAAACTTTTGAAAGCTCGCGTCCCACCGCAACACGTGCTTTTGGTCGATTTTGCTCGACTATCTTTAGCGTGTTTAAGATTCTGTTTGGAGAATCATAAAAAACAATGTCCGTGCGTTTGTATTTTTCTAAAATATTTTTAATCTGACCTTCGCCTTTTGGTAAAAAGCCGGCAAACCAAAAGTCTTCCCCTTCGCGTGCGACCTGTGAAAGGAAAGTGGCAGCAGCATTTGCGCCCGGAAGCGCGGTTATTTTTATATTGTTTTTGCGTAACTCTCTAACTAAAATTGAACCCGGGTCACAGAATAGCGGAGTGCCGGCATCAGATACCAAAGCTATCTTTAAGGGTCTGTCCCCTTTTGTCATTCCGGGCTTGACCCGGAATCTTCCACCATTAGGTCTTGCACAGGTCGTGTCAGTGGAAGATCCTGAAATAAATTCAGGATGACAAGAGATTTTATTGCCTTGCAACATGTTCAAAAACAGTTCAATTCGCTCGTTTTCGTTGAATTTGTGATACGACATGCATTTTGTTTTTATATCAAAATGATTGAGTAATTTTTGGGTTACGCGGCTGTCCTCGCAGGCGATTAGGTCAACTGATTTTAATATATCAATTGCTCTTTGAGTTATGTCGCCAAGGTTCCCGATAGGTGTCGGCACTATGTAAAAATCATACTCGCGCATAAAGATATTCTATCACAGAAACTGAAGCTATTTTTGTAATAAAACGTTACATTAAATGCTTAAAAATTGTACACATAACACTTGCAAAGAGCAAAAAAACATGTTATAAATATTACACTAGTAGTAACTAAGGGGTATGAATTAATGGTAAGTGTTAGTGCTGTAGGGGCGCGTAGGGCTTATCCGCCATCAGTGTTATTCCATCGCCACAAAGGCGATATAACAGCCATACCTGTTAATCGTAAGGTATACAGCGCAGCGCGCAACATGCTTTCAGGAAGAAAGAATCTTAGATTAATAGAAGATGCTGTGTTTCATACCGATAATTTTCGCAGATACATTTTGCAATTACCGGCAGGGCATTCGCATTCGGCTTTGGGACAGATATCAGTTGAATTTTTTAGAGACCCTGTAGCAGGCAATCGTATGGCAATGGGTTTTGAAAATATAGATGGTTCCAGCAACAAGTTTATGAGCGCAGTAAAACATTCTGACCTGCGAGTCCTTCGTAAGGTTTTTGGCGAAGAGGTCGGCAAAGATATTCAAAAATTCTTTGACATGTCCGAATCAATTATTGACAGATGCTTTAATGTCGCACGAACAATAAGAGACGCACTTACTTCATCGCCGGGAATAAATATTTAACCCCATTATCTGCACGCCACCGAATATAACCAGTTTTTGGAACTTTATCCAAATCATAGACGCTTACAAGCGCCCAGTTTCCACGCGTTGCAGTCAGGTTAATTTTCTGTGGATGGTTAATTCTGCTCACTACCTGCGAAAACTCATCCGGTGCGCTGTATAGGTTAAAAACCATATCAGGTACGCCGCCGAGGATGTTCAAGCCGTATTTTTTACCATACATTCCTATAAAATTAACCCAGCTGATAAATTTATACGGGTCGTCGTTTTTCATCCAGCCCTTAGCGCCGGTTTTGTTGTTATAAATGACTTCTACCCAGTCTTCAATTTCATCTGAAACTGCCATTAGTCCAAGGTTTTTTTCAGGAACAAGCACCACAAAAACATCACCGGGTGTTAGCGTAGCAGGGGAAATCTTTTCACCTTCCCAACGGATATTGTAAATAACTTTGGCATTATCACTTGGTGCCGCATACAGAATAATCTCGTTTGGGGCCTGATAAAGCCCCAGCGTGTCAGTGTTTTTGGTGCTGACATAAGTCGGGTATACGTCTGTCGCGAACGCGGCCAATGAAATAGTCAAAAATGCTGTTAATAATAAAAATATTTTTTTCACTATTGTTCCCTCATATATTCTAAACGATTTTTAGATATTGGTTGTTCATTTTTGTTTTTTGTCATTGCGAGCTTTGCGAAGCAATCCAGTTCATATATCGTTGATTGTGACGGTGATTAGATCCTGAATCAAGTTCAGGATGACAGAAGGGTCTCATTCGCGGAACGCTATCCCCGCGTATGATTTTTGAAGTTTTTCTCTGACGCCCTTCATTTGAGTGTCGATGATTTCGTCGGTCAAAGTTGCGTTTTCATCTTGCATTTTAATACGAAACGCCAAACTTTTAAACCCTTTTTCGATATGCTCGCCTTGGTAAACATCAAAAACATCGCTGCCTTTGAAAATATTTTGCCCGATTGCGCTTTTGATAACCTTTTGGATATCATCATAACTGACTTTTTCGTCGATTACAAACGCGATGTCGCGCGAAACTTCAGGGAATTGAGGCAATTTTTTGAAGCGCGGAACGGTTTCTTTCACAGCGCTAATTATTGCGTTCAAGTCTATTTCAAAAATAAACGCTTCCTGGTTTAATTTCATTTTGTCTTTAATAGCAGGGTGCATTTGTCCTAGGAATCCTATTGGCCCGGTTTTTTGACCCAAAAGCTGGATTTGGGCGCTTCTGTATGGGTGAAGCAGATTGTCCGCGCTACCCTGTGGAGCTTCTAGTTTAACCCTTTTATTTATCCCTAACTCGTCAAACAGATTTTCAACGACCCCTTTTAGGGTGAAGAAATCTACATCGGCTTTGTCCTGCCATTTTGAGTTTTGGACTTCGCCGGTGATTACCCCGCCAAGAACGAGGTTTTCAACAACCCCTGTGTCTTTTTCAGTTGTTTCTCGGGTTTTGAAATAAGTTGTGCCGATTTCATAAGCCCAGAAATTTTTCTGGCCGTTGTCATAATTATATTTAAGACAATTCAAAACGCTCGCGTATAAGTTCTGGCGAAGCATTGTGTAGTCAACGCTTGCGCTGTTCATAACTTCCACGACTTTTTCTTCATCATAAGACAGATTAAATTTTTCCAATAGCGGTTTGCCGATTAGCGAACTTGTTTGAATTTCGTTTAAGCCCGCTGATAACATAATCTCGTGAACTTTTTTAATTGTGCGTTCTTCAAGTGAAATGTTTGGCGTTGCGGTTTTGTTCGGAAGCGTCGGCGCAATTTTATCATAACCGTTTATGCGCGCAACTTCTTCGATCAAATCGATTTCGCGGGTTGCATCGTTTGTTCTCCAAGACGGAACCTTAAATTTCGCCGCAGCGTCGTTTCCGCCGAGCTTTTTGTATCCAAGTTTTTCTAAAATTGTGTCGCAGCGCTCAGGCTCAATTTGTGCGCCTAAAATACGTTTAACTTGTGCGTATCTGAAGGTTACTTCAATGTCTTCAGCCTTGTTGCTTCCTGCTTCAACGATACCCTCGACTTTGGCATCAGCCAGTTCAACTAATAGCTGCATTGCGCGGATAAGCGCCGGCTTAATCATTTCAATATCTATTCCGCGTTCGAATCTTGCGCAGGCTTCTGAGCGGTAACCCACACTGCGTGCTGATTTACGGTTGCTCGCAGGTGTAAAATATGCCGCTTCTAAAGCTAGTGAAGTTGTTTGGTTGTCAACTTCGGAATTTTCACCTCCGAAAACCCCTGCCAAGCAAACGCCGCATTTTTTTGTCGCGATCAGGACGCTTTCTTTTGTAAGTTCACGCTCAACGCTGTCGAGTGTTGTGATTTTTTCACCCGCATTCGCACGGCGGACGCATAAATAGCCGTCTAGTTTGTCTAAATCAAACGCGTGCAGCGGAGTTCCGTATTCAAGTAAAACGTAGTTTGTGATATCAACAACGTTGCTGATTGCACGGATTCCGGACGCCAAGAGTCTTTTTTGCATCCATTCCGGAGACGGTTTAATTTTAATATCTTTTAAAACTCCGATGGAATAGTAGTTGCAAACATCCGGGTCAATGATTTCTACTTCAAAATCAGTTTTAAAACTTGGGCTAAGCGCTACAGGGCTGTCGCCTGATTTTATCGGTCTGTCAAAAATTGCGCTTATCTCACGTGCGACACCGATTACAGACATCTGATCGCCGCGGTTTGCAGTTGGAGCAACATGCAATACATAATCCTGATCAAACCCTAAAAGTCCTTCTAAATCTTGTCCAATATCAACCCCAGGCATGAAGCGATTTAAAATCAAAATCCCGTCTTCTTCCTGGTAGCCGCGTTCAGAAACCCCAAGTTCGTCTGCTGAACAAAGCATACCTTGGGATTCAACCCCGCGGATTACAGCCGGAGTTAAAGTGAACATTTCACCGGTTTTTCTGTCTAAAACCTGGCTGCCGACACTTGCGTAAGGTACAATTTGACCTTCGGCGATATTTTGAGCGCCGCAAACAACGGTTTTTGTGCCATCAGCGGTTTTGACTGTTACCAAATGCAGTCTGTCAGAATTCGGGTGGGCATCAACTTTTTCGATTTTTACGGTTTTGATATTAGTAAATTGAGGTTTGATTTCCTCAATCTCTTCAACCTCAAGTCCACTCATAGTAAGCTCATGCGCAATCTGTTTTACATCCAAATCGTCCAACTCAACAAATTCGTTTAACCAGTTTATCGATACCTGCATTTTAATAATTCCTCTCTATTATGAAAAAATTATAACATAAATAAGACAGTTGTCTTTTTATATTACCCGTTCAGAAATTTTATATAACCGCAAAATATTATACTAAAGTATGTAGACTTTTGGCTAATATGGTGATAGTATAAAATCCTTAAGAGGAGATAATTATGAAAAAACAAATATACAGACCCCGACGCGGCTTTACTTTGGCCGAGGTCCTAGTAGTGTTGGGCGTAATCGGCATAGTCGCGGCACTAACCATTCCGACACTGCTTAAAAACTGGCAAGCAGAACGTTGGGATACAGCAAGTAAAGTTTTTGAAAACCGTCTTATCGAAGCGGTCTCGCAAATGCACGCTAGAGCACGATTAGAAGGACAGGGGACAACAGAAAACTTTGTCGACGGGCTAAATATTTTCATGAAAGTAACCAAGACATGTCAAAATACTGAGCTCGACCAGTGTTTTGGGCCAACAATTGGCGGAGCGGCTTTTAACGCAGACAGTTTCAAAAAGGCGTCTGCTTTTGGTCATAACTGGGGTACAAATGTTATGGGCGTGAAGCTCACAAACGGAGCGAGCATGCTTATTGCATACAACCCTGCCTGTAATCTAGACCCTGCGGCAAGCGGTGTGGAGGTTGCAAACGCCTGCATTGCAGCTGTTTATGACACTAACGGAAGTTCTGAACCAAATGAAGCAAGCAAAGATATTGGTTATTTTAATAATAGTACAGCGCGAACCAGCTGTGAGGAATGGCAAGGAGCGGCTTTAATCAATGGAAAGTGCTGGTTGGCAGACAATGCAATTTCGGAAGCATATATGTCGCGATTTGGAAGTTATGCGCCATATACCCTTGATACCTACAATGGCTCAGCAGAAGATAAAGCTTGGGATCCAAAATGCAGAATGCCAAGTAGTTGTGAATCCGGGCAGGATTTGCCAGAATGTGGTATGTATCATACATTTTGCAGATACAACCACTGGGCAGCTTCCAAAAAACTTTGTAGTGAAATAGGTATGCGGCTGCCAACTACTGCTGAACTTCGCCAAGAGTACATATATTGTAAGAACCTGGATGGAGGGGATCCAAATAGTGGATTTTGTATGTCTTCTCTTTATGGTGCTCCTTGGTCAAGTGAAGAATATGAAGGAGAAGAATGCTTTGATTATGTGGGCATTTGTGCGTACTTGTTTGGGCAAAATGGTGCTGAAGGCGAGATTATGCCTAGAAGCAAAAATAACGCGTCAGAATCTTTATTTTGTGTTGCACCATAGGCTTAACCTTTTTGATGCATGATTCAAATAAAAACCTGCGGAAAAACTGCAGGTTTTTTCACGCAACCTTGAGGAGTTATTGATAATTTCAAAAAAAATAGTATAATAAGAGAGTGAGTCAAACAAAAATGTTTACATTTTGTTTGCGAACGAACGCATTACAACCTGAAAGGTTATAATAAGAGAGTGAGTGAAAAGCTCACACAACAGATGTCATGCTGAACTTGTTTCAGCATCTGGGTCGTGACAAGCATAGTGAGCCGCATCAGCCTAGATCCTAAACTAAATTCAGGATGACAGAAAGGTTATAATATATTACATGAAAAGATTTTTGGTGATTTTCGCTGCGCTGTTGCTCGGCCTCAATATTTACCCAAGCCCTGTTTTGGCGGCGCAATTTGAGAACCCGCAGTTAGAGATTAGAGATTACGACGGGATTGAGGTTCCGACAGGGACTTTCATCCCTGTAATCAGCACCCAGGAGATTTCGACACAGTTTTGTCCGGTTGGGTATAAGGTCAAATTTATCGGTACAAATGACCTTTTTATGTACGATACAAAAATAATCCCGAAAGACACCGAGTTCTACGGTTATATTGAAAAGTTAAACGAGCCGGTTGTGGGAACGCACGCGTCAATGGTGATTAAGATTACAAAAATGATTTTGCCGGATGGGTTTGAGATTCCACTTCGCGCGTATATTTATACAAGAGATAACAATGTAATCGGCGGCGGGATATCCAATCCTGTAAAATGGGTTAAGATTCCGCATTATCAAACAAAGTTCAGAAAGGTTACAATCCGCATGGCGCCTAGTATGGAGCGCAAAATGGGGGAGCATACTGTTGTTCGCGCGGGTGCAGAAGGATTAATCATATTGACTGACTCCGCCTGGGTAACCCATACTGTCGGATATTGACACTAAGTTATATAGAAGGTAAAATATTTAGAAAGGGAGAGGTGTAAAAATATGAGATTAGAATTAACAGCTTTAGCAGTAGTTTTAACGACATCAGCGGCTTTCGCTGCAAGTAATTTTAATTATTCACAGCAGGCTTCGCCTTCACTTTATCAGCCCGGTTATTATACGAGTGAAGCTCCTATGAGCGGCCGTCAAACCTTAAAAGGAAGCGTTGTAAACGTTCCTGCAGGTGAGTCTTTCAGAAGCATTACCACAATGCCGTTGAGTTCGGCTACGCTTAGCTTAGGGCAGAATGTTACTCTTGCATTAGGTTCGGATTTTTATTATAACGGAAGCCTGATTGCACCGGCAGGAAGTTCTGTTGTGGGAACTGTTTTAGAGGTTTCAAGAGCAAAACATGGCAGCATGAACGGAAAATTATCCATAAGATTCAGCCAAATAATTACGCCTTACGGAATCCAAATCCCGATTTCTGCGATTATCAAAACAGAAGACAATACAGGCGTTTTAATTGGCGGAACAAAAATGGATGTAGTTAAGGACTACGGTAAAGATATAGCAGTGGGTTCAGCGGCCGGTGCGCTTGCAGGGGTAATTATTTCTCCTCTGGCGGGCGGAAGCATCGGAAAAGGAACCGCACTTGCAACAGCAGTCGGCGCTGGTGGCGGATTGGCTAAGTCAATCTGGGACAAAGGCAACGATGTGGAAATCCCGGCAAACGCTGCAATTGACTTGGTTTTAACCCAGCCGATTACAGTAAATCCGGCAGCATATAATAATTATTAGTACAGCGGGGAATAGAAAACCAATGATGAGAAAGTAAGATTATAATAGTCTCACATTGATGGTAATAAAATATGTCAATTTTAGGTAAATACACAGAAGATAGAGTTGAAGAGAAGGGGAAAATTACAGAAAGTGATTACACTACCCCGGCGGTCTTGCGTGATGATGAAAGTCTGACGCTGAAAAAATCTATCATTATCTCTGCGCTTCTTCACCCGACAGTTGCGGGTACAGCTTGGCTTATCGTAATTATTCTTGCGCTGCTTGGTATAAATCTTGCGCTTTTTGACAAGCCTGCTCCGAAGCCTAAAGATATTGAATTTGTTCTGGTTGATAAAGAAGATACGCCTAAAAACAAAAACACGCCTTACCGCGCAGATATAAATTCACGCACAGGCGGAAAAAATGATCCGAAAAAGAAGGTTTCAATGCCTTCTCCACCTCCGGGTCCTGTACAAAAGACTACAGCAAGCGCTCCTTCGCCAAAACCTGCGGCACCGGCAGCACCAAAAGTTGCGACAGCAAAACCAACTACTCCGCAACCGGCAGCGCCAAAACCGACAGTAAAGCCGACTACAACACCGGCAGAAGGACCAAAGGCTCCGGAAATGGCGAAACCACAGCCACCTACGGCTCGACCATCTTTAAAGCCACCGACAACTCCAAAAGTTGCTTCAGCTCCGATCTCACCTTTCACTGTTCCTGTGCCTAAAGGCGGAACAGGCAGCGGAAGCTATTCAACAGGCCCTGTAAGCGGTTCCGGAACGTCAGCTAAAGGCGGAGGCTCAGGCGGATCGTCATCTTCAGGCGGAAGTTCTTCGGGTTCATACTCACCATCGCCATCACTTGCACCTGCAGGCGGCGCCGGCGGCGGAACTAAACTCGCTAAAGGCGGCGGAGGCGGCACCGGTGGAGGTAACCCTGGCGGCGGCGGTGGAAGACCGGGTATTGACGCCGTAAAAGAACCTGATTTCGGGCCTTACATGAGAGAATTACAAAGACGTATTAAAATGAACTGGGAGCCGCCAAAAGGTAACGAAAGTAAGCGTGTTGTGCTTCTGTTCAAAATCGCAAAAGACGGCAGATTGCTCTCTTGCAGCGTATTTAAATCTTCAGGTCTGCCGGGTGCGGACAAAGCGGCGATTAACGCAGTTCAACTAACAGCGCCGTTTAGACCATTGCCGGCGGATTTTAAGGGCTCAAGTATTGATATTCAGTTCACGTTCGACTACAACGTCTTCGGCGCAACAGGATATAATTAGTGAATGGTGAATGGTGAATGGTCCAAAAAATAAATTAAATATTCAGTGAGCGCAGAGCGCGAACAAGAAGAACAATTCACGATTCACGACTCACTACTCACAATTCACCCAAAAGGAAAAATCAGTAAATCAAAGAGAGGATAAAAACATGGAACTATTATTACACTCAATTAAACTGGATTGGCCGGTATTACTACCGATTTTAATCTGTTCAATTCTGGTTGTGGCGGTTGTTATCAACAGACTTGCGTTCTACAAACAAAACAAAAGAAATATTGTTGCAAGCAGATACATCCAAAGCTTACAAAAAGAATTGGCAAAAGGTAATCTTTCCGGTGCTGAAAACATCGCTGTACAATGCGGCGGGGTTATCGGCGAAGTTACAGAAGAAGCTGTGAGAATTTTCTCAGAGCAAAGAAGCGGATTTTCACGTTCCTTCGACATCGCAGCAGCACTTGCAACAAGAAAATTAGAAAGCCACTTAACAATCTTGGGTACAATCGGCGGGGTTGCTCCGTTCTTGGGTCTTTTCGGTACGGTTGTTCGTATTCTTTACACTTTCCAAGACTTAGCAACACAAGGTAACCAATCCGCAGCAGTTGCGATGGGTATCGGTTCTGCATTGATTGCAACGGCTTTCGGTCTTGGGGTTGCAATTGTGGCGGTAATCTTCTACAACTCATTCCAGTCAACCGTAAAACATTTCGAAGACGACTTCCAGTTAATCAAACTTCTATTCTTAAGTTTTGTTGACTCAGAAGACGAATCTTCAATGCAGTCACAGGCAAATATTTCATTAACGTAAAAATAGTGAATAGAAAATAGTGAATCGTGAATAGATCAACAAGCATATAAATAGTGAGCGTTAGCGAACAAAAAAGTACCATTCACTACTCACAATTCACAATTCACAAAAGGAAAAATCATGGCAATGAAGACAAACAAGGGTAAAGACGCGATTTTTACCGAAATAAACATAACACCGCTGACGGATATCTTTTTGGTACTGTTAATTATCATGATGGTTGTGGCGCCTACGTTCCAATCAATGGATAAACAGATTGCGGTACCTGAGATTAACAGCGGGGTTGCGATTGAGCATAAGAATGCCGAGATTGCCGTGACCAAAGACGGTGAGCTTTTCCTTAACGGTGAACCTATCACCGAAGCGCAAATTACTGAAAGACTGGTTGCTTTAAAACCCTCTCTTGAAGCACCTGAAGTAGTTGTAAAAGCTGACGAAAAGGTAAAAAGCGCGAAGATAATGGAGATTATGAACGCGGCGCAAAGCGCTGAGTATAAGAAATTAATTCTTGCTGGAGAACCTTTGAGCAAGAAAGAACAAAAAAACTTGGAGAAACAAAATGAGCCGCAATCGTGATAGTTTTAGCGAAATTAATATAACACCGTTGACAGATATCTTCTTGGTGCTGTTGATTATCATGATGGTAATCGCACCGTTGCTTGACCAACAGGGGTTGAACCTGACTGTGCCGGAAAATGTTGTTGAAGAACAGCAGAACAAAGACACGAAAATCATGACGATTGTTATCGCAGCGGATGATACTTTCTCAATGGAGGGAGAAGCTATTGATTCGGCCAAGTTGGAAGAAACAATAAAATCGCTTTCAAAAGATTACCCGGACGGATTGATGATAAAAGCGGATTCAGACTCAACTCATGGCGCGATTGTAAAGCTAATGGACAGCGCACGTAACGCGGGTGTTACAAGCATTTCAGTTGATGAGATTTAGCTTTTTTGAATAGCTTTGTCTGCAATTCTTTGCAACATGTCTTGTGTGATTTCATAACCGTCTGCGGCACCGTTTTTGATTATGTTGCCTTTGTCTTCGGTTATGATACCTTTTCTAACAAGATCCGCGTCTATTTCTTCAAATAATAATGTACGAAAGTTATCCATCTGACGGTAATCAGCCTTATTATCTTCCAGCATTTTACCCAGTGCCCGATAGTTTAATTCTTGTGCGGGCTGTTTATATTTCCCTTTAACAATGATATTTTTTATTGCTTCGGCTAAAGCCTCGGCATCTGGTAATTCCACATGAATAACATTGCCGCGGAATCGACTTTTGATAGCCTCGTCCAAAGTGTCTAGTTTGTTCGTTGCGCCGAACACGGTAATATTGTGTGTTAATTTTTCTTGGTCTTCTAATTTAGTCAAACCGTTTTTCAAGGCGTTTACTACGTTCTGGTGAAGGTCAGCATTAGCTGAGCCATTAGTGCTTCTTGCAATAGAATCCATTTCGTCAAAAAGTACAACGACCTTCTTGTTTGGGTTTTCTTTTGCAATGTTGATGATGCTGTTTATGTACCTTGTCATATTTGCTTCCGTTTCATTCGCATATTTTGAACCGATTTCCTCTTTGCGGATGATTATAAAATGGGCATCAGTTGTTTTTGCAAAGGCTCTTGCAATAGTAGTTTTCCCCGTGCCCGGAGGGCCGCCAAGCATAAAATACATTTGAGGGGCGTTAATTTCTCTTAAGTGCGGATCGAGACAACTTATCTTATCTTTTCTTATTATTTTGTATAGTTTTGCTTTTAGGTGCTTCATTCCTGCCAAATCCTCAAGCCCCATGGCTTTTGAAAGATTTTCAAACGCTACGGGAGCAGAGTTTTCAGAATCCCCTCGAAGGGCTTTCTCAATATTTTCCGAGAATGTTTTTTCTAAATCTTTTGTCGTCTTCTCCATATTTTTCGATGCATTTTCTGCTACTTCAGCCCCTTTTTTGAACATAGATGTTACATTTCTGATTGAATGGCTCATTGCCACAAGAGCCAATGAGGCACCTATTGCGAGCGCACCGAGAGAATACTTTGCCCATGTCGGCATTTCTTTTTGTGTGTTGTTCTGTGGTGCAGGAGTTGCAGCAGGCTTCTGCCAGTAAGCAGGCGAAGCGGTCGCTCCGAAGTTTACTTTTTCTTCCGGAGCTTTGTTATTGCGTTTGTAATTTACTGCACTTATAGCGGACAAACTTGTCATTAATCGACCTTCTTTTATTCTACCGTGTCCTTATAAAAACAGAACGTTTTGAAAATTGCCTTTATCGGAAGTGTATAGTTAACTTTTCTTCACAATTTGAAGTCTTTATGGTATAATCTTCTCATAAAGGAGAGAATATGAGTAATAATAAAAATCAATCTGTTGGTATGTATATAATTCTGGCAATCATTGCCTTGGTGTTTATATCGTCAGTCGTGATGTCAGGCCCTACGACCAAAACGTCAGAAATCTCCTACAGCGCTTTTTTAGAAAAGTTAACTAAGAACGAATTTAAAACAATCGAAAAATCAGATAACTATTTGATTGCCATTCCTGAAAATCAACCTGAAGTTGAAAAAAAAGCAGAACCTGTTGAAGGCAAAGTAAATCCTTTTGCGGTTGAACAAAAACCTGTTCCGACGATTCAATTCAAAGTCCAAACCCCGAACGATCCGGAGTTGATGAAGAAATTAGAGGCGTCAGGCGCTGAAATTATTGTTAAAAAAGCGGAAGAAGGCTCGCACTTGATGGGCGTTCTGGGTACATTACTTTTACCGCTCTTATTTATAATTTTCCTTGTTGTTATGGCAAAAAGCATTCAGTCAGGCGGCTCGCAAGCGATGTCTTTTGGCAAAAGCAAGGCGAAAATGCTTGTGGATAGCAAGGTTAAAATAACTTTTAAAGATGTGGCGGGGATTGACGAAGAAAGAAAAGAACTTGAAGAAGTCGTTGATTTCCTCAAAAACGGCGAAAAATATATTAAATTAGGTGCGAAGATTCCAAAAGGCGTGTTGCTTGTTGGCCCTCCGGGTACCGGTAAAACCCTGATGGCAAAAGCTGTTGCAGGCGAAGCGGGCGTTCCGTTTTTCTCAATCAGCGGTTCGGACTTCGTGGAAATGTTTGTTGGTGTCGGTGCAAGCCGTGTTCGCGATTTGTTTGAACAAGCCAAAAAACATCAGCCTTGTATAATATTTATTGATGAAATCGATGCGGTCGGACGTCAGCGCGGCGCAGGTATGGGCGGCGGACACGACGAACGTGAACAAACGCTTAACCAATTGCTTGTTGAGATGGACGGGTTTGATGAGAACATGAATATCATCGTAATCGCGGCGACAAACCGCCCTGATATCTTGGACAACGCGCTTTTAAGACCGGGCAGATTTGACAGACAAATTTATATTAACGCTCCTGATATCAAAGGTCGTGAGCAGATTTTGAAAGTTCATGCTAAAAACAAACAACTTGGCGATGACGTTGATTTGAAAATTCTAGCAAAACGTACACCTGGCTTTACAGGAGCAGATTTGCAGAATCTCCTTAACGAAGCGGCACTTCTAGCGGCTCGTAATAACAAGAAGAAAATCAATATGGATGATGTTGATAACTCAATCGACCGCGTTGTTGCAGGGATTGAGAAAAAAAGCAAGGTTATGACTGACGAGGATAAAGAATTAACTTCTTACCACGAAGTCGGCCACGCGCTGCTTGCAAAACTTTTAAAAGAAGGCAACGAGCTTCACAAGGTTTCTATAATCCCGCGCGGATACGCGCTTGGGGTTACCTGGACAAGACCAAAAGACGAGAAGGTTCACACAAGCAAAGAAAAATTACTAAGCGAAATCACTATGACGCTTGGCGGCAGAGCGGCTGAAGAAATCGTCTACGGCCCTGATAAAATCAGCACAGGGGCATCACATGACCTTAAAACTGTTACAAACACTGCGCGCAAAATGGTTACAGCGTGGGGTATGTCTGAAAAATTGGGCAACATGACTTATGGCAATGACAACGAACATGTATTTATGGGGCGTGATTTTGGGCATTCTCGCGATTATTCTGAACAAGTTGCGTATGAGATTGACGAAGAAATCAAAAAAATTATTGATACCAGATACGAACTTGCTAAAAAATTGTTGACCGAAAATCGTGATATGTTGGAAGTTATTTCAAAAGACCTTTTAGAAAAAGAAACTATCGACGAAAAAGAGTTTGAAGAAATAATGGATAAGGTAAAGGCCGACAGAAAATAAAACTTTCCCTGTCATTCTGAGTGAAGCGAAGAATCTCAAAATTTATGCAAGGCACAGTGATATTGAGATGCTTCAGGCTAAAGCCCTCAGTATGACGATTGGGGTTCGGGATGACGAGAGAGGAATATATTGACTAAGTTTATATTAGACACCGACCTTGTGCGAGGAACGACGGAAGAATTGATTAAGATTATACCGACGTTAAAAATGCCGTCGATTGTTGCTTTTGCGGACGAAAATAATTATAAAAAACTTGTGCCGCTGGTTATTAAAGGCGGACACAGGCTTGTAATCCGTACGCCTATTGATATTAACTTGGCTAAAGAAATGAATATTTTAGTTTCTGACATGGGACTCGGACTTGATAAAATCATTATCGACACCGATATTGGCGGCCTGGGTTACGGGCTTGAGTATGGTTACAGTATGATTGAGAAGATTAAACTCAGCAATGATAGATATCTTGATGCGCCGATAGTTTCGTTTGCGGTGGAAGAAACTTTAAAGACCAAAGAAGGAAAAGCAAACCCGTTAATGTCAGAGATAACAGCAGCGTCAGCGGTGGCGGCAGCAGGAGCGGATTATGTTGTGATGCACAGCCCTGAGGCGCTTGAAGTTATGAGAGGGTTGGTGTAATGCTCTCGGGATTGCAGATTTTTAAATATTTACCGGGTGCGGCAAAAACACAAAACGCCAATTGCAAAGCCTGCGGCTGCGCCACTTGCATGGTTTTTGCGCTAAAACTTGCTAAAAACGGAATAAAAATAGACGAATGCCCGCATGTTTGTGATGAATTGCGTGAAAAATTCTCATACCACAGTAAACAGGCGCAAAAAACGGTTCAAATCGGCGATGTGGTTGTTGGTGGCGAAAACGTGCTATACAGGCATGAAAAGACTTTTATCAACCGCACAGCACTTGCCGTAATCATCGACAAAACCAAACCGGGCTGGGAAGACAAACTCCATCGGGTTAAGGAATTTAAAATAAAGCGGGTTAACGAAGAATTGGGCGTTGATTTGATTCTCACGCCTGAAGAATACGAAGAATTGCCTTTAAGAAAAATTTGCGACAAATCATTCAAAGAAACCGCAGAAGAACTCGTTTTTGTTCGCAAAAAAGCTATTTTAGAAAAAGACGAAACCTACTGTGACCCGGTTTGCGTTTATATTCCGTCCGGCATTAGTGCTGAACAACAATGCGCGCGAGCAGCGTATTATCTTTGCAAATATGCCAATATGATTGTTTTTGAGGACTTTGATGAAAAGGTTATAGAAACGCTTTTGACCCTGCGGCAAAATATTTTCTCTGACCCTGAAAAACCGCTCCAGGTTGACGCGGGGATTTATGAATTCAACAATCCAGACGAGAATTCACTTGTGTTCCTGACTACAAACTTTGCGCTGACTTATTTTGCGGTCGCAAACGAGCTCGAGAGCCTTAACGTTCCGTCCTATCTTGTGGTTACCCCCGCTGACGGGATGAGTGTTTTAACCGCGTGGTCAGCGGAGAAATTCACCGGACAAATTGTAGCTAAAACCTTGCAAAAATTCGACCTGCCAAATAAAGTTAAAACCCGTAAAATCATTATCCCGGGCTTGTTATCGCACATGAAAGAAGAACTTGAAGAAGCTATCCCGGACTTTGAAATTATCGTCGGAACCAACGAAGCATACGGGATTGGCAGCACCGTTCAAAATATTCTTGAATAAGACAAGAAATAGTCGTTGATTACGTTCACCAACATCGGCAAAATCCACACCATTATTGCAGCACCAAGAACCGGTTTGAACAAGAAGCTTAGCTGGAAAACGTTAACTTGCGGTGCGGTTTTTGAGATTACCCCGAGGATTATATCTTGACCCAGCGTCGCTAAAAGTACCGGAGAGGCGATTTGCAGCCCCATATAAAGCACATTTGACGAGATTTTAACAAGATAATCAAGGTTTACAATCTGGTCAAGCGGAAGCATTGTGGCCCCTAGCGGGAAGATTTCGACGCTTCGCATAAAAGCATGCAGCATCCAATAAACCCCGCCAAGCTGGATGAAAATTAACAATCCGAGTAATGAAAAAAGTTTTGTCAAAATAGAAACCTGCGTGCCATGAGTCGGGTCAAGCACCATCGCAGAAGACAAACCCATTTGCATGTTAATCATGTCCGCGCCGGCTTCAATCGCCATGAGAATCAGTTGTGCCATAAAGCCGATGAGTGCGCCCACAACAAAATTTAATAAAATTGAAAGTGCAAACGATTCTTGTATCACATTTACATCCGGCTTTGCTATGCCGGTTAAAACAATGCTTAAAAGCAGCGCAAGTGAAACTTTTACCATCCCGGGGATTTCTTTTCTGTTAAATACAGGCGCCGCACGCATAAAGCCCATCAGCCTTGCGAACATGAAACAACCTGCCGCTAAATACACATTTAGCAGCGGGAATATTTTCATTAGTTCGTTTAGCATTTGTTCCATAAGTTTAGGGACTAGAGACTAAAGACTAGAAACTAGCCAGGTATCCTCCTATATCTTGTAATTAATCCAAACTTTTAAGTTTTCATGGCTTTTCATTTTTATCAACCTCTTGAATTGCTAATCTCTAGTCCCTAGTCCCTAGTCTCTACCTTCCTATAATTTTGTTTGTTTCTACAAAATCAGGTTTCGGCATCGGTGTTCTTGGTGAAGGAATATATTTTGTCTTTTGTTGGTTATCAATATACGGAACTTTGCCCGGGTTTTTCATAATATCATTTATTGTCGGCTGATTCTTGAACTTATCTTGCATTTCGCCTTCAAATGGGGTCGTGTATTTGTAATAATCCGCTGCCAGTACGAAAGTATCGTTCTTTGGAAGCACGTTAAACGCAAGCCCCATGCCCTCGTGGAACATGTTTGTCAAAAGTTTTATAAAACCAAGTCCGCCAATGACAATTACTAAGAAAACCCCAAGAATCTTCGGGGCAGCAGCGATAGTTTGTTCTTGAACCTGAGTTACCGCTTGCAAGATCCCGACAACAAGCCCGATTGCAGCCGCTGTGAGTACGCAAGGCATTGATATGGCAAGCATTGTCATGAATCCTTTTGCTAAATATTCAACCATTAATTCCATTTGTTTTTCCTTTTTTAGTGAGTGGTGAGTAGTGAATGGTGAATAGTTCTTCAAATGCTTCGCATAAATAACTATGTTTGATTCTTGTTGAACCGATTCCTTTATTCACTTATTACCCTGTTCCCTTCTAATTGTAACTCGTGACCAGTCCCTGTACAATCAGCGCCCAGCCGTCAACGGCGATAAATATCAGCAGCTTAAACGGCAGTGAGATAATCGTTGGCGATAGCATGAACATCCCCAGTGCCAGCAGAATGTTTGCGATAACCAAATCCAGTACGATAAACGGTACGAATATTATAAACCCGATTTCAAATGCGGTTTTTAATTCACTTATGATAAACGCCGGCGCTACTTCCCAAACAGTGATTTCTTCCGGTGATTTTGGCGCTTCTTTTTTAGACATTTCCACAAAGAACGCCAAGTCAGACTCGCGCGTTTGTTTCATCATAAATTCTTTTAACGGTTTTGAACCTTCTTCAATCGCCAAAACAATGTTTTTACTCTGGTTATATGGCACTGAACCCATATCATACATCCTAGTGAACGTCGTTCCCATCGTGTAGAATGTCAAAATAATGGATAAGCCGATGATTACTACTGATGGCGGAACCTGTTGGGTACCCATCGCTGTTTTTAACATTGAAAACACGATTACGAACCGCAAAAAGCTTGTCATACAGCAGAAGATGAACGGTATTAGCGAAAATACCGACATAACTATTAACATCTGCAGTACCGGGTTTACATCTTTTATTACACTTTCCATTTGTTTTTCCTTAATTCATTTTGCCTAACATGTTGTGAAATACTGTCGCAGCTGCTTCTTGAGAGTTGCGACGTTGTTCTTGAATGCTCTGAAAATCAATAATATCAGGCAATTCGGTCTCTGTGTAAGATACTCTTTCGCCGCGACGATTTAATGGAGTATCGTCGAGTTTTGAAATTAGAGTCGTTTTGTCGATATCGCCTGCAACCAAAAATCTCTCGTTGCCTGCACGCACAACATAAAGCGTTTTGCGCGGTGCAAGATTTATTGTTTCCTCAACGCCGAGAAATTTTGATTTTGAGTTTTTGCCCAATCCCTCGGTGCTTTTTTTATAAACGAAAATAGCCGCGTAGATTACGCCGACCATCGCCGCTGTATAGACTATGAAGTTTATTAGGTATCCGCCCATTGTGGTCCTTTCAGTTGAGTGAATCGTGAGTAGTGAATCGTGAATAGTCTTCAAATGCTTCGCATATATTTTTGTTGGTCAATTCACTATTCACCATTTACTATTCACTATCAAATATCTTCGTCTTCTAATTCAAAGTCGCTGTAGTCGAACTCTTCTTCGCCGCCCGGTTCTGCAGGAGCGTACTGCTGTGCCGGCGCTTGTTCAAATCCTTCCGTGCCTTCTTGTGCGAAGTCTTCTGTGCCGAATTCTTGAGCATCAAATTCTTCCGAGCCGTATTCAAAATCATCGCCTGCTTGCTGCGTTGGAGCGCTTGCGCTGCCTGCTTGGCCGCTATTGGCAATTATCTCAGTAACTTTTACCCCGTATCTGTCGTTGATGATTACGAGTTCGCCCGTTGCGATGGCTTTATTTTCAACGCTTAGCGTAACCTTGTTGTCATAGATTGAAGTAAGATCAACAACTTGACCTTCCTCTATCGACTTTAGTTCGCCGAGGGTTATTTTTACCGCATCAAATTGTGCGCTCATCTCAACCTCAATGCTATCCCAAAGATTGTCAGCACTTGTCATATTATTTCCTCCGTTGTTGTCAAAAGGCAAAACCAATCCCAGATTTGGCCTTAAATTTATTTCTTTTTCATAGTCCTTAAACTTTAATGTCATTACACTTGCGTCACTCTCATCAAGCACCACGATGTCTTCAACATCAAGATTTTTCACATCCAGTAGTGAAAACTTTGTTGTCCCGATTAAAAGTGAAACCTCAATCATGCTTTGCGGAAAGTCCATACTGGAGAACTTTTCGCCTGAAGAAACCACAGCTTCGGGCTCTAAAAGCACCTCGGGAAGGGAGATTATGAATTTAGAAACAGTGTTTTCTTCGATGTCTTTTATCAGGTATGTCAGGTGGATTATATCAAAATTTGTTCTTTTCAGGGTTGGCGGCGCCTTGATTAAAAGCGGCGCAACAGCACCGTAAAGCTTGTCATTTACGCCCGTAATGATTTTTGCCTCAAGGTCTGTCATTTTGTTTAGATTAAATCTTTTTCCGGCTTTACCTAGAGCGTTATCAAGGATTATCCCGATTCCGCGCTCAGAAATTCTAAAAAAGATATCGTGCTGTTTATCAATACGGACTTTAGTTACGAAATACGCGTCCTTGTCCATAAGAGAATTGACGTTTTTGCTTGCACCAAGTAATTCGAACTTAAAACCCTCACCAAAAAACTCGTCAAAAGTTTGCTGTATAACCGGTGCAAAAGTCTTTTGAAACCAGTCGTACTGCATGTACAGGTCTTTATAGTCTGATGTATTGATATTTTGAACTGCCATATATCCCTGATAGTCCTTCCCACTAATACAATAGAGGATTATATGCAATAGGACATCAATTAAACGATGTATCTTTTAATAGTGAATAGTGAGTTGTGAGTGGTAAATAGTTCATTTTATTCGCGCCTTGCGCTCATTAATTTATTGTTGAACGATTCACTATTTTCTATTCACGATTCACTTTATAGTATAATACTCCTATGCCTGAAAACACCTACATCCACATCCCGTTTTGCCGGTCAAAGTGCCGCTATTGCTCGTTTACATCGGGTACAGATTTGGGGTTGAAAAACGACTATCTTGAGGCGCTTGAGAAAGAAATTAAGTTTCACTATCAGGGTGAGCCTTTAAAAACACTTTATTTCGGCGGAGGAACTCCTTCTTTGCTGACGGTTGAAGAAATTGAGAAACTAATTTGGATGTTTAATTTTGACAACGCAGAAATCACATTGGAGTTAAATCCCGAAGGTTTGAGCCAAGAATATTTCGAAGGTTTGAAAAAAATCGGTGTTAACAGATTAAGTTTTGGCTCGCAGACTTTTGATGAGGAACTTTTGAAAGTTATTGGCAGGCGTCACAGCGCGGAAGATGTTGTCACGGCGGTTAATTTGGCACAATCTGCGGGATTTGACAATATTAGTCTTGATTTTATCTATGGGCTTCCGGGGCAGACGATAGAGGGCTTTGCGCAGGATTTGGAAAAAGCGATTTCGTTTGGGGTGCAGCACATTTCGCTCTATGGCTTAAAAATTGAACAGGGCTGTTACTTCTACGATAATCCTTCTGTTTGTTCATCCCTGCCCGATGAGGACGCACAGGCCGATATGTATTTAAAAGCCATCGAAATTTTAACCGCGAATGGTTTTGAACATTACGAGATAAGCAATTTTTCGCGCCCGGGGTTTGCTTCGGCGCATAATTTAAACTATTGGAACAACAATAGTTACTACGGTTTTGGCTGTTCGGCACACGGCTATATTATAGAGACCAGGGATGAGAAACTAGGGATTAGTGGATTTGACAGGCGATTCACGACTCACGATTCGCAATTCACTAAAAACGATTACTCAGTTAGATACTCAAATTCCTGTGAACTTGAAAGATACATCCAAGGATCTACCGCGAGTGCGGAAGAAAAAATCCTGACTTTGCAAGAGCAGCTTGAGGAAGAGATATTTTTGGGTTTGCGAAAATCAGAAGGGATAAATATTAAGAAGATCAATCAAAGGTATGATATTGATTTCCAAAGTAAATACCGAGATATCCTTTCAATATACCAAGATTTTGGACATATTAAAACCACTCCAAACGGTTACTGCTTAACGCCAAGCGGCATGTTGATTAGCAGCGTTATCCTCTCAGAATTCCTTGACTGAGCCCTTGTCATAAAACTTAACATAAATTAACAATTTGGAATATTTTTTAACAAAATGTCATCTTATATAGTAGAGAGGTATATGAGCATGGCAAAAACAATTAAGTTGGAAATTACGGAAAAAACCAGAAGTGAAGCGGGTTACGCGGTTAACGGACTACCGGATGAGGAGATGAAAAGCAGAGCATATATTAATGCGCTCGGCTCGGAAGTGCTCACAGAGTACCTTGCACAAAATGGGTTGCAGACCAGTGAAGCGCGCAACTTGCACTCAATACACAAGATTTTGGGCGAGTTTGATATTTCTGATATTATGCTCGAAAACATTCACATTGATGTTCGGGTAATATTTGACGAAGATTACATTTTTATCCCTAAATCACATTTTGAATACAACTTGGTGCCGGATATTTACGTTATTTTAAGACTAGAGGACGAACAGACAGAGTTTTTAGGATTTGTTGAGCCGCGCTTAATTGATAAAACTCTTCAAAATGAAGAATATTATTTCGTTAAAAAAGAGGATTTAACGCCGCCGAGCGAATTGGTTGGATTTGTTAAAACATACCATGGTGAAACGGATGCGGTGCTTTCTGATGAGGAAATGGATTATGCGCAAAGCGTAATGGTTTCGCTTGCTGATAATGAAATTGAAGAATCTGACAAAAAATATTTGCTTGAGCAATTAACAAAAAGCGCTCAATTACGCGACAAATTTATCGAATTTGAGACTTTTGAAACGCTTGCCCACAAGGCGACTGCAACTGAAGCGGGGCTTAATGTTTCTGCTGAAGGCGGCGAAGTTGGAACAACCGGAAATGTTATGATGGCCGTTGAAGGCGACGAGCTTGATGAGTTGAATCAATTGGGTGAAATTGGCGAAATAGAGGGCATAGATGAGCTTGGTGAAGTTAGTGAAAGCGATAAAATAAATGCTGAAGCGACAGATGAAGAAATCGATTTAGATGATTTATTTGCTGATTCCGAAACTGATACAGAGCCGGCGTTGAGCCTTGATCTTGATACAATAAACCTTGACGATATCACAGCAGAAGACCTTGAAACAGCAAATGACGATATCGGAAATATGAAAGATATTGAGAATATCGACTTAGAAATGGGTGCTGATTTGAGTTCAGCATTTAGCGAACTGGAAGAATTTGCGACAATGGGCGCAGATGATGTGACAGAAAATAATAATGTGCCTGAAGTGTCACAAACTACCGAATGGGCAGACATTTCAGAGATACCTGATTTTGGCGAATTTGGCGGTCTGGCAGCAATGGGCTTGAGCGGAAATACTGCCGGTACCCCTGAATCGGCGCCACAAACTGTTAACAATGAAATTTCTTTTGAGCCTGAGTTTATGGAATCAATGGATCTTGATGGTATGGTGCAGGATTTTATAAATACTGACGAGGGACCTGCAACGGCTGAAAAGACTGAAGAAAGCCGCTTGAGCGTTCTTTATAACGAGAGCGAAAAAGAAAGTGACGTTATTTTCTCTGAAGAAAAGATTTCAGATGAAGAAGGCACTACGGTTAAAAAGCTAAACAAATTTTTAGTTCCGGCAGCAGCACTTGCTATATTCGTGGTTGGAGCGGGAGTTTTCATGAATATGAAGTCGTCGAATGGCGCAGTAGCAGAACAGCCGACTGACAATAATATGGAGAGTCCTGGGGCTTCAAATCCTTTAGATGCGCCGACAACAGATATTACAATGAATGTACCTGCGTCAGTTACGCCAACAGCTCCGACAGCGGTAAAACCTTCAAATACTGATTTAAGTAATATCAACAAAGTTGCTGCGAACACACCAATCAGCACTTATTTATCAGTCAAAAAGGTTGTTTGGGAAGTGCCGGATTACTTGACTTACAGCGAAAAATTCAAGGAATACCTTGGTTCTACGGGGCGTAATATCAAGTCATCTTTGAGCACAGATTTGTTGCTTTCAACCGAATACCCTTACAGCAAGGTGGTTAGAGCAGATATTAAACTAAGCCAAAGCGGCAACGTTGAGGATGTTCGACTTGGTGCAAGCAGCGGTTCGACTGAAATTGATAAGATGGTGTTACAATCTGTTAAGAGCACTTTAAATGCCATCAAACCGCCGTCCGGTGAGGCTAAAACCCCTTCTTACAACATGAGTATTGTCATCTATTTGTAATAATTTGTAATAATTTGTAAATATTGTAAACGATGATATACTGTTAGTAGTATTTGAACAACAATCAAGGGATGATGGGGAACTGTCTAAAGTGGAATTAGCACAGGACAAAATCGATTTAATAGAAAAAGTAGTCCGGAATGACCGCAAATTTGCGGGCAACGAAGATTTGTATGAGGATTTTTTCAACGAAACGTGCGAACGTTCATTTGTAATTATCAAAACAGTTGCGTCTGAAAAAACACTCGAAGCTTACCTGCGCAAAATTGCGACGACTTCAATCATCAATGTTTTAAAAAACTCCGGCAGGCTAAGACGTACTAAAGACGGCTATATCCCATCCAAAGAGACTCTTATGGCGACAACAGAGCCGATTTCTGAATCCACTTTCAATCCTATTGCAAAGACTGGCCCTATAGATTATTCAGCGGCCGAAATTTCATACCCTGTGATGGAAGTCACTCAGACCCCTGAGGATTTTGCGATTAAACAAGAAATTTTAGACAAAATTGCCGATTCAATAAACTTGATTGACAATGAAGATTCTGAAAAGCAATATTTATATCTCTATGAATTGCGTTATCTGAAAGGTTTGACTCAAAAAGAAATAGCTGACAAGCTGAATCTTTCGCAGTCAGAGATTTCAAAACGCTTAATGAAATTAATGGATAGAGTAAAACAGTCGTTTAACTAAGTGGTGCACGCTGATGGATGAAATTAAAACAAGAATGGCAGGAGAAATATCACAATCATCTGCCAAAAATATCTTGAAAGAAGCGCTGCTCTCGGATGATAAAAAAATAATTTCTATTAGCGGCGGCAGAGGAACGGGAAAAACCACCGTTTTTAAATCTGTTGCGTCTGAAATTGAAGGTTTTGGCTGGATTTACGGCAAATGCACATCCCTTACACAACTCACCGCAGGCGGGCTTATCCAGGAAATTCTCTTTAATCTTTTTATGCTGCCGAATTTTTGCATTTGCGATGCTAAGTTTAAAAAAAATGCTTACCAATTTTTAAAAGGCGGGTTTTCGCAACTAAAAGACGACGAAATTTCGGACTTGATTAACTTCCTGTATCCTGAGCAGAAAGGGAATTTCGAAGATCTTTCAGCTAATAAAGTTCGCACCTACGCCCTTTTAGACAAAGTTTTTGAAATTGTATTTAAGTCAGGCAAATTCATTTTTGTTGTGGATAATCTTGATTTTATCGACGGATTTTCTTACGAGTTTTTGCGTAGTTTCACTAAAAAAGAGAATGTTTATAACAATCTAAAAATGGTTCTGATTTATAACGAACCGAATCCGGGTCGGGGATATTTTTACTTCCCGGATGATAATATTTACGCTGATATCAGGCTAAATCCGGCTGCGGATGTGAACGCCATTATTGAGAGCAAAGTCCGCAATGTCGAGGGTTTTGTGACTCCTGAAGATCCTCAATTGCTTTCTCAACTCGGTTTTGAAAACGCCGCTTTTGCTGAGAATGCTTTGATGTTGCAGTTTGAGAGTATGATTTTTGATCGGCCGTTTGAGTTGCCAAAAACGTTTGGAGAGTTGATAAGACAGCGTTTGCAAATTATGTGTGATGTTAATCCGCTGGCTTATGAGGTCTTGATTGCCGCGGCAATTTTAGGGGACAAGATTAACCTTTCGCTGCTTAGCGGGGTTTTGGGACTTGAAGAAGTGGAGTTTTTCGATCTGTTAAATTACCTTGAAAAGTCTGATTTTATTGAACCTTTAAGTGAAGCGTATTATGAATTTAAGAGCCTGCTTTTGTGGGAAACAATCTGCAATCTGGCGCGCTACAGTTATAATTTCGAGAACTTAAATCGGCGAATCTATGCGTTTTTGGGTAATTTCACCCTTAATTCATCCGCTGTTTTGGGACTAGCTGCGCAGAATTTGCAAGACCTTCGCACAGCGTTTGATATTTGGACAAAAAATATTCGTTTTTCGTCTTATATCGGGGATGTCAGCCTGTATTCAGCCAGCCAAAAGCAATGCCTGGCGCTGTTAAATGAATTTAACGATGCAGAAACCATTGATATAAGATTCAATATCCACGAGCGCTTGGGCAAACTTCTTTCATCGTCAAATCCAAAAGAGGCGATGGACTATTTGCCTGATGCGATTGAACATGCAAAAGAAACAGGAAATCAGGCAAAAGAAATCGAATTGCTTTCTTATATGGCGTCTTGCTGTCAAGAAACGGGGAATTACTTCGGCTCGGTTGAGTGTGTTGATTCGGTGCTTGAAAAAACCAACTCCGATGATAAGTTAAATATTGCTTTGCTCAACACGACAAAATTGCAGGCGCTGCTTAATATCGGGAATTGCGGCGAGATTATAAATCTGATTGATAATACGATTATGCCGGCGTTTGAGGAATATTTTACCGAAAATCCTAAAGGCGCGGATATGCCGTTTATTTTTGAAAACTGGATGCGAAGCTATCTGGTGCTGGCTAACGCGCTGGTACTTCAAGGCAGCGGGCGGGTTTTTGATGTTATAAATATTCTGTTTGATATTATTGAAAGATACAAAATAACAGACGAATTGTTCATTTGCAAGTGCAAAATTTCGCTTGCCTGTGCGCATACAATTAGGGGTAGTCTGAAAAATTCGGACGAAATTTTGGGCGAAACCCTCTCAGATTACAAAGAAAATATAATGGACGCTCAGACTCTTATCCACTGGAATCTGCTAAATATCGTTAATAGATTTATCAAAAATGAGTATGAGGGGATTAACGAAGAGCTTTTTAACGTCGCGGCTTATGCAAATAACGCCGGCGATAGTTTTACAAAAAACATCTTGAAAACTCTACTGGGTAAAATTTTTAGAGATAACGGCCAAGATAAACAGGCAATGGATATTTATAACGAACAAATCGGGTATTTTGCCAAAGAGAAAATGGCGGTTGGGGCGCTTTTGACCTGGTATTTGATTGCAGAAGCGACGCTCGCCGCTCAAGATGCGACTAAAGCTTCAGATATCGCGGAGCGTGCATTTGAAGTTGCTCAAAACCCGAAAGTCGACAACTATATTTTCTCAATTTTGCTTCGCGGAATAATCGCGCGTGCCGCTATGGTGAAGTCTGATTTTGACACAGCAAAAATCCATATAGAAGCCGCGATTGCGCTTGCTAAACAAATGAAATTAAGTGATTTATTGGCACAAATGTATTTGGTATACGGCGACAGCTTCCGCGAACGTGCAGTGGAGGAATCGCCGGAACAAAAGAAATACCTTGAAGGGGCAGCAAAAATGTACGAATTGGCCGCAAATATTGCAAGCGAAACTGAAAACAGCTTGATTTTAGACAAAGTCCAAGACGCCCAAAATTTCCTAAGGGATTTCTGCAAAATTAACGGGATAAATTAGGGCTAAGGTATTAGTGACAAGTCGCCAAATTCCCCAAAAGTCGACCATTGCCCAAACGGGAAACATTTATTTTCATTTTTAATATGTCCTGGCCCTGGCATGGCATCCTTCCATTGTGGCAATGACAACACGCCATTTTGCGCGGGTTATCCGGGAGTTCATACCACACGAGATGCTGCCTTGACAGCTTGTGCAAATGGAATAAATGTTGCGGGCGCTTGTTCCACTCTTTTGTTGTATGACAATTGGCAATTCAAAGACGACTATCCGTATAAGATATAATGAATTTTACTCGTAGTCGCTTGTTGCGAAATCATCTTCTTCATCTTTAAGCGAAGAAAGGTCGTTGTTAGAAACGCCGTCAAAGTCTTCCGGCATCAAATCTTCTTCCGGCCAAATTGTGTCTTCATCATAGCGGCTTGCCTCTAAATTTACTGCGCCGCCAAGGTCTGAATTGCTCAAATCGGCTTCGGATAGCACGCATCCTGCCATGTCAGCATCGGCAAAATTACAATATGTCATAGAAGCATAGCTGCAGTCTGCGCCGGTTAATAGCGCTTCAGAGAAATCGCATTCTAAAATGTGCGCTCTTGTAAAATCAACAGAGGTTAAATCCGTGTTGCTAAAATTCACAAGTGATATATTACAGTCGGCAAAAGAGCTTGAATTTAAATCTATGCCTGAAAAATCAATCTCGTTTAAAACAATTCCAGAGAAGTCAACTTCGCTCAGGTCAATTTCTTCCTGTTCGATTTTCCATTCATTGAACCGTTCCGGGTGTTTTCTTAATAATTCAACCAGTTCTTCTTTTGTGTAATCTATCATTGTGTATAAGTCTCCTTTGAGTGTGGTGGTATTTGTGAGGGGTTATTCGTTAATCTTTTTGTTGTGAATAATTCATTCATTCCCCTTCGGAAAATATGATATAAAATTAGCTAATATTTGTCAAATATTTATTTTTTTATTACTCAACAATCAATTAACGACTAATTATTAACTATCAAAAGTGTCGCTTGTGTGCGGTTTTTCACGTTTAGTTTTTTGAAAATACTATTTACATGGGTTTTGATTGTAACTTCTTTTACAACAAGTTTGTCTGCGATCTCTTTGTTGCTTGCACCCTGTGCGACTAAATCAAGGATTTCGCGTTCGCGTTCAGTCAGACTGTCAAGAGGGTTTGTTTTCTTGCTTTGTTTGGACTTACCTAAATCATCTGAAATACCTACGCCGGTGCGTCTTAGGACTGATTCCATTCGTGCCAGCAAGTTTGGCAGGATGAATGGTTTTACTATATAATCATCGGCTCCGTTTTTCAACCCCCAAACCATTTTTTGTTCATCGTTCACTGCGGTAATCATTATGATGGGTGTTTGAATGGTTTTGCGGATTTCTTTTAGAGCTTCCCAGCCGTTCATTTTTGGCATCATAGCGTCAAGCAGAATTATATCAAACTGATTTTTCTTCAATATCTCAAGCGCCTCAAGCCCGTTTTCGGCAGTCTGAACCTCGTACCCGTAAAAAGGCAGCGCATCTTTTAAATATTTCGCGTTATCGTCTACTAGTAACACACTTATCGACATAAGTTTTTTAATTCCTTAATTTATCTTGATACAGTTATCGGGGTTGTTTGCAAAGCCCAATAATTTACCCCCGTAATTCCTCTTGCGCCGGCGAATAGTTCGGGTTCAATATCAAACTTTTTCTGAAATAGGCAACGGCGTCTTCCTTCATTCCCTGGTTTTTAAAAACCAATCCCTGATAATAATAATATCTATAATTATTTTCGTCAATACTGAACGCTATTTGTAAGTATTTCCTCGCTGTGTCAAAGTTTCGGCGCTCAATTTCTGTGCGTCCCAAATCAATCCAGCCGTCAATAAAATTCATATTTAATGCGACCGCTTTTTTAAGATATGCAAGCTCTTTTGACTTGTCGCTCAGCGCTACATAATAATATGCAGGATACGCGTCAGAGAAGGTTTTTAATACTGTAGTGTAGATTTCTAACGCCTTTTTCTCTTTCTCTAACACCTGATAAGTTTGCGCCACGCGCACTGCAGGTGCCCAAGAGGTTCCGTCCTGTGCTTTTTGGTAATATTTAAGCGCCTCTTTGTAATCTTTTGAACGGTATCTCAAATCACCCATTACCACAAGATTTGTCTGGTTGTTGCTGTTTAATTTATAGGCTTTTAGCGCAGTGTCTTGAGCTTTTTCAAAGTCGTTGGTGTCAAAATAAATCCGTGCCATGAGCGCATAAACGTCCGCGTTCTTACCTTTTTTATTGCCTAAAGCGCTCTGGAGTGTGCGTCCGGCTTTTGTCAGTTCGTGTTCATAGTAGTAATAATAACCGAGGCGATACATTTTTTGCGCTTCGTTTTTCTCTGTTTTATACAAAATATATTGTTCAAGCGAATCTACTTTACGCGAAAAATCAACAGTGTAAAAAGTCTGTTTCTTTACCGCTTCAACGATTTTGAGCGCGTTTTGCGGCTTTTTACCCGCGGCGATAATTTCAGCCTGCAATTTTTTGTAATTAATATTTTGCGGATTCTTTGAAATCGCAAGGTTAATTTGTTTTTCTGCCTCAACACTGTTACCGGATTTTAAATAACCCAGCGCAGCGACATAATTCGCGTAATCGTAATCTGCCATAAGCTCTGTATTTTTGACGAGTTCGGCCGTCGCTTCGCGGCTTTGGTCGTTATAAACAATGTTTGAGTAAACTTCTCCAAGATAAATCTCATCCTGCTGTTTCAATTTTTTTGCCGGGAAATACCAGTGTTTGATATCATCAGCAGCCAACCCTGTTATATCTTTATCGTTAACTCTTGAAATCGCTAATTCTGATAGGTTAAAAAGTCCAATATCAGCAAGGTTTTGGGCAATTTGCATGTATGAATAATCGTTCGGAATAATCGATTCAATCAGTACGCGAAAGTTCGTGTAAGCGGATTTTGTATTACTTTGAACAAATCTGTCGAATGCTATTTTATAATGAGTTTGAACATCATCATGGCTTAGTGTCGCGCGTTTTGGCAATGGAGTAATCACATCATACGGCACCACGCTAATATCAGCAGCCTGTGCGCAGCTGCATATTATCATCATAATTATTACAAGTATTTTATTTAGATGTCGTTTAATCACTTTTTCCCATATAGTAGAAATTGAACAACCCTACTATGCCGCTTTCTTCGCCATTGTTGGTGAAGTTGTAAATATCCCTAAGATTATAACCGCTTAATGTGTTTTTGTCATCCTCTTTTAGTGAACAAATGTCGGGATTTTCTGTCAGGAAAACTCCGATTATTTTATCAAGAGGAACTTTTAAGAACTCATCAACAAGTGCGCCGTCAAAGTGTTTACCCGAATCGTTGATAAGAATTTTAATAACATTTGCAATCGGCATCTTGTCACGGTAGTGACGTTTTGAAGTTATCGCATCAAATACGTCAGCCACAGCCAAAATCCTTCCGCCATACGGAATATGTTCACCCGAGAGTCCGCGGTAATATCCTGAACCATCGTATTTTTCGTGGTGCGAACATGCAATGTCAGTTATGATTTTAAAATCTTTTGATGTGTGAATTTTTTCTAAAATATCGTGGGTGATTTTTGCGTGTTCCTGGATATGTCTATATTCTTCGTCAGTGAGTTTTCCTTCTTTTTGTAAGACAGAATCTCTGACCCCGATTTTACCGATATCATGCAGCGCTGCGGCTTTTTTAATTAATTCTTTTTGCTTCTCATCAAGATGAAGCTGATTAGCCAGTAACATTGCATAGAGTGTCACCCGGCTTGAGTGACCGGCTGTAATCTTGTCGCGCGCATCGATTGAAGCCGCAAGAGTGTCGATAAAGTTCTCAAACATCTCTTTTTGTTCTTTAAATAATTGAGCGTTTTCTAATGCTACACTTGCGCTGCCGCCGATTGCAGCAAGAAGGTCTTCATCGCTTTTGGTGAACACCCCTTCGTATTTGTTTAAAACCTGAAATGCGCCGATGACTTCACGGTTGTTGTTGTGTATTGGCATACAAAGCACGGTTTTTGTACGATAACCCGTTTTTATATCAACATCTTTATTGAAACGGTCATCGTTGTAAGCGTCAATGATATTAACAGTTTCACCTGCATTTACAACATAACCTGCAAGCCCTCTGTCCGCCGGGAATCTTATTTCCGCGCTTTCCATTCCCAAAGCGACCTTTGACCAGAGTTCGTTTTTGTCTTTGTCAAGAATGAAAACGGTGCATCTGTCTGCGCGAATAGCGTTTTTTGTTTCTTCGGCAATAACTTTTAAAAGCACATCAATATCGGTTAGCGCCGTAATTGAACGTCCGATTTTAACTAATGACACAAGCGGCCCGCCTGTTACAGGGGTTGAAAAATCAAGCCCGTTTTGAAGTTGTTTTACCCGAAGCGCAGCGCGTTCTTTAATATTTAGCGCATCAGGTTCAAGCACCGCATTGATTACATTTGTGTAATGAATCAGCGCGACATCGTTATTTCTTTCGCCGTAATTTATGTTGCCGAGTGCGAATTCATTTACAGCCACAGCATTTGCGTCTTTTGAAAATATTGCCATCTGCGCGCCGTCGTTTAGGAGCGAGAGTGCTTGCTTGTAGTTGTTTTTGTCAATTAAATAATCGATTAAAGCAGTCAAGCTCAAGCAGATAGATATAAGCGCGCTATCAGAGCCTTCAGTCTGCATACTTTGCACCAAAGTCTTTGCCTCTGCATAATCTTTTTCCTCCAGCAGAGCAAGTGCGTTATTTAATGCCTCAATTCCATACTCGGTAGTTTTTTCCATAATTTTATTGTACAATATTTTTGAGAATATTACAAACAAAAAGAATAGAGCATGGAAAAATTGAAAGGGGTTACAATGAAAAAAGTACTAGCATTCTTAGTGTCTGCATTATTTGCGTTTCAAATGCAAGCAGGCGCTGCAACCGTGTGGACATCTGCCACAAGCGTTGCAAAAGTTAACACTATCGGTACAAACTTGTTAACAAAAAACAAACTACCGACCAAAATCAAATTTGTAGTTGAAGATACAGACGATATCAACGCATTTGCTAACGTTGACGGTGAAGTTCACGTATTTACGGGATTGTTGAAATTCGTAAGTGACGACAACGAACTTGCTGGCGTTATCGCGCACGAAATCGGTCACATCTTGAACCACCACGTTACAAAGCAAAATACAGTTAATTCAATCACTTCAGTGGCTATTGCTAATTCAGGTTTGAGCGGCAGCGCGCAGACTTTGGCAAATTCAGGCGCTAACATGGGTCTGTTAAAAATGTCTAGAACTGACGAGTACGAAGCAGACATCTCTGCTGTTGACTTGCTTGTTAACGCCGGGTACAACCCATTAGGTATGGTTTCTATGTTGAACTCGCTTAACGCAGGCGGAACTTCAGTTGATATTCTTTCAACTCACCCTGCAGGCGATAAAAGAACAATGAGCGTTTACAACTACATTTGCTACAGATATCCTGCAAAAGCAAAAGTAGCATACAACAATGCTTCTTACAAAGCGTTCTTAACTTATGCAAAACCAATCGTTGATGCTAGAAATGCTAATCCAAAAGCATTGGCTAAATTCAACAAAGAGCAAGAAAAACTTCAAAAGAAACGTATTGCTAAAATGGAAAAATACCAAAAAGCAAACGGCACAAGCGCTTGGGATAAATCGTTTACTACAATCAGAACGATTAACAGCTTGACGCAATAGAGGATTTTCGGTAGAGTGCAGCGTCAAGCGAACGAACAAAGACATATTTGCGGTTTAACAGGCTGTTCGCAGGACTTATAAGCAAATATGTCTTGTGAGATAGCGACGCGAAACTCGTCAGTTGGAGCAAGTCACTGTTCGTGACGCCATTTCTCACAAAATCAAGATTTTGGAGAAAGAAGGCAAACCACGCTTTTGCGACAACCCGAATAATCCGAGGTGCATAAGCAAGTAAATTAAGGCGACCGGCTTTTGAAAAGCCGGTCGCCTTTTTTATGTTACAATTATTTTATGAACTTCACAGACGTACAAAATATAGTTTACTTGGGACCGGAGGCTTCTTTTGCTGAGATGGCAAAAGATTATTTCAGCGAAAAATGCAAAATTAGCGCCTATCCGTCTTGCGTGCAAACTATTAAACAGATTTTGGAATACGTTGAACAGAACCCGAACAGCTTGGGGATTTTGCCGATAGAAAACTCTATTGAAGGCACGGTGCGTGAGTCTTTAGACGGGTTATTGAAAACCAAAAATCCTAATATTAGAATTCTTGCTGAGCATACGATGCCGATTGAGTATTGCTTGCTGGCGCGTACAACAGAAATTTACAGTATTTCAAGCATAATGGCGCCGCCGCAGGTGATCGCACAATGTCAGGAATTTATCTGTAATGAAATGCCTATGAACACCAACGTCATTGAGGCCGCAAGCACAGCAGAGGCTGCAAAACTTCTGCAAGGATATAACCTTACTTATGCTTCTATCGGCAGCCCGAAAACTGCTGAAACCTTTATGTTAAATATTTTAAAAGAGAATATTAACGATGACAAAACAAACCGCACAAGATTTGCGCTCATTGGTGATTTTGAGACTAAAATAACAGGGCATGACAGATCTTCATTGGCGTTTGCTGTTGAAAACAAACCTGGTGCGCTGCTGCATGTGCTTGAGGTATTCTTAAAAAACAAAATTAACCTTTCATATATAATTTCGCGTCCTGCGCAGAGCAGTTCAAGCGGTTACATATTCTTTGTAAACTTCGACGGGCATATTAAAGACGCGCATATCTTGCAGGCAATTAATGAAGTTAAATCAAAAACGACTTATATGAGATTCTTGGGTTCATATAGCAAAGTGTGAGTGCATCAAGAAATGTCTAGGCGTTTTCATTGATTTACAAAACCCCGGCTGATATGTTAAAATAGGGTGATACGCCCCAATTGATTTGTTGAATTTGTCAGAAAGGCAAATTATGACTGATTCAATTATTCCTCATACTCTGGTGCCGGGAACAAAAGCCAGCGCAGCCAAAGTCAATGAGAATTTTGCTGCGATCACAGATGCTCTGGCTGAGGTGAATACCGCATTAAACCTAAAAATAAATGAACAAATAGATGCTCTCGATAGAAAAAAACTCGATAACAGTGCGTTTGAAGAAAGCGCAACAACAATTATGTCAACTGATTTGAGTAATCTTACAGAGGAGGGGCAAGCCGTGCTCTCGAAGACATATAAACACATTATGCCTGATTTTCTGGGGAAAGTTACTATGATACCAGGCACCTTTACCCCTTCAACTAATGGCTGGTTGCTTATTGTAAAGAACCATAACGTTGATGGTAACTACTACAACGTTACTGATACATACACCGGAACTACCATAATGTGGTGGAACGGTAAAATGGGCTATAACCATGGGCAAAGTGTCAGAGAACTGCTTGAGGCCGGAAGACCTTATACTATAATCGGTTCCGGTATATCATTGAGCTTTTACCCTTGCAAAGGAGGCGTATAATGTATTACACTTTTCAAAACGAAACTTTATTAGTATCTGATAGAGCAGAAAACCTGGCCTCTTACGGCGAAGTAATTGAGTTTGCGGGCGCTACAGAAGATGAATTCTGTCAAAACCAAGACAGATTTGAGGTTGTAGATGGCGCACTTGTTGATATTTCAGAGACGGAAAAATACAAAAAAGCACAAGAGGAAGTTGCTGCGAAGCGTCGAACTTCTGAAATTGCGGCTGAAATGGATAAGCTTGACGCTAAATCTGTCAGATGTATCCGTGCAATAAACAGCGGAGCTTTATCCGAAGGTGAACTCGTTCGGGAAAAAACCCTGCTTGCTGAGATTGAAACAAAAATCTGCGAACTCAGAACTGAATTAAATGCTATTAACAACTAAATATCAAACGTCATGTTGAGCACTCTGCCGAACAAAACAATTAGGTATCGTTTTGCGAGAGGGAAGAAACATCTCAAGGTTTTGCCCCATTATTATAAATGTTGAGATTCTTCGCAAAGCTCAGAATGACAATATATTTTTTAAAGAGGTCTGTCAGGCCTCTTTTTTTCATGTATAATTGTTTTATATTGTGAATAGTGAGTCGTGAGTAGTGAATTGACCGACAAAAACTGAAAAGGATATATATGGCTGATATTAGAAAAGAATTTATAGAACAGGCAAAAATGCTGGCTCGCAGCGCGGAAGTTTTACCGGGCGGGGGCGAGCATGGGGTTGAAGAATTGGCGGCAAAATTGCAGCATTCTCACGATACCGGAGTACCTTTGCGGGTTAAACTTGGGATGGATCCGACGCGTCCTGACTTGCACCTTGGGCATACTGTTGTAATGCGAAAGCTTCGCAAGTTCCAAGAGCTTGGGCATAAATTAGTTTTAATTGTAGGTGGTGCGACTGCGATGGTGGGCGACCCTTCAGGTAAGTCTGAAACCCGTCCGAGCCTGACAAAAGAACAGGTTGACGAGAACGCACGCAGCTATTTTGAACAGATGGGCAAAGTGCTTGATATTTCAGGTGCAGAGGTTGTAAATAACGCTGACTGGTTGCACAAGTTGAATTTTATGGAACTGTTGCAATTAGCGGGAAAAATCACTGTGGCGCAAATGATGACACGAGATGATTTTGCAAAAAGATACGCGGAAGGCAAACCAATTTCTGTCCACGAATTTTTCTATCCGCTAATGCAGGCCTATGATTCTGTTGTCATTGATTCTGATATTGAGTTTGGCGGAACAGACCAAAGATTTAACACGCTTTTAGGTCGTGATATTCAGGCAGCTTACGGTAAAAAATATCCGCAAATAGTTATGCTCTTGCCTCTGATTGAAGGTACTGACGGCGCGGTTAAGATGTCAAAAACCTATCCTGAACACTGTATTTCCCTGACTGATGATGCGAAAAACATGTTCGGCAAATTGATGAGTATTCCTGATACTTTGATTTTGAAATACTACGAGTTGCTCACAGATATTTCTGACGCTGATTTAAAAACGCTTGACGCACAATTGAAAGATGCCAGCGTTAATCCGCGTGATATCAAATTGAAACTTGCGTTCACAATCACGGCTGAATACCACGGACAAGCCGGCGCACAATCAGGACAGGATGAATTTATCAACGTTGTTTCAAACAAAGGTTTGCCCGAAGATATCCCGGAAGTTATCGGTTCAAACGGCAAAAATATCCTTGATTTGCTTGTGGAATCAGATTTTGTTGCAAGTAAAGGCGAGGCAAAACGTTTAATCCAGGGCGGCGGAGTGAAATTGTTGGCTCAAGACGGTGCGCTCGTTGAAAAAATTGCCGATATGGGTTATGTCATAAACCTGACAGATGATGTAATCTTGCAAGCAGGCAAACGCAAATACGCTAAATTAGTAGCTAGGAACTAGGGACTACTGACTAGGGAATAAAAGATGCCAATAATTGACACATTAAAAAATGACATAGACGTGATTTTCACAAAAGACCCGGCAGCATCAAACATTGTCGAGGTCATTTTGTGCTATCCGGGTTTGCACGCACTTTGGGCTTATCGCGTTGCGCATAAACTCCACAAGTGGGGGGTGCCGCTCATTCCGCGTTTACTCTCGACTTGTGCCAGAGCAATTACCGGGATTGAAATCCATCCGGGCGCACAGATTGGGAAACGCTTTTTTATCGACCATGGTCAAGGAGTTGTGATTGGCGAAACCACAATCATCGGCGACGAGGTTTTAATCTATCAGCAGGTTACACTCGGCGGCACGGGGAAAGAACACGGCAAACGCCATCCGACTTTAGAAGAAGGTGTAATTGTGGGCGCAGGTGCAAAAGTTTTAGGAAATATCACAATCGGCAGACACGCCAAGGTTGGTGCGGGTTCGGTTGTAATTGATAATGTTCCTGAAAACTCGACTGTTGTGGGAATCCCAGGAACGGTTGTAGGGCAAGAGTTGTCAGAAGAATATTGCGATTTGATGCACAACAGAATCCCAAACCCTGTTAAGTGCGAAATCGAAAAAATATGGGATGAGTTGGAAAAATTAAAACGGTGAATAGTGAATCGTGAATAGGCCAACAAAAATAAATATTGATGCGAAGCATATGAAGAACTATTCACAACTCACTATTTACTATTCACTCAAAAGAAAGGAAAAAATGAAGGCTGTTGTATTTGATAAAGAATTGAAATTGGAAAAAGATTATAAAAAACCGATACCGGCACCGGGCGAAGCGCTCGTTAGAGTGAGTATCGCAGGGATTTGTAACACTGATTACGAATTGACAAAAGGCTATATGGGTTACACAGGAATCCTCGGTCACGAAGTTGTTGGCGTAATTGAAGAAGTCAACGGTGCAGATAAATCCTTAGTCGGCAAACGAGTCGTGCCGGAGATAAGCTATGGATGCAAATCACCGGATTGCCCATGGTGTGCTGAAAAAATGTATCGCCATTGTCCTGATAGACACACTCTTGGCATTTGGAGAAAAGACGGCTGTATGGCAGAATATTTCACCATGCCGACAGAAGTTTTGTTTGAAGTGCCTGATAGTGTGAGCGATGAGCAGGCGGTTTTTGTCGAACCTCTTGCCGCGGCGTTAGAGATTACCGAACAATTACATATTAAACCTTTCCAAAAAGTTGTGATTTTGGGTGACGGCAAATTGGGTTTAATTATCGCGTTAGCGCTTAATGCTTCAAATATTGACGTAACACTTGTGGGCAAACACCAGAATAAACTTGATATTGCGGCAAAACAAGGCGTGCAAACAAAATTGTTAAACGATATTGAAATCAAAAAAGAGTGGGATGTTGTGGTTGAAGCAACGGGTTCAATCTCAGGATTTGAAATGGCATTGTCGCTTACTAAACCTCGCGGAGTTTTGGTTTTAAAAAGTACGGTTGCGGGCGAAAAACCCCTTAACCTTGCGCCTGTTGTGATTGATGAGATTACGATTTTAGGCTCACGCTGCGGACAATTCCCGGCGGCATTACGACTTTTAGAGAGCGGAAAAATTGATTTTTCACCACTGATTTCGGCGACTTACGAAGTGGACCAAGCGCTTGAAGCATTCGAAAAAAACAAAGCAAAAGATACATTAAAGGTGCTGTTGAAGTTCTAAAGCGTTACAAATACGTAATAAAAACATCTAATCACTTGATTGTCTGGTTTTTTTGTTATAGTATTGCGCTACGCGCTGAAATATAAATTTAAAGGAGAATTTACAATGCAAGTTATATTAAGAAAAGATGTCCAAAACTTAGGCGAAGCGGGGGACATGGTTAACGTAAAAGACGGTTACGCAAGAAACTTCTTGTTGCCGCAAAATTTTGCTGAAGCTGCTACAAGCGGCGCGATCAAAAACCGTGAGCAAAATATTAACAGAATCAAAGCAAAACAAGAAAAATTGCACGCTGCAGCGATTGAAAACGCTGAAAAAATCAACAAAATTGGTACTCTTGAATTATCTGCAAAAGCAGGTGAGTCAGGCAAATTGTTCGGTACAATCACTACCAAAAAACTTGCTGAAGAAATTCAAGCAAAATCAGGTATTGAAGTTGACAGAAAAAATATTTCAATCAACGCTCCAATCAACAAAGTTGGCGAATACACATTGCTTATCAAATTAACTTCAAAAGTTAAAACTGAATTGCCTGTTGCTATTACAGCATCAGAAGTTCTTAAAGAGTCTGTTGTAGAAGAAGTTGAAGAAGAAATTTCTGAAACAGAGGAATAATGAAGCTGGAATGTTTAGCGACCGGGTCGCTTCCGCACAAAGACGCTAAACAGGCACTTGTGCTGGTTAAAGAGAATTTCTCAATTCCTTTCTGGCCGCAGCTCACAAGATTAAACAGAAACGAAGACATGATTGTCCAATTTACGGAGAATATGCCTTCGTTTTTTCGTAACGAAGAAAAATGCTGGCTGGACGCCGAATGCGAAGACTTTTTTAATGAAGTGGAAACTTTCTTTGAAGATTTTGAAGCAAAAAATGTGCTAAATTACGGGATAACTAAAGATTTTTCGGTGATTTTTGATTCGTTCTTGGAGCTTATTAAAGAAACAAAGCCGGCTTATGCTAAAGGTCAAATCGTCGGGCCTTTCACTCTTGCGACCACACTTGTGGACAAGAGCGGCAAATGTGCGATTTATGACGAGACCTTAAAAGAAGTTATTGTAAAAACGCTTTCTCTAAAAGCTTTGTGGCAGATTGAAAAAATTAAAGAGGCGAATCCCGACACAACTCCGATAATTTTTCTTGATGAGCCTTCAATAACGCAGATGGGAACGTCGGCATTTATAACGATTCCGCCGCAGGATGTGACTCAAATGCTAAGAGAGATTTCGGATACTATTAAATCAGCGGGTGCTATAAGCGCTGTGCATTGTTGCGGCAAATGCGATTGGTCGGTTGTTTTGAGTTGCGGCGCGGACATTATTAACCTTGATGCGTATACTTATGCGCAAAACTTGAGCCTTTTTTATAAAGATGTTGAAAAATTTCTCCAAAACGGCGGGAAAATTGCTTGGGGTGTGGTTCCGACGCTCGACAAAACTGCTATAGCGCAGGCGGATTTACCTCAAATGATTAACGTTTTTGAACAAGCTGTTAACTATTTGACCCAAAAAGGAATTGATGAGAAAATTATTATAGAAAATTCGCTTGTGTCGACTTCCTGCGGTGCGGGCGGTCTGAGCGAAGAATTAGCGCAAAAGGCACTTTTGTTGACAAGAGAGTTATCCGAGGCACTAAAGGAGAGATATTGACTGTTAAACTAGCAATTACTGGCAAAAGCGGAAGCGGTAAAACGACGATTACAAAAGCATTCTTGGGGATTTTTAAGGAGTATTTTCCTGAAAAATCTATCCTGTTATTCGATAATGACTTAGGAAGTGAACTCGGGCACACCTTCGGACACGATATCAGAAATACGATTTACGGTATCCGCAGCGGGAAGCACGAATACAAAACCGGTATCCCCGAAGATATGTCAAAACAGGAGTTTGTTGAATGGGCTATGGAAGAAATTGTCGTTAATGTTGAAGAAAATGTCGATATCATAGTCTCATGGCTTATTGGCTCAAAAGACTGCCGCTGCCCGATTACAGGACAAATCAACGATGCGATTTTGAAACTGATTGACAGATATGACATAGTAATTTTCGACTGCGAGTTTGATTTAAAATACTTAAACCAGCTTGTAGATACAGATATCGACGCGACTTTAATTGTCGCAAATCCGACTGATGAATCGGCACATCTTGCAAGACGTATTGAAGAATTCAGTTCAAAATACGCTGCAGGCGGTCAAATAGGCGTTGTAATTAACGGAGTGGAAAATCAGGATTTGACGTCTGTTTATGAACTTTTGCGCCGGCATGATTTGGATATTTTGGGTATAATTCCTTGCGATACGGAACTCAAGGCAAAACCTATGGAGTGGGATTCTGAACTCATCCGAGAATCAATAAAACAGTTTTACATCAGGCTAAACCTGCCTCAAGTAAGGGAAACAAACAATGGCAATAATTCTTGACGGTAAAAAATTAAACGAAAAAATCTTGTCCGGCTTGCGAGAAAGAGTTAAAAGCTTACCGCAAAAACCTACGCTTGTGGTGATTTTGGTTGGCAATAATCCGTCGAGCGAGATTTATGTGAACAACAAGAAAAAGACCGCGCAGAGTCTCGGGATTAATTCGATTGTCCTAAATTATCCGACTGATGTGAGTGAAAAAGAGATTATAAATAAGATTGAAGAATTAAACAAAGACCCTGAAGTCAGTGCGATTTTGGTTCAAATGCCGCTGCCAAAACATATTAACAAGCACAATGTTATTAACGCGATTTGTCCCAAAAAAGACGTTGACGGCTTCACCCCGGAAAACTTTGGCCGCCTGTTTTCTGACCAAAAACCTTACGTGTACCCTTGCACGCCAAAAGGGATTTTGCTGCTCTTGGATGAGTACGGTATTGAAATTGAGGGCAAACATGTTGCAATTATCGGGCGTTCACTAATTGTCGGAAAGCCGCTTGTGCAAATGATGCTTAACCGAAACGCAACGGTTTCAGTGTGTCACAGCCGCACCGAAAATCTCGCCCAAATAACAAAAACTGCAGATATTGTTGTTTCTGCAGTGGGTAAAAAAATTGTAGGGGAAAAATTATTAAAATCGGGGTGTGTTGTTGTTGATGTGGGTATTTTTAAAGACGAGTCCGGTAAAACTACCGGTGATGTTGATTTTGAAAATGTTTCAAAAGTTGCATCATATATTTCGTCCGTACCAGGCGGTGTGGGGCCGATGACTATCGCCGCACTTATGCTTAATACTGTTGAACTTGCCGAGCTATTAGCTGCCGATTAAGTTCAAGCCGTTGCCGTTTTTAATGTTGTTATTAACGAGTGTTTTCAATGCGTTAATTTCAGCATCCAGCAGTGTCAACTGAGAATCTAAACTATCTTTTTGAGTATCAAGAATCTCAGACTCTTTCTTGAGCATAAGATAGTATGGATCTTCATCCGGTTCGTCGTTTACAGACTCAATCTCAGCCATTTCTTTTGTTTTCATGTTGTAACGGCCTAAAAGCAGTGTCATTTCGAACTGAAGTTGACTCTTTTTTAAGTTGAACAGACTTTTCTGCGCATCAATTGCTAAAAATGTCATCTCATCTCTCCTTGTGTTAATCGCTCTTATAAATATAAAGTATTTCAAAGAGGGCTGATTTCAATGACAATAGAATTCGTTACATATCTTAATACTGGTGGCCGGCTAGCGGTTTAGTGCGTTTTGGCGGCCAAAAAAGGAAGACGGCTTTACCGATAAATCTGTCTTCAGGTAAGAGTCCCCAATAGCGTCCGTCTTGTGAATTACCGCGGTTGTCGCCGAGCATCAGGTATTGTTTTTCAGGAATCTCAAAACGGCAGGTCACTTTGCCTTCGCAAAGAGGGTATTCGTAAGGGCTCATTACATAAGGTTCTTCAAGCGCTTTGTTGTTAACATAAACTGTATATTTCCCCCCGAAATCTGATTTAATTTCAATATTGTCGCCCGGCATCCCGATTACGCGTTTAATATATGCGATATCTTTGCAGAAAAAGCCTGTTAATCTCTCGAAAACTTTTACGGGGGTTTTAGGCAGTTTTTCAAAAGGCGGATAAAATACCATTATGTCGCCGCGCTGTGGGGTTGAGTAGAATCTCGAAAATCTTTCTATAGCGATTCTGTCCCCTTCAACAAGGGTCGGTCTCATAGAGCCTGACGGAATCCATCGGATTTCAACGATAAAAAATCTTATAATTATAACCATTACAATAACGAAAACGATGGTTTCAACAACCTCTTTTATAATAGCGATATTTTTTTCCTTGCGGGTTAATTTATTCCACTCGTCTTTGCGCTGGGCTTTTTCTTCCCTGGATTTTTCTGCCGCGCATTTGATTTTGTCGCATAAATATTTATAAATTCTCACTACCATCTTTAAAAAGCTCCAAAAGCGCAACCAGCGCCTGTTTGTATTTATTATCTTCTAAACAATACACATATTCAAGTGCTTTGTTCAGGTACTCCTCCAGCATATCATGTGTCGCAGGTGTGTTGCAAATACCCACTTCGGCATCTTTTTTGATACCCGCAAGGTCGTTGTGAATTTGAAAAGCAATCCCGAAGTTTTTGCCGAATTCCCTGCCAGAACCTTCATCTAATCCACAACCTGCAAGAGTTGTTGCAAAAAGCGATGCTGTTTTTTGCTCGGTTTTTTGCAAGTATTCTTCTTTGGTAGGGTTTTTAAAAAGGTTATACTGTTGGCTCAGTTCCCCGAGGCACATTTCTTCCATGGTCTTCGAAAGAAGGGAAATATAGCGCGCACTTCCTTCATTTACCCCGGTTATCTCCAACATTGCTTGTGAGAGCAAAAAATCCCCGCAAATAACAGCCAGTTTTGTGCCAAGTTCAATATTAAGGCTTTTCCCGCCGCGTCTGCTGTTGCTGTTATCAATTATGTCATCGTGGATTAACGAGGCATTGTGGATTAATTCAATTGCCGTTAAAAACGAATATTGATCAGAGGTCGGAGCTTTGTCTAATGCGCGCATATACAAAAACGCCAAAAGCGGACGGATTCTCTTTGATGGTGCTGTCAAAAACTCATTCAGAGAGGAATTAACCGGAAAGATTGCAGCAAGTTTTTCATTTATTATTGCAAGGTCATCCCTTACTATTTCTGATATATCAGCGTAATTCATGTGTTTAATCTTAACATAAACAACCCGTGCCTGTGTTAATGTCATTGCGAGCGTTAGCGAAGCAATCCAGCAAATATATTCTGGATTGCCACGTCGGCACATTATGCCTCCTCGCAATGACTTTATATTTCTTACCATATACAGGAGGCTAGCAAAAAAAAATATGCCCGGACTTTATACTACTATAGGCTATACATTAAAAGAACCAATTAGACCAACGAAGGGTTGAAATAAACCAAAAGTCTGTTAAAATGTAGATAACTTATAACGAAAAGGAATGATATTATGGACGTAATGAAGATTAAAGAAATTTTTAGTTATATGGAAGATGATGTTCGCAAGACTAAAATGGTCATCAGCGAAGGCGGCAGAGACACCGAAATTATCCTTGAGGGTAACGGCAAACTTAGTGTAGTTGCAGGGGTCGGCAACTAGGGGTAAATATACTAATCCCTAATCCCTAGTCCCTAGTCCCTAATTATAATACTTGTTTTAAATATTGTCCTGTGAATGACTTTTTATTCGCGGCGATTTCTTGCGGGGTTCCTTCGGCGATAATTTGTCCGCCGCCTGTGCCGCCTTCAGGGCCAAGATCGATTACGTTATCTGCAACTTTGATTAAGTCGAGGTTGTGTTCAATTATAAGAATTGTGTTTCCTTGGTCAGCAAGAGTTTGGAGGATTTTGATTAATTTATCTAAATCTGACCAGTGAAGCCCGACTGATGGTTCGTCAAGCAGGTAGAGGGTTTTGCCGGTTGCGCGCTTGTTGAGTTCTGAAGCCAGTTTAATCCGCTGTGCTTCCCCGCCAGAGAGTGTTGTTGCGCTCTGACCGAGTTTTATATAATCAAGTCCGACGTCGTTTAAGGTCTGGAGTTTGTTTTTAATTGACGGAACATTTTCAAAGAATTCCAGCGCTTCTTTTACGCTCATATCAAGTACGTCGGAGATATTTTTGCCTTTGTATTTGACTTCTAAAGTCTCTCGATTGTAGCGTTTTCCGTTGCAAACATTACATTTAACATAAACGTCAGAGAGGAAATTCATCTCAATTTTGATTAAACCGTCTCCTTTGCAGGCCTCGCAGCGGCCGCCTTTGACGTTGAAGCTGAATCTGCCGGGTTTATAACCGCGCAGTTTTGATTCGTTGGTCTTTGAATAAAGGTCGCGGATTTGCGTGAAGACATCTGTATAAGTCGCAGGGTTTGAACGCGGGGTGCGTCCGATTGGCGATTGGTCGATATCAATGACTTTATCAATGAATTCAAAACCGTCGATGCTGTCGACTCCTTGCGGTTTTGGTTTGTTGCCGCGCAGCTTGTGGAGTGCATATTCGTAAATCAAATCCTGCATTAAACTTGATTTGCCGGAACCTGAAACGCCGGTTAAGACGTTAATTTTACCCATCGGGATGTCAACGTCAACATTTTTTAAGTTGTTTATGTGCGCGTTTTTTACTCGTAAAAATTCGCCGTTTCCTTCGCGGATTTCTTTTGGAACAGGAATAGATTTTGCCCCGCCAAGGTATTTGCCCGTGATGGAGCGTTTTGCGTTAATAATATCTTCCAATGTGCCGCGTGCGACGATTTCACCGCCGTTTACACCTGCTTTTGGCCCGATATCGACTATATAATCAGCGTTTCTGATAGTTTCTTCATCGTGTTCGACCACAATCAGGGTGTTTCCGAGGTTGCGTAATCTGATTAAAGTATGGATTAAACGCTCGTTATCGCGCTGGTGCAGCCCGATTGAAGGCTCATCAAGTACATAAAGAACTCCTGAGAGTCCGCTGCCGATTTGGGTCGCAAGCCTGATTCTTTGGGCTTCTCCGCCGGAAAGCGTGCCTGCCATACGTGCTAAATTTAAATAAGTTAGACCGACGTCTTTTAAAAATTTCAATCGCGCGCGAATTTCGTCTAAAATCTGTTTTGCAATGTGCAAATGGTATTCGCCCAACTCCAGATACAAATCTTCGACAAAGTTGTACGCTTCGTCAATCGGCATGAGGGTAAATTCGTAAATGTTTACACCCTTGATTCTTACTGCCAGCGGGAATGCCCGCAAACGTGCACCGCCACAGGATTCGCACGGGGTCATAATCATGTATTTTTCAATTTCTTCGCGCCAATATTCGCCGTCAGACTCGTTATATCTTTTCATCAGATAATTCACCACGCCCGGATATGCCTGCCAGCGCGATTCGTAGCGCTTTGTCATAAAAGAGCGGATGCGCATTTTTATTATCTCCGGAGAACCGTAGAGCAAAATTTCTTGATGCTCTTTTGGCAAATCCTTGAACGGAGTATCAAGATCTATCCCAAAATGTTGTGAAACGCCTTTTAACATATCATCATAATATGCGGCTGCAGATTTTGCCCACGGGTAAATCGCTCCATCATTAACGGATTTTGTCTTATCAGGTACCACCAAATCCGCCGACACGTGGTAATCAATTCCGACCCCGCGGCATCTTTCGCACGCTCCGTAAGGCGCGTTGAACGAGAAAATTCTTGGTGCAAGTTCTTCAAAACTCAAATGACATTTCGGGCAAGAGAGTTTTTCACTATAAATTATTTCTTTGCCGTCAACATCAACTACTGCAAGCCCGTCGGCTTTTTGCAATGCGATTTGAACGCTGTCTGCGATACGCGATTGTGCTTCGGACTTTATTACAATCCTATCCACAACCACGTGAATATTATGTTTCACGGTTTTTGCAAGTTTAATTTCGTCTTCGTCGAGGTTATAAATTTCATCGTCGATTTTTACCCGCACAAAACCTTCTTGGCGAAGTTCTTCTAAAAGCGACTGGAATTCGCCCTTTTTGCCCTGCACGATTGGCGCCAAAATCTGTATCTTAGAACCCTCAGACAGTTTCATAATACTGTTTACAATCTCATCCAATGTCTGCGGACTTACAGGCTCTCCGCACTCCGGGCAAAACGGTGTTCCCGCGCGCGCATAAAGTAAGCGCAAATAATCATAAATCTCTGTAACCGTTCCCACAGTGGAACGCGGGTTATTATGAGTGGATTTTTGGTCGATAGAAATCGCCGGTGAAAGCCCGTCAATGTGTTCAACATCAGGCTTGTCCATCTGCCCCAAAAACTGCCGCGCATAGGTCGAAAGACTCTCAACATAGCGTCTTTGACCTTCTGCAAAAATCGTATCAAATGCCAACGAGCTTTTGCCCGAACCGGAAACCCCGGTAAAAACTATCAGCTCATTTTTCGGTAATTCCAACGAAACATTTTTTAAATTATGTTCCCTAGCCCCTTTAATTGTAATAACGTCTTTCATGCTAAACATTATGACATGAAATAATTATAAAATAAAATGACGGTGAAGGGACTTGAACCCCCACGGATTACTCCTTGCGCACCTGAAGCGCACGCGTCTACCATTCCGCCACACCGCCATGATTGATATTAAATTTCCACTATGCATGTAGGATTGTTTGTGGCGGATGTACTTCGTCCAGAAGTACCCTCTCCCAAAACAACACTTAGTTGTTTTGCTCGGCAGAGTGCCACACCGCCCTGTTTGCCTTATCTAATAATAACATGAAAAACTACCAATATTGCCTGTCATCCTGAACTTGATTCAGGATCTTCCACCGACGCATCTGGTTTAGACTGCCAAGCATTAATTATTATTATTATTTGCAGAAATGCTTTTAGGCTATAACCCAAAATCATCAGCCTAGATCCTGAATCAAGTTCAGGATGACAATAAAAAAGAGGCTTATCTGATGATAAACCTCTTTCATAGTTTTAACTCAAACTATCTTGGAGTTGGATTATTCGGGTCGTCGCAAAAGCGTGGTTTTGCTCCAACTGACGGGTTCGCTCGCTTACGCTCGACTACACCCTACCGAAAATCCACTATTTTCCGTTAACGATAGTTTTGAATTTTTTACCTGCTGAGAAAGCTGGAACTGTTCTTGCAGGGATTTTAAGTTCTTTACCAGTTTGTGGGTTTCTGCCTGTTCTAGCAGCTCTTTTGCGAGCTTCGAAAGTACCAAAACCAACTAAAGTAACTTTTTTACCTTTAGAAACTGTTTTTTGGATTGTATCTACCCAAGCGCTCAATACTTCCGCAGCATCTTTTTGAGTTACGCTAGCTTTTTTAGCTATCTCTTGTACTAATTCTTCTTTGTTCATAATGAAACTCCCTTTCTATAGTGTACATGCCCTATAATAGCAGATTTTTTTTAAAACGCAATAGTTGTAACGTTTTTTTACAAAGCAAGCGAGCAGAGAATGAAAGGGCTGCCGACTCAATCGGCTGCACACAGTACGTGCGGGGCAGCCACGGATATCCGTTTCATGCGAGCGCAGCGTTAGAGGCATGCTTTTACTCGCAACTTCCGTACTATATCCATGATATAATAAGGTCATGAAAGAGCGGGTTCTTTTATTCGGTATAATTTTTGGATTGGGAGTATTTTTATATATCTTCCAAAGTTATTTTAATACGGTTTGGGGGCTTGGTTTCCTGGTTTCGCTGATGACTGTTTATGCGGTTACTTCTACGCTTATTTATAAATTCAAAAGCCGTAAAGACCGTAAAAACCCGCCGGTGGTTAATGAGGATTACAAACCGTTTGTATCAATCATGGTGCCAGGACACAATGAAGAAGGCGTTATTGCTGCGACCATTGAAACGATTCTTGCTCTTGATTATGAGAATTTTGAGATCATTGTAATTGATGATAGAAGCACGGACAACACTGCTTCTGTAATAAAAGATTTAGAGAAAAAATATGAAAAGGTCACAGCGCTTGTGCGTTCAGCGGATGCTTTTCCGGGTAAATCAGCTGTGTTAAACGATGCTTTAGCATTGGCAAAAGGAGAGGCGATACTTGTTTTTGATGCTGATGCAACGATGGAACCGGACTTTTTGTCCAAACTTGTTCCGCTTCTTGAGCCAAAAGATGTTGGGGCGGTTCAGTCAAGAAAAGTTATCCGCAATAAGGATGACAATTTCTTAACTCGCTGCCAAAACAACGAATACACGATGGATGCGCATTTTCAGGTTAGCAGAAACTCTTTCAAGGGTGCCGTTGAGCTTCGCGGAAACGGAGAATTGCTTAAGCGTCAAGCCTTAGAAGATATTGGCGGTTGGAATAATCATACGATTACAGACGACCTTGATATGTCAACGCGTTTGCATATAAAAGGCTGGGACATTCGTTATTGCTTAAATACTGCTGTTTACGAAGAAGGTATAATGTACTGGGCACCGTTGTTTAGGCAGCGCAGAAGATGGTTAGAAGGCACAATCAGACGCTATTTAGAATATTGCGGTGATGCTCTGACCTCAAAACACATGTCTATGCGTGCAAGAATTGATATGTTTGCATATATTTCGCAATTTATAATGCCGCTATGGCTTTTGCTAGAAATTCTTATCCGCGGATTTAAGGTGTTAGCGCAAGATGCTTCCCCGCACATGCTATATTCTTCACTGGTTATTGGGTGTGTAATCGGGTTCGGGTTCTTTATGACAGCACGGTATAGCTTGCGCAGATACGATAATATGACAAGGCTCAACGCCCTAAAAGAAGCTGTAAACACCTCGGTTTACCTTTTTGTAATTTGGTTTCCGCTGGTGTTGTTTATCGGAGCAAAAATCCTGTTCCGTCCAAAAGATATGAACTGGGGTAAAACAACTCACGGATTGGTTGCTGAGGAAGAAGAACATTTGGCTGTGCAGACGGCAAAACAAATAAAAACCGCGCTAAGTAAAGTCGATAATAAGGTTAGAGAAAAAGTAAAAGAATTAATGCTGAAAGGTTAGCGGATTTTCGCTAGGCTGACCGAAGGGAACGCCGTCCAAGTGAGGAAAACCACGTTTTTCCGAACTGCGAATAATCCAAGACAGAGATAAATGAAAGGTTAAACATGACACAAACAATTATTGATGATGTAAGAGATAAGATTAGAACTATTCCGGATTTCCCGTGTGAAGGGATTCTATTCCGCGATATAACCACAGCTTTTAAGGATCCAAAAACCTTGCGCACAATAGTTGATTATTTTTGCGACAAATTTAAAGACGAAAAAATTGATTATGTAGCGGGTGTTGAAAGCCGCGGATTCATTCTCGGGATGCCGATTGCGTACCAACTTAATGCGGGGTTTGTGCCGATTAGAAAACCGAATAAATTGCCCGCAGCGACTTACAGCGAAAGCTACGAATTAGAATACGGAACAGATTCTTTAGAAATTCACCAGGATGCCCTAAGCGAAGGCTCACGCGTGTTAATTGTTGACGATCTTCTTGCAACCGGCGGAACCGCTCAGGCTGCTTGTAAGCTGGTTAAAAAAACAGGTGCGAAGCTTGTCGGGATAGCATTTTTAATTGAATTAAAAGACCTAAACGGCCGTGAAAAATTAGCCGGCGAAAACATCGTCACAATGTTAGATTACTAATTATTCCTCGAATCCGCCACCGATTTTATAGAAGTATGAGCAGCTAACTCCGGTGCCAGCCGGTGAACAGTCTTGGCGCAAATCATCCATGCTCAGACCTTGCCCGAAAGGTTCTATTTTGCCGGTTTGGTAAATGTTAATCCCGTAAACGTCTTTGCCCCAAGTGTTTGGCGGAAGGATTCCGTTGATATCAAACATCATCATAAATGCAGGCGTGTCTTCTCCTGCATCGTACAAATCTTTTATCCCGACCAATTTATTATCTTTTGTTAAAAATAAATCAGTGAAATGATAGTTTTCGCCTTTATAAACCTTCGTTCTTTTCATATATCTGGTTTTGTAACGTTTAGGAGGGTTTTTGCTAAGATCAATCCGCAAATATGGCTTAACAAGTTCTATCATAAGCCGCTCACGTTCTTGCGCGTTTTTTGCATCATCAAAACTCTTTAATTTCTCATCGCTAATATGTGCGTTAATGACCTGAAACATGTAATCGACTTTATTATACATCTCGTTCCAGCGAGAGATAAAACTCGCCTGCCTTGTGCTCTCGAAAGATACCGGCACAAAATAAAGGATTGCTCCGAGTAATACAAGCAATGTAATTGAATATTCAGGTTTCCAATTTTTGTTAAACATGTTTCTCCTATGCCATATCTGCTTCCGTCATTCTAAGCTTTGCGAAGAATCTCAACATTGAGATGTTCCGGACTCCGTCCTCAACATGACGGGTTGTGTCAAGCCGTAGCATTGCACTCACGCCATGTCAATAATCTTCTTCTCTTTGAGAAGTTTATCATAAATCCATTCCGGGACGAAGTTTTTGCCCATAACTATTTGACCGTTCATAATATTTGGTGCGTGGAAGTCTGAACCGCCCGTTACGATTAAACCTAATTCTTCTGCCATTGAGGAGAAATACTCAACAACTGCCGGAGAATGCTTTCTATGATATGCTTCAATCCCACGCAGGCCGCAGGTCATAAGTTCTTTTACAAGCGCTTCCGGTGCTTCAATGTCGTGTGGGTGAGCAATCACAGGGATTCCGCCCGCGTCGTAAATTATTTCCACCGCATCAAACGGAGTTACGGTTTTTCTTGGGACGTAAACTTGTGAGTTGTCGTTGATGTATTTTGCATAAGCTTCAATGACGCTTGTTGTGCCGCCTGCGCTTGTGATGGCCTTAGCAATATGCGGACGTCCGATACTGCCGCCTTCTGCCACCTGGCGCGTAATGTCTTCGTATTTTATGCGGATGCTTTCTTTTTTAGCAAGCAGGTTGATGATCTCGTGCGTCTGCTCAACCCTTGCGTGCTGCTGGGTTTTTAGAAGGTCGCGGAAATCACTGTTTTTAACATCCATGAAATATCCTAAAATGTGAACTTCAGCCCCGTTGTGAAGGGTGTTAATTTCTACCCCTCCTATGATTTCAAGTTTATGCTCTTTTTCTTTTATATATTCTTGTGCAACGTCATAAGCCATAACGTTATCGTGGTCTGTGATTGCGATGGCCTCCAGCCCAGCATCAATCGCCAAGTCCACAATCTTCTCCGGCGAGTAGACCCCGTCGGAAAAATAGGTATGAATGTGTAAGTCGGTTTTCATCTTGATTTCCTTATTTATCTATATTAACAAAAATTCTCGATATTGAAGTAGCGCAACCTGTCGCGACTTCAACTTCAATTTCAACGGCGTTTATCATATACGGTTTTTCGTCCGATACGTCATAGCGCTCAGGCAGTCCGGTGGTGAATCTTTTTAAGGAGGTTTCATAATCCATCCCGATAACCCCCTCTGCAGCGCCGCATGAGCCGGCATCAGTAATGTATGCCATACCGTTGTCAGTAATCTTTTCGTCTGCGGTTTGAACATGTGTGTGGGTTCCTAAAAACGCGCTCACGCCAAAGTCAGAACAATATTTTCCAAAACAGATTTTCTCAGCAGTGGCTTCCGCGTGAAAATCAACAATCACAATCGGTGTGATTTCTTTTAATCTTTTAATCTCCTCAATCGCTCCTGTCCAAGGTGAATCAATCGGCGGTAAAAAGGTTTGACCAAGAATGTTGATTACGGCGATTTTAACGGGATGGTCGGCTTCGTCTTGCTTGCAATCACTGGTTTCTAGTCCCTGGTCCCTAATCCCTAATATCCGGCTGCCGGCTCCCGGAACGCCGTTCGGATAATTAAACGGCCGAACGAGTCTGTCCGCGTTCTCGATAAAAGTAAAAATATCTTTCTTGTCAAAAATATGGTTACCGGAAGTCAGGCAGTCAATACCGTATTCAAGCAGCTGGTTATAGTTATTTTCAGTTAGCCCGAAGCCGTGTGAAGCGTTCTCGCAATTTGCGATAACAAAATCCGGCAGTGCATTTTTTTCTTTTAAATCCGCCAAATAATCGCGCACCACGAACCGCCCCGGTCGCCCGACTATATCTCCAAAAAATAATATCTTTATTGTCTCACTTGTCATTTTTTACTCTATCTGTCATTCCGAACTTGTTTCGGAATCTGGGTCGCTAAGGGTAAGGTAAACCGCATAAGCCCAGATGCTGAAACAAGTTCAGCATGACAATGGTGTGTATTTACTTTGCAACCTCTGTTGTGCGGAATTCGCGGACAACAGTTACACGGATTTGACCCGGATAATCCAGTTCGTCCTCAATACGTTTTGCGATGTCGCGGGCAAGTTTTTGTGAAGCTAAATCGTCAAATTTTTCCGCTTCAACAATAATACGAACCTCGCGTCCTGCTTGTACTGCAAACGACTGTTTTATGCCTTCGTAACTGTTTACGATTTCCTCGATTTTGTTTAGACGTTTGATGTAAATCTCTAACGTGTCGCGTCTTGCGCCCGGTCTGCCTGCAGAAATCGCATCGGCAACTTTCACTAAGACCGCTTCAATTGTGTTAGCTACAACATCATCGTGGTGTGCTTCAATCGCGTGAATAACCTCAGGGCGTTCGCCGTAACGGTTTGCGATTTCAACACCGAGCTGAATATGTGTGCCTTCTTGAGTTTGGTCAACGGCTTTTCCTATGTCGTGGAGAAGCCCGGCACGTTTTGCAATATCGACGTTTGCGCCGATTTCAGCCGCGAGCATTCCTGCGATGTGACCGACTTCGAGCGAATGTTTGAGAACATTTTGCCCGTAGCTGGTTCTATAATACAGACGTCCGAGGGTTTTTGTCAGTTCCTTGTTCAAGCCCATAACGCCCATATCAAGTGCAGCGTTTTCCCCTTCGGTGAAGATTTTTTGGTCAACTTCTTCGCCTGCTTTTTCAACCATTTCTTCTATTCGAACAGGGTGGATTCTTCCATCAACGATAAGTTTTTCTAACGCCAGTTTTGCAATCTCGCGTCTTACCGGGTCAAAGCTTGATAATACAACTGCTTCAGGGGTGTCGTCAATAATGAAATCAACTCCTGTGAGTGTTTCAAGCGTACGGATGTTACGGCCTTCACGTCCGATAATCCGACCTTTCATGTCATCGCTTGGGAGTCCGACAACCGAAACTGTTGTTTCGACTACCTGTTCTATCATGCAGCGCTGCATTGTTGTTGATAAAATCTCTTTTGATTTTTCGAGCGCTGATTCTTTAATTTTCGCTTCGTTTTCACGGATTAAATGCATCTGTTCTTGCGCAAGGTCATTTTTTAATTGTTCAAGCAGTTGTTTTTTTGCATCCTCTGCTGACATCCCTGCAATCCGTTCTAATTCTTGAGTTTGTTTCTGAATAATCTCAGCCAGGTAATCTTCTTTTTCCAAAAGCTCGTCGACTTTGCGCTGAACCTGAATTTCTTTTTCAGTGTATTCTTGGATTTTGTCTTCCAACATGTCTTCGCGTTTGTCGAGTTTTTGCTCTTGTCTTAGGATTTCCTGTCTGCGTTCACGTTCTTCTTCATTAAGTTTTTCTCTGTCATCTTTAATTTCTTCAACCGCTTTAATTCTTGCTTCCTGGATTAAGATTTTTTCTCTTTCTTCCAATGCAGCGCGGTCTTTTTCTGTGCTAAGCTGCACGGTTTTAAATTTGTTTTGCTGTAAAATAAGCACAGCAACGAGGATTATTATTACAATAACCGCAACAATTAGTCCAATACCCATTTACCGGTACCTGTCCTTCTCTATTTTTTTTATAATACACGCAAACGCCCGACACATATAGCCTGCCGGACTCTCATTAAATTATTTTTTTAATAGGATTTTTTGCATATATCTTTCAAAAAATGTTTTCTACTACATCTTCTTGCTCGTTCGCTTGTAACGTGTCTTTGGAACCTTCTTGCCCTGCTGACCGCAGGTCAACCTGTTTCTTCGCACTCAGCTCACTCGCGCTGTCCTAAATTGTATCATACTATCGTCTATTTGTAAACACGATTTACGGCGCCCACGTTTTATGATAAAATGGTTAAAAAGTAAGAAAAAAGGAGAGAGAAAATGGAAATAAAAATTACAAATAATGCAGATAATTATGACATTTTAGTGCAAGGTGTTTTTGAAGGCGAAGACTTTGGAGAACAAGTTACAGCAGACTTTGAAGGCAAATCAGGTCAGACTTATTTGGTTAACCCAAAAAAACTTTTGCTCGGACTTGGTAAAAAAGAGGAAGTCGATTCTGACAACTTGCGTGAGGCAATCGCTAAAGCCGTTAAAAAACTTCAATCTATCAAAGCCAAACGCGCCGCTTTTAATATTGACCGTTTTGTAGATACAAACATCGCACTCGGCGCGGTGATTGCGAATTATTCTTTCGACAAATATAAAACTGAAAAATCTGACAGATTAGAAGAAATTGCTTTTAACTGGTCTGATGATTTTAATATCGACCGTGCAAAAATCCTCGGCGAAGCAATGGAATTTACGCGCAACATCGCAAACGAGCCTGCGCAATATGCGACCCCGACAAAGCTCGCTGAATTGGCGCAAAGTTTCACAGGGTTAGACACTAAAATCTACGAAAAAGACGAGATTGAAAAAATGGGAATGGGTGCATTTTTGGCAGTCGGCTTAGGAAGCGCTCAGCCGCCAAAATTTATCCACATGAAATACGCCCCAAAAAATGCGAAGAAAAAAATCGCGCTTGTCGGTAAAGGTATTTGTTTTGATAGCGGCGGACTTGATATCAAACCGGCGTCTTCAATGCTTACTATGAAAGATGATATGGCGGGTTCTGCGTGCGTTCTGGGGATTATGAGCGTGTTGCACAAACTGAACCCTGAAGTTGAAATCCATGGCATCATCGCGGCTTGTGAAAATATGCCGGGCTGCAATGCTTACAAACCGGGCGATGTTTTGACTGCGAAAAACGGTAAAACAATCGAAATCGATAACACAGACGCGGAAGGCCGTTTGACTTTGGCTGACGCGCTTTGCTATGCAAACGAACTTGGCGTGGATGAGATTATCGACATCGCAACTCTAACGGGCGCGTGCGTTGTGGCACTTGGCACATTAGCATCAGGAATTATGGGCAACGACGAAGATATGATTCGCAACCTGATTGATACCGGGGCAAAGACAGGCGAACGCCTTTGGCAGTTGCCGATGTACAAAGAATACAAAGACAGTCTGAAAAGCTGCGTTGCTGATATGAAAAACACCGGCTCACGCTGGGGCGGCGCATCAACCGCGGGAATCTTCTTAAAAGAATTCGTAAAAGATGTAAAATGGACTCACATCGACATCGCAGGAACAGCGTTTTTAGAAAAACCGCAGAAAGAATTCGTTGCGGGTTCAACAGCTTCAGGCGTCAGAACGTTATTGAACTATATATCATCATAAACTCGTCATGTTGGGGCAAGCGAGCAGAAGGCGAAAGCGGAGTGTGCCTGTTTAATGCGGGTACAGCCGAAACATCTCAAACCCGAGGCATATCGCATAAATATTGAGATTCTTCGCAAAGCTCAGAATGACGGAGTTTATTTAGAATTCTTAACCCAATCTTCAATTCCATCAGCAATCGCTTTAGCGGTTTGCTTTTGGAAGTTCGCGTCGCGCAATAATTCCATATCATACGGGTTAATCATATACCCGACTTCAATGAGCAGACTAAGAGCCTCGGTATTTCTAACAAGTGCAAGGCTTCCTTGGCGAACGCCGTCGTTTTTGGTTTTTAATTGAGTTGTCATTGATTTCATTAAACTTTCAGCCAGCGGTTTTGCCTGCGGGTAGTAGTAATAAATACTTGTACCGCGATAATCCAGCGGGTTAAGATTATCAGGTACAGCGTTGTTGTGAATGCTAAGCAGAATTGACGCATTCTCTTTGTTTGATGCAACAACACGCTCTTTTAAGCCCAAATAGCAGTCGGTGCAGCGAGTCATATAAACCTCTGCGCCGCGCAGCGCTAATTCTTCATTCAAGTATTTTGAAATTGCAAGATTTATATCTTTTTCTTTGTCCTTAAAACATCCGACAGCGCCGGATTCATAGCCGCCGTGACCCGGATCAACAGAAATCTTAACTCCTTTTAACGGGCAAACCTTATCGATAGCAAGAGCTTTTCTTATTTTTAATACAAATTTGTTGCCTTCGTAATTTCCTGAATAGCCGACCAATTTGTGGTCAACAGGGAATTCAAAACCAGCATCAGGGCCGTAGAAATTTAATTTTAGCGGTGTGCCTTCGGTGATTACATAAGGGATTTTATTGCAAAGATCAAAGGTATAAATTTCGAAATTGTCGTCTTCGGAGTAAGTTGGTTTTTTGATTGTAACTGCTCCTTCTTTTACGCTTCCTTGAGGACTTGTTATATTTTCCGAAACATTTACCCCGGCGGTGCTAACGTTTCCTCTGTAAATCCAGGCTTTTGTATTGTCGTTTAATGAAACGCGGAAAAAATCACCCTGTTCGCCGTCGATATTTAATAGAACGCCTTTTTGAAAATGTGAAAGTCTGTTAATTCCTGCGTCAACCGGAGTGGAGCGCATTGGTGCAGCATCGGTTGAAACCGCTACTTTTATCGGTTGCGCAAACGGTGAGAATGCTGCTTTTGCGCCGGTGATTGGGGCGCTTGCCGGTCTTGTAATAATATACGTTAGCGTCTTGTCGCCGGATTTTATATTGAAAATATTTCGCCCGGGTTTTAGCTCGACTGTGTAAGCAAACGCGCCTTCCAAACTCATAAACACCGGTTGGTCGTTTACTGTAACGGTTTCGCCTGGAGTGGAAGAACCTATAAAGAAGGTCGAATCGGAGTTAATTGTGAGCATTGTGCGCGACGGATAAGCAATCTCTAACGCGAATGCTGCCCCTCCCATTAACATAATCATAAATAATAAAAGAAATTTTTTCATGTTAATATGATTATATCAGAGAAAAGAAGGAAAAACCATGTTAAGCGGAAATGAGATTAGACAGTTATTTTTGGATTATTTTGAGAAAAAGCGCCAACACACTATTGTGGAAAGTTCCAGCCTTGTGCCGGATAATCCGACCGTGTTGCTAACAACAGCCGGCATGTTGCAGTTTATGCCGATATATTTAGGTTACGAAAAATCGCCGTATGAGCCGGCAAGAGCAGCTTCGTGCCAAAAATGCGCTCGCGCAGGCGGAAAAGATTCTGATATTGAAAACGTCGGCAGAACACCTCGCCACCACACTTTCTTTGAAATGTTGGGCAACTTTGCGTTTGGTGATTATTATAAAAAAGAAGTCATCCCTTGGACTTGGGAATTTGTTACCGAAGTCTTAAAGCTTGATCCTGAGCGTCTTTGGATAACAGTGTTTGAAAGTGACGACGAAGCTTTTGATATTTGGACAAAAGATGTTGGAATCCCTGCTCACAAAGTTTTGCGCAAGGGTAAAAAAGATAATTTCTGGGGCCCTCCGGGTGCTTCAGGTTCTTGCGGCCCGTGCTCAGAAATCCACTACGATTTGGGCGCTGAGTTCAAATGCAGCGACGATTGCGGAATTGATACTTGCGAATGCGACCGCTGGGTTGAGATTTGGAACTTAGTATTCACTGAACTTTTCCAGGACGAGGAAGGCAATTTCTCCCCGCTTGATAAGAAAAACGTCGACACCGGTATGGGCTTGGAGCGCGTAACCATGGTTGTTCAAAACAAATTGTCGACCTTTGAGACCGATTTGTTAAAACCGATTTTGGACAAAGTGAGCGAAATGTCGGGGGTAAAATACAAAGCGTCAGCAAAAACCGATATTTCTTTGCGCATAATTACCGACCACGCACGCTGCGTAACGTTTCTGATTAACGACGGCGTAATCCCGGGTAACGAAGGCAGAAGTTATGTCCTGCGTATGATTTTGCGTCGCGCATTGCGCCACGGCAAGATTTTGGGGATGGAACTTCCGTTCCTTTATAAAATCGTTGACACCGTAATCGATCTATACAAAGGCGCATATATGGATTTGGCAGCCAATAAAGACAAAATTAAAGACGTGATCAGACAAGAAGAAGAACGTTTTAATCTGACTCTTGAGCGCGGTTACAAAATGCTCGACGAGTTTATTGATTCGAAAAAAGATATTGATGGCGAAAGCGCGTTTAAATTATATGACACTTTCGGATTCCCGTTTGAACTTACAAAAGAAATCGCAGAAGAACAGGGTCTAAAAGTTGACGAAACAGGCTTCAAAAAGGCTATGCAGGAGCAAAAAGACCGTGCAAAAGCCGCGACACAAAAGATTAGTTTAACAGATGACTTAAAATACGTTGCGATTGAAGAAAAATCCGGCGCAACAAAATTTATTGGATACTGCGATGCGACTTGCGCAGACGCGAAAATCGTTGCTGTGGTTGAAGGCGATGGCTACACTGACATCGTTTTGGACAAAACTCCGTTCTACGCTGAATGCGGCGGACAATCAGGCGATACAGGTTTAATTGAGGGCAAAAACGTTAAAGCCGAAGTCTTGACGACTTTTAAAGTCAATGATTTGTTCGTTCATCGCGCGCAAATTATTAACGGCGCACCGACGGCTGGCGACGAGGTTAAAGCTTGTATTGACGAATCCCGCAGGTCTGAAATAGTTGTTCACCACTCGGCGGCTCACTTGCTGCAAGCGGCGCTCATTAAGGTTCTTGGCGACGAAGTAAAACAGGCAGGTTCGTCTGTTGAAGACAACCGTGCGCGTTTTGATTTCTCGTTCTCGCGTGCGATGACGCCACAAGAAATTAACGATGTTGAAGATATTTTAAACGGCTGGATTGCTTGCGGACTGGATATTTCTACAGTTGAGATGGCGATTGAAGAAGCAAAACGCACGGGCGCGATTTCGTTGTTTGGCGAAAAATACGGCGATGTGGTACGCGTTGTAACTATGGGCGAAATCTCTTGCGAGCTTTGTGCCGGAACTCATGCGGCAAACACCCGCGATTTGCGTTTGGCTAAAATCGTTTCAGAAGGCGCGATTGCAGCCGGAATCCGTAGGATTGAAATCGTAGTTTCTAAAGCTGCGTTTGAATTTATGGACGCGCGTGTTCGCGAATTAGACAAATTGTCTTCGCTCTTTAAAGCACAGTACGATGAGGTTATCGGGCGTGTTGAAAAGATTCAGGAAGAAAACAAAGAGCTTCAAAAAGAACTCTCACAATTAAAAAGCGGCGCTGCGCGTGAGAAATTTGCAACCTTTATTTCCAAGGCTCAAGATATTGCGGGCGGAAAACTGTTTATCACGAAGGTTGAAGACTTTGACGCTGAAGCGATGCGCACAGGTGCAGAACTCATGGGACAAAAGCTTGGCGAGAGCATCGTAGTTTTGGCTTCCGGTCAATCTGTTTTAGCAAGAGTTTCAGAAGGGTTTGTTAAAAAAGGCATTAACGCGGGACAAATCGTTGGTGAAATCGCCCGCGCAACGGGTGCAAACGGTGGCGGTCGCCCAAACTTCGCCCAAGGCGGCGTCAAAGACTCATCAAAACTCGATGACGTACTCGCAAAGATACAAAAAGATATTAAGAGTTTGTAGTTGTAAATTCGTCATGTTGAGTACTCTGCCGAACAAAACGATTAAGTATCGTTTTGCGAGAGGGAAGAAACATTTCAAAGTCTTTATACACTGCGCATGTTTTGAGATTCTTCGGGCTTTGCCCTCAGAATGACGGCAAAAGGAGGATAGAAAATGATATTAAAAATAGAAAAACTGGCGCATAATAAAGAGTTGCCGCAGTATCAGACAGAGGGTGCGGCGGGGATGGATTTGTGTGCGGCGATTGAACAGGCTGTTGAATTGAAACCGCTTGAGCGCACTCTAATTCCGACGGGGATTAAGATTGAACTTGAACACGGTTACGAGGCACAAATTCGTCCGCGCTCGGGACTATCTATTAAACACGGGATTACGCTCATTAACTGCGTCGGAACGATTGACGAGGATTACCGCGGAGAGGTTTGCATTCCTGTTGTTAATCTATCAAACGAAACTTACGCAATCCAGCCAGGTGAGCGCGTTGCGCAGATGGTTATCGCAAAAGTTGAGCGCGCACAAATTCAGGTTCACACAGAACTAACCGAAACCGTCCGCGGTGCCGGTGGATTTGGCTCAACGGGTAAGGCTTAAGTCCCTCACTAGTGTCATGCTGAACTTGATTCAGCATCTAACCATTATTAAGGCTTACATAAGTCGTGTTAGTGCCAGATTCCGGATCAAGTCCGGAATGACAAAAGAGGGTGTGTTCATGCTACAATAAACTAATGAGTATAGATAGTGCAATAGACGGGTTTTTGGCGCCGATAGCCGACAAGATTTCAGGAGTTATTTTTGCCTCTGTGACAATTAATGGGGTCGAAATCCAGCTTTTGGTTGCGCTTTTGGTAATCGCTGCATTCTATTTTACTATCAGAACCAGATTTATTGGCGTTTGGGGTTTTAAACACGCGCTAAAACTCATTGCGGGGAATTTTAAACATAAAGAAACCTTAAAAAAGAAGAAAAAAGGGGAAGTTTCTTCTTTTCAAGCGTTATCTGCGACCATTTCAGCCTCGGCCGGAATCGGCAATGTCGCGGGTTCAGCGGCAGCCGTTTCAATCGGCGGTCCGGGGGTAATTTTTTGGATGGTTATGGCGGGATTTTTCTCTATGGCGCTAAAATTCGCTGAAGTCTTGCTCGGGCTAAAATTCAGACAGGTTAACGCTGATGGAACAGTCTCGGGCGGTCCGATGTATTACATCACAAACGGTTTAAAGCATACAAAATTAGCGCCGATTGCGCCGCATTTGGGAAAAATTTACGCGGTGTGCGCGGTGTTTGCGATGATTGGCGGGTGGAACTTGTTCCAGATTAACGCGATGACAGCGCAGATTACCAACATCACGGGAGGAGCAGAAAGTTTCTTTGCCGATCGCGGATGGATTTTGGGGGCAATCGTTGCGGTTTTGACTTTTGTAACCGTAATTGGCGGGATTAAGAATATTGGTAAATTTACAGAAAAAGTTACCCCGACAATGTGCAGTTTGTACGTGCTTTCAGCGTTTACGATTTGCCTTGTTCATATTGGTGATATACCAGCAACCGCGATGCTTATTATAAAAGAGGCGTTCAAGCCGCAGGCGATTCAAGGCGGAATGTTTGCGTGTATGTTATGGGGATTCCGTCGTGCGATGTTTGCTAACGAATCGGGCTTAGGAACTGCGCCGATTGCATTTTCGGCGGTTAAAACCAGCAAGCCTGTTGCACAAGCCTTTATCGCGATGTTGCAGCCGTTTGTCGATACCGTAATTGTCGGCAGCGCAACAGCCTTTGTTATTGTTGTATCCGGGGTTTACAAGAGCGCGCACGGGTTAGCCGGGATTGAATTAACCTCTCAGGCGTTTGCGAGCGTCTGTTCGTTCTTCCCGATTCTCTTAACAATTATGGCGAGCTTTTTTGTATTATCTACGATGTTTGTGGGCGCATATTACGGAAAAAATGCCTGGAATTTCCTCTTTGGTGAAACAAAATTGACAACGCGAACTTTTCAGGTAATATATTGTTTGTGCATAGTTATTGGTTCAGCGATGAACTTTAAGAGCATAATTAATCTATCTGATGGATTTACTTTGTTCCTGGCTGTGCCAAACTTAATAGCGGTATTCATGTTATCAAATGTGATTATGAAGGAACTAAAAAAGTATTGTAGAAGATATAATGTGGGGCTGTTTGCCCGAGGAGAAAAGAAGAATGAAAGAGCAAATGTTGAGCGTTGTACAATCGAAGTGTGAAAGCTGCAAGGCGTGTGGTTTGGCTGCGACTAGAAAAAACACGGTTTTTTCTGACGGTAACGCTAAAACTGCTAAAATCGTTTTAATTGGTGAAGCTCCTGGTGAAACCGAAGACGAATTGGGCAGACCGTTTGTTGGTCGTGCAGGACAGCTTTTGAATGAATTCTTGGCTGGTGCCGGAATTTCACGCGACGAAGATTTATATATCATCAACACTGTAAAATGCCGTCCGCCGCAAAACCGTGTTCCGTCTGATGTTGAAAAAGCGGCTTGTGCAAAATTCCTAGAAGCGCAAATCACTATTTTGAACCCGCGTGCGGTATTGCTTTGCGGAGCGACAGCGATGAAATCTTTTATTGAAGTAGACAAAAAGACAACTATTTCAAAAGTTCGCGGACAGTGGCAAGATATTACTGTTGACGGAAAAACTTATCCGGCAATGGCGATTTTCCACCCGTCATACCTGCTCAGAAACCACTCTATGAAGGATGGTTCTCCGCGCAGACTTATGCAGCAAGACTTGAACGAAGTTAAGAACTCAAAGTTAAACGATGTTCAGCGTGATATTCATACAATTAATGTTGCTAATAACAGCCAAGAACTAGCATTGGTTTAAACGTATAAAACTAAAACAAAATTATAAAAGAGCGGACTTCAAATAAAGTCCGCTCTTTTAGTTTCTATCTGTTAATTATTTTATACACCGTGCGTGGCGATAGTTGTCACCAGCTACGCAAGTGCATATAATGCCGTTACCGGTTGTATTTTTTGGGTATAAACTACAAGCACGGCCTGCCATGCTGGTATGGGCTTCAGCCAACCAGTAATAGTCGCTGCAACTGTTTCCAGATTGGCAGTAATTCCAAACGGACATGGCTTCTGTATTTTTTGGGCATAATGTGGTTGAAAGACCGATATCGAAACAATTACCATTTGTCCATTCGCCGGAAGGTAAGTGTATTCCTCCGCCTTGCGCGTCACATTTATTTTTAGCATCCTGCCAGTTAGCTGCTGAGAATTCGGGTCCTATGCACTTGCCGTTGCAACATCCCCAGCCTTCGGGACATCCGTTACAGTTGCTTCCCGGGCATGAGCTGACGGTAGTTTTTCCAAGGTTGAAACCCCAGATGTCTTTTTCCATTTCGTTAGGGCCTTCGTTGCCGTTGGTGTCGTAGAGCATTGCTATACTGCAATCAGCTACTTCCTGCCCAAGTGAGGCAGGATCCAAGTTACAGTTCGGGTCGTAAGCTATAATAACATTAGCACCGTTTACCAATTTAAAGGCTCTTGCCTCTCCGAAGCCATCGCCTGTGTTGAACTCCGAAACCTTATCGCTAACAAAGCAGTTGGCGAGGTCTGTCCCGCAATCTTCTCCAACTTTCATGAAGTTTTTCAGCCCTTCGACGAAATTTCCGGTATTAGTATGACCGGTCAATCTTCCGCGTGCGTGCATTTGGCTGACTGCTTCAAACATGCGGTTTTTAAATACCTTGTTTGCTGTGTCCCAGCGTTCTTGCTGCCAATTTTTCATTAGTGCGGGGATAGTTAGCGCTGCAACAATACCAATGACTCCGAGTACAATTAGCACTTCAGCTAAAGTGAAGCCTTCCTTTGTAAGATATTTTTTCATCCCAATTCTCCTTTTATGCATATTCATGTATTATACCCAGTTTTGCAAAAAATGTAAACGGGATGTTATGCTTGGTTCGAGATACGCTTGCGGTCGCCTTCGATTCCGGGTTCAAGTTTTGTGCCAAGGAATTTTTCGCGGAATGCAAACTGGGCTTTTGGCAACCCGTATGCGAGTAAGATACTGCTCACAACAACGTTAGTTAAGACGTTAAAATATTTTAAACCTTTAGCTTTTTTTAGAGCTTGTGCGACATCTTTGCCGGAAGTGCTGTCGGCAAAGATTGCTATCGCGTCACGGAATTTGCCGAGGTCTTTAACGTCCACCCAGGCGCGCGGGTCGCGGACTTCTCTTTCAATCCCTTTTATCATTTTCACTTTGTTGAATTTTTTAGCGTAAGTTACAAACAGACTGTCAGGGTTGTTGTCAATAAATTTAAATAAGTCTTCTGCTGAAGCTGATTTTGGCAATTCTAGTTTACCGTTTTTAATCTGCTCGCGGAAGGCGCCATCAGCAAGGATTATCGGGTCGATATTTGTGCCGGTAATCCCGTCAAGTCCTTTTGCAATCCATTTTGGGGCAACGAAGTTTAAGAACAACATTCCCGCCATCTTGAATTCTGTGTCCCAAAAAGCATCGCGGTTACGTGCGGTTGCGCCGCGGCCCACAGCATAACCCCCGTCAACAAAAATCATTTTTGTTTGCGGGGAGCAGTTTGCAATCGCTGCAACGATGTTGCTTGAACCGAACGAAGGCTTAGTCTTGTCTGCTTTTTTTGCATTTTCTATTTGTGCTGTCTTGCGTCTTGCTTCCTCAAGTTTTTTAGCGGTTGACGCAAAGATTAGTTTTGGGATAACCCAGCCCATTAAGACAATCGGGATAAGTGTCGCGGCGGTGAATTTGCCGGCGATATATTTTTGGAAAAGCCCGCTTTTTGCTTTTACTTTGCTCAGATCGTCAAGAATTTCTGGTGCGACTTTGCCCTTAAACTCTTTAAAGTTTCGCTCAATACCTTGATACCCGTCGTCTTTAAACAGTTTCATATTAACATCGGAATTGAATCCGCGGCGAGCGATTATTTTTTTTGCAATCTTGTCTACGAGTGGAATACCGCCGAGCCACACTGCTGAAACCGCGTATTCATCAATCAGACGCTCGCGCGCTGCAAGATATGCGATATTTTTATCCTGTTTTTCGTTCTGGTTGTATGTTAGAACAACCTTTGTCGGGATTTCTATTCCACAGTCCCTGACTAGTAACGGGTAAATGCTATTGTTGTTTCCTATTGCTGATATTATTTTTGCTATTGTCATTTTTTTAATTCTCCAATTCTTTTTTTTCTAACTAAAACAGCCCCTGATCTCTCTCAGAAAGGCTGCCTCGTTATATTTTAAAGAATTGAATTAAATGTTTTTCCTCTCACACATGCAAATCAACCCCATAGCCTTCCTGAAAGTCTATGATGGTGATGATGATGTAATTGTGAAACATTTAAATTGAACATTTCTATTTCCTTTTTAGTTATCCTAACAACAAAACTGTTGCTTGTCAATTGTATCAAAAACGGTAAACTTTATTTTTTGCGCCTTATCCCTTGATAATGTAACAAAAATTCATACACTAAGCACTTAATGCTTTTTTGCCAAAGTGGCAGCAGGTATCTTGTTGTCGAGCTTAAAGCCAAATATATTTTCATCTTTCGGGTTGCTCTGTGCAATCATCGAGCCGCCGTGTTTTTCTATTATTTGGCGTGAAAGATAAAGTCCCAATCCGATTCCGACCTTGTTATATTTAGATTTATGAGTAACATATTTGCTAAACAAATCTTTCATAACAGCCGGCGGAATATATGTGCTGGTGTTTTTGATTAAATATTCAGTCATTCCATTCGAATTTTGTATTATTTCAATTAATACATTGGAATTCTCTTTTGCATAAGCAATGCTGTTTGATAACAGGTTCATAATTACTCTTTTTATTTGCATTTTGTCAGCGCGAATAATTCCGCTGCCCAAGTGCGGTTTGATAATAACAACAATATGCTTATCTCGGGCAAAATAATCGACCTCTTTACAAACTTCTGTTGTAAGTTCAACAATATCAAACTCAGTATGGTCCAATTCTATCCCGTTATCTTCATATCTGTATGTTGAGAGAATTGTAGAAATCATATCAAGCATGTAGTTACAAGAATCAAGAGTTAGTTGAGAGATCTCTTTTTGTTCAGGAGTAAGTTCTCCCAAACTCCCATTTAATAAAAGTTCAAGCGAGCGGATTTGAGCCAAGGTAGGAACCTTTAAATCATGCGTCAGCGTTGCTATATAAGTCTCTTTTTGCTTTGCAATATCCATTTCAGCTTCAATATCATCCATAGTGGTAACCATACCAAATAATTCACCGTTTTCATTAAGAATAGGCGATCTGTTTATTCTATACCAGGTCGGCGGATTATCAAGAATTGCCAATTTGCGTACATAATTTACCGAAGACAGAGTGTCTAAAACTCTCCTTTCTTCTTCTATAGATTCTTCGGTGTGATATTTTATTAAATGTGCCATAGCTTCTCTGGGAGCTTCTTCTTCCGGACATTTGAAGGTTTCAGCAAACTTTCTGTTACCGCGTATGTAGCGGCCTTCAGAATCTTGCAAAAAAGTCATAATTGGAAGATTGTTCAATATAGCCGTAATCTTGCTTTTTTTCTTGATAATATCTTTTCGTAGTTTTGCATCTTCAGCGTTCTGCCTGATAAATTTTCTCAACAGTACAAAGTTTTCAATATTAGTTGCTACCAACAATGTAGACAAAACTATCATAGTAGCCATTGCTTCCGTTACAGGAGTGTTGCGTACTATGAAAATCATTATCAGAACAAGCAGAATATAATATGTAATTTTTATTTTTGTTTTATTTGTTTTATACATGCGCCATTTAATTCCGAGTTGATATTTAATTATATCCCCGTTTTGCTCCAAGTGTATATAACCCGATTGGCTAATATTTAATCAATCGGGTTATGACGTGCCCATAACCACAAGGTCTTTGCTTGTTTACGTTGTTACTTTTTGCTATCAACAATAATTAAATGGTAGCCAAAATCGGTTTTAATAGGTTCGGAAACCACTCCGATTGGCAGGCTGAAAGCTGCGGCTTCAAAAGGCTTAACCATTTGTCCGCGACCGAAACAGCCAAGGCTTCCGCCCTGTTGCCCGGACGGGCATTGAGAATAGTTTTTCGCGTAATATCCGAAACTTCCGCCATCGTCAATGGCTTTTTTAATCTGGATTGCTTGCGCCTGATCTTTGACTAAAATGTGCCGTGCACAAACATAACTCGCTTCAGCAAAAGCCGCTGCGCTAATCATAAAAATTGACATAAAAACTAAAAATAATTTTTTAAACATGTTATCTATCTCCTCTGCCTTCTTTGTATTATATATTGTTTACCCTATTTAAACAACTGCTTATAGGTAATCCAACCGGACATAACGTGTTGAACGTTATCAATTTGGACTCGTGCAGCTTCAGGCTTTGCGGTCTTGCTCTGCCAGTCAATTCCTGTCGGGATTCCGCCTTTGAGTTTACCTGTTTTAATTTGATGGCGGCTCTCAAACTCGGAACTTAAATAAATAGCCTGCATAACTTTTGCTTTTAATTCCTCGTCTTCTGTTACGTTAAAAATCGCGACCATACCTTCAATAATCGTGCCGATGCTGCTTGGACGAAGGTTATTTTTGTATCCTCCGACATCGGGTGAACGTCTGTCTTTTATCAGGCGCGGCAGTATTGAATTTGCCGTTTGCGCCGCGTAACTTTGCAGCAAAGTCTTTTCTTTTTTGCTAAGTCCGTTGTTTGGAGTTTCAAACAACTTTTGGATTGCAAGCATTGCCCGGTAGTCAAACGGAATTTTTGTCCCACTATCTTTTGCGCCATTAGCAAGATAAAGCAGACTTTTTTTTGCTGAATTTAGCCAAGTTTTTTGCGGGTCGACTTCATATAGATATAAAAGTCCGAGCGCGCATTCGCCGGGATAATGTATTGAGTTAGGACTCTCATTAACTTTTTTCTTTGTTAAATCATATTTAACATATAGGCTGCCATCGGGTTTTTGCATGTAAATTACAAAATTAGCAAGCCCGCGTAATTGTTCAATATCGACTTTACCCTCCGGATAAAGATTTGATAAGGCTACAAGTGCAAGCCCTGTTGCGCCGACTTTTGCCTGAACTGTTTTTAGCCCTTCTTCTTCGGGGATGGAGACAACAGCATAGATTGTAGTCGGTTTTTTGCCCGTTGTTTCGAGTTTAGGGATTCTTTTTATATAATTATCAATTAAATACTGTGAAGCTTTTAGTCTTTTTTCTTTTAGTCTGTCATTTTTTAAATATTTTTCGCACAAGTACATTGAGTAAAGCATTCCGGCATGACGCGAAACATTATATTCCTTTTTGTCATATTGCGCGGGTTTTAAATATTTTACATAAACAAAACGACCACTTGGCTCGACGGCACCGTCAACATAGTCCATCGCAAGCCCTATTGCACTGTCAATATCAATAGTGGCAGCGTGTGCTGCATTGTGACTGCCAAAAATCAGATGCCAGACAAGAGCGCCCGAAAACAATGCGAAAGCTGTTATTGCAATAATAATATTTTTGAGCATGTTATGATTATATCATGGGCGAACGAATGAGCCAAATAAAAAAGCTCGCTTTTAGATTTGCGAGTGAGAGAAGTCCAAAAGACCGGAGGTCTTATGAAAAGTTTACTTATTGATTTGAGGGATAATCATGGCGCTGTTGGGCTAAAAGCCGAATTTGAAACAGAAGGCGCTACGTTGGAGCAGGCTTCAAAATTAAAAGAGCTTGCAGATAATACCGGTTTAAACCTTGCCGTAAAAATTGGCGGTGGCGGTGCGGTCAAAGAAATGCGCGAAGCAAAAGAACTTGGCGCAAGCACAATCGTCGCCCCGATGATTGAATCTGCTTATGCGTTTAGGAAATTTATTGACTCGGCGCAATCAGTTTTTGCAGGCGGAACAGAACTTTTTATAAACATTGAAACTTATGCCGGAGCACATGCACTTTATGAAATACTTGCGTTTGAGAGTTCACAATATTTAAGCGGAGTTGTTTTTGGCAGAACTGACATGTGCGGTTCATTAGGGTTTTATAATCCTGAAGACGTTGAGTGTGAGAGAATTCTTTGGCATGCAAAAGACATTGCAAAAAAATGTAATTGGTACGGAAAGAAATTCGTCATTGGCGGCGGAATCTCTCCAAAATCGGTTAATTTCCTAAACCAAATCCCTAACCTTGACGGCTATGAAACTCGCAAAGTTATTTTTAAAGCCTTACCAACCCCTGAGGCTATACTCAAAGCAATAAAATTTGAGATGATGTGGCTGGAGATGCTTGGTGCCAGCGATGAACGCCTGGAATTGTTAAAGTTAAGAAGTGACTAAGTCGCTAGGTAGCTAAGTGACTAAGAAAACGAAGCATAGATTGCCCAGCCTTCACTCACTCAATCAATGTATTGCACAAAACATGCTAGTTATGTTAATATGAAAAACATGGACGAAAAATTTATTATTAAAGGCGGCAGCCCGCTCAAGGGTGAAGTTTCAATTGGCGGAGCAAAGAACTCTGTTCTTAAACTTATGGCTGCGGCACTTTTGGCTAAAGGCGAAACAAAAATTTATAACGTACCTGATTTGACTGATGTTGAGATTATGTTAAACGTAATCGAACAACTGGGTACAAAAACTTTTTACGATAAAAAAGAACAATCTTTAACAATTGACGCGACAGAAATCACTGAGATTACGGCAAAATACGAACTCGTAAACAAAATGAGAGCGTCATTTAATGTCCTCGGTGCGTTAGTCGGAAGATGTAAAGAAGCTATCGTGGCGCTCCCGGGCGGCTGCGCGATTGGCGAAAGACGGGTGGATTTCCACATTAAAGGCCTCGAAGCACTTGGCGCAAAAATGAAAATCGAAAACGGTTACGTTCATGCTAAAGCTTCAAAACTTGTCGGCGCGCATATTTATCTTGATATCCCATCGGTTGGCGCAACAGAAAATTTGATGTTAGCATCAGTTATGGCGCAGGGTTCAACACATATCCAAAACGCTGCACAAGAGCCTGAAATCATTGATTTGGCAAACTTCTTAAACACAATGGGTGCGGATGTAATCGGTGCCGGGACTTCCGAAATCATTATTAACGGAGTGAAACAAGAAGATTTGCACGGGATTGAATACACGACAATTCCCGATAGAATTGAGGCGGGAACATTCATGACGGCTGTTGTTGCGACGCGCGGCAAAGCTATTATTAAAAACGTTTTCCCTGCACATTTGACGTTCTTTAACGATAAATTAATCAAGATGGGCGCACACATTAAACTTATTGAGCCGAATTCGCTCGAAGTAAGCTGCCGCAATCGTTTAGAATCAATTAACTATGTTACTCAGCCGTATCCCGGCTTCCCGACTGACTTGCAGTCGATGGCGATGGTATTACTTACTACCGCTAACGGGGTGGGAATTATTACAGAAAGTCTTTATGAAAACCGCTTTATGCAGGTTCCTGAATTGCGCAGAATGGGCGCTGATATCCACCAGGACAGAAACCACGCGATTATTAAAGGGGTTAAAAAACTTACACCGGCAACACTTTCAGCAAGTGATTTGCGCGCAGGTGCGTCTTTAGTTGTGGCGGCTCTAATGGCTGACGGGACTTCTACAATCGAGAATCTACATCATATAGATAGAGGATACGAAAATTTTGAAAATAAGATAAGATTGTTAGGAGGAAAGATAGAGAGAAAAGAAGAACTTTCTACAGAATTTTCTACTTCACCGCAGGAGATACACCATGAGTCCTACTTATAAACGCTGGTATGATCACGACCCGCTATTATTGGAAGTCATTAATCTTTTAAAAGATTATCAGACTGAGTTGCGTGCTCAAGCTGAAATTTTCCTGCAAAAAATAGAAGAAAAAGTTTCAAAAGAAACTGTGGATAAGTTTTATGCAATGGTTAAGCCTGCAAACGCTAACAATCGTTGGTATGATAAAGACCCTGTAATCTCCAGAACAGTTGAGATTTTACGCATTGTGCCGCCAGAAGCTCAAAAGCTCTGTGCTGAGAACTTCATCAAAACCCTAAAAGACATGGGGATTGATTATAAAAAGTCAGAATAATAAAAAAGTGAGTAGTGAATAGTGAGTGGTGAATAGTTCATTTAATTCGCTAGCGCTCATAAATATTTTATTTTATACGAAGGTATCTGATGGACAATTCACAATTCACTGCCGTCTTTGTGGTAAAATTAATTTAAAGCGGATTTTGGCAAGGGCGCCGTGTGAGTGCAACGAACCCAGCCCGTCCAAGTGAGCAAAACCACGCTTTTGCGAACTGCCAATAATCCAAGACAAGAGGAATTAATTTATTATGCTAAAAACAGGAATTGTGGGACTGCCAAACGTTGGCAAATCGACTTTATTTAATGCTTTGACAAGCGCGAAAAACGCGCAGAGTGCGAACTATCCGTTCTGCACGATTGAACCGAACGTCGGGGTTGTTACCGTGCCGGATGAGCGCCTGCAAATCCTTTGCGACCTTTGTAAGTGCAAAGATATTCTCCCGACAGCGATTGAGTTTGTCGATATCGCAGGATTAGTCAAAGGCGCAAGCAAAGGGGAAGGTTTGGGCAACCAGTTTTTACATAATATTCGCGAAGTTGACGCGATAATCCAGGTTGTGCGCTGTTTTGATGACGAGAACACAATTCACGTTTCAGGTTGCGTTAACCCGCTTGATGATATCGTAATTATAAACACTGAACTCGCGCTTGCTGATCTTTCGTCTATCGAAAAACGCGCTGTACGTATCGCAAAACAAGTTAAAGCCGGTGATAAAGAAGCTGTAATTGAAGACAGAGTTATAAAAAAATTAAACGAACTTCTCTCTGAAGGCACTTTTATTAACGTAAAAGATCATTTCACCGAGGAAGAATTACCGTTTGTAAAAATGCTAAATCTTATGTCAACAAAGCCTGTAATCTACGCGGCAAACGTTTCTGAGTTTGACTTAAAAGACGGAAACGACTACACTCGCGCAGTTGAGAATTATGCAAAATCCCACAACGCACAGGTGGTAATTATTACCGCCCGCATCGAAGAAGAACTCGCTGAACTTGGAGCCGACGAAGCAAAAGAATATTTGCAGGAATTAGGCATCACCGATAGCGGCATAAACCGTATGATTAAAGCGGTTTACGAGTTGTTGGATTTAAGAACATTTATAACAGCGGGCGAAAAAGAAGTCCATGCCTGGACAATTCCGGCAGGCGCGAAAGCTCCGCAAGCCGCTGGTGTAATCCACACCGATGTTGAAAAAGGCTTTATCCGCGCAGAAATCACTCCTTACGAGGATTTTGTAAAATACGGCTCTTACACAGCCTGCAAAGAAAAAGGCGTAACCCGCATTGAGGGCAAGGATTACGTGGTCCAAGACGGCGACCTTGTTCACTTCCGCTTTGCAGTATAAATATTAGTCATTGCGAATGAGCGCTAGCGACTGCGGCAATCCAGCCTTTCGCGGTTGTCGTAATTTTCTGGATTGCTTCGCGTTGCTCGCAATGACTATAGGTTTGTTTGAATTTCCCCTATGACTTCGCCATGTAAGGTTTTAATCTCACGCGATATCTCAATATCATTTACCCCAGCCCAGCAGAGTTTTTTCAAGTAATCCGCGACGGCGATTTCACGTGCTTTCATGTCTGAATCCGAAATTTTAACGATAAACGCTTCTTCGACTTGCGGGTTAACCACAATACAGAGCCCGCCGGCGCCGACTTTTGCGATTAAGCCGTTTGAATGGTTGCAAATCCCCCCTGTCCCCTCGGGACATCCCCCCTTGTTAAGAGGGATAGAGGTCATGATTTTTGTATCAAGCCTGTCTTCCCCGCCGATTATGTAAGGGTGGTTCAAAAACGCGTTTTTAATTTTTTCATATTTGGGGTCTAAAAATAGGTTCAAATACCCTTGGAGCATATTACTCAACGGCATCGACATAATCGGAACCCCGCAGCCATCTTTGGTAAGTTGAATGGTTGAATGGTTGAATGGTTGAATGGTTGTGATTGTGGTGATTTTTCCCATAATTGCTTGCTGCAGCGGATGAGTCGGTTCGTCATAAGTTTCTATATCCCAGCCGTTCATCTTGCAAAGTCCAAGCATCATAATGTGTTTGCCGATGCAGTTGTTTTGGAAAATATTTTCTGATTCGCCGGAGCGGATTAATTTTTCTTTTTCGGTCTTTGAAATCGGTTTGTGAAGCCCACATTTTAAAACGCTTTCCGGTAAACCCAATTTACGCATAAGTCCTTGCGCAATTTCAACATGAACGGGTTCGCCGGCATGGGATGCGCAGCACAGAGCAATTTCTTGAGGGGAAAGCGATAAATAATCATCAAGTCCGTAGTCAATAATCAAACTCGCCTGAAGCGGTTTTGCGCATGAACGAAGATAAAAGGGGTAATCATCATCGTCGCCTATCTTTTCAATGACCCCATCTTTCCCCCAGCGCAACACAAAGCCGTAATGCTCTTGTTCTACTAGCCCGTTTCGGATATGTTCGACTAATTTTGCCGGTCGACTCTTATACTTGCGCATATTGACTTCCTCTTGTTATAAATTTATTATATAATAAATAGGAATCAGGGATTAGAAACCAGGGATTAGATGAAAATGGAGAGAGAATAAATGGAACAAAATAAGAACAAGACACTTTGGATTTTGTTAGTTACTTTGCTGGGAGTGCTTACAACGATTAAACTTGCCTGGATATATTACGACGCTAATTTTAATCCATATGCGCTTTCAAGTTTTTGTTCAATAAACAATTTTATTGATTGCGACGGGATAGCAAGAACGGTTCATTCGCAGTTTTTTGGGATTCCGTTGGCATTATGGGGATTGTTCCTATATTCGTTTATCATCCTGATGTTATTTGTTGACAAATTAAAAAACGTAAAATTCCTAAAATTCTTAGAGGTCTTTAAAAATCCGCTCGATTATATCGCGTCATTGGGATTGCTTTCTTTTGTAATTTCAATAGTATTGCTCTTTATGAGTCTTTTTGAAATTAAAAAACTCTGCGTTTTGTGTGCGTTTACATATATCTTAAATCTTGTAATAGCGCTAATCGCAACAGATTTCAAAAATGGCGGGTTTATAAAATCAATTAAGCAAAGTGTTTTAGATTTTATTGACGCGATTAAAGTTAAAAAATACCTTATCGCGCTCATAGTTGTGGCAGTTGCCGGATGTGGCGTGCTTTTCTATACAACCAAAACAATGGCTATGGCGCCGCAGGTTAAAAACATGAGAAAATGGGGTGAGTTTGTAACGGCCAAAAAGAATAAGTATAAGGTTTCGGGTAATATTTTAGGCAGCGAAAAACCTAAGGTTGTAGTAGATATATACTCCGATTATCAATGCCCGATATGTTATGCGCACAATATGATGATGCACAAATTGGCAAAAGACTTCAAAAATGTTCAAATTGTTCACCATAATATGCCGCTTGATATGGAGTGTAACAGGTTTTTAACAAGACCATTTCATAAGGGTGCTTGCCTGGATGCAAGATATGAAATTGCAGCGCAAAAACAAGGTAAAGCTTGGGACATGAACGATTTGTTGTTCCAGCATAAACCTCAAAGAGAGGAGCAAATTCTTGAGCTGGCTAAAGCTTTAAACATAAACTTGGACCAACTCCGGCTAGACGCAAATAGTCGTGAAACTCATATCAGACTAAGAGCAGAAATTGCCGCGGCTTACCGCAAAGGATATCAGGGAACGCCTGTTACAGAGATTGGCAACAAGCATTATACAGGTATAAAAACCTACGAAGATTTTAGAGAACTGCTCATTAAAGAAGGCGCAAAGTGAAGCCCATCCTGCTTCATTCCTGCTGCGCGATTTGTTCGGGCTATCCAATCAGGGCGCTGCAAGAGGCAGGTTACGAGCCGGTGGTTTATTTCTATAACCCGAATATCCTGCCGGAACAAGAATATTTAAAACGGCTTGAGGCACAGCGTACGCTCTGCGAGTATTACGACTGCAAATTAATTGTAGGCGAATATGAACCGGAGAGATTTTTAGAACTGGTTGAAGGACTTGAAAACGAACCTGAAGGCGGCGTGCGGTGCGAAAAATGCTTCAAATTACGCCTAAGTGAAACCGCAAGAATGGCCAAAAGTCTTGGAATAGAAACGTTTACGACTTCGCTTCCGATTAGTCCGTATAAGGATTTTGACAAAATACGTGCGATTGGCGATGAGGTTGCCAAATCTCACTGTCATGCTGAATTTATTTCAGCATCTTCCACCGATGAGTCTTGTGAAAATCGCCCAAGTGGAAGATTCCGAAACAAGTTCGGGATGACAGAAGGGTTGAATTTTAAAGCAATCGACTTCAAAAAAAATGACGGATTTCTAAAAACAAACAAGCTTTCAAAAGAGCTGAATTTGTACCGTCAAAACTACTGTGGATGTAGTTTTGTTAAGTAAACATATCTAAAGTATATCTGACTTATAAAAATGATTGGCCTGAAATCCACGCTGCAATGCTTCTCCCAAATCCCTATGAAGTTATGTTACAGTATATACTTGGGGGGTTGTCTTTTTCTGAAAAAAGTACATAATTGTATATGTAACACTTTGGATAGGAGAAATTTTTTATGAGTAAACGTTTTGGTTTTACATTGGCAGAGGTACTGATCGTACTTGCTGTTATCGGGGTTATTGCAGCTTTAACAATTCCTACATTGATGAATAGAACTCAAGGTATGGAACGCAGAGTTGCTTTCAAAAAAGCATTTTCTGTTGTTAACCAGGCAGTAGACTTGGCTGTAGCTAAAGGTACTATTACAGATGGCGCTACAAAAGAAGGTGTTTGTAAAGGTTTGAAAGCCAACGCCAAAATTGCAACTGAAAATGTTGCTTGGTCTGGTGCCGGTAACGCTGCTGTTTGCGATTATACATTGGCTGATAGTTCAAGAATTGCTATAGCATCAGGTAAAGGTATTGAAATTTGGGTGCAACCTGGCACAGCAACTCCTGGTACTTGTACTCCTGTAGCCGGTGGCGCTTCTACAACTTGGGGTAATTGCTTTAAAGTAGCGATTACATCAAATGGCCTTTTGCCTGCACTTGACGCTAACACGGATGGTACTACAGCAGACACCGCTGGAGCAAGCACTGCTGCAAAAGCGCTTGGTGATAGCTAATAACCACACAAGTTTCTAAAACTTAAATCCAAAGGGGGAAGGTTGAGTGACCTTCCCTTTTTGGTGTTGGCCGTCATTGCGAGGGAGTGCAAACGACCGCGGCAATCCAGAAAATATAAGGCTGGATTGCTTCGCCTTGGCTCGCAATGACAGATAGTTATTATTTACCCCTAGCTACCGACTAAACGAAGAGCTTCTTCAAGAAGTTCTTTGTTGGTCGAAATTAGTTTGTTAGAGATTTCCATTTGCAATTTTGCCATTTGGAAATATGAAACGTTTGCTTTAAAGTCAGTGTTTGATAACTCTAATAGGCCCGAGCGGATTTGGCCGACCCCGAGGACAGCTTTGCCTGATTCTTCAGTTTCAATAAACTGGTTAGGTTTGAACTCAAACAGTGCCGGTGCGTTGTGGAAGTTTCTTGTGGTTATGCGATACAACGGAACGGTACGCTTACCGTTGTCGGCTTTACCGTAGATTGTTCCGTCTTCTTTAATCTCAAAATCGTCATATTTGCCCAAGTATTTCCCGTTTTGCGGGTCAATCCACATTTTAATGTTGGTCGTTGGGATATCAAGCGCACCCCCACGGTAAGCGGTTTCTTGGTAAAGGTCTGCGCTGATGGATTTTGTCCCCTGCATTATTTCACCTTTGTCGTTTAGGATATAACCCTGAACGGTGTTTCCGTTTTTTGCGCGATAAACCCCTTCGCTGTCGAAATTGAATTCGCCCAGACGGGTGTAAATACTTTTGCCTTCAGCGTTTTTGGTTAAGAAGAAGCCTTTTCCTTCTAAAAACAAGTTAGCTACATCGGTACCGGGGGTAGATTTACCTTGTCCGACGTTGTGTGCATAGTCATCAGAAATCGCTCCGCCAAGGAAGGTTCTAAACGTTACCTGTTGTTCCCGATAACCAGGGGTGTAGATGTTTGTCATGTTATTCGCGATTACGTCCATCCAGTTTTGGGTGGATTTTTGCGTGTTTAACGCGGTTATAAATGAATCGTTCATGACTGGTTCTCCTTATTTTTGTTTCTTCTTTGCTGTTGCTGCTGCTTTGCGTTGCTGTGAGATAAATCCTGATAAGGAATATCCTGTTCGTCAAAGCGCTCCTTTAACAGTCCAATGTTGTTTCTTAAATATTGTTCGGCTGCTTTATCTCCAGGGATGAATTTTGCAGAAATACTACCATCGCTATTTACTCTTATAATGACAGAAACGTCTTTGTCAAAATCTATACGTACAGGCTGGTTATTTTTTGCGGCTTCTGTTATCGCGTTTAATAATGTTGCGGAAACTTTTGCCGGCTGTTGAAGGTTCTCAACCCCGCTATCAAGCGCCTGTTGGATTTGTCCTGCAAGTGCGGTAGTGGTTTTATCGGTACTTTGAACCAGGTCAGCAAAGAAAAGCGCATCATTATCGCTCATTTGAATGTTTCTGTAATCCGCGACGGTTTCTAATTTGCTCGCGTCAACCTGAGAAATCCACATCATATTACGCGTGTTTGTCAAATCCTGCATCGCAGAAGTTATTAACTGTTGCCCGTTGCCGTATTTAAAATCTGTATACTGTACACCGCCCATCAAGCCGAGGTTTTCATCACCGTGGGCAGAATCTTTTTCGGTTTTGGTTTCAGTCTTCGCGGTTGTTTCTGTATCAGAGTTTTTTTCTTCAGCAGAAGCGGCCTTTAACTCCTCTTGAAAGCCTTTATCATTCTCGTTTTTTGAATTTGTAGAAGCAGTCTTTGCCGCAGTACCCGTACTGCTTGCTGCGCTGCTTGCTGATGTGTTTGTTGAAACTGTATTCATTGGCTATTCTCCAAATTTGCGAGTTGTTTTAAAATTTCTTTTTCCTCTTCTTCGACTTTATCCAGCGACTGTCTGAAAAATCTTACTACACCCAGTTCGGAATATGTTTTAAGTTCAGCGGCTTTTTCTTCTTCAAGGTATATGTCGCGCTGTTTTTCCTTGTGTTTTTCGAGGATTTTTACTGCCTGTTCGAGTTTGGTTAGTTTTGCTACTTCTAAATCAAGTTGTTTTTGAAGTTCTATGCGGGTTTCCTCTAGACGTTCTGCTTTTTCTCCAAGATGGGTCAGATATTTGTCATAACTTTCATACATCATTGGATCAGCTTGACGCATATTTTGTTGTGTAGATTGGATTTCCTGGTTGTTTCTTCTGATATTTTCTTCCGCCTCAAAAACCGCCTGCTGCGCTTTTTGCACTACCAAAAGCTGTTCTTCCTTCTTACGAATTCTGAAATCTAATATTTTCTGCAACCTGTATCGAAATGGCATTTTATTGACACCTTTACATGGTTATTATCCATTTTTACACACGTTTTAGGAACATCCGTTTAGAGGATATTTAATGATTCTTGACAGAAAGTCAAGAAAGTGAATAGTGAATAGTGAATTGTGAATAGTTCAACAAATAATAAATTTAACCAGTGCAGCGCACTGATTAAATTTATTATTTACTATTTGCAATTGACCATTCACTAGTCCAAAATTGTAACGCCGGTGCGGGCACCGCCGTTGCTTTGGTCGTAACCCCAGCCTTTGCGGGTTCGGTATTGGTTTGAATTGCTCCCTGTGCCGCCCATATCGTAATAATCCGCATCCGCAGCATTTGGGTTTACCTGTGGAGTGTAGCCTGTCGGAACACCGCTAAAAAAGCGTCTGAACATCTGTCCCATGTTAATTCCGCCGGAACTAACGATGGGCTGGTTGTAATAGTATGGATCGTGGTACGAATTGTTGTAAGAGTTAACGCCATATGGAATACTTCCCATGCCGCCGCCAAAAGGGTTGTTATATGGGCTGCCATAATAAACAGGAGCGCTTGACGGGCGATAATAATTGTGATTATAACCGCGTTTTGGCCCCCAATATCTGTGGTTGCCATAATACTGGCCGGTATTCATCGGACCTGTTATCACTGTTTCTTTAACCCCATCATTCGCGCCAAATCCCGCTGCTGCGCCTATAACTATTACCCCTAACAACAAAAACATTTTTTTCATATACATAACCCTCATAATTTATTAACAAAGAATAAATTAATTGGAGGGGTTTGTCATTGCTCGGTAAGGCAGTTTAATAAGGTTGAATGTGTAGGCCTTCGTCATGTTGAGGCGTAGCCGAAACATCTCAAAATCATTGCAAATCAAACAAACTTTGCGATTCTTCGCTAACACTCAGAATGACGGAATATCTAAGCCTGCTCTTGGTCGCTGTTAACTACTTGGACGCCAAATTTTGTACGGAAAAGATATTGAACAGTTTCGCTCTGAATATCGTACATCATTTTGTTAAACAAGTCATAGGCTTCGCGTTTGTATTCAATCAACGGGTCTTTTTGACCGTAAGCACGCAGGCCGATTCCTTCGCGCAGCATGTCGATGTTGTGAAGATGGTCAATCCATTTGGCGTCAATAACTCTCAATAGAACGTCTTTTTCGAGTCCGCGGATTATATTTGAATCTGATTGAGCTTCCTGGCGAACAAAATTCGCGTCATATTGCTCAATAACCCCGTTATAAAAATCAATGGTTTCTTGTTCGTGATCTTTATATGCTTTAATCGCAAAGTCTTTGAGCATATTATACATAGCGTCAAATCTCATTCCCTGAATATCGCTAACTTTTAGATACGCCAGTTGCGGAATGATTGAGTGAAGTTCTTTTATCATTGTATCAAGGTCGTCGTAGATGTATTCTTCCGGCGACATGTCAGGTGCAATAAAGCTTCTCATCAAGCGATCGATTTCGCGCTCAATCATGAAGTAAATATCTTCAGTCAGATTTTTGCCGGCTAAAACTCGACGGCGTTGTGCGTAGAATTTTTCACGCTGGATGTTCATAACGTCATCATATTCGAGGACATTTTTACGGGTGTCAAAGTGATAAGTCTCAACTTTTTTCTGCGCTGATTGGATTTGAGCAGAAATCAGATTGGACTCAATCGCCATATCTTCTTCAACGTTAAGCATATTCATAAGGCTTGTGATTCTGTCTCCGCCAAAAATTCTCATCAAATTATCTTCTAACGATAGGAAGAAACGCGTCGACCCCGGATCGCCCTGACGTCCTGCGCGGCCTCTTAACTGGTTGTCAATCCGGCGTGATTCGTGGCGTTCGGTCCCGATTACGTGTAATCCGCCCGCTTCGACAACCTTTTTGTGTTCTGCTTCTGTTAGAATGCGGGATTCTTCTAAAACCTTATTTTTTGTCGTTTCGTAATTTGGGTTATCGATTGAAATTTTCATGTCATCAAGTTTTTCTTTTGCAAGATATTCCGCGTTACCACCAAGGAGGATGTCTGTTCCGCGGCCTGCCATGTTGGTTGCGATTGTAATAGCGCCAACTCGTCCGGCTTGAGCGATGATGTAAGCCTCGCGTTCGTGGTGTTTTGCGTTAAGAACGTTGTGTTTTACCCCGCGTTTTTTAAGCAAATCAGAGATATATTCGGATTTTTCGATACTGATTGTGCCAACCAAAACCGGTCTGCCGAGTTTGTTCATCTCAACGATATCTTCCACTACCGCGTTGTATTTTACTCGTTCAGTTTTATAAATTACATCAGCATAATCGTTTCTGATATCGGTTTTGTTTGTCGGAATGCTTGTAACTTCAAGGTTGTAAATTTTCCCGAATTCAGCTTCTTCGGTCATTGCTGTACCTGTCATACCAGAGAGTTTCGGGTAAAGTCTGAATAAATTCTGGAAGGTGATGCTCGCGAGCGTTTGGGTTTCGTCCTGGATTTTAACGCCCTCTTTTGCCTCGACTGCCTGGTGAAGCCCGTCAGACCAGCGACGGCCTTCCATTAGACGGCCAGTGAACTCATCAACAATCATAACTTCGCCGTTGCGCACAACATAATCCGTGTCGAGTGTGAATAATTCTTTCGCTTTAAGTGCCTGTAAAAGATGGTGAGCGTATTGGGTTTCAATATCAAAAAGGTCTTTAACCCCTATAAGCTCCTGCGCGCGGTCAATACCGTCTTCAGTCAGGATAATATTTTTGTTCTTTTCGTCAATTTCGTAATCAGCATCTTTTTTAAGCTGCGGAACAATCTTTGCCATCATCTTGTAAGTTTCGGCTGATTTTTCCAAACGTCCGCTGATAATTAACGGTGTTCTTGCTTCATCAATCAAAATGCTGTCAACTTCGTCGATAATCGCGTAGTTATAAGGTCTTTGAACGAGTGTCTCAAGGTTCGGCGCCATATTGTCGCGCAAATAATCAAACCCGAATTCGTTGTTTGTACCGTAAGTGATGTCGCATTTATAAGCTTCTCTTTTAATATCAAAATCGTCTGCTGTGCGGCCGCCGGAAAGAATTACTCCAACAGTCAGACCCAAGAATTTGAAAATCTTACCCATCCACTCGCTGTCACGTTTTGCCAGGTAGTCGTTAACGGTGATGATGTGGACGCCTTTGCCTGTGAGCGCATTCAAATAAGCCGGCAAAGTGGCAACAAGTGTTTTACCCTCTCCGGTTCTCATTTCGGCGATATGGCCGTTATGCAAAAAGTACCCGCCCACAAGCTGCACGTCAAAGTGCCGCATATTTAAAACGCGTTTGCCAGCCTCGCGGACAGTTGCAAACGCCTCGGGTAAAAGTTTATCCAGTGCCTCTTTTTCTAATTTTCTATCGGTTAAAAAATCCTCAGATGTTGCGCGTTGTTCTAAAATTTGTTTAAATTCAGCCGTTTTGGCTCTTAATTCATCATCGCTCATACTGGCAAATTGTTCTTCAAGACCGTTAATATGGTCAACAATTCCCATCATGTTTTTAACTTTTTTCTCGTTAGGGTCACCCAACAGCTTTACTAAAAGATCTATCATCTGAAAAATTCCTCTCCCGTTTTGACTCATAGTACCACGGACAAGAGGAATTTTAAAGCTTCTTAATGAAAAAATAATGTTTTATTTTTATGTCATCCTGAACTTGATTCAGGATCTAACCACTTGAGAGTTTTGTATAAATTCTGTGGTGTCAGATTCCGGATCAAGTCCGGAATGACAGGGGGTGGTATTTATATGGCAAAACAAAAAAGGCAATGTCATAAACATCGCCTTTTTGAATTTATTATAGTTGCTTTATATTACTGGAACATATTAAATATCTTCTCGGTGTTTTTACCAATCATACTCTTAACAGAGTCGTACTCAGAACTCAACGCTGCGATTTCCATATCAAGATTTTTCATCTCTAAATCCATCGTTTCTTCTTTGTAATTCAATCGAGCTTTTGCTCTTGTGTATTCGACTTCTGCTTGAGCGATTTTGTCTTCGTCAGCAACCTCTACTATGTAGCCGTTTCGTGTATATTCATCCTGATAGTAGTAACCATCAGTGTTTAAGCCTGATACAAATAACTGACCGTTTTTCAATGCGTGTGCGAGGTATTCTTTGTCGTCCACTTTATCTGCATATTCGTCAGTCCAGCCGTTAGCGCAAATATTGTTGAACAACATATTGTAGAAGTCGTTGTAGTAGTAGCTTTTTTCGTCAGTGCTGTTGTCGCCGCTTATAAATACGTTGTTGATGTAGAACAATTGATCCAGGTTGTCAGCAACTGAATAAGAATCCTTAACTGTGCTGTTGGTTTCGTAACGTCCCACATTTGTGCTGTAACCGTCTAAAGCGCTTTGATAAGCAGTTAAATATGCTTTTGCAAGGTTAGAAACGCTGATTGCGCCGGCAGTACCTGATTTGAAACCAGTTTGCTTGTTTGCATCAAGTTTTTCAAGAATGGCTCTAGTAAATATGCTGCCACTGTTGGCGCTCATCTGAACCCATCCGTTGACGTTCTGAGATGAGGCTGCAAAAGCCCCGGTAGCTTGGTCTGTGCTTAAAGAGCCCGAAGTTAAAGCTGCTGTGGTGGTCATGTATTTTTCTGTCAACTGTTTTCTTGCAAACCATGCTGCTCCAACATCTTCGGAATATGCATCCTCCGGCAATAATGTGTCAAATGCGGCAAGTAACCAGTCGCCAATTTTTTTCAAATCGGCGTCGCTGCCAGTCGTTGTAACGAATGCAACTTCACCTTTCAACACGTCGCTTAGTGTGAATGACGGATTGCTTTGGGCTACTCCTCCCACAAAAATGCTGCTGCCCGCGGACAAGCTCACAGGGTTTGCGGTGGTATTGAAGGTAAATGCTTCTGCTGTTTTTTGCACGCCTTCATCTTCTAAATATGACTGCTGCTTAGAAGCAACGATTACTTTGTCTACATACAGAGCAATATTGTTGATGTTTACAACGTTTTCATAGTTTTCGGCCGGAATTTTACCGTAACCAGCCTGGTTGTCATAGAGTTTACCTTTTGCGTTGTCAACGTCAAGGCTTAAAATTGCGTTACTCATTGCAACAGGGATTTCTTGTTCGACGCCGAGTGCTTCAATAAACTTCTGATAATTTTCTGTAGTGCGTTCAATCGGACGGCCTTTTGGGAATCCCGCAGTCTTCATTGCAGCGGCTAATGTGCCGTTTAATACAACACGTCCGGTTGAATCGGTCAAAATAGATGGCGTATAATCGTTGCCAATCCAAGGATGCGTCATAAGATTGTAAGATAAATCCAATGGGTTGTCATAGCCGCTTTCCCAAATCAATTTGGTAGCTCTCATAGCAGCATTGTATTGCTCAGTAGCACGCATTTGGTCACGCGTAATGCCGAGCTTCTGCTGTGCGACTTGCATAGACTGAAACTCACACGCCGACTTTCTTGCGGTGATTCCTAGAAATCTTGCTTGTGTTGCTGCCAATCCCATTGACGCTTTCCTTTCAAGTTAATAGTCCTTAGTACATGGGTTTACGGCTATTTTGGGTGAAAACTTTAGCCTTTTGTTACAAAACGTAACAAATCCCGGTAAAGGCAGAAATTAACGCACCGCAATGATACAATCATAAATCTTATCAATCTTTTCTTTCATCTCGCTAAAATGATTTTTCAAATCCTGAAAACTGTTTTGCGTGACAAATTTATCCTCAATGTCTTTAAGAATTTCGCGGTGCTTGCGCTCTAACTGTTCGGGAGTTACGATTATGCGCTGCTGGATTAAAAACACAATAACAGCGATGATTATGGGGGAATAATGTAGTATGTTGTCCATGAATTTTTTCTTTCGCGTCATTGCGAGGAGGGCGTTAGCCCGACGTGGCAATCCAGTCTGGATTGCTTCGCGTTGCTCGCAATGACAAAATTATAAGGTAATCGGCCAGTAAAAATCGACCAGATATGACGCGGCGTCAATCGGGTGGGAAAGGAACTTTAATTCCTTTGAGCTTTTGATTTGCTGATAAGTCGGGATGTCAATGCGCGAAGAACCCTCTTTATATTTTAGGTTGTAAATATTATATAAGAGTTTTTCGCAACGCTTGTCCACAAAAAGACAGCGCTCGCCGTCAGCGGTGCAGATTTTCGCGTTAAAAGCCGCGATTCTGCTTTTAATCGGCGGGTTGAAGGCTTTAATCCTGATTTCTGCGTCATATCCGTAACCCAGCAGGCGTTTTTTGATAATAACGTAGTTGGTATATTCGCTGGTGCAGCTTCGGTTGTCGCCGGAAGCGTCCCCATTTACAATAACAGCTCCCTGATGGTTTGGGTAGCGTCGGAAAAATTCCTCGCAAGCCCGCGCGGTTGTGGTGTTTTCCATCACTATTTCGTCAAAATAAAAAACCTTATCCTCGGTTTTGTGCGCTAAAACCCAACACATTGGGTCGACGTTGAAGTCGCAGCTTATGTACAAATCCAATTCGGGACGGTAAGAGATTTCGCGAATATTATCATCAGTGAAATCCTTAATCACAAGCCCGCTGTTGTAATCCGCGTTTTGCGCAAGCACAAAAATCTTGTAATATTGCTCGTCATAAAGTTTTTTTAACTCATCACAGAACCCTTGAGGGAGGTAAATGTTTTCAGTCGTTGGCGCGCTAATTAAACGGTAATTTGGAGTAGGGTTTTCCATAAAAGTTTTGTAAACCCAGCCGCGCTGCATCTCGGGGTTTGTATGTCCAAAAATCCTGTAAGTAAAATTTCCCCAGTTTTTCTTGGTTTTTTGTCGCATACGGCTAATTAAGACTTTAAAAGTCTCAAACGGAATATCTGACATCTCCTCGATTTCGACAAACCCTAGGTTGAGAGATTTTAACTTGTTGGGTTCATCAAAATGCCTAAAAAGAATTTCCGAACCGTTTTTAAAAGAAAGTTTTTGCTGTGAAGCTGACCAATCATAATCAATCCCTTCGATAAACCCGATGTTTTCAAAATGTTCAAAATAGGTCTGGAGGGTTGTGTCACGCACGAGGGTGTAGGTTTGCGCGCCGACCAGCCCGCGAATCCCGGGGAATTTCATACACAACAAAATACCCAGCAAAGAACCCGCAAAGGTCTTTCCTGAGCCGTAACCGCCTTGATATACCGCGACATCAAGGGAATAATTATGCGGGATTTCTAAAAACTCCCGCTGCGCTTTGAGTAAATTGTATTGCATCATTTGCTTCTATAATACCCTTTAACTTCAGTTCCGTCGGCTTTTGTGTAACCCTCAACATAAATGAGCCCGCTGCCGGATGCACTTGAGGCTTTGAGTTCATCATTTGTTGGCACACCGATAGAATTCATTTGAGCGTTAATTTCTTTTTCTGCCGCGGCATATTCTTTTGTTGACATCGCTGCAATATCTTCGCGCGAATAAATTTTCGAGCTTCCGCTCTCAGGGTTTTTGTAATCTGAATAATCTTTGCTCTCCCCCTCGGGTTTAATTTTTCCGTCTTTTGCCTGTTCCATAATCGCAGACTCGTTGTGTTCAAATTCTTCCCGACTCATCTTGCCAATTTCTTCGCGGGTAAAGGGTTTATCAACCGCAGCTGCTCCGCCTGAGGATTTTCCCTCTTTTTTCAGTTTGTCATAATTTTCAAATTTCCGAGTGTCTTGTTTGGGGTCTGTAATAAGTTCACCTTTTTTCATTCGTCCTACTATTTTTTCGGCAATCTTATTTTCAATCACTTTAGAAGTCATTTTTTCTTTTGAGTTGTTGATTTCTTTCAAAACCTCCTCGCCAATTTCACGACCAATAGCGTTGTTCCAAAGATCCATATTTTTTGAAGTGGGACCACTCCCAGAGCTGTTGGGGCCAATTTTTTCATTGAAATCACCTAATGTCTTTGCATGTATACTACCGTTAGCTACTAAGTATGCTGATGCAAAAGCATGTCTAAATGCGTCTTCTTCATCGTCGGCACCTTTCTGGACTGGATTAGTTTTTAAGTTATACTTTTTTTGATATTCTTGTGCTTTTTTATCGCATTCATTTTTGATTGTTAAATAATTTACCATAGTTTTTCCTTTCTTGTGCTATACTCATTTTATGAAAACGGACTTTGTTAAAAAATCTTATTCATTAGGGCTGTTATCCCTGTTTGGTTACGTAGTTTTCTCGGTGTTATTTTTGATAGTTGTGTGCAATTTTGATACCAAGTATAATGAAGGCTTAACATACTCTTTTATGGCTCTTGATTTATTTCTTGCAAATACGAGAAAAGTATTTTTAGAAATTCAGGCAGGACTTGTTATACTTTTAGTGGTCGAATTAATTTTAAATAAAAGCAAAAAACTGCCTAAGAATGGTTTAACAGTACCTGCTGTTCTGGTTAAACTTTATCCATACCTACTTTGGATAGGAATCTCTTTTGCCCTTATTTTTTTATCGATTTTGCTATTGCCCCTGTATTGAAAATTTTATACTAAAAAAAGTGCCGCCGGGATTGAAAAGGATTAAGAAGAAGAGTTGCGGCGGCACAAGATGGTGTTTTATTGTTGGATTAAAGAGTCAAGGATATTTGCGGATTGCATTGTTTTTGGAAGAGCCATTGCAGGGGTCTCATCAAGTAAGAAGTTGTCGGAGTTTTCGACCCCATACTGTTCAAGTGCGAATTTAAAGCACTCAAGCCAGTCGATTCTCTCGCCCACGACAGGAACTTGCGCAAAGGATTTTACGATTTCAAACAATTCTTTTAGACGTGTTTTTCTCTGATAAGTTGCTTTTCTGTCCCCGTAACGGTAATTATAACGGGCATTACGCACATTGTCGTCAATTTCAAGAAAGAGAGTTTTTCCGCGTTCGTTAATCCCGATAACTTCGCGGCCTAGTTTAAAATTAGAGATAATTTCGGCGGTTTTTTCGACCATCGGGATAATAATTTTTCTGCTGATTGAATCTAAAATCATATTCAGGCGTGCTTCCTGACCGCTCACAGAATAGTTTAACTCCGTTGCGGTACGCTGCATTGAGCCAAGATTGCCTGACATGTTTTTGAAGATTCCCGTTGCACTTTCAATTGTTGATTTGAAGTAGTTCAAGAAATCCCAGCCGACCATAGCTTTGTCAAACGCAAGCGGTGACGGCGGATTCGGCATAAGCGCCGCATCGTATTCAATGATTTTGCCCGGTTTAACTTCTTGTTCGCCTTTAAAAGAACCTTTAGGCGCCAAATACGGCGGGTTCATCATAAGCGCAAGCGCGTCAAGCTGTTTGTTCAAAATAGTTGATGCGATGTTGTTCATAATCAACGCGACGCGCAACGGTGGGATTCCGCGCCCTGTTTCAGGGGATTCAATGATGTTTGCATGAATGAATGGGTTAATTACAAACGGATTTTCTTCAAAGCGGATGATTTCGCGGCGGCCGGCTATGGTTACAAGATGATTTTTCATAATCGTCCCGTCAGAAAGTTCAATATCTCCCCAGAATTCCAAGATCTCAACTTTGCTGCCGTCCGTTGCTTTCTCCGCCAGTCTCTTGTTTCTAGTCCCTATTCCCTTTTTAGCCACCACTCCTTTCAGGTTTTCTAATTTCTCGTCATCCAATAAGTTGTTCGCATCATCGGATTTGAGTTCGTCGATTGAGCGATATGTGCGATAAATCTTTGCGCAGTTATCCCAGTTGTCCGTGTTGGATTTATCAAACACAAAATCTTCAGCATTAACGTGTTTAATCCGTGCGTTGTCATAAGTAACTTTTTCTTCCACAACAAAACCGGTGCTTTCAGGATCAAAAAGCTGTTCTTCAAAAGTCTGCGCGCGGCGGGTCGATTTGACGCGTGTTTCCCAACCCACGAATAGTGTACATTCTCCGGTTTCGACGATACCGTCAATAATCTTTTCCATCTCGTCTTGAATATTCATTTGCTCAAGCGTGTTAACAAGCATCGCTTTTTGGCGGTTCGCAAAGACTTGAGTCTGCGGGGTTGTGCCGGAAACATCAAACATCGCATCAGGGTGGGTGAATAAATTCTCGCTGATGTGGGATTTTAAAGTCTGTGCCAATTCATAGATGTCAGGCAATTCAATTTTGCTGTCCCAGCCGTTGGCTTGCGGGATGGTTGAATTATAAATCGCATTACGAACAAGTTTAATATCGCTTAATTGTGAGAGTCTCAAATCCTCGTATTTGTCATACTTTGTCGTAATCGCATTTACTAAAAAGAGCTGTTCATCAGCTCCGGGTTGCTTTGTTAAATCGGTTGTTTCTAATTGCATAAATTTCTCCTTTTGTTGTTTCTTTTGTGTGGAATTTAATGTATAATAATTTCTGTTGGATTTGTAAATTTGGGAAGTAAACACAAGTGCTGCACAAAAATGATTTTATTCTTGAATACAAGTTGCCATTGGTGGCGAAAATCTTTTTAACATTACTTGGTCTGTATACATTGTTTTTTATAGTTGGGGGATTGGCTGCACCAATTCTGGCGTATTTCCATAAATTTGAGGCTGCGGGTACTCTGTATTCATTGCTTTCGGCAAGCTGCATGCAAGATGCTTTACACTCGTTCTGGATTATGGGATATCAAACAGCAATTTGCGGAAGATGTTTTGGCGCTTACACAGGGTTTTTGATTTCAGTCGCTGGGGCGATCTTGGGCTATAGGTTCGGTTGGAAAATGTTTCTTGCTTTTGCAATAATTGGATTTGGCGAAAAGCTACTTGAGCTATCAGGTTTTGTAGCAAATAATATTATTCGATATATTTCCGGTTGCTTTCTGGGCTGCTTTTTGTTTATAATAATAATTGTGCTGGTTAGAGTGTTTAGGAAGGAAGAAAAAGATGTTTAAAAAGGTAATGGCGTTACTGCTCGTGGGTTATTTATTGTTGCTGCAAACAGGTATGGTCAAAGTTGTTGCAGACAATAATGAAGCAAAGAACTTAAAAGAGTTTTTGAGCACCCTTGACGAGGTAACGATTAAATATGATTACCCGGGAATGAAGCTTGCTGCGGCTAATACCAAAGGGGTTGTCCTTCCTGCAGGAACACCGATTATCCTGAGAACAAATGAAACTTTAAGCACTGAGAGTTTGACCTCAGGCACCAATGTAAGATTTTCTGTTGTGAGTGACGTTATTGTCGATGGTCAAATTCTTATTAAGTCTGGTTCACAAGCAACCGCACAGGTGTCATATTCCAAGCGCAAAAATTATGGTGGAACTGGTGGAGAAGTGAGCGTTTCTGACTTCTCAGTAAATGCGATTGACGGCGCATACATTCCTCTGACTGCTTCTATTTCAGCAAAAGGTGAAGAAAAAGTAGGGTTAACCTGGGGGCTAGGGCTGCTTATTTGTCCGTTATTTTTGTTGATGAAGGGTGAGGACGCAACTATCCCTGCAGGAACTACAAAAAGTGTTTATACTTTAACTAATGTGACAATTTCACCTGAAAGAATCTAATCTCTCCAAAGGCTATAAATATCTATATCCTGAGGTTTTCCTCTGCGTTGGGTTTCGGCTTTTAAGGTTGCTTCCTTTGTAAAGCCGGTCTGTCTGAGAATCGTTTTCACACGGGAGTTTTCGGGGTAAATAAGAGCCTTTAATTTTGTGAATTCCAGTTCTTCAAAACAGAATTTTATAAACAAAGCACTGCTTTCTTTTGTGTATTTCCCCCAGACGCTTTTGTCAAAACAGGCAATGACTTCTGCGCAGTGAAGATTCTCGCGGCAGCCCGTGATGTTTTCTAAATACATAAAGCCAACGGCGTTCCCATCGCGCACGATTACCCAGAAAAACGGGCTTATACGCTCAACAAGATCGACGAAATATTCAAAAAATGTTCCTTTGCGGTGCGCAAAATCATCGTCTAGGAATTTTTGCCAACGCAGGTACAAAAACATGGCTTGCGTTAGATATTGTGTGTTGTGAAATTCGCCTGTTTCGCGGTCAATATAGAGATTTCTAAATCTATCCATCGGCCCGTTCAAATTTTACATAAGCATCGTCGGTTACAAAAGCGTTTAACTGTCCGCTTGATATTTTTTGACGGACTTCATGCTGCAAACCGATTAAGGCTTCGGCCTGAATCCCGTTGATGAAGGTTTCGGTTTTGTTTCTGCGGTTAAAAAGTCTGTAGGTTGAATTAGCCGAAAAAATCAATTCTGTCGGTACTTGAGCGATATCGGTGTAGGTTTTTTTAACAGGTTTTTCTTTTGAACGACGAAATTCTTCGTCTAGTTCGTTCTCAATTTTTATCCTGATTAATTCCTCCAATGAGGCGTTATTTAGAAGCATTTCTTCTGTGTCTTTATTTTTCATGGGTACTCCTTTTTTAAATTTTATTGTCGTCCAGGTTTGAAATAGTTATAATTTTTGCCTGTTTGTATTCGGTTTCGTTATCGTCAGAATTGAAACCCAGGTACTTGCATAGGCTCTCGAGTGCCTTTAAGCCTGCTGAAGTGTCGCGCAGCTTTTTCTTTCCGGTCGGGTTGCCTTCTTTGTCTTGAATGTCTTCTTCTTCAAGCGAAAACTCTGCTATTTGAAGCAGTTTTTTAATCACGTAACCCTTGTGAACGCGCAAAGACTGCAAGTGCTCTTGAAGCTGGGTGTTAATTTCTTTTAGAACAAGCGGGTTAGCGAGTAAGTTATCGGCGGTTTCTTTAAGTTCTTTAGACTTATATCCCGCTTTGCGCGCGCTGTGCTCGCCGTTGAGAGATTTTATATATTCAGTTACGAATTTCTTTTGTTGGGGGATAAGATTATTGTTCATATTTCCTACTACTTTTGTAACAGTTTGTTAACGTGATTTGCATTATTTTCAAATAACTGTTATAATAAGCATGCTATTTATATTTCGGCTAGTGTAAATCTTAACAGGGGGGATGAATTAAAACTTCCTGTTTTTTTTGCCTTCTTTTTCCGAAATCTACGATTTCGTGAAAAATGGCCTCACGGTTTTAAGACAATATTGACTGCTTGTTAAGACAGACAAATAGTGAGACGGATTTGCAAGCTGAGGCTGAAGTGTGCAGGTTGACCTGCGGTCAGCGGGGCAAGCAGGCACACGGAACGCCGTTACTGGCGAGAGAGCAAGACAGCGCAAGTCTTTTACTATCCGTAACAGCCGAAAATAACAAGCTGTTCGCAGGACATGTGAGGCTGTTACGGATAGTCTTAATTTTATTCTGGATTGCTTCGCTAACGCTCGCAATGACAAAATCGTCTACCTTCTGTACAACTTCACTGACGGACTCTCATCAATGTTCACAGAGATTTTTGAACGCAAGTTTGCAAGTGCATCTTTGTACATGCTGTACCAGTAATTGAAACGTATGTGTTTTGGGTTACCTTTTAATCGCATGCAGGTTCCGTAAACAAGAAGAGGTTCGACAAACGGTTGCGGGATTTGTGAAGTGTCTGTGTCTTCGACAAAGCTTGCTTTTTCGGTGCCGTCTTCATCAATTGCGTAGTTGTTCGTGTAATAAATTATTTTTAGTGTTTTGTTTTTGTCGAATTTCGGCAATAAAAGCTTGTTGTTAAAAACACTGTAAGCGTCTGAAGATTGTTTGCCTGTGATGAATTTGTCAAAATCCGGAGTGAAATGAAGTTCAGCGTTGTCGGCATAAATGTTACTTATGCGGCCGTTGATTGTGTTTTCGATTTCTGTTGTGTTGGCAGGCAGAGGCAGCTCTTTGGTTCTTAATAAGAAATGCCATTTGTCAAACCCGCAAACTTCTGCGTTTAAAACATTCAAAATGTTTTTGATTTTTTTGTGATCGTTTTTAGTCAGGTCGGCAAAAGACGAAACCTGTTTGTAGTTTAATTCGACCAGGGTTTTGTTTATTAGTTCAAGATAGTTCATTGTAATATCCTTTCATTAATCATTAATTATTAGCCTCCAAGCCGGTTTCCCGGCTTCAAGACCCGGAATCTACCGTATTTGCCCCTTGCGGAGCTGCTCCATGATGGCGCGTTCGTATTTGGCAAATTCCGCACCACTCATTTTGCCGATTTGTTCACGAGTAAAGACCGTTCTCATATTCTCGCCTGAACCTGATTTCTGGGCGTTAACCCGCAATCGTTGTTTAGCGGCTTGGTTTTCGTCATTTAATGTCTTTTCGTGACGCAGTCTTCTCAAATAATTTTCAACGGCAGATTTTTCGATTTTTTCTACCAATTTAGTTATCTGAGAAATTTCACCCTTATCAACAACACCCGATTTTTTCAGGTAATCCAAGACCTCGCTGCGTCCTTCGGTTTTAAAAAATTCTTCAGTTTCTGCAGAGTTTTCAATCCCCGAAACAATTGTCGCCCCTCCTTCTTGAGTACTAATCATTGTATACGCCCTTTGTATAATATGATTCATTAAATTTTGTCCTTGTAAAGGATGGATGACGCCTGCACGCATTAGGTTTTGGATTTTGTTCATCTCAACTGCTGCCGCGTGTTTTATGGCTTCAGGTGAAACTTGAGACTGGGGTAAATATTCCGGTGTTTCTGACATCGGTACTACTTGCTCCCCTGCTCCAATCGCGGGTTGTTCATAATCGGCATTTGGTGAAATATTTTCTTGAATTATTGTTTCCGGGGTTTCTTGTGTGGATTCTTGCGTAATCGGTCCGTTATTATTTTCCATGTTTTACTCCTCTCCTTGTGCAAAGTTTTTCATTTGCTTTACGGCGAATTCAATCGCGTCGTCGATAAATTTTTCGAGCAAACATACTACAACTTTTTTAAACGGAAGAAGAACAGGAATATTGGAAACCACATAGTTAATTGCCATGATCTTTTTCTGCTTGCCGGATTCGCCGCTTAGTTGTTCTTCAGCGAGCAAAACCGCGGTGTTAGCAAGTTCTTTTATCGTTTTTTTAATGTTTATAAACATAAATTCCTTTCTGTTTAGAGACTAGAAACTAGAGACTAGGGACTAGCAAAATACTAGTTTCTAGTTTCTAATCTCTAGTCCCTATTATAAAATGCCTTCCCTGCGAACAAATGCCGCAGGGAAAACACTTTGGGGATAGCATTCCAAATTAGCTATAAGCTTAGCTCCTGTGGAGTTTCTTACAGAAACTCTTACGTCGCTATATTGTGTTCGCCCTGCTTGACTTGCTTGTCGCAAGCCAACACTGGCGAACACCGGCTCACGCCTTTTAAGCTGCCTTGACTACCAATTTAGCCAACGCTTTTGGTACAACGGTTTTAGCGCCGTATAAGTACAAGCCTCTAACTAAATCAGAGAAGCTGTCTTTGTCTCTTAAGCTTTCGATTTTAGCCAATTGGGACGCGAAAGTTATTGCATCGTTTGTACCTGCAAGAACGTAGAAGTTGCCGCCAACAGCGGTTAGGTTTGTGCTTACCAATACGTCCATACCTGCAATTCTGCCGATAGCGCCTTCGCGAAGTGTTTCGTCCGCTACGTTGTGAGCGCCGATGAATTCGGTACTTTGCAACAAGTAGCTTTCGATTGTCGGGTTAATAACAACCCAAGGACGTTTTGTCGCTGAAACCGCATCAGAGTTTTTCAACGCTAGTGCAAGTTTTACGAATTTTTCGTAAATAGTTGTTTTGTCTAAAGTGATTGGAGCCGCATCGGTCCCGACGATGTTAGCAGGGTCAACTTCAGTGTGCTGACCAAGAAGGTAGCTGTCTTGAACTTGTTCAATTGCTTTTTTCGCGTTAGCTAGGTGTGCTTCCATGATGTCGGTGTTAGCTTGAACTGACGCGACATCGTTGATTTTGAACGCGAAGAATTTCTTTTGGTCAATCAACAACTCTTGCGAAGTAGGTTCTAGTTCGCTGTAAGAAATGTTTCCTGTGCCAAGAGTAGAAATTGAAACGTCAGCCGGGGTGATGATTTTAACCTTATCACCTTGGTTTTTGATTTCGCCTTCGTAGTTTGTGTTAACGCATTGCAGCATTACACATTCTTTTTCGAGCATAGAGTTAAGTTTTTGGCTCCATATTTCAGGAATAAATGCACCATATGCATTTGGGATTGGATCTGCCATAGTAATGTTCCTTTCTTTGATTTGTATGTATGTTAAATTACAAGTGAGCAGAGGCTCACCATTATGAGTGGTGGTTGTTGTTAATAATTAAAAAAATTTAAATTAAGGGGTATAGGCTATTGGCCTCTTGGGCGACCGAGCTTTTTGTCTAAGTCTTTCGCTTTTTGTTCTGCGTCTCTTATTTCTTTCATTGTTTTATCAAAATAATCATGATAACTCTGATCACGTGTATTACAAGATTTACTTCCTTCATCCCACACCCAGCCATACTTTAAACAGTTCTCTTTACTTATGATGATACGGCCATCTTCAGTACTTACAGAAAGACCTTCTTTACAAATCCCTATATCAACACACATATTTAATTCTGCAAAACCGATGCATAATTGTTTGATTTTGCCTGAAAAAACGAATAAAAGTATTAAAATTATTATTATGATTTTTATTTTCATATAAGCAACTATAACTCAAATTTATTTAATGAAATCGCGAGTATCTAATTTACACATTGAATACTTTTTATACCAAGTCCAGCTATACTTTAGGCAATTTTCTTTGTTTATTATTATCTTACCATATTTTGTGCTAACTTCGCGTCCTTCTGCACAGTCACCATCTTCAACGCAGTAATCAGAATCGAAAGCGGACGGCCCTTTTTTAGGAGGAAAAACACCGTCGCAGACTCCTGTATCCATGCATATGTCTAAATCATATTGATGTTTGACAGAAGGTAAGTATTTTGAAGTCAGTATAAATATCATAAATAATAATAGGTAATATATTCGGAGTTTTTTGTTTTTTACAAAAAATGCAAGCCACATCCCTGCTAATATTAATACTGATAGTGCTAGATATAGACATATCTGCCAATCAAATTTGCCTGTGTAAACTACGCCGGTTCCAACCGTTAGAAATAGTGTGAAAAATGAACAGAACAATAGTTTTAAGGTTATTATAAGAATGTTTTTAACTGTATCAAGCATATATAATATTATACCTCAAAATATTTGTTACCAATATTCCTCAGGCAATCCGTCAGGCTTTGTTATAATTTCTTCGGGATCTTTGTTTGGGTTTTGTTTGCCTAGTTCACGACCCTCTTTGTTTATTCTCAAGTCATAAATACCATGTTCAAAGGCGTCTTGGACTGACTGTCCTTTAAATAAAATCTCTTTAGGAAAATCAGAAAACTCTCTAGCATATCCGAGTATTTTTGCTGTAGCTTCGCCAACTTCTCCCAGTTGTGCAGACTCACAATTTGCTTTCGTATGGTAATATTCCGCTGCCCCATCTAAGTAATATCCCAAGTATTCCTTTAATTCAACCATTTGATTATAACTATCTCTAAAAGCTTGTATGGCCCCCCAAACCTGACATATAAAATTCTGTATCTCAGACAACGCGGATGATTTGAGTTCTTCGGCTTCTTCTATATGTTCTTCCAAGTCATCAATAGGATAGTTTGAAATTTCACTGGCTATGTCTTCAAGAGAATCTATAGCCTCTTCGGCCTCTGCTTCTGAAGATTCCACTTCGCTTATTGTGTCATCAACTTCACTAATCATGTCTTCTATTTCCTGTACACAATTATACTCTTCGTCATCATCTTCATCACCGTCTTCATCGCCATCTCTAACTTCTTCTCTTGTGCATTGGCAGTTTGGATGAGGTTCGCCAGGTATTTCATCGAGAGAGTCATATTCGGTGCCGTCTAATGCTTGGCATTCGTCACAACTATCTTCAGAGGCACGCCAAATGTATGTGATGTTACTTTTACTTACACTCCCCTTTAAGACAGCATTGCCATTCTCATCATATTCTATATGAAAATTACTGTTCAAATTTGCAAGTTTTTGCTTTTCGGATTCAGCCTCTTTTGTGAGTCCGGCATTAAGCAAGGTTTTATACCTATAATCTGAATGCTCTATTTCACTTATCGTGTTTAATAACGACAAGGTCTTTTGCTTTTTAGCACCGGGTAATTTTGTTATATTATCATAATTTTTTAGAATTGAGTTTTTTATTTTTTCAATATTTACCCCTAGTCATCATTATAAATCTCCCTGAATTGCAGGCCGATAATGGCGCAGGATTTCGTGGTCTCATCGCCGGAGACGCATAATTGGATTGCATAACTTGATTCTGAAATCTCCGCTTTTTCCATAGTGTCGCGGCCTACAGCCCAAACTGGAGTGTTTTCTTCGTCCAGCGGCCATTTCATAGGGTATTGTGCCGGTGTATTGTCATCATCTGCCCAAATCATATGATCCGGATTCAGGGTGAAAATTCGCTCTATATCATCGGAAAAATCGCTGTCGTAATCTTTATAAACAGAGAAATCAAAATCATTATCAAATTCTTCGTCAAGTAAAAAGTAGAATTCGTCAATGATTTTTCGGTGGTGCGCTGCGCCAACTGACAAAAACGGCGATTTCCACATGAATTTAATAGGTTTATCTGCAAAAGTTACACCAAAGTCTTCGCGGTAAATCCGACCCTGATTGTCTGCTGTTAGCACGTAGCCATCATACAGGCAGGCTGTCGTGATGTTTTGCGGGACAACCCTCTTATACCAGGCCTTGTTGACATAATCATTAATCCAAATTGTGTGGAAAAAGCTATCAGCAGCGTATGGAATAAAATACCACACCTGGCTTTTGTCCTCATAATGCAAACAAATACTGTTTTTTATGGCAGTTCTATCAAACTTAGAAAACTCCGGCTTAATTTTTAAAGAAATTTCCGAACCGAGTTGAAGTTGGTTTAGTTCCCCAACTTGTTCAAGTGAGAAAATCCCGCTGCTTAAGAAAAACTGCCTGTTTTCGACGTTAGTAATAGCCTTTGGCGCCATCGTTCCCTTATCAGCAAATGGCACGATAGCAAAGTCTTCCGGGCTGACACCTGTGAGAAGATAAACAAGATTTCGCTTGTAAATCGCCAGGTAATCCTTGTAAGGTTTCATGGCGGTAATCATATCCGTGTCGGTGTGAAAATCGCTTATATAACCGGCGTCACCTTCTGTTGTGAAATCATTGTAAGTCCCAAGCGCAGAGTAATATATTCTTGAGCCCTCTGCAACCCAAACTCTGCCTTTATAGACCGCTAAAACGCTCCCCGTTACGAGTTTGTCGCTAGGGTTTTTTAGTTCGCACTCAACAACGTCAAAATTATTATTGTTTTTTATATAAAATAATCCGTCGCTCTCAGTTATGACCAAAACCCCGTTTAGGAATTTTGCAAAATGCGGTCTTTTGCCTTCGAGTGTTTTATCCAGAAGTTTTAGATCAGCGTGTGTTTTATCCACAACATAGATCTTGCCGCTTGCTGTTGTTACTACAAGTTTTGAATCATTCAGCCCGGACATTTCACACATGCCGGTGATTGCTTCTTCGTCTAATTGCTGGAACAATGTGTTGCCGCGCTGTTTTGTAATTCCGCGATTACAGAGAATTTCGACATTCTCGGCGTCTGCCCAATAAATCTTGTTTGTTTCAGCTCCCAGTTCAGTTTTTGTTAAAGCCTGATTAACCCCGCCTGAGAGGTTGTAGTATGATATTTCCATAATTTCTCCTTTTGTTGAACCCGGTTGCTTAATCGCGTCCGGCGTACCACTTAATTTTTGAACGTATAAAACTTCCCGCATCTTCTTGAGAGACCCAAGGGTATGGCGGAATGTGGATAATGTCTATTTTGCCTGCACTTGTTGTTTTTGGATTTTTTCGCCCAAATTCGTAGTGCGTCATAATGGTCTGCGGCGTTACGGCAATTTTATATTTTGCTGATAAATCTGCGCAAAGCTTCATGCAGGCTTCAAACTGTTTCAATGTTATTGGATAGTTGCCGACACTGTTTTTGCCCTTAAAACCTGCCATAGCGCACATCGAAACCCCGATTGAGCCTGTGTTCCCGCCGCCTGTGTGGGCAGCATAACGACCGGGTTTGCAAACTTCGTTGTCTTCAGGGATAAAGCTGCCTTTGTGCACATTCCCGTCCTTGTCAATTAGGAAATGATAGAATGCTTTTTCCCCCACAGTAGGGAAATATCCTCCTGCGGTCCAATGAATAATAATTTTTTTCATTTATAAGTCTCCGTTTAGCCAGCTTGGATTATTTTTCATATAAATAATTGCTGCATGGGTTCTATTGCGCGCGTTGAGCTTTAAAACTAATCTATCAACGTGGCTCCTAACTGTTGAATAGGTTATTTTTGCCTTTACAGATACTTCCTTATCCGTATATCCCAACGCCACCAAACCCAGAATCTTAAATTCCTTTGGTGTTAATTTCATCTCAATTCCTTTTCTCCGGTTATATAAAGTTTATATACTAGCTTAACTGAAAAACTATACTTTGTTCTTAATAATATTTCCTCTGAAAAAAGTGCGCAAAATGCTTTGTAATAGCCTGTTTCTCACGATTTGCTTATATATAGCAACGACCAAAGAAGGTAAGAAAATGGGAGGAAAATTCCTCCCCGAAAAAACAGAGTAAGATAATTGATTGGATTGAGGTTTTTCAAAAAGCCATATTTTCAATTCGACCCATTTTTAATCTGCTAAGGTTGGAATAGCATCTTTTTTTTACGCCGAATTCATTGTAGTTAAGATAAAATTTTCCGCTGTGTTTTGCGTAGTTGATAATTTTATCTTCATAAAGTATTTGCGGTTCAAGTTTTTCAAAAAACTTCACGGCCTTGGTGTTTGTGTGCCTGATAGTTGAAACAATTTTGTCATCGTCATCTACGCGGGTTAGCTGAACAACCAGATTATCGCAAATGGGACATCTTTTAAGTTGGTCAACTTCGCATATCAAAAATCCCTTTTGCGGCACAAGTCGAAACGTCCTTGTCTTGTGCAAGGCGCCGCAGCAGTGTATGTAGCCCATAATACTCCCTATATTTAGTTGAATGGTTGAATGGTTATACTTCCTTTCAACCTTTCAACAGCATAAAATCGCTTGCGATTTTACGCCCCGGCAAACAGCTTTACCATCGGGGGTTTGAGCCTTAACCGTCTTTACACAAATCAGTATAACGCACTCCTAAATTTGCGCAAGTCCCCAATTCTGTCTACACAAAAACGCTTCCATGAAAACATGGATATAGGGTAAATTGTTCAACCATAGCAAGGGTTTGCCAAACCCATTGTCATCCTGAACTTGGTTCAGGATCTGGGCTGTTTGCATTTTAGCATGCCCGTAATGACCCTGATTCCGAATTCATTTCGGAATAACATTTTTTCATGATAAGGTCCAGTTTGTGGGCTGCTAAACCAGATTCAATGGCTTTTTGTGCCATTTTTACACCCTCAAAAATCGTCGGGGTTTGCCCTGAAAGATAGATCATAGCGCCGGCGTTAAGCGAGATAACGTCAATGGCTGCGGTTGAGTGGTCGAGTGGTTGAATGGTTGAATGGTTTAGAATCTCTCTAAAAATCCTTGTGTTGTCCGCTCCGCTGCCCCCTTGGATTTGGGATAAATCGGCACATTGCATGCCAAAATCTTCGGGCGAGATAAAATATTCTTCAATCTTTCCGTCTTTTAGCTCTAAAACGCGGGTTTTTGAGCAAATACTTATCTCGTCAACGTTCGGTTCAAGCCCGTTTACAACAAGGGCGCGCTCTGTACCGAGCTTTTGCAGCGCATAAGCCATATTTTCTAACATTTCATTTGATGAACATCCCAAAAGCTGTGCTTGCGGAAAAGAGGCGTTAATTAACGGTCCAAGATAGTTAAAAACGGTTTTAAATCCAAGCTGCTGGCGGATCGGATTATTAATGCGCGCAAAATCATTAAAGTATGGGGAATGTACAAAGGTTATTGAATTCTTCTCGAATTGTTCAAGCGCTTTTTCAGGGGTTTGTGCGATTTCAATTCCGAGTGTGTGCAAAAAGTCTGTGCTTCCGCAGCAGCTTGTGATGGAGGAGTTTGTTTGTTTAACGATGTTTACGCCGGCGGCGTTTGCAACAATCGCAGCGCAAGTTGAAATATTTATTGTGCCGGCGCCATCTGCACCGGTGCCGCAGCTATCGACTATGTATTTGCCCGTTTCGACGCGGCGAGCGTATTTGCGCATTGATTTAGCCAGCGCGTAAAATTCTTCTTTGCTCACTCCTTTGGTCGTCAATGCAGTAATAAAAGCTGCTATTTGGGCTTCAGAGGCTTCTTCGTGTGCTATTGAATCAACGGCATACTCAATTTCATCAAATGCCAATTCATTATCAGTGACTAATTTCCTTAGAATATTTTTCATAAGTCTATTATAACAGAAAATTAAAATGCTTAGTCACTTAGTCACCTAGCAACTTAGTCACGTCAGATTAAAAGTGTAGTTAACCACATGAATAGTACGCCGGAAATTATTCCCATCATTGACAGGTGCCAGGTTCCGTGCTCGCGTGAAAGCGGTAGCAGAGTGTCAAATGAAATATAAACCATTATCCCCGCAACGGCTGCGAACAAGAATCCCACAAGGATTTGAGGTAAAAACAGTTGAAATAAAAATACACCGACAAAAGCTCCAAGCGGTTCTGATAAACCCGAAAGTGTCGCGTAAAGCATTGCGTAGCGTCTTTTGCCTGTTGTGTTGTAAATCGGGAGCGCAACAGCGATTCCTTCAGGAATATTGTGTATTGCGATCGCAATCCCAACAGACAAACCAAGAGTTATATTTTGAGTTGACGCTAAAAATGTCGCCATTCCCTCGGGGAAATTATGCACGCAAATCGCCACTGCCGTGAACAATCCCGCTTTGCTGAATTTGCTTTTTTTGTACTGTTGATGCGGGTGTGTGCAATATAAATGTTTGTCTTTGTGTTCGCTAAATAATTCTTCCATATCAACGTGGTCGGGGATAAAATAGTCAATTAAACCTGCGATTGCAAGTCCTAATATAAATCCGGCGAACACAAGCCATTCAAAGTTGTTCGGGAAATTATGGTAGAGCATTTCTTTGGCTTCCGGGAGAATATCCATAAACGAGAGGAAAATCATAACCCCTGCTGAAAACCCAAGTCCTACCGCGAAAACCTTCATGTTATCCGGTTTTACTAAAAACGCTACAGCACCGCCAATAGCAGTTGAGAGCCCGGCGAGTAGGGTAATAGTCATTGCAATTCCGAGGTTGTCAGGTAAAATCATGTTGCTGTCCTTTTTATTTATGCAATTATTGTATCACAAATTTTAAAAAAGTTAGCTTAGCCTGCCATTTGAAATATTGTATACCTTAACCCCTTTTAAAAATTCTTCTTCAAAAAGAAGAGTATCAACGGAAGTTATAACTGTTTGGGTGTTTTCGTTAATAGATTTCAACAGGTAATTCTGCCTTATATCATCAAGTTCAGCCAAAACATCATCAAGTAATAAAATCGGTTCGTCGCCTGTTTTTTCGGTGATTATGTCGAGTTCGGAAAGTTTCAACGCAAGTACGATTGTGCGCTGTTGACCTTGGGAGGCAAATTTTGAAGCGTCATTATTATTTATATAGAAAATAACATCATCGCGGTGAGGGCCGACACAAGCCTGTGCGCGACGAAGTTCTTCTGTTCTGCGTGATTCAAGCTCTTCGCGAAAAATGGAGGCAATCTCATCAACAACAGGCAATTTACTAATCTCTAGTTTCTTGTCCCTAGTCCCTATCCCGTCGTATCCTATACGCAGCTCCTCAGTTTCAGAAATAGTTCGGTGTTTTTCCTGTGCAATTTTTTCGATTTCGGCAAGGAATTTTTTACGCAGGTATATAATATTACTTCCGGCGATAACTAGTTGTTCGTTGAAAACATCAAGTAATGTATCGTTTTGTATTCCTTCCTTTAGAAAATTATTTTTCTGGACGCGGATTTTGTCATATTTTGAGAGTCGTTCGTCATAGGCAGGATAGACCTGCGAGATTGCTCTGTCTAACCAATCGCGACGATCTGACGGGCTTCCGCGAAGCAAAAGCAAGTCTGAGGTTGAAAAAAGCACTGTTGTTAGCACTGACTTGAAGTTTTTGGGGGTTGTTTTCACCCCGTTAACTTTTAGCGCGCGCGTTTTTTCGGTGTTATAAGTGTAATTCAAGTCGACTGAAGTGTCAGCCTTAATCAAATTTGCGTTAATCTCCACTGAAGGTGCTTCAAAATTAATCAGTTCAATATTATTTGAAGTTCGCGGGCTTTTTAAGGTGGAGAGAAAATAAATACTTTCTAAAATATTAGTTTTCCCTTGCGCATTTTTGCCGGCAATAAGAATTTTGTCCGACTCCAAATTAAGCTCCAAATCGGTGCAGTTTCTGTAATTTACCAGCTTTAAATCCCTAATCCTCATGCTCTGATTATACAACAGAAATAGGAATTAGGGATTAAGAATCAGGAACCTAATAACAACCATTCTTAACATTTGACTAACCTTAAAAAATAATATATAATTTCACAATACGAGGGTAAATATGATTCCGATTATTTCAGAAGAAAACACAACAGCGGCGTTTGACGAGATTTTTCAAGACGTAACCGGCTGGCGTAAAAAAATGATACATTATATCAAAGAAGAGAATCCGGAGATTAATACAGCCATAATAGAAGCTGCAAACAATACCGAGTTAGACCCCAAAGCAGTTGCCCTAGGCGCTTATATGACGTACTCACTAATAGAAGCTGCGATAAAAGAGAGCGACGCGATAATGAATTTTAGCGAATAAAGAATAGATTTCACAAAAGGATAAATATGGTTATAGAAGAGTTATTAGAGAAGTTAGTTAAAGACGGCGGCAGTGATTTGCACATATCTGCATTTTTGCCTCCTGTGCTTCGTATTGACGGAAAACTTAGACGTCTGGAGCTTCCGGCATTGACGCCTGATCAGGTTGAAGAACTTCTGTTTCCAATGTTAACAAATGAGCAGCGCCGTAAACTTGAACAGGAATGGGAGCTTGACTTTTCTTACGGTATTGAAGGCTTGAGCCGTTTCAGGGTTAATTTTTATAAAGACAAAGGCAACTATGCTGCGGCATTCAGGACAATTCCATCTAACGTTCCTTCTATCGATGATTTGGGGTTGCCGGAAGTTGTAAAAAGAATGGCAGACAAACCGCGCGGGTTGATTCTGGTCACAGGTCCTACCGGTTCCGGTAAATCTACAACTCTTGCTGCGATGATTGACTATGTCAACACAGTGCGCTCGGAGCATATTTTGACAGTCGAAGACCCTATCGAGTTTGTTCACAATTCAAAGCAAAGTGTTGTCCACCAACGTGAATTGGGTATGGACACCCGTTCGTTTGCAAACGCGCTTAAATCAGCTTTGCGGGAAGATCCTGATATTATCCTGGTTGGTGAGATGCGTGACTATGAAACGATTTCGCTTGCGCTAACAGCCGCAGAAACAGGTCACTTAGTGTTCGGAACCCTTCACACGTCTTCTGCTTCACAAACAGTTGACCGTATTATCGACGTTTTCCCTGAAGGCGGTCAGCAACAGATTCGTATCCAGCTTGCAAACTCACTTGTTGCAGTATTTGCGCAGACACTTTTACCAAAACTCCAGCCGGACGGAAGCTCAAAAGGCCGTGTTATGGCGCAAGAAATTCTGGTTGTAAATCCTGCGATCTCCAACCTGATTAGAGAAGGTAAATCCGCGCACATTTATTCTGCGATCCAGGTTAACCAAGGTTTGGATATGCAGACTATTGAGATGTCTTTAGCAAAACTTGTTAAAGAAAAACTAATTACTTATGAAGATGCGCTTTCACGTTCTTCAAAGCCTGACGAGTTGAAACGTTTGGTAAAATACGCTTAATTTATTTTTGTGGTAGAATCTTGGTATAAGTATACACAAGGAGATTACCACATGACACAGCCAACTGAACAAATGAATGAAGCGCAATCTACAAGCCACAAAGAGCAAATTAGACTCACGAGAGTCCAAAAGCTCACTGATTTGGCTGATAAGGGAGTTAACCCGTATCCGTATACATTCCACAAAGATGCGGATGCTACTTTTTTGCACGACAAATATAAGAACTTAGAAGTTGGCGAAGAAACTGATGATAGCTATTCAGTTGCGGGTCGTGTTATGGCGCTTAGAAATTCCGGCATGTTTATTGACCTGCTTGATACAACGGGCAAAATCCAAATCTTCTCTCACAAAGAAAATTTAAACGAAGCGCAGCTCGAAGTCCTTAAATTGGTTGACTTAGGCGATATCATTGGGATTACCGGCACAATCAGAAGAACTCCGCGGGGCGAGCTTTCAATCAAAGCAAAAAACCTAAAAATGCTTTCAAAAACTCTGTTACCATTGCCGAACAAACAAATTGATAAAGAAAAACTTGAAGAATTGGGCAAACAACATGGTTTGACTGATGTGGAAACTAAGTATCGTCAGCGTTATGTTGATTTGATTGTTAACGAGGATGTGCGTGATACTTTTAGAAAAAGAAGTAAAATTATCCAAACAATCCGTGAGTATTTGACTTGCCAGGGGTTTTTGGAAGTTGAAACACCGATGCTTCACCCGCAAGCAGGCGGAGCGAACGCTAAACCGTTTATTACTCACCACAACGCGCTTGATATGGGAATGTTCTTGCGGATTGCGCCGGAGCTTTACCTGAAAAGACTTATGGTCGGCGGGGTTAGCGAAAAGATTTTTGAAATCAACAGAAGCTTCCGTAACGAAGGTATCGATACCCGTCACAACCCTGAATTCACGATGATGGAACTCTATCAGGCTTATGTTGATTATAATGAAATGATGGTTTTGACTGAAAACCTTGTCGCGGCTTGCGCTCAAGAGGTTCTTGGTACGATGAAAATCCACTATTGCGGGAATGACATCGACTTGACGCCGCCTTGGGATAGAAAAACTATGCTGGGTTCAGTTAAAGAAGTTACAGGCATTGATTTCGCTGAAATATTTACCGTTGACGAAGCGAAAGCTAAGGCAAAATCAGTTGGGGTTGACGCTTCCGAGTGTGAAAACTGGGGACAGGTTGTTGAGTTGATTTTTGAAGAAAAAATTGAACCAAAACTAATACAACCGGTTCATATTATTGATTATCCGCGCGATATTTCGCCGTTGGCTAAAGTTCACCGCGATAACGAAAGACTGACTGAGCGTTTTGAGACCCGTGTTAACGGATGGGAAATCGCAAATGCGTTCTCTGAACTTACTGACCCGATTGACCAGCGTATGCGTTTTGAGGCTCAGGCTTTAGCGAAGGCTTGCGGTGACGAAGAAGCGATGTGTATTGATGAAGACTTTATCTGCGCACTTGAACACGGTATGCCGCCAGCGGGTGGTTTGGGTATTGGTATTGACCGTTTGGTAATGTTATTAACAAATTCGCCGTCAATCCGCGACGTAATCGCCTTCCCAACCTTAAAGTGTAAATAACACCATTTGTCATCCTGAACTTGATTCAGGATCTGGCACCTATGCGGTTAGAACAGGCTAATATTATGAAAAATGACAAATTCACCGATGAACTAAATTCTTTAGAAGAAAATTCTTGTCTGCGCTCTGTTAAAAACATCGAAAAAAAAGAAGGCAAATATATTTGGGTCGGGGGTAAAAAACTCCTGAACCTGTCTTCAAATAACTATCTTGGTTTTGCTGATAACGAAGAAGTCACCAAGCGTTTTTTGGCTGAAGTCGGGCATAAATATTCTTTTGGCAGTTCTTCAGCACGCCTTTTGACGGGCAATCTGCCGATTTATGAAGAATTAGAAACCTTGATTACAAGTCTTTTCAACCATTCAGCCATTCAATCATTCAACCGTTCGACCCTTTTGCTTAATAGCGGTTATCATGCCAATGTTGCGGTAGTAAGCGCTCTTGCAGGCGCCGGTGATGTTGTTTTTTCCGATAAACTCAATCACGCGAGCATAATTGACGGGATGCAATTGGCTAAGGGTAGGTTTTTCCGCTACAAGCACAATGATGCAAAGAACTTAGAACAGCTCTTAAACCGTGAACGCGATAACTTTAAAAACGCAATTATCATTAGCGAAAGCGTCTTTAGTATGGACGGCGACATCGCGGATTTGGCAAAACTCGTTGAATTAAAAGAAAAATACAATTGTATCTTAGTTGTCGACGAAGCTCACGCATTCGGTGTCTTTGGTGACAAAGGATTGGGGGTTGCTGAAAAACTTGGTTTAATCGGTGAAATCGACCTTATTATGGGGACTTTCGGTAAGGCAATCGGTTCAATGGGAGCGTTTGTTACAGGTAAAAAAGTTTTAATTGATTATCTTGTTAACAAGGCGCGGCCGTTCATTTTTTCGACTGCATTGCCGCCAATTAATGTTGCTTTTTCCAAATGGATTATTGAAAATGAACTGCCAAAAACTCAACCCAAACGGGAACAAATGTTGACTCTTGCAAGCAGACTTGCAAATTTCCCCTGTCCCTGTGGGACCTCCCCCCTTGTTAAGGTGGGTGCGGCACAAAGTCATATTGTGCCTGTAATTATCGGAGATAACGCCCAGACTTCCGAACTGTGTACAAGACTTTTGGACAACGGATATTTCACATTGCCGATTCGTCCGCCGACAGTGCCGGAAGGTACTTCGCGCCTTAGATTGTCACTTACGACCGATATTACCGAGGCTGATTTGGAGGTTCTGTGCAGCATTATTGGCTAAATAGATCCGGAAACGACAAATTAATCCTCTTTTTTGCAGGCTGGGGATTTGACGAAAACCCGTTTAAATTCCTGAATTGCGGCGAGTACGATGTTTTGATGTTTTATGATTACAATGATTTACAATTTATTGATATCCCAGATTATAAAGAAATCAATTTAATCGCCTGGTCAATGGGGGTCTTTGTGGCGTCTTTGCTGAGAGAGAAACTTCCGCCATTGAACAAAAAAATAGCGGTTAACGGAACGCTTTTCCCTGTGCACGACGAGTGGGGAATCCCTGTGAAAATTTTTGAACTCACCCTAAAGCACGCTCAAGCCGGCTTACAAGGTAAGTTTTATAAAAATGTTTTTGGCACAAATTTTGAGCAGTATGCACAAAACCCCGTAGCGCGCACAATTGAAAACAGAGTTGATGAGCTGAATAGTCTTTATGAATTAATCAAAAATTCGCCGTCTGTGGAAGCTTCAAAAACTTTCTACGACCTAGTGATTGTAAGTGATGATGACAAAATTATTCCGACTAACAACCAGCTTGCGTTTTGGGGGAAAAATTCTACCCCTCACCTCGTCGTTAGTGAATTGAAATTCGCTTCTCTCCTTTCCTCTCCCTCAAGGGGAGAGGAAGAATATCAAAATCCGATTGAAACTGGACATTTTCCGTTCTATAATTACCAAAATTGGAGCGATATAATAAATGCAGGTTAATCCAAAAAATATAAAAAAACAGTTTGAAAAAAGTATGGACAAGTATGACGAAAACGCTTTTGTCCAACGGATTATGGCGGAAAAATTGGTGGAAGTATTGCGGGAGTATAAAAAAACTTGTCAGGATGACAATACAGAAAGCATTAATGAGTTTCAAACTATTCTTGAGCTTGGTGCCGGAACAGGGATTCTAACACGTGAACTGGTGCAAAAACTCCGGTTTAAAAACTATTATGCTAACGATTTGTCTGAGAAATCAGAGCAATATATTAAAAACATTTTTGATGATCAATTCACAATTCACGACTCGCAATTCACCTTTTTAAAAGGTAATGCGCTGAAAATAAAACCTCCGCGTAAAGTGAGTTTAATTGCTGCGAACGCTGTTTTTCAATGGCTCGAGAATTTGGAAAAAGCGGCGGAGTATTTTTCTATGATGCTTGAATCTGATGGGATTATAGCGTTCACGACTTTTACCCCGCAAAATTTCAAAGAAATCAGAGATTTAACAGGTCTTTCGTTGGATTACAAGACCCCGGAGCAAATCCGACGGGCGTTAAAAGGTTATAAGATACTGCACATGGAAGAATTTGAGCATACTTTGACTTTCCAAAACCCGCTTGAATTGCTTGCACACATGAAACATACGGGAGTTAATTCCCTGTCGCAAAATTGGAGTTTTGCCGATGTTAAAGATTTTTGCGACAGATACACGCAAAAATATCCGCAAATTACATTAACCTACGCGCCGGTTATTGTTATCGCGCAAAAAGATAGCTAATTTTACCCCTTAATTTTTATTAAAAAATTTGTCCAGCAAAATAGGGATGTATTTGGCATTCAGGTCGGAAAAGTCGAATACAAACTCGTTTACACCCGATTTATAGAGTTCTTCAACGCGGTCAAAATCTTCTAAAATGCGGTCTTCAAAAAGGTGCATCCGACAGAAACCGTCGCACTTGAACGGAAAAACTTTTTTAATTGTCGGATCATGCAGCGCAAAACCGCCCCAGTGGCAAGGTGCAGCGCAAGATAGCCGCGAAATTATCGCGCTGTCGTTGTTTAGCGGGCAAAGCCCCAGGCTCGGAACCCGAATGTTTCCGGCAATTGTGTATTTACGGTTCGGAATCTCGTTTTTAATCTTGCTAATTGTTCTCATCGCACGCGCAGGGTCAGGAAACGCCGTAAAATCAACTGTCGAAATCGGCGCAAGATTGTTTAAACAACGAATTGAGAGGCTGTTTAGCAAATCAATTCCCTGCCCGATCTCAATCGGAATGTGGTTGATATCGTTGTCGTTAATTACTGCCCAAAAATAGCCGATATTGTTGATAATAAGCGATGAGGGCTGGATGCCTGTTAGTAAAATCTGCTTTTCGTGCTCATAAACTCTGTCAAAATCGCGCTCAATCAATATCCGCGGGGTTGAGAGCTGGAATTTTATCTCGTATTTTTCGCAGAATTTTTTAACTTTATTAATAATTTTTAAAAAACTGCTTGTCGCAAGGTCGTTTGTTGCAAGGATTTCGCCGTATTCAATAGAATAAATCGGGTTGCGTCCAAATTTTTTAATATATTTTTCAAGCTCTTTAATCTGCGCCAATTCTGTCAAACGCAGGTTTATGCGGTAATCGGTCGACGTCTCGTGTTTGATAGCCAGCGGGTTGCTAGTCCCTGATTCCTTGTCCCTAGTTTCTGAAAGCCGCCAGTCAAAGGTTTTGATGTTTCGGGTGAAATTAAAATCTTTACCCTGCGCACTCACGACTTCGCCGGAAAAATGGTTGGTCTGATAAATACTTTTGCGAACGTGTTTGAACGGTAATTTTTGGTTTTTAAATAGTTTTGGCTTTTCGATAATTTTTTCAACAAGTTCAATGCCTTCTAAAATTTCTTCGGAACTTTCAAAATCACCCTTAATAACCACGCTGTCAATAGCTTTTAATTTTTTCAAGTCCTCAATACACCAAGGAAGATTGTCTGAATCTACCGCGAGCGGGAGTTTCGTATACTGCCTGATTTTAGCGATGTTTTTCAAGTAAATTTCTTCAGTAACAATTACGGAGTCAACTTTGTGGAAACTGTTTAGGAAGTCGATTCCGGCGAGGTTGTGGATGTCGAAGTAAGAATCGGCGATGACTTTAAACGGTAGTTTAAAGACCTTAATTTCTTCCAGAATCGCAAAACTATTTATGAAAATCCCCGCAATATCAACAGTTTTGAGGAATTTCAAAAGCTTTTTAATCTCGGGGAGATTTTCTTCTCTGATATCGTGCTTGAAATTGATATAAAAATGTGCGTTGTTGGCTTTTGCCGCATCAATAAATTCTTTTACGTATTCAAAATTCCCATCCAAGAATTTTGAATAATAACTATAGTAATCCCGGCACCCTGTACGGCGCGAAAAAACCCCTATATCCTCCGGCTTTTTTACCGGCGCAATCAGCTTTATACTATCCATTGACCTATTATAACATACAACTTGCAGGTCAAATGTTACAAATTCTTAACAAACTAAAAATAAAAAGCAATTTCTACAAGCAGATATACTTATTATATATATACGGAAATCAATTACTAGGAAATCTATACGTTAAGACATGCTCAAATAGTTGAATTATGAGGCGCAAGCCGAATAACCGAAGTCTCATGGTTCGCAAAAAAAATAGTTTAGGAAACGACAGGAGGATTCTCATGGCAATAGGAGCTGAGGATTACATCGACCAGTTACTGGTTAAAAAATACGCAGAAGAAAAAGTGGACAACCACGATGACATGGAATCGATGGTCGCACCGGAAAAAATGATGGGCGCGATGAACGATTATGCCAATATGTATAAAAATATGATGACGCTTAAACAGCGTTTAAACATAGCTTGTTATGCGATTAACGCTCGCACAGCAAGATACCAAAAAGCAGCGACATTGCAATAAAGAGGTTTGGATGTTCTGATGCTTGGAGGTTTAGCCGGATAAACCATTCAACCATTCAACTATTCGACCTTTAAACCAAATTTGTTCCGTATTTCTGATACAATATTAGAAAAAAGGAACAACAAATGGGAAAAATTATACTGGCATCTGCCTCTCCTCGCAGGGCCGACATACTCAAAAAAATGAAATATGAGTACAGAGTTATACCTTCAACGTATGAAGAAAACGATACGGTGAAGGTTTTTTCTTATGCATTTATTGAAGACTTGGCGTATCAAAAAGCAAAAGCTGTCGCGGATACGCTAGACGAAGACGCACTTGTAATCGGTGCGGATACGCTGGTAATCCTAGATAACAAAATCCTTTGCAAACCGTGCGACAGTGAAGATGCGTTTGCGATGTTGAAGAAACTTTCCGGCAGAACGCACTCGGTGGTTACGGCGATTGCTGTTATTAACATAAAGACCGGGGAAGTTTGCAAAAATTCCACTACAAGCCAGGTTACGTTTAATACTTTGAGCGATGAGCAGATTAATTATTATATAGAAAATTTTAAACCTTTTGATAAGGCGGGTTCGTATGGGATTCAGGAAATGCCGGAAGGTTATATCCAGTCCTACGAAGGCAGCTTAGAAAATATCATCGGCATGTGTCCTAAAGCGTTGGAAGAATTAATCAACCTGTTTTAGAATATTACAACTTCTAAACATGCTCTTGAAGTTGGTTGAGGTTTGTTGTACGCTCCATGTATAAAGACTTTAGGAGGGGTAATATATCCGGAGTCTTGAAACCAGCCCAGGGATAAGTATAAAGGATTATTATGGAAAAGGGATACGTAGAAAACGGTTTTATAGTGGACGTGAGCAACGCCCGCAAGAGTTCTGAAATAATTTATGAACTCAGCAATATCCTTGATTTGCCTGATGCGCAGAGCAAAAAAGTCCGCCTTAAACTTGGTGAAATTGACTTAAACGCATCCCAGCTTTCAAGCATAAAAGCGCTTGTAGAATGTATGAATTCTGAAATTGAATTTATTTCAACATATTCAGAGCAAACCATTAATTCAGCACAAGAAATCGGGGTTGATGTTCGCCAATTGGAAAACAAAATCGCGGCGCCTGAATTTGACGCAGACAGAGAAGAGTCTGACAAAGAACTTGAAAAAGCTCTAGATAATATTTTTGGCGATACCGAATATAAATTTATCGATAACGTTACGGCATATCAAACGCTTGAAATGCCTTCTGAAACGGACGAAGAAGCTGTAGTTGCGGCTGAAGCCCAGCCTGTTGTTGATGATGAAAACGCAGATTTTAATGCAGAAATTGAAAGCGCAAACCAAATCGCTCAAGAAGTTGTAAACGCACAAGCAAAAGAACAAATGCGTGCAACGGAAAAGCTTCCGACGCTCTATATCCAGCGCACAGTGCGCTCAGGACAGAGTCTTTCATCAGAAGGAAACTTAGTTGTTATCGGTGATGTTCACCCGGGTGCTGAAGTCGCTGCAACTGGCGATATCACAGTGTGGGGTGTTCTTGGCGGAATTGCTCACGCGGGTTCCGAGGGCAACAGGTATGCACGTATCAGAGCATTAAAAATGAACGCAATTCAACTGAGAATAGCAGAAATTTTTTCACGCAGACCGGACAGCGTAAACGTTCCATATATCCAAAGAACAGACACTTTCACCCCGGAAGAAGCTAGCATAAGAAAAACGCAAATAATTATACAAAGAATAAAAGGAGAAATATAAGCAATGAGTGGCCGAGTTATAGTAATCACATCCGGCAAGGGCGGAGTCGGTAAGACAACCACCAGTGCCAATATAGGTACAGCGCTTGCAAGAGCCGGTAAAAAAGTAGTTATGATTGACACTGACTTGGGTTTGAGAAACCTTGATCTGCTTTTGGGCTTGGAAAATAGAATTGTTTATACAATCGTAGATGTTGTTGAAGAACGCTGCAAACTAAAGCAAGCTCTTGTTAAGGACAAGAAAAACCCTAACTTATGCCTGCTTGCTGCCGCTCAAACCCGTGATAAATCCGCGGTTAGCGAAGATCAGTTAAAAGATATTTGTCAAAGACTCCAAAAAGATTTTGATGTTGTTTTGGTCGACTGCCCGGCAGGTATTGAACAAGGTTTCCAAAACGCGGTAGCCGGTGCATCTGAAGCGATTGTCGTTACGACTCCTGAAATGTCAGCGGTTCGCGATGCGGACAGAATCATCGGACTTCTTGAAGCAAAAGAAGAAATCGAATCTTATAAATTATTATTAAACCGCGTACGTCCGAATCTTATCAAATCAAATGATATGATGAGCGTAGAAGATGTCGTTGAGATCCTTTCGGCTGAATTAATCGGTATAATCCCCGAAGACACAGGTATTATCACTTCAACCAACAAAGGTGAACCGATTGTTAATGACGAAAAAGCGTTGGCAGGTCAGGCTTTCCAAAACGTGGCTCGCAGAATTATTGGCGAAGATGTTCCTTTCCTTAACTTAGACGAAGACAAAAGCGTCGTCGGCAAAGTTAAAAACTTCTTCTGCAAACTTGCAGGAAAGGGGAAAAAATAATGAGCATATTTGATAATATTTATAATAAAGTTGTAGGATTTTTCCGCCAGGCAGAAGTGGAAGACAGTGCAAAAGATGTTGCACGTAGCCGATTGAAAGTCGTTTTAATGCAAGATAGAACCAATATCAACCCTGCACTTTTAGAGCGCATGAGAAAAGATTTGGTTAAATTGCTTACTAAATATTTAGAATTAGATGACGATGCTTTGGAATTAAACCTTGAGCAAGACGGCGATCAAATGGCGTTGATGCTCTCTATTCCTGTAATCCGCGCTAAAGACGAAGACGAAATCGAAGAAGATGACGAAACTGAAGAAGAATCTGAAGACGAGGACGCTGACGAAGAAATTGGCGAACGCGAGGAAGCTGAAATTGAAGAAATAGCTTCTGACGAAGAAGACGAGATTGATAAGGAAGCCGAAGCTATTATCAAAGAAGTCGAGGCTGAAAAACCTGCACCAAAGTCGGTAAAAAAATCATCTAAATAACGATTTTAGATTTGCCTATTTCTCTTTAACTCCTGCTAATTTTTTAACCTTACCAGGTTGGAATATTTGCATAAACTTAGATGTTACATGGCCACATTGGTTGTTTAGATACAATTTAGCGGCATAAATCTTCTCCGCGTTATTGAGCTCTTGCCAAGTTAGCCAAGCCGAAAAAGTTTCATTGTGTGAACCTCTCATCGCGCTACCAACGCGTTTTATGATATACATCAATCCGGCACCAAGTAGAGCCAATGTCCCCAAGGACTGATATCCTTCTAGATTGCTTTTAACAGCATAACCTAAGTCAAAAGCAATCATCGCTTCGCAAAAAGTGGGTGAAACCACGCCACAGCTTAATTGAGGCTTAATAAGCTGTTTTATTTCCAATTGTCTTGCTTTAGGAATTCTGCTAAACAGATTCGCCTGAAACGCCGGTTGTGCTTGACTAATTCCTTAAATTCTCATTATAAATCTTTCCTTTTCTACAATTTACTTGGGCAAATCAACAAGTGCGCGTCCGCCGAGACCGTCTAATTCAACCATTCCAGGCTTAACATGAAGTCTCTGGTCTGCTATGCGTAAAATCGGTCTTTTCAAGTCTGCTGTAAGTGCTTGCGCCGCAGAATCAAGTTGATTGTGCACAAAATATAAAATACCGTTATGGTCATGGTACATCTTGCCGTCAATCATTGCCGCTATTGAATAATTCAAAGAGTCATTGTGTCGGGCAATACTGCCTAATTGCAAACTTATTATATCTGTTGGTTTTCCGACTGCAGCAGCCGTTTGCGTAAGTTCCTTTATACGCTTAGCGGGCAGATAATTTTTCAGTTGCTCAAACCTAAACTGTGCTTGAAATGCCGGTTGTGCTTGATTAATACTTTGAATTCTCATTAATATATCCCCTAAATATTCATACGATATCTTAATTGATAATATAAATGGGAAGGGTTTGCAAGAAATGTTTACTCCAATGTAACAAAATTGAAACAAACATGAAAATACCCTGTTGACAGCTAAATTTGTTTGTCATAGGATAAGAAAAGGGCCGAAATTAGTAACTTAAAATAGCAAACGGGTCATCCCGTTAACAGGTAGAAACAATGGTGGAACGGCTTACCCACCCCAAAAGGAATCAAAAATGGCAACTACAGCAAAAAGAGCACGTATCAGAGTTTGTTTGAAAGCGTACGATCACAAGTTGATTGATGTGTCTGCGGACAAAATTATTGAAACAGCAAAAAGAACTGACGCAAGCGTTGCAGGACCTATTCCTTTACCTACTAAAAGACGTATCTATTGTGTGCTTCGTTCACCTCACGTAGACAAAAAGTCTAGAGAGCACTTTGAGCTAAGAACACACAAGCGTATTATTGATATATACGAACCTACCGCACAAACAACAGAAGAGTTAACAAGACTCGACTTGCCGGCAGGTGTTGACATCGAAGTCAAGCTTTAAAAAGCAAATTGAAAGCATTATAGCAATAATGTGAACTACGACGGGGTGCAAGTAAGGGGGTGACCTTTTACCGCAAAAGCTCCGAAAAGGTAAAGAGACAGACGTAGCGCTCGCAAGAAAGTGGATTTTGGCTAGGGCGCCGTGTGAGCGGCAAGCGAACCCAGCCCGACCCAGTGAGGAAAACCACACTTTTCCGAACTGCCAATAATCCAAAATAGAAAGAAGGACAAATATGACACTAGGTATCATAGGAAAAAAACTCGGGATGACCCAAATCTTTGACGAGCAAGGATTGGCAATACCTGTAACTGTAATTAAAGTTGACCCAACTGTTGTTACTCAAGTTAAAACAGTCAAAACTGACGGTTACAACGCAATCCAGGTTGGTACAGTTGCTGCGAAAGAAAAGCACTTAACCAAAGCTCAGATTGGTCACCTATCTAAAAATAAATTAGATAACTTCAGACACTTACAAGAGTTCCGTGTAGACAACCCGGAAGCTTACACTGTAGGTCAGAATATTGAATTATCAGTATTAGACAACGTAGCAAAAGTTGACGTAACCGGGAAATCGATCGGTAAAGGTTTCCAAGGTACTGTTAAGAGATGGAACTTCGGAAGAGGGCCTATGGCTCACGGTTCTAAAAACCACCGCGCACCTGGTTCTATCGGTGCGGGTACAACTCCGGGCCGCGTTATCAAAGGTAAAAAAATGGCGGGTAACATGGGTAACGAAAGAGTTACAGTTACTAAACTTAAATTAGTTAAAGTTGACGCTGAAAAGAACTTAGTTTTGGTAAAAGGTTCAGTTCCGGGATGCGAAGGCAGATTGCTTACAATCGTTCCAACAAGAACTAAGTGGAACTAGCTCCAGGACAGAAAACAAAAATAATTAGCTCGCCATATAAAGCCCACGGGCAAGAGGTGAGAAAGGACAAAGGAAAACAAAATGGCAAAATCAATCATGAATACAAAAGTAGAAAAATTAGGCGAAATCACTCTAGAAAAAGATATTTTCGGCGTAGAACCTAATTTGCACGTAATGCACTTAGCATTAAGAAGACAATTAAATAACGCACGTCAAGGTTCTGCTTGTGCTAAAACAAGAGCGGAAGTAAACGGCGGCGGAAGAAAACCGTGGAAACAAAAAGGTACCGGCCGCGCTAGAGCTGGTTCACTTCGTTCACCATTGTTCGCAGGCGGCGGCGTAATCTTCGGGCCAAAACCAAGAGATTACAGCTTCTCAATGCCACAAAAAGCGAGAAAATTAGCGCTTAAATCAGCATTATCTGCAAGACAAGAACAATTAATTGTTGTAAAAGATTTCTCTGATATTAAGGAAGCTAAAACAAAATTAATGGTAAGCGCGTTGAAATCTTTGAACGTAAGCGGAAAAGTTTTAATTATCGCTGATGCTAAATGTGCTGATAACAACAACTTTGAATTAGCAGCAAGAAACATCCCAAGCGTAAAACTTCTTTTACCTTCAAACTTAAACGTAAAGGATTTAATCGAAGCTGATTCAATCGTCATCACAGAAGCAGCGATTAACGAAATCACTGAAAGACTTTCAAAATAGGCGTTAATAACTAACGACCGATAATAAGGATAAAAAAATGAGTACATCAAGAACAAACACAGAAAAACTATACAGCATAATCAAAAAGCCATTGATTACAGAAAAATCAATGACAGCAACTTCATTAAACCAATACACCTTTGAAGTTGTAAAAGATGCGACAAAAATTGAAATTGCGCAGGCTGTAGAATTAGCTTTTCCTGGAAGAAAAGTAAAAAAAGTAAGAACGGTTTATATGCCTTCTCACACAAAGAGAATGGGTTATAAACAAGGACGTACAGATTCTAGCAAAAAAGCAATCGTAACTATTGACGGCGATCCAATTGAAGAATTAGTCGGAATATAGAAAAATTAAGAAAAACAAAAGGATAAAAAAATGGCAATCAGAAAAATAAATCCAACATCACCGGGACAAAGAGGCATGACAATGTCTGATTATCAGGAAATTACAACAAGCACTCCTGAAAAATCACTATTGAAACCGCTAAAAAAACATTCCGGTAGAAACAACACCGGTAGAATCACTTGTCGTCACAAAGGCGGCGGTGTAAAAAGAGCTTACCGTGTGATAGATTTTAAACGCGAAAAGTTCGGCGTACCTGCAACAGTAAAAACTATTGAGTACGATCCAAACAGAAACGTAAGAATTTCATTGGTATTCTACGCAGATGGTGAGAAAAGATATATCTTAACTCCGGAAGGTCTTGGCGTAGGCGACGTAATCGTAAGCGGTCCTGAAGCACCGATTCAAAACGGTAACGCACTTCCATTAGAGCTTATCCCGTTGGGTACAATTGTTCACAATATCGAACTTACACCTGGACGTGGCGGCGCTATGGTAAGAGCGGCAGGAAACTCAGCTCAGGTTATGGCGAAAGAAGGCAACTATGTAACCATTAAACTTCCGTCATCAGAAATGAGAATGGTAAGAAAAGAATGTATGGCGACAATCGGAACCCTTGGCAACTCAGAATTCAAAAACTTGTCTTGGGGTAAAGCTGGTAGAAAAAGATACCTTGGCATTAAACCGACTGTTCGTGGTGTTACAATGAACCCTTGCGATCACCCTCATGGTGGTGGTGAAGGTAAAACCGGTCCTGGCGGACACCCAAAAACACCTTGGGGTAAACCGGCTCTTGGTTACAAGACACGTAAAAAAGGTAAGACTTCTGATAAATTAATTGTAAGAAGACGCAAAAAAAGTAGGTAGTAAGTAATATTAAATGAGCACAGAGTGCGAATTAAAAGATCCATTCGCGATTCACAACTCACTACTCACTAAAATAAAAAAAGTAATTAAAACAAGGTAAAGGAAAAAAAATGGCACGTTCATTAAAAAAAGGTCCATATGTAGAAGTAGCTCTACAGAAGAAAATAGAAAAACTAAACGCAACCTCTGAGAAAAAAGTTGTAAAAACTTGGTCAAGAGCATCAATGATAGTACCTGATATGTTGGGTCACACAATTGCTGTTCACAATGGCAAAACTCATGTGCCGGTTTATGTAACTGAGCAAATGATTGGTCACAAATTAGGCGAATTCGCTCCGACAAGAATGTACAGAGGCCACGCAGCGGACAAAGCGAAGCGTAAATAGCGCGAGTGAGCTGAGGGCGCAGGGTGGCGCGAAGGCGACAACCGGAGACCCGTTAAGCGCGAACGAGCAAGACAAGCAAAGAAAATTAAAAGGATAAAAAAATGGAAGCTAAGGCAAAACAATCAGATATTAAAATGACAGCAAGAAAACTACGCCGCGTTATCAACGAGGTTCGTGGAAAATCTGTTATGGAAGCACAAGACTTATTGCGTTTTATGCCATACTTTGCAGCAAGAGTGGTTGAAAAGAACTTGAAAGCCGCTGTTGCAAACGCACAGGAAAAATTTGGCGCAAGCGCTGACAGCTTGAAGATTTCCGAAATCTTCGCTGACGAAAGCGTAACTTATAAAAGAGCAAGACCAAGAGCGCAAGGTCGTATGTATTCAAGACTTAAGCGTACAGCACACTTGACATTGAAAGTAAGCGATATCAAGTAGATAAAGTAATTAAATTAAAAAAATAAAGGAAAAAAAATGGGACAAAAGACACATCCAAAAGGATTTAGACTCGGAGTAACGCAAAGCAGCGTGAGCACTTGGTATGCCAAATTCAAAGATTACGGCACATTCATTGCAGAAGATGCTAAATTAAGAAAATATATCAAGAAAAAACTATACACAGCAGGCATTTCTAAAATCTTAATTGACAGAAAAGCTCAAAGCGTAATAGTTACAATTGTAACCGCTAAACCTGGTATTATCGTTGGTCGCGGCGGACAGGGTATTGATGATCTTAAAAAAGATGTCTCCAGCCTATTTGGGAAAAATATTGTTATCAATGTTGTTGAAGTTGCAAGAATCGATGCTGACGCTCAATTAGTTTCAGAATCAATCGCTCAACAACTTGAAAAACGTGTAGCATTCAGACGTGCGATGAAACAAGCAATGCAGCGCACAATGAGAGCAGGTGCACAGGGTATCAAAGTTATGGTATCAGGCCGTTTGGGCGGAGCGGAAATCGCTCGTTCTGAATGGGCAAAAGAAGGCAGAATCCCATTGCAAACACTTCGTGCAGACGTAGATTACGGTTTTGCTGAAGCAGATACAATGATGGGTAAAATCGGCGTTAAAGTTTGGGTATTCAAAGGTAACTTAATGCCTGGTGAAAAAGCAGATGCTAACGTAAAAGCAAAAGGTGATAAATCAAATGCTTCCGAAAGAGCTCCACGCGGAGACAGAGGCGAACGCCGTCCAAGACGCAAAGCGATTGAAACTGAGTAGTGCGACCGAGCAAGACAGTTCAAGCGCAACAAGATAAATTAATTAACAAAAAAGGAAAAACAAATCATGTTAATGCCAAAGAAAACTAAATACAGAAAAATGATGAAAGGCAGAATGAAAGGCCACGAAACTAGAGGCGTGAACTTTGAATTCGGCAAATATGCAATCCAAGCAGTAGAACCTGGCTGGATTACCAGCAGACAAATCGAGGCAGCGCGTCGTGCAATGACTCGTGAAATCAAACGTGGCGGTAACGTTTGGATTAAAATTTTCCCGGATAAACCGATTACTGCAAAACCTGCTGAAACTCGTATGGGTTCAGGTAAAGGTGGTTTAGAGTACTGGGTAGCAGTAGTTAAACCAAGAAGAATACTTTTTGAACTTGATTATTTTGATAGAAACATTGCAGTAAGAGCGTTAGAACTTGCAGCACAAAAACTTCCAATCAAAGTTAAAATCATCGAAAAAGAACCACAACAATAGAGGCTTGGATGCTTAGAGGTTTAGCAAAATAACCGTTCAACCATTCAACTATTCAACTATAAAAAGGAACAACAAATGAAAATTAGTGAACTTAGAGAAAAATCAATAGAAGATTTACAAGCAGCAATTGTAGACTGGAAAAAGGATTTACTTACTTACAAAATCCAGTTGGCGACACACAAGCTTGAAAACACAGCGTTGATTTCTAAAGCAAAACGTAATATTGCGCAAGCAAAAACAGTTATTCAGGAAAAAGCTTCTGGTAAAGTAGTTGCCCCAAAAGCGGTAAGTGCTCCGAAAGTTAAGGCTGAAAAAGCTGCACCGGCAGCAAAAGCCCAAAAGACTGAAAAAGCTGAAAAGAAAGCTCCGGCAAAAGCTAAGGCTCCGGCAAAAGCTCCTGCTAAAGCTAAAACTGCAGCGAAACCAAAGGCTAAAAAAGCGGAGGTAACAAATGCCTAAAAAAGAGAAACAAGGTGTAGTAGTAAGTAATAAAATGGATAAAACCATTGTTGTTAAAGTAGCAGATTACAATCCGCACCCAAAATACAAAAAAATTATGGAAACAAATAAAAACTATAAAGCTCACGATGTTAACAATGTTTGCAACGAGGGCGATACAGTAAGAATTATCGAATCAAAACCAATTTCGGGCGACAAACGTTGGACATTGCTTGAAGTTGTAGAAAAAGCGAAATAGGCGTCAAATACAAGACGTTATATCAATAAAAAGGAACAAAAAATGATACAACAAGAAACAAGACTAGAAGTAGCAGATAATACAGGCGCAAAAGAACTCCTTTGCATACGTGTTATGGGCGGTTCAAACAAAACATTTGCAGCTGTAGGCGACGAAATCGTGGCTACTGTTAAAGATGCAACGCCAAACATGGGTGTAAAAAAGAGCGAAGTTGTAAAAGCGGTTATAGTCAGAACAAAAGCTGACATCAAACGTAACGACGGCTCAGTTATCAGATTCGACGATAACGCAGCGGTAATCATCAACAAAGACGGCAACCCACGCGGAACACGTGTTTTTGGACCGATTGCCCGTGAGTTAAGAGACAAAGGTTACATGAAAATCGTATCACTTGCACCGGAAGTTATCTAGTTCTTGGCGAGGAATGAGCCATAGAAATAGATAATCCTGAACTTGTTTCAGGATCTGGGTCTCTAAAACCTCAAAGAAATAAAAATAAAAAGGAAAGACAAAATGGTAGACAAAAAGAAAAAAAGCTTACACGTAAAGACCAGCGATCGAGTAATCGTCCTTGCGGGTAAAGATAAAGGAAAAATCGGAAGCGTAAAGAAAGTTGATCCGACAGCATCAAAAATCGTTGTTGAAGGCGTTAACATGGTTACTAAAGCGCAGAAACCAATGCCTGCAGCGGGTATCCAAGGCGGCTTAATCAAACTTGAAGCTCCAATGGATTCTTCAAAAGTTATGGTGGTTTGCCCGGCTTGTGAAAAACCAACCAGAATTAAAAACGAAGTAAAAGCTGGCAAAAAAGTTCGCGTTTGTAAAAAATGCAACGAGCAACTGGATATATAATCCGAGTAGGGTAAAACCTCTGAAAATCAAAGTAAAAGGATAAAAAAATGGCAACAAAGACAAAAAGTTTAAGACAAAGATACAAAGACGAAGTAATTCCTGCAATGCAGCAAAAATTCGGCTACAAAAACATCAACGAAGTTCCAAAACTTCACAAAATAGTTTTGAATATGGGTGTTGGTGAGGCTTCTAAAAATACAAAATTGGCAGAAGTTATTGAAGCTCAATTGACTAAAATCGCAGGTCAAAAGTCTGTTGTTACAAAGGCAAAAAAATCAATCGCTACTTATAAATTGAGAGAAGGAATGCCTGTTGGAGCAATGGTTACTCTTCGCGGCGAAAGAATGTATGATTTCTTGCAAAAGCTAAACTGCGTAGTGCTCCCACGTATCCGTGACTTTAGAGGCATCAACAACAAAGCATTCGACGGACGCGGCAACTACACATTAGGCTTGAAAGAACAAGCACTTTTCCCTGAAATCACTTATGAAGAAGTTGATTTGGTAAAAGGTATGAACGTTTCAGTTATCACAACTGCTGAAACAGACGACGAGGCACGTGAGTTATTAACTTTACTCGGAATGCCGTTCAAAAAATAGGAGCGAGCAAAGGCTGGAGGGCTTGCAGAAGTGCAAGACCGCAACGCCGTTTAAAGCGAGCGACGTAATAAAATTAAAATAATAAAATAGGAAAAAAACATGGCTAACAAAGCAATGATAAACAAAGAAGAACGCAGAATGAAACTTGCTGAAGCGGGTAAATACCCAAAAGTAAGACTTCATAACAGATGCAGCATTTGCGGAAGACCACACGGTTTCCACCGTGACTTCGGCTTGTGCAGAATCCACCTTAGAGAAATGGCTCACAAAGGGCTTCTCCCGGGTGTAACCAAGGCTAGTTGGTGATTATTCGAGACTAGGCACTAGAGAATAGTGACTAGTCCTTATTTGTCATAAACTATTTATTAAACTGTCAGACAGGAGTTCTGACAAGTAATGAAAGGAAAAAAACAATGGTAACAGATCCAATAGCAGATATGCTAACAAGAATTAGAAATGCTAATCAAGTTTCACACGAAAGCGTAGAAATGCCTTCTTCAAAATTGAAAGTTGAACTAGCAAAAGTATTAAAAGCAGAAGGTTTCATCACTGATTATAGTGAAGATGCTTCAGGTAAATTCAAAGTGCTTAAAATCACATTGAAATACGACGAAAAACGCAAACCGGTAATCACAAAACTTCAAAGAGTTTCAAAACCTGGTTTGAAAACATACTCAAAATCAAAAAATATCCCGCAAGTTCTTGGCGGTATGGGTATTGCGATTGTTTCAACAAGCAAAGGCTTGTTAACAGACCGTAAAGCTCGCAAAGAGAACCTTGGCGGCGAAGTTCTTTGTTACGTTTGGTAATAACCCACCTCGCCCCTTGAGGGAGAGGGAACAGTTCTAGCCGAGCAATGTGAGGCAAAGAAATGCGGGTGAGGGGTACAGATGTAATTGATAGAAAGATCTGGACTCAATTAATAATATATCAAAAAGGAGAATAGAAATGTCACGTATAGGAAAAATGCCAATCGAGATTCCATCAGGAGTTGAGGTTAAAATAGAAGATAACAAATTCACAGCAAAAGGGCCTTTGGGCGAAGAGTCTGTTGAATTCCGTCCTGAAATCAGCGTAAAAGTTGATGGAAGCCAAGTAATTGTTGAAAGAGCGGATGATTCGCGTATTGCCCGTTCACTTCACGGTCTTTCAAGAACTCTTATGGCTAACGCTGTAAAAGGTGTTAAGGAAGGTTTCGAAAAAAGACTTGAAATCCAAGGTGTAGGTTACCGTGCGAATATGGAAGGTGCAGTTTTGAACCTTATGCTAGGTTTCTCACACCCTGTAAAAATCGATCCTCCAAAAGGGATTACGATTGCTGTTGAAGCAAACACAAAAATTTCTGTAAAAGGTCCTAACAAACAAACAGTTGGCGACGTAGCAGCAGAAATCCGCGGTAAACGTCCACCAGAACCTTACAAAGGAAAAGGCGTACGTTACGAAGGCGAATTCGTAAGACGTAAAGCTGGTAAAGCCGGTAAGAAATAAAGCGTGAGCCGGTGTTTGCAGTGTCGGCTTGCGATTAGCAAGACGAGCAGGCAAACATAACGCAGCGCCGTAACAATCTTTGATTGCACAGGCGCGAAACAACATAGAAATAGTACAAAACAAAGCCCACATAAACCCTTAGAATTGCTAAGAAGGTTTGGGTGAAGGAGAAAGAAATGATTAAAACTAAAATTAGAAAAACGCAGACACAAAAAAGACACAAGTCGATTCGTGTTAAACTTTCAGGCACAGGTGAATTCCCGCGCTTGGCAGTTTATAGAAGCACAAAACACATTTACGCTCAATTGATTGACGATGTAAATGGTGTTACATTGGCTTCAGCATCTTCTGTTGACCCTGAGTTGAAAGAAAAACTTCCACACGGTGGTAACATTGAAGCTGCAAAAATTGTTGGCGAAGCGATTGCGAAAAAAGCGAAAAAAGCAGGAGTTGAGTGCGTGGTATTTGACCGTGGCGGATTCTTGTATCACGGTCGTGTAGCGGCTTTGGCTGACGCGGCTCGCGAAGCTGGACTAATGTTTTAGAACGCGAATAAAGTCTAAAGACAAGAAAAGAGGCCCTTGGGCCTCTTTTTTATTATAATTATGGCTAATTTATTTTACTCTATCACAGAGAGTGCAACGTTTTTAGGGGCGTTATGAATGCCTCCTTGGCTTTCTGCAGTCATGAATAAATCACACAAATCATCGGCCAATACCTTGGCACTTCTATCAGACTTATGATCAAAAACAATAAAGGTTCTTCCATTCGAAATAAGTTGTAAACAATTGTTTATAATATCTACAACAAGTGTTGGAGTTGGCATTATAGCTTCCTGAACTAGGACTTTTCTGGCTGGATCAACGTAAGTGCTAAATCGCACCATCCCAGCTTTGAAGGCCTGTTGATTATTTATTTTTTGCGTGTTTGTTGTGTTTAAATTTATGCGCATAATTTTTCCTTTCGTCTTTTTCTGATGATATAAAACTCCTAAATAAAAAAATTGCTAGTAAAGATTAAAAATAGATTAAGATTTGGTGTTAAGACTTGTAAAAAAGTAGTAATTGTTTTAAAATATTGCCAAGAACAAGGGAGGCGTTATGACAGTTACTACCCCAGGTGAGTTAGAAGAATTAATAAAGAGAGTAAAAGCGGCACAGGAAAAGTTCGCTGAGTACAATCAGGAACAGGTTGATAAGATTTTTAAGGCTGCTTCAATGGCGGCGAATAAGGCGCGGATTTCACTTGCAAAAATGACGGTTGAAGAAACCGGCATGGGCGTTGTGGAAGACAAGGTTATTAAAAACCATTTTGCCTCTGAATATATTTATAACAAACACAAAAACGCTAAAACTTGCGGCGTGATACGTGAAGACAGAGTAAACGGCATAAAAGTTGTTGCTGAATCTTTGGGTATAATTGCGGGTATAATTCCGACTACAAACCCAACATCTACGGCGATTTTTAAGGCGTTAATCAGTTTAAAAACAAGAAATGCGATAATTTTTTCGCCACACCCGCGTGCGAAAAAGTCCACTGTTGAGGCGGCAAAAATTATTCTTGACGCGGCGGTTGCGGCGGGCGCTCCACAAGACATTATCGGATGGATTGACGAGCCTTCAAAAGAGTTATCAGAGTTGATTCTAAAGCACGAAGATATTGATTGCATCTTGGCTACAGGCGGTCCGGGGATGGTTAAGGCGGCTTATTCATCCGGTACTCCTGCTGTCGGTGTTGGACCGGGTAATGTGCCGGCAATTATTGATGAGACTGCTGATATTAAAATGGCGGTGTCTTCAATTATCATGTCAAAGACTTTTGATAACGGTATGATTTGCGCTTCCGAGCAAGAAGTCGTTGTTGTAAAAGAGGTTTATGACGAGGTTAAACGCGAATTTGAATACCGCGGCTGCAGAATCTTAAACGATGACGAGAAAGAAAAAACGGGCAAAATTATTTTTGGTGAAAACGGTGCTGTGAGTGGTCAAATTGTTGGTCAAAGCGCTTATAAAATCGCGCAAATGGCAGGATTTGAGGTCCCTGAAAAAACTAAAATTTTAATCGGTGAAGAAACTGATTATTCAGGTAAAAGCCCGTTTGGATATGAAAAATTGTCTCCGATTTTAGGACTTTATAAGGCAGAAAACTTTGAAGATGCGGTTGAGATTGCACATGGGCTGTTAAAACTTGGCGGCTTAGGCCACTCTGCGGCGCTTTATACAGACGCTAGTAAGGAAGAACCGGCTTGCACCCCGCTTGATAAAGGCGTTCAGGTTTGTAATTGCTGTGATGATTCTTCGCGTAATCGTATAAGATATTTTGCAGAAAAGATTCCGACTTGCAGATTGCTTGTTAACGCACCGTCTTCACACGGCGCAATTGGCGATCTTTATAACTTTAAATTAGAACCGTCTTTGACGTTGGGCTGCGGCTCTTGGGGCGGAAACTCGGTTAGCGGAAACGTTGGAATTGAACATTTATTAAACTACAAAACTGTAGCTGAAAGGAGAGAGAATATGCTCTGGTATAAATTACCGCCGAAAATTTACTTTAAACGCGGTGCGACGGACCTTGCTCTGCGCGAATTAGAAGGCAAAAAGCGTGCGTTTATCGTAACGGATAGATATTTGTTTAACTCAGGCATTGTAAGCTCTGTAACAAACGTGCTTGATGAGATTGGCGTTGACTATCAGATATTCTTCGATGTTAATCCTGACCCGGATATTGCGACAATTAATGAGGCGCTAAATATAATCAGGCCTTACGAGCCGGACGTGTTTATCGCACTTGGCGGCGGTTCTCCGATGGATGCAGCTAAGATTATGTGGCTTATGTATGAACAGCCTGAAACCAGTTTTGAAGATATTGCAATGCGGTTTATGGATATAAGAAAACGTATCGCACATATTCCTGAATTGGGTAAAAAAGCGCAGATGGTTTGCATCCCGACGACTTCAGGTACGGGGTCTGAAGTTACTCCGTTTGCGGTTATCACTGATGAGAATACTCATATTAAATATGCGATTGCGGATTACGCGCTGACGCCAAATATGGCAATTATTGACCCGAACTTCGTTGATAATATGCCGCAAGGACTGACTGCAGCGGGCGGCGTGGATGCACTTGTTCACTCACTTGAGGCTTATGTTTCTACGCTTGCGACAAACTTCACTAACTCAAATGCGTTAGAAGCGATTAAATTAATTTTTAAATATCTTTTGCGCTCATATAACGAGGGCGCTGCTGACCCGTTGGCACGTGAGAAAATGCACTATGCCGCAACCATTGCGGGTATGGCGTTTGCAAATTCGTTCTTGGGCATTTGTCACTCAATGGCGCACAAATTGGGCGGCGCATTTAATATCCCGCACGGTTTTGCCAATGCACTTTTAATTGAGCAGGTTATCAAGTTTAACGCGAATGATTGTCCGACAAAACAAGGGACTTTCCCGCAGTATACTTTCCCAAAAGCGACAGAAAGATACGCGCAGATTGCTGATGAGTTGAAACTTGGTGGTGCAAATGATGATGAGAAAACGAAACTTCTTATAAGCGCGATCGCAAAACTCAAATCTGATCTTGGAATTCCTGCTTCAATCCGCGAATACGGAGTGGATGAAAAAGAGTTTTATGCAAAACTTGACGAGCTTGCTGAACTTGCTTTTGACGATCAAGCAACCGGTGCAAACCCGGTATATCCGCTGATTGAGGATATCAAACAACTTTACATAAACGCCTACGAAGGGAAATAATTACAACATTTTCCCGGCAGTTGAGTAATAGAATATGCTAATTAACAGAGCTACCCAAAGAGCTACCCTTGTATAGTTCAACAAGATATGTTATAATAGTATAATATTATTGAACAATCTGCTGGAGGCTATATGAAAAAACGAGGTTTCACCATCCCTGAGGTATTAATTGCGATGACTATTATTGGGGTTATTGCGGTGATTGTCTTTGCTGTAGTGCAA
>JAVBOC010000015.1:0-33268 GCA_031550975.1 Candidatus Gastranaerophilaceae bacterium
CATTCCGGGCTTGATCCGGAATCTTCCACCGTGAAAAGTCACGCAAACCGCGCAAGTTGAAGATCCTGAATCAAGTTCAGGATGACAGGAAATAATGGCCGAAGAAGAAGGTCTGATTGATAAGATTATGAAAATGTTTAATAAATAAGCTCAATAAAAAACCCTCATCGCGAGGGCTTTTTATTATATTTAATTACTGCACTTCAGCTTCTTCTTTTGTTTTTGCTTTTTTAGACTTAGCTTTTTCAAAAGTGATTTTCTCATCAACAAGCTTAAGCTTAATCGTGTCGCCGGCTTGGTATTTGCCGGAGAGGATTTCTTCTGCAAGCATATCTTCAATTCTACGTTGAATCAATCGGCGCAACGGTCTTGCACCGTAAGCCTCTGAATAACCCGCATCAGACAGATAATCTTTAACTTCATCAGTAATTTCAACTGACAACTCACGTTCCTGAAGACGTTTGAACAAGTCTTTAAGCATAAGTTCAGCGATTTCTCTGATTTCTTCTTTCTTAAGGTGTGAGAAGACAATCGTTTCGTCGATACGGTTAAGGAATTCAGGTCTGAACGCCTTTTTCATCTCTTCTGAAACCGTGTCTTTGAGTCTGTCATATTTGTCTTTTGACTCATCATCACCGCCACCGCCGAAGCCTAGCTTCGCAGTGTTTGCAATCATGCTCGCACCAACGTTTGAAGTCATGATAATGACCGTGTTTTTAAAGTTGATGTGGCGTCCTTTAGCATCAGTCAAACGACCGTCGTCTAAGATTTGTAACATGATGTTAAACACATCAGGGTGCGCTTTTTCAATCTCATCAAACAAGATTACTGAATAAGGCTTTTTACGAACGATTTCAGTCAAATGTCCGCCTTCATCATATCCGACATAACCCGGAGGAGAACCGATAAGTTTTGAAGTTGAGTGTTTTTCCATAAATTCAGACATATCAACTCTTATCATATTGTCTTCAGAGCCGAACATAGCTTCAGCAAGTGCTTTAGCCAATTCGGTTTTACCAACCCCTGTAGGACCGGCAAAAATAAAGCTTCCGATTGGTCTGTTCGGTGATTTCAAGCCAACACGCGCACGGCGGATTGCCTTAGAAATCGCGACAACCGCTTCGTCTTGACCGATTACACGTTCGTGCAAAGTATTTTCAAGACGTAAAAGTCTTTCGCTTTCACCTTCTGTAAGTTTTGTTACCGGAACGCCTGTCATAATCGCGATTACACCCGCAACATCTTCTTCTGAAACGGTCGGTTTGTTCGCTTCGTGTTCTTCTCGGTATTTTTGAGCCATTTCACGAATTCTGTCCTTCATTTCGGCCTCATCATCGCGAAGCTGGGAAGCTTTTTCAAACTCTTGGTTTCTAATCGCATCTTCTTTTTCTTTAATTAGCGAGCGAAGTTCTTTTTCAAGCTCTTTACCTTCCGGTGAAAGAGTTGCAACTTTCAAACGAACCTTTGAACTTGCTTCGTCAATTACGTCAATCGCTTTGTCCGGCAAGAATCTGTCTGTAATATATTTGTCAGACAACTTAACCGCCGCCACAATCGCCTCATCAGAAATAATCAATTTGTGGTGATCTTCATAGCGCGGCTTCAAGCCTTTTATAATTTCAATACTCTCGTCAACGGTCGGTTCATCAATAATTACTGACTGGAAACGACGCTCAAGCGCAGAATCCTTTTCAACATATTTTCTGTACTCGTCAAGTGTCGTTGCACCAATAACCTGAATCTCACCGCGAGAAAGCGCCGGCTTCAAGATGTTTGCCGCATCAATCGCGCCTTCAGCCGCACCCGCACCGATAAGTGTGTGCATCTCGTCGATTACAAGAATAATATTTCCTGCCTGACGGATTTCGTCCATAATCTTTTTAAGACGTTCCTCAAACTCCCCGCGGTATTTCGTACCCGCAACAAGCAAGCCCATATCAAGCTGGATAACTTTTTTACCATCTAAAATATCCGGAACCTCTGCGTTAACAATTCTTAGCGCAAGTCCTTCTGCCACAGCGGTTTTACCGACACCAGGTTCGCCGATTAAAACAGGGTTGTTTTTTGTACGACGTGCAAGGATTTGGATTACACGCTCAATTTCTTTTTCACGACCCACAACAGGATCAAGTCTCAACTCTTGAGCCGCCAAAGTCAAATCGCGTCCGAACTCATCCAAGCTCGGAGTTTTTGTTTTTCCGCCGCCTGAAGTTGATGAAGTCGAGGTACTGGAAGACCCGCCGCCGGAAGTTGATGCTTGCGGCTTGGATTCACCAAGCATTTTAACAACATTGCTTCTGATTTTATTTAAATCAACGCCTAAGTTTTCTAAAACACGCGCTGCAACACCTTCGCCTTCACGGATTAAACCCAAAAGCAGGTGTTCTGTGCCGATATAATTATGTCCTAATTGTCTTGCTTCGTCCCAAGAGAGTTCTAAAACTCTTTTTGCACGCGGCGTAAACGGGATTTCAACAGCGACAAATCCAGACCCGCGGCCGATAATCTTTTCGACTTCCGCTCTTGCGTCTTTTAAATTTATCCCCATTGATTTAAGGGTTTTAGCGGCAACACCTGTGCCTTCGCCAATCAACCCTAACAAAATCTGTTCTGTACCAACAAAATTATGTCCTAAGCGGCGTGCTTCTTCTTGTGCCAGCATTATGACCTTAATTGCTTTTTCCGTAAAACGTTCAAACATAAATAAAAATTCCTATTCTCTCTCTAAAAACAAATCCTGCTGATCTGTTATTCGATCGCTTACAGGTCTGAAGTGAACTTTCCACCTGTATCGCTCACTCTAACATCATACCCGTAATCGGGTCGGTAGTCAATAGTTGACAATCGGTTTTGCTTTATATAATATTGTTTAAGTGAAAGATTTACACATGCTCCCATCGTCTAGAGGCCTAGGACAACACCCTTTCACGGTGTAGACAGGGATTCGAATTCCCTTGGGAGTATTTTTTAAAAGAGCCGATAAGGCTCTTTTTTAGTGGGAATTCTGAATCCGATACGTTTCTCCTGTAAGTCGAAACATATGGGGATTAGCTTTGCATCTTATCTGTTGCGCTCGTGTTGCTCGCGCACAGCTAAGTAGAATTCCCTTGGGAGTACCATTTATAAGATAGCGGCGAGAGCCGCTTTTTGCCTTCTTTTGCCATTGAGACGTAGGCGAAATGTGCAAAATGGCCTCACGGTCTTAACAATTCTTGCCTAACTTCACGTTTATATTCAGACAGTGAGTTCATGAAATAATTTATCTCATATTATATTGTTATAAATTTCTAATTAATTAGCTTGTGATAATTTTTTTAATCACTCTTTTTTATTTTTAATTAATAGATTTTCTTTATCATAATTCGTTTGTTAACTTTTGTAACACATTTTACCTTTGCTGAAATCAGCCTTTTTGAAAATACTTTATTAAATTGAGAGTAAAAAATAAGAGAGAGATATTATGGCAATTGATTTTGGTAAATTGAATCAGAATTTAAGAGTTAATACTAATTCTAACAGGACTCAGACCGGAACCCGCGCAGCGCAGCAAGATCCTCGCATGTCAATGAATGGGGCTATTTTTTCTGATGGAGCGAGAAGAACTACCGCTAATAATGGCGTTCAAATCAAGAGCGAAAATCAGTCTAACGCATCACAATTAGCTATGGCTAAACAAGCTGGTTCTCAACAAGGAGCTGCTAACAAACAAGCTGAAGGCGCTCAAAAAACCGCTGAAACTCTCGGCAAAACAGCTGATGCTACAACCAAAGAAACTATTAAAGATGAAAAAACATTTAATAAAAGTCAAAGAACATTTGAAAAAAATCTAGCGAAAAATAATAGAGATTTGGGCAAAGCTGGAAGAGCAGCTGTTGCAAACGCAGTAAAACAAGACATGTTGACAGCTCAGATGGAATCTATATCCTCTTCCATGACAACAGCTACTGATGATCAAAAACAAAACCTCCAACAGCAATTAGAAAGCTTACAAGGTGAGTCACAAGGTTTAGATGCAGTCGGTAAAAAACAAACTAGAACCATGACCCGACTTAATAAAAACAGCGACCGTATGGTGAAACAGCAAAAGGCACACATCGCTTCATTCGGCAAATTACAACAAGCTAACGTGAAAGCTTCCGAGGTCAACCAAACAAGTAACCAAAAAGCAATCGAAACAACTAGTGAGATCAAAGAAGCTGCAAGCATGGTTCAGATGACAGGTATGACCGTAAAAATGGCAGGTATCGCAATAAAAGGTACCGGTTGGGGTGCCAGCATTGGTGCAGCAATGGAAATTTCCGGCGGTTACACTGAAAGTGTTGGCAGCTACGGTGTAGCAGCAGCAAGTGCAGCGCACGCAGTTGAATATGGTATTGAAGGCAATCTTCAAGGATGCTTGATGTCAGCAGCTTCAGCAGTAGCATCTGGCATGAGCGCAGCAAGCGCTTGGGGGCAGGCTAACAAAGCCGTAGACACTGCTAAAGCAGCAGCAGACATCAGCAAACAAGTCGGAGAAAAAGCAACAGCAGAAGCTGGCAAAAAGGTTGGGGAACAAGCAACAGCAGAAATGACCCAAGAAGCAGGTAAAGAAATAGGCAAAAAAGCCATGAGTCAAACCGTTGAAGCAGGCGGTGGTAAAGTAACAGAAGAAACGCTCAAACAGGGTGCCGAAATGGGCACAAAAGCGATGGGTTCTGCAACCGATACTGCGACTAAAGTCACTAACCAACTTACTCAAGGTGGAAAAACAGCATTAGATGCCGCTGGTAAAGAAACGGTAAGAGCAGCGGCCACTAAAACAGCTTACGCAGCAGCATTGCAAGCGGGCAGCACAGCAACCACTATGGGCACATTACAAGGTGCAGCTACCGTGCTTCAAACAACAGCAGGCGTAATGGGCGAAAGAGATGAACGCAAACAAGCAACTGCTGCAAGAAACGAACAAAACGCACAAGCAAGAGCGACAGCTGACAGACAAAACGCAGCAATTAACCAACGCAACGAAAGAATTACAGAAGCTTCTAGAAACAGCAGCACAAATTCTTCAAATGACTTAGCATTAAGAAGAAAGAAAAGAGGCTAAGCACAGCCTGACGTCCAGTGTCATTCTTCCCGCCTTGCCCTTCGGCAAGCCGGCGACGAACTCACATTCGACAGCAAGGCTTTACAAATGAGTTTTTCGAGTTATAATGGTTTTATGAAAGATCAAAAACGACGTACAATAAGTAACTTGAAAGGCTTGTTTATTAACTAAAGACGCTTATTGTTGTTTTGAAAATATTACTTAAACAAGACCTTTGAATAAGAGGTCTTGTTTGCTTATGTAAAGAAATAGCAATAAACCGCCCGTTACGGGCAAAAAAGATTTTTACGGAACTTATAAAGAAAAGGAGAAACCATGAAATTAAATCTACGACGAAACTTAACTATCACGGCGAATGCCCCTCTCGTCAAATTACAAAATTTAGCATGGGGCTTGTAGTACAAAATAGTTAAGCTGTGAGGTTCAACCTCCAAGAAAGATAGAAAAATGGCAATTGTAAGTAGTATATATTCAACCCTGGGAAGCGGTTCTTCCCTTGTACCCCTTCTAATTAAAGACGCCGCTAACGCCACTGGCATGACAGCAGGCTCATACGCAACAGGCGAAAAACTGGAAGCAAAAGACAGATTAATAGATGAAGTCGGATCCGGTGCCATCTGGCTGTACGGGATTCCTCTTTACAAAAAAATTATTGATAAAACGCTGTTTAGAGCAATCGGTTATGATCCGAATTTTGATGTAAGAAACCTTAAAGACGAAAAAGTTCTACAAAAAATCGTCCAATATTCGCCAACAAATATTATCAAAGAAAACATAAATCACGCGATCAAGAACACGAAATCTGTAAAAGCCTGGAATATGGCGAAGTTTGGCTTGTCGACAGCTTTAACAATCGGGTCGTATCTTGGCTTAACCGAATACAGACAAAAACACACCGAGGCTTGTGCTAAAAAAGAAATCCTAGCTGAGATGGAAAAAATGAAAGCAGTTAAAGCAGCCTTGGCCGAAGAAACTGCAAAGAATGCAAATATTAACACGGGCACTGCCCCGGCTTTCGGAAGCAAGTTTGGCGCGTTCAAGCTTCAAGACTTCATATTTAACCCGGTAGAGAATACTAAACTTATTGATGTCGGCATTACTGGCTCAAGACTAGGCAAATCAAGAAATAAGCAAGACATGATAGGCTATACTATCAAAGAAGGCGGCTTTTGGCTGTTTATGTATCTTTTGACTAAACCAATCCAAAAGTTCTTTGAAAAAAGAGCCGAAACTAAATTCAACAAATCAATAAGACTTGATGCAAGAGTAATTGAGAGCAAAGAGCTTAAAGAACTTATGGAAAATAGCAAATTAGCTGAGCACCTTGAGAATTTCCCTAAATGGCCAACATATACTGAGGACGAACTTAAAAAAATGACAGATGCGCAAAAAGCGGCTGCCAAAGAAGCGGAACAGGCAGCAAATGTTGCGATATACGAATACCTCCACACAGGTAAGGGTAACGCTGTCGTGGAGTTCGCAAAACAATCCGAAATTGTTCCAACTTTCGGGAAATATGAAGTCTTGGCAGGCGAAATTGACACAAGAAAATTCATTGACCTAGGTGATGTAAAAGGGGTTCACGAAGAATTGTCCAAGCTTCTTCAACAATTCAAAGATTCACCGGAATCAATTGATGTCTTCTTGAAAAAAGTCAAAGGCCTGAAAAGAACTGCGATACTCGCTAACATCGGCACAAGCATGGCATTCTTGGGGATAGTAATCCCTGCGATTATGGTTGCGATACGGCATGTTGGCAAAGACAATAAAGGATTCAAAGTAAAAGAAGACCTGAAAAAAGAGATGTTTAAAGGCTTGGAAGCTTAAGTTCCAGCCGCCCGTCATTCTGAGCTTTGCAAAGAAGTTCAATGTTTGTGCAATTCGCGATTGTTTTGCAATGCTTCGGGCTTTGCCCTCAGCATGACGAGAGACTAAGAATTCAAAACGCTTTGTGCGGCGACGTATCCCGTTGACCAGCAGTTTTGCAGGTTGAAGCCACCGCAAAAACCGTCGATGTCGAGGACTTCTCCGCAAAAATACAGGTTCGGAACAAGTTTTGATTCAAGCGTTTTTGGGTTGACTTCGTCTAAGCAGACCCCGCCGCAAGTAACGACTTCACCATCTTTGACAGTGCCTGTGACTGTGATTTCAAACCCGCGCAGTTTTTTCAGAATTTCATCGCGGGTTTTGCCGTTGATTTCATGGCATTTTGTGTCAGCGTTCATGCCGGCAATATAAAATGCCAAAGATTTAGGCAAGACTTCCGCCAATAAATTTTTCAAGACTTTGTGCGGGTTTTCGTTAAACATTTTTTGCAGATCAATTTCACCCGTGAGATCCAGTGTGATTTTATACGGAAACTCTTTTCGCGCATTTAGTGAAGAAATCCGATAAATTAGCGGCCCTGAAACCCCTTGATGGGTAAACAACAAATCTTCACCGCCAATATTTACACAAACTCCTGCAAGTTCAGAAAAATCCTCTTTTGTCTTCAAACCCGTGAGCGCGGGCTTGGGCTCAACAATTGTATGGCCCAATTCATGAATCAAATAATATGACGAATGTCCGCCAGTAGCAACAATAACTTTGTCAAAATTGCCCAACAAAGCCTGCAGGTCAGAGATTTCTTCTTTAACAAATTTAACCCCTTTAAGTGCTGCAAGGAATTTCTCGCGCACGTCTTTTGCACTGTTTGAAGCCGGAAAAATCCTGTCGTTTTCCTGAGTATAAGTTTCTATCCCCAATTCTTTAAAGAAAGCCAAAGTGTCGGCTGTGTCAAATTTTGAGAAAATTGAATAAAGAAACTTTTTCCCACGCGGATAGAATTTTGCCAGCTCTTTAAAATCATACTCGGCATGTGCAAGGTTGCAACGCCCGCCGCCGGTTGGAAGCAGTGTTCGCAGGGGAGTTCCGGATTCAAAAACAGTAACATCACAATCATCTTGAAGATAATACGCGGCAATACATCCCGCCGGCCCGCCACCGACAATAGCAACCTTTTTCCTATAGATCGACTCGGGTGCCATATAAAAATACCATTTCAGGGTTTTCTAATTCGCTGTGTAAATCCACAACGGACTGCTGCAAGATCGGGTGAACAAAATCCGGTATCAATTCCATCAGAGGAACAAGCGCAAACGCCCGCAAATGCATGAATTTATGCGGGATAATAAGGTTTTCTTCGTTTATAATATCTTTGTTGTAGAACAAAATATCAATATCAATTGTTCTATCGGTATATTCTTCGCCAATGCGTGCGACTTTGCCGAGCTGCTGTTCAATGCGCTGGCATTCAGCAAGCAGGGCTTGTGGGGAAAGATTTGTTTTAATCTCAACAATCGCGTTCACAAACCAGGTTTCGGAATTCATATCCCAAGGCTCTGTTTCATAAAATGCGGATGTACGAATAATGGTTACCCCCTCAAGCGCGCCAAGCAAACTAGTCGCCTGCTGAACATAACCAATTCTATCTCCTAAATTCGAACCTAAGCTTAGATAAACAATTGCCATAATGGTTATCTTAGCAGTTTTTCTAAAGGTCGTCAACCATTTGTCATTGCAAGGGAGCACTCTGCTTTGCAAAATTATTAAGTATCATTTTACATGAAGACGACCGTGGCAATCCAGGCAGTCATAGGACGGTTGTATTTTCTAGATTGCTTCGTGTTGCTCGCAATGACTAGAATTTTGTAGTAAAATCAAATCATGATTTTATACGGACTATTATCAACAATAATATTTTTTCTTTTGTTACCGCCTTATTATGTAATCCGGGTGATCACGAGAAAATATCTTTACGGCTGGCGCGAGAAGCTGGGAGCGGTAGAAACAATCGACACCGGAAAACCTGTAATTATGTTCCACGGGGTTTCTGTGGGTGAAGTCATTGCACTGGAAAACCTTGTTAAAAAGACAAAAGAAACATTCCCGCAAGCGAGTCTCGTTGTTACAACAGGGACAAAAACAGGCCAGGAGATTGCCCACAAAAAGTATGACGAAATTGTGGATTTGGTAACTTATTTCCCGTTTGATATCCCGTTTGCAGTGAATTCTTTTCTCAATAAGATTAATCCGTCTGTGATTTTGATTGCAGAAACCGAGATTTGGCCAAATTTTGCATATCTGGCGAATAAGAAAAACATTCCGCTTTTTATTATTAACGGCAGAATCTCAGACTCAACGTTTAAACTATATAGATTCTTAAAACCTTTCTTCAAGCAGGTTTTAAAATATTACACCAGCATCCTGACTCAAAGCGCAGAAGATAGGGATAAATTAATTAATATCGGCGCAGCACCGGAAAAAGTCGAAGTCATGGGCAACCTAAAATTTGATATAGCCCGTCATGTTGAGGCACAGCCGAAACATCTCAATGCCGCTGCGGATTGCGAAAACTTTGAGATTCTTCGCTTTGCTCAGAATGACGGAAATGATTACCGCATTATTATCGCGGGCAGCACACACAAAGGCGAAGACGAAATAATCCTGGACGCTTTCAATAAATTAAAAACTACACATAAGGATATTAAGCTTCTGCTTGCACCACGTCATTTGAACCGCGTACAGGAAGTCTTCAACTGTTCAACCATTCAACCATTCAACTTTTCAACCGGGCTACGTTCCAACGGAATGGAGTTCGCAAAACATGACATAATTATCCTTGATACCCTTGGAGAACTAAGCAAGGCATATTCAATATGCGACTTCGCTTTCATTGGCGGCAGCTTTAACAAGACCGGCGGACATAACCCGCTTGAAGCGGTTATATTCAACAAGCCCGTTGTTTCAGGGCCTTCAATCCATAACTTCCGCGATATTTATGCTATTTTAGGACGTTCAAGTGCCGGCAAGGTCGTCAAAACCCCTCAAGAACTATATGAATACATGAACAAAATGCTATCTGACCCAGAATTTTACAAAACCGCCTGTGAGGATTGCCAAACCGTCTTTGACGCTCAACGAGGCGCTTTAGACTATGTTTTAAACAAGCTCTCTACACTAATTAAATGATTTTTTCACGCCTGTGCAATCACAGATTGCTTCGCTCACTATGTTCGCAACGGCGTTTCGTAGTGTCCGCCTGCCCGTAATGCTCTCGCATCCCGGCTCTGCGGACACCGGCTCGCGCGATTTGTAAACAAATGTAAAGTTTTCCTTTCCAAAATTAAAGTTTTCATTAAAGTATGCCGTATATAGGTGTAAGGAAAAGAAATTAAGGAAAGGATGTACGCTATGGGAATGGCAGCATCACAAGCAAGATTTTTAGGATTGACAGCTCGTAAAACTAATACAGAATACGAAGGTCAACAAATTAACCAACAACGTACAGTTTTGGGCAACCAGTCAGCTAATTACTACAACCAGTTGTTAGGAATGACAGTTCCAAAACCACCGTCTGTTAGTGATTTTACTAAGACTGTTTATACATTCAGCGATGGCAGCCTTAATAACAGCATCACATCTATGATTGCAAAAGCTGGTGGGATGTATCAAGTAAGCTACTTGAGAGAATGGATCGACGATTTTTCAGTTGTTTCTACAACTCCATCAATCGTTTACAGAAACAAAACTTCTGTTGATCCGGATCCTGTTACTTACGATTATAGAATTGGTAATGACACTCTTAGACAAATGAACCGTGTCAAATTAGCAGCTGATGGAACAATTGACAGCATTGAATATCCTGTTGGACAGACTGTTGCACAAGCTCGCGAAGCTCTTAAAAACAGCCACCAGCACTTCAAAAATATGACAGATCCTGAATTGGACAGAGTTTTGATTGAAGAAAGCGAAGAACTTGCTCTTCTTAAAGAAAAAGGAACTGAAAACTGGGTTATGAGATATATTGAAAACAGCAGCACAGGTGCTATGGAACCTCAGTTCTACAATTTAGACACTCTTAACGCAGCGACAACTGTATATGATGACAACGGCAGATCACAATCTTCAATCCCTGCATTCAGAATGGGTTCTGCGAAGAAAACTGACGAAGTTAAAGGCGTGGCAGCTAGAGTTGAACAAGATACTTCAGGCAGATTGATCAACATCACTCTTGAACCTGGTACTGATAAAGAAGCTAAGTATGCGTTGACAACAAACACAGTTAAAGATGAAACTGCGTACGACGATGCAATGAACAAATACACTTACGACAAATATCAGTACGATCAAACAATTCAAGAAGTGAACGCTAAAATCGAAGTTGTTCAAGTACAAGACAGAAACCTTGAATTAAGATTAAAACAGCTTGATACCGAGCAAAAAGCTATCCAAACTGAGATGGATGCGGTAACCAAAGTAGTTGAGAAAAACGTAGAAAAAACATTCAACACATTCGGCTAATTCGGTCATTAAGCAAACACAGAAGATTAGGGCGACTGAGGTTCATCCAGACCTCCAGCTTTAATTCGCCTGAACTTCTAATAAAATTTAAAAAATTTCCTTTCCCTTTTCCTATTGATTTTCCAACGACTACTAACCTAGTCGTTTTTTTTGCGGATTTGCGCTAGAGTGAAGCGTTAAATGAGCGAACAAAAGACATATTTGCGGTTCTTCAAGCTGTCCGCCGGACTTATGAGCAAATATGGATTGTGAGCGAATAACGCGGAACTCGTCTGTTCGAAAAAACCTCTCGGAGTGGAGCTTTTACAAGTAAAAGCGCAACGAAGGACTGAGGTTTTGAGTTGCGCATAATCCAAGAACACATGTGAGCGGTGCCGTTTGCCTTCTTTTGCCGAAATCTATGATTTCGTGCAAAATGGCCTCACGGCTAAACTAAAGTATTGACAGTTTGTTAAGACAATCACATAGTGAGATACTCTTGATTAAAAATTATATTTACACCTACTCCGACTGGATCGACAAATTCATCAACTCAAGATCATCGTAATCCGCGTAAGCAGTTTGCATAAGGTTTTTACCGGTCTTAACGGTTATTTCATTTCTGCCGGGCTGGATTAACGCGTTAGGAATTTTTATGCGCTGGTTGTCGCCATTGAGGTGAACTTCTGCAATCATATTTCCGTTAAAATAGACTTCCATCGGACTCGAAAAAGAGTTTATGATTTTATTTTGCCCCATAGAACGTGCTAATTTTGTATCTAATCCGATAACAGAGCCTATGACAAAATAATTTACGCGGGTTGCAGCGTCAGCCGGCATGTCAAAAGTCTTGGTGAAAAACGGGCCTACGGATCTGCCTTGAAACTGGCCTGAATTGGCGGAATTTGGGGAAAATTTATCGTCACCCAGGTGGAGCAATTCCATAGCTAGCGCGATATCTTTCGGGTTGCTTCGTTCGACCCCCAAGACGACAGGATTCATTGCAATCGAATCGTTCACCGTTAGCGAATAAGGCTTATAACCGTCTTTTTCAACAGCAAGAAGGGTGTTGCCCTCAATTTTGATTCCTAAATCAAAAGTCCCGTCAGCGCCTGTGAAGGTGGAATAATTCTTTTTAGGCAGCGAGACTTTCGCGCCGGCTACGGGCTGACCTGTGGCAGAATCAACAACCACATTGCTCGCGCCTGACTTGGTAACCCCGCCCGTCATGGTCTCCGCGCTCACACTCGTTAGCGCAAGTAAAAATAAACATATTAAAGTAAAAATTCTCTGGCTCATATTATTTAATCCTCAGTTGCATTTTAAACATTAGGACTGAATAATAAATTAGCCTGATGCCAGGATGAGGTATGTATTCAAAAAATATTTGAAATCTGAAATGTTTCTGTTATTATTGAGAAATACCGATGTGGTGAAAATCTCAGAGGTATTTAAGAAGAACATGCCGATGTGATGGAATTGGTAGACGTGCCGGACTCAAAATCCGGTGGGGTTCACCCCCCGTGTCGGTTCGACCCCGACCATCGGCAGATTCTTTTTATTTATTCTTAACTATATTGTCTTTTGCAGCAACCTTTTCAGCCTGCTCTTTTTTGTATCGGTATTTTGTAAACAACACCGACGAACCCGCAAGGAAAAATCCCATTACGCCGATTCCGAACAGCAACGGAACAGCCGTTAGAATCGTTTTTTGTTTCAACATCCGCTTGTAAACCGCACTGCTGTCAATTCTTTCTTTTGCGGCGATAATTTCAGCAGAAGCTTTCAAGTCTTTAAACGCTGTTACTTCACGGTTTTTGTTTAGGACGTCTTTGCATTTACCCATTTTAACAAGCGCTGCTTTGAAGCCTTTTTCGAGCAATTCGTTACCGCAAACAATGTATAATCCGACAATCGGGAAGCGGAAAAGTGTTTCTTGGAAATTCTGTTTGCCGCGGTCATGCGAAGAACCCAAATAGCCAAGTCCCGCAACAGCAACGCTGGCGGTCAATTGCCCGTGCCCCATAGACAATTTGCCGTTGTTGTTTCTAAAATCAAGCCCGAAGAACTTGTTAAAGAACCCTTCTTTTTTAGTACCCTTGAAGAATTTTGTACCCGGCGCAAGAATTGCTTCTGAGATATTTTTTAAGGCATTTGAACTTTGACCTTTTTTGACAAGCAGGGCACCGAGTCCCAGGCAGCCAAGGTAAGCCAGCCCTGCGCGGAGGATATTTTTCTTCGCGCTCTTCTCAACTTTTTTATTCAGATTTTCATCAATGTCAGCATTTTTATCAAGGTTAGCAATCTTCTCAAAATTCCCTTGTTTAAAGATTTTAAGCGTCATCAGGTTTTTAATATAGTTTTGTGCAAACAGCAGTAAAGGAACCGCCAGGCACCCAAGCGCAATCGCGGCTTTCACAGGCATTGCGGCTTTTGTGTGTATCGCGGCATCCGCGTTGTTCATGCCTGTTTTCAACAACTCGCTCGCAGGGGTTGCAACAAGTGATTTTGCCTCTTGCGAAAGTTTTCTGGAATGAAGTTTTCTAAAGAGTTTTTCACCCAGCAATCCCGGAAAATAAAATACCAGAACGCCTTCACCCAGTTCCAAAAACGCCGTCTCCATAAAATCCGCCGGACTTCTGGAGAAAGTTACCCGCGGAACAACGCTCGCACCGGTGTTTTGGACAAACTTATAATGTGCTAATCCCGCGCCACCTTCTTGAAGCAGCAAGAATTTCTCCGCTGCCTGCAGCCCCATACCAAGTGCGCCAGCCGAACCGAATCGGGTGGGGGTAAATCTATTTGCTATGTTGTTGTTTTCTATTTTTTGAGTTTTCACTTTTTTAATTTCCTAATCTAAAATTTGTACATCACTAAAGAACCTGAACTTATAAGAACAGGTACGGGGCATCAATTATCATTTTAGATTATTGCCAGCACAAAACACCTGCTCTTTGAGACAGGCTCCACCAAGATTGAGTATTTAAGTTTTTGTTTGGCATGAAAATAATTCCTTTGGTTCTATGCTAACACATGCTGACACAAATTACAAGTGAGCTAAAGCTGACTTGTTGCCCTCTTTGAGTGTTTTATGAAGAAAATGTTACAAACCTTATACCGGAATTTTGATAACAATTTTGCGGACTTCTTTTGAGGTTTCGCAGCAATAGTTCATCATAGGTTTGTGCGCCTCGTACGGGAAAAACATCGCAAACTTATTTGGGGTCAAATAAACACTGTTCAAAGCTGTTTGCGGGTCATCGTAAAACTCAATGTCGCGCGTCTCATCGTAAGGAATCTGAACGGTTAAATTGTCTTTGTCGACAAAATCAATTCGCTCCGAGCCTTTTTCGAGCATGTGAATATCAATGAATTTTTGATGTGCTTCAAGCACGCAATCATCATGGTTTTTAGTGTAAAAAACACTCACGCTGCCTGTTGTTTCACCTTCAATATCGTATTTGCCCTGCACGGTTTCGACATTTGCCCCGTACAAAAATTCCAAAACTTTGTCAGAAACAACATCGTAATTTTTCAAGTTTGAAAGATCGTCAAAAATCATACCGTGTCCTTATATTAATACTATTTTTTTACAATTAAACCTATTCCAATATTGCCTTATTGCCCTATTTTTTCAGGTTATTAGAACTTAACCGGTTTTACCGGAATAATTTCACACGGATTTGTTTGACAAATAGCGAGTCTAGTATTACCTGCGCCTACAGGAGAACAATAGCTAGGAGCCGTATTTGAGTTAGGGAACAAGTATCCGCTTCTGCAAGCTGCCGTTCTGAAATCCACGCCTTGCAGCGCCCAATGCCCTTGGTAATCAGCACCCATATACTGAATATTCATTTCCAAATATTTTGTATCCGCTCCTCCTGCATTAAGGGGTCCGGCTGCGGCACTGGAATTAATCAAAGGAACGACTCTGCCCGAAGTTGTTAGATAAAATGGGAAAATATCTTCCCACATTTTTGAGTTACCGTTAGTTCCGTCAACGTCGATAAAAATTGTATATGCAGTGTCATTTATTTCTGCAATTGCACTGCTGCCGCTGCGCAAATTGTATATTTTAGCACCGCTGCGCAAAATCATATCAGGCGTTGCTGCTGCAAAGTTTGTCGAAGAAGTATTAAACCCAGTTGCTGATGAAGTGCAATTAAGACTGCCGGTCACAGTTGAAACGTTCAGCCATTGGCCAAATTTATTACATCTATCTGTCCCGTCAGTTGGTAAAGCGCTATAATTAGCCCCTGCGGTGCTTTGTTCACCGATTACGGCTTGAGCAGCTTCGCTCAATGTCTGATATGCCGCATAATAGTAAAGGCCAATTGTGTTATCAAGCTTTCTGACCATTGATCGTATGCCGATAGATGCTATAATCCCGATGATTACAAGCGTAATTATAGTTTCCGCTAAGGTAAAAGCACTACGCTCTTTTACCTTGTTGAAAGGTTGAATAGTTGAATAGTTGAATAGTTTATTTTTCACTTTGCCTCCTTAACTGCGAATTTTTTAAAGAATTTAACTGTCGCGAAACAGTGCCGGCTTCTATTCTCAGCTTATTTAGTTCTTCTTGATTTATGTAATTTAATTCTTTTGCCAAAATCAATTGGTTCAAAACTTCCATCAAGCTTCCAAAAGCGATTTTCGAAAATCGAGCTTGGTCCTTCATTGACTTCTTGGTTACACCCTCCGCTATATTGGATGATATAGAAACTGCTGCACGCCTCATCTGAGAAGTCAATGTATAAATTTCATTTTGTGGGAATTTTTGTGTAGCATTATAAATCTTCTTATCAAATTCAATGGATGTTTTCCAAACCTCTAATTTTTCAAAACCAAATTTATAATCGTCTAACCATTCAACCATTCAATTATTCAACCCTTCAACACACTTAGTTCCGCTATTGCTTTCTCATAATCTTCTTTGCCCGGTGCTGTTCCATGCCAGCCGGCATTGTTTTCCATGAAGCTTACTCCTTTGCCCTTTACGGTGTTAGCAATAATTGCGTAAGGTTTTTTAGCTGTTTTTCCTTTTTCTAAGGCGTCGTTAATTGCACTTAAATCATGCCCGTCGATTTCAACAACTTCCCAGTTGAAGGCTTTTAATTTAGCATCCAATGGGTCGATTGATTTAATAGTTTCTGTACATCCGTCAATTTGAAGCCTGTTTCTGTCGATAATCGCAACAATGTTATCAAGATCTCGCTGTGGAGCGTTCATAAACGCCTCCCAAACGCTGCCTTCTTGAAGTTCGCCATCCCCCATCAGACAAAATACTTTTGCAGGATTTTTATCAAGTCTTAGGGCGAGCGCAATTCCGCATGCCATTGATAACCCTTGGCCAAGCGAACCTGTTGCTACTTCAACTCCCGGACACAATAGCGTTGGGTGGCCTTGAAGATAGGAACCAAATTGGCGGAAGTTTGCCAAATCTTCTTTCGGGAAAAATCCTTTTTGCGATAATACTGAATAAAGTGCCGCTGAAGCATGCCCTTTTGAAAGAACAAATCTGTCACGCTTAGCATCACGACTCGGGTCAATGTTCATGACCTTGTGATAAAGCACGGTCAAAATATCTGTTGCAGACAGCGCGCCGCCGATATGCCCGGACTGTGCAGTATAAACCATTTTTATAACATTCTCGCGCGTTTCATTTGCAAGTTCTTGTAATTCCTTTAATTCATTCGAATTTAACATTTTACTCCTTCTAGTCCTTAATCCCTTGTCCCTTATCTTTGCCATAGTTGGACTTGTCTAAGCCACCTATTACATTTACCCCTTTCTCCATTATAACGCTAAGAACGAACAATGGCAACACCGGAAAAATCCGCTTCAGGCGCTGCGGCTCTTTTATAGTTCTATAAAGCCACTCCAAGCCGATTTTTTGCCAGATTTCCGGCGCACGCCTAACTTCACCCGCCCAAACGTCAAAACTTCCGCCAACCCCCACCATAATCGTGTTCGGCAAGTCATTTTTTAGTGAATAAATGAATTCTTCCTGTTTTGGCGAACCAAGTGCCGCGAGTAAAATCTGCGGTTGCCTTTGGCGCAATTCATTTTTAACAGCTTCTTCGTCTTGAAAATACCCGTCTTGAGCGTAAACAACATTCACGCCCGCTTCACACAGGTTTTGCGCAGCCATTTCATTGACATGCGGTGCAGCACCGACAAGCGCTACCGTTCTTCCCGAATCAACAAGTCTGCGCGCAAACTCAATCCCCGGGATCCTTCTAACCTTGTATCCTAAAATCTTTAGCCCAATTTCAACACCAATCCCGTCAGGGAAAACCAACTCCGCTTCATTAATTATTTTAGCAAGTTCTGAATTTTTCTTTGCAGCACTAATCATCTCAGGATTAATTGTCACAACCTGATGAACTTTCCCTTCAAGCGCATAACTTAAGGCTTCTTCAAACGTAAAAGTATCTATGTTGAAGCCCTGTAATCTTACGGTTTTTCTCTCCATGTATAAAATTATATCATAAAATCTACATCATTCGTATGATATTAGAGGCTCAAGGCATAAAGATTTTCTATAACGCGCCGACAACCTATAAGACACATTATTCTGTTTGGAGCTCTACTAATGTCAGAACAAATTTTAACAAGACCGGCCGAAACGAATGCCGCAGACATGCTTGAGAAAGCACGCGAAGCGCACGAAAAATACCTGCTGCGTCAACACAACGGCGATCTTGAAGAAGCTATAGAAAATTATATCTCAGCAATGAGGCTCGACTCTACTATGCCTGAAGCGTATTACAGGCTTGCTGCATTGATGTGGGAACAAGGACAAATCGGACTCGACACAGCGATTGAACAGTGCAAAACTGCTGTTTCACTCTCACCGCAAAACGTTAACGCTCACCTTTATACCGGCTATTTTATGAAAATGGCCCAGGATTTTGCGTCCGCAGAAGAAGAATTTAAATCCGCGATAAAAGCCGGGAAACTAAAGTCCGCACGTCCGCGACTTGTTATGTCAGAAACTCTGCTTGAAAAAATTACAGCAGGGGACGCAAACCCGTCGGATTATTTGAATTTCATGTATTATTTGGTTTCCGGCAGCATGATGCTTGCTTGGGACAAGCCATCTATTAAAATGATTTGCAAAAGCATCGGAGACGACCTTTCTGTTGCCTCGTTTAACGCTATGGGCGGGATTTTAGAGAAATTCAAACTATTTGGCGGCGCCGAAAGCATTTATAAAAAAGCTATCGAAACAACCAGCCGCGATGAAATCTTCTACAACAAGATGGGCGATTTGGCACTAAAAAGCCACGAAATCGAGGACGCAGTCGGAAATTATGAAAAAGCACTTGAGGCAAACCCGCTTAACCGCGAAATTTTAATTAAACAAGCAACTGTGCTTCAAACATATTTCCCTGAAAAAGCAGACGAAACCATCGACTGCTACGAAAAACTTCTTATGTTTGGGCAAGATACAGCGCGCATTTACTACGAACTCGGACACCTTTATCTTAGAAAAGAAGATAAAATCAACGCCGTGAGCGCATTCAAACTTGCACTCGAAAACGACGAGGAAAACCCGTTTTATAATAATTCACTGGCTTATGCATATACTAAAGCGGAATTGTACGATGAAGCCATAGACCATTATCAAAAAGCAATTTCGCTTAACCCCGACAACGAGTGGACGTCTATCGTCTGCCAGGCGCTTGGCGCAATTTATGGCGAGATTAAAGGCAATGTTGGCGCAGCAGTTTCGACTTACCAAGCCGGAATCATCCTTGACCCAACGAACTACGACCTTTATCTCTCACTCGGTGATATTTACATGGCGGCTTACGACTTAGATCAAGCAATCCGTTCATATTGTGATGCGATAACCCTCAACCCTGAAGAACCACGTGGCTATTCAAAAGCAGGGATTGCTCTCTGGGAAAAAGATTACCTTGAAGAAGCGCTTGTGTCTTATCACAAAGCAATCGACCTTGACCCGAATAACGCAAATGTTCACAACAACCTCGGAATTTTATATCTCGACGGACTCGCTGATGCGATGGAATCGCTTGAATACTTTGAAGAAGCAATCGCTCTTAACCCAAATTACACTCTTGCATATTTTAACGCAGGACGTGCTTCCCAGCAAATGGGATTCACAAACGATGCTGCGCGCTATTACCAATCAGCGCTTGACTTAAACGCTATTACAGAAGACCTTGATGAAGAAGACGTACGCACACGCCTTCATAGCTTGTTTGAGATTTAAGCCGTAAGGTTAAATCTAAAGAACAGTTTTACCAACAAACTGACCGTCATCAAATCTGTAAACAGCCCTGCGATTACCAGGAAGACGCATCTCAAAGATGTCTCTTGTATGCTTAGCACCGCCGGCATCGACTATTTCAATATCTCTGATATGCTTCATTAGATGCTTTAACGGGCCTGCCTTAGCTGCTTCCGCAAATATATCAACTGAATTAGTTTTACCTTTAGCCCAAGGGAAAGTAACTGCTTTATTTCTTACTGCGCCGAGTATTGGGGTTGATAAACTCATAATTTTTCCTTTTCTATTGTAAATGGCTTGCTGATATAAGAGTGGTAAATTATATTTATTGCCTTTGGATATATTATTTGTTACATAACTTCATAGAGCATTTTACCTTGTGAGTTCATTTTAGCAAAGTGTTTTTTCAGGAAGGACGGGCGGTGGTGTGGTGTCAAGCCGTATTTGTCAATCGCTGCAAGGTGTTCCGCGGTTAGATAACCAGCGTTCCTAACCCAATTGTACTGAGGGAACTCCTCATGTATATAGCCCATGTGTCTATCACGAGTAACTTTTGCCAAAACACTCGCCGCTGCAATTGAAGCTGATTGGCCGTCACCTTTTATAATATATTTTTGGGGGTAATTAAAATCTTTAATGAGTTTGTTGCCATCTGCCAAAACTAAAACGTCATCACTTGCCCTATCTGTCATTCCGGACTTGATCCGGAATCTTCCACCATTGAGGTTTGCATCAGATGCGACAATGGAAGATCCTGAATCAAGTTCAGGATGACAAAGAACTTCTATTACTTTGTTGCATGCCAGTTTCATAGCCTTCAAAGAGGCATTCAGTATATTAATTTCTTCAATCTCGCCGACTTCAACGCAAACCGTCGCGTTAATCGTTTCATTTTTAATCAGGTCATAAATACTCTCACGCTTCTTTGGGGATAGTTTTTTAGAGTCGTTTAAAATAGCAAGTTCTTCTATTAATTTTTCTGATTTATTGTGAAAACAAACAGCGCTTGCAAAAACTCCGCCCGCCGCAGGGCCGCGTCCGGCCTCGTCCGTGCCGATTATTAGTTGCTTAAACTCCGCATCAAAATCAAATAAACTTGACAAAACCCCCTCCTTAATCCTCTCCAGCTTGAGGAGAAGGCAAACTAGCGCCCCCTCTCCTTACAGGAGAGGGCTGGGGTGAGGTGGCAATTGAAATTTCATCTAAGATAAATTTTCCTATTTTGCCTTCACGAAAATCGCGCAATACATAAGTCGCTGTGCGCTCAATATCAGGATTGCCGCCGGAAATCAGCCAGTTGCGTGCCATCGCGATATTCTCAAGAGTTAAATCATCTGCCACATTGTAATATTCAGCCAATTTTTCGCCATATTTTCCTTTATTAACCAAAACATTTAAAAGTTCACGCGCTGCAGCTTCCGCCGAATAGGCGTTTTCAGAAACTGAGTTCACAAACGCAAGCTTTTTTGCTCTAATTTGGTCATCCTGACGCATCGGGATAATCCCCGGAGTATCAAGCAATTCAAGCTGAGGGTTAATTCTCACCCACTGCTGCTGTCTTGTAACCCCCGCCTTAGCGCCGATTTTAGTCTTCGACGATCTTGTTAATTTATTAATAATACTGGATTTTCCAACATTTGGCATGCCAACAACCATAATTCTTGCCGGTCTTCGCAAAAGACCCTTTGCCATAAGTGCTTGAATACGTGGTTCTGCCAGTTCAACAGCTTTTTTAACTATTATATTTAAGTCCTTTGAGTGTTTCGCATCAGACATCACAACAGGAGAAGCTTCACGCTCCTCAATTACATCAATCCATTTCTTCAACTCGTTACGGTCAACCAAATCCGATTTATTTAGCAAAATCAAGCGGGGTTTTCCATTTAAAAGCGCGGAAATATTAGTATACGCGCTCGATTGCGGCAAGCGAGCATCCAAAACCTCAATAACAGCATCAACAAGTGAAAGCTGTTCTTTCAACTTACGTTCGGCTTTGGCAATATGACCGGGATACCAATGAATAAAGTTAGCAGAAAAATCCTTATCATGTCCCTGATTAGCGTTTGATTTATCCGCTTTTTCAGCACACATAAGATTCTCCTTCAAACTTCCTCAATTAGCAAAACCATTGCATTTAGGCAATTATTATATTTACCCCTACGCTTTAGCTGTAATTTTTTCTTTAATACGAGTAGCTTTACCAGAACGCTCTCTCAGGTAGTAAAGTTTAGAACGTCTAACATCACCGCGTCTGAGGATGTTGATTTTCTCAATACGTGGAGAGTTGAGCAGGAACACACGTTCTACGCCAACGCCTTGGAATACTTTTCTTACGGTGATAGTTTTGTTCAAACCTGAACCGTGTTTTTTAATAATGGTACCTTCGAAAGCCTGAGTTCTTTCTTTGTTACCTTCAATAATTCTTACGAAAACTTTAACTGTATCGCCAGGATTAGCGTCTACAACTTCGCTTTTCAAATATTCTTTTTCTAATTCGTTAATAATAGGGTTAGTCATTTTTATAATTCCTTTTAATTTATATTTCTCGCTTAATCCCAAGCGTATCGCAAAGATAATCAAAAAACAAGGGGGATATTAAAATTTGTTAATGTTATAATTAGCTTATGGCAGGCGATTACAAAAAATTATTAAAAAAGAAGAAAAAAAGTTACGCTGATGTAACCAAAATGGGCGTGGATATTGACAAAAATGAATACCACGAAATAATCCTGTCAAATTCAAACCATCCTGATAAACCTAAAAGATAGTTTTTTTATAATTTGCGCATTAAAAAATACGCCACCCGCGATTCGAACGCGGGACCTATCCCTTAAAAGGGGAGTGCTCTACCAACTGAGCTAGTGGCGCATTTTATGTTTAAAGTTATTCTTTTGTCATTTTGCCGCTTTGCATTTAGAGATAAATCTTAACTCCGTTTCGCCTCAAATGGGGTCATTCTAGCTAGTGGCATAAATTTGTTTCGCGAAAAATTATCCGCTAGGACTAATTTAGCAAGAACAAAGTTTTATGTCAATAAATTTTTATGCCAATTTAAAAAAATGTTTTGAAGGCTCAGATTGTTCGTACGGGATTGGCAAAGGTTCAGGCTCGGTTACCGGAGTAACGGGTTTCTGTTCCGTGGCTACAGGCTTTATTTCATCAGTAGCCGCTGCTGCTTTGAACGAATCTGCATGAGGGTATTTATTGGCAGGATTTATAATCTGATTTGGTTTATTTTGTATAGAATAATTTGCTTCATTTTCGTCCTTGTTTCTCAAAACCCGGCTCATTATCATTCCAAGTCCAAGGCCGATTAAACCGGCCGCAGCAAATGGGATAATTTTGCTTGATTTAAGTGCCTTAGAGCTTACCTCTTTAATCTCTGTTGCAACGCTGCTGGCCGCCTTAATTGTTTCGTCTTGGGTTTTGGTTGCTGCCCCTTGAATGGCTGTTACAGCTTCTTGAGTTTTGGCAGCAACCCCTTGCATAGCGGTTACAGATTCTTGGGCTTTTGTGGCTGCACCTTGGGCACTGCTTGCTGCTGCTTGGGCTTTGCTTGCCGACTCTTGAGCATTATGAACCATAGATGTCAGCCGTTCCATCGTCTCAGAACTTATTCCTTGAATTGTCGTTTTGATCCCGGTTATATAATTTGTAATTTCCGAGAAAAATGTCTTTTTCGCAACTACTGCATCAGGCTGGAAATGAAGGGTGCGATATAATTCAGCAGAGGATTTTTGGCTAGGGTGCAGTGCGGCATTGCCATCCCATGATGTAATAAGTTTCTTTTGGTTTTCAAAAAGTAATTTTGCGGTACCTTCGCTTTGTGTAGCCTGCACTTGCATCAAATGCGCCATTTGGTCGACTATAATTCCGTCACAAAGTTCACGTTCCAGCTTCAGTTTATCAGCTTTTTTAACTGCATTTCGCGCCCACTGGGTAAGCACTTCTTCTGTAACCCCGGCGTTTTGAGAACGCATACGCAATTTAACTTTTTCGTCTTCTTCCAGTTTTTTCAAAGCAGTCCAAAATCTTTCAAGCCGCGAATTATCAACGTTTGAACCACCAAATTCTGTAAGTATTTTGGCACGCGATCCACTGCCTTCAGCATCAAACGCAGCCTTTCTTATTTCTTCTAATTTTTCTTCTTTTAAGAAAAACTCATGCTTTGTTTTATAAGAGGTCGAACTAGCAACCTCACCTTCAAGGCGCGGATCAGGGTTCTTTTGCGCCAAGCCCTGCGTATTTGTTACAAGAGGGGTGCAATAGTATTTTAAACTCTCAAGATCAGTCAGCCCACAAGGTTCAAAACGAGAGTTAATCAAGGAGGCGTCTGCGCCGGAAGCCATTGCAACGCCCGGGGCAAAACCGTCTAAGAACACAAATCTACCTTTTAATTTCTCATTTCCAAGCATTCTGGATATAATATTTTTTATATTGTCAGATTCAGCACTAGCCGGTAATTCCCCTCCAATGACCAGCGCGGAATTTTTACCCGAATCAGTTTGTGCAAACTTTTCAAAGGCTTCTAGGGAAATATCCAGTCCTTTTTGGAAGTCACCACGCCCCCAACCCACAAGAACATGGAGCTTTTCATTATCGATAACTTCAGGACTAATTTTCCCCAGCATTTCGACTTTCTTACCAACTAAACCAGTGAGGACCTCGCTTTGCGAATAAGCCCCTGTATATCTTGATAGCAAGGCTTTTTTGTTTAGTGTTTTTACAGTTTCTTTTTGTTCATGCGTGGCATTTGTCGGGTAGGTAGCGAAGGGTTGTAACCATTTTTTTATTTTTTGGGGCGGCATCTTTCCTTCTTTGTCAACGATACTGTCGTTAATTATGCTGTTTTTATTTACATCCAAAATAACAGCACTTCCATCTTCGCAAATCACTACTGTGTTAGAAAACCCGGAAAGTGGCAATGGCTTATCCGCTGCCAACTTTGGATCATTAAGCGGGTTCATAATACCATCTATCATATTTGCTTTGTACATTTTTGAATATAAAGGATAAATTGCCGGAGCAACTTTGCTATTATCTGCCGCAACTCTTGCGTATTCCTCTGAAACCGGTGAAAAGGCTCTTATAAAATTTTCTTCGCGGTGTCTAAGAGCAAGCATAGTCGGGTTAAAATCCCCATTTGCATCGACAACTGAAGGCATTATTTTTTTGAAATATTCTTTTGTTGAAGCTTCTTTTAGCGCTTTAAAATATTCCGAATCAGCTTCAATTTTGGCAATGTCATTTTTTGTAGCTCCAAGGTTAACAAACATTTCCATACCGCTTTGGGTAGCGCCAAGATAGCCGTCGCCGAGGTTATGCCCAATATATGTCGGCTTCATGCCGGCATAATAACCGTTTGAGTTTTTCATTATTGTTTGCGCCATATACTCAGGAACATAAGCTGTCTGGGAATCAGAACACACAATAGTTGCAGCATTTATGCCAGGAACATTCGGCAGTAATTCAGTAAACGCCCTGTTAAATTTAGCGTATTCATTGCCAGCCCAGCCTCCATTTCCCATAGCACCGGTAGAATATGCAGACGGTGAGGCAGACGTGTATGCGGATCCACTTGCATATATCGGTGAAGGAGCATAAGGCTGCGGCATAATAGCTGTTCTATCAGTATAAACCATATAATGATTTTGCCCTTTAACTTTATATATCCGGATTACAGCGTCTTCTTCATTGCCCCATTTCATTGTACCGGCAACAACTTCTTCAAGTTCAACATATTTTTTAGGATCTGCATATATGTCTGTAAGACTTACTTTATCTAAATCAGCATTGGTATAAATTGGCGTTCCATTCGGTAATTTATGAACTTCAGCTTTACCTGTCGGCTGCCCGGAAAGCTCGTCATATACGACCTTTCCGTTATAATATGGAATAAACATGTGGTTTGTAGTTCCGGGGAAGCTCGCATAATCGTTCATAACGGTCGCGACTCCACCCTTTTTACAATATGGCGGCATTTCAGCACCAATGAAGATGACTTCATCTTTATTTTTAGCGCCAAAACTAATTACCGCTGCGGCATTTCTTGCTTTGGCAAAACTAACAATATTATTAGTAACAGAATTTCCGGGGATAAAATTATTGGTTTCCCGCGACAAATAACCATTGTGCTGGTTTGAATACAATCTTGGCGACGTCTGATAAACCTTCATGTGTCCATTTCCCTTTTACTCAAGTCTGTGATACCTACCCATAAACAGAAAACATTTCCGTCATTAATATTAAAGCCAAGCAGGATTTTTTTCAACAGTCGTTACAAAAAAGATTTACAAACTTTACAAAAAATCCCCCAAATGACAGGACATGTGGGTAATATCTTGAGCTTTTATAGTTAAATTTCGTTACACAAAGTCCTATAATCATTTACCCCCTTTCCCCTTTGATATATAATAATGACCATGGATAGACTGTTTGGATTGTTAGGAATTGTTTTAATCTTCGCCTTGGCGTATTTGATGTCAAATAATAAGAAGGCGATTAACTATAAGACTATCGGTGTGGGGTTTGCGCTCCAAGTTTCACTGGCCGTTTTTGTATTTAAGGTTCCTGCAGGTCAAGCGCTGGTTATGGCAATCGGGAAATTCATCCAAAAAATTCTGGAATTTGCAACCCAGGGTGCGCACGTTGTTTTTGGCGAAACACCATTTATCTTTGCACTTAGCATGATTTCGTCTCTCATCGTCATGATGTGTTTGATTAATATTTTATATTACTACGGAATTATGCAAAGAATCGTTTCGTTCCTCGGCAAAATCATGAACAAAATCATGGACGTAAGCGGCGCTGAAGCACTTTCTAACGCAGCCAGTGCGTTCGCTGGACAAGTAGCAGCACAAATTATGATCAGACCTTATCTGGCGAAATTAACCCGCTCAGAATTGCTGGCTTCCCTTGCAGGAAGCTTGGCATGTACCTCAGCTGCCACCATGCCAATTTATATTAAAATCGGAATTCCGGCGCCTTATATTTTGGCCTCAGCTGTCATGGCAATCCCGGGAGCATTCGTAATCTCAAAAATAATCTACCCTGAAACAAATACCCCCGAAACCAGTTCGGATTTTGAAATAAGTTTTAGCAAACGCAAACGCCCTTATACAAACCTTTTTGACGCAATTTCTTCAGGTGCATCAGAAGGTATAAAAGTCGCGTTTAACGTTGTGGCAATGATTTTAGCACTCATCGCGTTAGTCGCATTACTTGACTGGATTTTAGGCAAAGGCGGCGGCCTTTTCGGACTTCCTGAACTTTCACTAAAATGGATTTTGGGCAAGATATTTTCTGTGCTTGCATATTTGATGGGCGTTCCTTGGAAAGAAGCAGCGACTGTCGGCGGGCTTATGGGTACAAAACTCGTATTAAACGAAATTGTAGCTTTTGTTGACCTGACAGCTGTAGCACAACAGTTATCCGCAAAAAGCTACCTGATTGCGGCATTTGCACTATGCAACTTCTCAAACTTCGGCTCAGTCGCAATCCTTATGGGTGGGGTGGGCGAACTTGCTCCAAACCAGCGTAAAAACCTTGCGCGTTTGGGCTTACGTGCACTTGTCTGCGGAACCTTAGCAGGTTATATGTCCGCGGCAATCGTCGGGATACTTTTTAATTAGCACAACATCGTCATGCTGAGGCAACGCCGAAACATCTCAAGATTTTGCAGATATTGAGATTCTTCGTTTTACTCAGGATGACGGAAGCTTAACTAGGCAAATACTTTTGCCAATCTTCATCAAGATTTTGGATAAATTTGTGCGCGTCGATTACGTCATCAAAATCTATCGGTGCCGGCCCTTCTTGAACCACCAATGGCTCGTCTTCTTTAACCTCAAGGTCTGAAAACCCTAAAAGTGCCGCGCCAAAGTTCTTTCCGCAATGTTGGCATTCTAAATTTATAACAGTAAGTCCTGCTTCTTCGCGTTTGATTACAACAGAATCAGCGTCGAAACCGTTTTTACACTGTGAACAGCATAAATTGCTAAATAATACTTCTAATTTCTTTTTCATTAAATCCTCTTTCCAATAGTATAGCATGTTAAGCGCATGGGAAAATTGGGAATAATATACTTGTAAGCTGATAGGAGAGTTATATGGAAGCTGTCAATTTAATCCTCTTTGGCTTTATCATCTATACCGCGCTAATCGTTGTCCCAAGCATCTGGGAAGAACTAACAGCAGGTCAAGGATAGCCCCAAGACGTCCAAGATGATAGAGTCCTAAAACAAAAGACGTGATTAACGCCGGATTGTTCCCGGAAAAATTCGACAAACTCCTACCAATATCCTCCATTAAGTGTTGCAACTACAGTTATTCATGAGCAATTCATGGATAATTTTTATTTTGTAGCAAATTTTTATCTTCACGGTTTTTCAATTACAAACACGTAATTGAAAGGAAATCATGCCGCGAATCGCTAGTATAACAGCTTCCCCAAAAATCGCTCAGTTGGCAATGAAACAAGGTACTCCAAAATTTTTTAGGCCATCACAACTGATTTTTGATGCTCCTAAAAGAAGTATACAAAAGAAACTTCATAGCATAGTTAAACACCAAAACAATGGAGAAAAGTTGCTAAATATATTTGCCGGGAGCGAAAATATACTTGAACATTTTGGCGTACATCACCAACTCATGACCAAGAGTATAAACACTCTTTATTTTCTAAATAAACTTGTGAACAACGTACTTCTTGCGGCACAAAAAACAAAAAGATACACAAAAGACTTGGTGCCTTTTTTGGCTAAACAGTTAAATAAACATCAAAAAGATTCTCTTGTTTTGACTATAAGCAGGAGAAAACCTGTATCAAGACCAAACTATATCAAATGGTCATACGGGATACCCGAGCAGGGGAATATAGGTGATTGCTGGTTATTATCTCCTGAAATCAGCATCTTAAAAACAAATCCTAAAGCCCTCCGTGGAACCGTAAAGAAAAAACGCAATGGCGACCGCATTGTAACCCTGCCAGGCTTGGATAAAAGCTACATAGTTACAAGAGAGGACTTAGTCGGAAACAACCATTTATCAACTAAAAACCTCAACACCCGGGCGCGTGAAATAGCTGTCGAAAGGTATGCGCTTGAACACTCCTTTAAGGACATAAGTGTAACTTGCGAAACTAGAATGACAAACAAAGATTGTTGCCACACCATCAACGGTAACGAAGCTGAATTCGGATACAAAATACTCACAGGCAAAGAAGCTATCAAATTAGATCCAGCCAAACCCAAAGACTATGAAAAAATCGTGGGACACATTAAATGTGGTAACGCGGCCACAGCAAGCACACATGAAGATTACTACGAAATAGCCTACGCTACGACAAAAAACCACAAGAAAATACTTTTGCTGAAAGGGCATACTTACAGCATTGACGGCGTGAAAGACGGTCAAGTTATTCTAACAAACCCACACCATATCAGAACACAATACTTTGTTTCAGAAGAAGATTTTAGAAGAGCATTTGTTGATGTTACTGTTTTGAAGTGGGATTAATTATATTACAAGCGGATTTGTATGCTATTTCAACAACTTCTTGCATTTCTTTGCGGGTTATGGTTAGCGGCGGGTTAAAGTAAATTGTATCGCCAAGAGGACGAAGAACCACTCCGTTTTTAACAGCCTCGCGATAAATCTTATATCCCGTTCGTTCTTTTGGGTCAAAACCGATTATATCAATTGCGTTAATCAAACCAACTGAGCGGTGAGGGAATTCTTTCCCGAACTTTTCTTTAATCAATTGTGCAAAATATTTCGCGTTTTCTTGTGCTTTTTGTAAGATGTTTTCATCTTCAAAGATTTTTAAAACCTCGACCGCTGCAGCGCATGCTAGCGGGTTTCCGCTGTAAGTGTGGCTATGTAAAAAGGCTCTACCCTCATTGTACGGCGCATAAAAAGCATCGTAAATTTTTTGAGTAGCAACAGCAAGCGCCATTGGCATGTAACCGCCCGTGAGCCCTTTAGAAAGGCAAATTATATCAGGCGAAATTCCTGCGTGTTCACACGCAAACATTTTCCCTGTACGCCCATATCCTGTCGCTATTTCGTCCGCTATTAAATGAACATTATATTTGTCACATAACTCACGCAGCTTCTTTAAAAATTCAGCCGAGTAGATTTTCATCCCCGCCGCCGCTTGTAAAATCGGCTCAACTATAAGAGCCGCGGTTTCATTCCCGTATTGGGCGAAGACTTTTTCTGCCTGTTCAAAATCATCGGGTTTAATTCTGACCACATCCATCAAAACTGGTTTGTAAATCTCTGAGTACAAATCGCACCCGCTAACGGACAGCGCGCCGATTGTTTCGCCATGATAGGCATCCTCGAGAGCCATAAAGCGCACTTTTTGCGGGTTCCCTGTTTGTTGGTGGTATTGAAAACTCATCTTCAACGCAGCCTCGACAGCAGCCGAGCCGTTGTCTGTGAAAAAGAATTTTTCCAACCCCGTCGGCAGCAATTCAACCAATCTTTCACAAAGTTCAATCGCTTTTTTGTGAGTAAAGTTTGCAAAAATCACATGTTCAAGATTATCAATTTGATTCTTAACCGCTTCGTTAATACGAGAATTGCAATGTCCCAAAAGATTGCACCACCAGGAACTCACGACATCGGCGTATTTTTTGCCGCTCTCATCATAAAGATAAAGCCCTTGCGCCTTATCAATAACAATAGGCGGGAACTCCTCGTAATCCTGCATCTGCGAGCAAGGATGCCAAATATATTTTAAATCTCGTTGTGACCAAAGCATTCTATTACCTCTGTATATTTTTCAATCTGCGCCTTGTTATCTGTGTGCATTTCGTTGTTTTCGTCATAGTTATTTAATATAACGCCTTTGACTTTAATCCCATGATTACGCGTATACTCAAGCGTTAAAACAGTTGCATTAATTGTGCCTAAGCCCGCATCCGCAACAATAATTACATCAAGTCCAAGCATTTTAATAATATCCGGCAAAATCAAATCCTCACCTAGCGGGGTGAAAATTCCGCCCGCGCCCTCTACTAAAACCTGATCATATTTCGCGCTTATTTGTGCAAAATCCTGTGCGATTTTTTCTTTTTCGATTACAACTCCCACACGCTTTGCCGCCAAATGAGGAGAGACAGGAGGCTCAAATGAATAAGAGTTGTAGACATCAACCCCGGCGATTTGGCGGACGGCGTCACAATCACTATATTTACCCCCGCCGCTTTGGACAGGTTTATAATAAGCGCAACGGACACCTTTTTCTTGCATTTTTTTTAACATAACAGCGCTAACGTAGGTCTTACCTACATCGGTTCCTGTTCCAATTACAAAAAATCCCTTATTCATTTTTTAATTATCGCATAAAAAAACACCGGGGATAAACCCGGTGTTTTTAGTTTTATTCTTACAGATTTCCGCCGCTTCCTGCATCTCGGAAGTAATCGTAGTGTCTTACGTCAACGTAATCATTTAGCGGATATGGTTGTGCCGGATATCCAGGATCACGAGGCGCTGTGCTTCTGTTTCTAAGCAACGCATCAAGGTCAGGCGTCATACTAACTTCAAAGTGAACGCGGCCGTATTTTCTATCAGGTTCCCACGCGTTGTTTACGAGAGGATAACCCCAGTAGATTCTACCGCTTAATTCGCCCGGCAATTGGACTCTTAAACCCATACCGATAGAAGCAACGAAGTAGCTTCCACCCATAATATCTTCGCGAGCTGCTGGATAGATACCTGCTGCGTCCGCAAATATTGCACCTTTAATATATTTTCCGATAAATGATCTTTGCTCAGGACCGATGGTTCTAGGTAGGAGTGGGAACATAAGTTCTGCACTTGTGAAGTAACCGTTTTTACCGATCATGATACCTTCGGAATAACCTCTAACAGTAGCCAAACCACCAGTTTGCATTTGATCGAGGTAAGGGATTCTTTTATCGCCAGGGATGATTTGGTAGTTACCACGCAGTTGACCGATAACCCCGTGCGAGAAGTCATGCAATCTTATAACACCACCACTGTATCTAAAGTAGTTGTTATTAGAATCAAAAATCGGAGCTGAGTAATAAGCGTTTTGGTCTACATACCAAATACCGTATTTTGTGTCTTTTCTTAATTGTAAACCGGTTTCAATGGAACCAATTTGGTCTTTACCCGCAAGCCAGTCTCTGCCTTGGTATATCAACCCACTTTCAACAGTAGATCTTTTGTAGCTGATTGCGTTATAAGACTTCAACTCGAAACCAGGTTTTCTGATAAGTGGTTGCGAATAGTATAATGAATAAATAAATGATCTGCTTTTAATATCCATCCAAGTATTCGGACCGTATTTCAATTGAGCCATTGAGGACGCAAATGTGAAACCTACGCGTCCGTCTCTTTTGTTAACAGGGATATTATAATCAGCGAACGGGCTGATTGCACCTTTACTAAAATATGAACCTAAAGATAGTTTGTCTCTTTGGTGGAAAAGGCTGTCTGCAGTAAGCATTGCACCGCCACGGATGGAACCGGTTGAATAACGGCCTTGGTTATCCATAACTGCCGTCATACGGAATGGGAATTTCTCGTTTGCAACAAGTTCAATATCGGTTGTTCCAGGCTGTTGACCTGCTCTAAGGTTAGCTTTTAAGTTTACGCCTTCATTATAACGGTTGTAGTCAAGAATATTTTTCTCTAACTCAACGATATCAAACAAGTCACCGCTTTTTTGTTCCATTCTCTTTGTAATATGGCCTGCGCTTGTCCAACGGTTATTGGTTACGGCTAATTCTCCGATTTTACTTTCAATAAGCTCAATGTAGATTTTTCCGCCTTCAACTTTTTGCTCAGGTAAGAAAGCACGCGCTGTTACATAACCTTTTGAAGAATAAAGAGCGTTTATGCCGTCGATTGCGGCTTGAATATCGTTAATGAAAACATTTTTGCCTACAAGACCTTGGACAACATTAGTAATTTCTTCTTGAGATAAAATTTCTGATGGTGAAACTTGAACAGAGTTTACATAAACACCTTTTGTGTCGATTTCTTCAACAGTTGCACGAATAGATGAAGCATCTTGGCTTCCACCCTGGATAACTTCTGTGCCATCCGGGCTTGTCGCTCTGTCAATCTTTTGACGCTTCATTCTTTCAGTCTCATATCTTATAGAGTCATACTCATCAAGATACAATGTATTTCCAAGCTCGTTTCTGATAGATATCGGCAGAACCGGAGGAGCCGCCAAAGCTGGAGCATTAGCCGCTAAAAATATAGCGAAAACCCCCATTGCTACCGGAATACTTTTTCTAAAATTAATCTTTTTCATTCTTTGCCCTTTGCAATTAAATTATCGTGTCATTACTAAAAAAACCGTAAAAATATTTTTTGCCATTTATGTCAAGAAATTAACAAATGTTTACATTTTGCCCATTTCACACTTATATAATAGCTATTATATTTATTATTCCCTTGTTAGAAATCAACCAAAAGAATGAACACTACTTGTAAAAATCCTCTATTTAGTGTATTATGGTTGGGTAAACGTTTAAAAGGAGAATGTGTTATGAAGAAATTTTTAGTATTGGGCGCAGCAGCTTTGGTTTTGAGCTTAGCAACAAATAACTTTACTG
>JAVBOC010000017.1:0-6439 GCA_031550975.1 Candidatus Gastranaerophilaceae bacterium
TGGTTTTTGACCAGTTCCTACCTACCTGGCCTTGAGAATCTCCCCGAAAGAAGGTCCTCCGTCGTCTATCATAGCTGCAATTCTTGCTCTTTCTGCATCAGATATCTTTGCTGTATCAATAGCCGGCAGAACAGTAAATCCTTGAGGTTTTTGGGGGCCTTTTATTTCTGCCACAATGCGAGCAATTCCAGCTGTAAGATCTTGGGGACTGCCGATGGTTGCAACTTTTGGTACTGTCATAATTTTTCTCCTTTTGTAATTATTTTTATGTCACATTGTAGATATCATAAATCAAGTGAATGGTAAAACTTGCGTGTTTTTATCGCATTGTAACATTTCTTAACTCCCTTTGCATTGCTGCATTAAATTTGTTAATATTATCTTATGAGAGATGGGATTGATAAAAAGGTTATAGATATTTTTTCAAGGCATAAGAAGTCATCGGCTGATTCGACTCAGGAAACAAAATCCCCTGATGAGAAAGTCAAATTTTATGCCGGTTTCAACTATGTCCGTCTTGATCGCGACAGCAACGGGAATAAATTTAACCCCGACCATCTTGAAAAGTATGCCGAAGGCTGTCACTACATCGTACGTGTAATGCGCCGAATCAGCAAAGAAACCATCCTCTACAACTACGAAGTACCGAGCGGTGATTTGTTTAAATTCATCAAATCTTTTGAGGAGAACACGCTTGATGGCACGATCATTGAGATTGACAAATATTTTCCTGAGGGGCTGGCATAAAAGTGACTAGAGACAAGGGATTAGAGACTAGTGAATCGGTCGTCCAAGCATCAACTTTTTTTGAAAACTATCACAGCGCTCTGTTTAATTGTACAAAGCCTTATCAGTATGTTGGCGGAGAATTTTTATCCTGCAATAAAGATTTTAACAAGGCTGCGGTGCGGATTGCGCTGGCTTTCCCGGATAAATACGAAATCGGTATAAGCAACCTCGGCTTGCGGGTTCTGTACGAACGAATAAATTCTCAACCGGATTTTCTAGCAGACAGAGTCTACGCGCCCGAAAAAGATTTTAACCCCGAACCTTTGTACGCACTTGAGAGCAAGCGTCCTGTAAAAGACTTTGACGCTGTTGGGTTTTCGCTGCAATATGAAATGGCTTACCCGACGGTGTTAAAAATGCTTGAGATGGCAGGAATTCCGCACCGCAACGACGAGCGAACTGACTCTGACCCGATTGTTTTAGCAGGCGGGCCGTGTGCGTTCAATCCCTTACCGCTGGCGGATTTTGTGGATGTTTTTTTAATAGGCGACGGGGAAGACAGCATAATTGAAGTCTGCGAAATTTTGGAAAAAACAGTCATGTTACCGCGCGCTGACCGAATAAAAGCATTAACTGGGAACGGCCGCTGGTCAAGGGGTAAATGTATTGGGGGAAATGAAAAATGCGACGAACAACGTAGCAAGGTTACGAAACGAATCGCGCAATTGGATTACGAAACCGCGCCAAAATCTTACCCGATTCCGTTTTCATCAGGGGTTCATGACCGCGCGGTCGTGGAACTTCGCCGTGGATGCGGGCGGATGTGCAGATTCTGTCAACCCGGTCACGTAACCCTTCCGGTGCGTGAGCGTCCGGCAGAAGATGTTGTAAAAATCGCAAAAGAATTGGTTAAGAACACCGGCTACGACGAGTATTCGCTTCTGTCGCTTTCTTCAAATGATTATTCAAATATTAAAGAAGTTATTAAAGAATTGGCGGTGGAATTTAACGAGAAAAAAGTATCTGTATCGCTTCCAAGCCAACGGATTGACGGGTTTAATTTAGAACTTGCCGAACTTGTCCAAAGTGTGCGCAAATCCACTATGACACTTGCACCTGAAGCCGGCAGCCAACGTCTTCGCGATGTGATTAAGAAAAACATAACTGAAGAACAGATAATTGAAGCCGCTACAACGCTTTATGAGAACGGTTGGACGCGTATGAAACTCTATTTTATTGCGGGACTTCCGACTGAAACGCTTGAAGATATGGACGAAATGGCAGAACTTCTGGCTAAAATTAAGCGCGCTGCAAAAGGTCTGCAAATAACCTGTACTGTTTCGATTTTTGTACCAAAACCGTTTACCCCGTTCCAGTGGTGCGGTCAGATGGATTTGGACAAAGTTATGCAACATATTTATCATTTAAAAGATAAAATAAAACATTTAAAAGGCGTCAAAATAAACTACCACGACAAAGCGATGTCGCAATTGGAAGCTGTTTTGACCCGCGGGGACGATAGTTTATGCGATTACATTGAAGCACTTTATAAAAAAGGCTGCTATCTTGACGCCTGGGGCGAACACTTTAACTGGCAAGTCTGGAGAGAAACCGCTGACGAACTTGGGATAAATCTTTCAGAATTGGCACAACGCAACTATTCCTTAGACGAGCCTCTGCCGTGGGATTTCATTGATGTAGGAATTGAAAAAGAATGGTTCAGGAAGGAATACGAAAAGGGAATAACCACTCAACTGTTCAACCATTCAACTATTCAACCAACCTGCCAGACCGGATGCGTTGCCTGCGGGGTTTGCACTAATTTAAAGACCAAAAAGATTCTAGCAAAACCGTATCAGGCGCCCGTCATGTTGAGTGAAACGAAACATCTCAATATTGCTGCGGATTGCGAAAGTATTGAGATTCTTCGCCCTGCTCAGAATGACGGTAAATTAACACAAAAATACCGTTTAAAAATCACCAAAACCGGGATTTTAAAATATTTTTCTCATCTTGATTGGCAAAACACTTTCTTAAAATCTGTTGCGCGCTCAGGTCTTCCCGTGGCGTTCTCGCAAGGGTTTAACCCATCAATGAAAATCTCTATGGGGGTTGCGCTGCCACTGTTTGCGCAGAGCGAGTGTGAGTTTGTTGACATTGAATTATATGAGGCAATCTCGCCTGAAACTCTCAAACTAAAGTTGGAGAGCGTTTTGCCTGAGCAAGCAAAGATACTTGAGGTCAAAAAAATCGAAAAGTCCGCGCCCGCCATAGACAACACGGCTCAATGGGCAGAATACAAGATAGAAATTTTCGACAAGGCTCTTTACTCTATTAAAGATTTGATGTATAATACAGACAAGGTTCTATCGGCTGAAGAAATTTTTATCAGCAAGAAGAACAAAAAAGGTTTAATTAAAACAACAAACATAAAACCATCAATAAAATCGTATAATTTTAAAGATGATTGTTTGTTCATAGTATTAAAAACCGGTCAAAGCGGTGCGGGAAAAGGGGCTTTTGCTACTTGTAGCGAGATTGCTGATATTTCTGCGTTACGTGCGGATGTTCTTATGGAACAAATCGCCCCGGGTGTTATTTTTGACATCACGCGCACACGATTCTTTGACCACAGTATGACAGAGTTATAAGGATTAAAATCATGAACATGAACAGAAACAGAAATTACAACAACAGAAGAAGAAACCCCAACAATCAAGGTGGTGAACAAAACCAAAACCAACAAACCCCAAACGGTACCCCTGACAAAAAAATTATCATTGCAGAACGCGACAACATCGCAGCGGTTCTTGAAAACGGTAAAGTTACCGATTTTTTCATCCACAGAGGCGAAATTTTATTAGGAGATGTTTATTTAGCAACAGTTGACAACATCCTGCCTAGTATTGACGCGGCTTTCGTGGACGTTGGGACTGACAAAATGGGATTTTTGCACGCACAAGATGTTATGGGCAAAGGCACTTTAAAAGACAAACTTAAGCCTAAACAAAAACTTATCGTACAGGTTACAAAAGAACCTACAGGCCACAAAGGGCCGCGTGTTACGACTGAAATCAGCCTTCCGGGAAGATTCATCGTATTGATGCCAAGCGAGCCTGGTGTCAGTGTTTCTAAAAAGATTGAAAACTCTAAAGAACGTGCGCGTTTAAAATCAATTATGAGTCTTATCAAACCGGTTGGAGTAGGCGTTATTATTAGAACAGAGGCAGAAGGAATTTCTGAAGCTGATTTGCAGGAAGATTTAGAAATCTTGCTCGAAAAATGGAATAACATCATCACTTCAGCAGAAACTTTGACCCCTCCGAATTTGATTTACCGCGATCAGGACTTACTTTATAGAGTAATTAGAGAAGCCTGTACGGAAAACACCAAAGAAATCCTTGTGGATACAGCGTTTGCACTTAACCGTGTTCAGAGCATTTTGCAAAACTGGCACATGAGCAAAAACATCCAGGTTAACCTCTACAAAGGCACTGAGCCGATTTTAATTGCGACTGATATTCATAAAGAAATTAAAGCCGCATTGCAAACAAAAGTTCCGATGCCATCAGGCGGTTACTTATACATCCAGCAAACTGAAGCGTTGACTGTTATTGACGTTAACAGCGGTAAGTTTATAAGTTCAGCAACGCAGGATGAAACAATTTTGCGCACAAATAGGGAAGCTGTCCGTGAGGTCGCTCGCCAACTGCGTTTACGCAACATCGGCGGTATGATTATTGTTGACTTCATCGATATGCTTTCACGTGCTGACAAATTGGCGATTATGGAAGAACTTGAAATCGCACTTGAGTCTGATAAAGGAAAACCTCAGGTCGGACAACTTTCTGACTTGGGATTGGTTGAATTAACCCGTCACAGACAGGGGCAAAGCTTATCAGAAATCTTTACGAAAAAATGTCCGCACTGTCAAGGTTCGGGATATTCTATCGCTGATTTCAACTTCGCGTCAGCGACTTCTGAAGGCGAATACCGTGCAAAACAAGCAAAAGCTAAATTACCAATCAGCGGAAAGCCTAGAAAACAAAGAAATGACAACAGAAATGAAAAACCGGAAACTAGAGAAGAAAAACCGGAAACTAGTGATGTGATTGTCGATAATCCACAGATAGAAGCAGAAATCACAACACCTGCGGTTGAGGCTGCAGAAACTACCGCGGAAACTTCTTCAGAAACCACTACACCGGCAGAAAAACGCCCTAACCCAAGACGCAACAACAACAGAGGCCGAGGGAAAAAGCCGGTAGAAGCAGCTGCAGAGACGGTTGCGGAAGCAGTTGAAACTCCTGTTGAAGCTCCTGCTCAAGCAGAGCCTGCAGCAGAAGAAGCAAAAACTGAAAAACCTAAAAAAGAAGTTAAAAAAAGCGGCCGACCAAACCGCGGCGCTTCTAAAGCAAAACGTACTAATAAACCTACTCAAGAAGATGAATAGGGGGAGTAAGTGCTTGGTTTAAGCCCGACTATAACAAAATTTTTATACGCAATGGGCGGTGTTGCTATTTCAGCAATACTGCTCATTGTATTTTTAACCATTTATAAAAAGCTTTTTGGCAAAAAAAGCTCTAAGCCCTCTGTGAACTCAGTCACGCCAAGTTCCACAGAGGAAGCAATAACGTTTTTTATAAACAAAAATAAATTAAAATAATTATTGTCATCTTTTGCAAACTCCGTCATTCTGAGCTTGCGAAGAATCTCAATATTTATGCAGTACATAAAAACTTTGAGATGTTTCGGTACTGACGCACCTCAACATGACGGATATTGGAGGTTATAATGAAAAAATTTAATGCATTCGGAGCGATAGATTTATTACTTGGACTTGTGATAGTTTCTGTCCTGGTCGCAATGATGATGCCGCTTTTGAGAGGGGAAAACCCCAACAAGCCCGGTTCACAAGTTAAAACTCAAGAAGCAGAAGCTTACAAAATGATTGAAGAAATTCAGCAAAAACGCCAACAGGCAAACGATGCACAGAATTATCAAGATTAATCCAAAAAGTTTTGTTGACAATTATTAACACTCGTAGCAAAAAAAGTTTTGTTTGTGTATTATATAGAAATCTATGCAATCAATAATCGAAAAGGAATTAAGTTCTACGGACAAAATATTTAAACCGGATTTCAACTCCAAAGCCGGACGGGAGTTTTTGGCGTTTTATTTGCAGACGAAATTTAAGCAGGTGCTTACTTATGACAAACGCACCGAAAACCCTGTTTTTATTTCTGTTAATCCTGATTTTATTCCTAAATTTTCAAAAAGACTTATTAACTCCCCGACAAAACGCATTATGATTGGGATTACCGGCGAATCGGCTTCGGGAAAATCGACTATCTGCCAGGAGATCAAATCTGTTATTGAACAGCTCTCTATGCCTGTTGCTGTACTAAGTACAGACAATTATTTCAATGATATTTCAGAGTTAATTAAAAAGCACGGAAGTTTTGACCAATTGGTCGCGGACGGCTACGATATAGACGCTCCAAGCAGTTACCAGCTGGGTCTGCTCCGAAGTGATTTGGAAGATTTATCACAAGGAATTGATATAAAAACGCCGATGTATGTTCCAAACGGTACAGGGGTTTCAATCCCGGAATCCATTGAAGTTAAGGCTAACAAAATCATTGTTGTTGAAGGCATCGCCTCAATGTTTGAAGAAATTCGCGATATTTTTGATGTAAAAATTTATATT
>JAVBOC010000009.1:0-102658 GCA_031550975.1 Candidatus Gastranaerophilaceae bacterium
TGTATCTTTTACAGAGTAAAAGTACAACAAATTAAAACTCAGAACACTCTATCCAGCGGGCATTAGATGACAATTGAATATGTGCTTGTAGCTCAGCTGGATAGAGTGTCACTCTCCGAAGGTGAAGGTCGTGGGTTCGAATCCCACCAAGCACACTTTTTGCATCATTTGTTTGTTAAAACTATTTCCCTGCAAGAACTATTGTAAAATCAGTATCTCTGCAATAGTAGTTCATAGGGTCAAAAACAAACTGAATTTGTGGAAAATCTTCGATATTTTTCTTTAAATAATTATAGTACGTGTTAGTTGCTCTGTCAGTGTGCGCTACGAATTGGGAATGCGTTTTGCTCGCTGAACCCGTGCATTTAACATCCACACCTTGGGCTTTTAGACTTGCAATCAGGGCTTTTGCCTTTAGTTCGTTATCAGACGAATACATAACGCCTGCAACCAGTGGTGCATTGTCTTCCATAGCAGATTTTTCGCGATAGATTAAGCGGTTGATTGTTTCCTGGGTTTTTGGCAAATCAAGAATCCAATAACTAACTGCACCGCTTGCATTTGGACCGCCCGGAAGTGTCGCTATTTCAACTTTGTCCATATCTAAGCCTTTAATAATTGCCGCATATTGCGCCATTTCCGACAACGACATGTCAGTTTTAACATATTTTTTTGCTACTGAAACAATCTCAGGAAGCTTTGTGATAAAATCAGGTTTTTTCAATTGCTCAACAACCGCACGCAAGAACCACTGCTGACGCTGGGTTCTGCCGATATCACCTGTTGCGTCGTGCCTAAAACGCAGATAGCCGACTGCGCCCGTACCATCAAGATGGTGATCGCCTTTGGTCAGGTTTACGTGAAGATTGCCTGCATAATCGTTGTATCGCATATTTTTTTCAACATATAAATCAACTCCGCCTATGGCATCAACAATTTGTCTTACAGCTTCGTCATGGACGATTATATATTTGTCGATTCTTATTCCCAGAGTGTCTTCAATGGTTGCTTTAGTAAGTTTAATTCCGCCAAGAGCGTGTGCGGCGTTAATTTTGTTGACGCCTCTATCTCCCGGCAAAAAGACTTTACTATCACGGGGAACCGCAACAGCATTGACTGATTTTGTGCGTGGGTCAATGTTTAGGATTATGATTGTATCTGAACGTGTTCCTTCAAATGGGTCATTACCGCCGTTGTTAGCGTCAACACCCAGGAACAATATGTTTTGTCTTCTCAAACCAAAAGGCAATGAAAAACCGTCTCTTTCTTTATCGCCGTTTCCTCTTGCGAGTTTATTAAACAAGGTGGTTATGAAAGAATCAGGGCCGAAGCGGTCGGTAAGAAATTTCTTGTTGTCAGCTAAAATAAAGATGCTCAAAAGTATTCCCACAAAAACAATCGTTATTAGGCTTAAGACTCTTACAAAAGATGATTCTTCTTCTCGGTTTTTTTGTGCGTGTCTTAAGTATGGACTGAGTTTTTCTTTATCAATTTTTTCGTTTTTTTCGTTATATTTGCTATTTGCCATTTATATTTCCTACCAATATTATATCATTTTATTAATCAAAAAAGCAGACACCATGCTAAAGTATATCGTTAAACCAATAACATCGATGGTCGTAGCGATTACTGGGCCTGATGCCACAGCGGGGTCAACCTTCATAGATTTTAGCACAAACGGGGTTAGTGTGCCGATTATTGTTGCAAGTGTCATATTTGTTGTCATAGCCGCGCCGACTACAATTCCCAGTTCAATATTATGCTGCCAGCTGCAGGTAACAAGAGCAACAACAGCGCCAAAAGCCGCGCCGATAGCTAGTCCGACAAAGCCTTCTCTGATAATATGACGCACAGCAGAGCTCATTGTAACTTGTCCTGTTGAAAGACCACGAACCATCAGTGTAATACTTTGCGTACCGATGTTTCCGCCTAAACCTGCCAAAAGCGGCATGAATATAGCTACAACTGGCAGCAGTTTAACCGTGTGTTCAAAGTGATCCGCAACGCGAACCGCCAAAGCTTCACCAATAAGTGTTATAAACAACCACGGAGTTCTTGCTCGGATTGCATTAAAAATATTACCTGAGAGGATTTCGTCCTCGTCAACAAGTTCTGTCGAGATACCGGAAGACGCATAAATTTCTTCCGTTGTTTCTTCTTGAACCAAATCGTGAACATCATCCCAGGTAATAATCCCTTTTAATCTATTGTAGAAATCCACAACCGGCAGAGCGTTATACTGGTATTTCATAAATTCTTCGGTAACAGAGTCGCTATAATCATCGATATGTAATTTTACAATATCACTAATCATTATATCTTCAACAATTGTATCAATCGGGGTCGTAAGCAGCTTTCTAAGCGAAACTACGCCCAAAAGGTGGTCTTGTTTGTCAACAACATAAATATAGTAAAGTTCCATGTTGTCATGTTCTGCTTTTGCTCTAATGTAGTTTAAGACATCCAAAACACTCATATCCGAGTTGATGGTAAGCACAACAGGGTTCATCATACCGCCGGCTGTGTCTTCGTTATATGTTAAGAGTTCACGGACTTCTTCAGAGAATTTGTGCGGAAGCTTTTCAAGATAAGTTTCGCTCTCATCTTCTTCCATATCACCAAGAACATCCGCTGCCGCGTCATAAGGCAGTTGAGTAAGAATTTTTGCAGCTGTTTCTTCGTCGATATCGCTTAAAAGTTCAACCTGAAGATTTGCAGGCAAATATTCCATAACATCAGCCGCTTTGTCGTAATCTAATAATTTAAAACAGCTTAGACGTTCATCTGGCTTGAGTTCTTGAAAAATATCCGCAATGTCCGCAACATTATAATCGCTCAACTCTGTTTTGAGTTGTTCGGGATTTTCCTGCATTATTTCGCGCAGTCTTTCAATTACAGTTGTGACATTTAACATGTCCGTAATTATATTACAAATATGCCAATAAGGAAATAATTAAACAAGATTTTTCAGGATTAAATCACTGTATGCGGCAGACTCACAATGAATTTGGTACCTTCACCAAGAGCGCTTTCAACTTTTATTTTACCCTTATGAAGCTTTACAAGTTCTTTCGTGATAGTCAAACCAAGACCGGTCGAAGATTCTGGTGCCAAACCCGGATTTGTTATTTGCTCAAATTTTTGGAAAATTTTAGAATGGTATTTTTTAGCAATTCCGACACCGTAATCCCTGACCACTATTTCACCCGGTTTTACACTAATTTCTACCGTGGAATTTTCCGGTGAGAATTTAATTGCATTACTTAAAAGATTAAATAGAATTTGCTGAATTTTTTGGTAATCCGCTTTGACAAGATCATCCTTCATTTCGACATTTAATTTTATATTTTTCTTCGCAGCAAGCGGTTTAATAATATTTATAGCCTCATTAATTGAGAGTGAAATCATAAATTCTGTCGGACGCAGTTTCATAGCGCGCGCTTCAAGTTTTGAAACATCTAAAATACCATTAATCATCCCCAGAAGATGGATGCCGGCCGCCTTAATCTCAGCGACAAAAGTCCTTTGCTTGTCAGTCAAAGGGCCCCCAAAATCCTGGCTTAACAAATCAGAAAAACCAATAATTGAATTCAAAGGAGTGCGGAGTTCATGCGAAACATTTGCCAAAAAGTCGGTTTTAATCTTATCGGCCTCAAGAATTTTCTTATTCTGTCCCATAACATCGACAATACCTTCTTGTAATGCTGTTATTTGCATATTAGTGATTTTAGCAATCTCTAAATCCTTAATTTTGTTAGAAATAACAACCGCGCAGACTTTAAAAATTTTCGCCTCGTCATCTGTAAATTCTTTACCGCGGGTAATTACAAGTTTTGCATAAGGTGTTTTATTAATTGTCAAATCAGCACTCAGAAAAGGTCCTTTGGGCGGCAGTTTAAAATTCTTTTGAGGATTGTAAGAGTGGCTCAGTTTGAGACTTCCCGGACTTGTGTAAAAGATGTATGCCGATTTAAAATCCACAATTTTGTTTAAGTTTTCAAGCAGCTTCTGCCCGCCGTTTTCATCCTGCGGTTGGATTAACAAAAAATCGTTAATCAATTCTCCTAATTTTTTAAACACGAAACCTCCTGGATATCAGAATTTATCCGTATAACCTATATAACGCAAATTTCGATAGTAACCATCAAAGTCGAGGCCATAACCGATTACAAATTTATCGTCAACTTCAAAACCAAAATAATCAGGTTCTATTTCAGTTGCGCGCGCAATCTTTTTATCTAAAAGCGTGCAGAATTTTGTTGATTTTGTTTTGAAATTCAATTCAAAAAAATCCAAAAGGAATTTTGCCGTGAGTCCGGTATCTATAATGTCTTCGATAATTAACACATTTTTGTCATTCAAATTAGGCAGAGAAATGTCAACAGCGTTTACTTTGCCCGAACTTTTTGTGTCACCGCCATAACTGGATAAACGTATAAACTCCATCTTAACAGGCATTTTTAAATGACGCGCTAAGTCTGAAGCAAATACCACAGCGCCTTTTAAAACACAAATCAGGCAAACTTCTTCTCCGTTATAAAACTCATTCATTCTTGCAGCGAGTTCTTTTATTCTGGCCTGAATTTGCTCCTCGCTATATAAAACTTTTAAATCTGCACTTTTTATATTCATTTACTCACTCCGTCTTCCCCTACTATATCACAAATTCTAGCGCACGACTTTAATCCCGTCAACACCCGCTGCAATCCAGACTCCTGTTGTAACAGAAACCTTTTTTGCAGGTTTTGAAAACTTATTCTGCTCAATAAATTCAAGAATAATATTTATTCTCGTGCGGTCATAATCAATTTCGTTATCGGTGAAGACCTTGTAAATCAAACGACTTTTGAGCGCAGGCGAGTAGGAGTAGAAATTTTTAAAAGGTTCTTCTAATGACTCAAGATACTCATCAATTAGTTGGTTGTCGTATGCGGCTACTTGCGCAAGCGAGTTGAGTGATTTCACCACATCGTGATTAATCTCTTTTAGCGCCGGCAAAATTTCTGCTCTAATTAAATTTCGTTTGTATTTTGTGTCAGCATTTGAACTGTCATCGTTTGGGGTAAGATTATTTTCTGCACAATACTGCTCGATTTCAGTGCGGCTAATCCCCAAAAGCGGACGGTAAAAAATACCGCGATTTTCTTTAATCCCCTCAAGCCCCTTTGTTCCTGTGCCTTTAATAATCCTATAAAGCAAAGTTTCCGCGTTATCATCGTAATTATGTGCAGTTAAAACGGCTTCCGAACCAAACTTTTGTGCACAACGCTCAAAGAAATCATACCGTGCTTCGCGTGCCGCTGTTTCGGTTTGCGCTATATCAGAAGAAAGAGTTTCAGAATAAAATTCGATATTTTTCAAGGCGCAATTTTGTTCGCACGCATGAGCTTCAGCTAAACTTTCTTGCCCGCGCCAGTTATGATTCAGGTGAATTGCGACCGCTTTTACACCCAATTTATCCAACACGTCCAACAAACAGGCTGAATCCCAACCGCCTGAAAATGCCAGCAAAAGAGTCTTATCAATCAGGTTATATTTTTCAAGAAAGGCTTTCACAGATGCTTTGATACTTAGATTCTTGGATGCTTTGCCAGCCTCGCTTATTTGTTCTAAGCCTCTAAGCATCTATACCTCTAACCGCCTTCTTAATACCTTCTTTAATCTCTACAGCATCAACCCCAAGTTGCGCCAATGCCTTCATCGCAAGCGAGTTCGGCTCTGTTGTAAGCGCTAAGAGCATATGTGAGGACTCTATTTTTGATTTGTTTTCTTGTTTTGCAAATTTCCAAGCCGCTTCAAGAACCCTTTTTGCGCGCTTTGTAAACGTGATTTCCTTAACAGAATACTCATCGCCAAAACCTATGAGGGTTTCAACGACAGCGCGTGCGTCTTTTATATTTATCTCAAGTTCGTTTAAAACAGCCGCACCAACGCCACTGGCTTCACCGATTACCCCGAGCAAGAACATTTCTGTCCCCACGATGTTACGCCCCAAACGACGGGCTTCTTCTTTTGCCAAACGCAAAATAGTAAGCGTTTCCGGCATTTGTTTTTCAATCGGTTTAATAATTCCATGCGCCAAATCGTCATCAGACACCTGCAATTTTTTAAAAATATCATAAGCAAGTCCGCGCTTAGTTTTTAACATCCCAAGCACGATGTGTTCAGGCAAAACAGCAGATGAACCCAACTCTTTTGCGGCCTGAAACGCTGCATTCATCGCCGCAAAGGCATTTGGCGTAAAGATAATTTGACGTTCTGCATATTCAGCCTGTCTTGATTTAATTTGCGCAAGTTTTTCTTCAAAAAGCGCATCCGTAACCCCACACTCAGCAAGGATTTGAGACAATTCAGAACTTTTATCCTCCAAAATCGAGGCTATGATCTGTTCTGTGCCCATAATCTCATACCCTGATGCGGAGAGTTTCGCCGCTGCTCGTTCAAAAATTTCTGCTGACTGGGCGCTTTCAAAAACCGCATCAGTAGCTGAAGTAGTCGTTTCAGTGGCTTCGTCTGTTTCAGGATGAGAAAGTCTTTTTATTTTCTTCTGCACAAGCTTTTCTAAGATATTTTTTGCACCATAAACATCAAACCCTTCTTTTTCAAGAATTTTTACCGGTGCATTTTTAATGTTTTTATAACTTATTAAAGCCAAAAATAAGTGCTCATAAAGGATTGTCGGATTGCTCGATTTATTGGCTAAATCAAGCGCTTTTTTAAGAATTTCCTTTGTACCGGTTTCAAACGGCAGGGGTAAAAGAGACTGGGCATCAGCCGGAATCTCACCGCATTCGTCTCCTACTAAATTCCCATAAGAAATATTGTTGGATTTAAATATCTTTAGCGAAATCCCCTTAGCTTCCCCCACAAGAGCGAATAGCAAGTGTTTTGGTTCAACGCATTTCGCGTCAAAGCCGCGCGCAATCTCTTGCGAACGACTCACAACATTAATTGCTTTTTCGGTAAAGCGTTCAAACATTAATTACTCCATCGCGCCTGACAAATCGCAGATTTGTTCGCTCCCCTCGCTCTCGCTTTGGTCGCAACGGCGCTTATATAATGTTCGTCCTGCTCGTGCCGCTCTCGCAGCCCGACACCGACGAACACCGGCTCACACCTATTCTTCTCCGTCTTCGGCGTAAGACGTTTCAACATACTGTGCAATTTTTTCAAATTCCGCTTCGTCCGCAATAGCTTCAAACAAATAGTCTTCGCCCTCTTTTGTTAAGCGCATAAGAACAAGTTCGTCCTCGTCGCCTTCTTCAAATTCTACAGGAAGCAAAAGTGCGTATTCCTGATCTTCAAACTCTACAATGTCAAATAATTCAAAGCGGATTACGTTGCCTTCTTCGTCAATCGTTTCAATAATTTGTTCTTCTCTTGATTCTTCGTTTAATTCTTCGTTTGCCATGATTTTCTCCTTTTATTTTCGTGCTAAGTATTGTTCCAGTATAACACAGGCACTCACTATATCAACCAGAGATTTATCTTTTCTGAAATCAATTTTTCTCTCGCGCAAAATTTCTTCTGCCGCTTCCGAGGTCAATCGTTCGTCTTCAAATATTACCTCAAACCCATTGATTTTTGAAGCAAATTCTTTGCAATCCTGTGCCTGCGCGCCATAAGTTCCATCCATATTTATAGGGATTCCGACCACAATTTTTTCAACATTATTTTCTTTTGCAATTTTTATAATCTGCTCTATTGCCTGATTTTCAGGCTGCCTGGCTACACAGCTATGAGCGCTCGCACCGACTAACAAATAATCACTCAATGCCACCCCAATCCGCTTTGTGCCGATGTCAAGCCCCATGACTTTATACATTGCCAACCCACTTTTGCTCAATATCGACAATTATTTCACCAAGTCTTCTCGCATCAAAAATTGATTGAGATTCATCATGTTGCAAGCCAATGTAATATTCATAAATGCTTTTGCGTAAAATGTTTTTTAAGAATTCAGTTTTCGCCGCCTCATCACAATACAAGGAACGTAACATTTGCGCCAACTCTTTATCGCCTTCAAGTTCTTTTAAATAAGCTACCGTCAAAATACGTTCCGTCCAGATTTTTTTCTCATCTGCATAAAAAACAGTATCGAGATTTTTTACAATTAAGTCATCAAAATCGACTTTATCCCCGCGTAAAAGCTGAACATTTAAGCCGGAAATAAACTCGTCAAACTCAGTGCTATAACCTGAATTTAAAAACCATCTGTCCATAAAATTGCAGTGAAAAACGGTTGACAGATTGAATGGTTGAATAGTTGAACAGTTATAATTATCAAATCCCACAACAGTGGCTTCTTCAATATCGGCTAGTAAGTTTCTCCAGCACGCATATTCATAAGGCAAAAACCAGTTATTAGATTTTTGTGAAACTTTTTGGGCATAAGAAAGAATACCCTTAAACTCCTCAGGTGCAACTTCAAGCGCGCTTTCTCCTCTGTAAAAACGGTCAATAATTGCGTTGCACTCGAATTTTGAAATCTCATTAAACCCAAAGCAGTCGCGGATTCCACGGTAATCGTCAATCACAATCGCTACAAACTGTACTTTTCCGCTTAAAGAGTTTATGCGCGAAAAAATCAGTGCCTGGTTGCCATGTCCGTCAGGGTAGGTAACACAACAGCGGTAAGGCTTTGAGTCTTTTAACAACTCCTTATAAAACTTAATAGAATTATCTTCTCTAATCCCCGCAAGCTTCAAGGTCGCCAAACTCTTTTTCAAAAGCGGCTCCATTTCTTCATTAACAAAATCTTTACTGGTATTAAGCGCATGAAAAGCAAGCTGCGAACGGGATTCACCAAGCAGCGACAGTGCCGTTTTACCAACTTCACTATCCGGCTGCGATAAAAATACCGGAATCAAAATATTTGCAAGTTCATCTTTTTCATAATCATCGCCGAGCGACTGAAGCAAGGTAATTTTATCATTTTGCCCGAGAGAACTTAAAAAATCCAAAAAATCTATCTGCACTTCAGGGTTTATAATCGCGCTCGTAAGAAGCTTCTTGGTATCCTCGTCAACAATATCAAGCCCCTCAAGATGTCCGTCAAAATCGTCGTAACTCCAGCTGCTGTCAATTTCTCGCAACAAGTCTAATGCTGCAATTTTAACCTGATTTGAAGCTATATTACTTTTTATATAAGTCCATAACTGCTGAATCAACTCGTCTTTTTCGACATAACGTTTTAGCAGAAATTTAATAATCCCCGCGCTAGTTTCATTAATATTAGTAAATTCTTTAAATAAAAGTTTTGAGATAATTTTGGAATCTTCTTGTGCATCAAGCATTCTGAAGTGAACTTCAAACTCGTTAAAATCTTTAGCGTCCTCTAGTTTTGAAATAACGCTTAGCAATTCGGCTTTAATTTCAAACGGATTTAGCTGCGTCATAAGGCTCCACCTTGTGACTCTCTTGCTCGCAAATGTGAAAGCAAGTTTTCAATCTGTCTCACTCGTTTCGTCATGGTCTGGTTCTTCCCCAAAAAATATCTAAGATTTCTTGCGCTTCCGCCGATGGCATTCTATCGTTTAGTATCAAATACTGAACAGCGATAATCGCACATTCTGAGCAAATATTTACTCCCGGGCCTTTGACCATTTTCAACACTTGTGTGTTTGGGCGGCTGCAAAAGCTGCAGTGAACCACATCTTCGTTACCCTGTTGTTCTTCTTTTACCGGCTGGGGTTGTTGGGCTTTCTCTTTTTTGCTTCTTTTTTCGCCCAGTTTGATAACCTTATCAGACATTATGCTCTCCTTTTGTAAAGTGTTCTTAGCATGTATTTGCCAAAAATCCGTTGATAGTTTATAATGCAACTATATCATATTTAAGGGGAGATGACAATCATGAAAAAAGCACTTTTGTTAGTAGCGATACTATTTGTTTCAGTAATTTCTACGGCATGCGTTAATAACCTTGCAATCCAGGAACTTAACAACGCTGCCAAAACATATATGGACGAGGGCAAATATGAAGAAGCTATTGAGCGCCTAAAATCCAGCATCGACTTAGCCCCTGACATGTACGAAACCCGTTACAATCTCGCTGTTGCTTACACAAAAGTAGAAGATTACGACAACGCGATTAAGCAATATGCAAAAGCCATTGAACTTAAACCAAGCGCACCGGATTCTTATTACTCATTAGCAGTTTGCCAGGAAAACCTTGCCAAAGATATTATTAAAGGACAATATATTCTCGACGAACAGGGATTACTGGTCAAAGCTCCTCCGGTGGAACTTAACCAAGATTACGCGGCAGAGGAAAAAGAAGAATTATCCCCTCAACTTAAAAGCGTAATTGTTGAATTGCTCAAAGGTGCGATGGCAAATTACGACACATACGCGAAAAAAATCAAGGATCCTGACCAAATCCAAGAGGTTAACGACCGCTTCGCCGATCTTAACGAAATGGTCCAAGAATATTCGTATTAATTATGATTTTAAGTTCTCCCGGTGAAGTAGCTTTTCATATCTTCAATTTTCCGGTCTATTATTACGGGATAATTATGGCGTTTGCGATTTTGGCTGGGATTTTTACGGCATGGGCGCTTTATAAAAAATATTACGGCACAAAGAATGCTGAGCGGATTTTTGACCTTTCACCCTTAGCAATCCTTGTCGGCATAATTGGTGCAAGACTCTATTATTGCCTGCTTAACGCCCCATATTACATGGCTCATCCCGAGCAAATTTTTGACATAAGACAAGGCGGATTATCAGTCCACGGTATGTTTATTATCGGACTTCTTGCATTGTGGGGGTTTTCGAAATTCTACAAGATGTCCTTTCCAAAACTGCTCGACGTTTTTGCATGCGGAGTTGCACTGTCACAATCCATCGGACGCTGGGGAAATTTCTTCAACTCGGAGGCTTTTGGCAAACCCGTCAGCGCAGATTGGCCGATTAAATTAACCATCCCTCTCGACAAGCGCCCGTTTCAATATTTAACCAAGGAATACTTCCACCCGACATTTTTATATGAGAGCGTCCTGGACTTTGCAATCTTTTTACTGCTGTTATTTTTCTTCAAACGGTTTTCAAAAACGCCCGGCATAACGGCTTGCTGCTATTTTATAATGTATTCGGTTGTAAGAATATTCGTTGAAGAACTGCGCATAGACAGCGCACTAAATGTCGGCGGCTTTCCGATTGCACAAATTGTTTCTGCAATAATAATTTTCATATCCGCTATTTTTGCGATACAATTAATCGAGAGGAAGCACTACGATTAAACCGGAGCAACATGATTAAAGATTTTTTCCTGGCAGAAATAGAAAAAGCAATCGATAAAGCAATAAAAGCCGAAAAACTCGGTGCGATGACAGAGTACGTTCATGGCGGGCTCGCTATTGAGCGCCCTAAAAACCCTGAGTTTGGCGATTTTGCGGTAAATGTTTCTTCGCTTGCTCGCGCTGCAAGAATTGCTCCGCCTGCGATTGCAAACGCGATTGTTGAACAATTAGGCAGCAATCAATACTCCGTAGCGGGCGGATTTATCAATTTTAAAACCAACAAAGTGATGCTCTCTGAAGTTGCTTCAGAAATTTTTGAAGAACAAAAAAATTATGGTAAGCCGCAAAGAATTGACGCAGAAAAAATTATGCTTGAATATGTTTCGGCTAACCCTACCGGTCCATTCCACATCGGCCACGGCCGCTGGGCAGCAATGGGAAGTGTTTTGGCTAACCTTTTAAAATTTTACGGCCACGAAGTTTATCAAGAATTTTATATTAACGACGCCGGAAGCCAGATCGAAAAGCTTGGCAGATCTTTAGAAATCCGTATCCGCCAAGAACTTGGCGAGTGCATAGATTTTCCAACGGACGAAATTGAGCGTAAAAACTTTTATCCGGGCGAATATTTAATTCCAACCGCTAAAAAATTCATCGAAGTTTACGACATGACAACTTATAAACCTGTTGACCTGACAGATCTTTGTGACTTTGCAAAAGCCGAAATGGAAGCGCAGCAAAAAGAATTGCTCAAAAATTTCGGAGTACATTTTGACAACTTTTATTCTGAACTCGCATTGCACAAATCAGGTAGAGTTGATAAATGCATTGAGGAGCTTTGCAAAAGCGGAAAGATTTATGACAACGATGGCGCGAAATGGTTTAAGTCTTCTGATTACGGTGATGAACAAGACCGCGTAATCAAAAAAGCTGACGGCTCAAACACATATCTTACAGCCGACATCGCCTATCACATCGACAAATTAGAGCGCGGTTATGACAGACTAATTAACATCTGGGGCGCTGACCACCACGGTTATGTGGCACGTGTAAAAGCCTCAATTGAAGCGCTTGGTTACGATCCTTGCAAGCTTGAAATCTTGCTTGGACAACTTGTAAACTTAGTTATTAATGGTGAAGAAGTCCGCATGGGTAAGCGCAAAAACATGGTTACCCTCGACGAACTTATCGACGAAGTCGGCGTTGACGCGACTCGTTTTTGGATGTCAATGCGAAACATCGACACAACCCTTGATTTTGATATTGAGCTGGCGAAGACCAACAGTGACGAAAACCCCGTTTTCTATGTTCAATACGCTCACGCCCGCGCTTGTTCAATATTGCGCAACGCAATCAGCGAAAAAATTGACACACAAACCGGCAAAAAATCACCGGCACCGCTCACACAATCAGAATACGACAGCATTCCGAAAGTTTCGATTCTTCCGACCGTTGACACAGCGCGTCAGTTAATCTTAAAACTCGAAGAATATAAATCCGTAATTAAAAACTCAGCCGAACAAAGACAGGTTTACACAATCTGCCGGTACGTCCAGGAATTGGCGTCTGAGTTCCACTCGTTCTACAACCAAAACCGTGTAATTTCAGAAGACAAAGAACTTATGCTCTCACGTCTTGCACTTGTTATGGCAGTAAAAATTGTCCTTTGCAACGCATTAGAAGACATCCTCGGTATCAGCGCACCAGAACGCATGTAGAAGTAAGGTGGCTTAGACAAGTCCGAATAAATGCAGTTTAATTCTTATAGGCCTCTGCGTATTTTGGATTTACCGCAAGCCATTTGAATGCTTGTTCATTGGTTTCCGGGATATCAATTACAAATGTTCCGCCATAGCGTCCACGGGAAAATGCCAAATAACCCTCGCGTGCGAGGTTATGAAATGCTTTTCTAATTGTATTGGGACTCAGATCCAGTTCTTTTGAAAGCTCTATAATTGACGGCAATTTTGAACCGACTTCGTAGTTTTGCGCAATCATTTGACGAATATGGTTTTGCGTTTTTTCATAATAATAAAACGCATTGTCTTCTTGAGCAGAAGCAAAAATTGAGGTCTCATTTTCGCCGGCATAAGTTTTTTCGCTCGGCATTTTGGTAACAGTTGTGCCGTAACGACCGCGGCGAGCAAGCAAAATCCCTTCATCAATAAGAGTTTTCAGTGCATCATGGATTGTTTTGATGCTGACTTTTAGATGTTCGCCAAGCCGCGCGTGAGCTGGCAATTTGTCACCGATTTTTAAATTCTCTGCTATATAATTTTTTAAGTCGCTCTCAATTTTTTTCACAAGAGTTTCGTTTGAACTTTCCCCCTGGATTTCAAACGAATTTGATTTTAATATCCAGCCAGCGTCGTTGGAGCCTTTGAATTTATGTTCCAAGATATCAATCCCGGCTAAATACTCCAGCGCAAGGCGAGTTGTATTTGCCGAATATCCGATTGATTCAGAAATGCTTCGTGCTGACGGAAGCTGTTGCCCGACAGAAAACTTGTGTTCTTTTATAAATTTTTTAATTGAATTAATAGCGACTTCGCGTTTTGAAGTTAATTTACGCACCGCAGTTCCGCTTTGACTGCGGTCTCTGATGAGTGTTCCGATACATTGTTTTGATTCAACATAACCAGCATCCTCAACAAATCTGAGTGCATTTTGAATAGTCCCGACACTCACGCCAAAGGTGTATGCTAACTCGCTTTTTGACGGCATAAGATTGCCCGGCTTTAGAATATTGTCCTTCATCCCTTCATCAATCCAGTTAATGAGCCATTTTGAAATCGCCACAGCTTTCGACTCGGAAATATTTTTCAATTCCGGCAGGTGCATCTCAAAAGTTTTTATACTAACCTGCACCAATTCTGATTTCTGAGGGAATAAATAATTCATCTACACGCGTCCTTCGATTCAATACTACACTATCTATAAAAAAACAACAAGCTTTTTTTTGTTAGTATGTGAACTAATATTACGCATTCTTTTAACAAATACAAAAACGGCTCCGGGAGTTCCAGAGCCGTTTTAATATTATTTGAAAAACTTATTTAAGTCTTACGTTAACGTTTGCACCTTTTTTAGAGATTTCAACTTTGTCTTCTCTAGCTAACCAGCCAAGGCCAAGTTCAGCGAAGTTGCCATTAAGGTCAAGATTTTTTTTGATTTTTGTGAATGTAGCTTCGCCTTTGTTTGAAGCTAAGAAGTTGTAGATATCTCCAGCTGAGTATCCGATTTGGTCTTGGAACTCAACCATAACTGCTGTTGATGATTTTTTAGAAGCAGTTGCTTTTGGAGCTGATTTTACGCTTGATTTAGCGCTTGATTTTGATACTGATTTTGATGATGATTTTACTGTTGCTTTTGGTGCCATTTTTACCTCCATGACGTTTAAACTATATGTAATACTTGATTCGTATTTAGTTGATGTCTTTATGATATCTCAACTAATATAAAAAAGCAATACTTAAAAACCGAGCATTCGGATGATGTATTTCATGGTAAGATTATGGTACAGGGGGTATGAAGGTGTTAATTGAATCAGACTTAGCATCAAATAAAACGGAGTTGTTGGTTGAGGAATATTCAAAATTACTCAACTCCGGCGTGAGCGCGTCTGAAATTCTTGTACTAACCCAAAACTCCACTTTAAAGAACAACTTTCTTGAGAAAACTTTTGAAAAATTAGAAATTGACGCGATAGAAAAACTGCAGGTTCATTCGTTTTTTGGACTTGTTTATAACGCAATTAATGACAATTGGGCGACACTTGAAAATAATAATCCTTACGACGGTACAAAAATTTTGCCATGCATGACAGGGCTCGAACTTTCTCAATTTATTTTAAAAGACATCCTAAAAGACATCCCGTTTAAAGGTTACAATTCAAAAAAATCACTTCTGCATCAACTGTTTAGAAGATATTCGCTTATTGTGCAAAACAATTTGAGCGATGAGGAAGTCGACAAGCGGTCTGAAATTTTGCATGAGAGCTTTGCGCCGGACGCAAAAATTGCACTAAAAAAACTATTATCTAAAACTCTGCAACTGCGCAATTTTGATTACCTCCGACAGAGTTTGATTTTTAATTACATTTATAAAAACACAAATTATTTTGCGAAAATAAAGTATTTGATTTTGGACGATGGGGACGAAATCACACCTGCCTGTTTTGATTTTATCAAACATCTCGCGCCGCAATTAGAAGATGTTTTCATCGCTTATGACCCGCGTGGTGCCAGCCGCACCGGGTATTTGAGCGCAGACAAAACAGCATCTTTGGGGTTTGAAGAAGTGTTTAAAAACTCTGAACACGTCAAGCTCGCGGCGCCTGAAAGCCAACCGACATTCACCTTAAATTCATTATCAAAGCGCGCCGCCCTAATCGACAGAGCCGTAAAAGAAATTAACGGACTGCTCGCTAAAAATGTTTCGCCCGCTGAGATTGCGATTGTCACACCCGTGATTGACGATATGTTGGAATTTGCGCTGCGCGAAAACATTAGAGCAAACATTATTTTTCTCTCGGGCAGCGAAAAATTAATCCACAACCGACTTGTAAAATCAGCGATAACTATTTTGAGGTTGGCTTCGGGAGTCGAAATAGACGAATTTGATCTTCGGATTGTATTAGCTGACATTCTTGGAATTCCGGTTAAATATTGCAGAGAAATCTTGGAGAACTATGGAACCAATAAGACTCTGGTTGCGCACAAATTCGCAAACGAAGAATTCGACGAAAAATACAAAAAGTTTCTGGAATTTATTTCAGAGTTATCGGCTTCAAAAACAAAATTATCCGAACAGGTTTATGAGATTTACCAAAACTTGATGGAATTTGGGGTGATAAGTTATAAAGAACTTACTAAATTTAATTTCTTTATTAAGCAATTGCAAGACTTTGAAAATGTTTTTGGGAACTCGGTTAGCGCCGAAGAAATCTTAACGCAGATTGAAAACTCAATCATCTCCGAAAACCCTTATCAACATCCGGAAGCTAGTGAAAATGAACTGGTTGTCGGCACTCCGCAGAAAATTATTGACAATCAGGTGCGCACAAAATACCAGTTCTGGCTTGATGTTTCAAACAGCGAGTGGGTAAAAAGTGACATCGGACCGCTTTATAATGCTTGGGTTTTTCAGCAAGGGTGGGACAAGGAAGATTTTACCATCCAAGATAATATTGAACTCTCGCATGAAAAAACTCAACGGATTTTGCGCAAACTGACTCTATGCGCAGAGCAAGAAATTCGCACATTCTCAAGTCTTTTTGACAGCAACGGGATAGAAAACTTTGGCGGAATTGAGGATGAAATTAAAAAACACGCCGTTGGAAAATCTGCCACTACTGAAAATTCAGCAAAAAGCTTGCCTCCGATAACGCCGCGTCCCGATCAAAAACCCGTATTGGACTATAAGTCCAATCGGATGGCGATATCTGCTGTTCCGGGTGCTGGCAAAACAACTATTTTGCTTGCATTGATTTTAAAATTGCTCGACGATGGAGTCAATCCTGAAAACATTTTTGTAATGACATATATGGAATCCGCGGCGCGCAACTTTCGCGACAGGATTAAAACTATGCGACCGGAAGCTGTTCAGATCCCAAGCATCAGCACAATCCATGGGCTTGCCCTGCGTATATTAAAAGAGAACGGAAACTTCGAAAAACTCGGGCTTGCGGCAGATTTTGACATTTGCGATGATACGCAGCGTTCCCGAATTGTGCGCGAAATCTCTACCAGACTTAAGCTAAAACCAACAGAGACGACAGATTTTGACCGCGCAGTTTCTGTATTTAAATTGGGCGGCGGCGTGGTAAATAATGTGGCAACCCAGCAAATCCAAGATGCTAAAATTAAAAAATTCTTGGAGTTTTATGAGGAATATCAAAAGACTTTAAGCGAAGGAAATCTGATTGATTATGATGATATTTTGATTTCGTCAGTCAAATTGCTGGAAGAAAATCCTGGGATTTTGGCGTATTATCAAGAGATTTCGCGCTATATCATTGAAGACGAGGCACAGGATTCTTCTTCAATCCAGCAGCGGCTTGTTGAACTTTTGAGCGCAAAACACGGCAACCTGATTCGCTGCGGAGATATAAATCAAGCGATTACGACAACCTTTTCAAACGCCGATGTTGAAGGGTTCAGACAGTTTATAAAAACCAGCAACAACGTCGAAATGGATTGTTCTCAGCGATGCTGCGCGGACGTTTGGGGTTTGGCAAATAATCTTGTAAACTGGTCAGACAAAGCATTCTATCCAATTAAAATGCGGCCGGTTGAGGGTAGAAATCCGGAATCTAAAAACGCGATTCGCTCTAAGATCTTCAAAAACACATTTGAAGAAAAAAATTATATTCTAAAAGTTATCCAAAACACTTTTAAAAACGATCCCAAAGCGACAGTCGGAGTTTTATTGCGCAATAATTTCCAGGTCGCACAATGGACAAAATTCATCAACGACAGCGGTCTAAAGACCATCACCCGCAGCGAATGCCTTGAGCAAAAAGCTATTTTTAGAACGATTTATTCTGTTATGCAAATGATTTTAAACCCGTTTGACAACAACATTGTGGCTGACAGCTACGAGACTCTTTCCGAACTCGGGCATTACCGCCAGCGGCTAAGTTCAGAAATCCGCAAATACGAAACTCCTTTTGCACAACTCAATTGCGACAATATTGAGAACATGCACCTCGCACAATTCTATTGGGATTTGACTTACTGGCTTGCGTTTCCACACTTAGCACCAGAAGAACTTGCCATAAAAATCGGGCTTCACTATTACGCCGGTGAAATCGAAAAATCAAACGTCTATCTCATTTCGACTTTAATCAAACGGCTCGGGTTGGGCACCAATAGCAGCTTTGCACACATATTGGAGCGGCTTGGGGAACTTGCTTCAAAGCCGTCTTTGAGCGGGTTTAAATTCTTCTCAGAAGAAGACGAGAGCAACAGAGAGTTCTTAGCCGGCAAAGTACAGATTATGACGCTGCACAAATCCAAAGGGGACGAATTCGATTGCGTTTTCTTACCAGAGATGACAGAGAAAAGTCTTACCCTTGATTTAGCGCAAATTAAACTAAAGTCGTCTGATTTTATGGAAAATATTCGCCGGCTCAATCCAAGTTACAAACCCAAAAGCGAGGACGATTTAAAAGAAGAATTACTTGCGGAAAATTTGCGGCTGCTTTATGTTGCGATTACGCGGGCGAAAAAGCAGTTATTCTTCACTTCAAGCACAGAGACAAAAGCCTTCGGCAAAATATTAAAACAAGAACCGAGCATAATTTTTGACAAACTACTCGGAAGCGAGGTGGCAAATGCTTAGCTTTTCACCATATATGTTAAAGACTTTCGAGCAATGCCCGATGAAATACTACTTGATGTACATTGAGCATATTTCTGTGCCGCAAAAAGCAAGCTATTTTGAAAAAGGGCAGAAAATTCACGCACTAGCGCACTATTATTTGAGCGGAAACGATATCTCGAAATTCGAGACTGCTTTGACTGCATCAGAAAAAGAAACCTGGGAAAAATTGCGCTCAAACAAATATTTCAACAAGGGTTATGTAAAATCAGAATACAATCTATCTTGCAAAGTCGGCGACTTTTGGGTCGGCGGGCGGCTTGACGCGATTGTAAAAGACGAAAACGGCTACTATATTTTAGACTACAAAACCGGCGAAATCCCGCAAAATCCCGAACAAGATTATCAAACGATGATTTATCTTCTTGCCGCGAGTAAATTCTACAGTCCGCTTAGCTTTGTTTATATCGGTCTAAAAAATGACCAAAATCACGTAATTAAATTTGATGAAAAAGTCAAAATCGAATACGAAAAAGCAATTATTGAAACTTGTTCAAAAATCGCTAAGCTTCATCAAACACCAAGTTCTTCCAGTATCTTGTTGTCCGCCGCTAGCGATTCAGGGGATCGTCGGTGCCGCTCTTGCGATTTTATAAAAGTCTGCAAATAATTATATGGCAGCATAGGCTTTTCAGGGGCTCGACCGGTTATTTCGCCGGTTTCATGATTAAAGCAACCTTCTAAAATAGCTTTGATGACTTTATGGGACAATAATGCAGGAGACTTTGCGGGAAATTTTTTACTCACCAGATGACTAAAAGTCACATCATCTCCTACACCAAAGACAAAATCACCGATGCTTTTCATCCCTTCTGCAAATTTTTCGTCTCTTAATGCCGAAAGTTTTTCAAGATGTTTACCTGTAAAAACCTCTATATAATCTCTGATTACCCAGGGGAAAGATGCACGGGGTACTGTATCAGCAGAGCTTGCAAGATAACAGGCAAGTGCCGACAATTGTTCATGAGGCCCGACAATTTTATAATATCCTTGAAATGACGTGAAATAAGGTCTGTTATTTGTGACTGGTGTTATTTGCATTACACTTCCTTTCCGTATATGTAAAACGCGTCAAAAAATAACTTGCTAGTGAAATTAAAAAAGCGGCTGATTAAATAACCTGCCGCTTTTAAATTTTGGTCTGTTAAAACCTATTTGAATTCAACTGTTCCGCCAGCTGCTTCGATTTGAGCTTTCATTGCTTCAGCGTCTTCTTTTTTAACGCCAGCTTTGATTTCTTTCGGAGCTGCATCAACTAAATCTTTAGCTTCTTTCAAGCCAAGGCCTGTGATTGTTCTTACTTCTTTAAGAACAGCGATTTTGTTAGCACCAGCTGACGCTAATACTACAGATACTTCAGAAGAACCAGCTTCAGCTTCGCCACCGCCAGCTGCTGCTGGAGCCGCTGCTGCAACCGCTACAGGTGCTGCTGCTGATACGCCGAATTTTTCTTCTAACGCTTTTACTAATTCTGATGCTTCCAATAAAGAAAGCTTTTCGATTGATTCTACAATTGTTGCTACGTTACTCATTTTATTTCTCCTTTTTTCTTTAAGTTTTTCAAGTAATTTCGTTTTGCCAGGTAAACCTAAGCAGTTTTTGTGTCCTTAACGGCAGCCACAGTTCTAACAAGCTGTGATACAACCGCATTGACTGAACCAACGATACCTGTTGCAGGTGAGTTGATAGAGCCAAGAATTTTTGCAATAAGTTCTTCTTTTGAAGGAAGATTTGCAAGCGCTTTAGCTTCTGCCTCTGACAGTAATTTTCCGTCAAGCGCAGCGCCAATAATTACGCCTTTTTTTGTTTCTTTGATAAAATCAGATACTGCTTTAGCAGGGCTAACTTGATCTTCGTAACCAAACGCAATCGCGATAGGGCCTTTGAAAGTTTCAGTTAAAACTTCGAAATCAGTCCCTTTTACAGCGATTTTAGCAAGAGTATTTTTGGTAACCATATAGTCGCCGCCTTTTTGTTGAAGGGCACGACGAAGAGCAGAAATCTCTTCTACGGAATATCCTTTGTACTCAGTTACTACAGCTACTTGAGCTTTTTCGAGTTTTCCCTTAAGCGCATCGATTTTTTCTGATTTAAACGCTTTTGTTGCCATAATTTTATTCCTTTGTTTGTAGTATTGTGCACAAATTCCGCAAAATCACACAAAAAATATTACAAACTATATTTCTTCTAGTGTAACCTCGGTCGGCGTGCTCTACTCAGAACACTTTAGGCCCATTGGGCACCAACTATCTGCGGCTTGTAAAACAATCCTAGCAAGAACAAAATTAAAAAGCAAGCGTGTATTAACGTTTCTTAACTAACGCCCACAGCTGAAGGTCATCGCGATAGCTTCCTTTAGTAACAGCTCTGTAAGAGTGTGCTTCTTCCATCTCATAACGATGCCAAAGTGGGGTGCGGCAAAGAAACTCGTTTTTACTTTTATATTTCAAAAGTAAATTAACAAGCCCCGTGCTGATTTCCATAATATCTCTTGAGTTGTCATAAGCGTCAAAAGCAGCATAGAAATTCATGATGACATGGCGCGAGAGCAGTTCCGCACGGAGTTTATTTAGCAATGCATCAATAAAGACCAGCAAATTATCAAATTTAGTAAAATCATCCAGCACAAGAATTATTCCCGCATCAGTTGATTCACAGTGACAACTTTTTATTTTTTTAAAAGCCTCACAAAACATTTTTACAGCAACTTCGCGCTGTTTTTTTGTAAGCTCTTTTTGTTCTTCGTCAATATGGAAGCCTGTGTGCGCACTCTCGACCTCAAACTCTATCAGCGCCGTAGCTTGCGTCATATTCCGCAGATACTTTTCATAATCTTGTTGGAGTTCGTCATTGATTTTCTTTTCAGTCTCGTATGTAAATCTGCGGATTTCATCAGTAAAAAAGTTCTGCATATCTTGCAAAGACCCTCTAAAAGCAGTGCAGAGCAAAGTCGTCATAAAAGCGATTACGTCATATACCAAAACCGCGCCAAGAAAAACTAAATGTTCAGGCCTGTGAGGTTCGCGCCATAAAAAATCGACAACCGGATAGCAGAAATCAACCATGTGCATCAACGATTCCGGCATCTTGATTTCAGCTAAATGAAAAAGTGCAAACAGTGTGATAACCCCAATACTCAAGCCCAAAATCGTCTGCAGCAAAGGAACTGTATTGAAAATAAATTTTAAAATGCTTCTTAGTAGAGTGTAAAGTTTTATCATTTATATTATATACGCCTCATTTTTTTACTCTGCTTCAAGTAAAATGTTGTCAATCAGTCTGACACCTGCTATTTTCACCGCGATAAAAACCGCTGTTTCGGAATCAGCAACCGCTTTTTCTCCCAGATTGTTTTTATCTCTGAATTCAAGGTAGTCCAGCGAATGGCTTTCATTTAAATATGCATACGCCGTTTCTGTGAGTGCCCCGACATCAGTTATGCCTTTATTATAACATATTTTTATATTGTGTAAAATTTTATTCAACGCGAGCGCTTCCACTTTTTGCTCTGGCGATAAGTACTTGTTTCTTGAACTCAACGCGAGTCCGTCTTCATCACGAACAATTGGACATGAGGCAACTAACAATGGGAAATTCAAATCCTCGACCATTTTTTTAATAATAATAAGCTGCTGACGATCTTTTTCACCAAAGAAAGCAACGTCAGGCGCAACTATATTAAACAATTTTGCGACAATTGTACAAACACCGTCGAAATGTCCAGGACGCGACTTTCCGCACAAACAGTCTGTATATAAAAACGGGGGAACCACCGCGGTTGAATAGCTAAAGGGTTGAAGGGTTGAATAACCGGCACCATACATTTCTTCAACAGCTGGCGCAAAGATAACCACTTCAGCACTTTCGCTCTCAAGCAATTTGGCATCGCTCTCTAAAGTTCTTGGATACTTTCCAAAATCCTCATTAGGCCCAAACTGGGTTGGGTTAACGAAAATCGACACGACAGTTTTATCACATTTAGCCAGGCTTTCTCTCACAAGGCTCAAATGCCCTTGATGCAGCGCACCCATAGTAGGCACAAGCCCGACAGTCAGCCCTTCTTGTTTCCACTTTTTAATCTGCTCTCGTAATTCGTTTATTTTATTAACTATTTGCATACAGGCAAGATTTCTCTTCTTCACTCAAGTTAAAAATTTCTTCTGCCGCCGGGAACGCACCGCTTTTAACGTCATTGTTGTAGCGCGAAGCACAATCTAAGATAAGTGTGCGCATATCGCCATATCTGCGAGCAAATTTTGGTTTAAATTCGGAGTATTTGCCAAATGCATCATCTGAAACAATTACCTGGCCTGAACAATAGCGACCTGCACCGCAAGAGATTGTCGGCATATTCAAATGTTCAGTAATATATTGTGCGCTTTCCTCCGGCATCATTTCTAACACCACAGCGAACGCTCCTGCACGTTCTAATTTACGAGCCTGCTCCAAAATATCAAGTGTAGTCTCATAAGACTTACCCTGAACATTGTAACCGCCCAGAGTGTTAACTGATTGAGGGGTAAAGCCCAAATGTCCGACGACCGGAATTCCGCTTTCTACACAGCGCTGCACAACGTTTACAATATGGTCTGTAGCGCCTTCAAGTTTAACTGCACCAGCGCCTGCTTTAATTAAAGCCCCTGCATTTCTAACAGCTTCCGCGATATCTGCGTGATAACTTAGGAAAGGCAAGTCGCCGACAACAAGTGCGCGTTTTGCACCTCTAGCTACAGCACCTGTAAAAATCAATAATTCTGTCATGCCAATAGCAGTAGTCGAATCAAAACCTAAAACAACTTGACCTGCACTATCGCCGACAAGAATCATATCCACACCGGCCTCGTCGATGTATTTGCCGGTTGAATAGTCATACGCGGTTAACATTGAAATCTTTTCGCCGTTTTCTTTCATCTTTTGAATCGCTTTTGTAGTCAGTTTTTTTAACATACGCCTGCCTCCAATTTTGTATCATCTTTGCGTTTAATTTTCTTTGAATCAGATCTATACCAGTAGTAAATCGCACGGGCAACACGGTTATTGCTGTGTCTGACAAAACCTTCTTTGCTTTCTTCAATCAGTTTTCTAGAAACTACTTTCACGCCTGCATTCTTAACGTTTTCTGGGTCCAGTTTAACAGGATATGAACCGGCTTCGGCGTATTTTTCTGCCAAAGTTGCCGGCAAGTAGTCGTTGACTAAAACTGCATCCATAATTTTTCTGCTGCCAGCGTGAGAAATAATTGCATTAATGTGGTCTGAGACCCTATAATCATCAGTTTCACCGGTTTGCGTCATAATATTACAAACATAAATCTTTTTAGCATGCGAAGCCGCAATTGTTTCTGAAATCTCTTTTATAAGCAGGTTCGGGATAACGCTTGTATAAAGGCTTCCCGGCCCAAGGATAATTAAATCCGCGTCTTTAATCGCCAAAATAACATCTTCTAAAGCTCTGCAATCAGTCGGGTCAGTCGACAGTCTTTTGATTTTACCGCCTGCTTTCGGGATATTGGATTCACCGCGAACAACCGTTCCGTCTTCCATTTCAGCAACAAGTTTCATATCATCAAGTGTTGAAGGCAAGACCCGCCCGCGAATCGAAAGTACGTTTGAAGACTCTTTTACCGCGCGCACCAAGTCACCCGTAATAGCACATAGCGCAGACAGAAACAGGTTTCCAAAGCTATGCCCTTCAAGTCCTTCACCGGTTTTAAATCTGTATTGAAATAATTCTGTAACCAAGTCTTCGTCATCAGCAAGCGCCGCGATACAGTTTCTGATATCACCGGGAGGTAAAATCCCCATTTCCTCACGCAATCTGCCTGAACTTCCGCCGTCGTCTCCTACTGTTACAACAGCTGTGATATTATTAGTTATTTTTTTAATACCTTTTAAAAGCATCGACAAGCCTGTTCCTCCGCCAATAGCCACAATCTTTGGCCCGCGATTGAGTTTTCTTGTGCGATATAACGATTCTAAAACAGTATGGTTGTCAACCCCGTTCAACATTGAGAGGTTGGTTTTTTGCCAGCCTTTAAAGAACAGCGCCGCTCCCAAAAACACCAGTGAAGCCGCCAGCAAAGGGGTATAAACATGCTCCGTAATCTTTTGAACAAATTGCATCGTTTTATAAACCGGTTGCATATCCCCCAAAATTAAAAAACCAAATGCCATCAAAATAGCACCCACGACGACAAGGGCAAACCATCTTTTCACTTGCAAACCCGGTATCAACCAGCCTGCATCTTGGGGCATCTTCATACTATTCTTGTTTATTAAAAATCTCATTCTACCCATCCTGAAGCTGTCGCGTTTTTGTAATTTATCGGCAACGGACTAATGACTTCGCGTGCTCTTATGATTAAATCTTTTGAACCTGCATTTTTGTTAGAAAAATGGATTGTATCTGCGTTCAATATTGTCTTGTCACCACTATTGTTTGAAACTTGCGATGATGAAAGCAGTTGTTTCAGACGATTAATCATCACATCATTATTTTCATTATCACGTGCGGAGTAATCAATTGTTCCGTCAACATTATACATCTTTTCTAAGAAAACTTCTTGTGCAACTTGCATCTCAAGTTCTTCCCCAACGCGTTCTGTAACTTCACCAGCAGCTCCGTAATAAACCAGCCACTGCGAAGCTTTTTTAACAGCACCGGCAATAACTTTAGCAACCTCAAAATCAGTTGCCGCCATTTTATACATAGCACCATGCGGACGAACGTGTTCAATCTCCATATTCAAAGTCTTTGCAAACGACATCAACGCGCCAACCTGATAGATTACAAGCGCTTCTAATTCGTCATCCGGCATACGCATTTCTCTATAGCCAAACCCTTGAATATCATCAAACCCGATATGTGCACCAACCACAACATTCTTTTCTTTTGCCCTTAAAAGCGCTTCTCTAATAGTCGCCGGGTCGCCCGCGTGAAACCCGCAGGAAATGTTTACCGAACTCACGTAATCTAAAAGTTCAGACTCACAGTTATTTTTGTAAACCCCGAAACTTTGTGCCAGGTCACAGTTGAAATCAATATTTTTAATTTGTTTGCGTTCTACAGTTTGCATAATCACTCCAATTCAATGCTATACAGTAATTATACTCTCTAAAAAAATTATTACCAGCACCTTTACAAATTTTTAAGACGAGCTTGAATTATAGAAGTGCAGGCAAAGTCAGCACCAAAAGTGCCTGACACAAAAAGAGAGATAGAGGAGTATGGATGACTAAACTTGATGCCCCGGCAAATACCGGTTCCGCACCTTATAATAAATTGCGATAATACACCAGATTATACATGCAGTTATGACCATAAGACCCCATCGCTTGAAACACTAATTATATTATTCCCGTCTTGGGATTTTTTTTAACTAATAAATGACAAAAATTTATTAAAAGAGCCTTCCATATCGGAAGGCTCTTTATTGGAATATTTACTATTACTTAGCTTGAAGTTTAGTAACTGCTTTTGACAATCTTGATTTTTTTCTTGCTGCGGTGTTTTTGTGTAAAATACCTTTTCCTACAGCTTTGTCACACAGTTGGTAAACTTTTGAAACCGCTGCGTCTAGTTCTTTTTTATCTTTCCCTACAGCAAGTTCAAGAACTTTTTTCACTGCAGTTTTGATAGAAGATTTCCACGCTACGTTTCTTAGTCTGCTTTTCTCAGCGGTTAATACACGCTTCTTAGCTGATTTAATATTTGCCATTTTCTTCGGTTACCTTTCTTATAATTGTGATGGTTAATGAAGCCATCTCAATGAGGATAACTTTTATTGTATATGGAAAATTTTTAAAATCAAGGGGTGCGCGAGCCGGTGTGAAGTTTTGAAACGACTTGCGTCGAGCAAGGCGTTGGAAAAACGTAACACTACGAAGCGCCGTAGCAATCTATGATTGCACAGGCGCAGTGCGCGAGCCGGTGTGAAGTTTTGAAACTTTATTCAAAAAATCGATGGATTTTTCAAAGACAAAATCACGTTCGTTGTCAATGACAATCATATGATAACTATCCTCGAGTTCAATATATTCCTTGATTTCAGAACTCACCCCATTATAAACAAACTTTGCACTTTTGATACTGGTTAAATCATCTTCTTTCGCGTGAATAACCAAAACCGGTGAAGAAACTTTTCTTATATTTTTTTGAACAAAATCCGACAGCTTTAGCAATTCGTGGATACAACTCAGCGGGTAATGATCAAGCGCGACGGTATTTCCTTTTTGCAGAGTTGCAATTTTTCTGCGCAAAGGCTCGTTTTTAATGCCATAAGGTTCGCATTCATCAAATCTATAAATGTGCTTTAACGGTGTGTGAATGGCAATCGGAATAATCGGAATCAAAAAACTATACCATGGCATTGCCCAACCGTCATAAAAAAGTGTCGTGGATAAAGATAAAATCCCATTTACTTCGGGGTATTCCTGAGCGATAGCAAGCGCTAAGACCGCTCCCATGCATAATCCGCCGAGATAGACTTCTTCATAGCTTTCACGCAAAGCCATATAATCTTGCACAGAATACTCATACCAATCTTGCCAGCAAGTTTCATTTATATCGATTGAGGAAGTTCCATGTCCCGGCAAACAAGAGCAATAGACATCAAATCCGGCATAAAACAAAGCCTTACCGAGCTTTTTCATCTCAAACGGACTTCCTGTCATCCCATGGAATAACAAAATTGCGCGTTTACACCCGGCTGTTTTGAATTCAAAGTCTAATTTCACATAAACCTCGTAAATAGCTGATCGAGTAGTTCTATTGCCATATCAATTTCTTCGTCAGTTATATAGAGTTGCGGAACAAGCGTAATAATATTTCTGTGAAAGCCGCCGTTATTTAAAATCAAACCGCACTTTTTGCCTCGATATGACAGATTCCCTTTCAATCCTTCTTCAAGAATATCATCGCAAAGTTTCTTGGCTGGAGTAAAACCGTCATTTTCAACAATTTCTATACTGAGTGCAAAACCGAGCCCGCCAACTGTACCGACATTTTTGTATTTTTTCTCTAAAGCTTTTAAACCCTCGAGGAATTTCTTGCCCTTGCGCGCAATTCCTTTTTCTAACTCCTCACGCTGTTCTTCAAATATAGACATGACTTCATATCCTGCGCGGGTTCCGATTGGGTTTGCCGCATAAGTCGAATGAGTTCTGCCAGCCGGAAACACTTGCGGGTTAATGAATTCTTCTTTAGCCCACATGCCGGCAAGCGGGTTCATCCCGTTGGTGATGGACTTAGCAAAAGTCATACAGTCTGGTTTGGCGCCAAAATGTTCCATCGCCCATAGTTTCCCGGTTCTAAAACAGCCCATCTGGACTTCATCTACTGCAAAAATCAAACCATATTGATCAAGGGTTTTCTTTAGTTCTTTAAAGTATCCTTCCGGCGGCACAATATAACCGCCCGCGCCCAACAAGGGTTCTGCAATAAACCCTGCAAATTCACAGTTTTTTGTAACAGGGTAATAAACTCCGTGGCATTCGCTTTCAAAAAGTTTAGCAAACTGTTTTGCACAGTATAAATCGCAGGTTTCACGACATTTGCCATAATAGCATCTAAAGCAATATGGGAACGGTACAAGATGCGCAGTGTCCGATATAGGGCCAAAAGGATCACGATAACGGTAGCTTGAAGTTACCGCAGTCGTTCCGATTGTTCTGCCATGGTAGCCTCCCATAAATGCAAACATTTTTGGCTTTTTGGTATAATTCCGAATGAGCTTTAGCATATCTTCGTTAGCCTGAGCGCCACCGACATTAAATTGCACGCGACCTTTAAGCCCATAACGATCCAAGTTTGCCTGTGCGATTTTTTGAGAAAGCAAAACCTTATAATCATATGTAAATCTTGATGAAATTTGCGGCATAGTACGATATTGGTCAATTACCGCGTCTAGAATACGCTTGTTTTTATAACCTAAATTACAACTTGAATACCACAATTGTAAGTCAAGATAGGGAGTTTCGGCAGAATCATACATAAATGACCCTTCGCAATCCCTAAAAATAGTCAGGTTGTCATTGTAATGAACTGTGTCTCCCCAGGAACAATACTCACTGTCTATTGCCTTTATCTCACTATCCGTTAACCTGTAATCTGTTTTTAACATTTTTTATAACATCCTCAAACGACTGAAACTCAATGTAGTTTTGCAAATTGTTTTTTTGACAGTGTCTTAATAAATCTCTTTTTGCAAAAACAATATCTGCATTGCGCGCTGCACAAAAATCTGATATTCCATCTCCAATATAAATCAGCTTTTTTTGCGGGTCAATCAGCCTGTTGATTACATTGCATTTGCAGGTACCTGACCCACGTTTGCAGCTCTGCGAGGTGTTTGGGAAGTCCATCACGAATCCCCCGGTTGTCTTGGTTAAGGTATTTGAGAAAAATTTGATATGGCCTAACCCGTTGTTCTCTAAAATTGAACGGATGAACAAATCAAAACCATCACTCACTATATAAAAATCGATTTCGTTTTCTTCAAGATATTCAATAAACTCTTTGAAGTATTTGTCTATTTCTATAGACTTAATAAATTCATTAAACTCCCCCTCGGCAAGATTCGGCACACATTTAATCTGTCCGTCAAGACATTCTCTTGAACCGATTTCTTCCCGCAGCCAGCGGTTTTCCCACTCAACCCAATCAGGAGTCGCAAACTTAGGGAAAAACTTACCCAAAGTGTCCTCCGTTGTTATCGTCCCATCAAAATCACAAAAAACTTGAATATTATTTCGTTCGCTCATGTCTACATCCTATCACAAACTTGTACCAATAGCGCGTTCCAAATCACTAATAGCTGACTGGTAATCCGCCACTGCTTTAATATAATCAAACTGAATCTTCATAGCAGAATCGTGCGCCATAAGAGGTACAACAATGTCATCTATTCCTGCTTCAAAATTCTTTGTTGACGCCTTAATAATATACTGCGCACGCGGAAGCAGCTCCTTTTCGTATTTTTCAATCATACAGGTATTTACCTGTATCCGATAATATGAATCACGGATTTCGCGAAGAATCATCTCTTTTGTGCATTCGTATTCTTTTTCATAACGTTCTTTGTCCGCCATAACTTCTTTAATCGGCCCTATTTTTTGGTCAAAAATAGGTATCTCCACGGCTCCCATTATAAACGCACCAAAGTTCAGCGTGCCCGGTTTGTTTACCGCAAAATCAGGCCCCGAAGATATAAGGAAGTTAGGAATACGGTTTGCTTTTACCGACTCTAACCGTTTGTCCGCCCATACAATGCTGTCTGCTTTCAATTTCAACTCCGGTCGATGCTCGTATGCAATTTGTTGTAGTTGTTTTAAATTCAGGTCATGCTGATCTTTGTTTAAGGTCGCTATATCTTTAAAGTTATGCTGCAAAACAGGGTTCCCGAGTACACAATCTATACACAGACAGTTGCCTAGAAGATAGTTTAAGGCACTATTGGCACGCTGTATTTCTATAAGTGATTTTTGCAACTCGATTTCAGCGTTAAGCTTTATCATCTCCGACTGAACAACGTCCAACTCAGGTACACTACCGGCTTTTAACTTTTTATCGGCTTCTTCAAGAAGAATATTTGCCGCAGCAATGGTTTCTTGCAGAGCTTTTGTCCTGGTTTGAGCCGAGTAAAGTTCAACATATGTCTTACGGACGCTTGCTTTAATATCAAGCATTTTCACCATAATCTCATCTTGAGTCACCTGGTGTTCCATCTCAGCTGCAGCTTTGCGCTTCTTACGCTTTCCTGCAGTCTCAAATATCATCTGAATACCAACCCTGTAACTCCGCTCGGGAATCCCGGCATCAGTGATAAGAACCGGATTCAATCTGGAGTTCGCGCTAAAAACCTTTGCTTGCGAAATCCCAAAACGAGCTTGTGTGGCACGAAGTTCACCGGAACTTCTCATTGCTATATCAATTGCTTCGTCAATCCCCGCCAGATACGTTGTTTGAGCAAACACCGGCGCGGTAAACAATAAGACCATGGCAAATAAAACGATTTTTCGCATTTGGATATTTTAATGGAAAAAATATAAAATTTCTTTTATCCAATACGGCTAGGTAACAATAAAAGAAAGCGGACCTTTTGAGTCCGCTTTTTATGTGTAATCATCCGTTATAAGAATGTGAAATCGCTTTTCTTTTCAAGATTGTCTTTGATACTTTGGATGAATTGTTTTGCTTCAGGTGACGCTTTTGTCCAGTTAACAGCACAGATGCCGCGTTGAACCCAAAGCAGTTCTTTGAAGAACACATATTGTGCGTTCATAGCTCTTGCTTTTGACTCAAGATAGTTGTCTTGTGCATCCTGAATTTCAGAAATAGATGCCTTGCCGTTCAAATATCTTGCTTTTACATACTGGTAGTTTTCCGCAGACGCAGAATATGCTTTCACGTCTTTTCTGATGCTAAAATATGCCGCAAGTGCTTTATTGATAGTTTCACGGATGTGAGCTTCCAATTCAGCTTTAACTTCTTGTTCGTATTTTTTCAATTCTTCGCGTTCAGCATTGATTCTTGCAATTTCAGCGAACTTTGTTCCGCCCTCAATCGGTTTCCACTGTGCAAAGATTCCGAAACGAAGGTTTGTAGCTTCCGGTCTTGGAATCGGCTGCATGCCAATCGGCGCCGGGTAATATAACTGTGCTTGTGGTGCACCGAATTCTCTATTTGCCAATGAAGTGTAATCAACCGAGAGTTTTGCATCAGGAAGAACAAACTTCTGAATATACATAGCTCTTTCATATTCTTTCATTTTGATAGCAGCTCTGAGTTTTTCCAATTCAGGCGCAACTCTATATGATTCTTCGATAAGCATTTGGGTGAATTTTTCCAAAGCCGGTTCTGTAATTACATAATCAATGATGTGGATTTCGCTTGTGTAGAACGCAGGATCAGCCGAAGTCAAAGGCGCTAATTTGAACTGCTCTCTTGGATCTTTAGTCAACATTGTATTCATCGCAATTTTAACGTTTTTAGATTCTGCTTCCATATCAAGCAATTTTTGCTCGTTTGCGCTCAATTGCGATGCCCAGCGAAGAGCTTCTTCGCGACCGCAATCGCCGCGTTTTTCTCTGACTCTCGCAATCGCAAGGTTTTCTCTGCTTTCTTTAGTATGATCACGCTGTATCGCGAGCAAATTGTCTAAAATCAGACTGTCAACGTAAAGCTGTGCAACTTCTAAGCCCATGTTTTGCTCAGTCATTTTAGCTTCGGCTTTAGAGAAATCAACCCCTTTTCTTTTGATAAGAATGTTTGTAACAAGAGCTGGTGAGTAGATTACTTGCTCAAGTCCCATTGAGAAGATTCCTGTTTTTTCCGGCACTGAAAGCGCTACACTTTTTGCATAATCATGGTTGTATGACTGGTAACCAACAGTTACCCCAAAAGTCGGTAAGTAACGAAGTATCGCAGCTGTTGAACTTCTTCTAGCAGCTTTGATAAGCAACTTTTTACGCGCAATATCAAGGTTTTCATTTTCAAGTTGAGTGAACACTGATGTCAAATTATAAACCACAGGCGGTTTGTTTGAAATAACTTCCGCAGTATTTAAAAGTCTCAAGTGCGGTACGTGACCGATTTCTTCTGCTGTATCTTTGTTTACATAAATAATTTCTTCTTCATAAAACTGGATAGGCGAAGGTTTAACCGTGCCGCTTTTTAGCGCTCCGTGAATGTTAAACGATGCAGCTTCTGCAACTTTTCTATCTAAATCATAAGCGCCTGTTCCTAAGAAAACACCGAGTTCAACATCTTCTTTTCCAAGTGTTGAAAACGATGGTAATTTCTTCGCATTGATTTGAGAAATAAGTTCTTTTTTCTGATCAGGTGATAAGTTAAATAACGGCGTAAATACAACCGCATCACAGCCGTCGAGTTTTGAAACAACACCTGAAATGTCGCTGCCTACCGGAATAACTTTAAAATCAACTCCAGGGACTTTTTGAGCGATAACTTTGTCCCAATCGCTTCTGGTTTTATAGAAAGCTTCGTTCATAAGGATTGCGGCTTTCTTGAAACCCATATAGTTTTGGAATAACGTAATGCCTTTTGCGTTTTGTGCAATCGGGTTGAAGAAACCTTCTCCGATATCACGCAAACCGTATTGGTCGATAGTTACAGCAAACTTATTTTTGTTTGAAATGCCGCTAATATATTTTGATGATAAATAGCCAAGTGAAACGACTACCGCGGATTTTGACGCAAACGCCTTATCTGAAGCAGCTTTTGCTCCCGCTACTGTCCAATCACCGACAAAAACATATTCCTTCGGAAAACTTGCCTTAAACTCAGGTGCTGTAGATTTAGTAATCTCTTTTTGGAACTGAGCGAGTACCTTTTCATTTTTCTCGTTCGGTCCGTCGAATACAAACGCATAAACCATAGTTTGCGCATTCGGCTTATATTGCAAAGTCGAACTTGCTGTAGCACTCAATTGTGCTGCAGGCTGTTGTGTTTGTGCAACCGGTTTTGCAGGTGCTGCTTTTTTAACCGGCTGTGATTTTTTCGCTGGCGTCGCTGCCAACACAAGGCTATTGGAAGACACAAACATGCCCAACAATAACACCACTAAAAACTTTTTCATTTTTCTTACCCCAACATAAAAACTAATATAACGAATAAATGCTACCTTAAAAAATTTTTAAGGGATACAAATTGTAAAAAATAATTTACAAATAGATACAAAGTCTAATACTCGAATGGTTAAGAAGTTTATACAGCAATAAAAGCTTCTCAATTCTTTACGCAACGCAGACCTATACCTACGAAATCTCTGTATTCCCCAGCTATCATTAATGTCTCATCCGGAATAATATCTATAACATCATCTAACCAATAATATACATATCTACGATTGTGAGGAATAACATGATCTTTAAAAAAACTAATAAAGGTATGAAATTCGTCTCCGCGTGTCCCACAATTATAGCCAGCGTCATCCGGATCGGGATTGCAGCCAAAGGTGCCCGTAAATTTTGGTAATCGTCCTCCAATCGCCGCACATGCTTGCTGTGCAGATGCAAAACAATCACCATTATTAGGGCAGGTATAAGCATCTTCATCAAAATATAAAATATCGCAGTTAGTAATTGATATATTTCCAAATTTTGACCACGAAACTTTAGAGCCATCGTTACAAGTTATTTTAGTTCTTGATGCGTTAAAAAATCTGACATCTTTGCCAAGGACATTCGGTTCTGCGCTGCCGTTTGTATCATATAACGCGGCTATAGAGCAGGTTGATACCTCTTTACCTGACGCTGCCGGATCTAACATACAACTTTTGTTATAGGAAATAAGGACGTTTGCACCATTTGCCAGTTTGTAACCCACAATACTGGTATCCCAGTCTTTGCCAAAGCTGCCCGCCGTAGTGAAAGTATTAGATTGGACAGTATCTCCCTCATCAAAGAAAGATGGAGCAAAACAAGATGAAGGAGTTGTGCAGACCTCTGTTACTTTCATAAAGTGTTGCAGGTCAGTAACAAAAGCTTCGGTTGTTGGGCGTCCCGTTAACCTTTGACGCGCATGCATTTGGCTAACCGCTTCTATTAATCTGCTTTCAAAAACCTTAGCTGCAGTATCCCAGCGGTCTTCTTGCCAGTTTTTAAGCAGTGGAGGGATGGTCAGCGCAGCGACTATACCGATTACACCTAGAACGATTAAAACCTCTGCTAATGTAAAAGCTTTTTTGCGGGGGTGGATAGGGTCATTTTGTTCGCGATTGCTACCAGCATCAAGGTTTTTCATGCTTTCTCCTGTTCTATTATTACCCATTATTCCTAATTCAATTCTTTTTTGTCATTGCGAGGGAGCGTTAGCTACCGTGGCAATCCAGAATATTAAAAATATTACGGACTGGATTGCTTCGCAAAGCTCGCAATGACTGGTTTGATTATATCAAATATTTCCCGCTTATTGCAAGACAGACCTTTGGGTAATATTTATCCCTAAAATCAACTAACCAACTCTAAATTTTTAACCGCAAAGTTTTGGGCGAATTTCTTTACATCAGCAGAGTTTGTGCGGCATTTCAATTTCCCTTTTGGGTATTTCTGATAATGATAAGTTGAAGATAAAACTATAACTTTTAAAGCGTCAATAATATTTAACGCACACAAATCAAGTGTGACTTCAGGACAGTTATATTTGTTGATATAACGCTTAAATTTGTCCATTGCGTTTTCTTGGTTTTCGAATTTAAAATCTATAATTCCATCGTATGCCACTTTGTTACCTCTTTTAACTATCTACAATCTATTACGGCTATATATTAATTTTTTTTAATTTGTTGTACCAATTCTAATACTTTTATAGGATACTATTATTATGAAAACATTGGATGCAACAAAAATTTATGAATTAGCAAAAGAGGTCTTAACTATTGAAGCAAATTCCATTTTGCGCTTAAGAGATAGTATAAACCAAGATTTCGACCATGCCATTAACCTATTGTATAACTGCCGTGGCCGAGTTGTCGTAACCGGCATGGGTAAGTCCGGGTTAATCGGTAAGAAAATCGCCGCGACATTGTCATCAACAGGAACCCCTTCATTCTTCCTGCACCCTGCAGAAAGCACCCACGGAGATTCCGGCGCAATCACCCGCGATGACGTAGTTATAGCAATTTCAAACAGCGGAGAAACACAAGAATTATTAAACCTCTTACCGCTTATAAAACGTTTTGGCGTCCCAATGATTGGTATGACAGGAAAAGCAGTTTCAACTCTCGCCAACGCAAGCGATTGTGTCGTTGATATTTCAGTCGAAAAAGAAGCTTGCCCTCTAAACAAAGCTCCGACAGCAAGCACCACAGCGACCCTTGCAATGGGCGATGCGCTTGCAGTTTGCCTCCTTCAAAAACGCGGATTTTCGGAAGAAGATTTCTTAATATTCCACCCGTCAGGCGCGCTTGGCAAAGGTTTCTTATACAAAGTTCACGACCTTATGCGCACGGAAGAACTTCCGCTCGCAACAGACGACACAAAACTTAGCGAAGTTATTGAAATAATTTCCAAGCACAAACTCGGCATGGCAATCATCACCGATAACAGTGGTAAATTACTGGGAATTATGACAGATGGTGATATCAGAAGAACACTGATTAAACACGGCAAAATTGAGAATCTTGTTGTCAAAGAAGTTATGACAGCAAATCCAAAATATATTTCGCCACTCGAGTACGCAGCAAGCGCACTTAATTTGATGGAAAAATACTCAATCACCGCTCTTGCGGTTGTTCAAGACGAAAAACCAATCGGCGTCGTGCATATTCACGACATCTTAAAAGCGGGGGTTGCATAGTGATTAAACTTGTGGCATTCGACATTGACGGAGTGATGACAGACGGCAGCCTGACTTTTGACGAAAATGGAATCGAGTATAAAACGTTTAACGCAAAAGACGGCCAAGGCATTATGAATCTCAACCACGCAGGAATCACAACTGCAATCATCACCGCACGCGATAACGGCACTGTTGCACACCGAGCAAAAATTTTGAGCATCACGGAAGTTCACATGGGTTCAAAAAACAAAATTAAAACCCTTGATGAAATCCGCCAACGACACAATCTTGACTATAGCGAAATCGCATATATGGGCGACGATTTACCTGATATTTGTGTGCTCGAAAAAGTCGGTTTGGCAGGTTGCCCTTCTGATGCAGTTGAAGAAGTTAAAGGAATTGCGCATTTTGTTGCCTCAAAAGGCGGCGGAAAAGGTGCAGTAAGAGAGTTTTGCGACTTAATCATAAGGAAGAAAGATGTTTGAAATTAAAACACAGGGATTTTTCTCAGCAGCACATCATTTGCTAAATTACGAGGGAGAATGCGAAAACCAGCACGGGCACAACTGGATGGTTGAGGCCTATGTAACAGGTGAGGACCTTAATAAATCTAACATTTTGATTGATTTTAAAGTGCTAAAAAAAGAATTGAACGAGGTGCTTGCATACCTTGATCACAGTGATATAAACGAGTTGCCGGAATTTAAAGACGAGAGCCCGAGCAGCGAAACTATCGCATATTTTATCTACACAAGATTGAAAGAAAAAATCGTGCAGTTAAGCAAAGTTACCGTTTGGGAAACTCAAACTTCGTGCGCATCATATTACGAAAGTGAAGTATGAACATAATCGAATCATCAGTAATGGGAGTGGTACAGGGATTAAGCGAGTTTTTACCGATTTCAAGTTCGGCACATTTGGTGTTCGCTTCAAATCTGTTTAAAATCCCTGAAGGCAACGAGGTTGTTTTTCTTGATATAATGCTTCATTTAGGAACATTGATAGCGGTTTTTATTTATTTCAAAAAAGAGATTTGGGCGATAGTAAAAGCGCTTTTAAACTCCATAAAAACACGTGATTTTAGCGCACAAGAATCGAAAATCGGACTTTATTTAATCCTGGGTACAGCGATTACAGTTGCGATGGCGCTTCCAATGGAAAGCTTTGCGGAGAAATTAATATCTTCACCGGCGATTGTTGGGATTTTGCTTTTTATGACAGGGATTTTGCTTTTTGTAAGTGAATATATTTCAAAAAAACAAGCTTCTGAGCGTCCTGACTGCCCGGAGATTACGCTTAAAACTTCTATCTGGATTGCGATAGCACAAGGGCTGGCGGTTCTGCCGGGGTTTTCACGTTCAGGCTGGACGATTGCTGCAGGCTTGTTTAGAGGGTTAAGCCGAGAACAGGCAGCACAATATTCTTTCCTGTTAAGTATCCCGATTATACTTGGTTCGTCAATGGTGTACCCGTTTTTGAAATTTGATTTGGCGGATGCTGCATCATTTAATTGGACAGCGATACTCGTAGGCACGCTGGTATCAGGGGTTGTAGGGTATTTTTGCATCAAGTATTTTATAAAATTTGTATCAAAATTTTCACTCGCGGTTTTCGGATATTATTGTGTCATCATGGGGGTTGCTGCAACGGCATTTTTCCGGGGATAATTAAGAATTGTAAAACATGGAAATTTTGCTAACAAAAATATATTTTCAGCAGCGTTATATCAATGGATTTAATGTAATTTAATGTGTAAGGGGACAGATGGTTTTGTCAGTTCATAGTGTTAATAGCCCTAATTTCTGCGCAAATGATAAGGCTCGCAAGGAATACAGCCGTGACACTTTGCTTAAAAATAACCCTTCCACACAACTTCGAATCGGCGTTGATAAACTGACTAACGCCATGACCATTTACCCGGCAAAGGGTCTTAAGGGGAGCAAGAACTCCAATTTTTACGAATTTTTGACACTTGGCACTGTTCCATACTTGATTGGTAGTGCGGCGATGATAGCGGTGTTTAACGCTGCAAACAAATTCTACCCTGCGTTTGAGCGAAGTGAGGCAAGCAAAATCGGACGCCGCATGGCGCTAGGAGTAGTATTTTACGGACTTTTCAAATCAATTTCAAAGGCTTTTATAACAAAACCTGTCGCTGCATTAACCGGGGTGGACACTGAACTTCCTTACGCAAGAATAAACCACATGCTCCCGGAACACAAAAACGACACCGACGTCACCAGCATTGAATATCACAAGGTCTATGAGAGCATTGAGTTTCCGCGTTGGGACTTGTTGTACGGTGATGAAACAAAGGGGCAAAAGATTAATGGCTATTATGACAGAGTCGCGAGCAAACTTGGTTATGGCGAAAACCTCGTCGACTCTGACCAAGAGGTTAAACCGAGAATAAAAGAGATTGTGGCTAAATCTTCTGCAGCGAAAAACATCTCGTCATACTTATGGGCAGCAACCGGTGTAGCCGTTGCTTTCCAGGAGCCTTGGAAAGAGTTCCTCAAAGATGGCACTCTTAAATTCTGGCGTGGTAAAGACTTCTTGAAATCTTGCAAAATCTTTGGACGAAATTTCAAAGACAGCTTCAAATCGCTCGTTAGAGGGGAAGGTAACGGCGCAGGCAAATATGCCGGCAAGGTACTTTTCTTTGCGGCACTGGCATCATCGATTTTGGGCGTAGCAAACGCTGTAACTCACACACCTAGAAGACGTGAACTCATTGCAATGGGTCAAAACGAAAAATGGATGGTAGATTAATATGGTAGATTTAATTCAAAATCGAATATTAAACAACCCGTCCGGCGGCAGCCAGACAGCTTTTTGCGTCGCACAAAGAGGCAAGTGCCCGGATTTTGACATTGAACATGAACTGCGAACAAGAAGGTTAATGAAGCCGACCAGAGGCAAAGGCAAACTTGTTGAGAGCAGCGTTTCAAACATCCCGTCTGATATTTATTACAACACTAAATATATGACAAAATCCTTAAGACGCGCGCTTAAGGGTCGCGCAAACGACCACGAACTTGGCAAGATTAACGACTTTGGGATGTATCTTGGCGGTCTCGGGATTGCAAGCTTCCTAGCGACCAAAAGAACAACGCCTCTAACAAAAGGTATGGAATTTGTCGGTCCTGCAGTGTTTTTTGCGACGATGGCGCTTTGGCCAAAAGTGGCAATCCATCTGCCTACAAAACTCATCCACGGCGTTAATACCGGTCAGCAATACCAGGATAGTTTCAACCGCAGAAAACCGTTCTATCAGGATCCACAGTTCCTTCCTTGGGATTTGTATACTGATGAGCAGATAAATAAAATCGGCGATAGACTCGGGGTGCCAAAAGATATCCCGAACAGACGCGATTTCACACAAGAAAAAATGAAAAAAATTGCGGTTCAAAATAACACCTTGTGGATGTTGTCAGCAGGTTTTGCAACCCCTGTAATGACTGCGCTAATCTGCAACAAAATTGAGCCGTACTTGTTAAAGCTCACCGATAAGATGCAGCGCGACAAAGCGGACAAACTGCTCAAAAACCTCGATTCGGAAGCGCAAAAAGTACGCGGAGATTCGTTGGTTAAAAACGTTGAAAAACTTATAGCCAACTCCGAAGGCGGTCTTGTTCAGTTGAAAAAAATCATCGGGACTTTTACATCAGATGTTGACCCGATAATTGCGCGCGACTTGACCACTGATCTGCAAACCATGTTCAACAGCAATGAATTTGTTATGAATCGTCAGACCGCAAAACAGATCTCGGCCAACATTAAAAATGCACTTGGGGAAGAATACGCAGCAGTCTTACCTGATGAAAAAAGTATACAGAAACTTTTTGAAGAACATTTGTCATTCCAAGCAGACACAATTCGCGAAACAATTTACAGCGACATTGATTCACGAGTTGCGGCATACAACAAAGCGAACCCGGAAAAAGCGATTAACCACAGTGTTTCACAAAAAATACGTCAGATTGCAGGCAAAGACAGCGGCAGCATTATTGACGACGCACTGTTAGAATTCCGCTCAGTAAGACTCGACGCAAGCAAAAAGGAAACTTTAACAAAACTTGCTTCTACATTAACCGACCTCAATGCAAAAAGCGTTGTCTTGAACAAATATACTTTAATGAAAACCGGAAATATTCAAGAAAGCGCACAGGCAAATTTCTGGAACCAAATGGCGCCTGATCTGATTAAAGGTCTTAAAATCAAAGGCAAAGACATTGAATACTTTACTGATGAAACACTTCGGATAAAACTCAACAAACTCGTATCAGATGACGAAGCATACACAAAATTGTTCAATAAAATTGTAAAGCAAATTAAACTTCTTGATGAAAAATTAGGCAACACAAAAGAATACACCGACCTTGTTAATAAAGTTTATGACGATGCCGGCATAATCATCAGGGAACTTGGGTTCACAAACGCCGCAAGATCTATTTTCGGCATTGATGAAAAATATGCTCCGGGCAATTTAAATGGATTCCCTGAAAAGGTAAATAATCCGCTCGGCTCTGCTAAATTTGCAATGACTGAACTTCCAAAAGAAAAAGTTGATTCGGTTAGAAATATTCTCTACAGATGGCTCAACACTCTTGATTTATTCAAGCGTCAAACAGGCTTGCCGGAAGACGAGATTGTCAAACTAAGCAGACAGTTCATGCTGACAGGCGAGCCGTCTGACCACGCTGTTAAATTACACATCCGCAAACCTGAGCAGTACAAAGCTGTTATGAGAATGATGTATGGCGAAGATATCGCGCCATTGAGCCGCGAATTGCTTGGAAAAGAAGGACTTGAAGGTCTACGCAAAAACCGTTCTGACATTATTACTTTCATCGGCAACCAGGAATATTTTGTAAGACCAGAGCATAATTTGGGTCCGAAAGATATCATGCCTGATTCGAAAATATATTTCTTAAACGGACTTGCGCCAAATGAATTTGCAAAAAAAGAAGTTAACAAATTGCGCAATAGCAAAAAATGGTTTAAAATATTTGCGCGTGCCGGTGCAATAATATTTGCGGCAACTGTAGTCGCACAATTCTTCTTTGGGCAAATGAAAAAACCTCAAAAGGCGGTGTCAGATGATAAATAGGATTTCAATAAATTATAATATTCCAAGAAATATTTCATTTGCTTCTCAGCCGATTGGGGACGCCAAGGCTGAAAGTTCAAATATTGCAACGTCTTCTGAAAAAGGTAAGCTGACTAAGCCTGATGTTATGTGGTTCTACCCGCCTGCTGATTATAAGATGCCGACTGTAAGTTCACTCTCTTATAATAATGACTTGCACACACTATTTGCTCAGGGCAGATCAAAGATTTTGGCAATAATCCCTAGAACTTTCACCGCTGAGGATACCAACGGCAACGGTTATATCGACGGTGATGAGAAACCGGGCACCTTCCTTAAAGCAATTGAAAGGCTTGATGAAGTAAAAGCTGATGGTTTTAACACACTCCACATCCTTCCGATTCACCCGCCGGGAAAAGTCAAAGCCATGGGAACAGCAGGTTCATTATATTCACCGGCAAACTTTACAGAAATCGATCCTGTATTGATAGACAAAAACGACCCTCGCACACCGGACGAACAGTTTAAAGCGTTCATCGATGAGTGCCATGACCGCGGGATAAAGGTTATGCTTGATCTTCCAAGCTGCGCTTCTTATGATATGTTCCTGCGTGAACCTCAATTAATGGCGCACGAACGCGACGGTTTGGCAAAAACTCCGCAAGGCTGGAATGATATAAGAATGTTCCAACCTTGGGAAGATGAAGGTCAGAGAAAGCTCAACCCTGCCCTTCTTGAACTGCACAAAAAATATGTTGACTGGTGCATCGATTTAGGCGTAGACGGCATCCGTGCAGACGTAGCCAGAGCAAAACCTACTGAGTTCTGGGACATAATAATCCCATATTCTCGCTTAAGAGACCCTCAATTCGCATGGTTGGCTGAAACCTACACTTATGAAGACGCTTCCCCACAGCCAAACATGCCTCACGACAGGCCAAAAGATAGTTTACGCGTGGGCTATGATGCAGTCTACGGGCAATACCACATTTTCCACGAGTGGGGAAATGCCACAACATTCATCGATTATGTAAAAGAACAAATCGAAATGGCACACGACTTACCTGCGGGCAAAACTTTGATCGGCTCATTTGCCACTCATGATGACCTTTCACCGATGTATCACGGTGGCGCAGATTACTGCAACCTCACAACCGGCTTGCAAGTAACCCTCCCGATGCTCAACCCGTATTTTGTAGACGGCTATCAAAGCGGCGACGATTATACATATTCATACGCAGAAAAACTCAATCCTGTAACTGACACCGACAACCACGAAATGACAGTTCACCACGGCAAATTAGACATCTTTAACCTCTCTCGCAAACCGGGCGGTAAACACCCTGAAATCGGCAATTTCATGAGAAGCGCGTTTGAATTCAAAGACAAATATGCTGACATAGTTAACAAAGGAAGCTTCATTGAATTGGACAAAACAGGGGACGACACCGACCAAATCATCACTTATGCCAGACACCTAAACGGCAAAACCTTGCTGGTCATAGCAAACAAAAACATTAACCGAGCAACCTCTTGCGCCATAAGCGTTCCAACCTTGCATTCTGACCAGAAATTAAAAAACCTCCTGCCATCTTATGGCGAAAAAAGTATGTTTAAGACCGATAACAACACTATTCGGGTAAAAATAGCTCCTGCACGGATTCACGTGTTCGAAATCGACACGCCGAAACTGGAACAATACATTCAACCAAATAAAATACACGCAATAAATAATTAGGCACACATTAAATAAACAGGTGCAGCGGGCGTTTCCCACTGCACTTTTCTTTTTTTCTTGTTTATTTTAAAATACAAATATGCTATTGGAATTCATTTACTCAAAAATACACAGAGCAACCGTAACCGACGCAAACTTAAACTACGTCGGCTCGATTACCATTGACGAAGATTTGCTCACCGCTTCAAAAATCAGAGAATGGCAAAAAGTTGATGTTTTAAACATCAACAATGGTGAAAGATTTCAAACCTATGTTATTAAAGGCAAATCGGGTTCTGGTGATATTTGCGTAAACGGTGCTGCTGCCAGAAAAGTTCACCCTGGGGATAAAGTTATTATTGTAGCTTACGCGCACCTAAACGAAGACGAGGCTAAAGACCACGCTCCTGTTGTTGTTCAGGTTAACGAAAAAAACCAAATTGTAGAATAGTTATGTTTCCGTCATGTTGAGATGTGTCAACACCGAAACATCTCAAAACCGGACAATCTTCGCATACATTGAGATTCTTCGCTTTGCTCAGAATGACGACAAGGGTTATTTTTATCTATAATTAGTAAACTGCAACGGATAATCGTATTTTTCTTCGTTTTCACGAAGCAGTTTAATCACCGCTTGCAAGTCATCTCTGTCTTTACCCGAAACTCGAACCTGATCACCCTGAATTGAAGACTGGACCTTAATCTTTGAGTCTTTAATGTCTGAGACAACTTTCTTAGCAAGCTCTTGAGTCAGCCCTTTTTTTAATTTATAAACCTGTCTGATATTGCCGCCTAGCGCATGCTCAGGGGTTTGCGGGTCAAGAAGACGTATGCTGAGGTTACGTTTGACAAGTTTTGATTGCAGAATATCCAAAATATTGCGCAATTTCATATCGTCAGAAGTCGTTATAGTAATAGCTTTATCAGCTTCAAGTTCAATATCTGAACCGGAGTCCTTCAAATCAAAACGCGCTGAAATATCACGTTTTACCTGATCAACTGCGTTAACCAACTCTTGTTTGTCGAATTCCGACACCACGTCAAAACTGCAATCTTTTGCCATATCAAGCCTCCAATTTTATATATTGTGTGAGCGAAGCGAACTTAATGAACTATTCACCACTCACGATTCACTACTCACTATTTAATTATACAGCTTGTGGGACGTCGTGTAAAGTCTCAAGATATTTAACCGCATAAACCGCACCGACAGCACCGTCAGCAGTCGCTGTAATAACCTGACGTAACGGAGTTGTTCTAACGTCACCTACAGCAAATACACCTGCAACAGAGGTTTGCATAGTTTGGTCTGTTACAATAAACCCTGCAGCATCTTGTTCCAATTGACCGTTTATATTATCAACATTCGGATCAAAACCAATGTATGGGAAAACGCCGTTAACTTCTAATTTTGTAACTTCGTTAGTCTTAACATCTTCTAAAACAAGCGTATGAACTAAATCGTCGCCTAAGACTTCTTTCGGAATAGCGTTCCAAATAAATTCAACTTTATCGTTTTTGAAAGCACGCTCTTGAACGATTTTGTCCGCACGTAACTCGTCACGTCTATGTACGATATAGACTTTGCTCGCGAATTTTGTCAAATAAACCGCTTCTTCAACCGCCGCGTTACCGCCGCCAATAACGGCAACAACTTTGTCTTTATAAAACGCACCATCACAAACCGCACAATAGCTCACACCGCGGCCGGTAAATTCCTTTTCCCCAGGGACGCCAAGTTTCTTGGCCTGTGCACCGGTTGCGATAATAATTGTTTTCGCTTCAAATTTTGCTTCTTTAGTAATAATTACTTTTGGAGTTGAAACCAAGTCGATTTTTTCAATCTCTTGCATTGGGAATTTTTGAACGCCAAATTTGTCGGCGTGTTCTTCAAATTTTTCCATCAAGCCAAACGCATCGCTTTGAAGGTAGCCCGGATAGTTTTCCAATTCCAAATAGTTTGAAGGTTGACCACCTAACATGCTAATATCAACAATCGCAGTCGAAACCGCGCCTCTTGCCGCATAAATCGCTGCTGACATACCTGCAGGTCCGCCGCCTAAAATTATCGTATCAAAACTATATTCTTTCATCCTATCCTCACTTCCCTATAATACTCATACCAGAAATCTTGTCTCCGCGCAAGTCATAACGCGCTGTTTCTGTCTTAATCACTTTACCGTCAACAATTGTGTCTAATTTTAATGTGTTATATCCGGTAAAATCATCCCCATTAATCGTAATTTCGACCGTATCCGTCAACTTTTTGCCGTCAAAATCCCCTATTTTAGAAAAACGTATCGACATCCCGTTTACATAATGAACAGTTATGGAAGCATTTGCTCCCGTAAAAGGGTTGTTAAGGTTTATGACGTCACCGGTACGTGATAAGTTCCACAAATCTGTACTTTTTTCACGAAAAAGAGCCGGACTTGAAGTTTCCTGCAAACGCGATGAAACGCGCCAACTGCCATAAAAAGAGTTTGGCACCTGGTCAACAACGGAGATTCCGGTCTTTAAAGTAAACGTTCCACTATTCACGTCATCAGCATAAACCGCATCTGTGCAAACTACCATTGCGCAAATGACTACCTGTAAGGCTATTATAAAAAGTTTTTTAATTTGAATGCATATAAAATTCTTCATATATATAATTATATACTTAAATGTTACAAAAAGTACACATGGGCTTTAAAAAAAGTTTTAATGGTAATATATTATATAACAATTATATCAGTGGTAAAATAAACTAAGGGGTAATAATTATGGGTATAATGCCGGTAAGTTTAGCAACAAAAGCAAAAACATTATTAGCAGTTGGAGCTGTGGGAGCAACATCACTCGCGCATTCAGGATGTGTTATGGTACGCCATGGCAGACACACGCACATCGTGCCGGTGATACCGCCACCAGTCGTAGTTGTACCAGCTCCACCGCCGCCGGTTATCATATACCCTTATGTGCCATACTACCGACCTTATTACCATCATCATCACAGGTAAACCGGCGCACAACATTATTAAACGCAAACAGCAAACTCACATAAAGAGTTTGCTGTTTAGCAATTTTATTTTTACTGCTATTTTATACTGCAGCGAGTTTTTCTTGAAGAGCTTGCGCTGATTCCTCGTAACCTGCGCGTCCCATAAGAGCATAAGTGTAGTTTTTCGCTTGCTCAACACCCGGTTGGTTGAAGGTATCAATGTTGTATAATTCGCCAGCGATTGCTGTTTGAACTTCCAACATATAAAGCAATTGACCAACGTAGTAGCCGTTAACTTTCGGCAATGTCATTGTAATTGTCGGTCTGTTGTAGTCTGAGAGCGCAACTCTTGTTGAATCCGCTTCAGCATCCATTAGTTGGTTAATTGTTTTGCCGCCAAGGTATCCAATCCCTGTGTATTCAAAGATTTTTGGGATTTCTAAAGTCGTATCAAATTCACCGACACGGATAAAGTTAATAACTTTATCGTTAGGGCCTTCGTTGTAAAGTTGGATTTGTGAGTGCTGATCTGTCGCACCAAGAGCTTTTAACGGTGTAGGGCCGATGTTTACAGCCTCGCCGTTTTTGTTTTTGTCTTTACCTAAAGACTCTGCCCAAAGTTGAACATACCAGTCAGAAACAAATTTCAATTTGCTTGAATAAGGCATCATAACAGATAAGTTTTTGCCTTTTTGCGTGTCAAACAGGTAGTGAATCAAAGCGTTTTGTGCAGCGATATTTTCTTTAATATCAGTATTTTTCAACGCTAAATCCATATCTTTAACACCGCTCATTAATTCATCGATATCGATGTTAACAAGCGCAAACGGCAACAAGCCAACCGCTGAGAACACCGAGAATCTTCCGCCAACATCATCCGGCACAACGAAAGTTTTGTAACCTTCTTGTTCTGCAATCTGGCGAAGGATGCCTGTTTTCTTATCAGTTGTTGCAACGATATTTTTTCTGTAATCATCGCCTAATTCTTTTTCCAAACGATCTTTAACAATCATAAACTGCGACATAGTTTCAGCGGTAGAACCTGATTTTGTGATTACGTTCACAAGAGTTTTGCTCAAATCAAGTACGTCTAACATTCCGTTAATTGTATCAGGGTCGATGTTATCTAAGAAGAAAATTCTTGGAGCGCCATCTCTTTGTTCTGAAGTCAAAAGGTTCCAATAAGGTTTCAAGAGTGCTTCTGTAACAGCAATCCCGCCTAGCGCTGAACCGCCGATACCAAGGATTAAAATGTTTTCAAATCTGCCTTTAACAAGTGAGGCGTATTCTTTAACATACCAGATAGTTTCTTCGTTATAGCCAAGGTTCATCCACTGAAGCCATTGTCCCGGTTTGTCTTTTTTCTTATTCAAGTCAGAAATAATTTCTGAGATACGACCGCCGTAGTTTGAAAATTCATTTTCAATATCCAGTCCGTGTTCTTTTCCGATTACATTCGCATCGGCATTCTTGTAATTCAACTTAATCATAGTAAACCTTGAAACCTTTCTTAAAAACTAGTGCATCTCTCCTAAAACAATTGTACATGCTCAATTCCTCGTTGCAATAGTGGAGCAGCGCAATGTTGCGTTATGTTGCACAAACTTTTTAAGCCTAGTCTTTGGCCTCTAAACGCTTTTGCTTATAACCGTAGATAACATAAATCAAGACACCGATTAAAAGCCACAGTGGAAAATAAATCGACGAAGTTTTCAAAAACTTCATTGAATAAATCATCAAAGCGCTGCACGAAATTATACCCAAAATCGGAAATAACGGAGCGAACGGAACCTTAAACGGTCTCGGACGGTTCGGCTCGGTTTTACGTAAAATCAACACCGCAATACAGATAATTATAAAAGATGTGAACGTTCCGAAATTGCAAAGTTCCGCGGAAATATTCAAGTCCATAAACAGCGAACAGAGTATGGTTATTCCGCCAACCATCCAGGTCAGAACTTGTGGGGTCCTGGTTTTTCTATTAACCATCCGCAAAGATTTTGGCAAAAATCTATCACGGCTCATCGCGTATAAAATTCTTGTCGCGCCCAATTGATAAATCAATAGAACTGACGTCAGCCCGCAAAGCGCGCCAACTGAAATCAATCCCGCGAACCAATCTTTGCCGATATAACTCATCGTGTGCGCAATCGGTGCAAGAGTGCTTATATCTTTTATCGGTACAACACCCGTCAGAACAAGTGCAACACCAATGTATAAAACCGTACAAATTCCCAGCGTTCCCATAATACCAATCGGCAAATCTCTTTGAGGATTCTGTGTTTCTTCAGCCGTAGTAGAAATAGCATCAAATCCGATATACGCAAAGAAAATCAAGAACGCGCCAAAGAATATTCCCTCAAACCCGTTCGGTGCAAACGGCACCCAGTTTTCAGGCTTAACATAAAACGAACCGACTGCGATAAAAGAAATAATGATAAGAAGATTCACCCCGACCATTACACTCGCAAACCGCGCAGACTCTTTTACCCCTTTGACAAGAAGCATCGTAAGAATCAGAGTTATAATAATCGCCGGCAGATTCATCGCAAACGGAATATGTCCGAATAAGTATGGCACTTTATCGTGGATATCCAATCCGTAATTTTCACACATCACATTTATTGAACGAAAATCACTTCTCAACCATATCGGGAAACTCGTTATGAAACTCGGCAAATGCGCACTAAAACCCTTTAATAATTGCGTCAAATAACCCGTCCAGGCGCTAAGAACAGTGATGTTTCCGATTGCATACTCAAGCATCAAAATCCATCCGACCATCCACGCCATGAATTCACCCATCGTCGCATAAGTATAAGTATAAGCGCTTCCTGCTACCGGAATCATCGCCGCGATTTCACTATAGCAAAGCGCAGAGAACACGCACGCTACAACAGCCAAAAGCATCGACACAATAATCGCCGGACCTGCACCCGGGCCCTCCGGACCGCCTGCAACCGCAACACCGATTATCGTAAAAATCCCTGTACCAACAACCGCACCGATACCCAGCACAATAAGGTCAAATATATTTAATGTTTTTTTTAATTCAGTTTTTTTACTCGCCGCAATGAGTTCATCCGCACTCTTTGTCTTGAGCAAGTTACTGCATATCTCTTTTAAATTCATCTATTTTTTCAATTCCTGTTTTTTCTTGCTTAACTTTTTAATCTTCTCGGTGTGAGCTTTGTTTTCCATATGTCGGTTTTTAGTGTATCCGTATTGAATATATACCAAACCGCCAAGCATTAAGAAAATCGGGAAAAGTAAAACTGACTTCGGTGAAGTCTTAACAGAATAGAACATCAACCCCGCGCAGCATAGGATACCCATTAACGGAAACCAAGGTGAGAAAGGAACCTTAAACGGTCTATGACGTTCAGGCTCGGTTTTACGCAGAATTAATACCGCAGCACAAACTACAATAAATGACGCGAGCGTTCCGAGGTTACACAACCCTGCAGCATCGCTTAAGTCTAAGAACAAAATTCCAAGAATTGATAAAATACCGACCGCCCAGCTTAATAAGTGCGGGGTATGGAATTTCGGGTGAAGTTTCATGAACTTTTTAGACAAGAAGTGGTCACGGCTCATTGCGTACAAGATACGTGTGCCTGCCATATTAAATACCAACAGAACTGAAGTTAAACCGGCAATTGAACCGATTGAAATCAGCCCCGCCGCCCAGTTTGTTTGTTGATATAGTCCCATAATATAAGCCATCGGCGCTTTCAAAAACTCCACAGGAACTGCACCGCTGGTGTCAACGTTACCTGTCATAACAAGCGCAACAGCAACGTAAACAATCGTTGTGATTAACAATGAACCCAAGATACCTGCAGGCAAATCTGTCTGCGGATTCTTACATTCCTCGGCAGTTGTTGCCAGCGCATCAAATCCGATAAACGCGAAGAAAATCATAAACGCACCCATAAAGATTCCGTTCGCACCATGCGGAGCAAATGGGGTCCAGTTTTCAGGCCTTACAAAGAACGCCCCGGCAACAACGAACAAAGCGATTACAAGAAGTTTTATAATAACCATTATTGTCGCCATCTTGGTTGAGTCTTTCGTACCTTTTATCAAAATCGCAGTCGTTGCAACCACAATTAAAATCGCAGGAATGTTTATGCAAATCGGCATACCTAATAAATGTGGAATGTGAGCGCCAGTTTCAGCAGCAATCACTCCTGCAGAACGCGCATCATTAACCAACCAAATAGGCGGGTTTGCAATCCACGCCGGCAAAACATTACTAAAACCTTTTAAGAATTGCATAACGTGGTTTGACCACGCGCACGCAACCGCAATATAGCCAATAACGTATTCCAAAACCAAAATCCATCCGACCATACAAGCCGCAAACTCACCCAGCGTCGCAAATGTATAAACATACGCACCGCCCGCAACAGGAATCATCGCCGCGAATTCGCTATAGCAAAGCGCTGAAAACACGCAGGCAAAAGCTGAAATCAACATTGAAAGAACCAGCGCAGGACCCGCGTCAGACGCAGCCTGACCGGCAATCGCAAAAATTCCCGAACCGATAATCGCACCGATACCAAGAATAATCAAATCCCAAACACCAAGCGTTTTTTCCAAACCTTCTTTGCTTGCATCCTCAAGCATTTCGTTAGGGTGTTTCACGCGGGTAATTCGTCTTAAAAAACTTTTTGTCCATGTGGGTTTGTGGTAATAAGTTGCCATTTTAATTCCTTAAATTATCTATACTGTAACTGCTTTTTTCAGCAGTGGGTAACCGAGTTCTTCGCGCTGTGCAACGTATAATTTTGCCACAGCCGACGCCATTGTGCGTACGCGGTTAATAAAGTTTATTCTTTCATCTTTGCTAATAACACCTCTGGCATCAAGCAAATTGAAGGTATGCGAACATTTGAGTACATAATCATAAGCCGGCAGAACAAGTTGCGCCTTAACACAATTATCAACCTCTTTTTGGTATAAATCAAACATTTGGAACAAGCTTTGTGCGTTTGAAACCTCAAAATTGTATTTTGATTGCTCAATTTCATTTTGAAGGAAAATTTCGCCATATTTTAACGTGTCGTTCCACATAATATCGTAAACTGATTCTTTGTTTTGCAAATACATCGCAATACGCTCCAGACCGTAAGTCAATTCAAGCGCAACCGGTTTAACTTCTAACCCGCCGACTTGTTGGAAATACGTAAATTGTGTAATTTCCATCCCGTCAAGCCAAACTTCCCAACCTACACCGGCAGCGCCTAGCGTCGGGGATTCCCAGTTGTCTTCTACAAAACGAACATCGTGTTCTTTAAGGTCAATTCCCATCGCCTCTAAACTTTTTAAGTAAAGCTCTTGCGCGTCATCCGGCGACGGTTTTAGAATAACCTGAAATTGATAATAGTGCCCTAGTCTGTTCGGGTTTTCGCCGTATCTTGCGTCAGTCGGACGTCTGCAAGGCTCAATCATCGCTGTATTCCAGGGTTCAGGACCTAGCGAACGCAAGAAAGTCGCAGGATTCATAGTTGAAGCCCCTTTTTCTATGTCGTAAGGCTGTTGGATTATGCAACCATAATCCGACCAAAATTTTGAAAGATTAAAAACCAATTCTTGAAAGTTTAATGCCATATATATATTTCCACTATATTTCCACTACGTGGGGGTACCGTATTCAATCGTACATCAAACAGGCTCATTTGCAATAAAATTGTAAGAAATGTTAAGAGTGTAGCAGTTAACCGTAAAACCAATATGTCATCCTGAACTTGTTTCAGGATCTGGGTTATGGAGCTACATATTTTAGCCTAAGAGCATTGGGCAATTATAAATATTCTTTCCATGTTACAATTATTTCATGGCAAACAAAATTATTATTTTTTCAGGGAAACAATATTCGGGCAAAGACACTTTGGCAAAACTAATGCTGGAGCAGATGCCGGACTTTAAACGCTGCGCGATGGGCGATATTATTAAACTCGAATATGGCAAGCAAAATGATTTGACCTACGAAGAAATCGAAAAAAACAAAGCGCAATACAGACAAGGATTAATTGATTTGGGCAACTGGGGACGTGCTCAGTCGTCAGATTATTGGCTGAAAAAAATTATTGAACAGCCCGGAAATATTATGGTAACAGATGTTCGCGTGCCTTATGAATACGATGTTTTTAAAGACGCAGGCGCTATTGCAATCCGTGTTGAAGCCTCACGCGAAGTTCGCGAAGCCCGTGGCGGAACACTTATTGGCGAAAATGACATCACAGAAATTGGCCTTGATGGCGTTACCGACTGGGATTATATCGTCGACAACAACGGGGATTACGAAACCTTAAAGAAAAACGCTGATGCGCTAGTGTGTGAATTAAATTAGTCATTGCGAGGGAGTAAATTTTATTTACGAACGTGGCAATCCAGTATGAAGTTTCTGGATCGCTTCGCAAGCTCGCGATGACGTTCTTTAACTAATTAATGAACGCGCGAATTCCAGCGACTGCTCATTTATATCGCCACCTGCAAGTTCAGCAAGCGCTTTGACCTGGTTTTCGCCAGTTAAAACATAAACTTCAACGTGCGTTTGGTCAAGCTGTGATTTTTTCACATAGAAATGTTTATTGGCTTTGGACGCAATTATCGCCTGATGCGTGATTAAAATAATTTGGTGATGAGCAGACAGTGCCGCAATTTCATCCGCTACACTCTGCGCCGCACGACCCGATAACCCTGTATCAATTTCATCAAAAATGACTGTGTCAATGCCGTCGGTTTGCGCAAAAATCGATTTTATCGCAAGCATCACACGCGAAATTTCGCCGCCCGAAGCGACTTTTGCAAGCGGTTTTAAATCCTCTGAAACATTGGTTGAAATCATAAATTCGACGTCATCTGCCCCGTCAGCACCTAAATCCGCCGAACGAATTGCAATCTCAAATCTCGTTTTAGGAAGCTCTAAAACCTCTAACTTATCTTGGATTAATGAAGACAGCACTTGTGCGAAATTCTTTCTGTTTTCGCTAATTTCACGCGCCATCGAAGTAAGTTCAGTGCGGGTTTGTTCGATTTTGCTTTCCAATTCTTCGATATTTTGGGTCGAAAACTCAATGGATGAAAGTTCTTTTGAGAGATTTTCAAAAGTTTCCATAACAGATTGCAAAGTCCCGCCATATTTGCGTTTCAATTTGTCTAAAAGAAAAATTCTCTCCTGAATTTGGTCTAAACGCTCAGTGTCGTTATTTAAACTTTGGCTATAATCACGCAAACTGCTGGCTGTTTCGCGCAAATTTTCCGTTGCCGAAATAAATTCCTGCTCCAACTCCGCCAGTTTCGGATCATAAGATGCCGCTTTAGAAACATTTTGTTTAATCTTACCCAACGCTTCCATAATGGAACCGTCATCCCCGTTAATTGCCCAATAAGCGCCCCCTGTAAGGTCGCGCAGCTTTTCAGCGTTGTCTAAAACTTCAAGTTCGTTTTTTAAATTTTCATCTTCATTCGCATCAAAAATTTGCGCCGAATCAATTTCATCAATCTGAAATTTCAAAAACTCCAACTGGCTCTCTGTCATATCAGCAGCATTTTTCAGGCCATCCAATTGCTTTTGCATTTGGCAATACTCTGAATATTTCCCCCTATAAGCCGCGAGTTTTTGTCCATAGGTCGATTTTGCATAATCATCCAACAAAGTTATGTGATATTTGGGCTGTAAGAATGTATAAGTTTGGTGCTGCGAATGGATATCCACGATAAAACTGCGCAACTGTTTCACGAAATCATTATTGACAAGAGTTCCGTTAACCCGCGTACGCACAGCATTAGAAGCAATTTCTTTAGTCAGAATAATTTCATTACCGCAAGTATCGACACCGTTTTCATTAAAGAGTGTGGTCACATTTTCGCCGTTTTGGGTTTCGATAATGAGCTCGATAACGGCTTTTTCTTTGCCGGTTTTAATGACTTCTTTTGACACACGCGATGCGAAAGCGATATCGATTGCGTTAATCAAAATACTTTTCCCGGCACCTGTTTCACCCGTAATCACATTCAATCCGGCATCAAAATTCGCCGTCAATTCGTCAATTAATATATAATCCTGCAGCCTAATCTGTTTAATCATGCCAGTATTATAGCATAGGACAGGATACTTTGTCATTCCGAATTCATTTCGGAATCTTCCACTGACGCAATTTAAGCAAACTTCACGGTGGAAGATCCTGAATCAAGTTCAGGATGACAGTTGAGTGTTCAACCTAAAAAATAAAACTTTGCCTACCCCTTTTTAATTTCGTAAATTCTAAATTCGCCCGGGTTGAGGGTTTCAAAATTCAAGGTTGCACCTTCTTTAGCCCCTTTTATTTTGCTTGCAGCAAATCCCGCGCCGTCAAATATGTATTCAGCTTTAAGCGCGCATTCGCCGGGCAGATGCAATGCTTTGTTATGGATAGGTTCGCCGTGGACGATTTCAGTATAAGAGTTTCCACCGTCGTCGGTTTTATTTACTTTTTCGCTTGGGTATTTGCTGTTTGAAACCATCAAAAACGCTTTTCTTAACGGATCTTTTGAAATCATCCAAGCGCTGAAACCGTCTTCGTCTTCAGCGATAATGTGTGCTTCGCCATCGGTGATTATGTTTTGTGATTTAACAAACCTGTCTATCGCATCAAACTTTGCAAAGAACAACGGGTGGTCTTCGCGCGCCATAGAGATTTCATCCCCGATAACGCTTTCGATTCCGCGCTTGGTAAAACTCTCATCCCCGTCGATATAAAACATCGGTCGCTGGGCAAACTTTCCACCCGGAAGCGTTTTATATTTAAACCATTTATATAACGCGCCGTCTTCTTCAAGCTGCCCCGGGTACTGGTCAATCGCACGGAATTCACCGTCTTGATTGTTGTAGGTTTTTAAAATCGAAAGCCTTTTGCCCTCTCTAAAATTAACGTTATAATTTGCGAGATGCTGGTTATTTTCGATAATTTTTTCTGGTGTCTTTTCATATTGCATAACAATATCATTTCCCCAAAGCACATCAAAATCCATATCCTGATGATATTCTTTCAAAAAGTCATCCCAAAGCATATATTCAGCAAGCGCAGCAAAATGTGGGATTTCTTTTTTCAGGGTCTTGTTTAATTTATCCAACACAACTCTTGGGGCGCGGTAACTAATCGGCTTACCGTCTTTTTCTGAAACAGGGTCGACAATATGGTCGATGTGGTCAACGCGGTAGCCATCGAAATTGTATTCTTTTTGCAATTTTTTCATATAATCAACGAAATATTTCACCACTGGCGCATTCAAGCTTCCGTTCTCTAAATGGCATAAGTAATAAGGCGTCTGACAATCAAGGTTCGCGAAAGTTGTAACATCTTCGTCCTTATAATCATAGTGCTTAAAAGTCGGATAACCGCCGCACTGGCTCATTTTGTCAAACACAGGAACACCGGCCGAACACCAGGCTCCGCCAGGGGCAGGCCATAAGCCTTCACCAATAAGAGCATTGATTATATCTAATTGATTAGTGATATCTTCTTCGCACGAAGGTTTACGGTTAATTTTATTAACTAACCCGCGCACGCGCTTGTGCAGTTTTGTTTGATTTGATTTAGAAAGCATCTCGTTAGAGTAACGTTTTCTAACCTTATTCATTGCACTCTCAAACTCGTCAAAAATCGCTTTAAAGTGTGCTGCCAAGTCACCCTCGCCGCCGTGCATTGATTGAAGATAGATGTCTTTTACCAAATCAATATCTTCGCGGTCGTGGTTTGCTGCCAGTTCTTCTGTTACCTTATCAAGCTGCTCCAGATAACTCTTTTCTAACGCCGGGATGTCGTACCAGCGCGCTATTTCGGGCTTTGCCAGAACCGCCTTAGAGAATCTCCCCGTCTGCGGCAGAATATCATAAATAACCGGGTGACCGGCAAGCTGCGCGAGCGTAATAAACGTTTTAACTTGTTCTTGGACATTCAATCCGGTATGCTCTTCAATTGTTTTATCAAGCAGATTTTCACTAACTTCAGAACTCTTTGGTAAATACGCACAACCAAATTCGCGCGGATGAAACGGAATCAAGTACATTGTCGTATTAAAAATATTGTTTTCCTCGTTACCCGTCGGCAGAATCAAAAGCTGTCTTAGCCAATCCATAAATTTGCCCGGCTCTTTAGTTTTGTTTCCATCACCCAGCCCTGCAAGGTTTATGAGCTTTATATCATGGCCTTCTTTTTTTAACCAATCAGCGTTTTTAACATTTTTTCTTGCAAGCGCGCTTATCGCCTTGTTTTCAAATTTAAAAACACCATCAACAAATATCTCTTGATTTTCCCATTTGATTTCCAACCCGTAAAGAATTTCAGCAGGAGTGAGTTCTTCTAAAGCGCGAATGTATGGGATGTTTAAATAGCCATGTTCAGAAATTGTGTCTTCAAGATATTTTTTACGTTCGGCAGAAATCCCTTCAAACGGGTATAGTTCTTTCAACTGCGTATAAACTTTATTTATCCCGTCAGATTTTGGTTCTTCTTTTTTCTTTTTCCAAAATAGAAACATGTCTGCTCAACCCCTCTTTCAAAATTGTATCACAAAATTACTACCCGGTCAGGTAATGGCTTAACCTTTCTCGGCAACTATAATTAAGGAGTGTTTAGATTATTTTTTTGAAAAGAGGAATTACAATGTTACAAGACTTAACCGGGAAAACCCCCACCCCACAGGCCAAGGACACTATTAAAATTGCCATCGTCGAAGATTTTAAACTTACCCGAGTGGGCCTAAGATGTGCCCTTAACGCAAACGAGGACATGACCGTAGTAGCTGAGGCGGAAGATGCAACCGAAGGATTAACGTTAATTGAAAGGACTAAGCCCCATGTGGTTTTGATGGACCTAGGTCTTCCGGGTATTAACGGAATAGAAGCAACCGTAAAATTGAAAGAAATGCTACCAGACATTAAAGTTATTGCACTAACTTCACACGACAGAGCAGAAGAAGTTGTTGCCGCACTAAGTTCAGGCGCAAACGCATATTGCCTAAAAGACATCGACCCGCAAAAACTCGCTGAAGTTGTACGCGATGTAGCGACCGGCGTTTGCTGGATTGACCCGGTTGTCGCACACCTTGCACTCGGTTCACTTCCAAAATCCGACAACGTCGCTTTCCTACCGGGCAAATCCCAAAGCGAAGGCCGCGTGCCATTAACCGAAAGAGAATTTGAAGTCCTAAAACACCTCGTTTCAGGCAAAAGCAACACAGAAATCGCGAAAGAATTAATCGTAAGCGTTCACACAGCAAAAGCACACGTTTGTTCAATCTTACAGAAGATGTGTGTTAACGACCGTGTTCAAGCAGCCGTAAAAGCTGTTAAAGAAGGTATGGTGTAACAGAACGCTTAACAGCAGAATTTGGCGCAAGTGCGTCATCTACACAAATGGTCTTTCATTATATAATAAGAGCCTCCCCTACAGAGGCTTTTTCTTTTGGGATTTAAAAAAGCCCCCGCTACAATTAACGAGGACTTTTATTTCTTTAAAAAGTTATTTCTTATTTTTTGCTTTTTCTTGTTTCTTGATAAGCTTCTGCGATTTTTTATAATCTGAGTAAGCCTCGCCAAATTTCAAATCAGCTAGTTCCATAATTGAACGAGCACCGTAGATTTCTCCACGTTCTTCAACTTTTAAAGCTTTGTCCAAGTCAGCGTAAGCTGCGTCTTTGTCTTTTAGTTCATACTGAACCATCGCGCGAGCGGTGTAAGTTTGCCAATCATTAGGATTGATTTCGATTGATTTGTTCAAATCAGGAAGCGCCTTGTCCCATTTCGCATCCGTAGCATAAGCCGCTGCTCTGCCTGTGTACCCATCAGCGCTGTGAGGAGCCAGTTTAATTACTTGGTCAAAGTCTTTGATAGCTTCTTCTATCTTTCTAAGCTCAATATAAGATTTCCCTCTGTAGTTGTACGCATCAGTCAAGTGTGAATTTTCTTTAATAGCTTTGGTCAAATCAACAACAGCGTTTTCGTAATCTTTCGCGTTGTATTTTTCAACACCTGAATTTAAATCGGTCGTAGCACTTGCATAAACCGCAATCGTCATAACCAACATAGCAACAATGGTTGATAATAATTTTTTCATACCCAATTCCTTTCTTTTAAATTTTGGATTCAGAAATGTTAAGTGGTGCCGCAACTCACTCTGTCGAGCGAAAGGTGACTAAATGTCACGTTTCGAGAGAGGGACGAACCAAGGACACAGGGATTTTCAGTCCCTTGCTCTGCAAATAAAAAACGTTCCGCTTTCATCCTCACTTAGGAAGCTATTGCAAATTATTTATAGTAGCAAAATTGCCGCAACTCGGAATTGAACCAAGGACACAGGGATTTTCAGTCCCTTGCTCTACCAACTGAGCTATTGCGGCATACATGCCATTATATAATATCAAAACTTCACGTCAATAGGGGGTCTTACTGCGGTGCTAAATAAAGCGTAACGTTGCGCCCTTCAAGCATCGCCTTCTTCTCAACCACAAGCGGTTGGCCTTCTAAATCAGCTAAAAATTTGTTAGCTAAATCAAAAGCAAGATTTGAGTGTTGCATCTCGCGGCCACGAAGCATGATTGCTATTTTAACCTTGTTGCCTTGTGCGATGAATTTTTTAATATTATTAATTCTTACTTGATAGTCATGGGTGTCGATTTTGTATCTGACTTTAACTTCTTTTACTTCGACAGTGTGTTGTTTTTTCTTCGCTTCGCGATTTTTCTTTTCTAATTCGTATTTATATTTTCCGTAATCAAGGATTTTTGCAACCGGCGGTTCTTGGTTAGGATTGATTAGCATCAAATCCATGTCCGCATCGTATGCCATTTGTAAGGCTTCTGAAGTTGCTACAACTCCCCGGTTTTCTCCTTCTGCGTCAATTAATCTCACTTCTTTTGAACGAATTCTCTCATTCAGGATAGTTTGGTCCTTGTTGTTAAATCTGTTATCAGTAGCTATTGTCGTGTCTCCTATGGTTTAATTACAAATTTAATGATAGCACAACTATTGATTTTTGGCTATAGATAGCAATTTTTTTTTTCACAGGCATTAATATCTCATGCGAATTTCCCAAAAAACAATACAACAATTGAAATCAATACCCCCGGCAAAAGATTTGACACATCACTTGCAGACAAATTTGCTTGGAGTTTGTGGGCTTAGAGAGGAATTTGAAAGAACTCCAAATGCAAGCAGATACCTTGGAGTTGTGCCGGAATCCTGGACTGGAAATATACCGGAAAAAATCAATGCAACAAAAGAGATTTTTTCAAGATTCGCCAAAAGCCGCAATCTTGATGCGCTTATAAGAGGATTTAAAAAGCACTTGGGAATAAAACCAGAAGCGCGCTGGGTGGGTGAAGGTCACTTTGGATTTGTTTTTAATCTGGAGATCAAAAAAATAAATTATGCACTAAAAGTTTATAAACCAGATGCATTCTGGGAATATCACCACGGACCGGGAAATGAAATCCAGAACGCATGTTTTGCAGATAAAAACGGTTTTTCTGGGAGATATGCGCCTTTTTGTTTTGGCAAATTCGCACTTAGCGAAAAAGACCGAGACGGGTTTTTGGTTACTAAATTTGTTGATGAAAAAAACTTTTTAGAATTGCAATGGAATAACAAGGGGTTATATAGGCTTGCAGAATATGTTTCTTGCCCTGATTACTGGCGAAGCGGCAACACAAGAGGAGACACAATAGTTGATTTTGGACAAATACATTTAAATGAAAAGCTGGCTGATAATAAAAAACGGCAATTTGCTATGCTGATATTAAATGTCATGGACAAACAAGCCGGAGAATATGCGCAAAGCCTTAGAAACATGTACGGCGATACAAAAGAATTTATTGAAGCGTTGAAATATGTTAACGCTTCAATAAATAACAACGCAGATGAATTATTAGCGGTAACCCGCCACGAACGTGCGACATTAGAGAGAATTACAAGGGTGTGCAACGAACCTCCAACAAAACCTCCGTTTACAACTAAATCTTTTGAGCTGGATTTCTCCTAGTATATAAACTTTATATTTACAATCCGTTACAATCTATAAAGTTTTTAAAAAATAATCCGATAATGTAATTGTTGAAACTACCGGGTATAAATTTAAGGAGTATAGTATGATTAATGAGACAACAAAACTGGCATCAGCAACAATAGATTTGGGAGCGATTGAGCCAGCAGCAATTGATTTCAACATTCCACTACAGACGCTATTTGACGATGTAATCGAATTTATCAGCGTTTCTAGTTTCTCGTAGCTCAAAAACAGCACGAGCGAACGAGCAAGAAGTGTGACAAAGAGAATTTGAACACTAAAACAGACCCCCCAGTTGGGTCTGTTTTTTTATGTTTTTGTGCTATTATTAGGGGGTAAGAGGGATTTTCAAATGAAGAAAAAATTATTAGTTTTAGGTGCAGCATTAATGATGGTTCAACCGGCTTTTGCTGGTTTTAGAGAACACTTTGAACTGGGTCAGCAATATCTCTCGAACTATCAGTATTCGAGTGCGATAACCGAGTTCAAAAACGCACTAAGAATAAACTATATGGACAACTCTGCAAGAATCGGGCTGTTAAATTCTTATATCGCCCGCGGAACTCACTACGCGACGCAGGAAAAGAATTATAAGAAAGCGGCTGACGACTACCGCAGCGCGCTGTTCTATCTTGTTTATTATCCGACTAACGCAAGCGCTGTACAGAATTCAGCCACCGCTATTACTCAAGTAACAGGAAACTTAAACAAATGTTTGACCTTCTTAAACTACGACATGAGCCCTGCAAACAGATTTCAAACAGCAAAACAACTGCGCGCAGAAGGCGAATTTGCCGCTGCGGGTTATGAATTCACCCAATCATTGGGCGATAAAAAACAAATTAAAGACAGCTTTATGCAAGTCGGCGACATAATGAAATTAATCGGCAACGACCCGAAAGCGGGCGAGTTCTATAAAAAAGCCATTGCTGTGGACCCGACAGATGTTGAGTTGCGTATGTCTTATGCAAAAATCCTCGACAAAATGGGTTCTGAAGAAGCTGCTGTTAACGAATACAACTATATTTTGACAAGAAATATTGACAACAAAGAAACCTTGTACGCATTGGAGCGGATTTATAAAAAGAAGTTAGAAACCTCACCGAGCGACTCGCAGGTAACTTCAAACCTCGGCGCCATCATGCAAAAACAGGGGAATTATGATGAGGCGTTAAGATATTATTCAAAAGCCGAATATCTAGACCCGGCAAATATCACCACACGCATAAACGTCGGAACTCTTTACCAGCAAAAAGGAGATTACAAAACAGCAATTACGGCTTACGATTCTGTTTTGATTTTGTATCCGGATAACGCATCAGCAAACCTTTACAAAGCACAGTGCAAAGCTGAATTAGGCGACAAAAAAGCTGCGCTTGAACTATACAAAAAAGTTCTGACTCTTGACCCGGGAAATTCTGTTGCTCAGACTCAAATAGTCGAGTTAGCGCGTGCGACCATGCCGCCGGCACAGTTTATGGAATATATAAAACGCAATGCGCCGGGAGTTGACCCATCTGAGGTTATGTACAATTATGCACTCGATTTGCACAAGCAAAATAAACTCGATGAGGCGATTGCAATGTATAACGAAGTATTAAAAATTGACGCAAACGACCCTGAAGTATATTTGAACCTGGGTCTGGCTCAAGCTCAACAGAAAAACTATGCTGCTGCTGCGAATACTCTTAGGACAGCAAGCGCGAAATTCCCTAACGACAAATCTTTAAAGGATGAATTGGCAAGAGTAAGCGGAAGCATCACAGACCAAGAACTTGATATTGCTGCTGATTTTTATAATAAAGGGGATTACAAAAACGCGATTGATGCGTATTTAAAAGTTCAGCCGGCAACCGCGGATACTATGCTCGGGGTCGCATCTTCGTATCAAAACCTGAAAAATAATGCCTCGGCTATTGAATATTACAAAAAAGCGCTTGATATGAGACCTACGGATTCCGATATAGCTTATTATATTGCGGCACTTTATGCTGAGCAGGACAAATGGGCTGAGGCTAAAACCTATGCGGCAAAATCGCTCGCGTTAAATAAGACAAACAAAGACGCCCTCACTTTGTACAATTCAATTAACGAACAGGAAAACTCCGCTGCACTTGAAAAGGCTATCGCATTATTTGATGCTGAAAAATACGATCAGAGTTTGACTGAGTTTAACGCAATTATCGCAAAAGATGCGAAAAACGGATATGCGCTCTACTATCGCGGCATGGTTTATGATGCCAAAGAAAAATACAACGAGGCAATTGCTGATTACAAAAACGCTTACATAGCCGACTCAAGTCTTACTGTTGTCAACTACCTGATAGCAGTGGATTACGACAACTTAAACCAACCGAAAAACGCGCTGCCATACTATAAAAAGTTCGTTGAAAATTACAAGGAAGACGACGACTTCAAAACCTACGCAACAGAACGTATGAAACAGATTAAATAGCATGAAAAACCATTCAACTATTCAACCTTTCAACCTTTCAACTGCTTTGCAAAGCAAAGTTTCTTTAGCACCTATGGCGGGAATTACCGACTACGTGCTGCGTTCGCTTGTGCGGCGTTATTCAAAAACCTGTTTGCTCACGACCGAGATGATAAGTTCGGAGTTCCTCGCACAACAGCGTAACAAAATCTCTCTCACGGATTTTTCGGGCGAAGGGGTTATTTATAAATTTGCTCCGGATCATCACCCGATAGCTTATCAATTGAGCGGACATAAACCTCATTTGATAAAAGCCGCGGCTGAGTATTTGTCTCCGATGGCAGATATTATTGATATCAACATGGGCTGTCCTGTGAACAAAGTTGTAAAAGGGCAAGACGGCTGCGCTTTGATGCGAAACCCTTCACTTGCGGCTGATTTGGTTAAGGCAGCAAAAGACGGTACAGATAAGCCAATAAGCGTCAAGTTCCGACTCGGTTATACGCTGGATGAATTGAATTATGTCGAATACGGCCAGCAAATGCAAAAAGCCGGTGCGGAGTTTATAACCATCCATGCCAGAACCCGCTCCCAGATGTATTCGGGACAAGCCGACTGGAAGATGGTTCGTGCGCTCAAAGAAAACGTTGATATCCCTGTTTTTGCAAACGGCGATGTTGTTGACATTGAAACTGCCGAACAGTGCCTGGAACAATCAGGCGCAGACGGGGTCGCAATCGGCCGCGGCGCACTTGGCGATCCGACATTACTGCACAGAATTGAACATTATCTCACAACAGGTGAAAAACTTCCGCCACCATCATTAGAAGAAAAAATAGAGATGCTAAAATGGCACCTTGACGAAGAAATCAAACTGCGCGGAGAAGATATCGGGATAAAATTCACACGCAAATTCTACCCTTACTATATTTCAGGGGTCCAAAACGCCGCAAAACTGCGCGGACAATTGGTCACAGAAGACAGCTATGACAGAATCATGCAGTTACTAAAAATGAATTACTAGAGCTTTTTTAGGGTAATCCATTTAAGAACAACAGGCCTTACCTTTTCACCAACAAACATATTAAATCCCCATTTGTTGTGATAATAGTGGCCTCTACAAGCTTTTTCCTCATTATAGAGTTCTATATTCGCCACGGCAAATCCATACCACTTCGCAAATCTTCTTATCATTGATAGAGGGAAGTGACAATAACCACACTTTATGTCATCCGCATTGTTTGGTTCTATATTGCGGGATTTTTCAAGCAAGGCATCAAACAAAAAGAACCCGCCTTTTTTCAAGGAGGCAGCCACATTTTTTGTAACTCTTTCTAATTCTTCACCCGTAAAATGCTGACTCACATGAACCATAAAAGCACCGTCAAATTTTTGTTTAAACGGACCGTTAAGAATGTCATCTTCTTGTACAATTACATTAGAAAGACCACTGAGTTTTGCATGTTCTTTAATATTATTACGTCCTCTTTGGGAGAGTTCATATGCTGTCATTTTGTAACCTTTTTTGGCTAAGGGAATTGTAATGCGGCCGTCGCCCGCACCTATGTCAGCATAAGATTTTTCCCTGTCAGGTAATTCCAACAGTGCAGTTTTTATAACCTTTAAATCCGGCATATAACCATTTGGTCGAGCAGCAAAACCATAATAATGCGGATCATACGCATCATTTTTTATTGCACTAAAATTCATCTGTCTTTGAGGATTGATTTTAATTTGCATGTTATATTTGAAAACCGGACAAAAAGTTTTTTGCTATGGAATAAGTTTTATTTTAGCGATTCTATTTCTTTAATTATCTCTCTGATTTCAGCACTGATTTCTGTTTCGGTGGAAATATTAGTTTTCACAAGCTGCGCGAAGTCGGCTTTTTTAAATTCGTTTAAACCGTTAAGACGGAAGAATTCGCCAAGGATTTTTGTCATCGGCAAATCCTGAACTAAATCACGCTCCTCGACTTTATAGAAATTTTTCAAAGAGTAATTAAGCGTCTTTTTGATAAGCGGAATCGGGAGTAAATCCTCAAACTCACCGCTTTCAATCAAGTGGATTTTGTCACCCTTGCGCAACTTAGGTTGAATCTCTTTTGAACTTTGAATTGCATCATTATCAAATAGGACAAAAACAGGGATTTTCAGACTCTCATATAGGTTGTAGAAGTATTTAACCACCTGATTTTTACCGCCGGCAGAGATTATATGGACGCCGTTTGTATCAAAATCATATCCACAGAGCCGCGCGAATTCCGGCAGCAAAATTTCTTCAGTAATCCCCTCGGTTAAAACTATTTTACGAGGCGGGAACTTCAAACTGCCACCACGGCGCGCTTCGACCAGTGGCAAAACAGGCGCATAATTTATCTTGTTATCAAGCAATTTTTTGGTTTCTTTATCAAGATTAAAAAGACTATTTTCGCACTCTTTTAGATAATTATTAATCGAGCAATCAACCCCTTTATCCTCGCCACCGTTAAAAATGTACTCTGCCAAATCCCGCAGCTGAGCATAATCTAACGCATCAAGTTCACTCTTTTTAAACTTGGGGGAAATCAAATTAGCCGCGATTATTTCTTTAAAGACTCTTAAATATTTCTCGCCCGTTTCTTTAAAACGCGTCAACCGGTCAACGGCGATTATGAGTTGTTCTTGCGTGAGAGGTTTGATTTTAACCGATTCTGACTTAATATTTTGTAATAAACTTAGCAATTTTCTCCTTGTTTGGTTTTTATTATATATAGTGGAGTGGAAATGGTGTATTCTGTAAATTTAAATCAACAAAATAATTATATCACAACAGCCCGCACAGGGGTAAATGTTGTGGGCGCAGCTGGCAAATCCGAATACAGCAGCGCTTCTGTGCAGCCAGCTTTCACTTCAAACCCACAATCTGCTCCCGTTTTAAGAACCAAACTTGATTCCAAAGATGAGATAGTAAAATATATGCACGTTACCGCAAACGTCAACAAAGAAAGCAAAAAGGCGCTTGAAATAATGTTAAAGAGCGGAATTTTATTGAACGCAAAATCCAATGACAACTCCACTGTTTTGGATAATTTATACAACATAGCCACCACTCCGCGCGCAAAAGGTCTGACTAACATAGGCATTCTGCAAGACACAATTGCTGCCCTCTCTAATCCGTTTACAATCACGCAAAAATTCGGCGATATGCCAAAAGAATATCGCAAGCAAGCAGAAGAAGCGCAATCTAACACCATAATCAAAAATAAGGCACAATCGGCACCAGCTGATTCAGCAAGAGACATTGACGTAGACAACGCCGCAACCTGTGTAGCAGCGAGCATTGAGTTTAATCTTGCACAAAAACAACCGGCGGAATTTGCACGGTTTGCAGAGGGTTTGAGTTCCTCTAAGGGTTACGTTGAAAAAACAATCAAGCTCAGCAACCTCGCTGACAATGCTCTTGAGGCTATATGGCTGCTTAACGCCTGGGAAATCCCTTACGAAGCAACGGATTTCAACAGTGCAAAATTAAAGTTCGCACCGGATAAAAACGCAATCCTTCGCGCTCAAATCCAAACCACCCACAGAGACACTTATCTTAAAAACACCATTGGCAAAATTGCGAAGAGTTCAAACGCAGCGCCGATTGAACGCTCCCCGGTTGATGTGTTAATGCAATCAACGTTTATGCAAGTTGGCTCTCAGCAGTCTTACGACTCTCTCACTGACAAGCGCGGAAGCAAGTTTAATCAGGACGAAAAAGGCTTGATTGAGATGGAGAAAACCTTCACAGAATCAGTCGTGGAAGATAAAAACAAAATTTCTTTGACCTATCAAATTATCGATGAAAATGGCAAACTAACAGGCTACGAAACCGCACCAGAAACAGTTAAAAAGCAAATCGTTGAATCACTCGCAATGGGCGACAACGTAATCATCGGCTACACCCAAGTCGACCGCAACAGAAAAGTCATCAACGGCCACGAAATAACAATTATCGGCACAAAAACAGACAAAGACGGCAAAACAATTTTCATCTGTAACGACACCGATGACGATGTTGCAGCGCCGGTTGAATATGGCGAAGACTTCTTATTGCCTGCAATACACCACGCAGCACTTCCAAAAGAGATTGCAGAAAAATACATTAACCTTTCAGAAAACTGGGTTGAAGGCATTAAAAATTACAAAGAAGCAAGAGATTCAAAAATTAAGCAAGCAGCTTAGAAAGTTGCTAATTAAAGACTTTACTGTCATTGCGAGGAGGGCTCAAGCCCGACGCGGCAATCCAGAAAGCAACAATAATGCATAAAAACTGGATTGCTTCGCTGACGCTCGCAATGACTAATTACTGTAACAAATTCTAAACATAGGCGCAACTTTTTTCTTGGTTCGGTTTAATATTAGTACAACAAGATTAAAGGTTAGCGATATGATTAACAGTGTGGTAACACCCCCCGTAAAAACAAGTATTTTTTACTATAATGACCTTCACGGCCGATTGGGAAACACTGCGCGAGTTTATAACATGTCAAACGCTTATGACACTCAAAACCTTCCTGATACGGACAAATTAAAGTTCGCCTCAGGAGATATTATGTTGGGCGCTGACGAACACTTAAACGGTTGCATGAATATGTTTATGAACGCAACCGGTATTAGCGCAACCGCCCTTGGCAACCACGAGTTTGACCAAGACCCTGACCAGCTTGCGCGCACAACCCAGCAGGCAAAATTTAAGCTTTTGGGAATAAACTTGCACGTTCCTAAGGGAAACCCTTTAGAAAACAAAATCGCAACGTCTTTTATTGAAGAAAAGAACGGGAACAAATACGGCATAATCGGAATTGCGCCGCCGGATTTACACGAACGCATCCGTGATGGAGCTTCGCGCGATCAGGTTAAAGTCGACGATTTAGGCAAAACCATTAAAGATATTCAGGCAGAGATCACCAACCTTAAATCACAAGGGGTTAATAAAATAATCCTGCTTTCACACGCAGGGTTAGAGACTGACCGCAAGATAGCACAAGAAACCGACGGGTTGGATGTGATTATGGGCGCGCACACGCACGAACTGGTTGAAGGGATTAAAGACGGCGAAAACCTTCTGTATTCAAAAAGCGGCGAACCTGTTATCATAACCCAAGCCGGCAAAGACGGCGAATATACGGGCATCTTAAACCTTGAGTTTGATGTGGACGGCATTATTAAAAAAGCTCAAAACAACGTTACCGCATCAAAAAAATTCAATCGTAATTTGGTTTTAAGAAATTCATTTAACAAGATTATGGGGCTGACAGAAAAAATCGGCGAAATCAAGTCAGCACCGCCACCGGTCAACGACAGACGTATTGACCCGAACCCGCACATGTATTTGTTTATGGACGCGGTCAGAAGCGAAATGCCTGTTGATTTGGCGATTATTAATGCCTCAAATATTCGCGGATATTTTGAACCCGGACCAATAGATGCAGGCCACATTTTTGAAATAGTTCCGATGAAAAACGAACTCGTTGTGCACAAATTAAATGAAGTCGAATTAGTCGAAGCCTTTAAGCGCGGAGCCGCATCTTACGCACACCCGGCGCACCAACCGGGAATTATAATCCCATCAGGCTTAAAATATACAATCTCACGCAGCGGCGAATTAAAATCAATGACTTACACGGACAAACAAGGTAAAGAAACCGTGATTGACGTTAAAAATCCAAGCAAGGATAAGATTTACACCGTTGCAAGCGACAACTTCGTTGCAGGCGGCGGAGACGGACTTTTTCCTAACAAGATAAAATCCGGCGAATACGACAAAATTTACAACTTCGACAAAACGAAACCGACCTGCGATTATATCAAAAAACTCAACAAGCCAATCGAAATCGTTGATGACGGCAGAATTACAATAGTTGATTAAATATCGCGTCATTCTGAGTGGTAACGAAGAATCTCAATGTTGATGGCTTTGAGATGTTTCGGCTGCGCTTGCAATAAACAAGCAGTCCGCTTTTACCTTCTGCTGGATTACTTCACTTCGCCCGCAATAACTAAAAAGTTTAATATCCGTAATGCTCGCGGGCATTAAGATATTCTTTAACAAAATTAAGTGACGCCTGCACAATACGTGTAACACGCGAAGACGAAAGTCCGACTTGTGTGGCAATATCTTTAACCTGCATGTTTCTATAGAATCGGTACTCAACAACCGTACGTTCTTTTGCCGGAAGCTGCGAAATAGCTTCACGAATCATACGACCCATTTCTGAAAGCTCTGCGCTCTCGTCAGGTGTAGCTTTAGGGTCTTTTACAAAATCAAACGAAGAATCGTTATCGCTTGCAGCGGCTGCTAAACCATCAATAGACAGAATTGTTTCATAAACAGCTTCACGAACTTTTTGCTGCGGCATATCAACGCCTTCTGCTGCTTCTTCTTCGTCAAACTCCCCTTCAGCTTTATGTTTCAAAGAATACCATTTATATCTTATACGCAATTCGTTTCTAATCGCCCAACGCACAGCAGTTGCGATATATGCGCCGTTGTATTTTTCCATCTGCTCAGGAGTTTTGTTTTTGATTAAAACCTGCACAGCAATAATACCGATAGAAACTAATTCTTCGTACTCAACCATGTGCTGCGGAATGCGTCGCTGTTCGACTTTCGCAACCTTTTGCACAATTTCAATGTATTCTTTGAGTTTATTTTGGTCTTGCATAATCATGATTTTACAATTCTATACTATCACAGCTTTCAAAATATTGTACCATATATTTGAAGTAGATTATTAAATTAGGGATTAGGGATTAGAAACTAGAGACTAGAATTGTCAAGCTATTGCCCCTGTCCGGGTCTGTTTTTTAAGCTGTAAACGAACAAGAGGATTTCCGCGACGGCTTTATACAATTCCGGCGGAACCTGCTGGTTTAAATCCACTAATTTAAATAATGCGCGGGCAACAGGCGCGTTTTCAATAACAGGAATTTCATGTTCGCGGGCAATATCAGCAATTTTTTTGGCAATAAGTTCCGTACCTTTTGCAAGCAGCATCGGGGACGCCATTTCTTCGGCATCATATTTTAGCGCGCACGCAATGTGGGTTGGATTGGTTACGACAAAATCCGCATCCGGCACGGAATCCATCATCCCTTGTTGCAGCATCTGCATGCGGCGCTGACGCAGTGCAGCCTTCACATGCGGATCGCCCTCGGTGTTTTTGTATTCATCCTTAATTTCCTTAAACGACATCTTTTGGTCTTTTAAAAACTTCCATTTCGTAACCCCGTAATCTGCCGCGGAAATCACCAAGAACGCAATACAAGCCTTGAAAACAAACTCCATAATAAGTTTTCCAAACTCAATCATTACAGAAAAATTGTTATCAATGGATGCAAGCATCAAAATGCTCTCAATATGCGCACTATAAACGCTCCAGCCGATATAGCCCAGGATAAGCACTTTTACAATGTTTTTCAAGAGTTCAAAAAGGGTTTTTACTGACATTAGGTTCTTAAAATATTTTGTTGGGTTTAATTTATCGAGTTTTGGAGCCAAAGGCGCTGTTGCAAACAGCGGGCCGACTTGAATAAAATCTGCCATAATAGCGATAAACCACGCGACAAAAAGTATCGGCGCAATGATTAAAAAGGCAGCCTTAACAGTAATTGTAAAAATATAAGTCATCCCAACTTCAGACAGATGCTGGTTCGGGATTTGTTCGTATAACAGAGTAAAAAGTTGGATAATTTGATCCCAGACAAACGGCGCCAACCCAAAAATAACAGAAAACATCACAATAAGAGCAATCGCCATCGAAAAGTCTTTTGACTTAACAACCTGCCCTTCTTTCCGTGCCTGCTCCAACTTCCGCGGGGTGGCATCAAACTGCTTGTCTTCATCGCCCATATACTTACCCTATTTAATAATATTTTAGCATGAATCTACAAGCTTCGTCATGTTGAGGCGAGTTAATACCGAAACATCTCAACACGACTGGCATTCGGTGTAAACATTGAGATTCTTCGCTATGCTCAGAATGACGAAAAATTATTTACCCCAAACTAGCAAAAAATCTCCTTCAGCAGCTTTTAGATTATATGAAAATTTTAGGCATACAAAACGCTAACACTGCATCATTTGGCTCAAGACAAATCACGTTGGAGCAAGCGCAAGGACTTTGCACGCTCGTCCAGAATAACTTTCCTTGTTATTCAGCGTATAACCTAAAATGCAGATACATGGAATTCTTAAAACAGTCTCCTAACAAATTACCTAAGTTTGAAATGTTACGTCTTGCCATGTCAATGAAAGTAAATGAACTGCGGTCTTTCATGAGGAAAGCGAGACGTGATTGTGATCCAGTCCAATATTATGAATTATTGGCTGCAAAAACTCATTTGGGGGAGGTCTTTAATTGTGGTGAACACACCGAATTATCGTATTTGACCGCTAGAATTAACGGCATTGAAGATGGTGATTGCAAAAATGTAACACCTTTTTCAAAGCGGGCAGCTCTTATGGACCATCTAGCCCTATGTGTCAAGTCTGGTGATGAAGATTTTGTAATTGATTCTGCACTCGGGGTTGCTGATAAAACCCAAAACATCACAGGGCCATTTGGAGTATATAGTAGTAAATTCAGAAAATATATGCTTGCAGAAGAAGATAGGGCATTAGCCGATAATGATTATATAGAATCCGTCTGCAGAGTCGGCGAATATCTTCGTAGACTAAATGATGGGGAAGCGACGAAGTTAAGAGAATTATTCCCAACACTGATACTTGACGAAAACAATCCTGCATTAAAGAAACCAGTAACAAAAAAACTAAACCTCACAGAACTTATGGCGGGATTATTAACTGCTAAAGCCGAAGGTACCGAGGGAAAAGAGGCTTTGAAAACTCTTGAGCAAGAATATCTCCGACGCAAAGGACGGCTTAGCCCAACAGCCGAGCAGAAGGGAGTGCTGGCATAATGATTAACCCAATTGCACCTAAAATAATAAATGTAATGCCCCCGCTTTCGAAATCTGAACAAGCTATTAGAGCGGCAAGCATTGGTGTTAGAGCCCTAGCAGATGAACAACAAGTTCTCCGATACGTAATTAATGTCGGAGATGCAGTCAAAAATAAACTCGACGCTTTGTATCCTAGGGGCTGCGTCTTGGCTTCTGTCGGACGTTCGCCTTCCCTATTGGCAAAATATTTAGAACTTCAGGGCAAAGAGGTTAAGTACTGTCCTATATCTGACTTGAAAGATTTATGCAATTCCGAACAAATCCCTTCTGGGTTTTTGATAGAATATCGTAAATTTCTAGATAGAATCGGATTAACTGATAAATTCATTAAAGAGACATTAAAACCGATAGTGTTCACGGACTACACATTTCAAGGCTTATCCTTAAGGAACTTTGAGCTAATGCTAAAACGTATCGGTATTTTCGCAGGCCCAAAAGTACATTTTCGTCCAATTAACGGCAACATATATGGACTACCCGGCATATTGCAGCTACACACAGAAGACAAAGCTTTAAACCACAGCGTTACGCAATTACTTACCATGCGACTCGGGAAAAAATATACGCCAATACCTCGTTTGCCTTGGACAACACAACCGAGTGAAGTGAGCGGCATATTAAATTCACCGCCTAGTGCTGCAAGCAAGAGAATGAACGACCTTATGACAGATTTTCTGGAACATGTGGGACGGCTTAGCCCTCTTTACAAATAGCTTCGCCTGAGCTTGTGCCTATGCGGGTTGCGCCTGCTTCAATCATTTTAAGCGCGGACTCTCTGTCGCGAACTCCACCGGAAGCTTTTACGCCAAGTCCGTGAGACGCCACTATATCATGCATTAATTTAACATTCTCAGCTGTTGCGCCCACTCCGCCTTTAACGTATCCAGTTGACGTTTTTACAAAATTCGCGCCAGCTTCAACACAAAGCTCGCAAGCTCTTTTAATCTCATCTTTTGTTAATAAATCTGTTTCTAAAATAACTTTTAAAACCTTGTCTTTACAAGCGTTTTTAACTTCTTTGATATCGTTTATAACATAATAATCATCGTTGTCTTTTAATTTGCTAACGTTAATTACCATATCAATTTCGTCCGCACCGTCAGCCACAGCGTAAGCGGTTTCGCACGATTTAACTTCAGTAATATTACATCCGAACGGGAAGCCAATAACCGTTACGACCTTAATATCCGTGCCTTTTAATTCTTCTTTAGCAAGTTCGACGTAATCCTGCCTTACGCAAACCCCAAAAAATCCGCAGTCTTTTGCTTCTTGAAAATGTTTGATGAAGTCTGCTTTTATAGCTTCCGGTTTTAGTAATGTGTGTTCGATGTACTTGTTTAAATTCATGTTATATTCTCCAAAATTTGTGATGTTGAGTGTGCTCTGTTTAGTGTGTAAAAATGTAAGCCGGGAACCTCGGCGTCTATTAATTGTTGACATTGATATGACGCAAAGTCAACCCCCAGTTTTTTCATATCAACCGGATTGTCTTTGTACTTTTCAATCCTATTTAACAACGTTTCGGGAACGCTGATATTCGCCAATGCGGTCATCTTTTCTATCTGTTTTTTGCTAATAATTGGCATAATCCCCGGGATTATCGGAACAAGAATCCCCGCATCGCGCACCAATTGCACATAGCTAAAAAACTTGTCATTATTGAAAAATAGTTGAGTAAAAATCGCCTGCGCGCCAGCATCAATCTTCTTTTTTAAATTCTCAATGTCCGCAAACAAATCCGGCGCATCAATGTGACCTTCAGGATAACCCGCAACGCCCACATTCAGCTCCGTGTGCGTTTTTACAAACTCTACCAATTCACTGGCGTATTTAAAATCGCCTTGCGAACCGCCTTCAGGCAAATCACCTCTCAGTGCCAAAACATTTTGTGCACCCATATCCTCAATAGCACTCAAAGTGTCGCCAATGTCATTTTGGCTATTGCAAACACAAGTCAAATGCGGCATAACATCCATACCAAGATTCCTTTTGATATGATTTGCAATTTCCATTGAAGAATTGTCCCCGCCACCCGCATTGCAAGTTAGGGAAACAAAAGCCGGATCGAATGCTTTCAACTTTTCTAATTCGTTGTATAAATTTTGCACATCGTCTTTTGGTGGAAAAACCTCAAACGAAATAACCGGTCTTCTCCACGCAAAAGCACCATTGTGGCGGATATCTTTCTTTTCATACAACTCTTGTAAATTCAAAATCTTCCTCTCTATGTACTTTTTGTCATTCCTGGCTGACTGCAGAATCTGACACTGCTGAAAATTGTACAGGTCATACAGGCCCAGATCCTGAATCAAGTTCAGGATGACAGGAAACATTACCCCTCAACGAACGCCAAATAATATTTCATTGCTGTGTCTTTCGCATCCGCGTAGAATTTATCAGAAATAAATTGCCTGTGCAGCGCAGTGCGCTCACCTGAATAGTTCCCCAGAGTGCTTGAATAGTTCTCAATGTCAGCCCGATTTATCCCGCCGCCGTAAGCTTTGGTTTTCGCATCAGTTCCGGACGGACGGATTTCGATAAATTTATCGTCAAACTCCATATAAGTTCCGTCGCCAACAAATTTTATTGATTTAAGGTTGTCAAAACTAAGCGATTTAAAAGTATCGTTTAAGACTTCTTTCACATTGTCAAGCGTCATAATGCCTTCTTTTACGGCAATTGCAAGAGTCAGGTAAAAAAGGTCGTTTTGGGTACGTTTTTCTTCGCCTTCGATTTTTGCCTGCTTTAATTTTTCGATATCCGGCTCAGATTCATTGTAGTACGAAATGTCCGCGCGGGTGTCATAACGCCCGACAATTTGGTTTTCGTTGAAAATTTCTTCAAGATATTGGGAAAGTAATTTGCCGCTTTTTTCTAACTCAGAAACAAGTGCAGAACCAACGATAATCGCTTCAGCGGCACTCTTTTCACGCATTGCAATCGCACAGCGTCCACCTTGAGATTTGATTAATTCTTCTGTTCCCATAATCATTCCACCGGATTCTTCGCCAGCAAAAATCAAACGAGGGTTTTGTCCTAAATTAATTGCGTTGCCAAAAACATCCATCACAACGCAGTTATCTCTGGTTTCCACTTTTTTCATAATATTAGCGATTTCTTTAAACCCAACCGGCACGTTAACAACCTTAACCCCGCGTTTTGCAGCCCATTCATCCCAAGAGAGCGCGGATGCTGTGGTTTTTATCATAAACCGTGGATGATTATTCCATACGCCCTGTTTTTGAAGCTGCTTTGATTGGAAATCCATAAGCATCAAGAACGCCTGATTTGCAGTAAAAATAGTTAAAACCGTGTCATCATTTAGTTTAATATAATCAATTCCGGTTTTTTCCAGCACAGGAATACGTTGAGCGTTTTCGGTCTGCACAATTGTCAATCGGTCATGGTCAGGATCGGTTATTAAAACAACCGTTCCGACAGGATAATCTGCTAATTTTTGGGCATAGTTTAACGTTTCTATAACAGGGAAGAATTTCTCTCCGTTCGGACGTTTCGCGATTACGGTTGCATCAACCGAGTAGTCGTAGAAAGCTTTTTCGCCCTTTGGAGTTTGGTCGTATTTGCCAATCCCGTGGAAAAACGGGTCTTCAGCTGTGTTAAACCAATCATATTTGTGCCCGATGCCGAGTTTGGCAAGCACACGGCTCAAAGTATGATAAGCCGAACCGCCGACGTTTTCAATAACTATTTTGTTGTCGAGAGATTTAATTAAATCGACATTCACTTCTTGTGCGACACCGGATTTTAGGTATTCAACATACAAATCCACGCCATCATTGAGCTGATGCATTGTTTTTTCATCAATGAGCGGATCGTTTGCGCAAGAAAATTTTATTTCGTAAGAACCTTTTTCTTCAGTTTCTTTAAAAATTTCGCGGATTTTCTCAACAAACTGTGCTGACTCCTCCGGCAGATATTGGCTTCCTTGCGAGTTTAAATCCTTTGTCGCATTTTTAACAGAAATCCCGTGTGAGGAAGTTATGTATTCCCCACCTATTAAATCTAATTTAAACGCTAAAAACGATGCCATCCAGATTGGCATGGTTTTGCGGTCCTGTGCAACAAGTGTTTTAATCCCGTTTGCTGCTTGAATTCTGGCAATTGCATCCAAGTAAAGTGCTGAATTATAACGGACTTCACGCCCTGCAATCTTAGTTAATTCGCCGCCTTTTTCTTTTGCAACAAGCGCTTTTGCAATCGTTGCTAAGACAATCCCAACAAGGTTTATCGGGAATCTTGTGTCTTGCGGATAAAGAATATTTTGTGGTCCGCGAATCCCTGCTGTTGAAACTTGTGCTTCTTTAGCATAACCGGCAAACCAATCTTTTAAACCTAAGCCTTCGGGATTTTTCACCACACCGTAGGTTTCGAGATATTCTTTTTTAAGTAAAAAAGAAAACTCTCTTGAATCAGAAAGATCGATCAGCTTCATGCCCTTAATATAGTCGGGAGTTTTATCCCTAACGCTCTTAAATAACTCTTGTTCTAGCTCGCTCATGCAGTTCATTGTAGCATGAATTTATTTTCATGTATAATAGTTGTATGGCTAAAAAAGATTATACAAAACGTTCTGCAAGTGAATATAATTTTGGACGAACACTTTTCCAGTCGATTGTATGCCGAATTGGTTATATGATAAGACTCAAACTTGTTTATAGAATTAAGATTGAGGGCTTGGAAAATGTGCCAAAAGGCAATGACTATATAGTTTGCGCTAACCATTTATCAACAATGGATCCGCCAATGCTTGCGGGAATAATGCCAAGAAATGTTGCTTTCATGGCAAAAAAAGAATTATTTGAGATCCCGTTTTTACGCTGGTGGCTGGATTGGCTTGGCGCGTTTGCCGTAAACCGCGAAAAACTTGGCTCCGCAACCATTAAAACAGCGAAAGAAATAAAAAATTCTAACTGGGTATTGGGGATTTTTCCGCAAGGAACACGCCAAGAGCCTGGCGTTATAAGCAACATCACAACCGGTTTTGCAGGCCTTGCAAGACTCACAAAATGCAACATTCTACCGGTAGGCCTAATTGGCACGCAAGAAGTCAGACGGATGCCTTTTAGCGGTCAGATAATCGTTAGAATTGGGGAAATTATCCCATATAGTGAAAACACCGAAGAAGTGGTTCAACAATGGATTTCTTCCGTTGAAAAACTCACCGGGTTTAAATATACACAACCGGTATAGGATTTAAGGATGGAAAGAAATTACAACAGACGCTATGCGAATGAGTACAATATTTTTAGAACAATGTTTCAAAAGGCGTTTGTGGCTTTTTGCGTGTATCCGTTCACCATACTTAACTACGACTTAAAAATAACAGGCAGAGAAAACCTGACCCGCCACAGAAGAACTGACCGTTTTATTTATACTGCAAACCACGTTTCTAATTATGATCCGCCTCTTGTGTCACTCGCTATCCGCAGGCCAATTGCTTATATGGCTAAAAAAGAATTATTTGATAAAAGCGACAAACGTCATTTTCTTATAAAAATGCTCGGGGCATTCGCCGTTGACAGAGACAAGCCCGAAATCGCAACATTTAAAACAGTTCGCGACATTTTAAGTACAAGTTGGTCGCTGGGAATTTTCCCACAAGGCTACATCAAGCCTTACGGCTCACTTGAAGGTATTAAAAAAGGATTTATCGTAATTGCCAAACACGCAAAAGCAGACATCGTGCCCGTTGCAATAGCCAAATTTTCCGACTATGCACAGTGGAAGTTATTCAAAAAACAGCCGCTTGAAATCCACATCGGCAAACCAATTTCTTACGAACTAAGCGACGACGAGATAATGTATCAATGGTGCCAGCAAATCTGTGAAATGGCAGATTACGAAAACCCATATTCCAAACCGGAGTCAAAGCCTGAGGAACTAGACTTGGCTAAGTCTTGCTAAACCGGCTTTTGCAGCTTCTTTTACAGCAGGCTCTTTGTCGTTTTGCGCAACTGTAAACAATGCTGTTAAGTCTTGCTTGTAAGCAGGGTTTTGGATGTAGCTTAACGCTTCAATAGCTGAAGTTCTCACCATTGGATTCGGGTTGTTTTTAAGGTTTTCAACGATCGCAACCGCACCTGGGAGTTCAGTCAACGGAACCATTGTGTTGGTTAATTTGTTAACTTCGTCAGCATATAATTTTTGCAAAATTGCTGTTGTGAAAGTTGCATAAACTTTGTTTCTTTCAGCTTGTTCCATCGGAGTCAAAGTCATTGCTGCTTCTTGCTCTGCCGGAGTTAGTTTTTTGCCGGTCATAAGTTTTTCTCTTAATGACATTTGAGCAGCTGTTGGTCCGCCTAAGTTATTTGTATCAGCTTTAATAACATTGATTAGAGCGTTTATAATTTTTTCATCAAGCAATTCCGTTGCCATATCCGGTTTTTCTTTCACCATATTAGCAATTTCTTCCATAGCGCCAGCCTGGATATCAGCATTTACATCAGCTAATCTAGCTAGAAATGCACTCAAGTCAACATTTGGTTTTAATGGCTGCGGCGCAATAACTTCAACTTTTTTTGTTTGAACAGGCTCTGCAACTACAACTGCTTGGGCAACTACCGGAGCTGCTTCAGGAGCTTTTGCAACTGCGATAGGAGCTGCTTGAGGAGCGGCTTGAGGTGTCGCAATCATCGGAGCAGGCGTTGCTACATTATAATTTTGTTGAAGCACTACAGGCTGTGCTGCCGGAGGAGTTATCGGAGCTGTAACATTTGAGTTAGAAACCGCTGCTGCAACTGACGCCGGAGCAGTTCGCGCCGCCTCAACTGGTTGTACCGGCTGAGTTATTGCGATATTTTTTTGGTCATTAATCGCTTGAACCGGGGTTACAACTGCTGCCGGAACATTAGTTCCTTTTGCCGCTTTATCCGCGCATACCGGGCATGGCGGGCAGTAGTAAGGAGCTTGAGGCGCTGCTGTGCTTGATGCAACTTGTTGGGTCGGAGCGGTTTGCGCTTGCGGATACAAGTATTGCACCGCTTGTTGAGTCGTCACTGCCTGAGCCGGATAGACATTTTGCGCATAAGCAGCTTGTGGGTTGTATTGTGTGTTCGGGTTTTGGTTATAAATATTTTGGGCTGGAGTTGCAACGGCTTGTGGATAATCATACAAGCGCGCTTCCGGATAAGAATATTGCGGAGCGGTAACTGTTGCATACTGCGGCGCATAACCTGCATCATAAATATTTATTGGAACAGGTTGCGGAATTTCTGTTACGTAAGGCGGTCTGCCTTGAGGAATAGCTGTGCGAACCGGTTGTTGCGGATAAGATGCGCCTGTTTTAGCAGAAGAATGGTCGTTGCAAGTGTTAATTTTTACTGTTGCATTTTGGATGTCAATCTTGACTCCGTTATAGTTCTGCACTGGGGGCGTATATGGATTCACAGAGCATATTGGCTGAATCATTTATCTTTCCTTTCCGGCCGTCTGGTCATGCTATTTAGTCATGCTAGTATATCTATTCTATCGTTTAAATACCTCTCAAGAAAATTTATTGCCTAAACATGTTGAAACTTTAACAAAAGTTAATATTTCAATGTTATACCGTTTTTGCCTTCTAAATTGTTCGTGTTATAATATAATTATGTTGATTAATAAGAATGAAAGAAAGGCGATCCGTTCGGCTTTTGGGAAGACTTTAGTTGAATTGGGGAAAGTTAATCAGGACATTGTGGTCCTGGATTCTGACTTGGCATGCTCAACTCAAACAGGACTTTTTGGGAAAGAGTTTCCTGAAAGATTCTACAATTCAGGCATCGCTGAACAAGATATGATAGCGACCGCTGCAGGGTTAGCCAGCGCTGGGAAAATTCCTTTTGCTGCGACTTTTGCGATGTTTGCAACCGGCAGAACCTACGACCAAATCAGAAACTCTGTCGCTTATCCAAAATTTAACGTAAAAATTATCGGAACTCACGGCGGTGTAACCGTTGGTGAAGACGGCGCAAGCCACCAGGCATTGGAGGACGTTGCCCTAATGCGTAACATCCCGAACATGTCTGTAATCGTTCCGGCTGACTGCCGCGAATGCGAACAGGTTATAAGATATGCAGCGGAGCACAAAGGCCCGATGTACATCAGAATCGCACGCACAAATGTTTGCGATATCTTTGATGAAAACTACAAATTTGATTTCAACAAAGCCCGCGTATTACAAGAAGGAACAGATATTTCAATAATCTCAAACGGCGAAACTTTAGCAGAAATCATTGAAGCAGCGCAAATCTTAGAAAAAGACGGTATGTCTGTTCAAATAATTCACGTTCCTGTTGTAAAACCGCTTGATAGCAAGACAATCCTGGACGCGATTTCAAAAGTAAAAAAAGTTTATGTTGTTGAAAACCACTCTGTAATTGGCGGTTTAGGCAGCGCGATTTGCGAACTGGTTTGTGATAATACCCCAATGCCTGTTCACAGAATCGGCACAAAAGATGTTTTCGGCCAAAGTGGCAAATGGGATTACCTGCTTGATTTCTACGGATTAAGCAGCGAGAAAATTGCCAAGGAAATTAAAAATGATACAATTTAGATCGGTTACAAAAAAATATAGCAATGAGCATTATGCGTTAAAAAACGTTGACCTCGACATTCTCTCTGGCGAGTTTGTTTTCGTTATCGGGGCGTCGGGCGCAGGTAAATCAACCCTTATGAAGCTGCTTTATAACGAAGAACAGCCGACAAGCGGAACCGTCACAATCGGCGGGATTAATATCGCAAACCTCACCAACGACAAAATTCCTAACCTTAGAAGATGTATGGGGATTGTGTTCCAAGACTATAAACTTTTACAAAACAAAACAGTTTATGAAAACGTGGCTTACGTAATCCGCACGTTAGGTATAAGTTCAAAAGAGATTAACGCACGCGTAACGGGCGCACTAAAAATTGTTGGATTATACGAGAAAAAATCGGCGTTCCCAACGGAGCTTTCCGGCGGAGAACAGCAGCGTGTTGGGATTGCACGTGCAATCGTAAACGGTCCTCCTTTGTTAATCGCAGATGAGCCGACCGGAAACCTCGACCCTAAAAACTCATTGGAGATTATGCAAATTCTTGACCAAATTAACCAAAGAGGGATTACGGTAATCGTCTCAACCCACGACAACGCGATGGTAGACTATTTCCGCAAACGCGTAATTACACTTGATCAAGGCGAAATCGTCAGAGATATGCAGGCAGGTACTTATGCATAACAATAATTATAATAACAGCCAAACACAAACAAGATCGACTACGATTAAAAAGAAAGTTAAAAAACACATCCCAAAAGACTGGTTGACAGAAGCAAGGATCGTTTACCGTCTTGGGATGGAAACGTTATATGATTTGAAACGCACAGGATTGGTTAACATCGTAATCGTAACAACTATGGCGGCGATTTTGACAATCTTTGGGGTGTTCTTCCGCTCCGCGATTTCAGCTTCAACATTTGCTCACGAATTAGGCAACATGTTAGAAATTTCGGTTTACTTAAAACCAAATGCTGATGCGAACATAACCAAAAAACGCATTAAAGAATTTGAACACGTAGAAACAGTAACCATTGTTCCGAAGGAAACTTCCTGGATTAAACTACAAAAAGAAATGGATTTGCCAAATATTGACAATCCGTTGCCGGACACTTTGCACGTAAAAGTGGACAAACCGGAAAATATTAATTCTGTGTTTAACGAAACTAAACAACTCAAAAGCGTTGAAGAAGTCGGTTACGCGCAGGATTTGGCGAAAAAAATAGAGATGGCAAGTGCTGTTGTAAACACAGTCGCAATCTTTGTACTTGTCGTAATGTGTATTCTTACAATCACCATCATTAACAACACGATTTTGCTCGTAATCCAACAACGTAAAGAGGAAATCGAAATTATGCGCCTAATGGGTGTGAGCAACTGGTATATCAGGTTCCCGCTAATCATGCAGGGTGCAATGTACGGTTTTATAAGCGCGATTGTCGCACTTGTTCCGGTCAACTTTGCCCACAACTGGCTGCTTAAATTCCACCAATTTTTCATGATACCATCGCCTTCATATATTTTAGGCATAAACGCACTGACGATTGTTGCGACCATAATGTTTATTATGGCAATCGCTTTCGGCGCAGTGGGAAGCTTCTTGTGTATTAAAAAACACTTACAGGTGTAAAATCAGTTGAAAGGTTGAATAGTTAAATGGTTGAATGGTTTGAAGACTATAATAAATCACCAAAACCTTTGTTTTTTAAACGGATTTTCGACAAAAAAATCGAAGATGTTATTACGCCGGTGTTTTACCGAGTCGAAAAGTCTTGCGAAAACACTCGTCCAAAAATAAGAATTGACTATTTTACAGAAAACGGTGAGTGCGTTTTGATTTTAAAAAACAGCAGGTATCAGAAGAAACAACGTGAAAGCCGACTGGAAGTCATGCACCCCGGCAATGCAAATGCGGTCATTAACTTTATTCACAAAGGACTTGATAGCCTTGACAATACTGAACTTAAATTACCTCTGAACAAACTTACACAAAAAAGTTTCACAGATATTGCAGACAAGTTTGTCATGGAATTTAGAGCATCTTAATATCTTTTTCTATTTGCGCTTTGAGCGCTTCAACTGAAGTAAATTTTTCTTCCGGCCGAAGAAATTTCAAGAACTCAACGGTAATGTTTTGGCCGTAGATATCTTGATTAAAGTCTAAGATGTGCACTTCTAAAAGCGCAGCGCCCTCTGTCACAGTGGGTTTTGTCCCAAAATTAGCGATAGCCTTTAAGCCATTTGCCTTCACCTTGTAAACCCCAAACGGTAAGTCGATTAATTCACCCGGATAAATTAAATTCGCTGTCGGAAAGCCCAACTCGCGACCTAATTTTTTACCCCCAATAACTTTGCCTTCTATGAAGAAATTGTAGCCGAGCATTTTGTTGGCTTTTTTAATATCGCCGTTTGAAAGTGCTGTGCGGATTTCAGTGCTGCTAATAACATGACCATTAATGTTTACGGGCGAGATTTCAAAATAGGTGTAGTCATATTTTTCAGAGTTCTCTAATAAAAATTGCGCGTTGCCGCTTTTACACTTCCCAAAAGTATGATTGTAGCCCGTTGAAATTGAGACAGGATTGAACTCTTTTACCAAGAATTCCAAATATTCTTGCGCACTCAAGTGGGCTATTTGAGAAAAATCAAGCTCAATGACTTCATCCACCCCGAGCTCTTTAATTTTGCGAACTCTGTCCTCGCGTGTCAAAATATATTTTGGACAAACCTCATACAAAAAACAGCACGGATGGTCTTTAAAAGTAACGACAGCCGACTTGCCGCCTGACTTATGTCCGTGACTTACAGCACTGTCAATAACCGCCTGATGCCCTAAATGCACCCCGTCAAAGAAACCTAGCGCTAATGACAGATTATGATTATCACTAATTATCATGATTCTCCTCTGTCATTCCGGACTGACTGCAGAATCGGCTGAAAGAAACTTGAAGCCTAATTCTATGTCCCTACCTGGTGATCCGAAATCTACCGCCTTTGGGTCTTGCATCAGCCTTATCGGTGGAAGATCCTGAATCAAGTTCAGGATGACAATGATTGTTATTTAGGTAACACTGTGCTTTTCAAATGCAATTCGCGCATTTGCTGCAGTGAAGCTTCGCCAGGCGCATCGCTCATAAGGTCTTTTGCCTGAGAGTTTTTCGGGAACGCGATTACGTCACGGATGCTGTCAGTACGTGCAAGCAGTGCAACCAGTCTGTCTAATCCGATTGCGAGTCCTGCGTGTGGAGGCGTTCCGTATTTTAGTGCGTTTACCATAAAACCGAATTTAGTTTGAATTTCCTCATCAGACAGCCCGAGTGCGCTAAACACTCGTTCTTGGAGTTCAGGTGAGTGGATTCTCACGCTGCCGCCGCCAAGCTCTGTGCCGTTGTAGATAATATCATAAGCGATTGAACGCGCGTTTGCAGGATCAGATTCCATCTTGTCGATGTCTTCAGGGTTCGGCGCTGTAAATGGGTGGTGAACAGATACATAGCGGCCTTCTTCCTCGTTATAATCAAACATCGGGAAGTCAACAACCCATAAAAGATTGTGCTTGTTCTCATCAATCATTTCTAACTTTTTACCGAAGTATAATCTAAAACGTCCAAGAACATCAAAGACGACTTTTGGTTTGTCAGCTACAAAGAATACAATATCGCCTTTTTCTGCGCCTGCGCGTTTGCCGATTTCTGCGATTTGGCTCTCGTCAAGAAACTTGAACACAGGCGATTTAACTTCGCCGTCTTCCATATAAGTTACCCACGCTAAACCTTTTGCACCAAAGGAGATCGCGAGGTTACGCACATCGTCCATATCTTTTCTGGAATAGTTTGCAATACCCGGGATTCTAATCGCACGAACAGTTCCGCCCGCTGCGACAACATCCTTAAATGCTTGGAAAGTTGACGCTTCCATAATATCAGTAACGTCAAACAACTCTAAGCCAAAACGTGTATCCGGTCTGTCAACACCGAAGCGCTCCATTGCTTCTTTATAAGTCATTTGGATAAACGGCGGTTTAATCTCAACATTTGCGGCCTTGAACGCGTCAACAAGCATGCCTTCAATAAGTTGAATAATGTCTTTCTGCTCAACAAACGACATCTCTAAGTCAATTTGTGTAAATTCAGGCTGTCTGTCAGCGCGCAAATCCTCATCACGGAAACATTTCGCAATTTGATAGTAACGCTCAATGCCGCCAACCATCAAAAGCTGCTTGAAAATCTGCGGCGATTGCGGCAACGCATAGAATTTGCCTTCTTGAACACGCGACGGAACCAAATAATCACGCGCGCCCTCCGGAGTTGTTTTAATCAAAATCGGAGTTTCGACTTCAAGAAAATCCTCGTTATTCAGGTAGTTTCTAACAGAAGTAACAATGTCGTGACGTAACTTAAGATTACCTAACATTTGCCCCCGTCTGATATCTAGGTAGCGATACTTCATACGCACATCTTCTGAAACGCTGTCATCATCAAGCACAAACGGCAAAGCCTGCGCAGTTGATAAAATTTCAACACTCTCAGGGTACATCTCAACTTGTCCGGTCGGATATTTTTCGTTGTAAGTCTCTTCAGGTCTGCGTGAAACTTTGCCTTTAACCGTAATAACAAATTCAGTTCTGACTTTTTCAAAAGTTTTGTGCACCTGCGGGTTAACCTGCGGGTCAGCTACGATTTGGAAGAATCCGCTTCTGTCACGCAATTCAATAAAGACAATCCCGCCAAGGTCGCGAATTACTGACGCCCAGCCGGATAGTGTTATGTCTTCACCTACATTTTTTAAATTTACTTCACCACAGTTGTAAGTTTTTAATTTTGAACCAATTTTTGTCATTTTATATTCCCTTTTTCCAGTGTTTCTATGGGAGAATCATAGCAAAAACATAGCGAAAATACAAAGTCACCTACATTTTTGTTAATAAAAAGAAGCGCCGATTCAATTCTTGAATCGGCGCTTCTTTTGCAAAACTTGTTGCTTTGTAAGAGTTTTCTGCTTACTCTTTTATACCTTAGTCCCGGCGTTAAGCATTTCTTTGATACCGTCAATTGAGCTGAGGATACCGGTTGCTTCGTAAGGCATGTAAACAATTTTGTTATTTTCGCCTTCAGTCATTGTTTTGAGCGTATCAAGATACTTCATTGCAATGAGGTATTTATCCGGCTGACCGTTTTTAGCTAACGCTTCGATAATTCTTGTGATAGCTTCTTTTTCAGCGTCTGCTTGGATTACACGAGCCTGCCCAACCCCTTCAGCGTTAAGGATAGCTGCTTGCTTATCCCCTTCTGCGGCACGGATTGCAGCTTCTTTTTGACCTTCAGCTTTTCTGATAGCAGCTTCTTTAAGGCCTTCAGCTTCTAAGATTGTTGCACGTTTTTCACGTTCTGCTTTCATCTGTTTGTCCATCGCAGCTTGAATTTCCGGCGGAGTGATGATGTCTTGAAGTTCAACACGGTTAACTTTTACACCCCATTTGTTTGTTGCATCATCAAGGATTTCGCGCAATTCGTTGTTAATTTTATCACGTGAAACAAGCGTTTCTTGTAATTCTAATTGACCAACAAGGTTTCTGAGTGTTGTTTGAGTTAATTTCTCAATCGCTGCCGGTAAGTTCTCGATTTCATAAACAGCGCTTTTTGAATCAACGATTTGGAAATACAAAAGTGCGTTGATTGTAATTGAAACGTTATCTTTGGTGATTACGTTTTGGCGCGGGAAATCATAGACGGATTCACGCAAATCGATTTTGCTAACAGGTTTTGAATAGTGATAAGTTTGACCGTCAAGCCCTCTTTGAGCAACGACTTTGATTATCGGACGCGGTGCATCCAAAAACGGAATAATGAAATTTAAACCAGCGTGTAAAGTAGCGTGATAACGCCCAAGACGCTGAATAATCATTTCCTCTTGCTGTTCAACAATAATCATACCTTTGAGTGCGACTACAACAGCAACTACAACTAATAATACTAATAAAAATGGCATAGTTTATCCTTTCTTCTTTTTATGTTTCTTTAGCAACTTATTGTCTTAACAACTTAGTCGTTTCGTTTCTCTACATACATAATTAAACTTTTGTTTTCAATAATTTTAACTTGTGAGCCTTCCGGAATTTCTTCGTCACACTCCGTACGAGCTTCCCATCTTTCATCATAAATTGAAATTACACCGGAGGTTTGGGTAATTGGCGAAATTACTTTTGCACACTGGCCGATGTATTTGGCATTCATGCCTGTTTGATCAGCTGCTTGTTTATTCTTAGTCATTAGCGGTCTTAACAAGAGAATCGTAACAAGGGAAAGTCCCACGAAGATTCCTATTAATGCGTTAAAGCTCAAAGTCACAATTAACGCTACGACTGCTGTCAAAAATCCCGCGATAGCAAGGTTTAAGAAAAACAATGCCGGTACAAACATTTCAAGAATAACAAACACTAAACCCGCAATTGCAAAAATATGCCAAAAATCCATTTTCACTCTCCTTTTTTCAAAGTCAATTATAGCATATCGCGAGGGGGTTGGCAACCTAGACTTTATGTTATGTGTGAGCGCAGCAAGACCCCAGACCTATTTCTCCTTTGTCATCTCGCGTAATTTCTTAAGCTGATCGCGAATGTCTGCTGCACGTTCAAAATCGAGAATCTTTGCGGCTTTGTGCATGTCTTTTTCAAGCTTATCAATAAGCTTCGGTAAATCTTTCGGCGACAGGTCTAAGTTGACCATTTCCTCCGCGACAATATCTTCAAGGTTTCTATAACTTGCAACGAGCGACAACAAATTATTCTCAACAGGTTTTTTAATAGTTTGCGGAGTAATACCGTATTTTTGGTTGTATTCAATCTGAATCTGCCGGCGGCGGTTGGTTTCGTTAATCGCTTTCTCCATAGATTCCGTCATCTTGTCAGCATACATAATAACCTCGCCACACACGTTACGAGCGGCACGACCAATTGTTTGGATTAAACTGGTTTCAGAGCGCAAGAAGCCTTCTTTGTCCGCGTCCATAATCGCAACAAGCGAAACCTCAGGAATATCAAGCCCCTCACGCAGCAAGTTGACCCCAATTAACACGTCAAATTCGCCAAGACGCAGGTCGCGCAGGATTTCAACACGCTCAAGCGATTGGATTTCGCTATGCAAATATCGCACCCGGATTCCTTCTTTAATAAAGTAATCTGTCAGATCTTCCGCCATTTTTTTGGTTAATGTGGTAATCAACACGCGCTCGCTTTTTTCAGCGCGTTTAAGAATCTCACCTTTTAAATCTTCAATTTGCGTGTCAATCGGACGCACGTGAATTTTCGGGTCAATAAGGCCGGTTGGTCTGATAATTTGTTCGACAATCTGCTCGGAGGTATTACGCTCAAACTCTGCCGGAGTCGCTGAAATATAGATTTTCTGCCCGACTTTATTATAAAATTCATCGTTCGTGAGTGGCCTGTTATCCTTGGCACACGGCAATCTAAACCCAAAATCAATCAGCGTGTCTTTTCGTGCCGCATCCCCGTGCGACATCCCTTTAATCTGCGGAAGCGTTGCGTGGGATTCATCAATCACCGTTAAAAAATCACCCTTGAAATAATCCAAAAGTGTCGACGGCGCCGAACCAGGCGGACGGCGGTCTAAAATTCTCGAATAGTTTTCGATCCCAGAACAGTAGCCCATTTCTTTAATCATTTCCATATCGTAGCGCACGCGCTGCTCAAGTCTTTGCGCCTCAATGAGTTTGTTTTCGCTATTTAGTTGCGCAAGTCGTGTTTGAAGTTCCTGTCTGATTGTCGCAAAAGTCTCATCAATATTCTCGTCGTAATTCAAAAAATGCGCCGCAGGATAAATAATTGTGCTCTCAACGTTTTCAAGAATTTCGCCAGTCACATTATCAATCCGAACAATCTTTTCAATCTCATCCCCGAAGAAATAAATCCGCGTGATAATTTTTTCATAAGCCGGCATGATTTCGACAATATCGCCGCGCGCACGGAAAGTCGAACGCTCCAACACAAGGTCATTACGGTTATAACGCACCTGAACAAGATGCCGCAGCAAATCATCGCGCTCAATGGTGTCCCCAACTTTCAGTTCAAAAGAGCCGCGGAAATAATTCTCCGGCAGCCCGATACCGTAAATACAGCTGACAGACGCTATTACAATAACGTCGTTGCGCTCATATAGACTGCGCGTTGTATTATGTCGCAGACGGTCAATTTCTTCGTTAATGGAAGAAGTCTTTTCAATATAAGTATCGGTGCGCGGGATGTAGGCTTCCGGCTGTTAATAGTCATAATAACTTATAAAATACTCAACCGCATTGTCCGGGAAAAGTTCCTTAAACTCGTTATACAATTGCGCCGCAAGAGTTTTGTTGTGCGCCATAATTAGCGTAGGTTTTTGAACTCTCTCAATCACGTTCGCGATAGTAAAAGTTTTCCCCGAACCCGTTATCCCCAAAAGCGTCTGGGTATCATCGCCGCGCTCAATTCCCTCAACCAATTTGTCAATCGCTTGAGGCTGGTCGCCCGCAGGGCTGTATTTAGAATTTATTTTGAATTTGCGTTTGTTCATATAATCGCCAATAGCTCAACAAATACCCTAATTGCTTACCCCTCCATGAGTTAAATTTAGTTTGTAAATATTATCCGATATTTGCAGGGCAAGTTCACGGTAGGATTGCGCTACGTTTGAGTCGGGGCTGACTTCAGACACTAAGAGTGCTTTATTTATAGATGCCATCATCGTGAAATAGTTGTTCGGGATTTTCCAATAAACTTCTCTATCCAAAACTTTTTCCACATCCTCGATTTTGATTTCGTCGTTTTCCATATACCTGTTAACGACAACATTGCATTTGCCCCCGTGTCCCAGTTTGTCGAGCAAATCAAGGCATCGCTGGGTATTGCGCAAGGCCGGAAGGTTTACGATTGTAGTGAGTAAAATCATGTCCGAATTCTCAAGCGCCGCAAGCACTTTTGAATCAAACCCGGCAGAAGTATCCACCACAATATATGAAAAAGTATCTTTTAATATCTCAAATAATTTGTTAATCTGCTTCGGCGAAATGTCTTCTGCCTGCTTGAAATACGGCGGGTCAGCCAGGATATAAAGGTTTGTGTCTTTGTATTTTTCTAGCGTTCCAAGCAGAAAATCCTTGTTAATCTTGTCCAAATTCTGCATCATGTAAGAGATATTAAATGACGGTTTCAAATCCATAAATGTCGTAATGTCGCCAAGCTGGAAATTCAAATCAATTAACGCAACGTTTTCCTTGGTGATTTTCGCCAATTCCAACGCCAAATTTGACGCAATGGAAGTTTTGCCAATCCCGCCTTTATTAGAAAACACGCTTATCGTACGGCATTTGCCTACTTTATCAACCTTACCCAACAACTCATTTTGCATTCGCTCCAAGACACTGAAGAATTCGGTTTTCGCCAATGGCAGTGAAACAAACTCTCTTGCACCCGCACGCATTGATTTTATAACAAGATTAACATCATTTGCATAGGAAAACGCGACAATTTTGCAATCAGGGCATTCAGAGAAAGTTTTCCCTACAAAATCCGGCACCCCATCTGAAACATCCACAAGCAAAAGTGATTTTTTGAACTCCCTAACAGCCTCAAAACCCACACCATGAGCACATACTTCAAACCCCGTAAACTCCTCAAGATAAAGTTTCATAATTTCTTGAGTGTTCGCGTCGCTTGTTATTATTATTGCAGGTATTTTGCTCATACACTTCCCTAAAAAATTTTCTGTTATTCCGAATTCATTTCGGAATCCGGGTTATCGCAAACTTCTCTGGCCCAGATCCTGAAACAAGTTCAGGATGACAAAAAGATAAAATAAACTCTGCATGAGTGCGATTTTGTTACCTGCGTGTTCTCGCAGGTGGGTGAGCGCCTCGAATTGTTCCGTTTCCTGCTGACGAGTCCGAAAACCGGCAGGTATACTTCAAATCCGTTAGAGTCAACTCTCCCTATTAGTAAAATGAAGGAACAAAATAGCTGCCCATACAGAGCAATAACATTATAGCATTTTGCACTAACAATAGCAAGCGTCATGTTGAGCACTCTGCCGAACAAAACGATTAAGTATCGTTTTGAGGGAGGGAAGAAACATCTAAAGGTCACTTGCATATTGCACAGATTTTGAGATTCTTCGCAAAGCTCAGAATGACGAGAATATTTTTAAATCAACGACTTAAACAGCTCTTCGTATTTTGCGGCGCTGGTTTTCCAAGAAAAATCTGCTGTCATAGCGGATTTACGCATCGCATCAAATGTCTGCTTGTCAAAATAAATATCTTTTGCCCTGTTAATCGCGCTCATCATGCTGCCCGCGTCATACCCCCAAAACTTAAAGCCGTTTGAATTATCCAGCGGCCACCCGATTACAGAATCCGCAAGCCCTCCGGTTTCACGCACAACAGGCAAAGTCCCGTAGTGCATCGCAATCATCTGGCTAAGCCCGCAAGGCTCAAACGCCGATGGCATAAGGAAGAAATCCGTGCCTGCGTATAATAGGTTCGCTAGTTCTGCGTTATAACCGATAATTGAACGCACGTTTGGAGTGTAATTTGACATCCAAATTAAAAGGTTTTCGTAATTTTTGTCACCTGAACCAAGGAAGATAAAATCAGCCGGAGTGTCCATCATATTCCACTGCGCATTACGAATTAAATCAAGCCCTTTTTGCCCAACAAGACGTGAAATCATAACATAAAGCGGTCGGTCAGGATTGTATTCTAACCCAAACTTTTCAAGCACTTTTTTCTTGTTTGTTTCTTTTTTAGCGATTGTTTTAACAGTGTAATTCGCAGCCAAAGCCTTGTCTTTTGCCGGATTAAACACATCATAATCGATTCCGTTTAGGATACCGGATAATTTCCACTGATTCATTCTTAGCGTGTGGTCCATTCCTTCGCCATATTCTCCGGTCAGGATTTCGCGCGCATAAGTCGGCGAAACGGTTACAACTCTATCCGAATAATTAATCGCACCTTTCATCCAGTTGACTTGGCCGTAATGCTCGACGCCCCATTCTTGATAAACAACATTTTTATACATGTTTGCAAAATCAAGCACATCCTCAAACCACACGCCCTGATAAGCTAAGTTGTGGATTTCAAAAACGGTTTTGGTGTTCTGCCAGAATTCGTCATCGCGATAATTGCTCTTTAGATAAACAGGAATCATCGCCGTGTGCCAGTCATTTGCGTGTATAATATCAGCCTTAAAATTCAACTGTTTTGCATATTCTAACGTCGCCAGCGAAAACGCAATATAACGCTCGTGTTCGTATCTTGTATCAAGCCATTTCGGATAAACCTCTCCAAACGGCGTGAAATACCAGTCGTTATGAACAAAAAACACGTTTATATTAGTACCCGGCAAAATTCCTTTAAAGAGCTTGAATTTGTGGCCGTTTCCGCCAAAATGCAACCACATAGTTGAGTCTTCGAGTTCCTCAATTCCGTATTTTTCCTTATCAATACAGCCGTGAAGAGGAGTGAAAATCGCTATCGTGTGGTCTTTTTCAAGATATTTAGGCAAACTGCCGACAACGTCTGCAAGTCCGCCTGCTTTTGAATAAGGCGCAACTTCTGCTGCTGCAAAAAGGATTTTCATCTTTTACTCTCTTTCTGTGATGCTCTCTGCCGGTTCATCGTTCGGAACTGCCATATAACCGACCGGAATGTAATGTGTTGGTTCTAAATCAAATTCAAAATTTAGCCCGTATTTTTTGGTGATGTAATCTGCTTGATTTATAAGAATTTCTGCTTGCGCATATCTTTGCTGGAACATTAATATTCTAAACATACTATACTTAAATAGCAAGAGGATATATTCGCTAAATGTATTATTCCGCTCTAATGTAATTAACGAGTTGTTTATAATCCCGTGAGCAACGTCGTATTTGCCCAATTTAACCTGCATTTCGCCAATTAAATATTGCACGCCGTAAGAGAGCATCTCCATACCTTTTTCTTTAACAGACTTGATAAGCTCTTGGAAAATATTTTCTGCCTTCTCATAAGTTCCAAGATTCATATAAGCATAGCCGATTAACAAATCGCAGAACGATTCAACCTGATGAAGCTCAAACATTTTGGCACAATTTTTTGCCTGATAAATCCGCTGAGCAAACTCTGCAGGATTGTTAGCACACGACATAAATGCATCTATAATAAAGAAAATCGCAGCAGAAAACTTGTCGACTTCCGGCGGTTCCACAGGCTCAATAGCCGGCATATTTCCATGAATAAAGTCTTGCAGCGCAAGGAAGATACTGAAGGTTTCAGGAATCGCGCTAAATTGTTTACGCAAACCCTCAAAGACATCAAACGCATCTCCGCGCAATGACAACACGTTTGCAAAAACCACATAACCGACAGCATCAATAAGAATCGCTTTAAAATCGTCCATCTCAAAATTGTCCGGCTTTAAGGTTTCGAGTGATTCATCTTTAACATAAGCCAACACTTTGGTTCCGATATCAAGACACTCATCAAGTTTTCCGCGGTTAAATAACACCTGAACATAAACAAGCTGTATCAGGAAAAAATAACTGTTAAACTCAGGCATTTCAGGGTCAATTGCCTCTGTCGGAAGCAACGACATAACGCGGTGAGTCAATTCTTCTGCCTGGGCGTAATCTCCTGCAACCAAGCATCCTGAAATCATTTTATTACACAGCGCAAGAATTCTGTCTTTATTTTCAGCAGATGAAAGACTCTCTAACACAGACATGACAAGCTTTTCATTTTTTTGCGGGTCGTACATACTCAGGTTACCCGAGATGTTTTCGTACAACTGGAGTTTATATTCCTGAGTCGCCTCCAATAATTCAGCGTCTTCTTCTGCATCAAGCAATTCAATAATCTTGCCCACACAATTTAAATACGCGCTCATATCCCCGAGAGAAAGAGTAATCTGTGCCAGCGCTTCCCATTGCCCGCGCTCTGCGTGAGTTTCACCCGCCAGGTTATATAATTCTGCTTTCATCACAGATGGCATAACATTATCGCAAACTTTTTCTAACAACTCGGCTGCAACTTCTTTTAAGTATTTTTTGCCCGCGCATTCAAGCATGTTTTTTCTGAGCAGATTGTAGTTTGAGAAATACAAGCAGTTATTGTACAAATAAGCGTAACCCATCTCTTCAAGCTGTTCAATAATTTCGTTAGGTTTTTCAAACCCAAGCGCTTTAATTGTTTCTAAATCAATACGCGTTCCCAAAAGCACAACCGACAAGAGGAATCTGAAAAGTTCCTTGTTGTCTTTCATTATATCTAATCTGCGCTTAACAAGGTTATCAAGGTTTGACGGGATAATTACCGTTTTGCCCTGACCTGCTTCGACACTGTCATCCATAAGTATAAACACTTCGGACTCCAGCAAATACTGAAGCGCAAAATCCACATAGAGCATACTTCCGCAAGAATATTTCATAACTCTGTGGAAGTAGAAATTGTCCAAAACATTTCTGTAGAAATCTTTGTTCGCGTCAACCAATCTGGCAATCGGCGCAGGTTTCAGGTTAATTTCCGTATAATAAGGTTTTGAAAGCAAGTAATGCGACTGTTTATGCAGCGAAAAATCTGTGCTATGAGTGAGAATCCAGCTTATCTCTAAATCTTCAAGCGCACCCATCAAGTGCCTCATCGCCTCATGAGAGCTGTCATCAATCTTATCAAAATCTTCAATGATAATAAGCGTATTTGGGATTACCTGAAGCAGCGTCAGGAAAATATCAAAATAAATATATTTTGTTTCTTCATTGAATTCGCGCTCATTCAAACAAATCAAATCCTTGACCAAACCGTCCGGATCCATTGCACTAAACATAGAAAAGTCGTTATGCGCAAAAAGTTTTTGCGAAACAGCGTACTCAAAAACCGTCGCGATAAACTCTCTAAAGAAACCGTACGGAGCGTATTTCATCTCGCTGTGGCAAGTGATTGGGATAATGTTGTTGTACAAATTTAAGCCGTAAATTTCGCCGATTAATTTGGCTGAATATGGCTTATACAACTGCGGAGTCTTGAGTGCTATGATTCCTTTCGGAATCGCTTTTAATTTCTCGGCAATATTATCAAACACGTCAATGTTTTCCACCCGTTGGAAATCACAGTTAATCTCTTCAAAATTAATCGTTTCAATATCATAAATCTCATCCGGGTCGTCCGGCAAATCAGCCTTGTTTAACTCTTGCCAATCGGTCTGCTCCTGTTCTTCAATCATTTTTGAAATAAACTCAGGAATTTCCGGTTTTTCTTCATCCTTTTCAGACTCAAATTCCGGACGCACAATATCTTTTACATCAAGTTCGTAATACATTACCATCTGATCGTTAACCATAACAGCATTCAACGGTGCAAGGCTGTAGTGTTTTTCAAGCGCAGATTGCACATCAGGGTCAGTCAAAACCTGGAAGGTATTAAGAACTTTTTCTTTTTTGTCCTTGGCATCAAGTTCAAGCAGGCTGATATTTAACGCCGCTTTGTAATCATTCGGATTGGATTTCACACTGCGTTTAATCAAAAACATATTACAGCGAACGTTAGTATTTTTACGCTTTGAAAGCTTCGCGTTCATCGTCGTGATTTTGTTCAAAATCTCAATCGCGCCTTCGACAGCTTCATTCGCCGAGCTGCTAAACGTATATGCTTTGTTAAATCTTATAACATAAGTGCTGCCAAAGACCTGACGGCGCAGCTTAGCAGACTTAGCATAACTTGTAATGATATTTTCTAAATTCGCTTTGAACTTATTAAACGCCTGAATAGAATCGCCTAAGACAGTTTTCATCTCACTAAGGTTAGGGAAATCTATCGTAAGCATTACAAAATCATCGGTGTTGGATTCATTAAAAATTACACTGTGCTCAAGACTGAACGCACAAGCTCTACATTTTTTCGTAAACGTTTGGTTGATTTTACCGCACTTGTGGCATTTTGTAATGATGACGTAACCGCACTTTCTGCAGGTGTTACTCTCGTTAACACTCTTGCAAATCGGGCAGATTAATTTAAGCACCTTCTTACAATTTGGGCAGACGGTGGCTTTATCATCAATATCTAAACCGCATTTAGGACATTCCATGGCAAAATTATACCATGACTTTGTAAGAAATTCCTGCTTTTTTCATACGATTAATACATTCACGCAAAGTTTCTGCATCTTTTGTCAATGCAATTCTGAAATAACCTTCGCCATATTCGCCGTAGCCGTTTCCAGGCGGCACTACGATGTGCGCATCATCAAGCATTTTTGTTACAAAAGATTCAGAGGTGTAGCCTTCCGGAACCGGCAGCCACAAATAGAAAGTCGCTTTTGACGGTTTAATATCCCATCCGAGTTCGCACAACCCCGCTTCCATAACGTCACGACGCCCTTGATACATTGAGTTTAAGTTGCTTATATAAGACGAATCAACATCGTACGCTGCAGTTGCTGCGTCTTGAACGGCTTTAAATACACCGCTGTCGATGTTGTTTTTGATTGTTCCGAGCGCTTTGATTGCCGCTGCATTACCCGCAACGAAACCAACCCTCCAGCCGGTCATGTTGTAAGATTTTGAATGTGAAAAGAACTCAATCGCGATGTCTTTTGCACCTTCAACCTGCAGCACTGACGGTGCAACATAACCATCATAGGTCATTTCGCAATAAGCTTGGTCATGACAAAGAAGGATGTCATATTTTTTACAAAATGCTACTGCTTTTTTGAAGAATTCTAAATCCGCCGTCGCCCCTGTCGGGTTGTTCGGATAGTTTAAGAACATTAATTTTGATTTTTGCGCAACTTCCGGCGGGATTTTATCAAAATCAGGCAAGTATCCGTTTTCTTCCAAAAGCGGCATTTGGTAAGGTGTTCCGCCCGCAAAAATCGTTGCGTTCTTGTAAACAGGATAACCCGGATCCGGAACCAACGTATAATCGCCTTCATCAACATAGGCAAAGAAAACGTGTGCAATTGCTTCTTTAGAACCGATGTTTGCTAAGACTTCAGTGTTAGCATCAATATCAACACCAAAACGTTTTTTCATCCACTGCGCTGACGCTTTACGGAATTTTTCTGTGCCGTTGTATGGCGGATAGTCGTGGTTTGCAGGATTGTCGATTGCTTTGTGCATTTCCTCAACGACAGGCGCAAGCGTTGGGGTATCAGGATCGCCGATACCAAGGCTAATAATATCATGTCCTTTTGCACGCGCTTCCGCGATTTTTCTATCTATTTCCGCAAACAAATACGGTGGAATTTTCTCTAAACGTTCTGAAACTTTTGTCATTTTTTCTACTCCTTAACATTTGTGTTTAACTATAATTTTCATGATACCATGAAAGAACGAGCAAGACAAAATAAAATGCAAGCTTTTTGTTTTGCGAGCAAGAGAATTTCAAAAGACCGAAGGGCTTATGAATATAAGATGAGCATAATTTCAGACGACAATGATTTCATAGAAAAAACCGAACGCCAGCCTGTTGACCGCTCTAATGTACAGCCTGAGGCTTGTAATTTTGACCGGAATTTTGAAAATTGCATTCGCCCGAAAAGCTTTGACACCTACATCGGACAAGGCGCACTGAAAGAAACTTTGAAAATCTCAATCGCGGCAGCAAAAAAGCGCGAAATGCCGCTTGATCACCTGCTTTTTTATGGCCCTCCGGGATTGGGTAAAACAACGCTCGCCGGGGTTATCGCTGAGCAAATGGGAGTTGAGATTAAAATCACATCAGCACCGGCGCTTGAGCGTCCACGCGATATTATCGGAATCTTGATGTCTCTTAAACCCGGGGAAATCCTGTTTATCGACGAAATCCACCGTCTAAATAAAGTTGCTGAAGAAATCCTCTATCCTGCGATGGAAGATTTTTTCCTTGACATGACAACCGGCAAAAGCCAAACAGTAAAGACTTTACGCTTGGAATTGCCAAAATTCACTCTAATTGGTGCAACAACAAAAGCCGGGGAGCTCTCGGGTCCGTTGCGCGATCGTTTTGGGATAATTCACCGACTTGAATTTTATACAGAAGAAGAACTCGCACAAGTTGTTAAACGCACAGCGGGGATTTTAGATATAGAAATTAACGAAGAAGGCGCTTCAGCAATCGCTCGCCGCTCACGTGGAACACCTCGTATCGCAAACCGTTTGGTCAAACGCGTTTCAGACTTTGCTTTAGTCAAACACGACGGGAAAATCACCAAAAAAGTTGCAGAAAAATCTCTCGATACATTAAAAATTGACCACTACGGACTTGATAACACCGACCGCACATTGCTAAAACTCATTATTGAAAAATACGACGGCGGCCCTGTCGGAATCGAAACAATCGCAGCCGCAATCGGCGAAGATGTGCGCACAATTGAGGATGTTTGCGAACCATACTTATTACAAGCGGGCTTGCTCCAGCGAACTCCACGCGGCAGAAAGGTTTCCCCTATGGCTTGCCGCCACTTGGGTTATAAAAATCTACAAGAACAACAGAGTTTATTTTGATATGAGATATTTTTTAATCATACTTGCAATGCTTATAGGGCTTGGTGTGCCGACCATGGCGGACGAAGCAAAACAAAGCAACTATCCTTCCGCATCCGGCATAATTGAGGATGCTCATTATGAAGACGCCGACGACATCCCTGACAAAAGCAATTTAAAAAACACCAAACAAACCGTTGTTGTTAGAGTTACATCGGGGAAATTCAAAGGCGCAAAGCGGATTGTTGATAACATGCTCACCGGAAACCCTGCCTACGACATTAATTTATCCAAAGGCGACCGCGTAATCCTACACGTTGAAGCGCTTTCAGAGATTGTCGCAACTGACGAAGATGTGAATTTCTACATCGCAGACGTAAAACGCGACGACAGCCTATTGCTTTATGCAGGAATATTTTTCACTTTGCTATTAATCATCGGGCGTAAAAAAGGCTTGAGCGCGCTGGTTTCTATCGTGGCGACAACAGGTTTAATCTTTGCGGTCCTTGTCCCGATGATTTTAAACGGGCTTTGCCCGATAGCTTCGGCTTCTTTTGTGGCAGCGCTTTCGACTTTAATTACAATTTATCTTGTGGGCGGACTTAATTCAAAAAGCACCGCCGCTGTTTTGGGCGTAATTTTTAGTCTGGTGATGGTCGCAATCCTTTCTATGGGTGCGATTGCACTCTCAAGCCTCACAGGATTTAACGGCGAAGAACCGATGTTCTTATATTCTGCCCGCCCTGACCTTGATTTCAGGGGGATTTTATCCGCGTCTATGATTATTGCAGCCCTCGGAGCGCTTATGGACACTGGGATTTCCATCGCCAGCACCATCAACGAAATCTACGAAACGGACAACTCTCTAACCATAAAACAACTTTTTACCTCCGGCATGAACGTGGGCAAAGATATCATCGGGACCATGTCAAACACATTGATTTTGGTCTATTTGGGGGCATCACTGCCACTGGCTTTGCTTTCATCAAACATTGATTTAAACAAATTTTTCAACCTTAATCAGGTCGCAACAGAAATCGCTTCCGCGCTCGTTGGCAGCATCGGAATCCTTGCCTGCGTTCCAATCACAGCAATAATTACAGCTTACCTTATCAAACGACGTGACACTGCAGAGTTTGAATTCCCCGAAGTCGAGCAGTCTGAAGAATAATCTAGCAAGCGCCTGACGAACAAGCCTGTAACTTCAAGTCAGCGGCTTTGTCGGTTTGTTCCCAAGGGACTTTGATGTCGCTTCTGCCCATGTGGCCGTACGCCGCCAGCAGTTGGTAGAATTTACCACCATGCTTTGCAGGCAATCCGCGCAGGTCAAACCCGTTTATTATCGCTGCCGGACGAAGGTCAAAGTTCTTGCTAACAAGTGCCGTCAAGTCATCATCAGAAATCTTACCTGTTCCGAAAGTATCGACTAAAACTGAAATTGGTTCAGCCACGCCAATTGCGTAAGCCAATTCAATTTCGCACTTTGACGCCAATCCTGCTGCAACAATATTTTTAGCAACATATCTTGCCGCGTAAGCCGCTGAACGGTCAACTTTTGTAGGGTCTTTACCCGAAAAAGCTCCGCCGCCGTGACGTGACCAGCCGCCATAAGTATCTACGATTATTTTTCTTCCTGTTAAACCCGCGTCCCCTTGAGGACCGCCAACAACGAAGCGTCCTGACGGGTTAACGAGGATTTTAGTTTGGTCGTCCGGTTTGATTGTTTCGTTTACAAACACAGCGTCTATAACGTGTTTTTTAATATCGTTTTTAATTATTTCTTGAACTTTATGGTTGTCGCATTCGCCGTTAATTTCAGGGTCATGTTGGGTTGAAATCAAAACAGTGTGAATTCTCGACGGCTTCCCATCAACATATTCCACTGTAACCTGCGATTTACCGTCCGGTCTTAAATAATTTACGATGCCTTGTTTTCTGACTTGAGCCAACCGATAAGCCAATCTGTGCGCCAGACTTATGGCTAATGGCATCAATTCAGGGGTCTCATCGCACGCATAGCCAAACATAATTCCCTGGTCGCCCGCGCCGATATCGTTGGTTTCTTGGGTTGAAGTATCAGCGTTATCACAGCGTGTTTCAAGCGCTTTATTAACCCCTCCTGCGATATCGCAAGACTGTTCATCAATACTTGTTAAAACCGCGCAAGTCTTATAATCGAACCCGCCGCCTTTTGAACCGTCGTAGCCGATATTTTGGATTGTGTTTCTCACAACCTGCGGAATATCAACATAGCAATCTGAAGTTATCTCGCCGCAAACAAGTGCCATACCTGTTGTTACGGTAGTTTCTGCCGCGACGCGAGATTGCGGATATTTTGTTAAAAACTCATCCAAAATCGCGTCTGAGATTTGGTCACAGACTTTGTCGGGGTGCCCTTCGGTAACTGATTCCGAAGTGAAAAGAAAATTTCTTCCACTCATTAGTATTCTCCTTAATTTATAGTATCGCGCCTATATTGCGCCGGCGGTAAGTCTTTAAATTCCAACCCGCCACACTCTTTAAGGAAATTATATTTCATCCATAAACAAAAAGCAAATTGTTAATGTTTAATGTGTTTTTTTGCGCAATCAAACATCGCTGAAACCAGCGCCGCGTTTGAATAAATATTCATGCCGCCGGCTTCTAAAACCTGCTTCATGCGCCTTTCCCAAATACCGTAAATATCTTCTTGGGACAAATCAAGCACCTGCGCAATCATGCTAAGTTCTTTATAATCAACCGGCACAGGCAAAGCTCCGCGAAGCATATCAACTATATCAAGCCTTTTCTTACGCGGGAACGCACGTAAGAAGTTCACAACGCTGATGTTTTTTTCTTTCATCGCATCGCGAAAAAATTCAACGCTTTCTTCGACCAAAACCGGTTCTTGAGGAATTTTGTATTCCTCAAATTCATCCGGCTCAATCTCCATCACCGCTGCAATGCGCTCTAGCGTCGTACTGCGTGTGGAGAACGGAATCGAATTGTCAATCAAATTGTAGACATACGAAAGTGTGACGCCAATCATTTCAGCGAAATCTTTTTTATGAAGCGCATTTTTTCCTAAGAACCGCGCTACTTTCTCGGAACTCTTTTCCTGTATTATCTGTTTGGTTTTATTTTTCATTATGAAATCCTCGTACTGTCGCGCTTTTATTAGTTAGCTGCACTGTATTTACCCCAAAATAAACCGCTTTAGACTTTTTGTTGAGCGTTCGTTAGGTAAATCAGGTTGGTAATTTATATTTGTTATAAAATAATAAAAGACGCTTAGATGTTCGAAAGGTTAACAACATATAATGAAGCTCATAATAGGACTCGGAAATATTGGCGATAAGTATACTTTCACACGGCACAACGTGGGTTTTATGGTGCTGGATAAATGGGCTATGGAAGTAGGGGTAACATTCAAAGAAGATAAGAAATTTAAGAGCTTGATAGCTAAAATTAACAATTCAACACAAGCGGAAGATATTCTGCTTGTTAAACCCACTACTTTTATGAATCTTTCGGGGGAAGCTGTCCGTGCGGTTATGGATTATTACAAGGTTGATGTAAACGATATTATTGTTATTTACGACGATATTGCACTGGATTTAGGTGTTGTAAGATTCCGCGCAGAAGGCTCTGACGGCGGACATAACGGGATTAAGTCAATCATTAAACACCTTGGGACAAAGAAGTTTGCTAGGCTAAAAATAGGTATCGGGCCGCAGCCGCCAATTCCGTCAGAAAGTTTTGTTCTGCAAAATTTTGCCAAAGACCAGCACGATACGCTAAAGGCGGTCTTGAAAAAATCTATTGAAGCGGTAGAATATTACTTAAACAACGGCTTGGAGAAAGCGCAAAACTTATACAATTAATAACCACTTTCTGTCATCCTGAACTTGTTTCAGGATTTGGTACAGAGGCAACCTGCATTAACTGGATTGCTTCGCAAAGCTCGCAATGACAGAGGACAAATACAAAACTAACAACTAATGAGGTAAACATGACATTACAGCTTGCGGAACAATTTGAGGATAACGAACAATATAACGAGGCATACGCGGAGTACAAAAAGCTCTATGCGCAAAACCCTAAGGATTTGAGCCTGCTTGAGCGTCTTGGACACATCGCTATGTTGTTAAACATCAACGATGAGGCTTCAAATTATTACTCAAAAATCCTTGAGTCTGACGCGACAAACACCATGGCGTATGAGCAATTGATGGATATTTATATTCACACAGACCGCTACAAATATTATGTCTACCGCGGAAATCTTCATCAGGTTGAACAGAAATACGAACACGCAATAAACGATTACAAAAAGGCAATCAACGCAACGACTGAAGAAGATCAAATCAATTCGGCGCGCTTTGTTTTGGCAACACTCCTTGAACAAACCGGACAAATAAGCAAAGCCATTGACGAATATTTAAAAGTGCTTGACCACCAAGAGGCTGACGAAGCAGTTTATCTAAAACTGGCTAATTTATACGTTAAAGAAGATATGTTATCAAGCGCCGTTGACGTGTTAGAGCGCGCTCGCGCACACGGAGTTGAAACTCCAAAAATCAAAGAAACGCTCGCGCAATTGTATTTAAAAACAGGAAACTCAACCAGCGCGATTGAACTCACAGGCGACGAAGTTACAAAAATAAAATGTCTTCTTGGCGATGGCAAAATGTCAGAAGCATGGAGCGCAATTGAAGCCGCAGAAAAGAATTACAAAAAAGACCCGAAATTCCTTGCTGTAAAAGCGCAATATTTTTATGAAACAAACGAAAACGAAAAAGCGCTCGAAACAGTTACAGAGTATGATAAATTCGAGAAAAACTCCCCGATTTCATACCAAATGCGTGCGCTGATTTATGAAAACTTAAAAGACGAATATAACGCACACCTTAATTGGGGGCGTTACAATTTGGTTCGCGGGCAAAAGGATATTGCGATTAACGAATTCTTAAACGCTTTTGGGATAAACAACGAGAGCGCAGATTTAGCTGCTGTTTTAGCTTCGCTTCACGAAGAAACCGGCGACAAACACCACGCGATGGAGTTTTACGAAAAACTTGTCGAACTAGAACCTGAAAACAAAACAGCGTTGGAAAAACTTGCGAAATATCGCGAAAGCATCGGCGACTACAGAGCGCAAGCAGATTATTTAGAAAAACTTCTTGAAGCCGACAAGCGCAACTACACCGTTATGAAAGACCTTGGACTCGCTTACGAAAAACTTCGCAACAAGCCTGACGCGCTAGCTATGTATTCAAAATACCTTCAAGTTGCTTCTGGCGACTCAGATTACGACAAAATCAAAGCCAAATTCGACAAACTCAACAACACCGAAATGGCCGAAGAAGAAGGTCTGATTGATAAGATTATGAAAATGTTTAACAGAGATTAAACCTTACAAAATGACACAACAATCTTTGTCATTCCGGGCTTGATCCGGAATCTTCCACCGT
>JAVBOC010000014.1:0-29451 GCA_031550975.1 Candidatus Gastranaerophilaceae bacterium
CAAGCTAAATTACTCTCAATAACCGCTAGATTAGCGGATAACGAGTTGCATTCGCAGTTTATTACGAATGCTAAAATGCGTCTTGCGACGGATTCAAGTGAAGCTACAGCAGAGTATATGAGATCGTTGGATGCGACTCAACTGATGTACACAACCTATGATGCTAAAGGCAACAAGTCCTACCAAAAGCTTACTCCGGGAATCATCATGACTTACGGAGACCTCAAAAATCAGTACGGTATTGTAAACCAATACGGGCAATTGATGGTATCTTCAACCGATGCACAGAATTTTGCTGATAGCAAAAATATGGCTGAGTTCTTGAAGAAGTACGGCATTGAGTTCCAGCCAAACCCTAGATATACTGCTGCTTTGCAAGATATCTACGGCAAAGATTACGCTCAATTCTACAACGGACAAGACAGCTTGACAGAGGGATTGTCTGATTCAATGGTGAATTTGTTCACAAACAGCGGTATTGCAGAAAAACAAGACGGTCGTTGGGAAGTTAACACTGATCTAGGCGATTATTCTTCACAACTCACCGGATATTTAACATATGTGGAACAACAAGCACATCTTTATGCAAACGGTTCTATTGATCTAAACACGTACAACCAACTTACAGACGATTATTACAACAATAATTATTTGAACACTATTTCTAGTATGCAAGGTTTTGAGCAGCCATACATTGATTTAAAAAACAATGCTTCTGCTTGGCTTAATACTTATATGAGTACAGGAAATAATGCAAAATTGGACGGCATGATGGGTAACTGGGCACAAGCCATCGGGGATGCACCAACATACGTAAATAACACCACATTACCTGATAACAGCTTTGCACTTGGTTATGCAAACAGCATTTTGGTTATACAAACACTTGAATTAGCAAAAGGCCTGTTCGTTGATCTTACGACAAATGCAGAAAAGGCGATCGCTGAGTCGGTAAACGCGACAGCGCCGCACTTTGGATCTAACAGTCCTTGTACTATAAAGCCGGGAACTGATGCTTATACAAGACTTCAAGCACTATGGGCAGATCCTGCAAGCGCACCGATAGTTAACGGCATTAGAATAACAGACCCTGCTGCAAACTTTCATTATCAAGGTAGCAACATAATTGTAAACTCAAAATATTACCAAACATACGCCGTTGATACCATGGCTGCTTATTCTGACGATGTAATTAATAAACAAAACTTATTACAGCAAAGTATCGCAAAAATAGAAGAAAATATGTCTGATATGGGTGATGATGACAAGGCTCTTGTAGCAAATTGGGTTCAAACGATAAAAAGTATGTCTAACGCAACAGCGCCTATTTCAACAACATTACAGGCCTTCAAATCACAACTGGTCAGCAAATACCAAGGTGATAGTACAGAACTTGACAAAGACATTCTCATGGCAGCATACGGAAACAACGGTCTCTGGGGCGGCTATGGAAGTGTAAACTGGGGCAACTCTCCAAGCGAAGGCGGTTCTTGCCGTGTCGGTGGTGTTGCAAAGGCAATTGATGACGCAAGCGCCAGCATAAATTTAGACGCGCTTGAAGGCATCGACAAACTGCTTGAAGATTTGTATGCATTAAAAGACACACAAAAAGACCAACAAATGGCAGAGATGATGAAATGGTTCAACACCTGCAGTCAACAGATAGGAGCGTATGCTACCTATATGAATGCATGCGAAGGTATGAAAGAAGCTGTATTAGAATCTTTAAAAAACATCCCTGCAGAAGAAATCCCAAACCAAGATGACCCTAAAACGCAATGGTATATAAACCTTTGGTATAGAATGGGCGGAATAAGTGAGACGACAAAATCTTCGACTGCCGCTAATAACTACAGAGTATTAGACGACAAATACATGAACAACTCTGCTTGGTTACAATATGCAATCGAAAACGGCATCGTTACTGTTGAACAAGTAATGTTTGACGAAAACGGTTCTGTTGCCTACCCAGGACTTGAAAACCACGAGTGGAAATCAACAATCTACACTTCAATCATTGATATCACATATCAAGATGACACTTTAGCAATCGCAAGAGCCGAAGCAAAATACGAACAAGCTTTACGTGAGATCGAGCAAAAAGACAAGAAATACGATTCTGATCTAAAGAAACTTGAGACTCAGCACAGCTCTATGCAGACAGAATACGAGTCAATGAAAGGTATCATTGATAAGAACATTGAGCGTTCATTTAAGGCATTTAGCTAGTCTTTATTATACGCTTCAAAAAATGCTTCAAGCAGTTCGTAGCCTTTGAGCATTGATTTGTAATCAACATTTTCTTCAACTGAATGCATGTTTTGTATATCAGCTGTTCCAAGCAAATACGGAGTGAATTTTTCGCCGTCTGCATTGTGAGCGTTTGCATAGATATGAGTCTCAGCGCCTGCGTGGAAAGTTGTTATATGAGGCTTAACTCCGACTTTTTTAGCGACGGCTTCGTATAAAATCGGGATGTACTGATCGCCTGACTTTTCAAATGGCGGAAGATGTTCAGCAAAAGTCACGTCAGCGCGTGCGATACCTTTGTATTCAACGTTAAAATCAGAAACTTCGGAGGTCATGCGCTCCTTTAACTCGTCTTCAAAATGTCTGCTGGAGCTGCGGATTGAATAAGTAGCTTTTGCAGAGGTGTTAATCACGTTAGTTACATTAATGTCGCCTGCCTGGATTCCACCAAGGTTGCAAGAGGTCACTACTTCACCGTCCTCGGAGTGCCAAACTCCTTGCGGAAGATTAGAAATAAGATCAGCGATTAATTTTGCAGCGTTTTCGCGGGTGGTGTCCGCGATGTCGATTCCTGAATGCCCGCCTTTAAAAGAATTTACGGTAATTGTTGCTAAGGTGTAGCTTGCGCCGGCTGTTTCCAGGGTTCCCAGCGAGTGGCTGTCTAATACAAGAATATACTTTGATTTTAATTTTTTTAGGTCGCAGTTGCGGATTCCGCTCATACCGGATTCTTCGTCGCGGGTAAAGACGATTTCTAAACCGCCATGGAGAATTTGAGAGGTCTGTAGTCTTTTTGCGAAAAGAAGTGCTTGAGCGAGTCCTGCTTTGTCGTCAGCGCCTAAAGTTCTGCCTTCGGCTCTGATTAGGTCACCGTCAAGATAAACATTAACAGGGCTGTCGTCGCCCACAACATCCATGTGTGCTGATAGAAGCAGCGGCATTTTTGAGCATTCCGTTGCGATTACTCGTATATAGAGGTTTCCGTAATCGTCTTTTGTGCATTGAAGTCCGTTTACTCTGCAATATTCTTCAATCCATTTTATAAGTTTTTCCTCGCTAAGTGACGGGGAAGGAATTTGTGCTAGATTAACAAACAAATCTATAAGTTCGTGTTCGCTGCGCAAAGTATTAATATTCATGATATTGCCTCTCTTTCCTAATAGGATGCTCTTTGTTGGTTTTTGTTCCGTCGCGGCGGTCACAACACCACTCACGAGAACCATTAAAAATAATAATATAAATACAAGAAAACGTTTCATTCACCCTTATGATAACATAAAATTTTTCTCTGTGATATAATTTTTACATTGAATGTAGAGGAGTATGACACAAATGGCAGATAGACAGCATGTAAAAGAACAGTGTGCAATCGCGCGCAGAAGCAATTTTGAAGCAGTAGAAAATAATTTAACCCCTGAACAAGTAAAGCTTGAATCATCAAGATGTTTGAATTGTAAGAATCCGCGTTGCGTGGCAGGATGTCCGGTAAACATTGATATCCCGGGGTTTGTCATGGCGCTTAAAGAAGATAAATTAAATGAAGCAGGCGAAATTATTCGCAAATCAAGCATGCTTCCGTCAGTTTGCGGCAGAGTTTGTCCGCAAGAAAGACAGTGCGAAGGCAAATGCGTTTTAGGAATTAAAGGCGAACCGATTGCGATTGGTGCATTGGAGCGCTACGTTGGAGATAACACCTCTGCTGAAATGCCTGAAATCAAACCTTCAGGTAAAAAAGTTGCTGTTGTAGGTTCGGGCTGTGCGGGGATTTCCGCTGCGGCTGATTTGCGCAAAGAAGGACACGAAGTTGTTGTTTTTGAAGCGCTTCACGAACTCGGCGGCGTTTTGCGTTATGGCATCCCGCCATTTAGATTGCCGAGAACTTTCTTGGATAGAGAGATTTCTAACCTAAAACAAATGGGTGTAAAATTTCATACAAACGTAATCGTTGGTAAATCAATTACCCTAAAACAATTAAAAGAAGACGGTTTTGACGCGATATTTATCTGTTCTGGTGCTGGGTTGCCAAAAATGATGCGCGTTCCGGGTGAGAATTTGAACGGCGTTTATTCGGCAAACGAATTCCTCACACGCGTAAACTTAATGAAATCATGCCGTGACAAAGAATGCCCGACTCCATTGCGTGTAGGTAAAAAAGTTGCGGTATTTGGCGGCGGAAACGTTGCGATGGACGCGGCAAGAACCGCTGTTCGCGTGGGGTTTGAAGAAGTTTATATTGTTTATCGCCGTACGGAAAAAGAACTTCCGGCGCGTTTAGAAGAAATCCGTCACGCCAAAGAAGAAGGTATTATTTTCAAATTCCTTATGGCGCCAAAAGAAATTATTGGCGAAGAAGGTTATGTTAAAAGTGTTGAACTGGAAGTCATGGAGCTTGGCGAACCTGACGAGAGCGGCCGTTGCAGACCGGTTTCAACGGGAAAAACTGAAACTATGGATGTTGATACCGTAATTGTTGCACTTGGCACAGGCCCGAACCCGATTATCCAAAAATCTGCCGAGGCTGAAGGTTTGGAAGTCATCACTGATAAATGGGGTTACATCACCGTCGACAACGACACTTGCGCGTCCTCACTTCCGACAATTTATGCGGGCGGAGACGTTGCTCCGACCGGCGAATCAAACGCCATCAACGCAATGGGTGCCGGCAAAAAAGCTGCTAAAGCGATTAATGAAATATTAAAATAATTTTCTTCGTCATTCTGACCCTGAGTATAACGAAGGGGAAGAATCTCAATATTTATGCAAAATGCTGCAGTGTTGAGATGTTTCGGCTATGCCTCAACATGACGAAAAATCTCAACCTTGTGTGAAGAAGTTTTAAATATTATACAAAGTGTCTGAATTCTGCTAATAATAAAGAATGAGAAAATTATTTGCGTTATTTTTGGTATTAAATTTGGTTGGGCTGCAGGTCTTGGCGTTTGACCTTGACCCGACGGTTGATGATGAGATTCGACGCAACTACAACCCGTCGAAACTAGAAACAGAAGCGCTTCCGCCCCTTCCAAAAACTGCTGCGCCAAAATCCACTCCAACGCCAACCCCGACACCGGTTTCTAACACTTCTACAAATACTGCTCCAAAAGTCCTGCAGCCACTCAGTGCTACAAGTGACACTTCAGCTTCCAATCAGCTAAAAGCGCGCGCGCAGTATGATTCAACCGCGATAAAAATCCCTAAAGGTACAAAATTCCGTGTGCTTTCTCATGACACTTTAAACGACAACATGGCAAAAGGACGCAAGTTGACTTTCACATCAACCCGATCCGTTACCAAGCGCTATATCACGGTGCCGAGTGCAACTGTGTTTAAGGGCGTTATCGTAAACTCTCATCAGCCGCAACCTGCAGGAAATGGCGGTTTGCTTGTCCTAAAAGTTGATAAAATGAATTTAAACGGCAAGGAATACCCAGTAAATGCTTATATAACCAAGGCAAATACCAAAAAAGTTTTTATAAATAATATTAAAGGCAAACGCGGATATGCAAAAGGGGTTATCGATTCAACTCGTCCGGGCCGGACTTTTTACCACAACATGGTTGATGTGACTTCGCGCCTGGCGGATGGCCCTTATACGGTCTTGCTTTCGCCGTTTACGGTAATCGCCGGCGTGCTCGTGCTGGGGGTTAATGTTATCGGTTCGCCGCTGTTTGGACTGTTTTATAAAGGTAAAAAACTTGCTATTCCTGCCGGCGCGGAATTTGAAATTAAGTTTTTGGATGATTTATATTTGGAGTAGCAATTAATCCGTCATTCTGACCCTGAGTATAACGAAGGGGAAGAATCTCAAAAACTTTGCGGTATACAACGACTTTGAGATGTTTCGGCGTTGCCTCAACATGACGGAATATATAAGTGTTTAATAAATGGTTCTATTTTTATGTTTGTGCTAAAATTTACCCGTGGGGAATTTAAAAGGAGAGAGATATGTTTAAAAAATTCTTTTCGCTGGGGGGATTGTTTGCGATGTTTGCTGCAATGTTCTTGGCTGCTGCTCCTGCTTTAGCTGGGGAAGCTGATTTAGTAGTCCCGCACATTACAGGCTGTAACTTTACTCTGCTTAACGCAGGGATTATCGTTTCTGTAATTGGTGTGGTATTCGGTTTTATTGAGTTTTTGAAAGTAAAAAAACTCAATGTTCACTCTGCAATGGCAGATGTCGGAAACACGATTTTTGAAACCTGCAAAACCTATTTGGTTCAACAGGGCAAATTCTTGATTGTGTTAGAAGTCCTTATTGGTCTATGTATCGCGTTTTACTTCGGTTTCTTGCGTCACATGCCGATTGCGGATGTTGCGATTATTCTGGCATGGTCAGTAATTGGTATCCTTGGGTCTTACGGGGTTGCGTGGTTTGGTATTAGAATGAACACACTTGCGAACTCAAGAACAGCATTCGCTGCTCTTAAAGGCGACCCGTTGGGAATCCTCGACATTCCATTGAGAGCTGGTATGAGTATCGGCGTTCTGTTGGTTAGTGTTGAGTTAATCCTTATGTTAGTTATTTTGTTGTACGTTCCGGGACACCTTGCGGGTGCTTGCTTTATCGGGTTTGCTATCGGTGAATCGTTAGGCGCTTCTGCGCTTCGTGTGGCAGGTGGTATCTTCACAAAAATCGCTGACATTGGTTCAGACTTGATGAAAATCCAGTTTGGTATTAAAGAAGACGATCCGCGTAACCCTGGGGTTATCGCAGACTGTACCGGCGACAACGCGGGCGACTCAATCGGGCCGACTGCTGACGGGTTTGAAACTTACGGTGTAACAGGTGTTGCGCTTGTTTCATTCATCTTGCTTGGGGTTCTCGGTGAAGTTAATCAGGTTCAATTACTTGTTTGGATTTTCACAATGAGATTCCTGATGATTGCAACTTCTGTTATCGCTTACTGGGTTAACGGTGTAATCGACAAAATTTATGTTAAAACAGCTAAAAAATTCGATTTTGAACAGCCTTTGACAAACCTTGTTTGGCTGACTTCAATTCTTTCAATCGTGATGACATTTGGCGTAAGTTACAAATTGCTTGCACCAATGGGCGGAAACCTGTGGTTAGTGTTATCTGCAATTATTTCTTGCGGAACACTTGGCGCAGCGTTAATTCCTGAATTCACAAAAATATTCACTTCGCCAAAAGCAAAACACACTGAAGAAGTTGTAACTGCTTCACGCGAAGGCGGAGCGTCATTGACAATCCTTTCAGGGCTTGTAGCGGGTAACTTCTCAGGCTTTTGGATTGGTATGGTAATCGTTGCATTGATGGGAATTGCATATTATGCAAGCACATTAATCCCAGAAGCGACAATGATTTATCCGTCAGTATTCGCTTTCGGGCTTGTAGCATTCGGTTTCTTGGGAATGGGACCTGTTACAATTGCTGTTGACAGCTATGGACCGGTTACGGATAACGCGCAATCAGTTTATGAGCTTTCATTGATTGAAGAAATTCCTAATGTTGGGGAAGAAATCAAAAAAGAATTTGGTTTCGAGCCAAACTTTGAAAACGCTAAAGATTATCTTGAAGAAAATGACGGCGCTGGTAACACCTTCAAAGCAACTTCAAAACCGGTACTTATCGGCACAGCGGTTGTTGGTGCGACCACAATGATTTTCTCATTGATTCTTGTTATCAAAGAAGTTCTGCAAATCGAGCCGGAACTTATCTTGAACTTGCTTAACCCGTACACACTGTTAGGTTTCCTTGCGGGTGGTGCTGTAATCTACTGGTTCTCAGGCGCTTCTATGCAAGCGGTTACAACCGGTTCATACAGTGCGGTTGAGTATATTAAAAACAACATTAAACTTGACGAAAACAGCTCAAAATCAGCAAACCTTGAGAACTCAAAAGAAGTAGTAAAAATTTGTACACAATACGCTCAAAAAGGTATGGTGAACATATTTATCGCTCTGTTCTCATTCGCGCTGGCGTTTGCGTGTCTGTCTGCACCGGCAGATAATCATACGGCTGCTGTGTCATTCTTCGTCAGCTACCTGATTGCAATTGCAGCGTTTGGTCTGTTCCAGGCGGTGTTTATGGCAAATGCGGGCGGCTGCTGGGATAACGCTAAGAAAATCGTTGAATGTGATTTGAAAGAGAAAAACACACCGCTTCACGACGCAACTGTCGTTGGCGATACTGTGGGCGACCCATTCAAAGACACTTCTTCTGTTGCGATGAACCCGATTATTAAATTCACAACACTTTTCGGGTTGTTAGCTATGGAAATCGCGATTTCTGAATCGTTCCGTGATATCGCTCCAATCGTTGGTTGGGTATTCCTAATCGTCGCGTTGGTGTTCGTATACCGCTCATTCTATTCAATGAGAATCCCAAGAGGGGAAGCATAGCCCAAAAGAATAAGATACGGCCGATTTGTTTGACAAATCGGCCGTATTTTAATATTATAATAATTGCAGCATAAAGAGTACTGGAGCATCACATGACTGATCATCAAGATTTGGCAGCAACGGAAAAAGAAAAAAATATTATAAGAATCCAAAAACTCATCACAGACACCGGTTCAAATATCGTGGGTTTAGAGGGTTTTCTAAGAGATGCAGATCCTGGTAGTTCTGCAGCAAAGAGCGCACGTAAAATGCTCAATAAACTTAAGCAAGTCCAAAAAATGCAGGAACAAGAACTTGATAGAGCAACTGGTGAAGACAAGTCAAGTGAAAGTTTCTTTGGTGCCATACGACGTGGCCTGTTTGGCAAATAACATTTTTTATTTTACAGATGATATAAAACTCTGTTTTCTGGGAATAATACTTTTGTATAGGAAACCACGAGGGATATGATATGAGCGTTGATGCTTTGAGTAAAGCGGGTAATTTTCAATTGCCTATGAGCACTTTTAGTAAAGTATTAGACATGCGTTCAGACGACCATAGTTCTGTTTTTCGTCCCGCCGTGAATGCTAATTTTAGCAACAGAGAATTAGAAAATATCGGAACGTATCTTAGAGGTAACGAAAGACATTAAAGTTCTTTTTGTGCTACAATTAGTTCATGGCACTAACAGTTTACTTAGGAATAGATGTTGGTTCGGTTACGACGAAATTGGCGCTGGTAGATGAAAGCGGCAAATTTGTTGACAGCTATATGCTGCGCACTTCAGGGAAACCTGTTATGGCAGTTCAAACAGGCTTGCGCGAACTCCAGAAGAAAAAATTAACTGATTATGTTGTCAAAGGCGTTGGTACAACAGGCAGCGGCAGAAATCTTGCCGGTGCTCTTGTTGGAGCGGACGTCATTAAAAACGAAATTACCGCTCACGCAGTTGCAGCGAGTGTCAATGTTCCGGGCGTTCAAACTATTTTAGAAATAGGCGGTCAGGACAGTAAAATTATTATTTTGCGCGACGGGATTGTAACGGATTTTGCGATGAACACGGTTTGTGCGGCAGGTACCGGAAGTTTCTTGGACCAGCAGGCAAACAGATTAAATGTTCCGATTGAAGAGTTCGGGCAGACTGCATTGAAATCAACGAATCCTGCGCGAATCGCAGGACGCTGCGGTGTTTTCGCCGAAAGTGATTTAATCCACAAACAACAATTGGGCTATCCTGTCGAAGATTTGCTATACGGGCTTTGTCAGGCGCTTGTTCGTAACTATTTGAGCAACTTGGCGCTTGGTAAAGAACTTTTATCAGTCGTGACTTTCCAGGGTGGTGTTGCAACGAATTCAGGCATGGTAAAAGCGTTTGAAGAAGCGCTCGGGACAGAAGTTATTGTCCCTGAAAACCACCAGACAATGGGTGCAATCGGTGCTGCATTGCTTGCGATGGAAAACCACCAATACACAGGCGTTGACACAAAATTCAAAGGTTGGGAAGTCGGCGATATGTCTTTCCAATCCGTAACTTGTACGTGCAGTGCTTGTTCAAATAGCTGCGAAGTCATCACAATTGTGGAAGGTGTTGAGGAAGTTCAACACGTTGAAAAAATTAAAGATATTAAAGGGAATGTAATCGCACGTTGGGGCGGCACTTGCGGTCGCTACGATATAGCTTAATTTTCTTTTCATTACCCATATCCTGTGGTACAATCTTGTTATGGACGCACTACAATCCTCAATCAAAAGCACCAAAGAAAAATACCGCGAAATCTTTACTTCCATGGTTGAAGTAATCAAAAGTCGTGTGGACGAAAAGAAGCCGGCGGGAATTGAAGACGTTTTTGGGGTTTATGAAGCGGGAAGCCCGGGCGCTCAGTGGCAGCAGGATGTTTTAGAGATGTTTGAAAATGACATCGCAAAGGAAATTCATCGTAAATGGAATGAGATTTTGAGTTTCCGCAATAATTTTGAATGCGCACGCTGTACGACTTGCTGTAACCTTGCTTGCAGTGAATTTTCACCGCAGGAATTAGCGAAAAAAGCGCAAAACAACGACAACTTTGCGACACAATTTTTAAGCGTTTTTGTTCCTTATGAAACCCGCGAAGAAGCGCAAAAAGTTTACCCGGAATATTTGGAACTTTTAGACAAATCAGTTGATGAGGAAGTTTATTTCTATCACTGTCCAAAGCTCAATTGTGACGGGCTTTGTTCGGATTATGAAAACCGCCCTCAGATTTGCCGTGATTTCCCGGATAATCCGCTGAGTATTTTGCCGACGTCATGCGGGTATTATCAATGGCGCGAAGAAGTTCAGCCCGTGGCGCTTATGCTGCATGCGATGTTGGAAATCATTAACTATTACAAGGAAAATATAAGTCAGTCATTGCGAGCGTAGCGAAGCAATCCAGTCTGGATTGCCATGTTAGACTTGCGTCTTCCTCGCAATGACGAGAAAAAGATGAAAATACTATCAGGATTAAATTTACAAGAAATAGAGAAAATAACTGACGCACTTGGTGCATCAAAGTTTCGTGCGCGGCAAATTCATAACTGGATTTATCTAAAATCAGTCAACACGATTGATGAGATGACGGATTTGGCGTTGAAATTCCGCGAAGAATTGAAAAAAGTCGTTTGCGTAACCGATGTTAAAATCGTCAAAAAACAGGAAAGCTCTGACGGTACGATAAAATATTTGATTGAATACGCTCCAGGACAGTGCGTGGAGACGGTTTTAATGCGTTTTGATAACAGGGCAAATCTAACAGCGTGCGTGAGTTCTCAGATTGGCTGCGCGGTTGATTGTTCGTTTTGCGCGACGGGGAAGCAGGGGTTTGTTCGCAATTTGACTTACAAAGAAATCGTCGAGCAGGTTTTAACTATCCAGCGCGATACCGGGCTAAAAGTCACTAATATCGTTTTTATGGGCCAGGGCGAGCCTCTTTTGAATTTAGATAATGTTTTGCATTCGATGGAAATTTTCAGCAATAATTTTCAGATTGGGGCAAGAAGAATAACGATTTCAACCAGCGGAATTATTCCGGGGATAAATAAGTTAGCAAAGCTTGAAATGCAGTCAACGCTTGCGATTTCACTACACGCCCCAAGCCACAAATTGCGTGCACAGATTATGGGGATTGAGAATAAATATCCGTTAGAGGAGTTGAAAAAAACGTTAAAAAATTATGTTGAGAAAACCGGCCGCAGGGTTACGTTTGAATACCTGTTGATTAAGGATTTAACCGACACTCTTGAGTGCGCGAAGCAGTTGGCACATTTTATCTTTGATATTAAATGTAATGTGAATTTGATTCCTTACAATCCGATTGAGGCTGCAATGGGTTACGAAAAACCCGTACCCGGAGCGGTTATGCGGTTTAAATCAGTCGTTGAACAGTCAGGAAAAAAGGTTACTGTGCGACTGGAGCGGGGTGCAGATATCGACGCGGCTTGCGGACAGTTGCGCTCTAAGCATTAAAGCTTGATTTTATTTAAAAACCATGATATAATAGGGTATATAAATAGAGTTGTTTTCATTTGAGATGATTTTTTTCTAAATCGAGGAGCGATTTTATTACCCGAATTACATTGAATTATTTATGATTTTTTAAATTAAGAGGCTATTTTGTTATGTATGTGAACAAATGTATTAAATGCGGTCGTGAGTTTGAAACCAAGAACCCAAAAAGAGTTGTGTGTCCTGAATGTTTATATCCGGATAAAAATATGATGGTGTCGCCTGAAGGAGATTCGCCGCAGGAAAAACCTGCACAAGAGTCACAATCGCAGTCGCAGCCATCGACAGAGGGTGAAGCACCTCGCTATTACAGTGCAGGTGGGGACGAAGAAAGACCTTATCGCCCAAGACAGAATTATAACCAAGGCGGCGGCTACGGAAACCAGGGCGGCGGATACCAAAACCGTCAGCAAGGTGGTTATCAAAATCGTCAACAAGGTGGCTACAACCAAGGCGGCGGCTATCAAAACCGTCAACAAGGTGGATATCAGAATCGTCAAGGCGGCGGCTACAACCGCGATAACCAAGGCGGTGGCTACGGAAACAGACCGCAAGGCGGCGGATACAACCAAGGCGGCTATCAAAACCGTCCACAAGGCGGTTACGGAAACCAAGGCGGTCGTCCACAAGGCGGCGGTGGTTATGGAAACAGACCACAAGGCAGCGGCTACGGAAATCGTCCGCAGGGTGGCGGTTACGGTAACAGACCACAAGGCGGTGGATATGGAAATCGTCCGCAAGGCGGCGGCTATGGTAACAGACCTCAAGGCGGCGGTTACAACCGCGGACCAATGCAGAATAGAGCGCCAAAACAGTTGCTCATCAGCAGAGAACAATTAGAACAAATCGAATTGCTATATAAATTGATGCTTCCGCTCCCTAACCCGGATGCGCACGAAGCAATCGGTGAAAAAATAGGTTTGGAACCAAGAAAAGTATTCTTTGGTATCAACCTTGTCAGACAAAAAATGCTATTGCCAAAACTTCCGTTCCCGAAACGTAAATTGGCGATTTCACCTGACCAATTGTTTGCAATTAAGAATTTATATGAACCATTGCTTCCGTTGCCTCCAATCGGATGCCACAAAATTATTGCTTCACAGCTTAAAATGGACGAATGGCGTGTTCACGTTGGTATCGGCTTAGTTCGCTCACAGATGGGCTTAGAGCGTTGGAACCAAGAACGCGAAGATGCTCCGGCAGAATTCAAGCAAGGCGCGAAAAAAGAGACTAAATCTAAAGCTAAAGCTAAAAAAACTGAAGAAGCGGCTGAAGAAAAACCTAAAAAGGCTCCTGCGAAGAAAAAAGCTGAGAAAGCTGAAAAAGCTGAAAAAGCCGAGGAAAAGCCTAAAAAAGCTGCTGCAAAAAAAGCTCCTGCAAAAAAGAAGAGTGAGTAGCGTGCCTGTTTAAGGCGAAGGAGCGACAAAGCAGATGAGTAAGCGAGTTTCAGTTGGTAAAATATTAAACTTCCATGGTATTAAAGGGGAAGCAAAAGTAGGCTTTTCTAAAGGTCATCAGGACTTTTTCTGTGGCCTAAAAAATGTGCTTATTGGCGACAAACCATTTGATATCAGCCAAATTCGCCTAAACAAAAACTTTGCCATAGTGAAGTTTGACGGGATTGATTCAATTGATGAACTTATGCCGTATAAAGGGGCGTTACTTTTCGTTCAAGAGGATGAAATCCGCGAAGCGATGGGCGAAGATGAATTTTTAATTGACGAACTCACGGGCTTGGATGTTCTTGATGAGGTTGGAAAAAAACTTGGTTTTGTAGTTGGGGTATCAAACAACGGCGCAAATGACATGTTGTCAGTAAGAACCGCTTCGGGAAAAGTTTGTTTCGTCCCGTTTGTAAAAGCTATTGTAACGGCCGTGAGCGTTAAAGACAAAACGGTTACCGTCAACAATTTGGAGGGGCTGTTAGAGTGAAATTCGACGTCCTGACGCTTTTTCCCGAGATGATTGAGAGTTATTGCTCGTTTAGTATCCTCAAACGCGCATGTGATGCCGGTGCAATTACTGTAAATACCATCAACCCGCGCGATTACTCCCAAGATAAACACAAAAAAGTCGACGACACTCCTTACGGGGGCGGAGCGGGCATGGTTTTGGCTCCGCAGCCTTATGTGGACGCTTATGAGGGGGTAAATAAGGAAAATAATTCCATTACGATTATGTTGACCCCGCAGGGTGAGCCTTTAACTGAGAAAATAGTAAACGAACTGGCGGAGTTTGACCAAATAATTATGCTATGCGGGCATTACGAGGGGTTTGATGAGCGCATTCGAGAAATCATAAAGCCGCGCGAGATTTCGCTCGGGGATTTTGTTTTAACCGGCGGAGAACTGCCTGCACTGTGTGTTATGGACGCTGTGAGCCGAAAAGTCGAAGGAACACTGGGCAAAATTGACTCTGCGCACGAAGACAGTTTTTCAAACGGGCTGCTTGAATATCCGCATTACACAAAACCTCGTGAATATAGAGGCTTGAGTGTTCCACAAGTCTTATTGGGCGGCAACCACAAAGAGATTGAAGCCTGGCGCGATGAACAAAGCCTTAAACGAACCAAAGAGCGCCGACCGGATTTAATTGATTAGAAATCTGCTCTTGCTATCTCACTATTCACTTGTCTTAATTTATCGCACTGACGTTTGTGGAGTCGTGAGGCCATTTGGTACGTTTCGCCTCAGCTCAACGACCAAAGAAGGCAATCCGCTAAAAATTAGGGTCAACAAATTTGCTGTTTAGCGGAGCGTGATAACCCACACCGTGGCGTTCTTTCGTCCAGTTCATAGCTGTAAATACAACAGCTAAACCGGCTGCGGCAATTCTTGCGATTTTCCATTTTGGCGGAGTTACGCAGGCAACAAGTCCCAGCGTGATTGGTACAACGTTATAAGCTGCCATTCTTGCCAAACCGCCCCAATAGCCTCTTACCGAGTTGCTGAAATGACGCATGTTTGAATCGAGTTCTTTTCTGAACGCATAATCTTTCATCATCTCCGAGCCAGCTTCAGGCATTTGTGTCATTCGGGTATTAATATAAGTTCTAGCTAAAGCATCAGCATCGCCGCTTTGAGCGTAAGTGTCAGCGCGCATTTTGCCCCAGGCGTGTGCGTTTCTCGCCTGTGTGAAGAGAATAATTCCGCCTAAACCTCTGGTTACGATTTGTTCTGCGATTCCCATTGCTAGTTATCCTTTTTCTTTGGAGTTTGTTTTACATCAAACTCTTTTTCTATCATTTGTCCTGACATCTTGAGCAAGATTTGCGCTGCTGCTGATGAGTCCATGCCGTAAGACTGCGGAGAAGCCTGCATATTTCTTAAAACAGCTACCGTTGTTGCGTCACCCGTTGCAAGTCTTGAATCCAACATGCTAAGTGCTAAAACCCTGATTTTTCCGCTTGGATCTTGAAGCATTTTGTTATTTAGAGCATTCAGTGCTCTGTCGTTTGCGCGAGTATCGTCTTCTTGAAGTCTTGCTACGACTTCTTTTGCGCCCATAAGACGAACTTCTGTGTCTTGGCTGTTTAGATAATTTTCTAAATTCATAATATAAGAATCTGTTAATTCAACGATTTTGCGCTTTTCTTTTTTTGGCTGCGCTTCTGTGGCAGGTGCTTGCGCTTGAATTGTTCCGCCTCCCACAGTTCCGTATTGGTTCATGTAATAGTTTTGTGGATAAGCCCCGCCTGTTGCACTTGCTGCGGCTATTACGCCCGGAGTTCCGCTGGTTGGACCGTAAGTTGGGGCATTCACGTTATAAACCGGCGCGCTTGCTCCCGGAGGGGTAACTGACGGGTTAAAGATTTGAATATTCACACCTGAGTAATTCGGCACCTGAACATTTGAACAAGGCGGCATATTTGTTTCCACAGGCGAAGTTACAGGCGCGTTATAACACGACATAGCTGCCTGTTGGAATGGCATCTGTTGTTGCATTTGGGCTTGTCTTACCTGATTTTGCATGAATACACCTACAATACTACCTATGCTTATAAAGTATTTTGCCGACGAATTATTGCCATGTTTTTTGAGTTATGTTAAGTTTGTTAAGATGTTTATAGGGCGCAACAAGAGAGCAAAGCAGGCAAATCGTTTTTCTCTGCCCCTTGCCAGACTACCCGTTTGCCCTATATAATAAAAACATGGTCAATTATTATGAATCGGAATACATGAAACAGCGTCCTCAAAGTTTGTGCAACATGTGCGGCAGATGCTGCAGGCTTGCAACAACGCCGGTTCCCTATGATGAATTGCTAAAATTAGTCGAAGAAGGGGAGCAAGGTGCCATTGATTTTCTGAGTATATTTGAGCCCTATCCGTCAATTGAAGCCGCTCGCGAACAAGATCCCACGGCGGTTGATAATATCATTCATGAACTCAAAGAATTCGGCAAATATGAAGAGGACAAAACCACTTTTTACCGCTGTAAATATATCAGCGACGACAATCTTTGCGGAAACTATGAAAACCGTCCTGAGCTTTGTCATCGTTTTCCGAGCAGCCCTTATGCTGTTGTCCCCCCGGGATGCGGGTTTGAAGGCTGGCTATTTTGGATGCAGGAAGAAGACAAACAAAAGGTTCGACGTTCTAAAGAACAGCTTATCGAACTGCAATTACTGCGTAAAAAGACATCTGATGAGGAGTTAATAAACAAAATAAGCGCGGTTGAAGAGAAAGTTCAAAGAACCATCGACAACTACAAAAAATATGGTGCCGACTTCTGGTAGCAAGGCTGAATATGGGGGCTAAGGATTAACAACCAGCAAAATCGTCATTCTGAGCCAAAGGCGAAGAATCTCAATATCTTTGCAATATGAAAAGACTTTGAGATGTTTCGGCATCGCTCGCATTAAACGGATGCGCTTGCGCTTTCATTCTCTGCTCGCTCGGCTCAACATGACGGAATCTTACCGGGTTCTTATTTTGCAACTGCTGCGACTGCTTGGTCGAGTTTTCTGCGGTAGAATTCGGTGTTAATATTTAACTTATCGCCGATTTCGAGAAGAACTTGTGCGAACTTTTTGTTCTCACCTTTTTTGTCAGGGGTGTCAATGACGTCCCCGATCCGGTGGAAAATCTGTTCAAAATAAATGTTTTGAGCCTCTGCAATGCCAATTGCTAAGCCAAGCTGTTCAATATTATCAAAAAGGTCCAAAACAACGAGTGCCTGCCCGATTTCAAAGCTGTGAACCAAACGATTTACGTTTTGAAGAACCTTTTTTCCAAACACGATATTGGATTGTTTTTTATCGAGAGCAATGCCGATTTTAGCAGCGTCATAGTTTATTTCAGCAGCATTTGAGATTGCCTCGTCATCAATAAATCCGCCGTCAATAAGTTCGTTAAACTGTCGGCTCAGTGCATAGCCGGCCGCAAGCTTGAACTCGTCAGGGATTTGCAATCCGAGGCTTTGAAGGTGATAAATAGAACCTTTACCGTCATCGTACATCTCTTGGTAATTAGCCGCAAACTTAGACAGCTTACCTTGAATAAGAATTTGAAGAATTTTACGACGCTCTTCAATGAAAATATCTTTTAATGTGAAATATCTTTTGCCAAAATTCTCATCCAGCGTACGAATAATCTCTGTTTGCGAGTCAGCCAGGAAGGTGCTGATAAGTTTGTCTTTTAGTGTGATAAATTCAGCGCTGTCAGAAAAATCCTTAATCGCACAGTGGAAATCACCGCCGGAATATTGCATCAGCGCAAACACAAGGTTTGCCTTGCGCATAGTAACCCGCGACTGGACTTCAATATTTCCCACAATAAATGTGGATTTACCTTTTTGAACTTTTTTGTAAGCGTTTCTGCGAACAACATAGCTATAAACGTTCTCCTCGTCGCCAAAATCCTGATAGAGCGATGAGATTGCCCACAAACAGGCAATTTGTTTGAGCGTTACAACAGACGGTTTTACAAAGCGTTCGTAAATATCGCGCCCGGTACCCATTTCAGGAATGTTGCTCTTTGCTTCCTCAAGAATAGTCAGGAATTTTTCTTCATAATCATTGTCGATAAATCTTTTTGAAAGCTGGATTGCGCGCGCCGCGTATTTAAGGATTTGAACCGGTTCTATCCCGGAGATTTCCGCAAAAAACCATCCGCAGCTTGTATACATAAGCATTGCCTGACGTTGTATCTCTAACAGCTCCATTGCTTTGATTTTTTTCTTTTCTGTCAAATCAGACAGGAAATTTTCTTTTTGGAATTTTTTAACATTTTTTTCGCTGCGGTCTAAAATAACATCAATAAACTTATCCCTGACTTCCCAAGGATCCGCAAAATACTTTGCGCCTTCGGTTTCGAATAATTCCGCCAATTTATCGCGCAGGTAATCAAGCGCATCACGTAATGGCTTACGCCATTTTTGGTTCCACCCCGGATGGCCGCCGGTTGAACATCCGCAGTCTTCTTTCCATCTGCAAACCCCGTGAGAACAGCTCCATGCTGAACCCTGCTTAATATCCACTTCACATCGCGGCGGGTATTTTTCCAAATACTCGGCATAATTAGCTATTGTAAAACCTTCGTCTTTGGCTTTAATTTTTAGTACATAAGCAAGGGCCATGTCGCCGAATTTCGTGTGGTGGCCGTAGCTTTCGCCATCAGTCGCGATGTTTACAATCTGTGCGTGGTCGCGGCAATCTGAAACCCCTTCTCTTAGGCGTTTGCTGAATTTATTTCCGTCTTTTAGAAGTTCATCAAACGCAACCGAGCGAGAAATTGCACCGTCATAGAAGAACAAATCAATATATTTTTCCGTGCCTTTGATGTAATATCTGTAAGACTGCGCAGGGTCAATGTTTCCCCAGCTTACGTCAACCCAGTCTTTCTCGTCAAAATCGCGAACTTTTAGCGCTTGATAAGGGGAAAGAATGGTAAATTTTATTCCGTTGTCGACCAAGACTCTTAAAGTATCATCGTCAACAGCGGTCTCAGAAAGCCACATACCTTCGGGTTTGCGGCCAAATCTGTATTCAAAATCTCTTATGCCCCATTTTGTTTGGGTTTGTTTATCGTGTTCGTTTGCCAATGGCATAATCAAGTGGTTATAAATCTGCGCTATTGCGTTACCGTGACCGTTATGTTCTTCGACACTTTCTTTGTCAGCTTCAATAACCCGCTCATAAGTCAGGGGTTCAAACTGTTCCATCCAAGAAAGCAAAGTCGGGCCGAAGTTATAGCTCATATGTGCATAGTTATTAACTACATCAAGAATCTTGTTTCTGCTATCAACAATTTTGGATACAGAGTTCGGGTTGTAGCACTCAACGTTAATGCGCTCATTCCAATCGTGATAAGGCGCTGCGCTATCTTGCATTTCTATTGCTTCCAACCAGGGGTTTTCCCGTGGCGGCTGATAGAAATGCCCATGTATGGTTAAGTATACTTCTCTTGTTTCGCTCATAAGGCTCCGCCTTTTGAAATTCTCTCGCTCGCAAATTTAAAAGCAGGCTTTTTTATTTGTCTCACTCGTTCTTTCATAACTTCCCTTGGTTAGAGATTAGGGATTAGGAATGGGCTAGTCTCTAATCTCTAGTTCCTAGTTTCTATTTTTTAACTTCTTTAGGTTTTGCACTTATTACCTGGAATTTATCTACATCAAACCACACATCGCCGAGTGCTGTAGAAAAAACCTTGCCGGAAAATTCCACTTCGTCCCCTGCATTGAGGTCGATATATTTTTCAGCTTCCTTGCGTTTAATAAAGATTTTCATCTCAGAAAGCGGAACATTGTTATTACGCATATCATCTCTTTGGATAAGGAATGAGATATAGTCTTCAGAGCTTCTGTATGCCGGTTTGTAGTCCAAGCCTAAAGTCGAAAATTTGTCGAATTTCCCGCGAACGGCAACATATTTATTCAGGTAAAAATTCGGTCTTGCAACGATATCCAGTGAGTTTGCTCTGGTATAAACCTTTTGAGCCGCCTCGGTCGCTGCCGGAGTTGTAGCTTTCACAGGCATCTGTGTAACTGTGCTTACGCTTAGGCCTAAAGCAGCTATTACGATAAATGCGTATAATTTAATTTTGTTCATTATTATTGTCCCTTTCAGGGATATTGTAGCACATATTTGACTTTTTGTAACTACCCATAGCACTTAGAAATTTGTGTTGTTGATAATTTTTTTTTGTGTTAATCTAATACCGATGACTAACGGGAGAATCAAAAGGACGGAACCCTCATGACTACAAAAGAATTTTTTACTACCTCAGAAGAATTGAAAAAGATTACCTCAGCAGCGCGTGCAACACTTACAGCACCTTTCTTTGGCAACAATGTTGAAGAAATAAAAGATGTTGCAACAGCTTACGAAATGGCAAGAAAAAGCCCGGGTACTGTTGAATTAACAGGTATGCCGGTGTATAAAGCCAAGGAAATAGGGCTTCCGAAAAACGCTAACCAACTTTTATTTAATGACGGAACTGTTGTGGGCAGATGCTCTGCAGCGAGAAAAATCGTTGGCGAACCGGGTTGTGATTTAGGCCAATTGCTTCCAATCCTGCGCGAAGCTGTTTATCAAACTCGTTATAAAAAAATGTACAACACTCAAGTTGTTGTGGGTTTAGACAAAGATTTTATGATTAAGGCTCATCTTCTTATCCCGCAAGGGTTTGAAAATGTACTATATTCTTGGATGTTAAACTTCCAATACATTAATGATACTTATAAAAAAATGTACGCGGGTTCACGCGAATTGCCTGAAGGCGACATTTATGTCTTCTCAGATCCTGATTGGACACACCCTGATTTCCCTTACGGGTTGACCTTCTTTGACCCTCAGCACAATTGCGCGGCGATTTTGGGCATGCGCTATTTTGGGGAGCACAAAAAAGGTACTTTGACACTCGCTTGGGGTGCTGCTGCAAGAAACGGCTACGCATCTTGCCACGGCGGCATGAAAAGATATAACTTAAATGGAAAATCCTTCCAGGCGGCAGTTTTCGGACTTTCCGGCTCGGGAAAATCAACAATTACACACGCAAAACATAACAATAAGTATGATATTACGGTGCTTCACGATGACGCGTTTGTCATAAATGTTCATGACAAATATACAATCGCGCTTGAACCGGCGTATTTTGACAAAACTCAAGACTATCCGTTTGAATGCGAAGATAACAAATATATTATTACCCAGCAAAACAACGGTGCCATCGCAATGGCAGACGGCAAAATTTATTCAATTACAGAAGACATCCGTAACGGTAACGGCCGCGCGGTAAAGTCAAAACTCTGGTCGCCAAACCGTGTTGACAGAATCGACGAACCGATTGATGCGATTTTCTGGCTCATGAAAGACCCGACAATTCCGCCTGTATTAAAGCTTTCAGGTGCGTCTTTGGGTTCTGCTATGGGCGCAACTCTGGCGACAAAACGTTCTTCAGCAGAAAGACTTGCTGCAGGTGTTGATCCTAACGCGCTTGTTGTAGAGCCTTATGCAAACCCATTTAGAGTTTATCCGTTGGAGATGGATTTCTCACGCTTTAAACAACTTATCCAAGATGGCGTTGACTGCTATATCTTGAACACAGGCGATTTTATGGGAACAAAAGTTAAACCTGAACACACACTTGGCATCATTGAAGCGATCGTTGAAGGCAGTGCAAAATTTGAGCAGTGGGAAAACTTCTCTGACATCCAAATTATGCATGTTGAAGGCTTTGATGCTTCGTTTACTAACAAAGATTATGCAAAACAGTTTATCGCAAGAATGAACGACAGAATTGAGTTTGTGAAATCAAGAGAAACTGAAAAAGCTGGACTTGATAAGCTTTCACCGGACGCTCTTGAAGCGCTTCAAAATGTTGTTAAACAGGCAAAATAACATTATAATATTATTAGTTTGTAGTCTTTAAAAACGGGGAGGGGTTATGCCGGAAACATTAAAAAAAATGACATTAACAGTTCTTGGATTTTTAATGATAATGTGTGTTAGCGCTCCGATTATTGACGGTGTGATGAAAAGCAATCGTGCGCAAAGTGATATTTTGCTTGGAAATGAAGGACTTTCCGGGGCATCAGCGCAAACAAGCCGGCTCTCTTGCAGTGTTGAAGGGAAATTGGATTCACAGAGAAACATTCTTCCGATTTCATCAAGCGATTCTTTAAGCTCAGTTTCTGATATAGTCTTAGTCTGTAATTACAAAAAATAATTTCAATAAACAAAAAGCCGGGAGTTTAACTCCCGGCTTTTTTATCTCTTGTATTTGTGATTAGTCAATAACGATTACGCCTACCGGGCAAGCGTCTGCTGCTTCTTTAACACAATCAGCGTTATCAGCTACTGCCGCTTCGTTTACGATTACAGTATCTTCCACTTTGAATACCGCTTCACAAATTGATTCGCACGCGCCGCATGAAATGCAACCGTCTTCGATTCTTACTGCCATAATTATTTCTCCTTCTTAATCTACATTCATGGAAAATTTTCCACGCAACAATTATAACTTAATTTGATAATAATTTCAACCAGCTGCGGACTATTTTTGCTACATTATCAAACCCGTCAAGCAGACCAAGGTTTTTAGGTTCAATATTTCTGTTCCAAACAAGCAGCGGCACATGTTCGCGAGTGTGATCAGTTCCCGGAACCGTCGGGTCGCAGCCGTGGTCAGCGGTGATAATTAGTAAATCATCGTCAGTCATATTTTCCATAATCGGGGTTAAATAACTATCGACTTCTTCAATCGCTCGCCCATAACCCGCCGCGTCATTGCGGTGTCCGTAGAGCATGTCGGTATCAACGAGGTTTGTGAATATTAAGGTCGAACTGTTGAATGGTTGAATAGTTGAATGGTCCATAACAGCCTCAAGCGTCAATTCTAACCCTTCTTTGTTTGAACCCGTGTGAACTGCTTTTGTTATACCCGAGCCTGTATAAATATCTTCGATTTTTCCTATGCCATAGACGCTTCCGCCCTTTTCTTCAATCTCGTTCAAGACAGTGTGCGGCGGAATCATCGAATAATCCCGTCTGTCTTTTGAAATCCGTGTTGGTTTGCCATCAATTATTTTGTAAGGTCGCGCGATTACACGCGAAACATTATAATTCCCTTCATCAAGCAATTTACGCGCGATTTCGCACCATTTGTAAAGTGTTTCAAGCGGGATTAAATCTGTGTCAACCGCGATTTGGAAAACGCTGTCTGCGCTTGTGTAAACTATCGGAAATTTTGTCGCGTGATGTTCGTCGTTTAATTCTTCAATAATCGCTGTGCCGCTAGCGGGTTTGTTTGCTAAAATGCCTCCACAGTTGGTTTGTGCGATGAATTTCTCGATTAATTCTTGCGGGAAGCCTTGCGGGAATGTCGCAAAAGGTTTGGTCAAAATCGCACCGGCAATCTCCCAATGACCTGTTGTTGTGTCTTTACCGGGGGATTTTTCAGCCATTGTGCCATATTGACCTGTAGGGTTTTGAGTCTTATCAATCCCTTTAAAATCCTGAATATTTCCGAGCCCCATTTTTTGCATGTTAGGAACATTAAGCCCGCCGCAAAATTCGCAGACATTTTTTAAGGTATTGCACTGCGGGATGTCGCCATAATCCGCGCAATCTGCCATCGCGCCAATACCCATCGAATCAATTACGACTAAAATTACTCTTTTCATGTCTTTATTTTAGCATGGATTTGTTATAATTTATAATTTGTCAAATCAGAAACTTCAATACCAAAAGCTTGTGCAAGTTTGTAGAGTGTTAAATATTTCATGTTATTATGACCATTTTCAATCAAACTAATTGACTTTATATCAAGACCAGAAATTTCAGATAGTTCTTCCTGAGACATTTTCTTCAGTGTTCTGCAGAAACGAATCTTAGTACCTAACTTTATGAGTTCTTCTCTTTCTTTGTTGCTCATAATAAACATTCTAAATTGTTGACAAATTTTTTCCATAGAGTTACAATGCTTAATAATGGAATGTAATCCATATAAAAGCATTGTGCGGGGTAAAATATGCAAAAATATACATGGTTGGATTTGGTGGAATTGGAGTTGCAATCCATAGAAACCAGCGCCGCCGAAATGAACTCCAGAGTTTATATCATCAAGGAATATTTGGAATTTGCCAAGAAAGAAACGGGCAATATAACTTTTGAGGAATGGAAAAAGTTATTTCATTGATTTCCCACAGGATGACAGGGAGGATAAATATTTTTTACTTGTCTTTGACGACTGAAAGAATATATTTATCGTTGAAGTATTTGTTTGCCGCTTCGGTTATGTCGGTTATAGTGACGGCGTTGATTAGTTTTTCGTATTCTTTGCCGAAATCTTTTCCGCGTCCGGAAGCCTCAAACCAGCCGAGGGTCGCTGCTTTTTCAGAATTGGTTTCTTGCGATAAAATATATTGGCCGATTAATTTTTCTTTCGCATCTTGAAGCTCTTTTGTGCCGACAAATTCGGTTTTGAAGCGATAAACTTCTTCAAAGAGTTTTGATTTTGCTTTATCTAAGTTCTCCGGGTTTGTGCCGATAAAGACTATAAACGCACCGCGCAGGACGTTTGCCGCATATTGCGAACCCAATTGGTAAGCTAAACCGTCTTTTACTCGCAGATTTACAAACAACCTCGAACTCATGCCCGAGCCTAAAATCGCGTCAATCACTTCGAGCGTCGCGTAATCTTTTTTGCTCAAAAGTCCCGGTGCTTGCCAGCCGATTAAAATCCAATCGGTTTTAAGGTCTTTAATCTCTCTGGTGACAGTCTTTGAAGCAGTTAACGCCGGAACCTCAAAAGTTGAATAGTTGAACGCTTGAGTGGTTGAATGGTTATTGGCAAGAATCTTGTTGAAATCCTGCTGAGCGGTTTTCTCATCGACGTTTCCGTTAATTGAAATCACCAAATTTTGTGGGTCAAAAATGGTTTTGTAATACGCTACAATATCTTCGCGTTTGATTGTCGGGAGTGTTTTTTCCCAAACTTTAGGGGAAGTCGAATAAGCCGAATTGCCGTAAATGAGTCCTTTGTATTCTTCAATCGCGATGTTAAATGGCTTGTCACGGCTTGCTTTTATGCCGTTTAGTTTTTCGTTTCTGACTTTTTCGATTTCAGTTTCAGGAAAAGTCGCGTTGTTAATAAGTTCGTTTAAGATATCGAGGGTTTTGGCGTATTCGTTTTTTGTGGTTAAAACACTGAGTTTAAAAGTGTCTACGTTAATTGCCGGCGATACTTTTATCCCATTGTCTTCAAGCAACTGCGCAAGTTCAACCGAAGAATATTTTTTTGTACCTTTGGTCATAACAGATGCGACCATCCCAGCGGTTCCCGGGATTTTTTCGGTCAACTGACCGCCTTTGGAATAAATTGTTATCGCGATAATATCGTTTGTCGCATTCGGGGTTACGATAAGAGTTGAGCGGTTGGATGGTTGAACTGTTGAATGGTTAATTTTTTTTTCAGTTTCAAAATCTTCCGGTAAAACGATTGATACCGCGCTTTTTTCTTTGCCAAGATATTTGTTAGCCACGCGTTTAACGTCCGCTGCGGTTACTTTTTTTACGTTAGCGATATAGTTTTCATACATTTTTATGTCGTCTGCTGTAACCATTGTGTAGCCGATTTCGGTCGCAATATTTGTGATGGATTCTCGCGAATAATATGTGTCGCGCTCGATTATGTTTTTTGCCAAACTTAATTGAGCGGGGGTTACGCCTTGTGTTTGGATTTTGGTTATTTCTTCAAAGATTGCAGCCTCGAGCTTTTCATAATTTCCCGGTTCAAAATTGCTGCTGATGTAGAAAATCCCGTCGTCTTTAGCGCCGCCGTCAGAAGCGTCAATATCAAACGCCAGCTGCTTTTGCTCTTTAATCGTTTGGTTCAAAACAGACGAACGCCCGTCGCCAAGGATTGTCGCAAGCACATCCAACGCAAAAATATCAGGGTCAGAGACCTTTACCCCGCGGAAGCCGATTAGCATATAAGCGCACTGGCATGGGAATTTCGCCACCATGCGTTTTTGCGAAGTTAAAAACTGCTCTTTTGGATAAATATTTTTAATTGGTTTCTTTGCACTGCAGCAAAAATCTTTTTTAACCAATTCAAGCGCCCTTGCTTTATCCACATCGCCCACAATTATCGTAACCATATTCGACGGGTTGTAATAATTATGGTAGTAATTCATAATTTCTTCGCGCGTGATATTGCTGATAATGTCGCTTGTGCCAATGACTTTGCGCTTGTAAGGATGTGTTGTATAAAGCATGCTGACCAAATTGTCATAGACGAGTGAACCCGGTGAGTTCTGGTCTTTAGCGATTTCTTCTAAAACAACTTTGCGCTCCATTTCCAATTCTTTTCTCGGGACAAGCGGGTTTAAAAGCATATCAGCGTGAAGTTCGAGCGCTGTGGCAAAATCCTTTGACGGGATAGTTATATAATAATGCGTGAAATCTTTACTCGTCGCCGCGTTTGTTACAGCGCCTTTGTTTTCAAGGATTTTGTCGAAATCACCCGGCGGGTGTTCTTTTGTGCCTTTAAAAAACAGATGCTCAAGAAAATGCGAAACGCCATTGTTTTTGTCGTCTTCATTAATCGACCCCGTTTTAATCCACGTATCAATCGTTACAATCGGGTTGGTTTTAACCTCCTGGATTATAACAGTTTGCCCGTTTTCTAATTTATAAATCTCATGTTCGTTTGCGAGTGCAAAACTTCCCACAAACAACAAAAATAATAAAACAAGTAATTTTTTCATTTTGAAACTCTCCCTGTCTACATTTTACACAAAAAATACAATAAGCATATACCCCTGTGGTTAGGGATTAGGGACTAGGGAATAGGGATTAGCAAATGGAAGTAAGTGAAGTTGCGACATTATTTCTTAAAGCAGAATTTTTTAACCAGATAACCTATTCCGCCCAGTGCAAGTGCTCCGGCAAGAATTGAAGATATTTTTACTGAGCTCTCAGTTTTTTTAGTGTTTTGCGGGGCGGATTTTTTTGTTCCCTCAAAGATATCGCGTTGAATCTGTAAGGATTCCCCTGTCGCGACGTTGTGTGAATACAAAACAGGACGCAGCAAAGCGTCAGGCGGGATATTTTGCCCGACAACCGCGTTACCAACTTCGTCCTTTGTGAGCTTCATGTTTGCATTGTACTCATTTACACTGTTGGCGCTGTTTTTTTGGCCGATGCCGTATACATTCACACTTTCCATACCCTCATTAAAACAAAACGAGTTGAAAAATTGCCCTTTGTATTAAGATATATTTCTTATGAGTTGACAAACGAGCTTAAAAAAGTGATAATAGTTATCATAAATCGGAGAACTCCAGTGAACTATTCGCGTCAAAGACAGGTCATAACTGAGGCATTAGAAGATAATGTTGTGCATCCGACTGCGGAATATCTCTATGGAATCCTGAAACAAACCGAGCCGAACCTCAGCTTGGCAACGCTTTACCGCAATCTTAACAAAATGGCAGATGCGGGTATGATAAAAAAGATTGAAGGACTTGACGGCAAAGCACACTACGACCACAACACCCACGAACACTACCATTTTATATGCTCTAAGTGCGGACGCGTGGTGGATATAAACAGTAATATAGCTTCAAATTTAGCCCATGAGGCGGAGAGTGAAACGGGTTGTAAAATTGAAAGTTATGATATAATACTCAAAGGCATTTGCCAAGATTGTAGATAATAATATATAACAGTAGAACAGTGTGAATCGTGAATAGTAAATAGTGAATTGACCAACCAAAAAAAATATTCATGCAAAGCATTTGATGAACTATTCACCACTCACGACTCACTATTCACCAAAAAAAGGAGACGCTTATGGAAAATTACGTATGCAACGTATGCGGATATGTTTATATCCCGTCAGAAAATGACAATATTGCTTTTGAGGATCAATCGGATGATTATACTTGTCCGGTTTGTGCTGTAGGTAAAGAGAACTTTGAAAAGGAGTAAACAAAAATGACAAAAGATATTAAAGGAACAAAAACAGAAAAGAATTTGGAAACAGCATTCGCCGGCGAGTCTATGGCGAGAAATAAATACACGTATTACGCCGGACAAGCTAAAAAAGATGGCTATGTTCAGATAAGCAAAATTTTTGAAGAAACTGCTAATAACGAAAAAGAACACGCAAAAATTTGGTTCAAGTGGCTTCACGGCGGAAAAGTTCCTGATACTTTGACCAACCTTGAAGATGCAGCAAGCGGTGAAAACTACGAGTGGACAGACATGTATGCGACGTTCGCAAAAGAAGCTCAAGAGGAGGGTTTCCCTGAATTAGCTTCATTGTTTAGCATGGTTGCCAAAATCGAAAAAACCCACGAAGACAGATACAGAACTCTATTGTCAAATATCAAAAACGACAAAGTTTTTGAACGCAGTGTAAAGGTTATCTGGGAATGTGCAAACTGCGGCCACCACTACGAAGGTGAAAAGTCACCGGAACTTTGCCCGGTATGTGCTCACCCGCGTGCGTATTTCATGATTACACCAAGTAACTATTAAGCGGCTAATCCCAATTATGGCAAAAGCCCTGCAGATTCTCTGTAGGGCTTTTGTATTTTCAGATTCTTATTTCTTTATCTCAAATTATGTCGTGGATTTTGGGGTTGTTGTATATTAGTAAAAGTACCTGTGCCTATGCCTACGCTAACCTATTATATGTATTTATTCTCCTATCGGCGGCATTTCCATGCAGAATTTATAGTAGCTGTCATAGACGTGCCTATGTGGTAATGGGGTGTTATAATCGCCATCAGGTACGCAAGGAGCTGGTGTGGCACCATCAGGCGTGTTCCCTTCATTAAATATCGCAATATCTTTACCCATTACGTTAGGGCCTTGCCGTCCGTTAAGATCATAAATGGCCGCCACGCATTTAGCAGCTTCTTCGCGATCAGCTGCAGGATCAAGGTTGCAGTTTGGGTTATAAGCAATGAGCATTCTTACGCCATTTACCAGTTTTACTCCCCCTGTAGCCGAACTCCAGTTTTGTTTAAAACTCATTGAATTATAGTATTTATTGATAGCGTCCATCTCATCAGTGCCAATACCTGTTTCATCGCACCCATCGCCATATTGCTGGCTGCGTGGGTGCGGACAAGCTTGTGTTATTTTCATATAGTTTTGCAATTCAGCAATAAAGCCATCTGTATCGTGCCGGCCGATTAATCTCCCTTTAGCATGCATTTGACCTACGGCTTCTGACAGGCGGCTTTCAAAGACCTTCTGTTCTGTTTTCCAGCGGTCTTCCTGCCAATTTTTCATTAGTGCTGGAATAGTAAGCGCTGCCACAACTCCGATAACCCCAAGTACAATCAGCACTTCGGCCAAAGTAAAACCTTTTTTA
>JAVBOC010000012.1:0-61719 GCA_031550975.1 Candidatus Gastranaerophilaceae bacterium
GGAAATTTTTGCGCAATTCCTTTCGATTTCTTGTTTTAATATCAGGGTAAGGGAAATTTAATTTACACACGCTGGGATAAGGAATGTTTATCACGCTAGATAAGCACTACTTCGGTTGGGTAAAGAAAGGAAAAGGGGAAAATTATGACAGTTGGAAAAGTTTTGGGTGCAGGGGTTAAAGCTTTTGCAAAATCAGCAAAATTGACAAAAACTGTAGCAGAAATAGCAGTAAAAAAGCCATTGATGGTATTTAGCCATCCCGAAAGTGGAGTCTTGAAAATTTACGATGCAAAGGCAACAGAAATTCTGAAAGGGCGTGCAACAGATTTTGTAAAGGATCCGAAAGTTAAACTAAAAATGTTGCAAGAAGATAAAAAATTAACTGGTGAAATATTAAAAGGCTTAAAAGACCCTAAAGCACAATGGGGTATGGAATCTGAAGGTAATTTCTTGAAGCAGATGCTCAACCCTAAAAAATCTGAATTGCTTACACCCTTCCAAAGATTTATTGGGAATGCGGAAAACCCTATACTCAAAGCAAACATTGCTGGCGGAAAAAGTGCAAAGGGTTCACTAATGCTTGCAGACGGAAAAACACCTATGTTTGAAATAGAAGAATCTCCGGCCAAGCATTTTATTGAAACAATTAAAAACTTAGGATTGGTGTAATAAGTTATACCACGGCATAAAACATTAGAAAAGGGTAGATGAAAACATTTACCCTTTTATTATTGTCATTGCGAGCGTTAGCGAAGCAATCCAGCTTTTTCGTCATGCTGAGGCGAGCGAGCAGAGGGCGAAAGCGAAGCGTGCCCGTTTAATGCGAGCGAAACCGAAGCATCGCAAAGTTGTTGCATATTGCGTGGATGTTGAGATTCTTCCCCTTCACAAAGTTCCGGGTCAGAATGACGAGCTATTTTTAAGTTCCATAATTCTCGCATAAGACTTTTTTATTGCTTCTTGTAGCTCAATATCAGTTTCAGCTTTTTGTGCGATTGCTTCAATTATTTCAATAGTTTCAGGGGAGGAGTTTCTATAAATTAACATGTTTACTCCAGCACGAATAGCCGCATACGCTCCCCTCGCCCCTTGAGGGAGAGGGATGAATTCCTTAGCGAGCTCATGCGAGCCTAGGAATTCGGGTGAGGGGTTAAACTCCGAAACCCCTTTCATAACCATGTCATCAGAAATTATCACGCCTTCAAAACCGAGTTCGTTTCGCAAATAGTTAATCGCGTTTTTGCTGAGCGAAGTTGGAATGGCTTCTTTCTCAAAACAAGTGCAATGCAGGTGTGCAATCATAACCATGGTTGAAAAGTTGAATGGTTGACTGATTGAATGGTTGTTTTCGTCATTCTGAGCATCGCGAAGAATCTCAAGGTTTTCGCAGTTCGCAACAGTGTTGAGATGATTCGGCTGCGCTCGCATTAAACAGGCACGCTCCGCTTTCGCCTTCTGTTCGCTTGCCTCAACATGACGGAGAGATAATTCTGCTTTTATTATTTTTCGGAATGGTTCAATATGTGGCTGCATTTCCTCTAAGGTTTTATCAATCACTGGCAAAGTCAGATGGCTGTCAGCGTTTGCGTCGCCGTGTCCCGGGAAATGTTTCAGGCATGGGATTATGCCATGCTCGCGGTAAACCTGCGCCACAAGCTCTCCTGCGCGGCTTACTTCATCAGGATTGTCTGAAAACGCACGTTCCCCAATAATGGGGTTGTTAGGATTGGTGTTCACATCAACACAAGGCGCAAAGTTTAAATTTATGCCGTAACTTTTTAATTCTTGTGCTATTTCTTTTGTTTGTTGGCGTAAAAAATCTTCCCCTTTTTCGTACGCGAATTTTGCAGACAAGTATTTTTTGCCACCGTGGATATTTTCTGTGCGCTCAACTCTGCCGCCTTCTTGGTCGATCGATAAAAATGGCGGAAACTTTGATTGCGACTTGATTTTGCCAATCAGTTTTTTAAATTGTTCTGCCTCTTGAATGTCGTGTGTGAAAAAAATCACCCCGCCAAGACCCTCTCCCAATGCAGCTTCCAACTCGCCGCCTTCAGTGCCGAGGATAAACATTTGATAAAGTTTTTCCTTAGAAAAGTTGCTCATAAAGTCCGTAAAGTTCCGTCAATTTACCGGTTTCAACGACGCTTTCAATTTTATTTAAGACAGCTTCTGCGTCGCGCAGGTGCAGGTTTGCAGGTAGCTTAATGTCATCTGTTGTTTGCGCTTGGGTAAAGCCTTTATTTAATTTTAAAAACTCTCTGTATGCTTCAATGATGTTGATGCTCGCGCTGTCTAGCGAGAAATTCTGCCCGAGGTAGTATTTGACATCTTTGGGGAACTTGTCGACAAATTCGAGCATAAAATCAACTTCTTCAAGAGTTTCAGTCTCGTCATATTCTGCGCCGTAACAGAGATTGTTTAAAACAGGCTTTCCTTTTTGGGTCTGAATGTATGCTGCCCAGAGCATGCAGCCTAAGTAAAACGCGATGTGATTGGTTAGCATCGATTGAAGTTTTGGGTAATAAAGTTTAAATTGCAGCTTTTTTTGTCCGAAGTTTTTGAAGTTTTCAAATGCCGAATAAATATATTTAATCCCTGGTTCAAAAACCGTTATATGTTGGGCGAAACCCGGGTCAAACTGTGCGCCGTCTGTAAAATCTATGTTGCTCATTTCCTCTCCTCTTTTTCTTATTTTACTATAAAGGGGTAAATGAGTAAAGTTGTAAACCCCCGAATATCTCAAAATGTTTTTATAAAAATTAGGAACAATAAAATTGTTAAGAAAAATTTACAAAGGCAACGGAAAGTTTGATTAATAGTGCGTTTGTGGGGTGCTTAAAAACAGGCTTTGTGTGGCTTTTTTAGAAAAACAACCATTTAAAACAGGAAAAAAGCCCTAAATCATTTAGTTATACCCCTTGCTTTCTAATCTTTAGCGAATATGATTATTAGTATGCGCAATTTCTGTGCAGATTTTAGCCGATAGGGTTGACACTTAAATAGCAATTTGCAACAAGCCGAACAGCCCGACAACAAAGTAAAAGGAACACATGTCAAAAGACGTCATCGAGATAGAAGGTACAATCATTGAATCAATGCCCAATGCCATGTTTCGCGTGAAGTTAGAAAATGATCATGAAATCCTTGCGCACATCTCGGGTAAAATCAGAAAGAATTTCATCAGAATTCTTCCGGGTGACAGAGTTAAAGTCGAAATGACACCATATGATCTTACCCGCGGCAGAATTACATTCAGATTGAAATAGATAAGTCGCTCAGTGATCAAGTGACTAAGTGACCGGGCAAATAAAATATAAAGGAAAATAGAAATGAAAGTACGTTCATCAGTAAAACCAATTTGCGACAAATGCAAAATCATCAAAAGAAAAGGCAGAATTGCCGTAATTTGTGAAGTTAACCCTAAGCATAAACAAAGACAAGGGTAACGAAGTGACTAGGTGACTAAGTCGCTAAGTGACTAAGCCCTTAAATTAGTAAGTAACTAAATTAACAAAAATAAAGGAAAGACAAAATGGCAAGATTAGCAGGGGTAGATTTACCTCGTAACAAAAGAATTATAGTAGCACTAACCTATATCTACGGAATAGGGCCGGCTAGAAGCGCAAAAATTCTAGAAGCTGCTAAAATATCACCTGATTTAAGAACAGACGATTTGACAGATGAAGATATTAAATTGTTAAGAGAACAACTGTCAAATTACGACATCGAAGGTGATTTGAGACGTGAAATTACAATGAACATCAAACGTCTTCAAGAAATCGGTTCATACAGAGGAATGCGTCACAAACGTAACCTTCCAGTAAGAGGCCAAAGAACAAAAACCAACGCAAGAACACGCCGCGGTAAAAAAGGTATGGCAATCACTAAGAAAAAGTAGGCGTTAGTTAGACCAATAAAAGAATTTAAATAAAAAGGAATAAAAAAATGGCAAGACCACAAAAAACTAAGAAAAAAGAAAAGAAAAACGTATTACAGGGAGTTGTCCACATTCAGTCAACTTTCAATAATACGATTGTAACTTCTACTGACACTCAAGGCAATGCGATTGCTTGGGCTACAGCAGGTGCTGCAGGCTTTAAAGGTGCTAGAAAAGGTACCCCGTTCGCAGCGCAGTCAGCAGCAGAAACAGTTGCTAAAAAATCAATCGACCAAGGTATGAAAAAAGTTGAAGTTTATATCAAAGGTCCTGGTTCAGGCAGAGAAACAGCTATCAGAGCTATCCAAGCTGCCGGGCTTGAAATCACATTGATTAAAGACGTGACGCCAATCCCACACAACGGATGCCGTCCGCCGAAAAAACGTAGAGTATAACGAAGTGACTAGGTGACTAAGTCGCCAAGTGACTGAGCTCTTAAATTAAAAAGTAACAAAAAAACATAAAGGAAACACAAATGGCACGATATACAGGACCAACAAACAAACTTTTCCGTAACTACGGAGTAAAGGATTTATCAAACAGAAAATTGACTTCTTCAATGCGTCAAAACCCTTCGGGGCAGCACGGTGCAGCGAGAAAGAAACTTTCTGAGTATGCTATTCACTTGAATGAAAAGCAAAAAATCAGACTTACTTATTTAGTAAGCGAAAAGCAATTTGCAAAATACTACACAGAAGCAGCAAGAAAAAGTGGTGTAACAGGTACTATTCTCTTGCAACTTTTAGAATCAAGACTGGACAACGTTCTGTTTAGAGCAGGATTCGGTATCACTCGCAAGCAAACAAGACAAATCGTTAACCACGGTCACGTTCTTGTTAACGGCAAAAAAGTTGATATCCCATCTTTCTTGGTAAAACCTGGCGATGTTGTTACAGTTAAATCAAAAAGCACAGCTTATGTGAAAAATGTACAGGGCTTGATTGACCTGGCTTGTGCACCTGAGTGGATGACAATCGACAAAGACGCACAAAAAATCACTGTTAACAGAACTCCGGAAAGAGAAGAACTTGATCCTGATTTCAAAGAGCAGCTCGTAATCGAATACTACTCAAAATAGACACGCTTGAGCCGTAAACAGTGAGCCGGCCAACAAAAGTAATTATTATATTGCAAGCCCAATAGGCAAAGCAATCCAGAAAATTATCGAAAGGATGAAAATATGGAACTAAAGATAAAAGCAGTTAATACAACAACAAGTTCAGATGGTTCTCAATATGGTAAATTCGTTATTGAGCCGTTGGAAAAAGGTTTCGGAACAACAATCGGAAACTCTTTAAGACGTGTATTGTTATCAAGTTTAGAGGGTACTGCGGTAACTTCAGCTAGAATTGAAGGCATTACTCACGAATATACTGCTATTCCGGGTGTTTTAGAAGACGTTATCGACGTTATGTTGAACCTTAAAGGTTTGGTTGTGAAAACTGATTCAAAAGAAGCGCAACATTTAAGAATAGATGTTGACGTTCCTGGCCCTGTTTTGGCAAGCGACATTCAGCTTCCTGCAGGTGTTAAAGTTGTTAACCCTGATTGGTTAATCGCAACTGTTGCTGATGGTGGAAGCTTCCACGCTGATATCATCGTTGAAACAGGTAAAGGCTACATCGCTAATGATGTTCCTAGAGATTCAAAAGGCGTTTCAATTGATGTATTACCGATTGATGCGACATTCATGCCAATCAAACGCGTAAGCTATGATGTAGAAAACGCTCGTGTAGGCGACCAAATCGACTTTGATAAATTGACTTTAGAAATCTGGTCAAATGGTTCTGTTGATGTAACAACAGCATTGAGCCAAGCTTCGAGCTTATTAATTGATCATTTTGTACAAATTTCTTCAGTAGCTGGCCAACCTGTAGTTCCGGTTATCGCAGCTGGTGTTGATGAAGAAGAGCAAGAAGAATCTTCTTCTCCGTCAATGACAATCGAAGAACTTGACTTGTCAGTAAGAGCTTATAACTGCTTGAAACGTGCAAGCATCAATTCTATGCAAGAGTTGCTTAAAAAATCTGAGCATGACTTGTTAAACATTAAAAACTTCGGTAAAAAATCATCAGATGAAGTTATCGAAAGACTCCACCACTTTGGTTTAGACCTTGCTCCAAACCCTGAGTTGGAAGAAGAAACAGTAGGTTAGTTGAAAAAGACTAAATAAAAATAAAAAGGACAAAAAAATGAGACACCAAGTAGCAAAACATAAATTAGGTAAAGCACAAGATCAACGCAAAGCATTATTGCGTGCGTTGGCAACTGAGCTTTTCACACACGGTGAAATCAAAACCACTATGGCTCGTGCAAAAGCGCTTCGTCCTTACGCAGAGGAAATCATTACTCTTGCAAAAAGAGGCGACCTTCACGCAAGACGTCATGCAGCTAAATTCATTTACGACAAAGAAATCGGTCAGTTTATGGACCTAGCAACAGGTGAAGTTTTTGAAGCACCACAAGCAGATAAGAAATTAGCGCCACAAACAGTGCTAAGAAAATTATTTGTAGTTATCGGTAAAAAATATTCTGACCGCCAAGGCGGATATACAAGAATATACCGTCTTCCGCCAAGACGCGGCGACGCTTCTGAAATGGCGTTAATCCAACTGGTGTAAACCAGTAAATGGTGAGTCGTGAGTAGGGAGTCGACCAACAGAAAAGTCTGTCATTGCGAGCAAAACGAAGCAATCCAGAAAAAGAGATACTCTCTAAACATTCAATACATTGGTAAGAACTACTCTGGCAGCCAAATCCAACCCAACCAGCCGACAGTACAAGGCGAGCTTGAAAAAGCAATTAGCACATTGATAAACTCTGAAGGAATAAAAAAGGACAAGAACTATTCAACTGTTCAACCTTTCAACCCTTCAACTAGAATTAAAACAGTCTTCTCCGGAAGAACCGACGCAGGTGTAAATGCAATCGGGCAGGTTTTTCACTTTGATACCCCACAACCGATATTGACGAGTCAAGCGGATGTTGGCAAAGATAATGAAAAAAAAGACAGTATTGTTGCTTCAAACTTTCTCTATTCATTGAATGAAATCCTACCTGATGATATTTCTGTCTCGGACTTGAAGGAAGTCTACCCAGACTTCCATGCTCAAAAATCCGCTAAATCGCGGCACTATCGTTACGAATTTATTCAGCGCAAGTGTAAAAACGCGTTTGACCGGGATTTGATGAGAGTTAAGTTTGACATTAATTTGGAGCGGATGCAAACCGCATTGAATTATTTGTTAGGCGAACACGATTTTTCAAGTTTCAAAAGTTCCGGCACTCTTAACCCGAATGTAGTCTGTTTTATAAAAGTCGCCGAAGTTTCACGATCAGGCGATAAGATAATTGTCAATATCATAGGAAACAGATTTCTGTATAATATGGTAAGAACGATTATCGGGACTCTTTTAGAAATAGAGGGTCACAATTTGCAGCCGGAGCATATGAAAAAGGTTCTGGAGGCAAAAGACCGCGAGTGCGCGGGCAAAACAGTTAGTCCATACGGGCTGACATTAATGAAAGTAGAATATTAAAAAGTGACAAGGTCACAAACAAAAATGGAGAAAAGCATGAAAACATATAGTGCAAAACCTCTAGAGGTAGAACGCAAATGGTACGTTATTGATGCTGAGGACGAAATCCTCGGTAGATTAGCAACCCGTGTTGCAAATATTCTTAGAGGAAAAAATAAACCTGTATACACTCCGCACGTTGACACCGGCGATTTCGTTGTTGTTATCAACGCTGACAAAGTGAGAGTTTCAGGCAACAAAACAACTGATAAAATTTATTATCACCACACCGGTTACGCGGGCGGTTTGAAATCAGCGAGCTTCGAGGAGTTGATGAAAAAAGACCCTAGACTTGCTATTGAAAAAGCCGTTAAAGGTATGTTGCAACACAACACATTGGGCGCAGAACAGTTCAATAAACTAAAAGTTTATGCAGGAGCTGAGCATCCACATGCAGCGCAACAACCAATTTTACTCGCTAAAGGAGGTAAGTAATGGCAGAGAAAGTAGTATATAAAGACGGAAAAGCTATTGTAGCAACAGGCAGAAGAAAATGCGCTATTGCTGTTGTAAAAATGATTAAAGGCAAAGGCAGAATTTTCGTTAACGGTAAAACTTTAAAAAACTATATCGGAAACCTACCGGCGGTAGAATTGATGATCAACAGACCATTAGTTTTAACTGACTGCGCTGAAAAATACGATATCAAAGTAAAAGCAGTAGGCGGCGGAATTGTTTCTCAGTCTGGTGCGATCAGACACGCGATTTCACGCGCATTGGTAAAAATCAATGAAGAATACAAAAACGTTTTAAGACAAGAAGGTTTGCTAACCCGCGACCCACGTGTTAAAGAACGTAAGAAATACGGACGTAAGAAAGCTAGAAAACGCTTCCAGTTCTCAAAAAGATAGCGAAGCCGATGTTCGCCAGAGTTGGCTTGCGAGAGCAAGACAAGCAGGGCGAACATTACGACACCGCCGTTATGACTGGAGCGAGAGCGAAAGGAATGAAGCAATCTTCGATTGCACAGGCGGAAAAAACGTTAGAAATTTTCAAAAGACCGGCTCCAAAGGCCGGTTTTTTACAGTCATCGCGAGCGCAGCGTGGCGATCCAGTTAATTTTACTGGATTGCTTCGTTTCACTCGCAATGACGGAATTATTTATTCCGGCTCTTTTTCTATAAGGGAGAGAATCGAGTCTAACTTGGCGATGAGCGCGATGTTTACCTCTAAGTTGTACTGTATTGATTCTCTAAGAATATTTCTGGTGTGCCTAACTTGCTCTTCTATTTCTTTATTCATATATTCTCCAACCACCATATAATTATACTATTTATACATATAATAATATGTAATACTCATATAATACAGCGAGGACGTAATAATTGCAATAGTATATGATAAGTTAATGAATAAAAGAGAAATATTAGTAGAGTTTGGAAATAATTTGAGAGCAGAAAGAAGCCGATTAGGTTTGTCTCAAGAACAGTTAGCTGAGAAAGCTAATTTATCTCAATATCAGCACATAAGCAAAATAGAAAATGGCGAAGCCGATATTCGCCTGACAACTTTGATTCCAATCCTAAAAGCTCTGGACATAAAATTTGAAAAGTTGTACGATTAGATAACTAAAAAAGAGCCTCACGACTCTTTTTTAATGTGTTTTCATATATCCTATGCCTTAACCGAAAATTGCCCCCAATGTTCTTATATGGTCAATATAGTTTTTAACAGTTGCAAGTTGTCCTAAGCTCCATCCTTTTGCCCCTTCAATACTATGCTTAATTATACATACAGGTCGTATTGCGGCGGGATCAGGATTTTGAATAGTTATTGTGTCTTTTGTTCGTCTGCCTATCACACTCGCTTCCTTGTGTAGTTGAGCCAATTCTTCTCGGGCTATTCTTCTAAGTTTGTTGCTAACTTCATCTATGACTTTTAACTTAGGCGAAACTATTAACTTTGCTCCAAATTGTGCATTGTTATTGATGTTGTCTATTCTCATTTTATGACCTTTCTTTCGGATTGAATTCTTTGGGCTAACCCTCTTAAAAGCTTTTCAAAATTCTTAAATGTCGCTAATTCAGGAGTCAATGAAGCACCTTCACCGTGACCTTTTATTCTCCAGTGTATCTCGCAACGTGGGATCTGGTAAAGATCGCTAGTAAGTTTTATTATATCAGTTTTTTCCCCTATTCCTCGGGCTATAATCTTAAGCGTATCAGCTTGTTTTCTAGTTAATCTGCCAAGACTTGTTCTTGCAACTTCGTCATAAATTATGGTAGGAAGACTTAATTTTGCTCCGAATGAAGTATTATTATTGATGCTATTAATTTTCATTTTGAGACCTTTCTTTATGGTTTAAATCTTGTTTGTAATGCGCTTATATAGTTCATGAAGTTTTCAAAAGTTGGGTTTATACCGAAATTCCGTCCTTTTAGCGTACCAATTTCATATTTGACAACTAAGTGGGGTTGTTCTCCGGTAGGGTTAGGGCAAATAAGCTGCACGATATCTTTTGGACTTCCTATTTTATCGCATGCTTCTTTTAGTTGGGTTAATTGTTTTGAGGTGGGTTCCATCATTTTGATTCCGTCAGATATAAAATATTTACTCGGAAGTACTAACTTTGCTTGAAAGGAAGTGTTGCTGTTGATGCTGTTGATTTTCATATTTTCTCCTTTCTTACCCAGAAGTATTGAAGTTTTTAGCTAATTCTGTTAACTTTTTTAGGAAATCTTCAAATGACCCTGTGCCACCACCGTACAAGCCACCTTTTGCCTCGCCTATTTTCCAGACCATACCAGGAGATGGGTTCAGGCCAAAGCGACGATCAAATTCGTCATAGCGAATATTAAGCTCTATAAAGTCTGTGTCTTCGCCTATTCCTTTAGCCACTCTGGCAAGCTCGGCAGTCTGTTCTGCGGTTGCTCGCATAATTTTTTTTGTAGCATCGTCATATAGTGTACCTGGGAATCTTAGTTTTGCTCCGAATGAATTATTGTTATTATTGATGTTGTTTATTTTCATGTATGCTCCTATCTTTGTATAGTTTTAAACCTCGTAAAAATAAAATTTGCTAGTTGCGTTAATTTTTTGTAACAAAAAGAGAGCCTTTCGACTCTCTTTTGTGCTTTATATGTCTTGGATTATTCGGGTTGTCGCGGGAGTAACGTCCCGCTCCACCTTACGGGCTGGGTCACTGCGTGACACGGCGCCCTACCGAAAATCCGCTTACAGTTGGCTGTGAGCTAGAGAATTCTCCTCCACAACCGCTTGAGCTGCTGCAAGACGTGCTTGCGGAACTCTGAACGGTGAGCAAGATACATAGTTCAAGCCGATTCTGTGACAGAATTTAACTGAATCAGGATCGCCGCCGTGTTCGCCGCAGATACCGCGTTTCAGGTTAGATCTTACTTTAAGCGCTTTTTCCAAAGCGATTTCCATAAGCTGTCCAACACCCACTTGATCTAATGTTTCAAACGGGTTGCGCGGAAGGATTTTTTGCTCAACATAACGTCCTAAGAATTTGCTCTCAGCATCGTCACGTGAGTATCCGAATGTCATCTGAGTCAAGTCGTTCGTACCGAATGAGAAGAACTCAGCGTACTCAGCGATTTCGTCAGCTGTGATTGCCGCACGTGGGATTTCAATCATTGTTCCGAACATATAATTGATTTCCACGCCTTTTTCAGCCATAACTTCTTTTCCAACACGTTCAAGAACTTCTTTAACGGTTTTCAATTCGTTAACGTGACCGATAAGCGGAATCATGATTTCAGGTTTAACGTCTAACCCTTCTTTTTTCAAGTCGCAGCAAGCTGAAAAGATTGCTCTTACTTGCATTTCGTTGATTTCAGGGTAAGTTAAGCCTAAACGGCATCCACGTAGACCCATCATTGGGTTTGATTCAGAGTGGCTTTCTACGATACAAAGCATCTCTTCATCAGATTTATAGTCTTGCCCCAACGCTTTTTTAGTAGCAACCGTTGCAATCAATTCTTCTTTGTTAGGAAGGAATTCGTGCAATGGCGGGTCAAGAAGACGGACTGTCATTGGAAGTTCGCCCATAGCTTTGAACATCGCGTAGAAGTCGTTGTATTGCATTGGAAGCAACTGGTCAAGAGCTGCTTTTCTAGCTTCAACAGTACCTGCGATAATCATTTTTTGTACCCAAGGAAGTCTGTCCGGGTCCATGAACATGTGTTCGGTACGACAAAGACCAACACCTTTAGCACCAAGTTCAAGAGCTTTTGCTACGTCAGCCGGTGTGTCAGCGTTAGCGCGGACATCAAGCCTTTTGATTTCGTCAACCCAGTTGAACAAGGTTTCAAAGTTTTCATCCATTTCAGGAGTAACTGTTTTAACAGCACCTTCCATAACTTCACCGGTTCCGCCGTCAAGCGAAATGATGTCGTCTTTACGGAATACTTTGCCGTCTGCAGATGTTAAGGTTTCGTTTTTAAGGTCGATTTTTAAATCTTCAGCACCCGCAACGCATGGTTTACCCATACCTTTTGCAACAACCGCTGCGTGAGAAGTCATACCGCCTCTAAGTGTTAATACACCTTGAGAAGCGATCATACCGTGAATGTCATCCGGGCAAGTTTCGATACGAACCAAGATGATGTTTTCGCCGGCTTCACCGCGTTCAGCTGCTTCGTCTGTGTTGAATACAACTTTACCAACCGCTGCACCCGGAGATGCTGCAAGACCTGTTGCCAATTTGATAGCTGATTTTTTAGCTGACTCATCAAAGCTTGGTAGCAATAATTGGTATAATTGGTAAGGGTCAACAAGTTGAATCGCACGTTCTTTTGTGATGATTCCTTCTTTAGCCATTTCAACCGCAATTCTTACCGCTGCCATAGCTGTTCTTTTTCCGTTACGTGTTTGAAGGATGTATAATTTACCTTTTTCGATTGTAAATTCCATATCTTGAACGTCTTTGTAGCCCATTTCAAGTTTTTTCGCGATGTCAACGTATTGTCTGTAAAGTTCAGGCATTTCAGTTTCCAATTCGCAAATTTGTTTTGGAGTTCTGATACCCGCAACAACGTCTTCACCTTGTGCGTTTGTTAAGTATTCACCGTAGAATTTGTTTTCACCGGTAGAAGGGTTTCTTGTGAAAGATACGCCTGTTGCGCAATCATCACCCATGTTTCCGAATACCATTGTTTGAACGTTAACCGCTGTACCGAAGTTGTGGTCGATTTTGTAGTGGTTACGGTAAGCAATCGCACGTGGAATGTTCCAAGATCTGAATACCGCTTCAATCGCTGCTTGAAGTTGTTCATAAGGATCTTGCGGGAATTCTTTTCCTGTGTGTTCTTTAATAAGCTGTTTGTAAGCAGGGATTAAAGATTTTAAACCATCAACAGAAACTTCTGTATCCAATTTAACGCCTTCGTTGTCTTTAACTGCTTCTAAGATGTGCTCAAAGTGCATACGCTCGATGTCCATTACAACAGAACCGAACATAGTTAAGAAACGACGGTAAGAGTCATAGCAGAATCTTTCGTTGTTTGTTAATTTAATCATGCCTTCTAATGTTGAATCGTTCAAACCAAGGTTTAAAACGGTTTCCATCATACCAGGCATAGAAAGTCTAGCACCGGAACGTACTGAAACCAACAATGGGTTTGAAGCGTCGCCGAATTTTTTGCCGGCTTTTGTTTCGATTTCTCCGAGTGCATATTTGACTTCAGCCATCAAACCTTCAGGCATTTTGTTGCTGTTGTTGATGTAATCCATACAAGTTTCTGTAGTGATTGTCATACCCGGAGGTACTGGAAGGCCTAAATTTGTCATTTCAGCCAAGTTTGCGCCTTTACCACCAAGCAGATTTTTCATCTCTGCATTGCCTTCGTGGAAAAGCCATACTCTCTTTTGTGTCATGGTATATCTCCTTTTCTTTAGTAAAACACTTTTACAAGGAAATATTACCACAAACACAGTAAATTATATACAAATACAGGGCATGCCAAGCTTCTTCCATTTTGTCATTCCGGACCTGATCCGGAATCTTCCATCGTTTAAATCTATGCAAGCCGTGCAAGTGGAAGATCCTGAATCACCAGGTAGGGACATAGAATCTGGCTTCAAGTTCCTTTCAGCCGATTCTGCAGTCAGTTCAGGATGACAAATATTTTTAATTAAATGCCAAATTCTATAACAAATATTACAAAATATTTACAATCGCCAAAACGCAATCATAATGCTGATTGAATTGAATTGAATTGAATTGAATTGAATTGAATTGAAATTCTCCACGCAATATCAACTGTATTTTAGTTTTAATAAGGATATAGGTAGAAAATTTCTGTAATTAGAAAAAGTAAAAGGGGAAAATTATGACAGTTGGAAAAATTTTTGTGGGTACAACTAAGGCCGTTGTCTCCGCAGGAGGAAATGCCGCAAAGCGAATTGCGACAGGGAATGTAGAAGCACTTGTTGGACGTGGAGACATAAGAGCGTTGACAACGGGTATGGGCATAGGATTACCAGAGGCTGCTGCAAATGTCTATAAACAGGGTACTTTTGATTCATTTGATTCGCTAGTTAGGCTTCGCAAGCTATTCCCGACTGGTTCTAAGATGAGCCACGAAGAACAGGCTCTAGTCAAAGTTCGCAATCAGATTAGAAAAGCTTATGGTGCTGTTAGGCAAGGGTGGGCGAACCCAAACGGCCCAAATTTAGAGGCTATTCGCTCCGGTAATGATAGGGCATTTGCTTTACATGATTATCTAAGAAGTTTGATTAAAAAATAACAATAAAATAACAAAAAGCAAACAGAAAAATTTCTCTGTTTGCTTTTTGTATAATCATTCAAAATCACTCTTTAAAATAGTCGCAGATGTAAACCTTTTCATGCGGGATGAGGGATTTTAGTTTCGCCAGCAGTCCTTTGTTTTTGGACATATCATCAAGCTCTTTTTTTAGAATAGCTTTTTCTAACACAACTTTATTATACAGCTCTGCACAAACTGCACTCTTTTCCACGTGCTGTTGCAGTTTCGCCAGCTGGGTTTCTTTTTCTTTTATCGTTTTAATTAACTCTTTTTTTACCACTGAAAACCTCTTTAGTTAGGGACTAGGGACTAGGAACCAGAGACTAGTTTCTGGTCGCTAACATGATTATACTAACGATTTTTACCAATATATAAATCGGCTTTTCAGAGGATTTCTGCACTAAACAGTAACTAAATCATACGCATAGCCTATTTTTAAGGCCTCAATGTTAAGCGGTAAAAGATTGCGTCTGTGAGCCGGGATTACGGTTTCGAGCGCTTTGGTAAGTGATTCAACTGAAACGAGTTTGCTTGCTTTCGCCAAAATCCCAAGTGCTAAAATGTTTGCCATTTTTATGTTGCCGAGGCTTTCTGTTGCAAGTTTCGTAATCGGAGCAAACAAGTAATTAATATCTGTGCGGGTTTTAATCTCTTTTACTAAAGAAGAATTCGCTATGATCAAACCGCCTTCTTTAACTTTTTCCATGAATTTGTCAAACGAAAGCTGGTTAAGGGCGATTAAAAAATCGACTTCTTTTTTGTTAACAGCGCTCACAGGAAGGTCTCCCATGACGATTTCGCAGTTAACCGTTCCGCCGCGCATTTCTGCCCCGTAGCTTGGATACCAGGTTACGTATTTACCGTCTTGCATAAAGGCGTTGGCAAGGACTTCGCCTGCTAGCAATATCCCTTGGCCTCCAAAGCCTGCTATAGTAAAATCAAATTCTTTGTTTGTCATTTTCTTAGTTCCTTTTTATCGTTTAACTGGACTTATCTGGGTAACCTGTATATTTACCCCTTACCCCTGGTAAAGTGGTAGCCGTCGCATATTTCGCACTTATAGATTTCCAGCGGGTAACTGAGATAAACCCGTGCTGCGTTGGCATCGTCGTATGTTTCGTATCTGTCTTTGTTTCTGCAATTTTCTATTTGTGTTTGTTTTAAATCATCATCATTATTTAGCATCTTAGCCTCATAGCGTCTTGGCCTCTTTGAACACCCCGATTGGGAAATTCTCCATCATCTCAGTGCGAACTCTTTCGTGCGCTTGGGATGGGGTCATCTTCCAGTTTGTCGGGCAAGTTGCGAGGATTTCGACAAATCCAAACCCTTTGCCTTCCAATTGTACCTCAAAAGCTTTTTTAATAGCAGCTTTCGCTTTTCTTATATTTGCAACGGTATCAAGCGAAACCCGTGCGCAGTAAGCTGTGCCGCCGCATAGCGCGACATGTTCTGCGATTTTTACAGGATAGCCGTAGTTTTCCGCACATCTGCCTTTTGGAGAAGTTGTTGTAACCTGCCCGAGCAAAGTCGTCGGTCCTAGTTGACCGCCTGTCATTCCAAAAGTCGTGTTGTTAATACAAACCGTGCTTAAATTCTCACCACGAGTTGCAGCGCTTAAGCTTTCGCCCAACCCGATTGAGGCAAAGTCGCCATCGCCCTGATAAGTGAAAACAAATTTTTCCGGTCTGGCGCGTTTCACACCGGTTGCAACAGCTAATGCGCGTCCGTGCGGCGCTTCAATAGTATCAACATCAATGAAATTATAAATACAAACCGAACACCCGACAGAGCCTGCTGTAATGGATTTTTCGCGCAAACCCAATTCGTCCAATACTTCAGCCACAAGCCGCAAAGCCACACCATGGTCGCATCCAGGACAGAATGAGTATCTCATATCTTTTATTAAGCTATCGGGTATTTTGAATGTTTGTGTTTGGGTCATCAGTGTTCCTTTTCTGAGTGAATCGTGAGTCGTGAATTGTGAGTCGTTCTTCAAATGCTTCGCATATATTATTTATTTTGTTGAACTATTCACTATTTACAATTCACTATTCACATTTTTTTAATTTTTTCAACTATACTCTCAACCGTAGGCGGTGCGCCAACAGGAGTTCCGAAGAATTCCACCGGAGCTTTTCCGTTAACAGCAAGTTTTACGTCGCGAACCATTTGTCCCATGTTAACTTCCACTGTTAAGAATTTTTTTGCGCTCTCAGCCAGTGTTGAAAGTCGTTTTGACGGGAACGGGAAAAGGGTTATCGGTCTGAAATATCCGACTTTTAAACCTTCTTCGCGGCATTGTTTAACGGCGGATTTTACGTTACGTGAAGTGCTTCCAAAGCTCGTAACAATAATATCTGCGTCTTCAACGCCTTCTTCTTCAAATTCGGTTTCGTTTTCTTCGATTAATTTATACTTTTCAAACAAATGTTCAATGTGCTTAGATTGAGTTTCAACGCTGACTTCAAGTGATCGGATAGCGCGGCGCTCACGACCTTTTGCACCTGTAAGCGCCCAGTCGGAGTTGTCAATTTCCGGATACGGGTAGTCGCCAAATTCAACCGGTTCCATCATTTGCCCTAAAAGTCCGTCGGCTAAAACCACGGTCGGATTTCTGTATTTGTGCGCTAAATAAAACGCTTTGTAAGTCAAATCAACGCATTCTTGAACGTTGGACGGAGCAAGAACAATGTGTCTGTAATCCCCGTTGCCGCCGCCGATTAGCGCCTGATTGTAATCGCCCTGCGCTGAATAGATGTAGCCCAAGCCGGGACCGCCACGCATAACGCTTATTAAAACAATCGGTAACTCGTCAGACGATGCGAACGACAAAGCCTCTTGCATCAGTGCAATTGCGCAAGAAGAAGATGATGTCATGGCTTTTGCGCCGGTTGAGCATGCACCCAAAACCATATTTATTGCAGCAAGTTCGCTTTCAGCACAAACATATCCTCTGTTTAAATCAGGCATCTTAGCGCTCAAATATTCGCCAATTTCACTTTGCGGAGTAATCGGGTAACCAAAATACGCATCGCATCCTGCTCTGACTGAGGCTTCAGCTATTGCGTAATTACCTTTTATTAAAACTTTTTCTGTTGTTTTGCTCATCTATCTCACAACTTCCGTAATCGCCAAATCGGGACAGCGGGTTGCACACATTGCGCAGCCGATGCACTTTCCTTCAGCATCATCAAATACCACAGTTCTTTCGCCGAGAGAATTTAATTCTTCGCCCGGTTTCAATAGTTTTTTGGGGCACTCATTTATACAGAGGTAACATGCCTTACATTTTGTGCTATCTATTACTATGTGTCCCATGGGTTTCTCCTCATTCGACAACATTGTACTACTAACAAATCTAAATCGCAAGCAAGGCAAAACGCAATATGTTAATCAATCGTAATATAATTCCAAGGACATAAATTATATGATACAATATTGTTGATAGGGAGTGTATTGAATGGCGAATACAGACGAAAAAGATACAAGCGAGCTGGTGGATATGCTTAGTAATATTGATACTAAGATAGATTCAATGGCGCAAAACACCGAAACTGTTGACCTTGTAAAGGACTATCTTTCTGAGTGCAAAACTCTGCTTGAAGGGGAGCATGAATTCACAAAAGACGAATTCGCTTCTCAATTGAATGCGTTTGAAAAAAATATCCAGCTTCTTGGCGATGCGCTTTCTCACGAAACAGAAAAGTATAAAAATATAGTTACCCAAAACCTTGAAGAAATCCGAGGTTATATTAAAGAAAACCTGTCTGCAACAGAAAAATCTTTTGGCAAAGCTCAAGACGGAAGCGAAAAAAGACTGGTTGAAAAGCTTGACGGACTTGAAAATATTCACAAGAGTTTTGAGTCATCATTGTTTGATGTAAATATTAATGTGCAGTCTATCTTGAAAACACTTATGACAATGGATCCGACTGACCAGAATGATATTATCAAGCGCGAACTTGAAAATATTTATCTGTCTACAAACGCGATTTTGTCTTCACTTCAAATATATGATCAGAAAAATGACGAGCTTCACAACGTCTTGATGGCTTTTACCGAAAACAACAACATTGAAAGTGTTACCAGCCGCGTTGACGAAATCCTTTCTCAAGCAGAAGCTATAACAAAGCAGATTGCAAGCACAAAAGACAACTTTAAGAAATTGTCTCAAAAAGTTGATGAGCGCTCAGATCAGATTGTTGAAGCTTTGGGTGAGGTCAAAGAAGCCGTTGCAAGCATTGATTTTAGTTCTCCTGACTGTTCGGCTGAGGTTCTAAAAGGTTTGAAAGAGCTTCAAAAAACAATTGAGAGCAAAAACTTTGATTTCCAGGACACATCAGGCAATGTGGTGAATATTTTAGGCGAACTCAAGACCGAAATCAAAGCTGCAATTGATGATAAAACATTCGACGCGCCAGATAATTCAAAAGTTTTAGATGCTATAAAAGATGTTAAAAACGCTGTTGAAGGGGTTGAATTCCCGAATGACTCGGCTGAAGTTTTGGCTGCTATAAGCGAAATCCGAGATACAATTGGGGGGATTTCTTTTGATATTCCTGATAATTCAGAAGTTTTGAAGGCAGTAAAAAATATAGAAAAATCAATCGAGGACATTGAATTTCCGAATGATTCTGCTCAAGTTTTGGCGTCTTTGGGTGAAATTAAAGATACAATCGGAGCGATTTCTTTTGAAGCGCCTGACAACTCAGAAACGGTTATCAGCGCTATTGAGGACATTAAAGCCGCGATTGAAAACAAGACTTTTGATTTGCCTGATAATTCTGAAAAAGTTCTTAAAAAACTCACAGAGATTAAAAAAGCACTTGATAACAAAAGTTTTGAGCTTGAAACTCCTGAGATTTTTGCGAATATCTTAAGCGCATTAGCGGGGCTTAAAAGTTCGTTTGAAAGTGTTGAGGCGCCTGTTATTGACATCACTCCAATTGAAGAAAAGTTAGAAAAAGTTGTTTCTCAAACTGACGCTAAGATAGAAAATTCGTTGAAAGAAATTAATGCGGTAAAAGCGGAGCTTTCAGCGATAGTAGATGAAGTTAAAAATTCCGGGATTAATATTGACGAGAAGATAACGGAAGTTATTAAGGTCATTGAAAATGTCAGCACCGGGGTCAAAATTGCAGGCGATCGCGTCAGTGTTCAGGGATCTCCAACTATTGATTTGAGCGCGGTTGAGGAGCAGCTTGAAAAATTACTTTTGGAAGTTGGCAGTATTCGTGCGGATTATGAAATAGATGAACAAGACGAACAAGCTCGCGACATGCGCTTCAGAAGCGTTTTAGAAGAAAAAATTGAAACTATTAAACAAGAAGTCAGCCTAATTGGTACAGATTTAATTGAGGCGCTGGAGGAAAAGCACAGCGGTTTTAAAGGCGAAGTTCTTGATACTCTTAATGCAAAACTTGATGATTTCACTCAAATTAACGCAACAGGTGAGCAGTTTGGTGAATTGTCCGATAATCTTTGTGCGCTGCATCAGAAAGTTGACGCTATTATCTTGAGTGAGCCTGAAGAAGACGCGCATTTTGAAGAATTGGCTGACAACCTGCTTGCATTGCACCAAAAAATCGACGCGTTTGTATTATGCGAAGACGATGATTTGAACGAACAGCTTGATGAACTCAGAAACCTGCTTGAGGGTCAAAAGGATTATATTTCTGAATTGATTCCGGCTGAAATGCTGACAAAAGTCGAGACTTTTGAGGCGTTGAAAGATGTTAAAGAGTCTATTTTGAATGCGCTTAAAAATGCGGACGATTCAAAAGATATCAAGGGTTTTGTTGAAGAAAAAACAGACGAAATTAATCGTACACTAGCGGCGGTTACAGACAGATTGGAAAGAATCGCAAGCAATGAAGAAAACGATTATTCGTACACCCTGCAAGATGTTGAAAGCGATATCGCGAAGCTTCGTATTGTCTTAAATAATATTTCTGAAACCGATACCAGCGGTTCAATTGAGCAGCTTTCGGAAAATATCAACAAGATTTCTGCGTCAATGGAGGATTTGTCTTCAAACCTTACGCAAGAACAAATTTACGAATTAAAAGATTTGTTTGAAAAGCTTAATGATGATATTTTGAGCATCAGCAGCAGAACAAACAAATTACTTTTGAATTCTGATGAGTCTTATCAAGCGCTAAGCGATGGCTTGACCAAGTTCAGCAGCGTAATTTACAACCTTGAAGAACGCATTAATGTTCTTGATAACAGAGAATTTAACGAGCGTGTTGAAAAGAAAATGGACGCACTGAATGCTGTTGTAACTTCAAACGCGAACGCGGATAAGGTTTTCCATCAGGTTCTGTCTTATCTTGGTGAATGGGTTGATGATGCGTCAGAAAAATTAAACGAAATTTCTGAAAGAGTTGCGGCGCTTGAGCTTGACAAAAAATATGAAGAACAGCAAAACCGCATGGACAGATTAGAAATGAAGTTGGAAAAAGTCTTAGCACTGCTTGAAGACGAAGATTCAGGAAAAGTCGCTAAAAAAGTTGACGCTGTTGAAAAGCAGATGAAAAAACTTAACCAAAACGTGGAAAAATTAACAGCTTATGTCGAATAAGATACTAGAGACTAGGGACAAGAAACTAGTCATTTTTGATAAAAAGTTTGCTGCCCAGTCTTCAACTGATATAGATATTGTTCGCGAGAATTCTACCGATGCTTCGGGTTTATCGGTTGAGAATGCCGCGGACGTGGTTGTTTTCCCGCAAACAATTGAGCAGGTTCAAGAGGTTATGCGGTATGCGAATCTGCATAAAATCCCTGTGGTTTGCCGCGGCGCGGGGACAAATGTTGTCGGTGCTTGTGTGCCTGAACAGGGCGGAATTGTTCTGAACTTTTCTAAAATGAACAAGATCTTAGATGTAAATACGGAAAACATGACCGCGCGGGTTCAGCCGGGTGTGGTTGTGGGCGACTTGCATGCGGCGGTTGAGAAGTTGGGATTATTTTATCCTCCTGATCCGGCTTATTTAAAATATTCTATGATTGGCGGGAGTATTGCGCAGAATTCAGCGGGTGCAAAGACTTTTAAATACGGCGCAACGAAGGATTATGTGTTGGAATTAATTGTTGTGACAGCGTCGGGCGAGTTGATGAAAACCGGTTCAAATACTATAAAAAACGCCACCGGATATAATTTAAACTCGATTTTTATCGGTTCAGAAGGCACGCTGGGCGTGGTGGTTGAGGCGGTTTTAAAACTGATTCCAAAGCCTGAAGCTAAACAGGTTATGATGGCGTATTTTGATTCGGTGTCCGATGCTGTTAACGCCGTTAATAAAGTCATTTCCCAAAAGATTTACCCATGCGCGATTGACTTGATGAACCGTGAAGCGCTTCAGACCATTGAAAAATACTCGCCTGCGGGGATTTTGACTGATAAGGCGGCGGCGCTTGTAATTGAAATTGACGGTTTTAAAAGTGCGATGGAATACCAGAGAAAAGTCGTGGTTGAAGTTTTAGAAAGTTGCGGCGCTTCAAAAATCCAGTATTCTCATAATGAAAAAGAATACGAAAAAATCTGGGCTTCGCGTCGTTCTTCAATGGTTGCTTGCGAACAGTTGAAGCCAAATGTAACGACGGACGACATTATAGTTCCGCGCGACAAATTAGCGCAACTTGTCGAAGGCGTTGAGCAAATTTGCGCTAAATATAATTTAATTTGCTGTCTGATTGGACATGTCGGGGACGGAAGCGTTCACCCGCAAATCCCGGTTGATTTTTCTGACAAAGACGAAATGCGCCGTCTTCATTTGGCAAAAGAAGAAATGTATGATTTAACGGCAAGCCTTGGCGGAATACTTTCAGGCGAACATGGAATCGGGATGTTAAAGAGAGATTACGTTGAAAAAGTAATCGACCCGTTGACTCTAAATTACATGCGCGAAATAAAAAAACTATTTGACCCAAACAACATTCTTAACCCCGGAAAAATCTTGAGATAAAGTTTGAAGAATCTATACTGTCATTGCGAGGAGAACCGAAGGTTCGACGCGGCAATCCAGTTCTATCTTTTCCAGATTGCTTCACTTCGTTCGCAATGACGGGAGGGTTTAACTTAAATTTATGCTAGAATTATTTTAATGGAAGAAAAGGAATTAATAAAATATTTTAGGTCTTTGGGGTTAAGCGTTCACAGGGCAACGAAAGCGCGCGGACATCAGGGGTTTTTCATGAAAAACCGAATCGATGTGTCAAAAAACACCCCGGCGCATCGTGTTGTGCCCACGCTTTTGCATGAGTTTGCGCACTATATCCATTCCAAGCTCGAACTTGACATGAACAAAACCGGCGGAAGTTTCGCGGTGCTTTTCGAGTGTGAAAATCTGTTGTTTGAAAAAGAACTTTTAAAAGTTACGAATTTTGTTGACGAGAACTCGTTGTGCAAAAAACTATATGCACACAAAGATTTAGTTAAAGAACAGATTAAAAAATACGAAAAAATTATAAAAAGCGAATATCCCGATTTTCAACGTTCAAAAAAATTTAAAGAGTTTGATAAGTATATTAAAAAAACTAACGCAAAATATTTACTAAAATACGATAGAGTCAAAGTTTATGGCGGTTTTTGGGGGCTCAAGGCGCTGATTTATTCTATTGATAGTATTGAAAACGATTTCCCTGATATGTCGCCTGTGTTTGCTGCAGCCTTGAGATTGAAATCTGCCCAGCGTAAACAAGCTCGGATTTCTGCGCGTATAAACCGCTATAAAAAATACTATACAAAACCCGCAGAACTCTTTGCCCGTCTGGTTGAAGGGATTTATATAGATAGCGAAAAAACGCGCGAACTTGCGCCTTATACAACTCAATTATTTTTTGAACTCTTAGACAAAGGCTACTATCAGGAACTCGCGACTGTATTACCGCGCAAAACAGATGCTCAAAGTTTGCAGAAGCCGGCAATACAAAATATGTTAATTGGTTTATAAAAATATAAATAAGGCGACCAACACAATAATCTACTTGAAAAACTGGTCAGGCTCAGCCTGCGCGACCGTACATGTCTTCGTAGCGAACAATGTCTTCTTCTATAAGAAGGGAGCCTTTTTGAACCTCAATGATTTCAATCGCTTCTTCGTAAGGGTTTTGCAACGAGTGGATTGCTTTAACCGCGATATCAATGCTGCTGCCGGGTTCTAGAATGTGGTCATTGCTGTCTAGAACAACTTTCGCCGTGCCGGATAATACCACCCAGTGTTCGCTGCGGTGGTTGTGGGATTGCACTGATAATTTGTGTCCCGGGTTTACGTGGATTAATTTTGTTAAGAAACCTTCGCCTTGAGCTAGTACGGTGTAGAATCCCCAAGGGCGGTAAACTGTTTTGTGCACCAGGTAAGCATCATTTTTTTGCGCGCGCAGGGTTTCATAGATTTTTTTAACATCCTGCGAGCATTCTTTTTTGCAAGCAAGGATGGCATCTTCTGTTTCAACGATGATTGTGTCTTCTAACCCGATTGTTGTGACGAGTTTTGAGGATGAATAAACTAGCGAGTTTTTAGAACCCTCGTCTACTACATTTCCCACAAAAACATTCCCTTCAGAATCTTTTTGGCTTGCATCATAAATTGATTGCCAGGAGCCGAGATCGTTCCAATCGCTCTCCAATTTAACCAGCGCGATTTTGTCGGATTTTTCCATGATCGCGTAGTCGATTGAAATATTTGGCATTTTTTCAAAGCTTGTGTAAGGAATTTCGCTTGAGTTGGTGAAGTCAAATTCCTTTAGAATTTTTGAGATTTCAGGTGCGTGTTTTTCAAGTTCTTTCAGCATTACTGATGCTTTGAACATAAAAATTCCGCCGTTCCAGAAATATGTGCCTGCTTCTAAATACTTTTTGGCTGTTTGCTGGTCAGGTTTTTCAACAAATTCTTTTACCCTGTAACCATCCGTATTGCCGTCTGTATTAATGTACCCGTAGCCTGTTTCAGGGTAGTTCGGCTGGATTCCGAAAGTTACAATGTAACCTTCTTGGGCCAGTTTTTCGGCATTTTGTACAGTTGATACAAATTTATCAATATCCTTAATCAAATGATCTGACGGCACGATTAGGATAATCGGGTCTTCGCCGGATTGTTCCATGATGAATTTTGTTGCAAGCGCGATAGCGGGCGCGGTGTTTTTCGAAAGCGGTTCGGCAAGCACAACAGATTGCGCGTCCAATTGCATTTTAACACTGCTGGCATGCTTTGTGTTTGTAACGCTTATGATATTTTTTGGCTCAATAAAAGCTGCAAGTCTTTCATAAGTCAGCTGCAAAAGACTTTCGTTTGAAGTCAGATTCAAAAGCTGCTTTGGATATAATTCTCTTGAAAGCGGCCAGAGCCTGCTTCCGGAACCTCCTGCTAAAATTATGCCGTACATTTTTCTCTCCTTTTGTCCGGCTCAACCCTGTCCACCTGCGCTCCCGCAGCCGGTTCGGGTTGAGCACTTCTAAGGTCGGACTTGAAAATCCTCAAAAACTGTCGTTTTTGTGGGCTTTTCTACATCCTCTGACGAAATTATATCATGAAATTTTTGCGCTGCCTCATCAGGTCTTGGCGCGTTGATTATAGCGCGAACAACCGCTACACCCAAATTTGCCTTCTGTACGCCGGAGTCCAATACTTCATCCACATTTGTTAAATCAATCCCGCCGATTGCATAAGCCGGAACCTCAATGTTTTCGGCAACCCATTTTATATAATCCAGTCCTACAGATGCTCTGCCGGGTTTGGTCGGTGTGGTAAAAACCGGTCCGGCGCCTATGTAATCAGCACCATCCTCAACTGCTTTTTGAGCTTGTTTCGGGGCATGAGTGGAAACTCCAATAATCGCGTTTTGTCCTAAAATTTTTCTAGCTGACGCCACATCCATATCGTCTTGTCCGAGGTGAACCCCGTCAGCTTCTAACACAAATGCGATGTCAACTCGGTCGTTTACAATAAAAATCGCGTCAAACTGTGCGCATAATTGTTTAATTTTTTTGCCGAGTTCAACGATTTTGTTTGCGGCCATGTTTTTTTCACGAAGCTGAACGATGTCGACTCCGCCGGCAAGAGAGGCGGCGACTGCGTCTAAAAATTCGCTTTCGCTCTCAAACTGATCAGAGCTTGTTACAAGATAAAGTTTTTTGTCCTGCAGTCTCAATTTTGCATATTTTGATTGTAATTTTTCCCACATAGTTTTCTCCAGTGTGTAAGTTTGGTATCTCAAACTTGAAATTTTACTAGTCCCTAGTCCCTTATCCCTAGTCCCTAAACCGTATTCTTCAAGCACTCTTAGAACCTGCTGCAAACGCTTGATATTTGCTTTAAAAATAGTTTCAATCCCCAAGCGAGAGTCAGGGTTTTGGATTTTGGTTCCGATATCGCCCTCGGTGTCGCGCGATGAGAGCAGCCCGTCGTAATCTTTTTCTTGAAGATTGTTTAGTTCATGGCGGATTAATTTTAATTGCTCAGAAAGCTCTGTGTCTTCCAAAAGGAATCTCGCGATTTCTTCCAATACTCTCAGAGCCTCTGTTCCGCGGTTTAGGTTTGCGTCAAGAATTCGTTTCATGCGACAATTGTATCATGAAAAAGCCTTGACAATGCATGGTGAATTAAGGTAAGATTTGAGTAATGAATTATATTGCTATTGTGGCAAAGAGGGGTGTGGAAATGATGAGCTTTAATAGAAAAAAGAAATTGGCGTTTACTCTTATGGAGTTAATGGTAGTTCTTGTTATTTTGAGTATAGCAATGGCTGCGTTTGCGCCGATTATCACTCGTCGTAATAAAGCCAACAACATGAGTGTTGATAAGATTTGGCAATGGGCAACAGGTGGCGGCGGTATTCGCAGCGGCGATGTGTTTTATGTTCCGCCAGGTAACAACTCAGTCATGATTGGGCAAAATCAAAAGGTTGGAGGCGACAACGGAAGACTTATTGTTAACGCAGCAGGCAGTGATTTTATAACGTTCAAAAGCTCAGGCACTGTCGTAGCAAATTTATCCGGGAACACTAACAGTTTGCGTCTTGGTACACACGTAGCGAACCCTGGGGTTAATTCGACCGCATTTGGGATGGGAGCTTTAAGCGACAGCAATCCCGGCGCTCAAAACACAGCATTTGGACAAGGCGCAGGTCAAAGATCAACAGGGATTAATAATACTTTCTTCGGATATAATGCAGGAAACCGTGTAACAACAGGTATTAACAATACGCTCATCGGCGCTCTTGCAGGGGAAAACATAACCACGGGGGCGAACATTACAGCCATTGGTTATGATGCCTGCTCAAATGTAACTACACAACAAAACAAGACCTGTATCGGAGCAAACTCCAGATTTATACAAGGTATCTCCGGTGCGGATACTGTTACCAATGAAGTCTTCATAGGTTCAGCAGCTATGACAACTAACGTCTATATCCGCGGAAGATTGTTTGTTGGCGGAGGAGAGATTGTAAACTCCGACAAGCGTTTAAAAGATATTATCGGTGAAAACAAAGACGGCTTGGCACAAATTGAAAAACTGCAAATTTATGATTACACAATGAAGTCTGACACTGAAAAAGCTCCACATGTCGGGGTTGTGGCTCAAGACTTGCAAAAAGTTTTCCCTAAAGCGGTTTCTAAAGCTAAAGATGGTACTTTGGTTATCGACAAAGATTTTATCCTCTACGGATTAGTGAATGCGGTTAAAGATCTTGATAAGAAAATCAATGATACAATCGCTCGAGTTCAAGCACTGGAAACTAAGCACAAAGAACTTGTTGCGCAAAGCAAATCGCTTGAAACAAGACTTGTAAAACTTGAGGCTAAGGTTAAGTAAAGTAGTTTCCGTCATGTTGAGTGAAAAGAAACATCTCAAAGTTGCTGTAGTTGATGTCAATTTTGAGATTCTTCGCTAGCGCTCAAAATGACGAGTTTTGTTGTACTACTTACTACCGTCTGTTATCAGCTACCCTTTTCGTTTGCTTTTCCACATGTTCATGATATTATTTTTGTATAGAAATACAAGTAACAATATAAATAGCGCAAGCGAGCAGAGAATGGAGTGGATGCCGAATTAATCGGCTGTCCGCAGGACATACGAGGCAGCCACGGATATTCGTTTCATGCGAGCGCAGCAAGACAGTAAAGGAATACAAAAAATGGCTAGACAGACTCCACTAGAGAGAATCAGAAACTTTGGTATTGCAGCTCACATCGACGCTGGTAAGACCACTACAACAGAACGTATTTTGTTTTACACAGGTAAAACACATAAAATCGGTGAAGTACACGATGGTGCTGCGGTAACCGACTTCATGGAACAAGAAAGAGAACGCGGGATTACAATCCAATCCGCTGCGGTAACTTCTTACTGGAAAGATCACCAATTAAACATCATCGACACCCCGGGTCACGTTGACTTCACGATTGAAGTAGAACGTTCACTGCGTGTACTTGATGGTGTTGTATCAGTATTCTGCGCGGTTGGCGGTGTTCAATCACAATCAGAAACTGTTTGGAGACAAGCAAACCGTTACGAAGTTCCTCGTATGGTTTTTGTTAACAAAATGGACAGAACAGGCGCTAATTTCTACAGAGTTGTTGATCAGGTTAGAAACCGTTTAGGCGGTAATGCTCACCCAATCAGACTTCCGATCGGTGCAGAAGACCAGTTCAAAGGTCTTGTTGACTTGTTTGAAATGAAAGCATATATCTACACCAACGATCAGGGTACTGATATTAAAGTTGAAGAAATCCCTGCAGATATGGTAGCGGATGCTCAAAAATACAGAGAACAGCTTATTGAAGCTATCGCTGAAACAGACGACGATGTTATGATGAAGTTCTTAGAAGGAGAAGAAATCTCTATTGATGAACTTAAAAAAGCTTTGAGAAAAGCTGTTTGTAATAACATAATCGTTCCTGTAACTTGCGGTACAGCCTTCAAAAACAAAGGTGTTCAATTACTTCTTGATTCAGTTGTTGAATTGCTTCCATCACCGTTAGATGTAAAAGCTATCGAAGGTGAATTAGAAGACGGAACAAAAACAGAAAGACACTCTGATGATAATGAACCGTTCGCGGCGTTAGCATTTAAAGTTATGACTGACCCTTACGTTGGTCGTTTAACCTTCTTACGTGTTTATTCCGGTAAAATGGCAGCGGGTTCTTACGTTCTCAATTCTACAAGCGGCAAAAAAGAGCGTATTTCAAGACTTGTTCAAATGCAAGCTGACCAAAGAAACGAAATCACAGAAGTATACGCAGGTGATATCTGTGCAGCGGTTGGTTTGAAAGACACAACTACAGGTGACACATTATGTGACGAAAAAGCACCTATCATCTTGGAAAAAATGACGTTCCCAACACCGGTTATCTCGGTTGCGATTGAACCAAAAACAAAAGCTGACCAAGATAAAATGGGTATTGCGCTTCAAAAACTTGCTGAAGAAGATCCTTCATTCCAGGTTAAATCTGACCCTGAAACAGGTCAAACAATCATCTCTGGTATGGGTGAACTTCACCTTGATATCATCGTTGACCGTATGTTACGTGAGTTCAAAGTAGATGCAAACGTTGGTAAACCACAGGTTGCATACAGAGAAACTATCCGCGGAACAGCTGATCAGGATTCTAAATTCATCCGTCAATCAGGTGGTAAAGGTCAATACGGACACGTTAAAATCAAAATCGAACCAGCTGAAGAAAATGCCGGATTTGTATTTGAAAACAAAATCGTCGGTGGTGCTATTCCTAAAGAATACATCGAGCCTGCTAGAAAAGGTATGGAAGAAGCGCTCGAAGGCGGTATTATTGCTGGCTTCCCAATGATTGACGTTAAAGTTACATTGTACGATGGAACTTACCACGATGTCGACTCTTCGGAAATGGCGTTTAAAATTGCCGGTTCTATGGCGATTAAAGAGGGTGTAAGAAAATCAAAACCTTGCATTCTTGAGCCTATGATGAAAGTTGAAATTGAAGTTCCTGAAGAAAATACAGGCGACGTTATTGGTGATATTTCATCTCGTCGTGGTCGTGTCGAAGGCATGGAAATTATCGGCGGTACAGGTATCCAAAAAATCAATGCAACAGTTCCTTTGGGTGAGATGTTCGGTTATGCAACTGATATCCGTTCTAAAACACAAGGACGCGGAACTTTCTCTATGGAGTTCAAAGCTTATGAACAAGTTCCGACAAACATTGAAACTGAAATCATTGCAAAATCAGGCGTTTCCAATAAGGAATAATGCCGCGTACCAGTCACTCTGAGTGCTGACGAAGAATCTCAACACATATGTAACACCAAATTTGAGATGTTTCGCCTTATAGGCTCAACATGACGAAATACAAGATAACAATAAAAAGCCTCCCAATCGGGAGGTTTTTTTCTAACTCACGCGTGGCGCGGTTATGAAAATTTTAGGTAGGAAAAGGAAAGCTTATTTATGAAAAAATACTAAATGTCTTCTCAACGTTTTTATCAATAACCCCTTTTACTGACTCATATTCAGTTTGGAGGGCGTTGTGTTCGGTGTCTAATTTCTTCAACTCAAGGTCAAATCTCTTATCTTTGCGCTCTAGCGCGACCATTTCTTCTTCATATTTTGCTTCTGCAAGCGCTATTTTTCTGTCATCTTTAACCTCTTGGATAGCCTGATCTTCGCTGATTGTTGTTCCGAGGAACTTGCGCTCAGTTGCAGAGTAGAACTTAATTTGAAGTTGACCATCTCTAATCATTTTCTCAAATAGAGAGGCATTTTTGTCTTCAAGCGGTGAAATATATTTACCATTTTCAAGCGGCGCACTCTTATAGCTTCCTTTTGGTGCATCAGAATCAATCGGAGCCACGCCATAAGTGTAGAACCCGCAGGTAGTCATTTCATTAAACATATTTTTGTAATATGCGATTTGCGACTTAACATCAGGGCTGTCAGAACTTGTTTTTAGTGCAGAACCTGTTTCTAAATACTTTGTTAATGAAACTGCGTAATCATATAAATCGCGCTGCTCTGGGGATGTACCATTATAGTTGATAGGCATATCTCCGACAGTAGCATAACCATGACCGTCATCCGTAGGAACCCAGCTCACGCTAAATCCTTCTGCAAGCCCGGTGTTAAAATGCTCTGCATCTTCTGATACAGTAGTAATTGCAGTCGGTTCATATAATTGTGTTTGGTCGTTTAATTTTGTTTCAACGCCCATGTTTACTGATTTTAAATATTTATCCCAAGCTTCATGAATCGCTTGTTTTTTAATATCAGGACTTTCGCTCTGAGCTACGTTTGCTTGAGAAATCCCCGCAGCTTTTTCAACGAATCTGTTGAAATCGCCTTGAGCTGTCACAAACGCGTCCGCAATATTTTTGGCAACCAAAATTTTACCGGTGCTGTCAGTAACCAAGTATTGCTTGTTATCAACTGACATGTTATATCCGGTGATAAGTGAGTAACACATATCCGAATACTGTGGTTGAGCACCTGAAAATCCTGTTAAAACAGTGAGCTTAGTCGCGTTTAATGCTGCGTTGTATTCAGCTTGAATCTGGTCAGTCTGATCAGCAAGACGCTGTTTAGAATATGAAACACTCTGACCGCTCTGTTCATTATCAGACAGACGGGCAGTGATGCTGAGTAATCTTGCTTGTGATGCGCTCATTCCCATAAAGTGTCATTTCCTTTTCGCTCGTAACTACACTTAATTACGGCAGAATTATATGAAAACTTTAGGGAATGTAAAGAAAATGTTACATGTGTGAATAGTGAGTTGTGAATGGTGAATAGTTCAACAATAAATGTCATTGCGAGTGATAGCAAAGCAATCTGGAAAAGAAATGTTCAATGAGTAGTTTTAAATCACGGAAAAAATTATCCCACGGCTTCGCGGCACTCTTGGCAAATACCGTCAGAATCAAGTCCGCGATATTTCCAGCAGCGTGCGCACTTGGAGCCTTCAGCAGGAGTCACCCAAACGGTTACACCTTCTTCAGTGTATTCGTTTAAAACATTTTCCGGCTTTTTGTCGGTCATTATCGCTTGTGAAACAATAAAGATATCGCTTAGGTCGGTTGAATGGTCGAATGATTGAATGGTTGGACAGTTTAAATAAACTGCAACTTCTAAAGAGCTGCCGACTTTTTTGTCAGCACGCAAAGGTTCAATTGCGCGTGTTACAATTTCGCGAAGTTTCAAAATCTGGGTGAATTTTTCTTCCAGTTCTGTGCTGCTCCATTTTTCATTTGTCACAGGCCAGTCAGAGAGCAGAATGCTTTCTAAGTCGCCACACTGAACTTCGGGCATGTTTTGCCAAATATCTTCCGCCTGGTGCGGCATTACCGGTACAAGGAGCCTCACTAGAGTCTGTAATATTTCGTGTAAAACTGTTTGACATGCGCGGCGCGAAAGCGATTTTTTGCCGGCGGTATATAGTCTGTCTTTTACAATATCAAGATAGAATGAGCTCAAATCTGTTGCTGCGAAGTTTTGCAGGTGTTGGAAATACTTGTAAAACTCGTAGTTATCAAACGCTTCTGTAACGTCTGTTATCAATTTGTTTAATTTGCTAAGTGCAAATTGGTCGATTGGTTTAAGTTCTTCGTAACTCACATAATCAACCGCAGGATCGAAGTCAAAAAGGTTTCCGAGCAAGAAACGCGCGGTGTTGCGGGTCTTTTTGAAAACTTCCACGAGGTGGTTGATAATGGTTTCACCGATTCTCATGTCGTTTCTGTAATCAATCGATGCGCCCCAGAGTCTTAACACATCTGCCCCATAGACTTTTGTAACATCTTCAGGCGAAATGGAGTTGCCTTCGGATTTTGACATTTTTCTTCCGTCTGCTGCCATGACAAAACCGTGTGTCAAAACTGTTTTATAAGGCGCTTTGCCCGTTACTGCAACCGAGGTTAATAATGAAGACTGGAACCATCCGCGGTGTTGGTCAGAACCCTCAAGGTACATCTCAACAGGGATTTCGCCAAGTTCGTCGCTGCGCTCGGTGACCACTGCTTTCCAGCTTACTCCGGAGTCGAACCAAACATCCATAATGTCGTTTTCTTTTTTGAAATGAGTGCCGCTGCAGCTTGGGCATTTAAAACCGCTTGGCAGTAAGTCTTTTTCTTCATATTTTACCCAAGCATCAGAGCTTTCTTTTTCGAAAACTTGCGCGACGTGTTCAATCGTTTCAGGGGTTACGACGTACTCGTTGCAGCCTGTGCAGTAAAATACGGGAATCGGAACGCCCCATGCGCGTTGGCGTGATAAACACCAGTCTGTGCGGCCTGCGACCATGTTTGAAATACGGGTTTCGCCGCCTGACGGTATCCATTTTACTTTTTTGATTTCTTCTAAACTTTCTTCTCTGAATTTACCGACTTTAATAAACCACTGCGGTGTCGCGCGGTAAATTACAGGGTGTTTACATCTCCAGCAATGCGGATAGCTGTGTGAGATGTCTGATTTATTTAGCAAAGCGCCCGCGTTTTGCAGTTTTTCGATAACAATCGCGTTGCCTTTGTAATAAGGTGTGCCTTCCAAATCCCCGGCTTCTTTTGTCCAAATGCCTTTACTATCAAGCGGTGAAAGAATGTCTAAACCATATTTAGCGCCGACTTCGTAATCCTCAAGACCGTGTCCAGGAGCTGTGTGAACTGCCCCGGTACCTGCGTCAGTCGTGACGTGTTCGCCAAGGATTATCGGTGATTTTCGACTGTATAGCGGGTGGTCAGTGGTTAAGTTTTCTAATTCAGCACCTTTCAATTGGCCCAGAACTGTCATTTCGTGTTCGTTCCATCCAACGCTTTCGATGAAGCTTGCGAGCAATTTTTCTGCGATGAAATAAGTGTCGCCGCAATATTCAAAGAATGTGTAATCCAAGTCAGGATGCAAGCTGATAGCTAGGTTTGACGGGATTGTCCACGGAGTTGTTGTCCAGATGACGGCATAGATGCCGGTGGATGAATTGATAAGGGGATGAGTTGATGAGTTATCAGCTAATAAACTTATCAACTTATCAGCTGATTCCTGATCAAATCTAAATCTTACATAGATTGAAGTTGAAGTGTGGTCAGCGTATTCGACTTCTGCTTCAGCCAGTGCTGTTTCGCAAGAAGCACACCAGTAAACAGGTTTTAAGCCTTTTTCAATGTAACCTTTTTTAAACATTTCGCCAAAAACTCGTACTTGAGATGCCTCGTAAGACGGGTCAATCGTTAAATACGGGTGTCCCCAATCGCCCCATGCGCCTAAGCGTCTGAATGCGGTCTCTTGGCCTTTAAGGGCCTTATGCGCGTACTCACGACATTTTTGACGTAATTCATAAGGCGTAATTGCGCTTCTGCCGCCTTTTACATTTTTTACTACAGCGTTCTCAATCGGCAGTCCGTGTCCGTCATAACCCGGCACGTACGGTGCATAGAACCCTGCTTGAGATTTGTATTTTACCAAAATGTCTTTTAAAATTTTATTCAAAGCGGTTCCGATGTGGATTTTGTCAGAACTCAAATACGGCGGGCCGTCATGCAAAATAAATTTGTTATTTTTATTTCTCTGCTCGACGTTTTTCCAATAAATTTTGTTATCTTCCCAAAATTTTTGGATTTCAACTTCTCTAACCGCAGCATTCGCACGCATCGCAAGCGTTGTTTGCGGCAAGTTTAGTGTGTCTTTAAAATTTGGTTTTGTAGAATTTGTTGAATCAGTCATGATGCTCCCTGTGTACTATGTGCGCTATTTCAGCGCCCACGCTTTCTTCTTTCTGTTGTTTTATAAATCTGTGCATTTGGTCGTAGTCAAACTCGTTTTCCCACCGTGCGATTACAACGGTTGCAACGCAGTTGCCGATGAGGTTTACGGTTGTTCTACCCATGTCTAAAATTTGATCGATACCAAGTAAAATCGCCACCCCTAAAATCGGGATGTTAAACGTTGCAAGCGTTCCAGCTAGCACGACTAAGGCCACCCGCGGAACCGCAGCAATTCCTTTGCTTGTAAGCATAAGAGTTAGCATTATTGTAATTTGAGTCGGAATGCTCAGATGTATGCCAACGATTTGGGCACAAAATATAACCGCCATGGCAAGATAGAGCGTGCTTCCGTCAAGGTTAAAAGTGTATCCCGTCGGCATTACAAAACCAACGATGTTTTTTGGAACCCCGAAGCGCTCCATTATTTCCATTGCTTTTGGAAAAGCCGCTTCCGAACTTGCTGTCGTAAAGGCTAACAGCGCGGGTTCCTGAACAGCGCGCAACAAGTCGCGGAATGATATTCTTACCAATTTACAAGCAATAAACAGTACCAATACAATAAATATTGCCAGCGCAAGATAGAGCGAGCCGATGATTTTAGCGTAATTTTTTAGAATCCCGAGCCCGTTTTCGCCCACTGTGGCAGCGATTGCACCAAAGATACCAAGCGGCGCAAAATACATTACATATTCGGTAAACTTAAACATTATCTTAGAAACCGATTCTAAGAAATTAAATACAGGTTTTGCCGGTTCGCCAACTGCAATTATTGCAAGCGCCACAAATATGGAGAACGCAACGATTTGAAGCAAATTCCCTTCTGCCATCGCTTGAACAATGCTTGTTGGGAATATATTAACTAAAAGTTGGCTCAAGGAAGCGTGAGCGTGCGGCATTGCCATCTCAGCAGCCTCTTTGATGTGCGCTACTGTTGGGTCTATTGAAAATCCCACGCCAGGTTTTAATACATTAGCCACAACCAGGCCGATAACCAGCGCCAGCGTCGTTACAATCTCAAAATAAATAATTGTTTTTAAACCGATTTTACCAAGACTCTTAGCATTACCGTGACCTGCTATTCCCACAACTAAAGTTGAGAACAACAACGGAGCGATAATCATTTTTACCATCCGCAGAAAGATTGTTGCAAAAGTAAACATTTTTTTACCAATTTCAGGTGCGAAATGTCCAACTATTATTCCCAATATTAAAGCCAAAAATATTAATAACGTAAGCCTTGAGTGTTTCATACGCAGAATTGTAACATAAACATAATCTTGTTGAAATATTTTGAATTTTACGCTACAATGGTTCAACAGACATGCTCGTGACGGAGCAGGGGAGTATTTTGTTAGTTTATAAGTTAATAAGTTTATAGGTTTAACATTGTAACAACTCATAAACTTATCAACTCGTAGACTTATGAACCAACTAGGGAGGTATTTGTGTCAGAATTAAATACTGCGTGGGCAGGAACAGGTGGGGTAGTTAGCATGGACGAAGAAGCGAATTCTTGTGGCAACGCAAGCAGCGAATTAAATTTATCAGAAAACGCTGTAAAAGTTTTAGAAAAACGTTATTTAAAACGTAACAGTGATGGCGTTTGTACCGAAACTCCCGCGGACATGTTCAGACGTGTTGCTCAAACAATCGCAGAAGGCGATTATAAATTCAATTCATCACCTGCAAAAGTCGACGAACTGACAGAACGCTTTTATAAAGCGATTACTCAAGGCTTGTTTATGCCAAACTCTCCGACCTTGATGAATGCCGGTCGCGAATTAGGCCAGCTTGCGGCATGTTTTGTACTTCCGGTAGAAGACTCACTAGAAAGCATCTTTGAAACTGTTAAAAACACCGCCCTAATTCACAAATCAGGCGGCGGAACAGGTTTCTCATTCTCGAAATTAAGACCTAAAAACGACGTTGTACGTTCTACAATGGGCGTTTCTTCAGGTCCTGTTTCGTTTATGGAAGTATTCAACGCAGCTACTGAAGCTGTTAAACAAGGCGGAACACGCCGTGGTGCGAACATGGGTATCTTACGTGTTGACCACCCGGACATCTTAGATTTCATCAATTGCAAAAGCGATAACTCTAAATTAAACAACTTTAATATCTCCGTAGCGATTACAGATGCGTTTATGGAAGCATACATAAGCGGTCAGGATTATGAACTTGTTCACCCTGGCAGCAAAGCTCCTGCAGGACGCTTGAGCGCTAAATATGTATTCGACCTAATCGTTGACGGCGCTTGGAGAAACGGCGAACCGGGAATCGTTTTCATTGACAAAATGAACGCTGACAACCCGACTCCGCTTGTTGGTGAAATTGAATCAACAAATCCTTGCGGCGAAGTGCCTTTGTTGGGTTATGAAGCTTGTAACTTAGGTTCAATCAACCTTGGCAAAATGGTTACTGCTGACAAGAAAATTGACCTTGACTTACTCGCTGCGACAACAAGAACAGCAATCAGATTCCTGGACAACGTAATCGCAGTTAACAACTACCCACTGCCGCAAATCGGTGAGATGGTTAGCAACAACCGTAAAATCGGTCTCGGCGTAATGGGTTGGGCTGACATGCTTATGGAAATGGGAATTTCTTACGCATCAGAACAAGGTACAAAACTTGCGTCACAGATTATGGAATTTATTGACTACATTTCAAAATCAGAATCTATCGAGCTTTCAAAAGAGCGCGGCAGATTTAACAACTTTAAAGGAAGTCTATACGATGGTCAAAACTTCCTCTACAACAAGTATCAAGGCAAATCAGCGGGCTTAATCACTGATGAGCAATGGGCTGAACTTGACCGTCAAATCGCTCAGCACGGTATCAGAAACGCAACTACAACTTGTATTGCACCAACCGGTACAATCTCAATGATAGCAAGCGCTTCCGGCGGTGTTGAACCGTTATTCGGACTTGTATTCTCGCGTAACGTTATGGACGGAACTGAGATGTTAGAAATCAACCCGATCTTCAAAAAATACATGACAGATCACGGTCAGTATTCAGACGAGTTGATGAGAGAAGTTGCAAAAGACGGCTCTATCGCTCACGTTTGGGGCGTTTCAGATGAGATTAAACATATGTTTGCAACAGCACATGATGTTTCACCTGAATGGCACGTTAAAATGCAAGCAGCGTTCCAACTTCACACAGACAATGCGGTTTCAAAAACAGTTAACTTTGAAGAAACTGCAAGCCGTGAAGACATTGAACAAGCTTACATTCTGGCATACAAAAACAACCTAAAAGGTATCACAGTATACCGTAACAACTCACGCAGCTTCCAGCCGATGAGCATTGATGCTTCAAAAGCGCAAGAGCTTCCAAAAGTTGAAGAAACGGTTGCTCAAGAGCCATCAGGCGAATTACAAACAGTAACTTGCCCTGAGTGCGGAACTTCAATCCAAATGGCTGAAGGATGCTTTATCTGCCTCAACTGCGGATATTCCGGTTGTTCGTAGCGCGAGCGAGCTGAGGCTGGAAGGGCGGCTTTGCCGACCTGAAACGCCGTTACAGGCGAGCGAGTAAATTTCAATAGATAAAATAGGAGCCGGATTTTCTTATGAATCCAGCTCCTCTCTATTTCTTTCCTAAATTCCTATTAATTCCTGTCTTGGATTATTCGCAGCTCGGCAGAGTAACGTCTGCCTCACTTGGACGGCGTTCCCTTCGGTCAGCCTGGCGAAAATCCGCTTCCTATTGATTTTCCAACTTGGTTTATGTTCTAAGATTATCCAACAACCTTAGATACAAAATTTGTGATTTCAAATAATGAATCTTTTACGAATTCTTTTGCGATTGATTTTAATGGTCTGTCTTCAATCATGTTGAATACAAAATGGATTGGATCTTCCGCATTGTTGAAGCGCATTCTTCTGTCATTGTGCTCAAAGTAAGGAACATCTTGTTCAGCATTATCAATAGTTTGTCTGCCTCTTTTGCGAAGCAATGCACCAAATTGACCGTTGCCGCTTGTATTGTTGCCTGAAGCTGATGCTGCTGGAATCATTGTGTACTCTCTTTCAAAACTTTAATATCTCTCTTGTATATATAAAGTATCTACGCTTCAAAAAATTGCCTTTTCAAGAGGATAATTGTTAAGAGAATGTAACATTTCTAGTTTTTATTAGGAGCCTTGGCTGTAGGCTTTGCAGCAGCCGGTTTTGCGGCGGTTGGCTTCGTAACAGTCGGTTTTGCAGCGGTCGTATTTACGGCAGCTGTTGGTTTTGTAGCAGTCGGCTTTGTAGCGGTCGTATTTTGAACCGGCTTATTGGTCGGGGTTGGAGTTTTCGCGGCTGTGGTTTTAGCTGCGGTCTTAGCCGTGGTATTGTTGCTGACAGGTTTAGTATTGCTTGGGCTGGTTGTTTGAGGCTTGGCAGCAAGTGTCTTGGTGTTTGTGGTATTGCTCGTGGACGGAGCAGGTTTTGCAGTAGCTTTTGGTGGCGGCGGTAGTTTGCTTGCAGGAGGGTTAATTGGTACAAGTCCGACAGGGGCTTTGCTTGGCGTTAATTTATCAACAGGAGCTTTGTCAGGTGCCGGTTTTGTATCAGCGGGTTTACTCTCAGGGGTCTTAGTTTCCGGCTCGCTATCTATTTGGCTTTCAAAGTCAATAATATCTTCAGCTTTTGCTACGATGTTTTTCCCAACAACTCTCTCTAACTCCGCTTTAGAAGAATTGTATTGATAAAGCGCTTCATAATATTTTAATTGCGCCTGCTGGTAGCTAAGCTGCGAGTCTTGAAGTTCAATCGGGCTAGCTTCCCCTACGCGGTAGCGGCCATATGACAATTCGTAATATTCTTTTGCGTGTTTAACACCTAAAATTGCAACAGGAAGTTGATGTTTCTTTTCTTCAAGTATCAGGTAAGCGTTTTGAATTTCTAAATATATTTGGTTTTGGGTATTTTTTGCGTTTGCAAGTTCTTTGTCATAGAGATAGCGTGCTTCTTTGACTTCGTTGTTTATCATCATACCGTTAATCATCGGGAAGTTTAGGTAAACCCCCAAGTTATAACCGTCGTTGGACATCGGGTGAGCACCCCCTTTCATATACTGGGCGGTTCCCATAAGTACAGGGAAGTATGACTTTTTAACCAGCTGTATAGTTTGTCTTGCGCTCTCGACTTTGATTTCAGCGATTTTTAATTCAGGTCTTGCCTCTCTTGCGATGTTAACAGCGCTGTCAAAATCTATCTCAATCGGTTGATAGCCGAGGCGTTCGACTACGTTATATTTGTCAATGAAGGGTATACCCATCACATTATTTAACCGTGCCACAGCGAGGCTAATGGCGTTATCTGCTTGGATTAGCTGCATCTTAGCTTTGCTTAAATTAGTTTCAGCCATTGTTACGTCAACTTTTGGATTCATTCCTATTTCGTAAAACGCTTTTGCCTGGTTGTAAAACGCTTCAAATTTAATAACGTTATCTTGTGCTACTTTGCGGCGCTCAAAAGCGTAGAGCAAGTTGTAATACGAATCTTTTGTCTGGAAAATTACGGTGTTTATGACAGCAACAAGAGTTGTTTTGTATGCTTCGTAATCCAGTTTTCTGATGGTTGCCTGATTGCGGGTTACTCCAAAATCGTAGAGCATTTGCTGGAGTCCGACCTGACCGCTAAGCCAGTAATCATAGGTTAAATTTTCGGCTAACGCGTCGGATAACTGAAGTTGTTTAATTCTGGTATAACTTGTTTGCCAGCTAACTTGCGGGAAGTAATTTGACCAAACTTGTTTGATTCGGGTATCAGAAGCCAAAATATCTTGGAACGCGGCGCTAATTTGCGGGTTGTTTCCGAGCGCCAGAGCGATACATCTTTCTAATGTCATGTCGATATTCTTTTCGACTCCGCCTTGAATAGTGAAGTCCGGTGCAGGCAGTTTGTCCGGCAAGACTTTATTTGCTTCAGGAAATTCACGTTTATCAATCTCATTTCCTATGCCAAAATCAGGTTCGACAGCAACGTTACTCGCTGCTTCTTCAGCTAGCGCAAGATTAGACAACGAAAGGCTAAATAATAATATTAATGTGATTATCTTCTTGAGCATTTGTTCCCTATTTACCCCTTGATTTAACATAGCTTACTAATTTCTCGCCGGCCCATTCTTTTGCTTCTTCAACAATAGTGAAGAACGCAGGGATTAAGAAGGTTCCGATAAACGCAACCGCGAGCATACCGCCTGTTACAACAGTACCAATTGAGTGACGGCTCGCAGCTCCCGCGCCACTAGCAAACACCAGCGGCAACAAGCCTAAGATGAACGCAATATTGGTCATCATTACGGCTCTGAATCTCAATTTTGCCGCTTCCATTGCAGCATCACGAACTGACATTCCGTTTTCGTGTGCGTCTTTTGCAAATTCTATAATCAAAATAGCTTGTTTTGTACTCAAGCCGATTAACATAACAAGTCCGATTTGAGCATATAAGTCAAGCGCATAACCCCAAACGTATTGCAGGAATAGCGCTCCTACCATAGCGACAGGGGAGATTAACATAACAGATACCGGCAATAGCCAGCTTTCGTACAACGCTACAAGGAACAGATATACGAAGATTAATGACATCACCAGAACTCCGCCTAATTGCCCTGAGGTTTCTTGTTCTTGTTGTGAACTTCCTGACCATGCAAAGCCCATGTTTTTTGGCAGAACTTTGTCAGATAATTTTGCCATAGCTGTCATTGCCTGACCTGAACTTATGCCGGTTTTGCCTGATCCGTTAATCAATGCAGAGCGGTACATGTTATATCTTGAGATGCTGTTTGCACCAACTATTTCCTTTGATTCTACAACGGATAACAGCGGAACCTGTGCACCATTGCGGTTTTCGACAAATATTTTACTTAGGTCGGACGGCTTTTCTCGGTAAGCGGATTCACCCTGCATGTAAACACGATAAACACGGCCAAACTTGTTGAAATCATTAATGTATGCCGTACCCATGTAGCTGCCCATTGTGCTGTATATAGAGCTGACTTCAACATTTTGTGCGAGCGCTTGATCGACTTTTACATCTAATAGTATTTGAGGTGAGTTTGCTGTATAAGAAGTGTAAACCTGTGCCAACGCAGGGTCTTTGTTAGCTTCGACAATCAGTTTAATAGCTTCATCATAAAGCTCCTGAGGGCTTCTGTCTCCCTTGTCTAAAAGCTGATATTCAAAACCTCCGAACATACCCAACCCGGAAATTGCAGGTGGGGAGAACGCTGCAACGGTCGCAGACGGATAGTTTGCAAATCTTTTGCGTATCTCGGCAATAACTGCATCTGCAGAATCTTTTTTGCCTTTGCGCTCATGCCAGTCTTTTAATCTCGCAACAACAAATGAAGTGTTTTCGCCGGAGAACCCGACAAGTGTAATCGTCGTTTTTACCCCTTCAATTTTCTGCACTTCTTTCTCGACTTCGGCAGTGACAGTGTTTGTTCGATAAGCTGTTGCACTTTCAGGGAGCTGAACCATCATAAACAGTGCGCCTCTGTCTTCGGTCGGCAAAAATCCGCTCGGAATAATCCTTAGCATAAATAGAATAACCACAATAACTGCACCAAAAGTTGCCATTGTTATTTTCGGGTTGTTAACAAAAACTTTAACCCACTCAAGATATTGAGTTCTTACGTTTGCAAACCAATCGTCAAACTTTTGGATAAAAGCAAAATCCGCTTTTTCTTCACCGGATTGCAAAATCATCGCGCAAAGCGCCGGCGACAGAGTTAACGCTACAACGGCAGAAAGTCCGATAGAAGAAGCGATTGCGATAGCAAATTGTCTGTACATTTGACCTGTAATTCCGCCAAGGAAAGATACAGGTACAAATACCGCCATCAATACAAGAGAAGTAGCAAGAATCGCACCAAATACTTCTTTCATGGTTATGTTTGCAGCGGTTCTTGGATCTTTGCCTTCTTGAATATGCCGCTGCGTGTTTTCAAGTACAACAATCGCGTCGTCTACAACGAGGCCAACGGCTAGCACCAGAGCGAATAATATCAACAGGTTTATTGAAAACCCGAAGGCTTGCATGAAGATAAACACCCCAATCAGTGAAACAGGAATCGCGCAAAACGGAATGAGAGCTGCGCGTGCAGTTCCCAGAAACAGATAAGTTACTAAACTTACCAGAATTACCGCAAGAATAATCGCGTCTATAACCTCGTTAATGGATTCGCGTACGAAGGTTGTCTCATCGTGTTCAATGTGATATTCAAGTCCGGGCGGGAAGCTTTTGCTGACTTCTTCCATCCTCTTTTTCACACGGTTTGCAACATCAATTGCGTTTGCACCAGGTAATTGTTTAATAGAAATAATAGTCGCTTGTTTTCCATTGATACGTGATTCAAAAGCATAGCTTTCTTTCCCAAGTTCAATACGTGCAACGTCTTTTAATTTTATCTTTGAACCGTCAGGTTTAGCCCGTACAACGATTTCCTCAAATTCAGCAGCGTCTTTGAGTCGCCCTTTACTTCTTAGAGTAATGAATATCATTTGCGGATCCAGTGTCGGGTTATCACCCAAGTTCCCCAAAGCTGCCTGTGAGTTTTGCTGGGCGACCGCGCTCTGGACTTCTTGGACAGTAACCCCAAGCCCGGCCATTTTCGCTGCATCAAGCCAAATCCTCATTGAATAATCTTTTGAACCAAACGTTACAGCGTTATCAACCCCTTGAACCCTGTCAAGTTCACTTTCGACATAAATAGATGCATAGTTTGAAACGTATAAATCATCATAAGTCTCATCAGGCGAACTTACAGCAATCATTAATATACCCGGACCGCCTATGGCTTTACGCACCTGCAGTCCATAACGCCGCACTTCTTCCGGCAGGCGCGGAGTAACAAGCTGAAGCCTGTTTTGCACATTTATCATCGCCATAGCAGGATCTGTGCCGATTTTGAAATATATAGTGAGCGAATAGCCGCCATTACTTGAAGTTGAAGACATATAAAGCATGTTCTCAACCCCGTTTAATTGCGCTTCGACAGGTGCTGCGATAGTTGTTTCTATAACATCAGCACTCGCTCCGGGATAACTGGCCGAAACCGTTACCTGCGGCGGTGTAATTGACGGATATTCTTCAAGTGGCAAAGTCATCGCCAAAAGCGCTCCGGCAAGCATGATTACGAGTGATATTACGATTGCCAGTTTTGGGCGCGATATAAATAAGTATGATTGTTCTTTCTTATCTGCCATTATTTTTTCTCAGTTTCTTCATTTTTCAATAAGGTTTCGCGATCCACAATGGTTATCGGGCTTCCCGGCATAACCTTTTGTATCCCGTCCGTTACGATTCGGTCCCCTTTTATAAGCCCTTCGGTTACAACATACATTTTGTCTATCTCTTTACCCACTTTAATATATGTAAGTTGTGGAATGCCCGCAGAGTCTAGTTTGTAAACATATTTACCTGCTTGGTTTTCTTGTACGGCAATCTGCGGTACAACAGGAGCGTTCACAGGGTTGTTTGAATATAATTTTACAGTTACAAATTCACCGTTAATAAGTGTGTTGTCAGGATTCTCGAAAGTCGCCCTCATTGTGACCGTACCGGTTGAAACGTCAACCTTGTTGTCTTGAAAGTCCTGGACACCTGTCTTTGTATAAGTCTGATTGCCCGGTAAAATCAACTCAACTTTTCTATTTTTATTATTTGCTCCGTCAGCAGCAGCCAAGAGGTTGAAATCATTTATCTCAAGCGGGAAAGAAACATAAATCGGGTTGTTACTGTTGATGGTTGTAAGTGGTCCTGATGAAGGTGTTACGTAGTTTCCGACCGTAACATTTATTACGCCCACTTGTCCGTCAACTTTTGCTGAAACTCTTGTGTAACCAAGGTTTCGATTTGCATCGTTAAGTCTTGCTTGAGCAGAAGCTAAAGACGCGCGCAATGAATCGCGTTGGGAAAGGATGTTGTCATATTGCGCTTTTGCGATGTAATCTTTTGCGACGAGTTCTTTTGCGCGCACGAGTTGTTTTTCAGCATAAGCAAGTTGTGCGCTGAAATTTGATACCTCAGCCGAGGCAACATTCACGGCGTTTTGATATTCTCTCGGTTCAATCAGAAACAATGCCTGACCTGCTTTGACGTAATCGCCTTCTTTGAAATAGCTCTCTTGTAAGTACCCTGCGATACGCGCTCCGACATCAATTCTGTATCTGGAAATTACTCTGCCCGGAGCGTCAAAGGCTCTGATGATGCTTCGTTCGCCGATTTCTTCAACGACAACGCTAGGCGCAGGGCGCATTTTCTGCATTTTGTTTGCCATATATGTGCCAAACTGTGCATAAGCAAATCTTGCCACAATAGCAAATACAATCACAGCCAAAATTATTAATATATTTTTCCTCATGTCCTCTCCCAATTGTTCTTCATAATTATATCTCAAATATGAAGAAAATCAAATATATTTCGGAGCGCTGCAGCGCGGTGTGAGAGGGTATTTTTTTCCTCCTCGCTCATTTCTGCCATAGTGCGATTGGTGCCTTCAATAATGAAAACAGGATCATAGCCGAAACCCTGTGTGCCGAACTGTTTGCGGGAGATTTCGCCGTGGCATTCACCAAGAGTTTGATGCATAATTTCGCCATTCTCATTTAACAGAGTCATTGCGCAGACAAACTTTGCCTTGCGGTTGCTATGCGGCTCAAGTTCTTTTAACAATTTATCAATACGTCCCTGGGGGGTGTCGGCGTATCTTGCAGAATGTAATCCCGGCGCGCCATTTAAGGCTTCTACACACAACCCGGAATCGTCCGCTAGCGTCATAAGTCCCGTTAAACGATTTGCTTCTTTTGCTTTAATATAAGAATTTTCTTCAAAAGTCGAACCGGTTTCATCCGGATCAAATCCTTCTGGCGGTAAGACAAACTGGAGGCTTAGAGGTTTAGAACTTTGGCTATTTAGTTCTTCAAATATCGCATTCATTTCTTCGACTTTATGCGGATTAGATGTTGCTAAAACTATTTTAAATTTGTTGTTAACCATTTAACCATTCAACCCTTCAACTATAAACCAAAACGTCTTTGGCGTTTTGTATATTCTTCAATAGCCGCGTCAAGTGATTTCTCATCAAAATCAGGCCAAAATTCTTCTGTAACATAGAATTCTGAATAAGCAATCTGCCATAATAAGTAATTTGAAACTCTCATATCTCCGCCCGTTCTAATTAGTAAATCAGGATCGGGAATATTTGATGTGTAAAGGTTTTCACCGATGAGTTTCTCATCAATTTCTTCTATGCTTACCCCTTTTTCAACGATTGCTTTGCAGGCATGAACAATCTCGTCGCGGGCGCCGTAATTGAACGCTATTTGCAGATTTACGCCGGTATTGTTTTTGGTAACTTCGACCGCGTTATCAAGAATTTCTTGCAATTTCGGGCTTAATTTTGTTAAATCACCGATGAAATTAATGACGATTTTGTTTTTGTGCATTTCGTTGAGTTCGTGTTTAAGCGTTTGCGCTAGCAAATCCATTAGGAAATCAACTTCCTCCTGCTTGCGGTTCCAGTTTTCTGTGGAAAACGCGTAGACAGTAAGGTATTTCACCCCTTTTTTGTCGCAGGCTCTGCAAATGGTTTTGAGTGCATCAACTCCTTTTTTATGCCCGATGGCAGAAGGCAGACCTTTTTCCTTTGCCCACCTGCGGTTGCCGTCCATAATTATCGCGATATGTTTAATTTCTTTCATAAATCCCTTTTTAAGTGAATTGTGAATAGTGAATGGTTCATCTGATTCGCACCATGTGCTCATAATGTTTATTTCCGATAAGACTATTTTCTTATTCATCTAAATTATTGCACAAATGTAAATTTTATTAAACAGGGCGCAATTTTGCCATGAAAAAATACTTTATATAAGTGTAAGGTAGTGTTATAGGAAATATTAGTGTGTATAGCGCAGTAGCAACAGCATTATTTGCAGCAAGAAACATTAACAAAGATGCAGCCGCAGAGCCGGGCCGCGTATATGTTGCCGGGCCGATTCAGGCGATGAACGCAGTGGGTGCAGCGCTTAAACTTGACAATTCTGTCTCAAAAAGTGCCACCAGTGCAACCAATGTTTTCCAAAAAATTGCCAAATATAACGCGCTTACAAAAGGAGCGGAGAAAGTTTTAACAATCGCGAGCAATAATGTTAACCCGATACTTTGTGTTTCCGGGGTTGCTAAAGTAGCGCTTTCTGATGACCCGATTTATCAAGCGCCGATTGAAGCGGGTTCATTGCTTGCAATGTTTGGTAGCGAAAAACTGATGAAAGATCACGTTGAAAACATGTTAAAGTCTGATAAGGCAAAAAACCTTGTTAAAGAAGCCTCAGAAATAAAAATATTGAAACCTTTGTTTGCTTATATTGAGAAAAATAAAGCTGGCGGCAAGGTCGCGTCAATCGCAAAAGGTGTAATCTTCTTTACAGGTTCAATATTAGGATACGGTGCCGGACACTATGTTTCAAAAGAATTAACCGATGAAATCTATCGCAAAAATCACCTTAAACATGCAGAGCAAAAAGATAGCCATAAAGAACTAAACAAAAACATTGACAAATAGGCAGATGTTATAAGATAATGAATTTATGGGTATGAAGTTTGCAGGGTTAAATTATAGCAGAGGAGCGTATACGCTTGCGGAATCATTAGTGGTTCTTCTCGTATTGTGCATGCTTGTTGCGATATTTGGTCCGCTGGTTATTCAGATGACCAAAAAAGATGCGGATTCCAAGATAATTTGGAGATGGGAAAACCGTGCGGCCAGGCCGAATACAAATGTGTTTTTCTTGCCAAGCGATTCTGATCGTTCTGTTATGATAGGTCAGCCGACAAAATATCGTCCGTTGTTTATGGAAAGCCCGGACAGAGGTCGTTTGATTATTAATACAACCCAAACCATGCCTATGCTTAATCTTAAAACTAATGGTACTAACCTTTCTAATTTATACGTTGATAGTTCAAATATAATATTTGGGAACCAAAATAATATTATGAATACAAGCTATAGTGTCGGGACATCAAATACGGCTCTTGGCATGCATTCGCTGTATTCTATCAATGGCGGCGGTTGGAGCTTTGCGGACGATCCTGTCGTTAACCCGACATACAACCCAAATCCAACTAACGCGGCTTTTGCCAGTTTCTGTTCTGATCATCCGGCAGCATGTGATCCTTGTCGAACCAATCCAGAGTGGTGCAGAACTTGTCGGGATGTTTCAGGTAGATCAACAGGTACATCTCCGTCTTGCCCGACTACCGGGTCTTTCGGTAATACCGGGGTGGGGCGTGCTGCAGGTTATGGTACAACATCAGGAAGCTACAATTCATACGTAGGTGATGATGCAGGAACGTGGGCTTCTACAGGTAATTTCAATACTTTCGTAGGCACTCAGAATTGGGTTTCTGGCCGGTCGGCTCTCACCGGGAGTTATGTTACAGCTATCGGGTTAAACACTTGTAGTGGTTCGCTTGCCGGTACAGTAATGGGAGGTACCAATAACGTAACTTGTTTAGGGGCAAAAGCCAATATAGACTTCGGCGGCTATGGCCATACCGCGGGTATTCATGACGTGATTATTGGTGATACCACCACCAGAACACATATAGCTATTCCTTGGTCAGGTGATAACGTTGGCGGGGGCACCAGAGCAAATGTTGGGCAGGTCGGTGGTTATCCTGTTGGCAATACCACTGCAATATTTGGAGGCGGTAGATTAATCTTGCTTGATTCATCAGGGCTTCGTGAATATTCTGACAAACGTTTAAAAAATATCAAAGGCAAAAATAACGACGGTTTAGATAAAATCAAAGCATTGAAAACTTACAATTACACGATGAAAACCGATAAAACTAAGGCGCCGTACGTTGGGGTTGTCGCGCAAGAGCTTCAACAAGTTATTCCGAACGCTGTTTCTATGGTTAAAACAGGCTTCCTCGGAATTGACAAAGATTATATTCTTTCTGCTTTGGTTAATTCAATTAAAGAATTAAGCCAAAAAATCAGCAACCTTTTGAACCCGATTGTTGTGCTTGAAAAAGAGAACGCAAAGTTAGAGGCAAAAAACAAAGCGTTAGAAGCAAGATTAATAAAGTTAGAAGCTAGAAATTAGAAACCAGGGACTAGCACATTTTGCTAGTTCCTAGTCTCTAGTCCCTAGTTTCTACTCTATATAGATGATTTTGCCGTGTTTTGGGCAATATTTCCTGGTAATTACCGTATAATATTAATAGAACTGTAACTAGTAAAAGTACGCTAGTTGCAATTTTACGGCAACATTGACTTCCTGAAAATAATCATTAAGAAGTGCATGAAGTACGATGTAGAAGGAGATAACCCTATGGGTATGGCAGCATCACAGGCTAGATATTTGGGTCTGACAGCAAGAAAAACTAACGTAGAATACGAAGGACAACAGATTAACCAGGCGCGTACGGCGCTGGCGAATCAGTCCGCCGATACCTTTAATCAGCTTTTAGGATTATCCGTTCCTGTTGCGCCGGATAAAAATAAGTTTATAACACTTCAGTATTCATATACAGACGGAACCACAGGCGAGACAATCAGCAATATGACTGAATTGAACAATGACCCTGACGGTTACAACTATTTAGTAACTCACTACCATTTTGCAAACCTATTTAAGGGTGTGGAATCAAGAAGAACAAACCCTCAGGTTTCAATGAATTCACCGGTTAAATCAAATGTTGATTTAGCTACAACTCCTGTGACTCAGGTCGGTACAGATTATTATAAAGACGGTCAAATTTATGACTTGTACGATTCGACTGATCTTGATCAAGCAGCAGCTTGGAAACAACTTAAAGAAAAATACGGCTTGGGCAATGTTACAGATGCCGACGTTTTTGTAATGACCGACCCGACTGATGGCCTGTTACACTTTGCGACAAGACCTGATTTAGCTGCGTCTGCGGGGCTTAGCACTGGGACTATGCCGGAATACTACGTTGATCCGAATTCTCCGTCATATGTCGGTAACAACCAAGTGTTTGCGTATGACTCTACTGATAAGGATTTGAAAGCTGCTTACGAACAAATTATAGCAGATTTTCCAAATTCAACATTCGCAAATTCTACCCCGGATCAGATTTACTACTGGAAAGATGCGGTTACAGGTAAAACCCAATTAGCATGTCATGCTGACTTGAAAGCTTCTGGGGAAAGTGCGGTTGACCCGACATATCCGACAGAAAATCAGACTGTAAAATTGTTGCAATACAACGCACAAGATGTTAAAACAAAAATTGAGCAAAGACAAAAGGCCTTCGTTGAGTTTGATGGCAGCGGACGTGCACAAAGCATCAGGTATGAGGATTCCTCAATTGTCCACTCGCTTTCAACAGAGCAAATCACCGATGATGACGCTTATGAAAACGCAATGAACCAGTACAATTACGATGTACGCGTTTATGAAAAAACAATTGAAGATATCAACGCAAAAACCAAACGTATTCAAGAACAAGACAGAACACTTGAATTGCGATTGAGACAATTAGATACAGAACAAGACGCGCTTCAAACAGAGATGGAAGCGGTTAAGAAAGTTATTGAAAAGAACATTGAATCTACTTTCAAAACTTTTGAATAATTAAGCAAACAGATAAAGTAAAAGGATGAAAAAATGTCTTACAAATACGATAGTTATTTAGTAATAGCAAACAAATTCAGCTCAGCAGGCAGCGACGCGAAAGCTCAGTTGTGGGAAACTTATGACAAGCTCCGCGACTTAACCGTTTCAGGCTCAGGCCAGGGAACGGGTTTTGAGGCAACAAGCGGGTTCTTGTATAACCTTGCGAGCTTGTTTTCACCTTCTGCGTTCGGAACAGTTTTTGGCGCATCTGAATCTATGTCAGTACCGGGAACCTCTTATTACAGCGGTTTTAGCGGAGGACAATCTTACGGTTTGAATTCCCTTTATAACTATTCATCATTCCCTGGTGGCGCGGCTCCGCTTTCAATGAGCGGCCTTTCAACAGGCGGTGCAGCCTCAATTCTTGGCGGTTGGGGAACTTCAGATGGCGGTTATGCAACAGGTTACGCATCAGGCATAGGTGGACTTGCTGACGTTGCAAGTGCGGCGGCTTTTGGTCTTGGCGGTTCAACCGGTTACGGTTGGGCTGGTAAAAACCTTGTTATGCCTTTAGCTGGGGTAATCTCCGGTTGGGGCGGTATTATGCAGGCTGCAGCACCTTATTTGGGTGAGTACGGTTTACCGGCAATGGTTATGGCAAACTTAATGCAGGGTACTTCTTCTGCTGCGTTGGCTGCTTATCAAAATATAACCGGTAATATTACAGCAAGTGCGGATACAATTTTGTCAAACAAAGTCCGCAACATTGAAACTGTTTGTAAGATGCTTGATACGCAGGGCGATGTTGTTAAAAAGATGCTTAAAGAATCTATCGAAGGTGACAGCAAAGCTATTCAAAACATTTAACAAGTGAATAAGTCGCTAGGTGACTAAGTGACTATGTGATTTTGCGTTCGGCTTTTACTTATTCAGCACTGCCTTTAGTCGTGCCATTGCGCGAGCTACAGCTGCTTCAGCGCGTTTGGCGTCGATTTCTGCGTCAGCTTCTTTTAATCTTGATTGTGCGCGGGCAAGAGCTTCCTCTGCTCTTGCATAATCAATCTCATCACTGCACTCTGCGGTAGTGGTAAGGATTACGGCCTGATCTTCGTTAAATTGAAAAACACCGCCCATAGTCGCAAAACAGATTTCGTCATTGCCTTGAACAACTCTTGTTACACCAATGTCGAGTGCGGACATTACAGGTATGTGTCCGGGTAGCAAGCCAAATTCGCCGTCGACGCCTTTTGTATAGATTGCGTCAACATCTTCATCAAAAACAACTCGTTCGTGTGTAATGATTTTTAAGTGCATTCTTCGCTCAATTCTTTCGCTTTTGCAACCACTTCATCAATTGTGCCGACCATATAAAATGCTTGTTCAGGCAGATTGTCGTGTTTGCCTTCCAAGATTTCTTTAAATCCGCGGATTGAATCTTCAAGCTTAACGTATTTACCCGGAATCCCTGAGAACTGCTCAGCAACGAAGAACGGCTGAGATAGGAAACGTTGGATTTTACGTGCACGGTTGACGGTTTCTTTGTCTTCTTCAGAAAGCTCGTCCATGCCCAAAATTGCGATGATATCTTGAAGCTCTTTATATTTTTGAAGGATTTCAAGCACTTTTCGTGTAACTTCGTAGTGATCTTCACCGATGATGTTCGGGTCTAATACACGCGAGTTTGATTCCAGCGGATCAACAGCCGGATAAATCCCAAGAGATGCAATTTGACGTGATAATACAGTTGACGCATCAAGGTGGGAGAAGGTTGTTGCCGGAGCCGGGTCAGTCAAGTCATCGGCAGGTACGTAAATTGCCTGAACAGAAGTAATTGAACCATCCTTGGTTGAAGTGATACGCTCTTGCAGTGCGCCCATTTCAGTCGCCAGTGTAGGTTGGTAACCCGCTGCTGACGGCACCCGTCCGAGCAGCGCAGAAACTTCCGAACCTGCTTGGGTAAATCTAAAAATGTTGTCGATAAAGAGCAACACATCTTGTTTTGAATAATCACGGAAATATTCCGCTGCCGTAAGAGCTGAAAGCCCTACTCTCATACGCGCGCCAGGAGGTTCGTTCATCTGACCGTAAATAAGCGCAACTTTATCAATAACGTTAGATTCTTTCATCTCGTTCCAAAGGTCGTTACCTTCACGGGTACGTTCACCAACCCCGCCAAAAACAGATACTCCGGAATGTTCGTGAGCGATGTTGTGGATAAGTTCCATAATCAAAACGGTTTTACCAACACCTGCACCGCCGAAAAGCCCGATTTTACCACCTTTTTGATAAGGTTGAAGTAAGTCAATCGCTTTAATCCCGGTTTCTAGAATTTCAATATTTGTGTTCTGGTCAACTAAATCCGGTGACGGACGGTGGATTGGCAGATAAGTGTCAGTTTTAACTTCACCCATCTCATCTACAGGTTGTCCGGTTACGTTTAGGATTCTGCCCAAAATTGCGTTACCAACAGGAACTTTAATCGGTTCGCCGGTGTTAACAACTTTCATGCCGCGTTTAAGACCGTCAGTAGAAGACATCGCAACTGTTCTTACACGGTTTGAACCCAACATTTGTTGAACTTCCGCGACTGTAGTCTGTCCTTCATCGTTAATAATATTTAGTGCGGTATAAATTTCCGGCAAATTGCCATCAGCAAATTCTACGTCTATTACAGGCCCGATAATTTTTGTAACAAACCCCTCGCTAATGCCTGATTTTTTCTCTAAAGTTTCCATATTCACTCTCCCTTTGAACTTATTATATCACGAAAAAATTTTTCAACCATCAGGAAACTAATTAGCCGCCAATTATCCGATTTACTATTGAATTATCATTTTTTTTGGGCTAATCTTTACTAAAGAGAGGGAGAGTTGTAAATGTTAGTTTTAGACAGCTTAAAAGAAATTAATGATGTAATCAAAGATATCGCGATATTTGTGCAAGAAAATTCTTATGTGCGCACAGATTTTGATGAATATTTAAAGACCATTGGCGTCAAACACGGCGATACAGCACAATTCCATAGCTCAATATTTAACTATATTTTTGAGCGTAACCTTGGAGATGACTATAAAAGTATTATTGAACTCTATTTAGAATACTCAAAAAAACTGTCTGCTGAGAATAAAAAAATTGCTAAAGCGCTTATGAAATCAGTCTCGTCAATTTTTGAAATCAAAAGACAAACTAAGACAGGTTTTGAACTCTATAATATTATTAACGAAAAAAACTACAGCGCGACCTCTCTTGTTAAAATGACAAGTTTCCGCGGTATTGGTTCAGGTCAGTATGTTGTAGCGCGGATTTTTGAATTTGACGGCGATCATTATTTGTTAGAGATTTCAGGCGTGCTTCCGATTCGCAGAAAAAGTGAAGCATTGCGCTATGCGGTTGCAAAAATTATCCAAAATCCGGAACTGGTTTATCAAGATAACCCTGAAAAACTAAAAGAACTGGAAAAAGACGTTAAAAGTTTGTACAAAAAATTCGTTGACTATTTCGGAGCTGATGAAGTAATTACAACAAACAAATACGCGGATGAAATTATCGGACTCTTTAATGATTTTGCTGAAACCGGCGAGCGTGCGGAGTTTGAAGATAAAATTCACTTGCCAAAAACTTACAGATTCTTTAATGTAAGCGAGTTTAACAATTCTTATGACAACTTCTTAGAGAACTCGCTGGGCGGATTCTCTGCGCATAACGAAATCTATGACGTTGGCATAATTTTTGATAAGGAATTGGGCTTGTATGCAATCCCGTTTTACAAAACTTTTGAAAAAATCTTCACGGTTAAAGACTATTCTACCGTTGAAGGTTTCAGCCACTGTTTGCGCTATTTCCTAGCTAACGACAAATATCCTGCGAACATAATCACGAGAGTCGCAAGCAAGCGCAAGAATTTTATGACAGTGGTAAACAAAATTCTCGGTACCCGTATGACACTTGAAGAACTTTTGCGCAAATACAAAGGTCGTTATTTGGATAACAAAATCTTTTCTTCAACGACTGTTTTGTATAAATCGCTCGCGTTTTCAAATACTTTAGGGATTATTGAAGAAACTGAAGAACGCCCAGAAATTGACGCAACAAACGTCGGACGAAACGATCCTTGTCCTTGCGGCAGCGGTTTGAAATACAAAAAATGCTGTGCTGTTGAGTAACAAATATACGTCATTCTGAGCTTTGCGAAGAATCTCAATGTCTGTAACACTCGCATTAGCGTTGAGATGTTTCGGCTGCGCTCGCAACAGGTACGCTCAGCGTTTGCTTTCTGCTCGCTTGCCTCAACATGACGAGAAGCGATGGTTATTTTATTTCCCCAAATAAATCGTAATCATTTGCGCCTGTGATTAAAACATCCTCAATATCGCCAGGTACCGGCATGAAATCAGATTTACTTTTTGCGTAAACCATTCCGTCGATTTCCGGTGCATCATATTGTGAACGCAGTAAGATAACCCCGTCATCTGTGAAACCTTCGACAATACACGGGAGGGTTTTGCCTATATAGTTTTCATTTACCCCGCGAGAAATCTCTTGCTGCAGTGCCATTAATTTTTCGCGGCGTTCTTTCATTGTTTTTGCGCTAACTAACGGCTTTAGTCCGTAAGAAGGGGTGTTTTTTTCGCGAGAATATTCAAAGACTCCCATTTTTTCAAATTTTGAACGCTTAACAAATTCATAGAGTTCTTCAAACTGTTCTTCCGTTTCGCCGGGATAGCCCACAATAAACGCGGTTCTGATTGCAACACCCGGTATTTTGTCGCGGACGTTTTTGACTAATTTATCATAATCGCCTGCCGGCCGAAGCATAGATTTTAGAACCTCTGTATTACAATGTTGGAGCGGAATATCAACGTATTTCACGACTTTATCAAGCGATGCGATTGCTTCGAGCAACTCGTCATTCATAGTCGTTGGATAAGCATACATAATCCGAATCCAAGCTAAATCTTCAATCTTGTTTAACTCGCGCAAAAGCCTTGGCAGTGCCAATTCACCGTACAAATCCTGTCCGTACCCTGTCGTATCTTGAGCGACAAGTACAATTTCTGTGACTCCTTTTTTAGCGAGCGCTTTTGCTTCATCCACGATTTTTTCAATCGGGCGAGAGCTATATTTGCCGCGCAGTTGCGGGATTATACAGAAACCGCAGCTATAATTACAACCATCGGCAATTTTTAGGTAGGAACTTGCTCCCATTGTAATTTGACGGCGTTCGACTGTTTCAGGGTAATTATACTTTGGCGCGTCTGAAATTCGCTCGGAGTATTTTTGCTCCTCAATAATTTCAACAATCTTATCGATTTCAGAAGGCCCCAGCATACCGGCGATTTCAGGGATTGCCTCTTTTAAATCGTTCTTATGTTTCTGCGGCAAACATCCTGTTACAAAAACTTTTTTCCCTGCTTCAATCATCTTTAAAATCGCCTGCACAGACTCTTTTTCAGCATCATGAATAAAAGAGCAGGTGTTTACGATTACAATTTGTGCATCGTTTTCATCCAGCGTGATTTCGTAACCTTTGTCAGCGAGAAACCCCAGCATTAGTTCTGCATCAACAAGATTCTTCGCGCATCCGTGGTTAAGCAAGGCAATCTTCATTTCTGCCCTTCCTTAATCCATAATGTATGACTGGAACAACGGCAGATAAAGTGACAGCGCCAGAACTAGAACGATACTACCGATGAATACCAACATGAACGGTTCAATAAGTTTCGTCATTGTGTCAATAATCTGAGCCAGTTTTTTATCGATAAAATAAACCGCTTGCAATAACATTTCACCCAAACGACCGGATTGTTCACCGGTTGCGACCATAAACAGAATCATCTTAGGCACAACACCTGTCGCACGCAAAGCCATCGATAAATGTTGACCTTGTTGAACTTGCAGAGCCGCCTGTTCAATTTTTTTCTTCAAAATATAGTTTGTGAGTGTTAAGTTTGAAAGATACAAACACTCGATAATCGGGACACCCGCATCATATGATACCTGCAATACCGCCATGTGGTTTGCGTAGTTTGCAAACATAACCATATCTCGCAAAAGAGGGATTTTAAGAACGAGTTCATCAATTTTTCTCTTACTTGGTTCCCATTTAAACAAGCCCATAGTACCGCCGACAACTCCACCGATAATAAGTGGCGCCATAAACCAGTATTTTTTCAAGAATATACCCGCAGCCATAAGGGTTGCCGTAATCCAAGGAAGTTCTTTACCCATCTGGTCGAACATATCTTTAAATACAGGGAATACGAACATCAACATGACAAGTACAACGACTAACGCAAGTAAAACAACGAACGCCGGATACATCAAGGCTCCGATAACTTTTGCTTTAATGTCAGCTTCTTTTTGGAGAAGTTCTTCAAGACGGGAAAGCGTTACTTCCAACTCCCCGGAATCTTCACCGGCCTTACATAAGCCGACATAAACCGCCCCGAATTGTTCTCTATATTTTGCGATTGTGTCTGAGAAAGTCGAACCGGACATAATCTGTTTTCTCAACTCTCGTGCGACAGCCTGCACCTTAGGTTTTGCCGCGTCGTTTTCAATAAACAACAGAGACTCAATAATCGGAATCCCTGATTGAACAAGGATTTGCAGAGTCGAAGTGAACTCGATTTTTTCTTGCAAGCTGAGTTTTAGAACTTTTCCGCTCTTAGTGATTTCCAGGGCCTTTTTCTCAGCTTTGGAACCATCAGCAGTGATGTTTGTCGGGATAAGACCCATGCTGCGGATAGTTTCGCGCGCCTCACGAGCGTCATTGGCTTCAATCTTACCATTGACGAGGTTCTTATCTTTTAGTGCTACGTATTTAAATATTGGCATACTTTACTCATTCACCTTACCAAGTGTTCTGACAAATTCAGCAATACTTGTGTTACCTTCCATAATTCTATCAATACATTCACCGTGGAGAGTTTTCATCCCGCTTGCTATAGCTGCTTCTTCGATATCCAAATCGTGCGCGCCGATAGCGATTAATTTTTTAATCTCTTTGGTGATAGCAAGTATTTCAAAAATACCAATCCTGCCGCTGTAACCGGTTTCTCTGCACTTATGGCAGCCGGCGGCACGGTATAATTTCGCTTTAGTTAATTTGGCAATTCTATCAGGATCTGATGTTATTTGTAATACTTCTTTTTCATCAGGCGTATATTCTTCTTTGCAATCATCGCAAAGTTTTCTCACAAGCCTTTGAGCGATAACGCCAGACAACGTGGAAGCCAAGAGATAATCTTTAGCACCCATATCAATTAAACGTGTGACTGTTGCTGCAGCGGAGTTTGTGTGGACCGTACTTAATACCAAGTGACCCGTTAGTGCCGCTGAAATCGCGATTTCTAAAGTCTCCGCATCACGAATCTCCCCGACCAGGATGATGTCAGGGTCTTGTCTTAATATCGCACGCATACATGATGCGAACGTAATACCTGCTTTAGGGTTAACCTGTGATTGGTTAATCCCCTCCAGACGGATTTCGACAGGATCCTCAATGGTTGTGATATTTACTGACTCAGTGTTTAGAGTCTTCATAATAGAATACAGCGTAGTTGTTTTACCGGAACCCGTAGGACCCGCGGTCAAGATAATACCGTTTGGACAGCTTACCATGTTTTCAATTTTGTCAATTTCTTCCTGAGTTGCACCCACAAGAGATATTGATCTATCGTTGGAACTCAAGCTTACAGCCGGCGCAAGGATACGGATTACGACCTTTTCTTTCCCTGCAACAGGCAAGGAGTTTATACGAAAGTCATACGATAAATCACGATATCTGATAGAGAAAGTACCATCTTGAGGACGTCTGTGTTCTGCGATGTTCATTTTTGCAAGTACTTTGAAACGAGAAATAATTGCGCTCTCAATTTTAAGCGGGATATCAAAAACTTTTTGCAACATACCGTCTTTTCTGTAACGTACAATATAGTGTGCCAGGTGAGGTTCAATGTGAACGTCGGAAACCTTGCTGTCAATCGCTGTTGTTATGATTTTGTTTACGAATTTTGCAACAGAACCGGCGGCTTCTTGGAGCTCATTATCAATCTGTTCCCAAAGGAAGTTAGATGCATCTTCGTCCTCGCTTGCTTCCGCAACGATTTCTTGTATGATGGAATGGGTTTCGTCCAGCTGTTCTTGGTATGCCTGTTTTTCTTTAGCCGCTTCACTAAAAAACGATTCCAAGGCAAGATCGTACTCATGATGAGTCATCAAAAGTTGTTTTGGATTCTGCCCTGTAAGATAGATTACTTCTTTTAAAATAGGCGGCTTAAGCGGTTCAATAACCCCTAATAGCAGCGTTTTCCCGTCAGAAGACAATGGCATAACTTTGTGTTCTCTGATAAATTCTTCAGGAAGCAAGAAAATAAATTGTTCTTGTTTTTCCAGCAATTCAGGAGTTACCATATCGTAACCGGTTTGCATATTCAAAACACTTTTTAATTGATCAAGTGTCAGGTATCCGAGCTTAACAAGGGTTGAACCAAGCGGTTTTTGAATACGTTTGCTCTCTGCTAGTGCCTGCATAAGCTGCATTTGGGTTATGTGATTGCTAGCCAGGAGCAAATCACCAAGTCTTGTGCGAGCGCTTAATGTAGCTTCAGTAGCGTTAACCGGGGCTTCTTGTGCATGTGTTACCATTGTTATAAATTCAGATATTTCCTCGTCAGAAAGCTCAATGAATTTAACAGTGTGCGAGAAGTGCTCTCTTAACTTTCTTGTAATAACATCTTTATCAGAAATCTCTTGACCAATTGCAGTAAACAGACAATTATCTTTCACGTTAATAGGAACAAACTTGTACTCCCATAATACGGGAGTACCAAGCTTGTTCAAAATATTCGGGTTTACCCCATTTTTTAGTCTGTTTAATTTATTTAATGTTTCATTCATGGTCTTTTTAAGTTTTTGCTACAGCGATTCGTTCCCGAAATCTTCTGTATCAATTACGATTTTTGGAGTAATCATTATAACAAGTTCTTCCTTGGTTTTAGCTGTGACAGAACTTCTGAACGCCGCTCCGATTAAAGGTAAGTCTCCGAGAACAGGAACCTTTTTAACCTCTTTAGTTTCGTCCTCGTGAATCATGCCGCCAATAACAAGTGTTTCGCCATCTTTAATACGTATATTTTTCAAGTTAAGGTTTCTTCTTTGAAGTAATGTTGCAATCAAATCCTGAGAAGTAGCAGTGGCGCCAGCCGAATACATACGTTCTTTGATTGTTGCGTAAGAAGGGTTGATATTAAGCGTCACGTATCCGTCAGGGCTGATAAACGGGGTTATACTTACTTTAATACCGTTGTCATCGCCGAGAGTTACCGTTCTTTGAACCGCTCCGGCCATACCGCCGCCACCGTTTGCCAAAACTTCTGATTTAACTGTTTTTACATAATCGGAAGTTAAGTCGATAACGGATTCTTCGCCGTTTGTAATTAAGATACGCGGATTAGCAAGCACTCTGCCTTTTCTGTTTTCTACCAGATAGTTGATTGTGTATGTAAGAGTTGGAGTACCTGTGAATTTTGAAATAGTATATTTTACGTTGGTTGGATCCGCAGGATCGACAACATCATAGCTATCACCTCTGAAGAATGTCGGATACGCAGGATTTGTGCTGGTCGCACCTGTAGAACCATCAAATGAAGCGGAGAAGTATTTGCTCCAAAGCTGCCAAGAGTTTTCAAACTGACGGCTTCCGCTTTCGTTAAGCTCTACAATTGCAACTTCTAAATATGCCTGAGGCTGTTTTTTATCAGTTTTTGCAATGAATTCTCTAATCATTTCAATTTGTTGTGCTGAACCACCGATAACATTTAATGTTCCAAGTTGCGTAAAGTATGCAACAGCAAGTCCTTGAAGCTCAACAGAAGCTAAAGAAACTTCGCCTTGTTTGCCGTTTCCGCCGTCATAAGAACCTACCATATAGCCCGGTGAACAAGCTACAACACCGTTGTTTAATTTTAAAGCGCCCGTGCTGACGTTCGATAAGCCGCCGCCGCCTGAGTCAGATGAACTGTCACTGCTGCTGTCACTACTGCTGCTATCAGATTCAACAGATGATTTTTCTGAAGATTTACGAAGCGCGTTTGGCAGTAACATATTACAAACCATCTTAGCCATTTCTTCAGGTGTAGTGTGGTTGACCTTAAACACAGTGGTTGTAGGTTTATTGTCGAATTTTTCAACTATTTTTTTCGCCATTAAGACTTCGTTTTTATTCCCAAAAATAAGCAGCTCGTTGGTTCTCGGGTTTGTAACAGCGATTTTGCCGCCTGAAATCCCCGGTTTGTTGATACCGTAAATGTTTTTATTCAAGAATTCCGCAATTGTTGAAGCGTCAACATATTTTACAGGAATTGTCGTCATATCTTGCATGTTTGAATTGAAGTCAGTAGCGGTAATCGGCGCTATCATAATGGTATTGCCGTTCATAACGTATGTTAGCCCGGTCATTTCCATAACCATCTCAAACGCTTGGTTCAAAGGAACTTGCACCAAGTCCATTGTGATTGTAGGGATGCTGCCTTGGCTTTTTGCACCGGAGCCGCCTGAGCCTTCTGACGAATCATCTTTGAGGCTTGGGTGGAATATAATGTTTAAGCCTGCTTTGTCAGCAAACATACGCAACACCTGCTTAACGTCAGAATCACGCAAGCTCAGAGTAACCGTCTGGTTTTTCTTTGTAATGCTAACTTCGCCTTTGAGTTGCATAGATTCTTCTTTTCTCTCATCTCTCAACTCCGGCTGCGATGCCGCAGCGTATAGCGATTGTGCCGCCAAAACCGACATTGCCATATTTGAAATTGCAAATATGGTTAAAATTCCGGTTGCGATAATTCTTTTTGAAATATTCTTCATAGCTTCTTCCTTTGCTTCGTAAACGGTAAGGCCTACTTTTTATTTTTTGGGCTTCCAAACTTAGAGTTAAGGTTGGAAATGGTGTTATAATTAAGTTTGTCAGGAGTGAAAATTTCTCCAACTCCTGCTTTGTAAACGTTTGCGCCCAATTGGACGGCAACATTATTTTTTGCGATTGATAAAACTTTGTAATTGTGGATTAAGTCGCCTGAACGCACCAAATAATCAGATCCTTCAATATTGATGATTGCTGAAGGATTGTACTGGTCATATAAAATCCCGGTAACTTTCGTTGTGATAACGCTCTCAGCGTTCGGGCTAGGCGTAATATTTTCCGGTGGCAACACCATATCTGAGGTTATATAAGAACCTAAAGCGTCAGTTCCGCCGGCATCCGGTAAAAATGGATCTGTTCTGCCTATGCTTGGTATTGTAAGCATAACCATGCGGTCAGAAGTGCTTCCTGAGGAAACGATTTCAATTCCGTCAGAGTTATCCGGTGCAATGCCGGCTTTAACACCGTCATTACCCACGCCAATAGGCTTAGGAGCTTCATTAGTTGCCGAAACATCAAGCGGGTTAGCTTCATCAAGGTTAGAGCCCTCGCCCTCTTTGTTTCCACAGCCTGTTACAAGAAGAACTGCCAAAAGCAATGTCCCAACAAACCAGCCAACGTACTTCCGCCTGGAACTAGTGGTTTTAGTGTACATATCGCCTGTTTTAAAGCCCTCTTCATTAAGTCTGTTCAAAGATATTATTTCCATTTTTACTATCCTACCCAGTATTATATTGGAATACCCCGGATTTGGTATCAGTTATTTGATGTATTTAATTAAAATCTTAGCATATTTTCAAATATGTAGCAAAAAAGGGGTCAAATGTTAAGTTTCTTAACATTTGACCATGACCCTTTCAATATCTGGATATCAGCCGTCAAGACTCAATATCATGAATATAACCGCAATTCCCCCCTCTTTTTCAAGCAGGGCTTGCAAAATGACCTCTAATACTTTCTTCCTATATCTAGTCGCCGAAGTTGTTGGTTACCGTATGGATATACTGCAGAATTCTAGAAAAATATTGAAGGTCCGAGCAGCCATTTAAAATAAAATCAGAAACTTTGGCGCAAGGTTTTACATATAAAACACCTTTTTGCAGCAGGTAATCCCACTGATCAAGCGCGCTTTGCGGGGTTTGATTACGCTCAGAACACGCTCTTTTTACAAAACGCTCTTTTCTTATTTGTTCGTCAGCTTCAATATAAATTTTTACATCAAAAATATCG
>JAVBOC010000003.1:0-161688 GCA_031550975.1 Candidatus Gastranaerophilaceae bacterium
AATTCGCCTTGCGGGATGTATTTTTGCACCATAACCAGAGTCGTTTGGTTGTTCGTGATTGAGTTGATAATCGTGTGCGTATTTTTGTCGCCCTCTTTTATATACAGAACGCCTTTGCCAAAACACGCATTAAGAGGCTTCAAAATAATTTCCTTATGTTTGCTCAAGAATTCTTTGATGTCGCTTTCCGAGGACGTTACGATGTTTTCCGGCATAAATTCTTTAAACAAAAGTGCGTGAAGTTTTTCGTTAAAATCGCGAACTGCTCGCGGTTCGTTCACAACAATTGTTTTGTTTCTATCAACAAAATCGAAAATATAAGTCGAGTTGATGTAATCCATGTCAACCGGCGGGTCTTGGCGGAACATCACCAGCCCAAAATCTTCAATCTTGCGTCTGACAGGAGTTTTTTCGCAGAAAATATTTCCGTCTTTTGCATAAGCCGGACGGCAGGAAGTGTAAGCCTCACCAGCTTGCAGCCCAAGCCCGTCAATGGTTGTAACACAAACCTTTTCGCCTCTGTCCAAGAATTCTTTTACAAGCCAAAAGTTTGTAACCAAATCATTAAACTCAAAATATTTAAGCTCTATGCGGTCTACGATAAAAAGTATGTCCAAGCAAAACCTCTTTTACTGAACTTGTTCAGGGTTTAGAATAACTGCAGCTCTGTTGTTTCTTTGAATAAGCTGTGAGAATTTTTCCAAATCAGCCTGAATTTCAGGATATGTGTTGTAGTGCATTGGAATTATTGTTTGTGCACCAAGCCATTCAGCAGCAACTGCCGCGTGTTCGATGTCCATTGTGTAAGTTCCGCCGATTGGCAGCATCGCAATGTTTGGTCTGTATAATTCTTTAATTGTTTTCATTTCTGAAGTCAGGCAAGTGTCACCTGCGTGGAAAATTCTTAAGCCTTCAATGTCAAACAAAATGCTGGCTGCCATACCTGCGTTGCAACCATCAGGTAATGAAGTTGAGTGGAAAGCAGGGAAGAACAACGCACGTCCCCATTCGTAATCCAACCAGCTGCCGAAGTTTATGCTTCTGACATCAGCGCCTTCTTTAGAGCAGTAGTTTGCCAATTCATAAATTGCGGTGATTTTTGCTTTCTTTTCTTTTGCAATCTCTAACGCCTGACCGATGTGGTCGTTGTGTGCGTGAGTCAAAAAGATATCAACGATATCAGACTTTTTCCAGTCGTATTTGTCATTTGAAGATACCAACGGGTCAATAATAATTGACTTATCATTTGTCTTAATCTCAAACGCGCTGTGTCCAATGTATTTTAAATCCATAACCTTACCCCTTATCTTACTACTAAACGAATATTAAATAAATTAGCACAAAGCATGATAGAATACAAGTATGCAATACAATGAATTGATGAAAAAATGCATAAAATTAGCCCAAAAGGGCTATGGGGAAGTTTCGCCCAATCCTCTTGTGGGCGCTGTAGTGCTTGATAAAGACGGAATTGAAATTGCTAGCGGATACCACGCAAAATGCGGCGAAAATCATGCCGAACGCGATGCCTTGATCGGCCTGAATGATGAGGCTCGCGGCGGGACTCTTATTGTGAACTTAGAGCCTTGCTCGCATTACGGCAAAACTCCCCCTTGTACAGATATAATTATAGAAAAAGGAATTGCGCGGGTTGTTGTCGGTATGCGTGACCCGAATCCTAATATTGACGGTATTTCAATTTTGCGTAAAGCAGGGGTTGAAGTTGTTGAAGGCATTTTAGAGGACGAATGCAAACAATTAAACGAAGTCTTTATTAAAAACAAGATTGAAGGGAAAACTTTTGTTGCCTTGAAAACCGCGACGACATTGGACGGTAAAATCGCGACTTCAACAGGTTCTTCAAAATGGATTACATCAGACGAAGCGCGTGCGCGAGGGAAAGAATTGCGCGCACAATACGATGCAATTTTGACGAGTTCCGCGACAGTCTTAGCCGACGACCCGACTATGGAACATAAAACAAAAATCATTTTAGACAGAAATTCTAGACTTACCGGCAAAGAAAAGATTTTTCAACAGGGTGAAGTCCACGTTTTTAAAGAAGATAATATTGAATTTATACTAAAAAAGCTCTACGAAATGGGCATTATGAGCATTTTTGTCGAGGCCGGGGGGAAATTAAGCGGTGAAATGCTGCCTTATGTTGATAAAATCTATCATTTTATCGCGCCAAAAATCACCGGAGATAACAGTGCAAAATCTTGTTTTGATTTTCGCAAAATTACGGATATTAACGAAAGTCTTAACTTTAAAATCATGAGTACAGAACTAGTCGGGGATGATTTGCTAATTATCAATGAGTCTCAATAAGTCTCAATGAGTCTTCGTTTTTCTTGTTCCATAACATTCTTGAAATTTGTAATTCCGATGCTACTCGGGTCATGTTCATTAATTATCATGTTCTTTATTATCATTTGACGATATTTAACAGAGTCACTGATTATGTCTAGAATGCTTTTGTATCTCAACTCCTTAGCTATTTTGCATCTATCCAGAATATTTGGTTCAGAGCCCAAGAGTTCTTTTTCTATTTCCAATTGTTGTGCCTCCGATATTGGCAAATTCCCCCTGTGTATTAAATCTAAAGGGCTTCTCGTCTCAACAGAAATTTGATATGGGAAATCCTGTCCCTCAGCCCATATAGGTGAATGCCTATATTCTTCCCAATTAGCTAAAAGAGTGATTCGATAACGTTTTTTTGAAATATTCCAGGGTAAAATCTCAACTATTCTGTCCCCCAGCGCAAGGACCGGTTTAGACACCAATGGTGTTGTGCCAAAAGGTGGCTGTTTCTGCACAGCTGCATTTTGATTGTATAATTTTATACCTTGAATTCTCATAAATTTCCCCTTGTCATTTTGTAAGCACATGATTCAAACCTTCTCAATGAGAATTTTGCTATTTTGTGGTGAGAATCTTTACATTTATTAATTAATCAATTATTTTGCCTTCAAAAAGATCCATAACCATGTTGGCTTGGTCTGAGCGCGGTGGTTGAACAGTGGAAGGGTTGAAAGGCTGAGATGTCGCAGACTCCTCAGAGGATTCATCTTCTAAAACTGCAGTGGCAGAGGGTGTCGGCTGTGGTTGCAGAGATGCGGGCGCTGCGGCTTGTGCCGGAGCTGAAGGTGCTGGTGTCTGTGGAACCCGTTGTGGTGCAGGTGTCGGAGTTGCAGCAACAGGTGCAGGAGCATCATCAGGTTGCGGCAAGCGAACGAGGACTTTTGATCCTTGCTGTCCGAAAAGTTTATCCAGTGCGTCAACAACAGCCTGTTTTTTCGTGCCATCAGTGAATTGCCCGAGGAGCATTTCATTCTTCATAGCAATAATTGTGTTTTCAGGCGTGATTTGCACAGGCGAAGCCCACTGTTTTAACAAGACGCGTGTTGGTGTGCTTTGGATATTATCTAATAATTTTGGCCATAAATCGATAGTCGTTGAATGGTCGAATGGTTGAATGGTTGAATGGGTTTCAATTGGTTGCGATGCCTGAAAATCGGTTTCAACCTTTGTAGGCTCAGGTTCTGAAACCGGTTTAGCAGTGGCGATCGGTGTTGGCGCAACAGATGCTTGCGGTTCAATTGAAGGTTGAATTTGTGGTTGAAGCGTTGGTTCAACATTTTGCGGAGGCGTAACTCTGTTTACCGGTGCGCTAATTGTCGGGCGTACCGGCTCGCTCGCAGGCTTGCCGCCTTCAAGTGCTGTGACGCGGTTTTGTAATTCTAATAAAGACGTGTTATCCGCGAGGTTTGCAAGGTCAACTATCGCGACTTCAAGCCAAAGCCGCGGATTGTTGGTGGTTTTGACTTCTTTAATATATTCCGCTGTTTTATCTATCAAGAACACAATCTGGTGCGTATCAAGCGCTCCTGCTTGTTCTTTCATCGTGCTGATTTGGTCAGGAGAGCCTTGTGTTAATTCAGAAACAACCTCGTCGCGGCAGTTTTTTACGATTAGAAGATTTTTGAAATAATCTGTCAGGTTGTTTAAAATCTGCACCGGTTCGTTGCCTGAATTATAAATGTTTTCGAGCGTTTCAATTGCTTGAGGCATATTTGAAGAAATTATATTTCCCGCAAGATTGCTTAAAGCATCAAACGATAAACGGCCAAGTAAGTTGTTTATGTCTTCAACGGTAATCGCATCAGCTGCCCCCAAAACGGCAAGCTGGTCAAGCATTGCAATACTGTCGCGCATTCCCCCGGCTGAGTTTTTAGCGATGGTGGAAATAGCATCATCAGTTATGTTAATTCCCTCTTTTTGCGCGATATTTTTGAGGTGTTCGCAAATATCAGCGGTCGTAATCCGCTTGAAATCATATCTTTGACAGCGACTCTTTATAGTATCAAGCACCTTGTGAACTTCAGTTGTAGCAAGGATAAAAATAACATTCTTTGGCGGTTCTTCAAGCGTTTTTAACAGCGCGTTGAACGCGTGTGTCGTTAGCATGTGAACCTCGTCAATGATATAGATTTTAAACCGGCTGTTTAGCGGCGCATACATTACTTTTTCTAATATGTTTTGTGCATCATCAACACTTCTGTTGCTTGCCGCGTCGATTTCAATTACGTCTAATGGCGTGGAATTTGTTATTGCAACGCAATTGTCGCAAGTCCCGCAAGGCTCGGCAGTCGGTCCGTTTTTACAGTTTAAAGACTTAGCAAAAATACGTGCGGTTGAAGTTTTTCCCGTGCCTCTTGGACCAGTAAAAAGATAGGCATGAGAAATTTTATCAAGCGAAATCGCGTTGGAAAGCGACTTTTTGATATGCTCCTGCCCGACAATTTCTTCCAGCGTCTGCGGCCGATATTTTCTGTACAAAGGTATATAATTCATGTTACCATTATAACATGGAAAAAATCAGACCGGCAAAATTAAAAGAGGGTGCTACGATTGGAATCGTTGCGACTTCAGGTGCGGTGGAAGACAAAGAAGCCGTTGCGCGCGGGGTGAAGTTTTTTGAAACCCGTGGATACAAAGTGGTTTTGGCGGACAATTGTTTTGAAAGTTATCGCTATTTAGCAGGAGCCGACGAACGTAGAGTCGAAGGGATACATAAATTTTTCTCAAACCCCGAAATTGATGCGATAATCTGCATTCGCGGCGGGTTTGGTTCAATCCGCTTGGTTGATAAAATTGATTATTCAATAATTCGCGACAACCCGAAAATATTTTGCGGTTACTCGGATGTTTCGGCATTATCAGCGATGTTTTTAAAGCACGCCGGATTAATCACATATTCCGGGCCGATGCTGCAAGGCGATTTTGGGGCTGAAAATGTTTCACAGTTTACTATTGATAATTTCTTCAAGGTAGTAACTTCGGACAATTTAGAATTTGAAGGCCCTAAAGTTATTGGTAATAAGACCGGTGCAGAAGGAATTGTGTGGGGCGGAAATCTCGCAACAATAGTTTCGTTATGCGGACAAGACTTTATTCCTGATGAGCCGTTTATTTTCTTCGTTGAGGATTTGAACGAGCGGATTTATAGGATTGATAAAATGTTTACCCAATTATTTAATATAGAAAAATTCCGCAAAAATGTCCGTGGAATTGTGCTTGGCGATTTTCTTGATATTGATGATTGCGGAAATAACGCGGTGTATCAGGCCTTTGACCCATCTGCTCCACAACCTCACAAATGGCTTGACGAACTATGGGAAGAAATCGCGCAAAAACACCAAATTCCAATTACTGGCGGCTTTAAGATTACTCATCTTGATGACAAAATCACAGTGCCCTATGGAGCTATGGCAAAATTAGACGGAACCCGACTAACTATTAATTATTAAATTAAGATTAAGGGGGATAAAACTTCTTGTTTTTGGGTTAAAATAGAGTCGATAGTATAAAAGAAGGCAAGAAAAATGTGGGATTATTCCGAAAAAGTTATAGAACACTACCGAAACCCTCGCAATGTGGGCAAAATCGACGATGCAACCTGCGTCGGAACAGCGGGTTCACTCGCGTGCGGCGATAGTTTAAAAATATATTTAAAAATAAAAGACGGCATTGTAACTGACGCTAAGTTTCAGACTTTTGGCTGCGGTTCGGCTGTTGCAAGTTCAAGCATTTTGACCGAAATGATTATCGGCAAACATATTGATGAAGTCAAAAAAATCACCAACAAAGATATTGCAGACCAACTTGAAGGGCTTCCGCCGGAAAAAATGCACTGCTCTGTTATGGGCTACGAAGCGCTTGAAGATGCGCTGAAAAACTATGCGCCTGAAGGTTATGTAGATTTGGATGCGATTTTGACTGCAGATGAAACAGAAAAAGTTATTTGCACTTGCTTTAATGTAACTGAAAAACAAATCCGTGATGCGATAGAGCACAATAAACTCAAACTTGTTGATGAAGTAACGAATTTTACCAAAGCCGGCGGTGCTTGCGGCAAATGCAAAGGTCAGATTCAAGACATTATAAATTCTTATCTTGATAAAAATAAATCTGAAGAACGCTGCGAGCTTTCTGTAGCGCAAAAGGTTTTAAAAATTAACAACATAATTGAAAACCAAATTTCACCGGAACTTCGCAAAGACGGCGGAGATATTACGCTCGTTGATGTTGACGGGAATATGGTTTTAGTCAAACTCCGCGGGAATTGTTCGGGGTGTAAGAATTCAACAATAACGCTGAAGAACTTTGTTGAAACAACCTTGCGCGATGCAGTTTGTAAGGACATTATGGTAGTAGAAGTAAACTAAAATTTTCCTGCCATTCCGAACATGTTTCGGAATCTGGGACGTCGGATTGATGCAAGCCCGCGCAAGCCCAGATGCTGAATCAAGTTCAGCATGACAAGATAGTGAGGCTAATTTAAAATGACAGAAAAATTAATATATTTAGATAATAATGCAACAACGAAGGTGGATGAAAAAGTCCTGGAGGCGATGCTTCCATACTTTAGTCGCGAATATGCGAACCCGTCGAGCATCTATACTTTTGCAAGACATTCTGCAAACGCGATTAAAGAGGCACGCGGCAAGATGAAGGATTTCTTAAACGCTGGCAGTGAAAACGAGATTTTCTTTACTGCATCCGGTTCAGAAAGCGCGAATATGGCAGTACGCGGAGTGCTTAACCAAGACAAAAGCAAACGTCATATCATCACTTCAAGGGTTGAACATGCCTGTGTTCTAAACCTGTATCAACAGCTTGAAAAAGAGGGTTACAGAGTCGATTACATTGGTGTAAACGCTAAAGGCGAACTTGATTTAGCCGAATTGAAAGAAAAGATTAATTTCGACACAGCCATTGTTTCAATAATGTATGCAAACAACGAAACAGGCGTGATTTTTCCAATAAAAGAGATTTCGCAAATTATAAAATCTAAAAATCCTGAGACAAAGTTCTTTGTTGACGGAGTTCAGGCAGCGGGTAAAATCGTGATTGATGTAAGAGATTTAGGCGTCGACATGTTCTCAATTTCAGGACATAAATTCCACGCACCAAAAGGCGCGGGGGTGCTTTATGTTAACCCAAGCACTTTGATTACGCCATTGATTGTTGGCGGACACCAAGAGCGCGGCAAGCGTGCGGGTACGGAGAATGTCCCTTATATAGTTGCCTTAGGAAAAGCTGCCGAGCTTGCAACTGACGGACTTTCTTATGAAGCAACTGAAGTCAAGCGCTTACGCGACAGGCTTGAAGCGGGGATTTTAAAGAATATATTTAATTCACGTTTAAACACCGGAATTACAAACCGTGTTCCAAACACGACAAATATTGGGTTTGAATACATTGAAGGGGAGTTGATTTTGCTTCACTTGAGTGATTTGGGAATTTGTGCCAGTTCAGGTAGTGCGTGTACTTCAGGTTCGCTTGAGCCAAGCCATGTTTTGCGTGCGATGAATGTGCCGTTCACTTCAATTCATGGAAGTATTCGTTTTAGTTTAAGCAAATATACTACTGAAAAAGAAATAGATTACACGATAGAGAAATTACCGGCTATCATTGATAAATTGACTAATTTATCTCCATACCAGGATGAGCTTGAGGCTCTGAAGAAACTAAAAGACTAATACTTTCCGGTAACGCTTTTTGAAATCTAATGCTAAAGTCCTACGATTTTATGCTGATTTTTGCTGTTTGAGAAACTGCAGTATTGCCGAATAGTTTTTGCCCCCATCGTCATTTATCCTGTGGGCATGAAAAAATTAATTATTATTTTAAGTTTAATATTATGCGCAGGCACAGTTCCCAATACCCTTTGTTCAGCAGGCGTTATACCCACTACGAAAACAATCATTGATAAAGTCGAAACCTCTCTGTTCGGGTATACTTACCCCAGCGAAACAGAGACTAAACGACTTGACAGAATTGAGTTGCAAGTCTACGGAAAAACTAACACAGGAACCCCAAAAGAGCGTCTGACAAAGTTGGGTAAGGATTTAGCCGCACAAAATATTGGGAGTGAAATTGCGCCAAAAGAAGACACATTTGCTCAAGAGTCTGATAAATACAAAGATGAGGAGTCTTATAATTTAGCCAAACAAAATGGCGCTGCAACTGGTGCTGCAAGCCCTGTTGCGCAGCCCGCAGCCGGCCCGGGTGTGGATTATCCTGCTATTAATGAGCTTGAAAAACTTGTGTTCAATCAGGAATTTAAGTCCTCAGATTTAAATACACGTCTTGATAAGCTTGAACAAAAGGCTTTTCAAAAGTCTTATGCCGGTGAAGATTTCAGTACCCGTGTGGACAGACTTCGCGGACAGTTAAAGCCGCAATCACTTCAAAACAACGCCATCGCGCAGTCTTCAAACGACTACTATTTTGACGATAACCCTATAACTCTTGATCGCGATTACAATTTACCGATGTATAATTCTCCGAACACGTTTAACTATGACAAGTATAACGCGACAAATGACCAGTTTAATTATGGCCGTCCTCAAAAGAAAATTAACTTGACTGCTATTGAAAGCGCTATGTTTAAACGTTCTTATCAGAGTGATGATATTGATAAGCGTCTTTCAAGACTGGAAAATAGTATGTTCGGTACGGTTTTTGACAGTGACAACGAGCAAGCTCGTATGAACCGTATATCAAGTGCTTATAAGGCGACCAAAAGTGTGGGAAAGTACGATTCAAATAAATTCCAGCAACACATGGCAACAGGTATGCAAATTGGGATGTTCATCCTGATGGTACTGGCTTGTATCCTATAGTTGGTTTATAAGTTGATAAGTTTGTAAGTTTATAAGTTGGTATTGAGTTTGTTATAATATTCCAGATATCTTGCAGCCTGTTTCTCGTTGCCGAGTTTCTTATAGATATAAGCAAGATTGTAGTGGAAATCCGCGACATTGTTGTTGAAATCAGTTGCCGTAAGGATTTCGTATTTCGCCTTGCGCAATTCTCCGATTTTAATATAAGCGCAGCCCAGGTTGTAATGTGCATACGGCTGTTCAGGGTTAAGTTTTATGGCCTTTTTAAACTGCTGGATTGCTAAATTAGGTTTGTCTTCCTGAAGATAAATAACGCCAAGGTTATAATATGCTTTAACATACTTCTCATCTTCTTGAACCGCTTTATTGTACATAAAAATCGCTTCGCCGTTTTTGCCTTTATCCTGCAAAATATTGCCCAAAAGTAAATAATCTTGCGGAGTTCTATCTTCTTCCGGGATGGTCAAAAGAAGCTCAAACGCTTTGTCAATACTGTTTTCTGCATACAAAACACTCGCTTGAGTGCCGACAGTTGTTTCAGGTTTTACAACAGGCGCTTGCTTTTTTAACTCAAGAGCAAAACCGGATGTATTTGCACCAATCCCTAACAACATAACTAAAACTAATAATAATCTCTTCATAAGACCTCCGGTCTTTTGGAATTCTCTCGCTCGCAGATGCAAAAACAAGCTTTCCATCTGTCTCACTCGTTCTTCCATAACCACATTATATTATAGTTTTTATTAAAAGGCAAAAACTGGTCATGTTGAGGCGAAGCCGAAACATCGCAAAACTGTCATTTACAGTTAAGATGTTGAGATTCTTCGCGAAGCTTAGAATGACGAATATAAAGAAAACCCGCCGGTTAGAGCGGGTTTTAAATCAGTAAAAGAGACATCACCAACAATATGGCATGTGTTTTTTATTTCGGCAAATATTATATTTTAAAAAGTTTAATTTTTTACCTTGCGCTGTCTTGGATTATGCGCAACTCAAAACCTCAGTACTCCGTTTCGCTTTTACTTGTAAAAGCTCCACTTCGAGAGGTTTTTTCGAACAGACGAGTTACGCGTTATTCGCTCACAATCCATATTTGCTCATAAGTCCGGCGGACAGCTTGATAAACCGCAAATATGTCTTTTGCTCGCTCATTTAACGCTTCACTCTAGCGCAAATCCGCAATAAAAAGGGGCTGTTACCAACCCCGGACACACAAATTTGAACATTTACACACTATATTTTGTTTATTTAAAATCTTTTTAATTATTTGATTAAGAAACCCCTCCGGCAACGCCGCCAGCCGCTATTGTGAACGGCATAGCTTTTACAATGGTTTCACCCAATCCTTTTTCGAATACTTTGCCTTTGAGCCTTCCTTTTGTTGCAAGCGCTAACAAGCCTGTTGCTACTGCGGCTAAGATGCCTCCGCCGACTGCTCGACCTGCTTGTTTGTGGATTTTTTCAACTCGAGCAACTGGTGCTCCTTTTAGTGCCGCTAAGTTTTCTTCTGCTGTGATGCTGTCAGTCAACAGTCCTAAAGTTGCTCCTTGATAGATGCCGTGTACGAACGAGCTGTTAGAATTTTCTTTCAAGTCAACAACAAAGTCAGTTCCGAAATGCTGTTTGTACATTTTTACGGCTTCTGCTCCGAGTTCCTTGTCAGTTGCACCTGGGTATAATTCGCGTAAGCTTTCAACAGCTTTATCTACGAAGAATTTAATATTTGTTTGATCACCAGACTTAGCTCTCATATTCAGATAAGCTAAATCCGCAACAACCGCGTTGTATTTTGAGCTTGAACTAAAGTTCGCGTTGCGATAATCTTGTGTCAATTTTGCTTGACCGTCCACCATTGTTTTCGAAGCGTCAATTTGCGACTTAATCATTTGATTGTAGTAATCGCCGCCGTAAAAACTTGGGCCGTAAGGCATTCCCATTCCCATTCCCATATTGTACGGCATTCCGCCATTCATATAGCCGCCGCCAAACACGCTGTCGTACTTGTCGAATGAGTTTGCAACATCTGCATAATTTCCTAAATAAGGGTTATACATGCCGAACCCGGGACCGTTAACACCATTTAATGCATTTACGCCTGTCATAATAAACCTACCAAAACTTTTCTAACCTACCTACTAATATAAAAACTTTTTACTATAAGAAATTGCGCAACTTCATCGGGATTGTTAATAATTCGTTACAATTAATCCGTTGCCCAATGTCCGGAAAACGTATAGAATGGTAATCATGAAAAAGCTTTTCTCAGTTTTGTTTACATTATTATTGATTGGCGCGATAGCGGCGTCCGTTTATTTCTATCCTGAATTTTATCAACGCCAGATGGACAAAATTCAAGGGGTTTGGTATGTAAATAAAGGAGACAAAGCACTTAGAAAACACAAGCTGCAGCAGGCAATCGATTATTATAACAACGCTCTAAGGCTATACCCGGAGCATTACGAGGCTTGGTATAATCTCGGCAATATTTACGTTGTTTACGAAGACTACTATTCGGCAGTTGATGCTTATGAAAAAGCTATTGAAAATAACCCGAAATTTGTTATGGCGCGGATGAATTACGGAATAATTTCAGATGAAAAACTGGGTGATTTTGACGGCGCGATTAATCAATACAAGAAAATTACTGAGTTGAAAAAACGTCTGATTTATATCCCGTTTATTTTTAACAACAAAGTAAGTACCCGCAAAAACAGAGGGCTTGCTTATTATAATATGGGCGTAGCTTACAAACATAAGTCGATTTATTTAGATGACGAAGACTACGGAATGCAAAGAAAATACTTGCAAGAAGCTCTCAAAGCCTACATTGAAGCAAGAAAAATTCTCAAAAAAGATTACGATACGCGCTACAATTTAGCGCTGACATATCATTTGCTAGGCGACTACCACGATGCAGGGATGGCTTACTGCGACGCGATTATGCTTGCGCCGATGAATTATGAGGCGCACTACAACCTGGCGATTTTGCTGCGCCATTTAAGATATTACAAAGAATCGCTTGATGAAATGGAAAAAGCGACAAGCCTTATCACTGATAGCGATGGGATTTCCAACCGTCAAAGATACGTTTTTGATGTAATGAATGAGATGACAAAAATGCTCTATACCGATAAGGATTCAAAATATTTCACTGAAAAACTTGACGATAGCCCGTTAGGAAGCAGCGGTGTAACTTATGTCAACGGTCGCCTGGTGGCGTCTGACGCACTCGATAGAGCAATTATTAGAAACTTCAAGACTTGCAGCGCACGCAAAATCTTTAGAGAGGATGTCGGAAAGGATTACGTTGAAGAAACCCGCCAAGGTAGAGTTAGAATTCCAGATGTCGAGGATTTGGAGTAGGGATAAATCAAATCACCCTTTAATTGCGCCTTCGTTTTCGCCTGATATGAAATAGCGCTGCATTGCAAGGAAAAAGATTATAATCGGGATTGTTGCAAGCACTGAACCTGCCGCGATAAAGCGCCAGTTTGAACTAAACATCCCTTGCAAGTTGTTAACCCCAACAGGTAACGTGTACATTGCTTCTTTGGTTAAAACAATACTCGGCCAAAGGAATTCGCCCCAAGAGCCGATAAACGTGAAGATTGCTAACACCGCAAGGCTTGGTTTAATCATCGGCAAAAGTACCCGCCAAAAGACCTGAAAAACATTGCAGCCATCGACGATTGCAGCTTCTTCCATTTCTCTCGGAATCGCTAAAAATGCCTGACGCATAAGGAATATCCCGAACGCACTGACTGCAAACGGCAAAATTAACCCCATAAATCCGGCAAAATTGTTCACGCTATCAACCAAATTCAATTTCATGGTAATCAAATAAACCGGCAGCATAATAGCTTGGAACGGAATCATTATCGTTGCTAGGACAGCAAAAAACGCTATCTTTTTGCCCTGAAATTCCATACGTGCGAGTGGATAACCGGCAAGTGCAGAAAGAATCAAGTTCAACAAGACTGTTCCTCCGGCAACAATCATACTGTTTATGAAATATTTTATAAAGTTAACTTTTTCCCAAACCCCGCTGTAGTTTGCCCAGGTAAAATCAGTCGGAATTAACTGCGGCGGGTAGGCAAAAATATTTTCTGCGCCCCCTTTAAGTGAAGTCGAAAGAAGCCACAGGAACGGAAAAATACACAATAGCGAGACAAATATAAGTATTAAATGTGTTCCAACTTTTTTCACAGCTGATACCTCTTTCGCTCAAAAAAATAGATGTTTATAAACGACAGCACCATCACGATTATCAATAGAACAACCGCCATTGCTGATGCGAATCCCAAATCAAGGTTTTCAAAAGCGCGCTCATAAATGTAATACACGATGGTTTTGCTTGAATTTAGCGGCCCGCCTTTTGTCATAACGTAAATTTCGGCAAAGACTTTCATCGCTGAAATTGCGCTGATTGTCGTGACCAACGCAATCGTTGGCATAATGTGCGGGATGGTTACGGTCAAATGTTTTGTTAAAGCGTTTGCACCGTCAATTTCGCAAGCTTCGTAAAGTTCTTTTGGAACGCTCATTAGCGCTGCCAAATAAATTATCATATAGTATCCGATGCCCTTCCAAATTGTCACCAAAATCACTGAAAACAGCGACCATTTCGGGTCAGTAAGCCAGCCGATAGGCGCCGCGCCTAAAGATGAAACCACGTAATTCAGGATTCCTTGTTCAGCATAAAGCCATTTAAAAGCAATCGCCGCAACTACGATAGAAACAATTACCGGAAGGTAAATAAGGATTTTGTACAAAGTAATTCCGCGAATTTTTTGGTTAATAAGAATCGCCAAAAATAACGGTAAAACCGCCAAAACAGGCACTGCTAATATTAAATATATAAAGGTATTTCCCAAAACTTTATAAAAAGTCGGGCTCTGGAATAATTTAATATAATTTTCCAAACCTGAAAACGCAGGATGATAAAGATTATGGGAGTAATCAAAAAAGCTCAGCCAAAACGTTTGCAAAAACGGAAGGAAAAAAAACACAAGCAGAATAATTGCTGCAGGAAGCAGAAACAAATATGGTGCATACTTTCCGTGATATTTAAACATTCCTTGATTATAGCATTAACATGCTCTCAATCAACCGTGATTGTTTTTTTTGGCGATAATAACGTCAGCATCGCTGTTTTCAAGAACACGTTTGCAGATAGAATTGTTTAAAAATGTCTTTTTTTCTTCTTTGTGTTTACTGCTTAGGAGAATTAAATCAATCTCTTTTTCGTGCGAGTAATCAAGGATTTTTTGTGCCGGGTTTCCGGTCAAAACCGCTGTTTCTTTTACTTCATACCCGTTTGCGAGAATAATGTCTTTGACGGTATTGATTGCACGCTCTGCATAAGCCTCTTGTCGCTGTTCTATTTGAAGCAGCCAATTAGGGTCAAGTGTGCCTTCTAAGAACAACAAATCAGGCTCCTCATTAACCATGCAAATATATATTTCTTTGCCCTTTAACTCCAAGTGTGAAATTGCTTCAACAATCCCTTCTGCTGATACTTTTGAGCCATCAACCGGGAAAAGAACCTTCTGCCCTTCGTTTTCAAATTTGGAAATATAAGCGCAGGTTTTGCTGTGTGTAACGATGTCGTTTGATACTGACCCGAGCCATTTGCGAACCCCTTTTTTGCCGTGAGAACCAAGGATTACTAAATCTTGCTTGTTTTCTTCAAGTTCCTCAAGAATGCTCGACGCTGCAAGTCCGCAATGCTTTATGATTTCACCCGGTTTGAACCCGATTTCTTGAGCCTTTTTTTGTGCAAGTTTAAGAATCCCGTCAGCCGAATCCGTGCAAAAGTCATAAAACTCAGGTGCTTCAATGTTGATTTCTTCCGGCAAAAAATTCAAATCGACAACGCTAATTATGTCCACTTGAGCGTTGCCCACCCAATGATGTGCGTTTTTTAGTGCATTAAAGCTTATATCTGAACCGTCTGTGCAAAATAATGCTTTCATCTTGTTCACAAGATAACACTTCTTAACAAAAATCACATTGTACACATTTCCATGCTAAGATGTTAATAAGATATATTGATGGGGATATGTTATAGTCATGCCGGTTAAACACCAAGCGAAGCTTAGGGAATATAAGAATTTAATTGAAACGATTGCAAAAGTAGAGTACCAAAAATTCTCATCTTCGCACTTGATTGAGCTGCCTGAACTGATTAATATCGGTAATCACACCCTATATATTTTGTTTAAAAATGCTAATCCTGATAGCTTTAATTCCTCATATCTTTCAACTGCGATCAAATGGGCAATTCGTAACGAAGTCAGACGCCGCTATAGATGGTACACCCTAAAGAGCAAAAAACAAAAACAAGAAGCTGAGGATATGGCAAACGAAGATATGCGGGTAGAAGTCTATAAGACAATTCTTTCTATCGATGAATTACAAGATGCTGAAGTTCCTACCCAGATTCGTTCCGAAGATGACACCCCTGATGAGCATATTGAACTCACAGAACTTAAATCAGAAATCTTGGAATCAATGAAAAAGCTCCCGGCGCGCGAAAGAGACTTAATCGAGGCAAAATTCTTTAAAGAAAAAAAGCTAAGAGAAATTGCAGAAGAATATAACATTTCACAATCACGGATTTCGCGCATAATTAAGACAGGTCTTGATAAAATTAAAAAAGACCTTAAAAAACAAGGCATAATTTAAATTTTGAATTAATAAGAGGGGCGGAGGTTTTTGTAATGAAAACTATTTTTGAAAAAAGTAATAATGTTGATGGAATAACACTTACAGATGAAGTGGTAAACAATATCACCTTTATTTCGCCAAAATTTTTAAGAGAAGGGGCTGTAGGTTTGCCTCAAGTGAGTGAACTTGAAATTATGCGCCACTACAAGGAGCTTTCAGATAGAAACTTTTGTATTGAAAAAGGCTTTTATCCGTTGGGTTCTTGTACGATGAAATATAACCCGAAGGTTAATGAACTGCTTGCAGGGCTTGAAGGGTTTGCAAATCTTCATCCGTTAAGCGGGGTGGAAAACGCTCAAGGCGCCTTAGAATTAATGTATAACCTTCAAGAGGCTTTAAAAGAAATTACAGGTATGGCTGCGGTTTCGCTTCAGCCTGCGGCTGGTGCACACGGTGAACTTGCCGGTATGATGGTTATTAAAAAATGCTTTGAAGCGCGCGGCGAAAAACGTACAAAGGTTTTAATTCCTGATTCTGCTCATGGTACAAACCCGGCAACTGCTGCTGAATGCGGCTTTGACACTGTTCCTGTGCCGTCAAAAGGAAATGGCCAGGTAGATGTTGAGGCATTAAAATCTCTTTTAGACAGCGAAGTTGCGGCGATTATGATGACAAACCCGAATACACTTGGGATTTTTGAAGAAAACGTTGTCGAGATTTCAAAACTTATGCACGAAAATGGCTCACTTCTGTATTATGACGGCGCGAATTGCAACGCGATTATGGGTTATACAAATCCAGGTTTGATGGGGTTTGACGTTGTTCATTTGAATTTGCACAAAACATTTGCAACACCACACGGCGGAGGCGGCCCGGGCGCAGGCCCGATTGGGGTCACTGAAGAATTGGCTCAATTCTTGCCGCAAACAATTACTAAAACTGATGCGGGATATGCTGTAAAAGATTTGCCTTGCTCAGTTGGTTCGGTCAAAGGTTTTTACGGGAATTTTGGTGTTCTAGTTAGGGCGTATGCTTATATTTTGATGAATGGCAAAAACCTTAAAATGGTGAGTGAAGACGCTGTTCTGAACGCAAATTACCTAAAAGAAAAGCTAAAAGGCGCGTATTTGCTGCCGCATGATGTTCCTTGCATGCACGAATTTGTGCTATCAGGCGACAAACAGAAAGAGTTTGGTGTTTCAACGTTGAATATTGCCAAGGCGCTTATGGATAACAACACCCACCCGCCAACGGTTTACTTCCCGCTGATTGTGCATGAAGCGATAATGATTGAGCCGACAGAAACTGAAAACAAAACGCGGCTTGATGAGTTTGTGACAACTATGCTCAAGATAGCTGAAGAAGTCGAGAAAAATCCGCAAGAAATTCTCTCTGCTCCGCACACCACTCCGGTAAAACGCGTGGACGAAACCCTTGCTGCGCGCCAACCTGATTTGAAATTTACGGCGGCTCTATAGTTTTGTTTGATATTATAATTTGCTTTTGATATATTAGAAATATGGCTAAAAAAACTCAGCAAAATAGCAAAATTAAAGTTGCATTCCCGCACATGGGAACGATTAGTATGGCGTGGGCGGCTGCGCTCAACCGTATTGGAATTGAGGCTTTTGTGCCGCCTTATACGAGTAAAAAAACGCTTTCGCTTGGCACAAAACACTCACCAGAGGCTATTTGTCTGCCTTATAAATTAATTTTAGGCAACTTTATTGAAGCGATTGAAGGCGGGACGGATTACGTTGCGATGATTACGTCACCGGGAATTTGCCGGCTGGGAGAATATGGCAGCTGCATTAAAAACGCACTTTCTGATCTTGGCTATGAAACTAAATATATAGAACTCCAACTATACGATGGAATGAAGGGGTTTTATCGTTTTCTAGCGGAGCTCACGGGAAAAAATTCTCCTGTAATGTTTATCAAGGGCATAATTATGCTCATACGCTATATCTTTTTGTTGGATGATTTGGATGCCAGACTTGCGTATCTCCGTGCGCGTGAAATAACACCGGGTTCAGCTGAAAAAAACTATAACAAAGCTATTGAAATAGTTAAAACAGCAGAAAAAAACAAGCAGCTTAAACAGGTTAAGAAAGAAGCCTTTGCTATTTTGAATAAAACCAAAATTGACCCGAACAGAGAAATTCTTTATGTTGATTTGACTGGTGAAATTTATATTGTTAATGACAGTTTTTCAAACCAAAATATTGTGGGTGAGCTCGGCAAGATGGGCGTTCAGGTGCGTAGATCGCTTACTGTAAGTAGTTTTTTCAAAGATGCAATTATTCCCAAAATATTTAAAAAAGGTGAAACCCACTTGCAGCGTGCGTTTAGACTCGCAAAACCTTACTTGATGCGCGACATTGGCGGGGATGCCTTAGAGTGTGTGTCTGACGTTGCTTATGCTGACGAACGCGGTGTTGATGGTTTAATCCACGTGAGTCCGTTTACTTGTATGCCGGAAATTATGTCGCAAAACATTTTCCCTGCAATGCGCGAAGATTTAGACATCCCGATCTTGCCTTTAATTATGGATGAACAGACCGGAAAAGCCGGTTATTTAACTCGCTTAGAAGCATTTGTTGACCTCATGCGTCGCCGTAAACGTAAGCTAGGGGTAAATAATAAGTCATTGCAACATGCGTAAAGTATATGGCTGGGCATAGTAAAAAAGGTAAGGAAATATTGCAATTTTGTGATAGGATTGTAGTATGAGAGAACATTTTAAGCATGCTTTTGAAATTACGAACAATAATCTATTTTTGACGGTTCCACTCGTTATGTTCATGTTGCTTTTGAGCGTCTATGTCGGGCTTGTAGTCTGGTCTCCGGGAACGTCTGATGCTAAATGGATTTTGGCAATCATAACTTCATTTTTTATGATTACTGCCTTTATTGCAGGCTGGTTAAATATGATTAAAGAAACTATTAAGCCATCAAGCCCGGCGCTTAGCCCATTGCAGCAGATTTCTGTCGGGATTGGGGCTTATTTTTTGCCGCTAGCAGGTGCCTTTATAATTGCTTCGGTGTTGATGGGTGCTGTTACGTTATTGGTTTATAAATTAGGTTTGCTAATGTTTGGCCCGCTTAGCTTTGACCATGCTTCTTTGTTGCGTGCGGTGTCGTCTACGCAGGAAATGAAAGTGTTTGTGGAATCGCTTTCAATGGAACAATTGATGGAACTTTTCAACTGGAATATGTTGTTTGTAATTACAAGCACTGTGTTTTCGTTCTTGTTTCTTCTTTGGGTGCCGGAAATTATGTTTTGCACCAAAAACCCTGTTGTAGCGCTTTGGTGCTCTCAGAAAAAATTGTTCGGAAAGTTTAAAAACTCATTAAAACTGTTTTTCTATCTGGTTTTAATTAATTTTGTAATTTCATTTTTAAGTAATATCGCAGCATTTAGCCCAATTCTTTATTTGCTTGTGCTGATGCTTTATTTCTATTTTTTAGTTTATGTTGTTGTGTTAGTATTCTTATATAGTGACAGAGAATTTTGTAACAAAACCGAAAATAATTGCGATTGTGGGGCCGACAGCTAGCGGCAAAACTGCTTATGCTGTTGAACTCGCTAAAAAGCTTAACGGAGAAATTATTTCTGCAGATTCGCGTCTTGTATACAGGGGGTTTGATATTGGGACCGCAAAGCCCGATGTTGAAGAAAGGCAGGGGATTAAGCATCACTTGATTGATGTGGTTGAACCGGAAGAAGATTATTCAGCGGGCTTGTATGAGAAACACGCTAAAAAAGCTATTGAAGACATTTTAAACCGAGGAAAAGTGCCGATTGTGGCTGGCGGAACGGGTTTATATTTTAGAGTTTTGCTGGAAAATTGGGATTTGCCGGAGTTTGACCCGGATGTTGAATTACGTGCAGAATTGCAAAAGCTGAGCAACCTGCAATTGCTTGACAGGTTACGAGAACTTGATGAAGCAGCAGCATTAGAAGCGCAATTGGCCGATAAAAAAAAGATTATTCGCGCGATTGAGATTATCAAAAATACAGGCTTGCCTCTGAATGAAGCGCGACGACTCAAGGCTCCGGAGTATGATGTGGAGTGGATTGGGCTGAATCTGCCAAGAGAAGATTTGTATGAAAAAATTAACAAACGCGTTGATATTATGGTCGAGAACGGACTTATTGAAGAAACCCAAAAACTTTTAAATAAACACGGCAGGATAAAAAATATTATTGAAACGATTGGTTATAAAGAGATTACAGCATATCTTGACGGCACTTTGACGCTTGAAGAAGCATTAGAAAAGTTAAAACAAAACACCCGAAATTACGCCAAGCGCCAGCTTACCTGGTTTAATAAGAACGAAGAAATCAACTGGCTAGTTGCAAAATAACCTTGCTTTTGTGATAGAATAAGAAAAAAGTGAGGGTATGTGTATGAATATATGGAAAAAAGCAGGGATTATTGTCGGTTCAATTATAATTGCGGTTTATGTGCTGTTTTTGCTTGCACCGTTGGCTTTAAGCCCGATTTTAAATAAACACGCAAGTGATATTGAAAAAATTGCTCAAGATAGCACCGGTTTGAAATTCAGCCTTCAGAAAATGAAAGTCGTAACAACCCCAAAACTTACTGCGGGTATAAAAATCGGTCACGCGGATATCTTGACCCCTGAAAACGATAAAGTTGTTTCAGCCGATAATTTCCAATTGAAGCTTTCACTTTTGCCGATTCTAGCAAGAAAAATAACGATTGATAAAATTTCAGCTGATAATGTTGATGCGGATTTAAAAATCGAAAAAGACGGTAAATTCCAAATTGAAAAATACTTTCCGCAGCCGGAAACAGTCGCAGAGCCTGTGCCGATGCAGCCTTTACCGTTTGGGATAAAGCTCTCAAACCGTCTGCCTGATATTAAAGTTGATGATTACAAATTAGCTTTTGTTGATGCCCCGACAGGCGACAGCTATGAGCTTTCCGGTGAAGAAATTAAGATAGCGGACTTTATTCTAAACAAGAAAATTAAAGTCGAAGTTGACGGGAAATTCACCCTCAAAGGCAGAACGCAATTTAATTATGACATTGAAATCTTTAACAAAATTATGCCAGATGTTAATTTGAATGACCTTGTATTTAACCCGGAACCTGCTCCGGCAGTTCAAGTTGCACCTGTTAATATCATTGACATTTTAAAGGCAATCCACGCAAACAAACTCACCGCAAACGCTAAAGCTGACTTGAAAATTTCAGGAACTGCTGAAGAAGCGAAAATGGACGGATTTGTAAATGTCGACAACATCTCTGTTGTTAATTTACCTCCTAGCAATATGAAAATGAACTTCAAAGGCGATAAAATTGACCTTAACGCTAAATTATACACCGCGAAATACGATTTGACAGAACTTATCGGAAAAATTAAAACCGGTAAATCGCCAAATGTTGATTTAACTTGCAAATCTAATGCAGGCCTAGGCGGCATTGTAGAACTTGTCAAAAGTTTGGCGCGTTCTTTTGGAGTGAATGACCTAAATACCTTAACCGCAACCGGCGTGTTGGATATAAATTTCAATGTCAAATCTGATATGAAAAAACTCCAGTCTTCAGGCCGTGCAAACCTTAATAGCGGTAAATTAGTCTACGGGCTTTATGGTGTGACTATTGAAAATATTAACGCTAATGTGGCACTTGATAATAACAATGTGAATATCAAAAAAGCAGGGTTTTCGATTCTTGGCAACCCGCTGAATCTTTACGGAACGATTGACAGCGACGCGGTTGCTGACTTACATGTGATAGCGGACAAATTACAGATTAAAGGACTTTTAGCAGCACTTGGACAAGCAGCATTATTGAAGGATAATGCGTTTAACAGTGGTACGCTTTCGCTCGATGTCTCCGTGAAAGGCAGGTTAGACAAGCCGGAACCTAAGGTTGATTTGTCGGTTGATAATGTTAATGTGAAAAACATACCGGCGGCGACAACTATTACGTTGGCCAACGCTGATATTGACGTGATTGTCGATGGTGAAAAAATAAACGGTTTGGTTAATGTTAAACAATTAAACCTGATTAATCCGTCTGCTCACGCTTCAATACCAAGCGGTACGGTTACGATTAAAGACAAAGACATTCAAATAAAAGCACCGTTCTCGACTGATTTATTAAGCTATGCCGATATGAATATCGCAAGTAACATAAAGCTTGGCGCGGATGACTTGAAACTATCGGGCACCGGCTTATATTCAGGCAGCAACCCGCTTGTAACCATCGCAGGTTCTGTGTCTGCTCTTTCAAAAGTTCCGGTTCTTGGTTTAAACATAAGCATTCCGAACCAAATTGAAACTGGCATAGCAGGTTTTAAAGGCTCAAAAGTTGTCGTCAAAGCCGATATTGGAGTAAACGGAAGCGTAAACAACCCGGCGATTAACGGGGAAATCTCTGTTCCGACGGTTTCGTTGCCGAGTATAAAGACATATTTAAAAAATATCAATGTTGTGCTTTCAGGAAATGCAATCAGCGTAAACTGTCCTGATATCGCGATTGATAATTCTAAGATGAGCGGCAAGGGTGTTGTCAGCACTAATTTCAATAATGGCATTACGGTCAATACAATGACGTTTAACGCTGATTATATTGATGCGGACACTGCCGGTGCTGCAATGATGGGGATGCCTGCGGGGCCGGCTCCAACTGATTTGGGCATAACGGTTTTATCCGGTAAAGGTAATATATCAAAATTGAAATCCGGCGGAATCATTGCGCAAAACTTAAGCGGTGACTTTACGTTGAAAAATAGCACCGCTTATATCACCAATATTAACGGTGACGCATTCTCCGGGAAAGTCAAAGGTAACGTTTCTTATGGAGTCTTAAACGAAAAAATCGGCGTTGACATGACCGGTAGCGGAATGGATGCTGTAAAGGCAATAGAAGGCGCTGCAGGGATTAAAAATGCGCTCTCAGGTGATTTAAACTGGAACGCAAAAATCAACGCTAGGGGTATCGAATACAATGCGATGATGAAATCTCTCACTGGTAAAGTAAGCTTTAACATCGACAACGGTATGTTGTTAAATGTCGGACGCTTAGAAACAATGCTTGGTGCATCAAACATCACAAATAACGTGATTATGCGAACCGCACTTTCAGGGATTACGGCTATACCTGCAATTAAGTCCACTGCCGATTTTAAATACATCAAAGGTGATATGACATTCAACAATGGTTGGGCAAACTTGAACCCGATAAATATGTCAGGCCCTTCAATGGCTTACAATATCAAGGGACAATATAACTTATTAAACGGTTCGGCAAACTTAATCGTTCTGGGTAGATTATCTTCAGCAGTTGTTGGCTTGTTGGGTCCAATCGGTGACCTTTCGGTGGATAAATTGACCTCTTATATCCCTAAATTCGGGCCTTTGACAGCGGCGGTTATCAAAACAATGACGACAGATCCGGCAAGTGAAAACGTAGCGGCAATCCCGGCGTTATCTTCCGGTAGCAAATATAAAGACTTTAAGGTTGTATTTAATGGCGGAATCCAAAGCCAAAGTTCTGTTAAATCCTTTAAATGGCTCTCTAAATTGGATCCTGCTGACATAGAAAAACTTGATCCGAAACAGCAGATAAAAGATTCGATGGATGCGCTTAATCAGCTAAAAAAGACAACTGTAGGCGATTTTAAACAAAGTGCAGAGAATTTAAAACAGCAAGGTCAAAATGTTAAACAGCAGGCTAAAGATGTCGGCCAGCAATTTAAAGACGCAGGCCAGCAGTTTAAAAATACCGGGCAACAGTTTAAAGATGCGGGTCAGCAGTTTAAGGATATGAAAAATATATTTAAACAGCCGGTGCAATAAAGTCTGTCAAATATTTATCCATTTGTAAATTTTTCTTAGCAAACTAGCAAAAGTTAAATTTCAGCGATTTTGTACTCTTGCACAGGTGAATAAGAGGAATATTAATGCGAGTTAATCCAATATCAAATCAATATAACAATCAAACAGTTAATAATAGGTCTAGCTTTGGTTCAGTTGCTTACAAAAACCCAAAAACATTTTTTAAGAATATTTTGGATCTTAAGCCGAGCAATCATTTTGTAGATGAATTCGCCTACATGATTACAAGAATTACTGATTTGTCAACAGGGCGTTCAATTACAGCTGATTCGAGACTAGAAGCAATTAACCCAACAAAAAAAATGGTATCTGTAATATTTGAAGAAATGAGAAATGGCAAACCATCAATTTGCGAAGCGGCATTTTCAAGCAAGGCCACTCCAACTGATGTTAAAAACTTTTTAATCAAAATAAAAGGATGGATGACACCGAACTAAAAAATAAATAGGAGGTATGTATAATGCGAATTAATTCTGTATCCGCTTCGCACAACAATTCAGCGAACAACATTAAATTTAAGGCTATGAGGTATAAAGATATGGACAAGTTCTATAAAGATCTTGGCGCTTTATCCCCGAGTGACAGTTTTAGATCAGGGGTCTCGCGTTTGATTAGTGAAATTAGAAATATTTCCGGGCCTAAAGACATCGTTGCAGATTCAACATTACAGAAAGGCGAAAAAGGCGGAGAAATATTCACATTTATTCTGTCTGAGATGCGTAATGGAGCAGAATCTGTTTGCAGCAAGAGCTTTGATTCAACAAAACCTGATCTTTTTGCCTTACAAACATTCAAGCGTAATATATTTTACTGGTTGAATTCTAGTAAATAAAAGAATCTCACTATCTGAGGATTTTGATGGACTAAAAAAAATCAACAAAGGATTATGGAAAGACTTTGTGAGTCGAGAGCGCGCAAAATTCCTGATAATCGTGCTTAAACTTAACGCCCGATGTTTTGGTTAATTACATCCGAAACCCATGGGACATAGCTGTATTTTCCCATAAATGATGAAACCGCAAGGTAAATTACCAGCGAATACAAACACGCTTGTAGCAGTGAAAATGGCCCGATTGCAGGGATATTCATGAGGGTAATTAGTGCGACCATGATTTTGTTTATAATAGGAATGATACTTAAAATGTCGGCTAAGAATCCAAGAAGCATCCCTAATAACATCAAACCTATTGAAATAAAAATCGACTGGAAGATGTGATAACGCACAAACGAACTCAAACTCGCCTTAGTAAAAAGTCCCAAAATCATCCAAATAAAACCGACAGTTCCCCACGTAATGTAGCTTAATGCCGAAACAATTCGCTCAATCATTGGTGGTTTATAGTCATATAACATTAGCCCAAGGTTCCTGTGCGTTTTTTATCAACATATTCATCTAAAATCTGCAAATAAACCAGTTTGTATTCGTCTTTGTCCGGTTCGATATTGATTGACGAACGGTAAGCAGCGATTGCGTCTTCGACTTCGCCTTGCAGATAGTGCGCATTGCCGAGCAACATGTAAGTTTCCGCGCTGTTTGGTCTTATGCGGAGCGTGTCTTTGTATAGATCCATCGCCAAATCGATTCGGTTAAAGTTTGTATAAAGGTTAGCCAACAAGATTTGAGCAGTGGTTTCGCTCGGATTAAGGTCTATAGCGCGTTTGTACATTTCAACAGCCATCTCATACTCTTGAAACTCAGACAGTGCAATCGCATAGCAGTTGTAAACCCTGTAATTGTCCCCTTCCATTTTGAGGGCTTTTTCGAAGTAGTTATAAGCGTTTTGCTTATCTTGCATTAGCGCGTAAGTGTTTCCGACAGCGACCGCAACGATTTTGTTGTCAGGGTTTAGAATGAAAACTCTTTTGTAGAGCTCAAGTGCTGTGTCGTAATCAAATAATTTAAAGCAAACATTCCCCATATCCACAAGCGCTGTAATGTTTTCAGGGTCAAGTGAAAGCGCTTTTTCGTAATACGCTTTAGCCTCAATATATTCCTCGTTGTCTTGGTACAGCAACGCAATCGCGTTGTAAATTTCAGGGTTTGTTGAGTTCAAATCAATCGCGCGGTTGTAATAAAACAGAGCTTTATCAAAGTTTTTCCACTCCGCAAAAACGTTTCCGATGTTGTAATAAGTCAGGAAGTTTTTTGGGTTGATTTCAAGCGCTTTGTTGTAATAAGACAGCGAACGTCTGTAGTCTTTTTCATAAAACCACATTGTCCCAAGCCCGATAAGTCCTTGAAGGTCGTTCGGGTGGATTACCATAAGGCTCTCTAACACAGAAATTACTTTGTCGTAATCTTCTTGCGCAACGTACAATTCAGCGAGTGTATGGTAATTAGCTGCATCCTGCGGGTGCTTAGCCATTTTCATAATCGCTTCGTTTATCTGTGTGTTTATATCTTCCATAATGATTTCTCCACTTCTCAACGCAATTATACACTTTTTTAACAAACTTGGCAAGCGTTTACAATAGTCATTGCGAGGGAACGAAAGTGACCGTGGCAATCCAGCTTAAACGTTTTTATTATAGTCTGGATTGCTTCGCAAAGCTCGCAATGACTAAATAAGGATAAGATTGTTGATATTACTTGTATTCCGTGTATTCTTCGGATAACTTTTTCCACTCAGGCTCGGAAACACTAAACGCGTTGTTCCAAAATTTCTCTATCGCGTAGGTTTCACGTTCTTCGCGGTGTAAGATGTGTACCACAACATCGCCGTAATCAAGCAGATTCCAGCGGTTTTTAAGGTCGTTCTCCATCCGCACCGGCAAACGCCCGAACAATTCCTTAATCCGCTCGCGAACCTGGTTCATAAGCGCCTTAACCTGTGTTGTCGATTCGCCCGTAACGATTACAAAATAATCCGCCAGCGACGAAACGTTGCTGATATTAAGGATGGCGATGTCTTTCCCAAGCTTGTCGTCAAGTGCCCGCGCAATTACACACGCTAATTTTTTTGAATCTAATTCTGTCATTTGTTTTCCTCTTTGTGAATGGTGAATCGTGAATTGTGAATTGTCCGTCATTTTATTACTGTTGAACTATTCACTATTTACTATTCACGATTCACTTCTTTCTTCAATCATTTGAACCCGTCTTGCGTGGCGGCCGTTGCCATATTGCGGGTCAAATTCGTGTGCTAGCCAAACGTCGACGATTTCTAAGGCAAGGCTTTCCCCGAGTACGCGTTCGCCTAGACAAAGCACGTTTGCGTTGTTGTGCAGGATTGAGGACTTGGCTGAGAATGTGTCAGAGCAAAGCGCCGCGCGAACCCCTTTGAACCTGTTTGCCATAATGCAAACCCCGATTCCTGTGCCGCAAACGATTATGCCGCGGTCGGCTTTGTTGTTTACGATAAGTTCGGAAACGTATTCTGCCGCGAGTGGGTAATCGAAGTCTTCTGAAGTGTGCGTGCCGACGTCGATTACATCATAACCGCCTGCTTCTAGTTTTTCTTTAATTTTTTGCTTGTAGCAAAACCCCGCGTGGTCTGCTCCAATGGCAATTTTAAGTTTACCCATGTTTAAAGTCCTTTTTTTATCCTTTAGCCCCACTAGTCCCTAGTCTCTAGTCCCTAGTTTCTAATAATTATAATATAACAATACCCACGTGTAAACCTGCTTTACATTCCTCTTGGGCGTCATTCTGAGGCACCGCCGAAGAATCTCAAAGTTGACGCAATCAACGTAGACATTGAGATGTTTCGGCGCAAGGCACCTCAACATGACGAAAATAAAAAGAACGCAAAAAGCCCCCGAAGGGGCTTTAATTTTCTATCGTTATACCAGTCCGCGTCGGGCAAAGAAGTGGATTCTTTCTTCGACTGTTTGCTGATCCGATTTTTGTGCTATATTTGGCTTTTCATTCGGCTGTGTAATTTCTGCTGTTGAGGCAGCGGTTGCTTTTTCTTGAACTGGTTTTGCATTTTTCAAAAATTCTTCAAGTTCTGCCGCCGTTTTTATTTTGACATTTTCACCAGTCCTTGTTAACAGCAGTGGGAAACCGTCTTTTGATTCTACTCCACCTTCGGCACGTGTTTCATGGACACTATAGCCTAATTTATCAAGCTGTTGTTTTGCGTCAGCTGAAACAATGCCAGGTTTAGGTGTATCCTTTGTCGTGTTGACTGTTTCAGATGTAGTGTTGTTTACCACAGTCGTTGTTGACTGTTTTGTTACTACTGTTGAACTAGCTGTTCCAGCTTCTATAACAGCTGCGGGGGGAGCCGCCTTAGTTATATCTTTGCCTTCCATATGTTGAGTATAGAATGCTTCAACGTCTTCTCTTGTTGCAGCTTGGACAGTTTTGCGCGTGCCGTCTGCTTGACTTATTCGGATTTCAAATCCATCGCCTTTTGGTACACATTGGAATTTGTTGTGTAAAGCAAGACCAGCTTTGTCTCCTTTGTCAGGTTTCTCGCCGTCCAAGAACTCTTTTATTTCATCCTTTTTATTTGCCTTTATAGTTGCAGGAGAATTTGCAGTTTTTGTGAGTTCTCCTTCTAGAGCCTCTTTGCCAGCTTTGTTATTTTCAAACGTTTTGCCTTTGTAAGAAATGTCGCCTTTGTCGTTCAATTTTAAGTCGCCATCACTTAGGCTATATGTTTTTGTTAAATTTTCAATATACTGGTCAGTTCTGCCGCGTTTTACGCCATCAGCCAATAATTCTTCAGGAGTTTTTTGCTGACCACCATAACCGTTTACCATTCCTGGGAAAGCCATCATTCCGCCGCCCCAAGGACTCATGCCGAATCCACCGAAGCCGCCAAATCCGCCACCGAAACCGCCATAGCAGTTTCCGCCTTGGAAGCTCACGTTATTGCCACGGAACATGCCGATAATATCAGCGATGCCGCCCATCAAGTTGCCTGCGCCGCCCATAAACAAGCCTGCGTTGCCCCATTTATTGAGACCACTCATTCCAAAGCCGCCGCCGTAGCCACAGTTATATCCGCCGCCGAAACAGCTTCCGCCATATCCGCCGCCAATAATAGTGGTTCGGTTACTAATATTGATATTAGTTTGTGCCGGCATACGGGTGTATGCAAATTGACCTGCTCTAATCATAGACATAATAGTGTCTCCTCTTATTTTACATCTCTCTTAAATATATAAAGTATATAAATGTTGCATAATTTCAGCTTTTATGTAAGTTGTTACAATTCGTTACACGAGCTTGAAGCTCGACCCACTTTGCGCCTTAGAGCTGCGAAAGACTTTTAATGACGCGACATGCGCGCTAGGTTTCTTAGACAAGTCCGGTTATTGATATATTAGTCATTGCGAGGAACGAAGCAATCCAGTCTTCCCGTCATTCTGAGTGAGTGAAACGACCGAAGAATCTTAAAACACTATGCAACAGTAATGACTTTGCGATGCTTCGGGCTGCGCTCGCGTTAAGCGGATGCGCTTATGCTTCCATTCTCTGTTCGCTTGCCTCAGCATGACGAATAGACTGGATTGCCGCGGTCGCTAATGCTCCCTCGCAATGACAGAAAGAAAAAAGCCTCCCGCAGGAGGCTTTTAATATGTGCTTTGTTGTCTAATTCGTAAACATAGTCAACTTATCTTTTAAGAATTCGGTAATATTTTGACCGGCCTTGATTGGATTGTATTCATAGATTTCCGGAGTTGTAACTTTACTTGGTTCGTTGACTTCACCATCAAGTAGTGCGGTAAGATTGTTATCAGCATCCGGACTCTTCATGTCGATGTTATAGATTGGAAGACCGCGTTTTACGTTACCTTTGTCATCAACAAGTTGAAGATAGTATTCCTTGAGATATGCCAAGGTGTTTTCACCTGCTACATCTGTTGCAGCGTATTTGTAAGTTGCTTTGTCAGCGATGTCGCCTTGCACTTTTGTTTTGTCAACAATAACGATTTGGAATGTATGACCTTTTGGTAATAATTTATCCATATATGCGTTGGCTTCAATTGCTGATACGTTGAAAGAAGCATCACCTCTGGTGATAGTGGTGGTTCTACCGATGGTTGTTTCACCTTTAAAGAATTCAGCTTTTTGACCTATCAAAGAAGCCTTAAGCCCAGCAAGCTTACTCATCGCTTGATCGACAGATAAGATTACGCTTGCTTGTATCTCGCCAGCATATACTTTATTGTTGAGGTTGTTCAAGATTGCTGTAACCTCTTTTTCGTCGTTAATGATTGCGCGATACGCTGCTTCTTCAACTGGTGTAAGTTTTGCCGGCAATACCGGTAAATTAACTACTGGTTTAGGCGGTAGGCTATATGTGTGTTTTTCTCTTTGATATTTTTCACCTGCTAAGTAAGCTTCCATGTTCTCAGGTTTTATGTTTTGCTTAGGCTCAGCTGCCGGTGCAACAGGTTCGTCAACCACTACTGGTGCTGGCGCTACCGCTGGAGCTGCTGGCTCTTGTGGTGCTGGAGCCGGAGCAGGTGTCACTGCCGGAGCTGGCGCTGATTCTGGTTCTTCAGCCACTGGCGCTGCTGCCGGTTCTTCAACCACTGGCGCCGGAGCTGCCGGAGCTTGAGCTGGGAACGGGTATAGCAGAATCGGTTTGGATGTGCCGTTGTGGTGTGGCTTTTTCGCGCCGAGTGCGGCTTTTAAATCAGGAACTTCATTGTTTGCCGCAGTTGAAGGTTTTACCGGGCCATTCGCCTTTTCATCTGTGCCATCTGTATAAGATTTAATCTGAGTATATACGCCGTCTGCGGTTTTGTATAATATAGCTTCTGCGTATACCTTTACGTCGTTTGTGGTTGTTGGTGTCCAGTCAGTATTTGTCTTAACGAAGTCAAAGAAGTCTTCTACCGGCACTACTAGAGGTTTTTGACCGTTTGGAGGAGTGACCACATAAGCCTTAGCGCCTTCATCGTATTCAGCTTTAACGTTGACTTCTTTTAGAACACCAAGTGCTTCTTCGGTTCCTGGATGGTTTTCCAGGTTGCGAAGGATTTGGTATGTTCCAAGATAGTTTGGATCATCGTTGTCTTTTCTTTCGATTAATCTATAATATGCGTGTGGGTCTGCGTTGCTGCCAGGGTATTTGTCAGCTAAGTTAATCATATGATTCATTGCGTTAGTAGCGTCATCACCGGTTGTAGGGATTACTCTATTTTTAGTGTCGTCTACTAATTTATTTGTTTTTTCATCGTATGTAACAATCTTGCCGCTGCCTAAAGTAAGCGTGTTGCCAATTTTGTCAGGGTGCACGTTGCGCGCTAGTTGGCTGCGGTTAAACAACTCAACCATAACGCGTGTATGTTGTTGCGGTGTAAGCACATCTGAATCAAGTCCGTTGCCGTAAATGATTGCCTTTGGCGGTTTGTTTTCCGCTTTAGGAGCGTCTTGAACTACAGGCGCCTGAGGGGCCTCAGCTTTCTTTGTATCAGCTGGTGCTTGAGGTGCTTCAGCTTTATCTACATTAGCCGGTTCATTAGCTTGATTAGCTTCAAAATCCGCTTTTCCTTTAGCTGTAAATATAAATGTTGCTGTGTCTGCAACTTGCGGTGTCGCAGGCTTTTCAGGTGCAGAAGGCGCTGCCGGAGTTGTTTCCGGTGCTACAGCATTAACTTTTGTTGTTTTAGTGTCGTGATCTATAATCAAAGTTTGAGTTTCAGTTTGTATAGTCACTTTTCCTGTATTTTGTGTCGCAGGAGCAGGTGCCGCTTCTGGCTTACCTGTTTTAGGTTCACAATCGCATTCAGGTAACTTGTGAGGAATGCCTTTCCATTTGTGAGTGTGTTTTTCAGGCATTCCGGTAAGAAACTTGTTTGCAGGAGCGCCAGGTTTATCAACAGCAGGTTTGTCTGCTACTGTTTCTGTTGTAGTGGTTGTTGTTGTGGTTGATTTTGTGGTATCAACTGTTTCCTCAACTTGCTTTATGTTTTTGAATATAAACAATTTTAGTTCAATCGGGCTTAAGAATAGCGGTGCACTGCCTGCCGGAGCATCTTTTTTAGTCAGTCTATAAGTGCCGTTAAGTTCTTTAACGTAGTCATAGCCAAGCTTTTCCAAGCTTTTTTCATCCTCGGTCTGTTTTTGCTCGAAAGTAATCTTTTTTTCTGCAGGTTTTGCTTCATCAGCTTTCTTATCAGTGTTAGCAGGTTTAACGCCATTTATTCTTGCCATTGCTTGAGGGAAAGTTTCTCCCGGTTTCGGGGTGTTAGCTGTTTTATCTGCATCAGCAGTTGCTCCATGTGTTCTTTTAATAACGTCAACGTAAGTTTCGCCTTCGGCAATAACATTAGCTTGGTTGCCTTTGGCATCAGCTTTATTTTTAGGCAATGGTTCGTCGTATTGTTTTAATACTGCTTGTTCATCTTTATCAGCAGGTGCATCAGCCTTTGTTTCTTTGGATGTTTTAGAGTCTGTTGCTTTATAAGCAATGTATCCACCCGCAGCAGCTCCTGCGGCTCCCGCTATAAATCCACCAGTAAGTGCTGCTCCTGTAATAGCAGCTCCTCTAAGGGCATTATTGCCGTCTGCAACTGGTTTTTTAGCGTCAGCCTCAGCGGTTCCTTTTTCTGCAGCAGCAGTGTCTTTAGTTACAGTTGTTGTAGTTTTTGTAACTGTTGCTTTGGATGTCATTTTATCTATTTGCATGGTAAGCGTATTTATTCGGTTGTTCAATTCCTTGATAGTAGTCTTGTCAGCTTCGACGGAGGAATTCTGTTTTCTAAATTCTCCTTTGACGGTGGCAAGTTCTTTTTGCAACTCGATAAGTTCCGTAGATTTTTGTGCTGGTTTAGCATCTTTTGTCGCATCAGACGCGTCTGGTGCTGGAGCATCAGCTGCTTTTGCTTTATCAGCAGGTGCATCAGCTTTTGTTTCAGCTTGTTTAGTGTTTGCTGCCTGTTTTCCCGCAGCTTCAGCTTTTACTTGCGCATCGGCTGTTTCTTTTTTAATAATTGTTTCTGTGAATTCTTTAATATTTATTTCTGTATGGTTGTATGTTTTTCCGTTGAATACAATATTTCCTTCTGCATCAACAGTCACATTACGCCCTTGAAGATTATTATCAGCTATAAGTTTATTAGCTGCTTTTACGTCAGCATCTAGTTTAGCTTTAGTTTCTTCTGCCTTTGCTTTTGTTTCAGCAGCTTCTTTTCTTGCTTTGGTTCTTTTTTCAGCATCTGTTTCAGGTAATGTACCATCATCCATGTAAGCATAAAACGCTTCTTCGTAAGCTTCCTGGGTTTCAAAAGTGGTTCTTCTTGTAGATTCACCTTTTTTGGTGATTGTCATCACATATCTATCTTCAAGTTCTTTGTCAGAATTAAAGCGCGGCAAATATTTACCTATAATGGTCTTGTATTTTGGGTCATTTTTATAATCGCTTGCTTCGTCTTTCTTAAATCTCTCGAAATCTGCTTTTTTATCTTTAGCTTCTTGCGGAAGACCATTAGTACCAATTTCTCTGCTGGTTGTAGTTGACGTTGCTTTATTTGCTTCGCTGTATTTTTCGCTGATTTCATCAAGCATTTTTTTATAGTCATTTAGACCAGGCATTGCATAACCGCCAGGCATTGCATAAGGCATCGCCATAAATATCGGCTGTTGCCAACCCATGTTAGAATAGCCTTGATTTTGCATAAAAATGTTTTGCATATTCGGCAGGCATTGGCAGCCAAATCCCTGAATGCCGCCAGGCGCTGTTCCGGTCATCATCATGAACGTCATTGGATCAATATTCTGGTACATAGTATACTCCTTCACTCTTTAAAGCACATAATTATATATGTATATATAAAGTATATAACATTATAAGAATTGACCACTTCCAACAATATCTTTACATTAATTTACAATAGGACAAAAAGTCAATTTGTAAAAATTTGTTAAGTAGGTAGCAAAATTAAATCTTCAGGAGTTTTCGGGTAACAAGCAAAATGCAACTAATGAAAGGGAATATAGCATGCGATTAGTACCAGTAACTCAAGCAGCAGAGAAGAAAATTGTCAGAGTACAAACACTTATAAAAGAAGAAGGAATGTCTTTGACATCCGCGTTGGTAAAGGTTAAATTACCAAGAACTGATGTAATTAACAAACGTACAAATAAATCTCCTATCCAAAAATGGATGAATAAAGTGCTTGCAAAAGCTAAAAAAGATGGTAAAAATGTCTGGGAGCGTATTGATATTCTAGAAGCAAGCAAAAAAGGCAGAAGTAAAGCTGATCAGGCTTCTATTGACGCAAGAATCGAGCTTATAAAAGCCCATATTTATATTCCGAAGCCTGAAGTTGTCACAGCGCCAATTAAAAAAGCTAAAGCTCCTAGCAAACGCTCATTAGGTGACTGGATAAAAGGTTGGATGAGAGATGCCGGCTTTAATGATTTGTCTTACGACAAACGTCTTGCAAAAATGGAAGCATTAAAATCTGAATTAGAAAGAGTGAACCCAGACGATCCAAGGATAGCGACTGTTGAAGCAAGAATCAAACGTCTGCAAAAAACTAGCTATATAGACACAGTTGCTTTGAACGAAAGACCAATATTCGTGCCAACTCCTAAGGCCACAAAAGCGACTCCGGCCCCGCTTGCAACCAAACCGATTGTTGCAGAAAGACCTTATATTGTTCCTGAAGAATATAAAGTAACTCCGCCTGCAGTTGTTCAAGACCCTGATATGGCAAGAATATGGGCTGATTATAACATGACAAACAGATATGCCCCTGTTGCGCCAAAAGCGACTACGGCAACTGCTGCAAATTCAGCCGCAGCAACTGCTAAGAACATGGCGGCTGAGCTTGAAGAATCAAGACAATTTGTTATGAAAAACAAAGTTTGGCCTTTAATTGACATGAATAAAACTGATTATGAATCGTCGATTAATGGCGTTATAAGTCTTAAAAAGGTCTTCCCGGGGCATGCTGAAAGCCTGGATAACGTTGTTAGGGATTTACAAACACGTCTAAAATTCTTTAAATTAGAACAAAAACTTGACGCAGCACGCGCTGACCTAAAAGCAGCGGAACAGCTTTTGGCTGAAAAGCCGGTTGGCGGGATTAAGCAAATTACTAAACTCCAACAAGAATTAAAAGCGGCGCAGGATCTGTTAGCTGAAAAACCGACTGTTGTTAAAGAGGTAGTTACGGTAGAAAAAATTGTTAAAGTAGAGGATCCTACGAGGATTAATGCTTTAACTGCTGATAATGAAGTGTTAAGAGGCGAATTAGCCGATGCTGTAGCTGGTCAGAAAGCTGCTAAAGCCAACGCTGAAGCAGGAATTAAGGTTGCTGAAGCACGATTTGCTGCTGAATATGCCGGAAGAATTACAAAATTCCAAGAGACAATAGCCGGTTTAGAGAAATCTATGGCAGAGATTACTTCTGCGAATGCTCAATTGACAGAAGCTAACTCAGGTTTGGCCGTTAAAAATTCAGACTTGATGGCAGAAATTATGTCTTCGCGTAAAATTATGGAAGAATTGTCAGGTTTGAGCGCACAGGCCAACAGTTTAAAACTTCAAGTCGGCTTGAATGAAATTGATCTAAGACAAGCTGCTGAACTTGAAAAAGAGTTGAGTGCAAAAATTATCGGACTAAAAGCTACCTTAGGTAAAGCTGCCAAAATGGTAGTAAAAGCACAAGAAGACGCAGCCTGGGCTGAATTCAAAGGCGGTGGGCTTCCTATTAAAGCGCAAGAAGACGCTTCTTGGGCCGAACACAACAAATTCAAAATGTCAGAACGTAATATTGATAGATTTGATGATGAGGCTTCAGCTTGGGATATGCACAGAGCTAAGGCAAATACAGCTGATGAAATCTTAGCGGTTAAAGAAGAAGCTTATTTTGCGGTTCAAAAGCAAATCGCTGCTGCTGAACGCAAAGCATTAAATGAAACCGGTCTTCGCGAAATTGCTGAACATGAAGCTGAGCTTGCTGACCAAGCAACGGCGGCTGCAAAAAGAGCGGCGTTAAGAAATGGTACAAAGCTTGAAGACTTAAGAAATCAAGTAAGTGCTTTAACAACTGATAAGGTTAATTTGAACGCCGATATTGCTGATTTGAGAGCTCAATTGGCGAAAGTTCAACCTACAAGCGAAGAAGCGACTAAATTGCAAGCTGCATTGATTAAGAAAACAAATCAATTGGCTGAAGCAAATAAAACTATCGCATTGATGCAAGAATCAGCGGCAAAAGCTGCTGAAGAAGCTAAAGTGGCATTAAATAAAGCAGTGGCAGAAGCTATGGCTAAAGCTAACGGTGAAGCCGATGGACTAAGACTGCAAATCACTAACCTTAATGAGCAGTTGACTAGAGCAAAAGCCAATGGTGCTGACACAACGGCGTTGCGTGATGCTTTAGCTCAAAAGTCAAAAGAATTAGAAACTGCAACTACAAAAATTAGCGAACTTGAAAAAGCAGCCACAATTGCAAAAGAAGAAGCTGCTCAAGCTGCGGCAAAAGCGGCTGAAGAAGCTAAAATTGCATTAAATAACGCTGTATCTGATGCGTTAACTAATGCTAAAGCTCAAGCAGATTTACTTAATATCCAAATAACTAACCTTAAAGCTCAACTAACAAGAGCACAGTCTGCTGGCACTGATGCAGAAGCTTTGAAAAAAGCTTTGGCAGAAAAAACAACCCAATTACAAGACGCTAATGCAAAAATTGGAGGCTTGGAGCAAGATTTAAGAAATCTTGAAAGAGCAAGCGTTGAAAGAGCTGCGACTGCTGCCGCTGACGCAAGAGCTGAAGCACTTAAAGGATTCGCTGCTGAAAGAGAAGCATTGAACTTAAGAATAACTAAAATCTCTGATGAATTAACTGGGGCTCAAAATGCATTAAAAAGAGAAACTGCTGTAAGAATGACTATTGATGGCAGATTAGTCGCTGCGAATAAAAGAATCCATGATCTCCAAGAATTATTCAATGATATACAAAGGTTGAGTGTTAATTACAGCGAAAAAGCTATGAAATTACAAGCTGAATTAGATGCTAAAACAATATCTCTGGCTGATGCGATAAACGCTCAAAATGCATTAAAAGCAAGAGTTGGCGAACTTGAGACAGCTGTAAAAGCTGCTGAAGATGCAAATGCCGTATTAGTAAAGCAACTGTCTGAAAGAACCACTACGACTGCAACTAAAAACAAAACAAACTGGTGGATACCGGTTGCGACTTTCTTTGGCGGTACAACTGTAGCAGGTTTCCTTGCCGATGCTCTCCACCATTCAAGACACTGTGTGGATACAGTGGGTGCAAAACTTAAACCTGTTGCGGCAGAAGTTGCTTCAGGTGCACAAAAAGCAACAAAAGAAGTATTCAAAAAGATTGATCCGGATTGGTCATTTAGATCAAAAGCGGCTAAAACTGTAACCACAACAACTGCAAGTACTGTGCCGACATCACCTTATTTTGCCAAATTATTTGACGCTACTACAATTGATGTTGGTTCAAAGCAGGCCGCTGAAATGAAGCAAATTAGCAAAAAGGCAAGAATAGAATTACGCAAAGCGTTGGCGAATCTGAAAAAAGACACTTTGCCGCCAATGCCAGCAGTCAGAACAACAACTACAACCACCACCACCACTACTACTACTACAGTTAAAACTACCGCTACTGCAACAGCGCAGAATGCGGCAACTCCTCCGACAACATTGTCCGGGAAATGGAAATGTATATTAGATAATTGCCAATGCTGGTGTCATAATAAATGGGGCTTTATACCTGCTCCTAAATCAGCTGCACAGCCGGCAAAAGCTGTATCAACACCTGCAGCAACCATAGTTGCTGATGTGCCAAAAGCACCTCCGGCACCTGTCGTAAAACCTGCTCCAGCACCGGTTGATCCGCCAATGCCGAAACCACCGGTTGAACCGCCAGTTGCTCCTAAAGCTCCTGAAGTGGTAAAACCTATTGAGCCGCCTGTGAAAGTAGTTTCTGCTGCGCCTGTTGTGAACAATCTTCCGCCGGCAGCAGTGATCGCTGACATTCCGATGATGCAAGGACCATCAGCTATCCAAGAAGGCGATATTTATGCTCGCATATTCACTTGGTCTGAGTTGAACCGTAACTCACAACCAAACGGTTTCTTAGATAATTTCTTGGCTGTTTTTGGATTCTCGCACCGTGGAGAAAAAACCATTATATTTGATAGAAAAGCTAACACTTTAATAGATAGAACTAAAAATACATTAAAGCATGAATTTGGCGCTGATGATACAGGTGCTAAAAACTATATGTCTAAATTAGTTAAACATTACCCGGGTGGAAATGTTCCTCAAGGCGAATACAGATTCGTTCCTAGAAGCTCATCTGATGCTCCGGATGTTGTCGGTACATACCAACTTTTCCGCAACGAAGAATTACACCAAGGTGCTAAAGAAGGCGTTAGTGTATTAAAACAAGTTGGCTGCAAAGTTAAATTCGATAAAAAGGCGAAAGCATATATCGTTACTCCTCCAAAAGGCAAAGGAAACAAACCATTTGTAATAGCGGAAGAAAACATTGTTGACTTCACCAGACAAAATATTAAAGGCTGGGAACCAAAACCGGGCGAAATAAGAATCTACTCAGAAGCAATAGTGACTGACCAAGGCTATACAATTCGTTCTTATAGAAACGGCAAAGTTGAAGCTGCAGGTGCTGCTTATGGTGATGGCAAGTTGTCAACTAAGAAGCCAAAAGGGGTGTCGCAGTTTATTAAATTCGAAGAATAAAAATAGTTACGCATTTGCAAATATTTGCAAAGATGTAATATCTTTTAAGAGGGGATAATCGTTAAGGTTATCCTCTTTTGATTGGTTGTTTAAGAACTCCAAGGCCTCTGCGCGCGCAAGTTCAAGGATTTTTGCATCACGTACGATGTCAGAGATTAATAAATCCGGTAGTCCGCTCTGGCGAACTCCCAAAAACTCCCCAGGTCCACGGATTTGCAGATCTTTTTCGGCAATTACAAACCCGTCGTTGGTTTCTGTCATGATATTTAATCGTGCGCGGGTTTCCTGGTTTCTAGTGCCTGAATGAAGCACACAATAGGATTGCAAGTCGCTTCTGCCAACCCGTCCGCGCAATTGGTGCAGCTGTGAGAGTCCAAAGCGTTCGGCATTTTCTATTACCATTACAGTGGCATTTGGAACATCCACCCCGACTTCAACAACGGTTGTGGAGACCAAAATGTCGTACTTGCGATTTTTAAAGTCATCCATAATCTTATCTTTTTCGCTGTTTTTGAGTTTCCCGTGGAGTAAGCCGATTTTAAGGTCCGAAAAAACTTCGCTCTGAAGTCTTTTAGCTTCTTCGGTTGCAGCTTTGGCGGCAAGCGTTTCGCTTTCTTCAATTAGCGGATAAACAACATAAGCCTGACGACCGGCTTCAACCTCACGGCGTATAAGGTCATAAGTGCCTTTATGAGAGCTTGTGAGCGCTGTTTTAATCGGCAAGCGACCTTTTGGAAGTTCGTCTATTATAGTTAAATCAAGGTCGCCGTGAACGGTCAGGGCAAGTGTTCGTGGAATTGGAGTAGCGGTCATTGTGAGCACTTGCGGGTTTTGGGATTTTTTCTTTAAATAATTTCGCTGTTTAACCCCAAAACGGTGTTGTTCGTCAACTACAATTGCGCCAAGCTTGTTAAAATCAACGCTTTCTTGAATGAGTGCGTGGGTGCCAACAGCAATATTCATTTGCCCGTTACGCAGGTCAGTCTGAAAACTTTCACGAACCTTTTTCCCGTGGCTGCCCAGGAACAGTCCGACACTCACCCCCATCGGCGTGAGCCATTGTTGGAGGTTGTTATAATGCTGTTGTGCAAGGATTTCAGTCGGTGCCATGATCGCTCCTTGATAGCCGTTTTCAATCCCTGCAAGCAGCATAATTGTCGCCACAACTGTCTTACCGCTGCCAACATCTCCTTGAAGAAGTCTGCTCATCGGAATTTCACTGTTTAAATCATTTAATATCTCCTCAACAGCGCGTTTTTGACCGCCTGTGAGTTCAAACGGAAGATTCTCAATAAATTGTTGAACTAATCCTTTTTCTTGGATTTTTAACGAAATAGAATTTTGACTTTGTGCGTGCTGGCGCAGCAGCAGGAGTTTCAACTGTACAAGGAAAAGCTCTTCAAAAATTAATGAAAAACGTGCTTGCTCTAACAAATCCATGCTTTGCGGGAAGTGAATCTGCTCAACTGCTAGCTTTTTATCAAGCAGTCCGTGTTTTTGTTTGATATAATCCGGCAGAATGTTCTTGATTTCGTTTTTGTATAGCTCGATTGCCGAGTGAATTGCACGTCGAAGCACCTTAATACTCAACCCTTCGCAAACAGTGTAAACCGGCACGATGCGCCCAAGATGGAGATTTGAGCTTCCATCTTCTTCAAATTCGCCCGCCATAATTGAATAACTTGGCTTATCAAAAGTTAGTTCGCCGCTGTAGTTATCTCTTTTAACTGTGCCGGAAACCATTATCCCGGCTCCCGTTGGAAACTGTGATTTAATCCGCTGCATAAGAAACCGCGACGCTTTGGCGTTAAAAAAGCTCAAATTCAGCCTTCCACTCTCGTCTGCGATTGTAACCTTCGTGATACTCAGACCTCTTGGTGAATTATACGAACTCACTGATTTTATATGTCCGAAAATAGTCGTCGTTTCGCCTTCTTTGAGTTTTTTTATAAGTGTTCTGGCAGAATAATCAATGTGTTTGCGCGGGAAATATGTAATCAAATCTTGCGCTGTAAAAATGCCTAATTTGTTGAACTTATGCGCGACTTTTGGCCCGACACCTTTGATGTACATAACGTCTGATTCAGGTGATTTGAGCTGCTCCTGGCGTTCTTTTTCACTGGCTTCGGCACTAATTTCATTCTTAATTATCTTAACCAGTTTTTCGATGGTTTTGCGGCGTTCGTTCAAACCCGCTACGGGATAATGTTCAAAATCTTCCACAACAACCAGCCAGCGAGGGTTTTTACCGGAAGTCTTATAGTTTTTCTTTGCCTCATTTTTTATGAAAGTAGAAAACGCCTGTTTTTGCCCCCGAATATCGATGTATCGGTGCTTAACCTCAACTTCAATCGCCTTTTTAAGTTGTTCGAGGTTCTCAATCATTTCGCAGCCTTAAAATCTCGTAGATATCCATCTTCTTAGATTTGCCGCGGATTGTAACTTCGCTGATTTTGATTACGTCAGCTATATCGCTCACAAATGAGTAGGTGGAAGCGCTAATGAGAAAGTTAGTTCTATAAGTCTTGTTGTAGCTCTCAATTCTGCTTGCGATGTTAACCATATCGCCAATAACGGTGTATTCAAGCCGTTTTTCAGAACCGATGTTGCCCACGAACGCGTCGCCTGTATTTATCCCTATTCCGATTTCAATCTTAGGCTTACCTTCTTTTAGCCATTTATCTTGAAGTCTGTCGACCATCTTAAGCATCTCCCAGCCGCATTTGACCGCATTTGCCGGGTGATGGATGTCCTGAATTGGTTCCCCGAAAATTGCCATAACAGCGTCGCCGATGAACTTATTAATAACACCGTTATATTTTGTGATTATCGGTTCAATTTCGGTAAAATATTCGTTAAGGATTGAGGAAAGTTCTTCAGTCGTGAGGTTCTCGCTAATCGACGTAAACCCTCTTATATCAGCAAAAAGCACAGTTACATTTGCACGTTTTCCACCGAGCTTGATGTCATCAATGTTCTGTACAACATTTCGCATAATGTCTTGCGATAAATAGCGCCCCATCGCGTGTTTAACCTTTTCTTTGCCTCGGTTTTCAGCAATATAACGATAAGCGTAGCCAAAAATCATGGTAACAAAGACCATTACGAGCGGGGTAATTACCGGCAGCGCAAGGCTAAGGTAATTGTAGCAAGCCGCAGCCAGGCCGAAATAGACCATGCCAAAAGCCGTTATTGTACCCAAAGATTTCATAAACGACATTCTGCTGATAACAAAAAATGAGAAGATACTGATTAGAAGATACAAAATATTTTCTTGCCAGCCCGCTAATTGGCGCATAAATTCATTATGCATAAGATTATCAAGGAAGGTTGCCTGAATATCGACGCCCGGGTGACTCGGATGGATGGGTGTTGGCATAGAGTCTTCCAGCCCTAAACCAGTTGCTTTAGCGTTAGTGCCGATAAATATTACTTTGTCCTTAAATTCTTCAGGTGCGATATGAGGCTTTTCACCCCGCTTGATGCTGTTATAAGAATCTATAATGTCTGAAGCGGAATACTTTTTGTGAGTAAAATCGGATGTTGGAGGACATTTGTAATAATGAATCAAATCTTGGATCCCATATAGAGTTGTGAAAGTCGGTATTTTAAGCCTGGTTTCATCAACTACAATATTATTATTATATAAAGTAATATCTTTCGTTTTATTTATTAAAAGATACATTCTCAGAGCAAGAGACGGATAGCTGTCATTGCCCACAAATTCAACTTGATTTGCAGTAATTAAATTGGGGCTGTTGCGGTAATTTGCAAGTTTCACAACATTCACAGAGCCTGTGTTTTTAACAGCGTTAAAATAATCTTTCGGAAACTGTATTATACTGCTATATGTCGGCGGATATTTACTTGTGCGTTTATCGGTAATGTTAATTTTAAATTTATTATAAAAGTTTTGGTTGTACAACTCTCCGGCATCTTTGTCTTCGTATTCAGCCATGTCTGGTGAGAATCCGACAACTAAATTATCAATTTTGCTAATTGTATCAAATAATTGTCTATCTGTTTTAGGATTTTTGTATGCGGTTAAAAGCATGTCAAATCCTATGGCGCGTGTATTAGCGTAAGACCCCATGTAATCAAGTATTTTGGCGTATTTATCTCTCTCCCATGGTAGTGGATATTTGGCAATGGACTTGTCATCAATAGCAACAATGACAATTTCTTCAGAGCCGGCTTCAAGCGCGCTATAGGTCCTTATCATATAGTCATAAGCTTTCGGTTCCCAAAAATATTGTGATACACAAACCACGAAAACAGACAGCAAAAGATATGCCAGAATGGAATATATGACAAATGTTTTGGATTTCATGAAAGTTTTTAATTTAGCCATGAATTCATGGTATAATATTTTAATAAAAAAGGCAAAAAATGAAACAAATTAAAACAAATAACGATTTAATAGAACTATTATCACAAGAAAAAGTTTTTCCGGTGCTTCGCAGCAGCGATCCGAAGAAGACCATAGACACGGCAAAAGCAATTGTTGACGGCGGTTTGAGTATCTTGGAAGTTAATATTGAGAACCCGGCTATTTTCGGCGCGATTGAAGAAATTTCTAAATTTGCAACGGTTTGTGCAGGTGGCATCATTACTTCAATTCAGGCGCAAGCGGCAATTGATGTGGGTGCTCAGGTGATTTCCTCACCAATATTTCAGATGAACATGGTTAAAATTTCAAAAGATAAAAAAGTTCCGTTTATCGCAGGGACTTCAACAGCAAATGAGACTTATGACGCTTGGAAAGCGCGTGTACCGTTGGTTAAAACCTACCCGATAACCCAACTTGGCGGGACAACATATCTTGAGAACATGCTAAGACCAATGCCGTTTTTAAATGTTCTTCCTTTGGGCAGTGTAAAGTTGAGTGAAATCCAGGCTTATTTGGATGCCGGAGCGATTGCTGTCGGCGTGGGACGTGATTTATGCGAAGGGTACAGCCTGGGTGAAATCACCGTTAGAACGCGCAAAATCGTTGAGGAATTAAGTGGAAAATAAATTAGATATAATAACGGTCGGTGAAAGCCTTATTGAGTTTTCATCTGATGAGGCACTAGCAGACGCCGAGTGCATGCACAAATACTATGGCGGAGATGCACTAGCAGCAGCTGTTTCAGCAAAGCGTCTCGGTTCAAGTGTAGGTTTTATAACCCGTATAGGCGAAGATTGCTTTAAAGAATTTCTTCTTAAAAATTGGAGAGAAGAAGGTCTTGATATTTCGCATGTGAAATTTGTACCGGAAGCTAACGGACTGTATTTTATTACCCGCCCGCATGACGGGATTAAAGAGGCAGCTTATTACAGAAAAAAAATAGCCCCGACTAAACTTTCGATTGACGATATTGAACCTGATTATATCGCAAGCGCTAAGTCGGTTTATTCTTCAGGTGTTACACAGGGGCTTTCGGTTTCAGCTAAAGAAGCCGTGGCTTACACCTTCCGCATTGCTAAAGAGCTTGGCATAATAACAGCTTATGACCCGAATTTCTATCCGGCCCTCACAACTGTTGAAGAAGCCCGCGAAAACTTTAACGAAGTTATCCAAAACGTAGACATACTCTTTATGAGCGCAAAATACGATACAGTTAATATTTTGGAACTTTATTCAGTTGAAACAATAATCAAACACCTTTGGGATATCGGTGTCGGTACCGTGGTAATCAAATCAAGCGCTGACGGCGGATATTACACAGGACATAACGGAAATATTGAATTTACTGAATTCTATACAAATGAAATTGTCGATACAACTTGCTCAGGCGATACTTTTAACGGAGCATTTTTACACGCGATTACGCAAGGTTATAGTGCATCAGAGGCGGCGAAAGTAGCATCTGTTGCAGCCGGATTGCAATCGCAAGGAATCGGCGCAATTAAATCAATTCCGTATGCAAACCAGGTTTTCCAGGTTCACGGTGAGGGTTAGAGTATGCCCAAAGTCGTAATTTCAGGCTATTATGGATTTGATAACTTTGGTGATGAAGCGATTTTGTCTGTTTTAACTGATTGCCTAACCGGAAAAGCTGACGTAACAGTATTTTCTGCTAACCCTGAAAAAACTGCAAAAGAATATTTTGTAAACTCGGTGCAAACTTTTGATTATGCGCGGGTATCTAATGCAATAATGAATTCAGACGTCCTAATTTCAGGCGGGGGAAGCCTTTTGCAGGACGTAACCAGCGCAAAAAGTTTAATTTATTACTGCTGGGTAATTATGATGGCGCAATTATGCGGTAAAAAAACAGCAATTTTTGCCCAGGGAATCGGCCCTCTTGAACATTTTGGAACCCGGTTTTTAGTCAAATCACTGTTAAAAAAATGCGACTATATAAGTGTTCGCGATGAAGAAAGCCAACAATTACTTGAGCAATGGGGGATTAAATCAGAACTGCTTTGCGATCCGATTTATTCTTTAAACTTTGAACCTGTTGGAAAAAGATGTTCTGTTGGGGTTCAGCTTCGTGATTTCAAAATTGTTAATAATAAGTTTCTTCACGAACTCGCTGAAGCGGTAGCGCAAAATTTTGCACATAAAGTGATTGAGGTTTATTCCTTGCAAGACGCCATAGACTTGGATGTTTGCAGAAAGTTTGTTGCGCATTTGCACACAATAAACCCCAATATTGAGGCAAAAATTGTTTCTTCGCTGTCGGTGCATGAAGCAATTGAAAAGATTTCGGGGTTAGAATACATGATTGGGATGCGCTTTCATGCGCTTCTGGTTGCCCTTAAATGCGGTGTGAAATCACTCGCGATAAATTATGACCCTAAGGTGCAAAAACTTGCTCAAGAGCATAATATGCCGCTTATAGAGACGAATAATTATGGCGACTATACGGAAAAGTTTGCCCAACTTATTTCTTCTGCTGTTGAACCCATTCAAAAAGAGTTTGACTGGGGCGGGTTGGAAACTTCATTAAACTCTATTCACTAAGAAAGACTCCCTTACGAGAGTCTTAAAGTGGTGCCCTGGGCCAGACTTGAACTGGCACTGAGTATTAACCCAATTGGATTTTAAGTCCAACGCGTCTACCGATTCCGCCACCAGGGCTTATGATTCAAGGAATATAGTAATTCAAACATAAGGCTTTGTCAATTAAACAGAAACTGTTTTTGTATAGCCTTCAAGCTCTTTGATTTTATTTGACAAATCTGAGACAAGGTTGTTTAGGGGTTCTCCCACAGCCTTTTCATCTTTTAGTGAAACCTTGCCAAATAGTGCGGGGTACTTGATATTTTCCATAAATATTTCTTTGAATTGTTTTATGTCATGGTAATTGTCTATATCTATCGTCTGATTCAAGTCACACAAGTCTGTAAATAGCTCATAAATGGTGTTTTGAGCCTTCAATATTTTCTTTGCGTCGAGTAATTTCTTGATTTTGATTATATTGCTGTAAATTCGTTTATAATCAAGCAGCAAATCAGTCTTTTTGGCAGGCAGACTGTTTTTAAAATAAGCCATTGTCTGCTGATATCCCATATCTATAAGCATGTGACGTTTTTCTTGAGAGAGGTTGAAGTCAACAATAAGTACGTCCCCAGTGTTTAAAACAACATAATCAAACTTATCATTTTTGGCATATAATTCGGTAATAAAAGATGTTGCAACAGCCGTCATGCAGCTATAAACCGTGTTTACGTAGTTGATAACGTTTGTCTTACTTGGTTCGGTGAAACCTTCCAGTCTGAACTCAAGCACTCTTTCGTTACGTATCAGACAGTTTGGGGATAATTTCCACATCGGACGACTTTTTTGCAAATCACCGTCAACCAAGACGGAATCTTCATCTTCAATGGGTTTCATAAGTCCGGGCATTGTGCAGGAAATCCGCACTGCTTTTGCTACTTCAAAATCGGGAGTTGCTTGCTGCGAGAACTCTTTACAGCCATAATTAGTTAAATCAGTTGATATAATAATGAGATTTTTGGGCAAATCTTTGAATGTAACAGGCTCGTTTTCACCTTTTACGTACTTTTCGCCGTAATATTTGCTCTCAATAAGATCTCTTACCCAATCTAAAAATATTTCGCCCTTGCTGAGTTCAAGTTTTAATCCCAAGCCGAACTGGATATCTTTAAAAAGTTCAAAATTGACTTCAAGAAAGATTTGTTGTAATTCTTTTGCGTCATAACCGACTGCAAGCAGTGCAGCTATAATAGAACCCACGGAAGACCCGCCGTAGGTGCTGGTTTCGATCTCAAGTTCTTCAAGTGCTTTAATTACGCCGCCGTAGGCTATCCCTCTAATCGCACCGCCACCGAATAAACAAACATATTTTCTATCATCTTTTACTGCCATGCCTCAATATTAGCATAAATCGTCAAATGTGAGCTCAGTCATTTAGTCCATAAAATTTCCATAAAAAATGCTCCTTGTCTTAAAACAAGAAGCATTTTAAAATATTTTTATTATTAGCGTCTACGCAGCCAATCCTTGGATTTCACGGATTAAGTATTGTGCAACCCATTCAAAATCTTTGTTAGTTTTAGCAGCTTTCTGAAGGTGTTCAACAGAAGGTCCGCCAATTCTGATAAGAGTCATAGCAACAACTCCGCGTTTAATGCCTCTAACAACTTGCAATTGGTCAACCAGTTGCGGCAGTGCGTTCGCACCTATACCAACAAGAACGTTTTCCAGTTCGTTTTTAGCCACATTGTCTGCGGTTTCTAATTTTGATAAAATCTCGTCAACTGATTGCATAATGTTTCTCCAATAATTCTAATCTATGTTTTTATTATAAGAGAAAATTATTGCATGTAAGGATTTCTTTATATGATCTTTATATCATATAAAGGCTATTAAAAAGCCCGCTTGGAGCGGGCTTTTAGTTGTAGATTTTAACCGTAAATTTTAAACGAGCGCTCGATGTTTTTATCGATGGCAGCCTTAACAGAGTCGTACTCTTGGTTGAGTGAAGAATGCTCTGTATCAATGTTCTTCAACTCTCTGTCATAACGTTTGTCTTTAGCTTCGATTTTGTTCATCGCTCGGTTGTATTCAGCTTCGGCTTTAGTAACTGCCAGGCTATCAGTTTGTTCTGTGATATCAGCACAATTGGTGTATGTGAACGGGATCCATCTGTTGTCTTTATCAACTTGTTCCATAACTACCAAACCGCTCTCAAGTGCGTATTTAGCCCATTCTGTGCTTGAAGCGAGTCCGTCTTCAATAACTTTGTATCCGGATTTCATACGCTCAAACAGGTTTGTGTACCATTGCGCTTTTTTCTCACCGTTTTCGTTAGTGTTCACATCAATCCACGCTAATTGTGGGTCGCCGTAAGTGTTGAAAACATTTTCTAACATCGCGGTTTCATAGATTTGATTAAACTTAGCGTTGTTTTCTCTGGTCATGCCTAGAATTCCGATAGAAGTTCTCATGTCAAGCAATTTCTCAATATCATCAATTGCAATCATGTCTCCTAAACCAAGAGAATTCATGAAGCTGGCAACTTCAGCATTGGCGCCGCCTGTGCCTGTAATGGTTCCATCATCATTGATTACAAAATCATTGCCGTACAATGCTTGTGCAGCTGCTTTAACAGTGGCATCGTTAGTAACTTCTTTGAGGAAAAGACTATAAAGCTTGTTCTCGGCATTGCTTAACGGTTTCTCGATAAGTTCAGTGATTTTTGAATAAATATCTACATAACCGCCGAAAGAAGTAAGATTTGGGGTATCTTTTTCCAGTTCAGCTGATATTGCTCCAAAAGGAGATATCGCGTCAAGTGCTGTGTATCTTCCGCCTATGCCTTGTGCGTTAGCATTAAATACGCTTGTCTGCAATGCACTTAAAAGAGTATCTTTATTATATGCTGGTGTAACACCTGTCATTGTCGCAGGTAAAGAAGCCTTTAATTCAGCCTGAATGCTCGCCCACTGATCAGTTGTTGCGCCTGTTATATAAGAAGCAAATGTCCCTTGCAATTCTGCAGGAAGTAAAGCGGCATTATTATCTTCAAACGCAGTTAAGAGTTTGTTAATATAGCTGTTTTCATAATCATCTTCGCTGCTGCCATAATATTTAGCAGAAGCGTTATCTGCGGCATTGGCAAAAGCTGTGTCAAAAGCATTTTGCGCTGAAGCAAGATTATTTGTTTTTTCTTTAAAGCCCGGACCGTGATCTTCAATAATGCTTGATCTAGAAGGCTGGGTCGGCATAAAGTAATCCAATATGCCTGCCGCTGCTTGGTAATAGTTTAATATAGTCTCGCCGCTTGAAGTATAATTTTGGTCATTATATCTGTTATAATCTGCTTGAGCTGCTTCAAGCCCTTCTATGAGTGAACGATACATGGCAAATTCAGGGTCTTCAATAAGAAGATTATAGTTCTGCCCGTTCTTACCCCATAATGCTTCGAGATCATCTGCAGTAAGTTTTGTGGATAAATTATTGCTGATTACCCCCTCATCGTTATAACCCATATAAACAACAGAGCCACCTTCAGTATGCTTGCTGCTAAGTATGTCGAAATAGCTGGTTGTATATTTTAAACCATGTGATTCTAAATATGCATCCAAGTTACCGCCGGCAGCTCTGAAATAAGCAGCTTCTTTTTCAGAAACAAGGACTTGACCTGCCATATTCGCTAAACCGTATTGGTTATTATATGAACTATAGCTGGTTAAAGCATTGAAAGACAGCTTCTGATAGCTTTGTGAGCCGTCAGCGCCGTAGTTAGTAAACATCATCTGAGCTTCATTCAAAGCGCGCACGTAAGCTTCGCTAGCCTGTCCGCTTTCAGCGGCAAGACGCATCTTCGAGTTGCTGATCAACTGTGCTTTGAGCTCGTTATCAGCCATACGCGATGTTATTGATAATAACTGTGCTTGTGATGCTGCTAATCCCATCGATTTGCCTTTCCTTAGTAATTTCTTACTACGGTTATCGGCAATGATTAGCCAAAACTTTAACTTTTAAGGTGATTTGTTACAGAATTGTTACAATCGACGTAATATCTTTTTTAACCGCGAGAGCTTTTTTAGGTCAGTTCCAATGCCTGTTAATAACAAAGTAGACTTATCATTTGGTTTTTCGTCTTCAATCCCGTGGCTAAATAACTTATCTGAAAGCGCTGTTCCCGTCATTCCTTCAGCTTTAATGAGGATTTTTGTCGGGTCATTGTCGGGGTAAAATTCGATTTTGCTCTCTAAATTTACTTTTAATTCTTCAATATTATTTATTAATTCTTCAATTTTTGCCTCGCCGCGCTTGCTGTTGAGGAAATTAATATTAGCCTCAATTGATGCTAACAACGGGTAAGACGGAGAAGTTGTTGTAATTTTTTGCAGTGCTTCTGTCGGGTCGATGTTGCAATTTGAATGAAGCAGAGCCGTTGGGTTTAAGCCCCCTGCTGTCTTGTGCAGCGATTGGAGCGTGAAATCAGCAATTTTTGTTGCGCTTTGCGGGAGCTTGTCTGAAAACGGATAAAGCGCGCCGTGTGCTTCGTCTACAATTAAGTAAGCACCAATTCCCTCGCAGAATTTTTTTATTTCTTTTATATCAGAAACAATTCCCTCATAAGTCGGCGAAGTTACAATTACTGCTGCGATGTCTTTTGTGCCTTTGAGCGATTCAACACTTGTTTTTCCGGGGATGCCCCAGTCTATTATTTCATCTGTTTTGTAAAATACAGGTTTGCAGCCGGCAAGTTCAACCGCATTATGATGGCAGGGATGCGCGTCTTTCCAAACCAAAACATTCTCTCCCGGCTTTGTGCAAGATAAAACAGAGGCAATTATGCCGCTTGTTGAGCCATTCGTTAGGAAATAGGTGTGCTTTGTCCCATAAATCTTTGCCGCACGCTTCTGAGCGGCTTCTAAAGCCACTTGTGGGTCGTGAGTATCTGTTTCAGAAATATCATATTTATAAAACTGTCTGAATTTGTTTAAGATAAAAAACTTTTGCCCATGCGAAGGTGTCGTAAAGAAGGTTTTACGAGTTTTTTTCTTTAATAGACTTATAAGGCTCAAAATATCCCTTCTGTCATTCCGGGTTGACAAGGCTTGAATAAGCCGCTCATGGCCCAGATCCTGAATCACCAGGTAGGGACATAGAATCTGGCTTCAAGTTCCTTTCAGCCGATTCTGCAGTCAGTTCAGGATGACAATTACTTTATTTGTTTCTAATTTCTATGCTTCTTTTTGCACAATATTGAGTCATAAACATTTTGTCTTTGCTGTTTTCAAAATTTAATCTACCCGAAAGGGTGTATCCGCCATCGTAGTTTTTCTCAATACGGATAGGTGCAAACAGTCCGTCGATTGACTGTTCTGCAGAAAGCGGCAATGTTACATAGTATTCTTTTTCAATGTCAAAATTCTCGTTGGTTTTAAATCTCATACCGCCGGCAGATATGTCCAAGGTAGTGATTTTGTAATTTCTATCGCCTGTGCGCATTTCAATGTCATAAACAAATTTAATACGAGTATATTGACGTCTTTGGAGGAATTTGTGTTTTGCTGGACTTGCAATCTTTAGCTTTTTGCCCTCAATTTCTTTTGGGTAAGAATTGAAAAAGACTGTCCCGTAAGTGTTTTGAGTATAGAACTCGCAGTAGTTACGTAGCATGACACCTTCCGGCTCATATTCAAGTTCAATGTCAAACCCGTCAGCATAAACATCGGTAATTTTACCTTTGTTGGCGTTTCTAAAATCGTGCGGAACGACTGTGATGGCTCTGTCTTTTTCAAGTAATTCTCTCATGACTATCCTCTCTTTGCTTTGAATGTTCCTATTATATATTATTTTTTGAAAAAAGAAAAGCCCCTCAATATAGAGGGACATGTACTGAGCAATCAGAAGAGTTGAGGATTTACATACCAATAGTAAATCTTTTCGCATAAGAAAACATTAGAGGAAATGATTATTTTTTGCATAAAAATAGTCCCCGAGAGGACTATTTTAAATTTCTATATAAATTTGGCAAGGCTCAGCCTTGTTAGTCTTTTAAGAAGGATTCGTAGTTTCTTGCCAACAAGTGAGTTCTAACCTGATTGATTAAATCAAGCGCGACCCCAACCATAATGATTAGAGATGACGCCCCGATACCTTGAATAGTATGGATATTTGTCAAATAAGTTGCGGCGTTAGGGATTAGCGCAATTATGCCAAGCCCGAGAGCGCCGATGAAAGTTGTCTTTGTTAATATCTTATCAAGAGCATCCGCAGTCGGTTTACCAGGTTTGATACCCGGAATTGATGAACCGTGTTTTTTCAGGTTATCTGCGATATCTTTCGGGTTCATGTTAGGCATGATTGATGCGTAGAAGAAAGTTAACCCGACAATCAATAAGAAATACAATACATAATACACGGGTCCGCCCGGATTAAGAATTTGATTCAAATGAACAACGATGTTTTTAACAGCAGTTGAGCCAAAGTTTGCTTGCCCGATTACGCTCAACACAGTTGATGGGAAAAGCAAAATCGCCATCGAGAAGATAATTGGCATAACCCCGCCCGGATTGAGCTTAAACGGTATATAAGAGTTCATTCCGCCGTAAACTTTGTTTCCAATTTGGCGTTTTGGATTAACAATAATAACTTTTCTGATTGCTTCTTGCATAACTACAATCGCAACCATTGTGGCAAAAAATATGCCTAATAATACGACCAAGCCAAGCTGCATTTGCGGGTTGTTGGTTACAATTTGAGCAGTTTTGCCTGCATAAACAGGGATTCCTGAGAGAATACCCACAAAGATTATTAACGAACCGCCGTTACCGATTCCTTTTTCTGTAATAAGTTCTGAAATCCACATTACAAGCACAGAACCGGCTGTTAATACAGCAACAGAGCTTATCATAAACATTCCGTGATTTACGCCAGGCATAATTGCTTGTGGCAAGTGGCGCATAAATAGCATAAATACTATACCCTGGAACATTGCCAAGATTACAGTAAATACCCTTGTATACTGGGATAATTTCCTTCTGCCCGCTTCACCTTCTTCTTTCTGGAGTTTTTCCAGTGAAGGAATTACAACAGAAACTAATTGAATGATAATGGATGCTGTGATGAAAGGCCCAATCCCAAGAGCAAAGATGGAAACTCTACCCAAAGCGCCGCCTGAAAATAAGTCCAAAAATCCGATTATGTTGTTTCCGCCCGCAAGAGTCGCAAACGCATCAGCGTTGATACCGTATAAAGGCAGCTGAGCACCTAATCTAAACGCACATATCATCAATAATGTGAATATAATTTTTTGTTTTAACCCTGAAGCTTTCCACATTGACATTAAATCATCAGTGGTCGGCATTTTTATCCCCTGTGCCATATGTTTTCCTTTATTCTATTAAAAGTGACTAGGCAACTTTTGTCACCTAGTCATTTTAAACTATTTTAAACTAATTCTACTGTTCCGCCTGCAGCTTCAATTTTTGCTTTAGCTGATGGGCTTACGTAGCTTGCTTTTACTTTGAAATCTTTTTTTATTTCGCCGTTACCAAGCACTCTTAAACCAACGGTTGAAGGGTGTGCTCTGCCTGCTTCTTTAAGAGTCTCAAGAGAAATCTCTTTTAATCTTAATTCATTAATTCTGCCAACGTTGATTTCAGCAAAGTTTAATGCGTGAATGTTTTTGAAGCCTTTCAATTTAGGCATTTGTCTGTAACCAGGCATTTGTCCACCTTCAAAACCTCTTCTTGCAGATTGGCCTGAACGTTGTCCTTCACCATTGTGTCCGCGGCAAGAAGTCTTACCGTGTCCTGATGAACGTCCTCTGCCAACACGTTTAGTTTTGTGTGTTGAACCTTCTGCTGGTCTTAAATCATCTAATGTTATCGCCATAATTCTATTTCCTTTATTCTACAATTTGTACTAAGTGTGAAACTTTGTTCACCATACCAAGAATTGTCGCGCTGTCATAGTGCTCAACAATCTGATCTTTTTTGCTTAAGCCAAGACCTGCAACAGTTCTGCGTTGGGTCTCAGATGAGCCGATTAAACTTCTAACGAGCTTAATTTTGATTTGTTTTTTTTCAGTATCTTTGCCAACTTTTGTTTGACTCTTAGATGCTGAGTTATTGCTTTCTGTTTTTGCCATTGTTATTTCCTCTAGTTAAGTAATTCTGCCATTGTCAAACCGCGTTTTTTAGCTACTTCGCTAAACGGTGTAAGAGCTTTCAACGCTTCAAGAGTTGCGTTTCCAGCGTTAAGCGGTGATTTTGAACCAAGTGATTTTGCCAAGATATTTTCAATACCTGCAAGTTCAAGTACCAAACGAACCGCGCCACCTGCGATAATCCCTGTACCTTGTGAAGCCGGTCTTAATACAACCGAACCAGCACCAGAACGTCCTGTGATCGGGTGTGGGATAGTTGTTTTAAAGATTGGCACTGTGATAAGGTTTTTGCGTCCGTCAGCGATTGCTTTTTGGATAGCTACGATAACTTCAGCAGCTTTCGCGCAACCGATACCAACTTGGCCTTTTTTGTTACCGACGATAACGATAGCTCTGAAGCTAAGTTTCTTACCACCTTTAACAACCTTTGTTACACGGCTGATTTGAACTACACGTTCAATCCATTCTGAAACAGGTTTTTCTTCATCGCGCTCACGTGGTTTTCTTTCGCCGCGTGGACGTCTGCCGCGTTTGTCAGCAGGAAGAACTTCAACTGTTTCTTCAGCTTCTTCAGCTACTGCTTCAATGATTTCTTCAGCAGCTTCAAGCTCATCTTCGATTTCTTGAGCAACTTCAGCCGATACCGGTGCTTCCGGTTTTTCAGCGGCTAAAACTTTCTCAGCTTCTTCTTCCGTTGCTTGAATTTCTAATTCATCTTTGTTTTCTTCTAAACTCATTGGTTTACCTTTCGTATCTTATACATTTACATTTTACTTATGTCACGAATACATAAAATCGAAGCCGTCTAAATCGTTGCTCCATAGCGGACGCCCCCAATTTTTCGGCGGTTTTTAAAGTGTATTCGGGTTAGTGAATCTTCTGACTTAATTAATTTATCACATAAAGCTTCAATGTCAAGCGGGACAATCATAGAATATCTAACTCTCCGTGTAGAAATTTTCTTTTCCAAGTTTGGAACGGTATTTCTTGCATTTCGCTATTAACAAATGCATCGGCTTCCAGTTCGTTATATTTATTCAAATTTCTTATCCAAAATCCGCATTTCTCTTGCCATTCAAGAGAATGAGATTTCATAAATGACTCTTTTAGTATGTCCAATTCCATCAACGAAGTTAAATATTTCCCCTTAAGATTATCGAATGCCCCTGTTATTCCGATAAGTTTTGAATATCTTCCTATATTTGGTAAACTTCTGCCGATACGGCGCTCAAAATTATCCAGAGAGTAATTAATGGAATATCTTTTGTTTCGACTTTGGTGAAAAGAGGTATTTATTTTATAACTGGCAATAGAATCTACGAAAAGAGTGTTTAAAGAGGACTTTCTTTTAATTGTGCCCATAGCTAAATCTTTTCCGAAATCAGACAAAAAATCAAAAGGCACATCTTTTGCCACCCATAATTTCTGAAACGAAGGCTGTTTATAGTTGTTATTATTGTTAAAACTAACTCGCATATTAGTTGAAAATGCCTGAAAATAAAAATTTGCTAGTTAGGCATTGAATCCTTAATTAATTGTACCATTGTTTCGTGGAAACACTTGCAATCAGCCTCGGTTTGAGCTTCAAATCGAAGGGTGAAAACAGGTTCCGTGTTGCTTTGGCGAATCAGTGCAAAACCGCCCGGGAAACCAATTCGCATACCATCAAGTGTATTAATTTCTTTTATGGGTTTGCCAAAAATTTCAGGCTGTTCTTTAATAGTCGCCGCAATTTTTTCCAAAGTTGATTTTTTATGCTCATTCGGGCAATGATAGCGTTCCTCAGAGGAGAAAGATTTGCCTTCAAATGGTGCCAGAATGTCTTCAATTTTGAAATTTGGATTCTTCGACTTGTTTTTAGCGATGATTTCAATTAATCTGCAGCCTGCATAAATCGCGTCATCAAACCCGTAATATCTGTCTTTAAAGAAAGTGTGGCCGCTCATTTCGCCGCCAAAAACTGCTTTAGTTTCTTTCATTTTAGCTTTAATGTAACCGTGGCCGGTTTTAGCCATAACGGCGCACCCGCCTTCTTTGTCAATCGTGTCAAAAACCGCTTGGGAACATTTGACTTCAGCCACAATATTTGCTGGCGACTGGCTTTTTTCGGTTTCCAAAATATTCAGCGCGTAAATTAATAGGAGCATATCGCCTGGGATGTATTTGCCTCTGCTGTCGATTGCGCCAATTCTGTCGCTGTCCCCGTCAAAAGCTATTCCAATGTCAGCTTTTTCGCTCTTAACGGTCTTTTTTATTGTGTCCAAAGTACTTTCTTCGCTGGGGTTCGGGTGATGGTTCGGGAATGTTCCGTCAGGTTCAGAGAAAAGCTCAACGACTTCGCAGCCTAACGCTTCGTAAACCTGTGGCCCAATGACTCCGCCTGTAGCGTTTGCGCTATCAACAACTACTTTTATGCCTTTGCCGATTTCGCCAAAAGTTTCTTTCATTTGTTTTAAATAAACGGGTAAAATATCGTATTCAGTAATCGCACCGTGTGCCACTACAACATTTTCTTGTTCAAAATCAGCGAAGGTTAGTTCTTTGACTTCCACAATCTGCGCTTCATTTAGCGTAGTTTTGCCATAAGTCATCTTCATGCCGTTGTATTCAGACGGATTGTGGCTTGCGGTAATAATTACGGCCGAAATAACCTCATCCATCGTAACTTCAGAATAATACCCAATAGGTGTCGGAGCTAATCCTAAATTAATTACGCTTGCGCCGGTCGAAGTAATACCTTCATTTAAAGCATCGCGCAAAGATGGCGAATGAGTTCGTGCGTCAATTGTAACAGTAAGTTTCATTTCTTGTGCGCATTTGCCGGATTGTTTTTCAAGCCACTTCACAAAAGCACGTCCGGTGTGATAAAACAGTTCTTCTGTAATATCGTCTCCGTAGATCCCTCTAATATCATTTTTCCCAAAAGCATGTTCGTATTTTTTCATATTATAATGTTAACATGAACAAAATATTTAATGAGCAAAAATCAGCCGCGTGGCTTTTTATAGCACCAGCGATAGTCGGAACACTTGTGTTCATTATTATTCCGGTGATTTGTTCTTTTGGATTGAGTTTTACAAAGTGGGATTTACTTAACCCGATTCAGTTTGTGGGGCTAGCTAATTATAAAACGATTTTTTCTGAGCCTTTGTTCTTTAAAATCCTTTTAAATACAGTGATTTTTGCGCTATCAACATCGGTTTTTGGGGTAATTATCCCGCTGATTCTTGCAACTATTCTTAACTCGAAAATTCGCGGCTCAGAGTTCTATAAAACAGCTTATTTTTTGCCGTTTATAACACCAATGTTGGTTGTCGGAGTGGTTTGGGAATGGATTTTTGACCCGAATATCGGGGTGCTTAATAAAGTCCTTCACTTGAATATAAACTGGCTTTACGACCCGAACTGGGCATTACCGGCGCTGATTATCGTGTCTGTTTGGAAATTAATCGGCTATAATATGGTGATTTTCTTGTCCTCACTCTCATCAATAAGCAACTCTAATTTCGAGGCCGCAAAAATCGACGGGGCTAATGAGCTTCAAACTTTTTGGCATGTGACTGTTCCGCTGCTATCTCCTGCGATATTTTTTGTTGTAATAATTACTGCAATTTCATCATTCCAGACCTTTGATTTAATCTATTTAATGACCCAAGGCGGCCCGCTGGATAGCACAAACGTACTTGTTTACGCGATTTACAAGAACGCGTTTGAATTCTTCAACATAGGTAAAGCAAGCGCAATCGCATACGTTTTGTTTGTAATAATCCTCGTCTTAACCCTTGTCCAATGGAGTCTTCGCAAAAAACTTGTCTACAGTGAGTCAGACTAGACCTTATTCAGCTGTATTGCTTGGCTGATAGCTTCCAGCGCAGCATGTGTGTGTTCAAAAGTATCGAAAAAAGTTGTATTGAAGTTGTCCGGTTTAGCAACTTTGTGCCAGTTTACGCCGGCATCAGCAGAATAATAACTTTGTCTTGTGCCTTTGTTAAATCTTACAATAGTAATTCCCTAGAGTTCTTTACCTTGAGTTTCAAGCTTTTTTAGAGCGCTCAAAAGATTTCCGTGAACCAGTCTATTGCCATCATTGCGAAATAATAGTTCACCTGCTGAAAGAGCGCCAAAATTCGTTCTGTTTTGGTTGTTTTGAGCGATTGGCTGAATTCTCATCATTACTCCTTTAATTTTCACGACAAGAGTACAAAACCGCTAAAAATAAAATTTGCTAGTTTATTTAGCTGTATTAAAATATTCGTTAAAAATCTTCATACTGCAGTATTTGCCGCACATTGTGCAAGGTTCCCCTTTGTTAATAATGCTGTCAAATACACATTTGTCGAGCGAATAACGACGTTGGCCTTCCCAATCAAGGTTTTTGCGTGCTTCTGACATAAGTCTATCGCGCTCAATTGCGGCAGTGTTTCCGCGAGCTACATCTGCAGCATGGGCAGCGATTTTGCTTGCAATAATTCCTTCTCTAACCTGCGCCACATCAGGTAAACCCAAGTGTTCAGCCGGAGTAACATAGCATAAGAAATCCGCGCCATGCATTGCCGCAAGAGTTCCGCCGATTGCGCTTGTTATGTGGTCATAACCCGGTGCAATGTCAGTTACTAAAGGCCCTAAGACGTAAAGCGGAGCATAATCAGTCAAAACTTTAATGGTTTCAATCATCGACGGAATCTTGTTTAAAGGCACGTGTCCCGGGCCTTCAACCATCGCTTGAACCCCAAAATCTTTTGCGCGTTTAACTAATTCGCCCAAAATCATGGTCTCAGCAACTTGAGCTCTATCCCCTGCGTCATGTCCACAGCCCGGGCGCAAGCCGTCACCTAAAGAAAGCGTACAGTCATATTCGCGCGCGATTTCGAGCAATTCATCATAATATTCATAAAGCGGATTTTCTTCCCCTGTCGCTTTGATTCTACACGCAAGCATTGAACCGCCGCGTGAAACGATATCAGTTACTCTGCCCTGTTTTTCAAGCTGGTCAACAACAAATTTTGTTACGCCGCAGTGAACAGTGATAAAATCCACACCATCCTGGCATTGTTTTTCGATATCTGAGAACAGTTTTTCTTTAGAAAGCTTTCCGACATCTTGAAAATCATCAAAAGCTTCTTTCCCTGCCTGATACATAGGAACAGTCCCTAAAGGAAGCTTTGTCGCTGCTAGGATAGCTTTACGCGTGCTGTCAATATCAGCACCGGTGGACAAATCCATCAGAACATCTGCGCCTGTTGCTTCAATGATTTTAACCTTATCAAGTTCTGTTTGAAGATCAGAACGCTCCATAGAAGTTCCGATATTAGCGTTAATTTTAACGGTTAAACCTTCACCAACGCCGGTTGGGATAACGTCTTCGCGTCTATTGTTTTTCAATATAACAACACGTCCTGATGCGACCTTTTCTCGTAAGGCTTCCGGGCTTATCCCCTCTTTTTTAGCGATAAACTCCATTTGCTCAGTAATCTTACCCTTTTTTGCTTCAATAATTTGTGTTGTCATTTTCTCTCCTTGTCATGAATTTATTTACCCTTAGCGCCTGTGCAATCATAGATTGCTTCACTCAATCCGCTTGTGCTTCTGTCGTAACGGCGCTTCGTTATGTTCGCCCTGCTCATTTTGCTGTTCGCAAAACGACTCCGGCTCACATCGGCTTACGCCTATTGTAACAAAAAATTAAAATAATTAAAGTTTTAGTTAGTCATGTCCGTACTAAATATTTAGAGGTAAATATTTAATTTACTTCCAACCGCAAGGTTAACTCAAAAACAATATGTGGTGTTTTAAAAACAAAACATGTGAAGAAACAGTGGAACAATGCAAATATAGGGCGAAAAACTTAGTTGAAGGAGTGGAACAAATGTTCAATAGTAATGATAACGAATTTGAAGTTATGAAATTAATCCAAGAATATGAAATGATTGCGCAAACAATAGATTGCGAATTAGACGGTTATTGCGAGCATATGAAGGGCATTTTTATGTCCACTTCAGGGATTAACTAAATCCCTTAATTTGCTCCAATGATTAGGCAAAGAGAGTAATGTCATTTTTTTTGTTGCCAGTTATATTGGTAGCATGAAATTAGTTATATTAGGTGGGGTTGCTGCAGGGGCTAAAGCTGCTGCCAAAGCGCGCAGGCTCATGCCGGATGCAGAAATTAATATATATACAGACGACACGCATGTTTCATACTCAGCGTGCGGATTGGCATATTATATTGAGGGTAACTTTGAAGATTACCACATGTTGTTAGTTCGATCGCCGGAAGAATTTGAGGCACAAGGGATTCACGTGCATCTGCAGCATCGTGCCGTAAAAATTATGCCCAATAGCAAACAGGTTTTGATATTTAATCAGGCAGACCAAAAAGGATTTTTGGTGGATTATGATAAATTAATAGTAGCCGTAGGCGCTCGCCCGATTATCCCGCCAATTCCCAATATAAATTTGGATAATATTTATACTTTAAGAAAAATAGAAGACGGCATTGCTATAAGAGACAAGGTTTTGAACTCAAAAAATGCAGTCATCATCGGTGGCGGTTATATTGGACTTGAACTTTTAGAAGCCTTCACACGACGGGGTGTGCATACAGTTTTACTGGAATATACTGATCATATTATGCCAATGTTTGACACGGAAGTGTCTGACTTGATTAAAGAACAATTGATGAGTGTCGCTAACGGCCGATATGAAATTTACACATCAGAAATTATTTCAGAATTTTCCGGCGATAATAACGGAGTAAGACTTGTTAGAACCACATCAGGGAAAGAAATTCCGGCTGATTTTGTGGTGCTCTGCACAGGCGCAAAGCCGAATACTGAAATAGCAATTGATGCTGGGATAGCAATAGGTGAAACAGGCGCTATAAATGTCAATTCGAAGATGGAAACAAACATTGCTGATATTTACGCGGCCGGAGATTGTGTTGAAGTTCCATTAGTCATGACAGGGACAAAAATTTGGATGCCTCTTGGTTCGCACGCTAACAAGGAAGGGCGTTGTGCAGCCATGAACGCCTGCGGGTTTGAAGACAGATTTCCAGGGATTCTTGCTTCGGCAGTTGTGCGTTGCTTGGATTTAACTATGTCAAGAACAGGTTTAACAGAAAATTGGGCGCGTGCAGCTGGTTATGAGCCTGTTAGCGCGACTGTAACCAAAAATGACAAGGTTGGTTATATGCCAAATGTGAACAATATTACGATTAAACTTATAGCAGACAGCAAAACAGGCTTGCTCTTAGGCGGTCAAGCGATTGGTACGGGCGATGCTGACAAGCGTATAAACGTTTTCGCTGCTGCATTGTTAGGTAAACTTACAGTTAGTGACTTCATAGCAAATGACTTGACCTATGCGCCGCCGTTTTCGCCAACAATTGACCCGCTGTTAAATGCAGCTCAGATTTTAGCAAGTAAAATTAGTCGTAAATCACAAAATCCTTAGTTTATATAATACCTGCAATGTACTTTGCAACCCCTTCACCCATTGAAAAACAGCTTGGCTGAACGCGCAATGCCGCTTGGGCTTTGAAATCTGCCGACAAGCAGCGGCCTGCGACAAAAAAGTTGTCAAAATCCGCCGACATAAGGCTCTCTAGCGGTAAATAATATTCACCTGTATGTTCCAATGTGGAAGAATCTTTTTCACCCCCGTGAATATCAACCGGATAATCGGCTGCTACAACAATATTTTCAAATTTTTTGCCTGATTTTAGGTCATCATAAGTATAAACATATTTGCCTTTGATTCTGTGCGAAACCCTTACCCCAAGCTCGTCTACAATCTTTGATACTTTGGCATTTTCGAACCCCGGGAAGTATTCTACGCAGAAATTTGCAATCCTTTTAATGCTCTCTCTTAATCTGCTGACAAGCTTTTGAACTGCTTCTTCATCTTCTAAATCAGTGATTCCGACCTCTCTTGGGCAGTTAAAAGCAATCCCCGAAGGCATTCCAGCTATAGAAAACACTTGAAAGTAGTTCCTGTCAGTGTCTTCAAGTATTCCTTTAGCTACAGCATCATCAAACAGTGGCTTTAGAGCCCATTCAGAGCCTGTATCCCAGGTATAAGATGTAGAAAGGTGCGTAACACCGTCTATAATCTCTACAGTTGTTACTTCTCTGTCACTATCATAGTCTAAAAGCCACTTGCCAAAGGCTTTAACGTCTACTCCATCCATTATAAACCTTAAACTGCAAGGCTGTCGTTCATCTGGCTTATCCAAAAACTCACAACTGCTTAGTTTTCCAACATCACAATTTCCTGTCGCATCAATTATGTATCTCGAAACGATAGGTGCCGATAATTTTTTTAAGTCTTCTTCTATCGTTTCGGTATATACGGATAATATTTTTCTGTCATTTTTGTCGACTTTCATAACCTTGGCATTAAAAATTACATTTACACCTGCTTTTTTCATCAATGTATTTAGAGCGTCTTTTGTAAGCTCAGGATTGAACCAACCTGGATTATCCTGATAGGTTATTTGACCGCCAAGCCCGCGCAATTCGGTGCAAAGAGCCTCAAAAAACTCCGTATTTATTTGGTTTTTACCGGCTTTCATTGCCGGAATCACAAGTGCTGCCGTAATTGTGCCGCCAAGATAACTGTTTTTTTCAATAAGAAGTGTTTTTAGCCCGAGCCTGCCCGCAGTATAAGCTGCTGCACATCCTGCAGTTCCGCCGCCAACAACAATTACGTCATAACTGCTCATTGGAATGCCCTCCTTTGTTTGCCCCTTTAATATATTTAGAACTTGATATCAAGCCACTATTTTTAACATCCATTGAATGGCGCTCAATTATCGCCTCATTAGAGGCGTTTAAATTTTCATCGCGATAAATAACACCTGCTTTAGTATTAAGGAGCCCTAAATCGTATTCTGAAAGGGGCGTTTTTATAAGCTCAGGATTCTTGACAGCGACTGTGCCGATTTGTTTGCCATTTTTTGTGGTTTTGCCTACACAGAATCCCGCCTGCAAAAAAGCATTTCTGACGTTTGCAGCATTGGAGTAGGTCAGGATTATTCCGTTCTCATCTAAACGCTCATGAAGCAGCCTAAAAAAATCAACAGTCCATAAGCAAGGACATTTAGTGGGTGAAAATGCGTCCAAAAATATATAGTCATATTTAGTATCAGGCGAAATTTCGTTTAAAATGGCGGTTCTGGCGTCTATTATATGTGGCCTAAAAGTTATTTTACTATCTTTTGTGGTTTTCAAGGCGTTTTTATAGCATTTAGTTATATTCCGATAATATATATTATGTAAAAAGTGCTTTATTTTACCCTTCGGGGTGTTAGAATACCCCTTTTTTGTCAAGAAATCGCATAGATTTATCATATAAGGGTCGAAATATTGAGGCGAGTTTATTTTGTTTATAAAATCTGATGCTTCAGTTGATGACTTGTTAGAATTTAAGAGCGAAATTAACAAGATTACATTCACTTCTTGTTTTAGTTTATATCGAGATTGTGTCTTAAGCTTTGATATTTTTTCTATCTTTTCATGTTGAGGTAATTTTTCTTGTTTATAGAAAAATTTATTTTTATTCTCCCTCACAAAAAATGGGGAAAGTTCGAGCAAAATCTTATCGGTATCTATCGCGTCGATATTCAAGTTTAAGGAAGGATTTTTTTCATGAAATTTTTCTTCTAAAAAATAATTTAAAAAACTTTTTGTGTTGTATCCGATTCCAAAACAAATATCTAAAACATTGAGCGAAGTTTTGTTGTTCTCGCAGGTAAAATGTCTTTCTATATCTGCCGGCAGAATAAACTTCTCATAAGCCTCTGTTAAAGCGCCATAAGTAGAGTGATATATGTCATCAGCAGACGGGCTAAAAAGCCCTACAGAGCCGTCGTTAGTGAAATACGCGTTCAATTCATACATTCTAACATTATATTTCGCCCCTAAAAATAGGTCAAAAGTGTGTATTTTTGTGTGTTTTTGGTACAATATGGAAATACACGGAGGAAATATATGAAAGTAAGTGTGAAAGTACCCGCCACGTCGGCCAATATAGGGCCCGGTTTTGACTGTATGGGACTTGCATTGCCAATTTATAACACAATAACCTTAGAAGAAACAGTTTTACCAGGCACCGGAGTTGATATAAACATTGTTTCTGACGACCTTGATATGGATGAATTACCGCTTAACCAAATCCCGTTAGATGAAAACAGCATTGTTTACAAAGCAATTGAGGTACTTTACAACTCAATCGGACAAACTCCGAGCGAATTAAAAGTGACAATTCATACCGGAATTCCGCTCACACGCGGCTTGGGAAGCAGTTCATCTGTTATTGTTGGCGGCTTAATGGCAGCAAACGAGCTCCTTGGAAGACCCGCTGATGAAGCGGCAATACTTTCTATAGCTTCTGAAATTGAAGGGCACCCTGATAACGTTGTCCCTGCAATAGTTGGCGGACTTGTTATAGCCTCCCAAGAAGAAGATGGCAGCGTGGTTTGCAGACAAATCAATTGGCCGGACGAGTGGCAAATAACTGTTTGTATACCTGATTTTGAACTTGCAACTGAGATCGCGCGTTCAGTTCTACCTGATCAAATCCCTAGAAAAGACGCTATATTTAACATTCAACGTGTTGGATTGTTTATTGAAGCTGTCAACAACAAAGATAAAGAACTGATGAAGATAGCCCTCAAAGACAAGCTCCACCAGCCTTATAGAATGAAATTGGTTCCCGGTTTAAAAGAAATTATGGAAAACTTAAAACACGAAGAAGATGTTTTGGGCTGTGTTTTGAGCGGTGCGGGCCCGTCAATTTTGGTATTTTCACACACAAATGATATAGACAAAGTGAAATCTATTGTTCGCGACACCTGGGCGCAGATGAATGTTAAAGCTGATATTAGGACTTTACCACTCGAAAAATGCGGCGCGACCGTTATAAAACAAGAGGGTTAAATATTTATCTCATAAAAAAACTCCCGAAAAGGGAGTTTTTTACTATTTATATCGATTATCGGCTGATTATCCTGCTGTATATTGTGGAGCAATTGATTTAGCGCCATCTTTTTCTTCTTGTTGCTTAGCTTCGTATTCAGCTTTTGCGATTTGAATTTGTGATTCGAGTGATTCTTTTTCTGTTGTGAGTTCTTCTTCAATGTCTTTAAGTGGTTGAAGCATAAATTCACGTTGCATATCAAAGTAGTTTTGAAGATTTGCTTGTTCTGATTGCATTTGTGCTTGCATTTGATACTGCATTTGTTGTTGGTAATTGTTAAGAGCACCCATTGATGCAGGATCTTTAGGTGTGAAGCCGCTAATGTTCATACCCCGAGCACCAAGCATTTTTAAAGCCTTTTCATCGCCCATACCAGCAGAACCAAAGATGCTACTCATCATCATTTGACTCATCATGCCCTGTTGACGAATACCATTTTCAGCCATGCGCTGTTGTTGTTGCAAGCTTTTTTCCATGTTTGCGACATCTCTTGTGGCACCACGCATTTGTCGCATTACGTCTGTCAACCTGTTTTGGAGTTGACGGTAATGCCGACCGGCCATTAATTTACCGTATGCGCCCATTAAAAAACTCATGTCGTCCTCGCTTTTTATCTCTTATAAACATATAAAGTATATACTCTTTCAATAATTGCGCATGTTACCTAATTTGTTAACAATTCGTTACAATTCACTTAATTGTATTTTTTTGCTAAAATTAAGGTATGTTTAAACAACTTTGTACACCGACTAATATAATATTCCTAATTCTGTTGATAGTATTATTGGTTTTTCTTCCAAAAATTGCAGAGATTTTATTACTATTTTTTGCAGCTTATGTAATTGCATGCGCTCTTAACCCATTCGCTAACAAATTGGAAAAAAAGATGAACCGTGTGCTGTCTTCAGCGATCGTAGTGCTTGTTGCAATATTGACTGTTGGAGCATTGTTTATCCCGATATTCTTTGTGGCATTTAAGGAAATTAAAGCCTTTATCATGCTTTTCCCGGAAAGAATTGAGAGATTGGCCGACTTTTTTAATAATATAAAAATCTTCGGGCAATCACCGGAGTCATTTGCAAATTCTTTTGATTTAAGTGAAATTTTGCATTCTTCCACCGGGCTTGCGCAAAACGTTGTCAACCAATCATTAAACTTTACGATGAACGCATTCCAGCTGGTCGTTGTGGTAATTGCGATGCTTATGATGGTTTATTATATCTTGGTTGATAAAAAATATTTGAAAGATAAATTTATTGAGTTTTTCCCGCCGAATTTGAAAGAAAGAGCAGGAGAAATTCTAACTGCAATAAGCACCCGAGTGGGCGGATACGTGAGGATTCAATTGCTTTCTATGGCCGCAGTCGGGATTATGACAGCAATCTTTGTAGCATTTTTTGGCATCGATTATCCGATTTTACTTGGTTTAATCGCCGGTATTTTTGATATTATTCCGATTTTAGGGCCTGCACTTTCGCTTGGATTGATTTTATTGGTAGCATACCCTATAAGTGCCGCTAAGGCTGCCGGGATAGTATGTGCTTTCCTGCTGGTCCAACAACTCTCAAATTACGTCATCAGACCGATTTTGTTCGGCAAATTCATGTCATTAAACCCGTTAATGATCTTCTTTGCATTATTTGTGGCGCAGCAATTCCTTGGCTTCTGGGGCGTGATTCTGTCACCTGCGTTGGCTGCTACAACTTGCGTACTGATTGACGAATTATATTTGAAAAATATAAATAATATAAATGGTGATTAGTGAAAACTGATAAACACTCAAAAGAATTATATCTATTTGATTCCCCGACAGCAGCAACACAAGACGAACGAGTTAATATTTGGCTATGTTTTCCGGGTCCAAATTCGTTTGCACTCTCGTCTGTGGGCTTTTTATGGTTATATAAAACACTTTATGAATCAAAGAATGTTAATGTTGAGAGGATTTGCGAAGATACAAAGATAACGACTACAAAGCTGGAAAACCTTGATTTGGTTGGCTTTTCTTTCACTTTCGATACAGATTTTTTGACAATTTTTAAGATGTTAGACAAATACAAAATTCCTCTTAAGGCCATTGACAGAGATGAAAATCATCCCTTAGTTTTCGCCGGCGGCCCTGTGGCAACATGCAATCCGCTGCCATATAGCGACTTTTTCGACTTTTTTATTATTGGCGACGGTGAAGTTGTAAATCTGCAAGTTGTCCAAACGGTAAAAGAAAACAAGGGCAAAAGCAAAGCCGAACTTTTAAAGATTCTATCAAATATTGAAGGAATATACGTTCCGGCACTGAAAAACAACGTGAAAAAGCTCACTAACAGGCTTGAAAATTGCATTTACACCCCGATTTTGAGCGAGGAAGCTTTCTTTAAAAATACTTTTATTATTGAAATGTCGCGTGGATGCGCAAATCGCTGCGGTTTCTGTATCGCCTCTTATATAAATTTACCCTTGCGTTGCACGCCTTATGAAGATCTAATCAACACAATCGAGCTTGGCTTGAAACATACCAATAAAATTGCCTTATTAGGGGCGCAAATCAGCGCACATCCGCACTTTCATGAGGTTTGCAAATATATTTACGATAAAATCAAGTCGGGTGAAAATATTGAAATGAGCGTTTCTTCCCTGCGTGTTGATGCGGTTTCGCCGGAAGTTATTAAGACTCTTGTTGCAGCTGGGCAAAAAAATACCACGCTTGCGATTGAAGCGGGTAGCGAACGTTTACGCAAAGTAATTAACAAAAATCTAGCACAAGAGCAAATCATAGAAGCGGTTAAAACATGCCGCGAACACGGGTTAAAAGGGGTTAAATTCTACGGAATACTTGGGCTTCCAACTGAAACTCAAGAAGATATTGAGGCGCTTGTTACACTCGCCAGAGAGCTTAAAACAGCGAACAAAGGCTTCAATATATCCTTCGGGTTCTCAACATTTGTTCCAAAGCCTCACACGCCATTCCAGTGGTCTCAGAGAGAGGATTCGAAGTCACTTGAACTTAAAACCAACTACCTAAAGAGAGAATTACACAAATTAGGCATAGAAACCAGTATTTCGAGCAGCAAATGGGATTATTATCAAGCAGTTTTATCACTTGGTGATGAAACTCTTGGAGATTTTGTCTTGGAAGCCTACAAACAAGGCGGCAAGCTTGGCGCTTTTAAAGCTGCTACAAAGAAATTCAACATCAACCTGCCTCAATTATCCCTTGAAGCACCTTTGCCATGGGATCTTATGGAAATGAACCCCGGCAAAGAATTTTTAGTCGCGGAATACAAGCGTTTACTTGACTACCAAGCCCTGTAACGGGTTAGGACAATTTTCATGTCTTCTACATGTTTCTTTTTTAAACGAACATAAGCGCCATTTCTGTTATTAAAGACACAAAGGGTTTTTGCGCAGTGATCAAAAAAGCCGGAAAACTCGGCATACGCACTGGCTCTGTCTTTCATAGCTTTACATTCTTCAAAGCTATTACAAATATCGTTGTAGGTGTTGCCAGCCATTGTCGTTCTGTATGCCGGAGGGCTGAAAGTCACAATTGAATATGTATTTCCAAGAGATGCTACATGGGCTCTAACCGCTGCATCAAAAGCTGCTGAATCCTCTTTCTTAGGATCAGCTACATAAAACACGACTCTATCTCCGCCTTGGAACACTTGTGGCAAACGGTTTTGGGTTTTATAAATATTCATAACATTTTCTGGCACAAGAGAGGCCTTTGTCGAATATTTGTAACTGCCTTCTCTTTCAGACACATCAAAAAGAGAAACTATTTCTGCCGTAGCATCATCAATACTCCAATTGTGCGAAGCAAGATAGCCTAATGAACCGACAATTATTAAAATTAAAACGAAAATTCTCATATAACCTCCACATTAATTACAAGTATAATAACATGTGGAGCTAAAAAGTGCAAATTGTTTCAATCTTTGATTTTACGCTGTTTTAGCGGCTTTTGCTTTTTCAGCAGCAAGCGCCTGGCGCTTAGCTTCAGATTTTCTTGTCATATGGATGTTAAACTTCGGTAATAAAATACCTAAAACGATACAAGAATATAAGAATCCGCCAACTTGAGCTTTGCTAATTACGCCTAGTTTCTTCAACGCAGCTTTTGCTATATCCGCATTTTCACCGCCGGCTTTTGCAGCGTTTTTAAGCTCCATGAGCATATCTTTGAACAACTTCGCTTTGCCGTCTTTAACTGTGTCAGTCCCCATAGCTTTAATGGCATTGCTAACAACTTCATCACGCGTTACAGGAGTACACTTGAAGAAAGACTTAACTACGCTGTCTTTATTCCATTCGCCTTTAATAAGAGTTGGATCTAGGCCTTTAGTGATGAGTTTAGAAACAACACTGCCGAGTATGAGCCAGTTCACGAATCCGATAGAATCACGCACTAATGCTTCTCTGAGTTCGTCCTTATCACGTGCTGATAGCAGACGTGAGGTAATCGTAACAGCATATATCAATTTGAATTGCGCAAGAGTTGGGGCAATTCCTGTGAATTGTATATTTTTCAACAATTGACCCGGATTTCCAATGCTGCATATAGCCGCAGTCAATCCAGCCAGCGCCGTGCCTGCTTTTAAAGCTTTAAACCCGGAAGATTTATCTTTTTCTCTGCCTGCAACACCTACAAAGCCATCACAGCCTGTTTTCTTACGAGTTAGGTATGTGTTAATCGGTTGTATAGAAAGTCCAAGAAGTCCCGCAAATCCTAATCCCAACACTGAACGGCTTGTACCAAGAGTGGTCAAGCGTTTTAAGAATTTAGCACCTTTATCGGCTTGATCTGCAAATTGTTGAGTAATTCCTTCTTTTTTGAAGGTATTAGTTATACTTATCAGATTGTCGACAAAAGAGTCCAGCGAAACAACTACACTAGTTTTAGCTTTATCTGAAGCAACAGCAAGCTTACCGCCGGTTTCATGAACAACACTGCCCAGTTTAAAATTGCTTTCAGAACCGGTATCTTTTAAAATCATTGCATGAATTGCTTTTCTTGCATCTTTTACAGCCTTTTTGTCTTTTGCAAGGTCTAATGTCGCAACGTTATCGTTGTAGAAGTTAATGACTTTTCTCACAGTACCATCTGAAATTCCTACTTGATCACCATTGTTATTAATGGTTTTAACGCCACTTAAAATTTCATTTAAATATCCATTTACTGCATTCGGAGAATTTGCACTTACATGTTTTGCATAAGTTTCACCAAAATTGTTGATAACGTCACTTGAAGCAAGGATTTTGTGTGCGCTAATCCCCAACTTTTTATTCAATGAGAACGCTAAAAGCGCACCCGCACCCGCACCATACACCCCAAATAAAGCGTGGTTAAGGGTACTTGAGCCTTGTTGACGACCTGTTTCAATACCTATATTCGGCCCTCTTTCAACAAAGTCTACTATCGTTCTTGGGCCTGTCATGGCAGCAACATCAACCGCTACAGCTCCCCAAGCCGGATCATTTTGTAAGAAACGCAAAGCCCCTGGCACCCAGGTCGCTGCATTACCAAATTGCGGGTTATTACCAACCTTTTTATAATCTATTCTATTATCTATTGCTTGTGCTTTCACAACTATTCCTCTTATTCTACGCAGCCTGTGCTGCTTTTTTTGCTTGTTCTTTTTTGTTTGTTTGGCTTCTGTAATACCAAGGAATCAATACTCCGAGCATCAACAGAGAGAACCCAAGACTACCTAATTGACAATACGTTCGTAAATTTATATTATTGCCTAAATCCAGTTTTTTTGTTACATTTTTTGCTTTATTTGTTACATTTGCTCCTAGTTCTGCCGATGATTTTAGATGAGTATCTTTCCACCAGTGCAAGAATTTTTCTAGCGGATTCGCGCCGGCTTTTAGTTCTTTTGTATAGTTAAGGAGGTTTGCGCCTGCTTTGTACTTAGTAATTCCGGTCGCTATCGCTTTTGCTACATAATCTCCAAGGAAATAGAAGCTTGAGAAAGTAGCAATATCACGCAACGTTGCTTCGCGAAGCTCGTTAGCATCCTCCGACGCCGCCATACGGCTAGAGAATGTCGCTGTAGAAACAATTCTTGCTTGATCCATGGTCGGGAATTTACTCTTGAATTCGAGCATTTTCATACCTGGAATTTTCATCATAGAAAGCAGAGAAACACCAATCATCGCTCCAATTGAAATGAATTTTTGTTTCAATAAATCTGCTTTTTCAGCCTTTGTCGGCTCATGGTATTTACGATCTTTGAAGTCATTATAGATTGGTGCGCCTTTTTTACCGGAAGATTTACGCGTTAACCATCTGTTAATCGGTTGCATCGCAACGGCTAGTGGAAGCACAATTACTAATGCTCCAATACTTTTTACTTTAACAAGTTTGCCGGCTCTAGTGAAAAAGTCAGTAAGCTCTGTGCTGTTTTTAATCCCCGCATGCTCAACTCCGCGCAAAACCTTTGTGGTGTTGGTTAAAAGTGAGTCGAGATTGCTTGTGAATAATTCTTTATCGCCCTTGAACTTGATAAGTTCAGCACTTTGAGTTTTTCCAACAATATGATTGAACACGTCGTCAACAAGCTCGCTGTCGTGCTTTTTCTGTGTAATTGAAGTTGCCAACTTGTCAATCAAGCCATCAAGTTTGTTGTCACCTTTAAGAATGGTTTCAAAATCTCTTACGCCTTTTCCATCCACACCTTCAATATTATTTAGCATCTTTTTAATGACATTTTTGTATTTTTCTTGGCCAGTTCCATCCGCTTTTTCATAATGTGATTTAATTTTATCCAACGAATTATTATCAGCCCAAGTGCCGGAAAGGCTTGATTTTTTGAACGCCCCCATTATCGGACCGCTGGCAAGCCAGGCAACACCCATAGCAATAAAACCTGGAATTAAACAGTTTACAATTAATCCCGAACTCTCACGTCTAAATGCCTCAACACCGGCGTGATAGTTAGGGTCCTTATACTTATTACCATCTTTATCAGTTTTTTCGCAGCCTACATAGGTTTCAACATAGGTTCTTGGCAAAATTGCTGACGCCAAATCAAGCGCTGTAACGTGTGCCATCGGATATTTTTCCAAATATTGCACACCTTGTAAAAGCATCTCTGTCGGCCCGCCAAAAGACTGTTGATATTTTGGGGCGAACTTGCTACCGCCATTTCCGGAAGCTTGTTTGTCGCTGCCTAATTGCGGGGAAACACTACTATTAACACTTGTATATTTAATCTTATCTATCATTATTTTTTAAGTCTGGTGTAATTAACACACTAATTATAAACTTGTTATGTGCTTTTTAAAAGCCCTAAAAAACCAAAATTGCCTAGTTTGCTTCTAATGTTAAGCTAATATTAAGCAATTTTTTAAAATAAATATTTAAACATAGGAAACTTTAAACTGTTTTCTTATTTTTTTTTATAAAATAATGGAGCCTTTAAAACAAAACTCTCAAAAGCCCTATTTGCGGGCTAAAAATTATTGTAAAGAATTGTTAAGCATTTTGACGAATTCTATTGCTTCAGGCTTAGAATTAACCTCACCGGACATTTGAGACTCATGAAGCTCCCCGATGATTGTTCCAAGCCGCGGGGAAGGTTTTATATTCAAAATCTCCATTATTTCAGTGCCGGAGAGGAGTTTTGGTAACTCCGCAGCCGCTTTTCCTTTTTCTATATAGAAATCAATAAGTCTATCAAGTGCTGCATTGTTTCTTGCGACTATTTCATCCGTAATAACCTCTCCACGCGCTGAAAGCCTGTCGGCTTTGGCAAGGACAACAACATCTATAGCATTGTCATTAAGCTTGCGAACAAAGCGAATCATGGTCTTTTCAGATACCTCAGGATCGCTCATTAGTTGCGCCGGATAGATGTGATTTTTAACCATGTCAGCAATATAAGCTATCTGTTTTTTTGAAAATTTCATTTTTTTAAGAAATTCCGCAGCAATTTTTGCTCCGACATCATCATGTTTTATAAAGCGGTGGCGGCCTTCTTCCTCAATAGTCCAAGTTGCGAATTTGCCGATGTCGTGCATAAAGCCGACAAGTTTCAAATGTGCCAGTCTTGAAAAACCCCCAAAATCACTTTTATCCAACTGTTCTTTAACTTCCGGTCGGGCGTTTTCATACAACTGTTGAATTTGTTTGACCGTTTCGACAGAGTGTTCAAATAGTCTTAAATGATGGTGCGGGTTTGACGGAATCTTTTTTAGCTCCTCGACAAAAGGAAGAAATTCAGCCAGTAATCCGCTCTCATCAGCACCCCGAAGTGCTTCTGTAGCATATTCACCGTTAAATAATTTCATTAACTCATAAGCAACACGTTCTTTTGCAGGTTTTGCAATTAGGCTTTTATGTTTAACTACAATTTCAGCAGTTTCAGGAGAAATTTTAAACCCTGTAACTGCTTGAAAGCGGTAAACTCGCAGCAATCTTAACGGATCATCCAGGAAGTTTTGCTCAGAAACGTGTCTTATGATTTTATTTTTTATATCTTCTAAACCTTTGCAAGGGTCAATTATGGCGCCGGTTTTAAGATTCACGGCAACAGCATTAAGCGTCAAGTCGCGGCGCATTAGGTCTTTTGTTAGTGAATCTTCTATCGGATTTGTAACATCAACGGTTACACCATCTTTGGCTATTCTGTAAATTTTGTTTTCCTCATCCAGCGGCACAAATGTCCCGTCGAGAAGTTCTTCTACTTTTTTCGCAAAAGATTGCGCACACTCATCAACAACCAGCAAGTCAAAGTCATCGATAGATTCACCTTTTCCAAGGTAAAAATCTCGCACAGCACCACCAACAAGGTAGATTTCATTGTCGAAATTATTTTTTATTTTATCTAGAATTTCATTTATTATATTCATGTAAAACATTTCCTAATCCAACAATAACAGCTGTTTCAGCCTTTAAAATCAAGTTGCCCAAACTAATCATCGGGATTTTGTTATCTTGAAAATATTTGAACTCACGCGGCGAAAATCCGCCTTCCGGTCCAATAATTACCAGCATTTTTTCGTTTTTTTTGATTGGATTTTCATTTAAAAATTTATGCAATGTCAATTTTGTATCACGTTCGCAAAAAGCCAGCACTTTGTCAAAGCCTTTTATTTCTTCAAGTTTGGTCAGATTATAAACCTTTGGAATATTCGCCCTCTCACACTGTTTAGACGCCTCTGAAGCGATCTTTTGCCATTTTACCACCTTGGACTCAATAACAGATTTTTTAACCGTGCAATTGTCTGTTATGAGCGGATAAACTCCGGCCACGCCGAGTTCGGTTGCTTTTTCTATAATAATATTCTGCGCATCGCTTCGCAGCGGCGATTGTGCCAAGTAAAGTTCAAAATCTAATTTGCGGTTTGATTTATATGATTTTTCAATCTTTGCCACAACAGTTCCTTGGGCAATTTTTTCGATAATAGTTTCGTATTGAATTTCTTTTTCGTCGATTAGAAGCAGCTTTTCACCGGCTTTTGCGCGCAAAGATTTGGCTATATGGTTATAATCTTCGCTCACATAGGCTTTTCCTTCTCTGATATCTTTTGAGTTAATAAAAAAATGCGGCATTTTTGCTCCTTAAAACAATATTACCTCAAAATTGCAATTTTTTCTCGTTTGGTCTAGAATTCAGGAATGAACAGTTCTGAAATGATTATAGGCATACCGCGCGCGATGTCGTTCTATCACAATTACCCGTTCTATTTCGGATTCTTTTCCGACTTAGGCATAAAAATTGTGTTGTCCGATATGACCACAAAACACACTCTCTCAAGCGGTTCAGCGCTCGTTGTAACAGAAACATGTCTTCCTATTAAGATTTACATCGGACACGTTCTCAATTTGCTTGACAAAGGCGTTACGAAGATTTTTGTGCCATCCATTCAATCGATTGATCACAAGATTTATAATTGCTCAAAAATCCGCGGGTTACCGGATTTGGTCAGAAATGTTGTTAAGCAAGACTTTACGATGATTGAAGCAACGTTTGATAAATCCGAAAAGAACCAAGGGTTTTATGAGTTTTTAGGCGAAATCGCTAATTATTTCGGGATAAAAGACAAAAAACGCATTAAAAACGCCTCGAAAGCTGGCTGGAAAGTTCACAACAACTTTCACATCATGTCTAAATCAGGTATGAGCTACGAAAAAGCGATGAATTATGCGCTTCAAGGTAAAGTTTTTATTGAAAATCCGACCCGTGAATACCCTATTCAAGTGGCCGTAATCTCCCACGGTTACAACATTTACGATGACAGAGCTTCAATGAAAATTTTTAGCAAATTGGAAGATATGGGCGTTCGTACTTTATCAGCCCTTCAACTTTCTGACGAGCAAATGGAAGACGGCATCAAAACCCTTGATCAAGAGCTATACTGGGCAAACGAGCACGAAATGACCGGTGCAGCAGGACATTATTTAAAAGACTCTAAAACGGACGGTATAATTACAGTAACAGCCTTTGGCTGCGGCCCTGATTCACTAATGATTGAGCGAATGACCCGTAAAGCAAAACATTTTAACAAACCAATGCTGAACCTTACCATCGACGAACAAACAGGCGAAGCTGGCTTTATAACTCGTCTGGAGGCATTCGTTGACATGCTATATCGTAAAAAACGTGCAAAATTAATGGATATTGATATCAACGGGCAAAATAAAAGCGAATATGCCCCGCATATTGATTCAATTGAAACCATTAACTAAAGGAATTTAAACATTAAAAAAGCGCCTCATCGGCGCTTTTTTAATTCGCGTATTGCGATTAATGCGTTACCATAGGGAAATCTCTTTCCACTACACTTGAAGTACACTCAAAAATACTAGTCAAGAAGCGCTCAATGGCTCTTTCCATAGACTTAACTTCCGCCTTCAACTCTTTGTAATTCTCACTCTTAACTTCACTCAGTGCATTTCTAAATTTTTCATCATTGTACATTTACATACTCCTATTTAACTTTAACATGCTGATTAACGGCTTCGTTTTGACAAAACTTTAACATTATACGAATATTGTTACAAAATTTTAAATTTGCACAAAAAGAAACTGGTTTTGTGTAGAATAGACAAAGAGGTTAAGGAAAAGATGAAAGATTTAGCATTTTCAAGTTATGACTATTATTCCGGCGCAAGCGATATGGAGCTTGTTTCGCGCGTTGTTGAGTCACTAAAACAGATTTTAGAAGACGATAAAAAACAAGCGCGTCCGTTGTTTTTGAAAATTTCTGACAATCTTGTCCATAGCATAGCTAAAAAAGCCATCCACGAGCGCGCAAAAACATTTATTGTCGGGATTACAGGCGAGAGTGCTTCTGGAAAAACTGTTTTTGTAGACAATACAATTGCAGCATGTGTCAAGGAAAACCGCGGGGTTTATACAGTAATTCGCTGCGACGATTACTATAAAGACACTTCAAAAGAACTTCAAGACGCAGGCAGCTATGAAGCATTGTTCAAAACAGGTTTTAGCTTTGATACCCCTGATGTTATAGATTTGGAATTAATGAAAACACATATTATGCAGTTAAAAAACGGCGAAACGACAATCTCTCCGGCCTATGATTTTGTAACTTGTGAATCAAATCCGGACGGAGAAATCAAAACTCCGGCTACAGTTATCCTCACTGAAGGGTTATATGTTTTAAACGAAAATGTTCGCGATATTATTGACATTAAAGTCTACGTTTTTACACCACTTGAAGTCATTAAAGACCGTTGGTACAAAAGAGCGGAGCTTCGCGGCAAAACCGGCGAAGCAGCCGACTTACAGTTTGCTGATGTAAACAAAACGGCCCAACAATATATCAGGCCTAATTATGAAACCGCTGATGCAGTAATCAACGGATGCGTCTCCGAGGAGTACATCCGTGAGATTACCGACAAAATTTTCCACACACTACACGATATAGTGTCTTAGAACGCTTTTTCACAATCGTTGCATTTTGGTGGTGGCGGAGTTTTGCACTTGTTACATTTGTTGCATGTCTCTTTTTTGCATGGAGCCGCTGCACCGGTACACTTGTTACACTTAGGTTCTTTAGCGCATTTAACTTTTTTACAAGTTACTTTTTCTTTTGTGCAAGGTTCGCATCTTTTAAATCCTTTAAAGATGTTCCAGCTAAAGTTAGAAGTTGTAGTTGTTCTTACCTCTTCATATTGTGGCGCTGTTTTGTTACAAGGGCACGGACGTGCATAAGCATGAGGCACTGACATCAAAAATATTGCAAGCGCGCATACTGATAGAATTGTTTTTTTCATAACACATTCCCTTTCTTTACTACATTTTAATTGTACATGGGAAAGCATGCTTAAACGACACCTAAATAGGCTAGTGGAGAGTCCATAGTCAGGCTAATACAAAAGTACCGGATTTCGTGAATGAAACCCGGTACTCTTAATTATTGGTATTATTTAACTACTTGATGATGCTTGCATCTTGAAGAAGAATAGCATAAATCTGTTCGCCTTCTCTAGCATTATAGTTAAGACCTGGAGTTACTAAACCGGTGATTAGACCAACCGCTGCACCAACAGGAGCGCCGATTGCGATACCAGTACCGATTTTTGTAGGGTCAGGAATAAAGCCGAAGCCTACACCAGCACCTGTACCAACTGCCGCACCGCCTACTGTGTATAAAGCAAGTTTACCAGCTGTCATCCAAGGACCTTCTTTAAGTTCGTAGTTTTTGTAGAATGGTTTTGCGCATAAATCAACTGTTTTACCTGAAGGTAAGATTGCTTTGTTGATTTGAAGGTATGCACGAGCATTCTTGTTGAACCACTGTGGATCTTTAATATCAAGCACTGACGCGATGAATTTTGTACCACAAGGGAAAACTACTGTACCTTCTTTAGTAACAATGTCTTTGTTAGTTGTGAAGTTAACAACATCACCTGCTTGAGCATCTTTAGATCTGAATTTAGCGTCATAAGCTACTTGAAGCGCGTTGCCTTCAAGAACGATGTATCTCAAGTTAGTGATTTTTACTTCGTCACATGGAGCTTTTTTAGTTGAATCTAAATGCTCAGTTGCAAGAAGTGTTTCTTTGCCTTTGTATTGATCTTTAACAAGGCCTAGTTTGTCTTTTAATCTAGCTAAAAGAACTGCTGCTTCCGCTCTTGTTAAGTTGTCATTAGGACGAAGTTCGTTTTTATCAGGATGGTTTACATAGATACCATAGCTGATAGTTTTGATGTAAACATTTTTTGCCCAAGTCGGGATTTTGTTAGCATCAGAGAACTGATTCAAGACAGATGTGCTGCCTGAAAAGTCTTTTGTAATGTGGCTGATAACAGATTGAGTTTCAGCTCTTGTAATTGAGTTTCCTGGTTTGAATGTTCCATCCGGATAACCATAAACTAAACCAATTTGATCAGAACGTAAAATGTTCAAATAATACGAATCTGAAGATTTAATGTCGCTGAATTTGTTTTTCACAGTTACATTAAGTTTGTCATTCCCTAAAACTTTTAACAAAGCAGCAACGAAATCTGCTCTTGTGATAGAAGCTTCAGGAGAGAAACGATTGCCTGCACCAACAGACATAATGCCGCCGTCAGTTACAATCTGAATTTCTTTAGCTGCCCAATAGTTTGAGTTCACGTCTGCAATTCCAGCCGCAGCAAGCGCAGGAAACGTGTTGAATGCCATTAAGCAAAAAGCCATAACAGCTGCAAAAATCTTTTTCATAATAATCCTCACTCTTTCACTTTACTATAAAATCATTTTCAGTTATGATTATAATATACTGAAAATGATTTGTAAATAGATATTTCTATTTGTAACGACTTGAGAGGGAAGATATAAATGAAGAATTACACAATGACGAAAATAGTGGCTACACTAGGGCCAACGGCATGTACAAAGGAAAGAATTGCAGAACTTTTACACGCCGGCGTAACCATGTTTAGGATTAACTCATCACATGGCGACAAAGCCTTTCACCAACAGAATTTAGACTATGTTAGAGAGATAGAAAAAGAAGAAGATACTCTAATACCAATACTTTTAGACCTTCAAGGCCCAAAAATCCGCGTAGGATACCTGGCAGAGCCTATTGAGCTTAAATCAGGTGAAGTGATAAAATTCCAACACCATACAGAAATGGTCGGAGACATTATCCCTGTTGACTATAAGGGCATGGCTAACGATGTCGAAGTCGGGGCTAAAATTCTTATTGATGACGGTAAAGTTCAGTTAGAAGTTAAAAAGGTGGAAAACGGCGTGATTTTTGCCGAAGTTCTTGACGGCACACTGCTCAAACAACGTAAAGGTATAAACATACCCGGTTCAACCGGCAGTATTGAAGTTCTTACTCCTCGTGATCTAGAGTTTGTAGACTTTGCCGTGCAAAACGAAATCGACTACCTCGGACTGTCGTTCGTACGTGACGGGAACGATGTTGTTAAACTTCGCGAAATACTTAACGCCAAGAACAGCTCTGCGCGCATAATTTCAAAAATCGAAAAGCCGCAAGCGGTCGCTAACGTTGATAACATCATAGAAGTATCTGACGGAATCATGGTTGCCCGCGGCGACCTTGGTATTGAAATAAGCACTGAAAAAGTGCCTATTGTTCAAAAAACTGTTATCCGCAAAGCAAACCAAAAGCGTAAGGCAGTAATCGTTGCAACGCAAATGTTAGAGAGCATGATTGAAAACCCTATTCCAACACGTGCAGAAACCTCTGATGTAGCAAACGCAATCCTTGACGGTACCGACGCGATTATGCTATCAGGCGAAACAGCTTCCGGCGAATACCCTGTCGAATCAGTTGAAATGATGAAGAAAATAGCAGAATCCGTTGAATCTTCACACTTCTGTTCAAAAAACAAATTCCCGCGCAAGATGCTTGAAGAAGAGCAAAACACTCAAGCTATGGCAATCGGTATGTCAATTGCAGATATGTCAAAAAAGATGAATGTTAAGGCTGTTGTGGCACTCACGGCAACCGGATTCACTCCGATTTTCTTGTCAGAAGGCAAATTGAGCGTACCTATTTTTGCAGCATGTCCAAACCGCAAAATGCGCAGAGCACTCAAGCTTTATCGCGGCGTCTACACGCTTGATTTAACGTTTGAGCCTAAAATCGACATTGAAACGCTTAAAGTTTTAGACGAATTCTTAATAAAAGAAATCGGTTTGTCAGTAGGCGACACAATCATCTTGACCGGCTGCTTGCCAAACCTTCTTGTGGGCGGAACAAACTTCATTAAAATCCACAAAATTGAAGGCTAGGGACTAAAACTTTGGAATCCCGAAGCTAATCGTACTAAAGATTTTGATTTTGTCAACAAAATTTCTCCAGAAACCTTTTTGTCCTTCTGCGAGAATTGCTTCTTTGTTCAAACCGCTCAGGAAAAAGTCCGCTGATAAGCCTTCTTTAGTTGGAAATTTTACAGAACCCGAACATCCGTGTTTACGGTAAGAAAATCTGAAATCATCCCCAATACGCTCTAAAAGCGCCTTACCTCTAACTTGTAATTCGCAAAGTTCCTGGTATGATGTCAAATTTCTAATTGATTCAGGGTTGATATTTTTCAGCCTGATATTTAAGCCAAAATTAGGGTTTTGATTGCTGTTTAGAGATTGTAATTTCATAATAATCCTTTCAAATTAATATAACTAATCTTTAGAGAAAATGTTCTTTAACGCTGCTTTTATACGTTGGCCGAAAGTTTGCCCTTCGTGCAAAATACGGTTAGTATCAAGGTTTCTCAAAAAGTGAACCACTGAACCTGCCCAATCATTTTCGTATTGCAGACGTCCGGTTGATGAAAAATCTTTATATGTAAATTCCACCGTGGATTTGCCGGCATCACCCGGTCTTGCCTCATAAATTTTTATAACCCCGCTGCCTTCAACCGGTAACAAGCTAATTCTTTTTAGTTCCGGAGCATGTATAATTTTCTCAAGAAGCCACGAAGGTTCCGTTTTCAAGCGCATAGCAAAGCTTGGATTTTGATTATAGTTTTGTGATATTTGTTGAATTTGCATATTGATTTAATCCTTGAAAAAATCTGCCTTCTTTTTCAGAAATTTTTGATTTCTAGAAAATGACCTCACGGTGATACAATAATCTAAAAACCCCTGAAAATATTTTTTGATAGTGAGTTGCTAGTTTGTTTCAAATTTTTAAGCAGAGTTTTTAATTTGCTAAAAATAGTTTTGTTACCCTCAGCAATTATTTCGTTATAATCTAGTCTGCCCAGAAAGTAATCCGCCGATAATTCCAAATGCTGTGCATACCTTGCCTCTGCTTGTTTAAACAAGTTGCGATAGGTAAATTCAAACATCGGTTTTCCTTGAGCAGTTTTGTAAAACTCAAGGTGGGCTGTTCCTTTTGCCGGCAAATTCGTAATTTCTTTGTAAGACTGTGATTGAAGGATGGGCGCTTCAAGAAATTCTTTGTTAATTATTAAATTCAGCCCAAAGTTGGGGTTACAGTTGTTATTAATTGGAGATATTTTCATCGGTGTTAGTTATATCCTTAATTGAAATGTTGAATCCAAGCAGGCAAATCCCGCCAATTATGCTTAAAATAATAATTAAAATTGCCTGATGAACAGTCGAAACCGCCAGCGCAGTGGACTTATCTATCCCAAATATCCCAAGCGCTGCGATATATGCAATCTGGTAAGGCCCTAAAAACACCGAAGTTGATGGAACCATAGTCGAGAACGATATCAAACTTATTACAAATAATCCTGCCGCGAGCCCTAAACCAAGTCCGAAACTGTTAACAATCAAATACGCTACAACGCACTCTATTCCCCAGACCAAAAGACTTGTTGCTGCTGCGACTATCAGGCATTTTTTATCATCTAAGACCGCAAAACCTTCCATAAAAGATCTTACATATTCGAGAAATTTTTCAGCACGCTCAAAACGTTTGAACCTCTCAAAAAACCAACCGTTATTTTTATAAAAAAGATAAGAAATTATTAAACTTCCAACAAAAAGCGCACCGATTCCATAGGTTAAATTCAATATCCAAGGCTGTTTGCTATATAAGAGAACAGCAGCAAGCAAAATCAAAAACACAGAAACGCCGTCTAAAATTCGCTCTAAAATAACAGAACCAAAGACCATCATTTTGCGCTCACCTTTAGCCGTGCCTAAATAGTACGCTCGGTAAGCATCTCCTGCACGCAAAGGTAAAAAGATATTTAACATGCTTCCGACCGTAAAAACTTCCCCTAAGTGCAGACTTGAATACTTTGAATCATTTAAAAGCAGTGCCTTCCAACGGATTCCACGAATGTAAAGGGTCAAAATATAGAGCGGGACGATGTACAACAAATTTTTCAAATCAAAGTTTTTAAAAGTAACAAGAAGCTGCGCCCAATCCAACTTGTGGAACACAAGTGCGAGGAGCGCGAAGGTAACTATTAGAGCTAAAACCTTTTTCTTATTCATGTCCCAATTATATCATGCTACAATTGTATTATGTTGAATTTGGTTGATACACACGCACATATTGATATGATTAAAAGGATTTCTGCTGACGAGGTGGTCAAAAACGCCGCTGAATTTGGGGTAACAAAAATTATCCAAGCCGCAACCGACCCTGGTGATATTTCTTTTGTAATGGACATAACTCGAAAATATGACAGCGTTTACGGGCTTTTGGGCATCCATCCGACAGAAGCAAAAACCTGGACGGATGATTTAACTGAAAAAATCAGCACACTTGTTAAGTCGAATCCTAAAATAATAGGCATAGGCGAAACCGGGCTGGATTACTACCACGACACAAGTTTTAACGATCTTCAAAAAGAAGTTTTTATAAAACATATCAAACTCGCGAACTCTCTTAATCTGCCGCTAAACGTCCACGATCGCGAGGCACACGAGGATTGTTTTGAGGTTCTGCAAAAACACAATATTGGTTCAAAAGTCATTATGCACTGCTTCTCCGGCGATATCGGATTTGCGCAAAAATGTGTTGAGGCTGGATATTATCTTGGAATCGGCGGGGTTGTAACTTTTAAAAACGCTAAGATTTTAAAAGAAGTTGCCGCTCAAATGCCGCTTGAAAACATTGTTTTAGAAACAGATGCACCGTTTTTGGCACCAACACCGCACCGTGGCGAAGAAAACCAGCCTGCTTATGTAAAATTTATTGCGCAGGAAATAGCGCAGCTACGCGGCATTTCAATCGAGGAAGTCGCGCGAGTTACAACGCAAAACGTCCGGGGCATTTTTAAGATATGAAAGAACGCTTAGACAAATATTTAACAGATTTAGGTTATTTTGAGACTAAAAGCAAGGCTGCAGCAGCGATTTTAGCAAGCGGCGTGAAGATTAACGACGAATACATCACCAAAGCCGGCTATCAAATCGACCCTTCAAAAGAGTATGAAATCAGCGTAAAATCAATGCCTTACGTTTCACGCGGCGGATTCAAGCTAAAAAAAGCACTGGATGCGTTTAATTTTTCGCCTGAAGGTCGAATTTGCTTTGACGCCGGCGCATCAACCGGCGGCTTCACTGATTGCCTTTTACAAAACGGTGCAGAGTTTATCTACGCAGTCGACGTCGGCTACGGCCAACTTGACTGGAAAATCCGTTCAGACGAGCGAGTTAAATGCATCGAGCGCACAAACTTAAAAATCTGCGCCCCGGAAGACATTTACGCCGAAAACGAACCGCTCGCGGACTTGTTGGTAAGCGATTTATCTTTTATCTCATTAACAAAGGTTCTGGCAAATTTAAAAACACTACTTTCCTTGCAGCATGAAATGATTTGCCTTATAAAACCACAATTTGAAGCAGGTAAAGAGAAGGTTGAAAAAGGCGGGGTTATAACTAACCCTAAAGTACACAAAGACGTCATAGAAGACGTTCTGGCTTGTGCAAAATCACTTAATTATTCAATCGCTGGTTTAACTTTTTCCTCAATCAAGGGTCCTGCCGGAAACATTGAATATCTTGTTTGGCTAACGACCGGGGATGGTGGCGTTGAACCAAATATCTCACAAATTGTTGACGACGCATTTACAGCCTTGCAATAGGCTTAATTTCCTCAGAAGCGTTAGCTTCAATATATTTGAACAAGTTGGTTACGACAACAGGCGCAAAGTAATAAACATTGTCAGCCGGCGTGATTTTAAGCATTGAAGACGTCTTATCAATTTTAACAACCGACGCTAAATACTGTTTTCCTGTCGCTGTGAATAGAATATAGCCGTTTTTTGATTGGATTTCATCAGTTCTGAATTTGCTTGCCCCGATACTTGCCATCGTCAGATAGAACAGCTTTTCGCCGGTCATGTTGTAATTTTTCACACAAGAAGCACAGGTTATGTTTTGCGAAGTTGTTGGCAGATAAGTCGGTTCCGCAGCCAGTCCGGCTTGCGCTGTAATCAACAAAAATACAAAAATAATTAAATTTCTCATTTTTCCCATGTCGCCCCCACATTGATATCGATCTCCAATGGCACAGACAAACGCTGTCCAAGCTGCATTGACTCTGTTATTAATTCTTTTACCTTATTTTGCTCATCCCTGTCAAGTTCAACAACAATTTCATCATGAACCTGCATAATCATCTTGGATTTTAGTTTGTTCTCGTTCAATTTTCGTTCAAATTCAATCATTGCCATCTTCATAATATCAGCCGCTGTCCCTTGGATTGGCTGGTTTATCGCAGCACGTTTTGCAAATTCTCTAACCATATTGTTTGAACTCATCAACTCCGACGCCAAATAGCGTTTACGTCCGAAGATTGTTTCCACAAATCCCTTTTGTTCAACTTCTTTGATTGTACCTTCCATATAGGTTTTGATTTTTGGATAAGTCGCAAAATATTTATCAATAAAAATCTGCGCTTCTTCGGGCGAAATTCCGATTGATTTAGCTAGTCCGTAACGCCCTTGACCGTAGATAATCCCGAAATTTACCGCTTTAGATTTGCTTCTCATTTCTCGTGTAACATCCTCGACTTTCACTCCAAACACCTTAGATGCAGTGAGTGTGTGGACATCGACACCTGTTAAAAAGGCTTCTTTTAAGTTCTCGTCGCCGGAAATGTGCGCAAGCAGGCGGAGTTCAATTTGCGAATAATCAGCTGATAAAATAAGTGCTTTTTCGCGGTCTTTTGGCACAAACGCTTGACGGATCTTGCTGCCCTCAGGGGTTCTGATTGGGATATTTTGCAAGTTCGGGTTAGACGATGAAAGTCTGCCGGTTGTCGTTACTGTCTGATTATAAGACGTATGAATTCTATCATCCGTCGCGTCAATTAAAGCTGGTAAAGCCTCGGTGTAAGTGGATTTCAGCTTTGCAAACTTTCTGTATTCCAAAATCATTCGCGCAATTTCGTGTTCTTGGGCAAGTTCTTCTAAAATATCCGAACTCGTTGAATACTGCGTTTTGCCACGCTTTTTCTTGCTTTTTAACCCCATTTTATCAAAGAGAACTTCACCGACTTGTTTCGGCGAATTAATGTTGAACGTTTCACCCGCAGCCTCGTAAATCTTGCCCTCAACATCTTTTAAGGTTTTATCCATTGAGTGTGTGAGTTCTTTTAGATAATTCGTGTCAATTGAAACGCCCGTATATTCCATTTCTGCAAGCACGAGCGCAAGCGGGCATTCAATGTTATAAACCAAATCCAACTCTTTATTATCAAGGTTTTTAATCCAGAATTTGGTCAAGTTAAGGATTGTCGAAACCTCATCAGTTGCATTATTGAGCGCATTATCAATCAGCGCATCTTCGAACGCAATACGCTTTTTTTTGTCCGCTTCATAAGCTGCAAATTCGCTTATAACATGCTCAAGATTGTCCATAGCCTGATTCTCTAACCCATGATTGCGCGAGGAATCTTTGACATAACTCGCCAACATTGGATCAAAAACCATCCCTTGGATAGTAATCCCAAGATTGCGAAAAACATTGTCTTCCGTTTTCATATCATAAGCTATTTTTTTAATGTTTTTGTCTTCTAATATTGGTTTAAGTGCCTCAAGCACAGCACTCGAAGGCAATTGATTCGTTAAAGTCGAGTGTGCCAGCGGAATATAAAAAGTCTTATTTTTTGCAGCATCGTTGGAGTATTTGATACGCCCGTCAGCCTCAAGCGCTTCATTAAATCCGATAGCAACCCCAATCAGGCGTGAATTTACCGAACTTTTTATGTCTGCTTTTAATCTTATCGCTATTAGACTTTGCTTTTCAAGTTCTTCTACAAGTTGTTCAAAGTCTTGGCTGTCTGTAATCAATTTCTGGTCGTAACTTTCTTCGCCTTTGTTAATCTCCTTTTTTGCCGCCTCAGCAAAAAATCCCAATTGCAACTGCCCCTGGGGGTTAATATTGGGTTTTTCTACAATCGCTTTTGACGAAGACTCTGCGGCTTTTTGCGGATTATAATCTTTGTCGAAAGATTCCATAATTGAATTTATATTTCTTATAAAACTATGGAACTGCATCTTTTTCAAAAACTCCGTAACATCAGCCAATTCCGGCAATTCTATATGGGTCTTTTCAAAATCAAAATCCACATCAACATCGGTTACAATGGTCGCCAAAAACTTGCTCAAATTAGCGCATTCTTTGCCATTACATATTTTTTCTTTAACAGACTTTTCCGGGATATTCTCGCAGTCTGCAAGTAATTTTTCCAATGTATAATAGCGATCAAGAAGCATCGTAGCCGTCTTTTCACCAATTCCTTTAATGCCCGGAATGCAGTCGGAAGTATCCCCGCGAAGCGCTTTATAATCAATTACCTGGTCCGGATAAACACCCAATTTTTCATAAATTTTGTCCCAGTTGTATTCAATCAATTCACCTTTAGAAGGCAAAATGACCTTTGTACAGCCAAGTTTATCAACCAACTGGAACGCATCCTGGTCGCCTGTTAAAATCAGAACCTTATGCCCCAATTCACAAGCCTCGCGCGAAATAGTTCCGATAACATCATCCGCCTCAAATCCTTCTTTTGTATAAATAGGGATATTAAAAGCCTTCAAACCTTCTTGAATCAAACCTAACTGAACCCGCATCGGATCAGGCATTGCAACACGATTTGATTTATACTCAGGGTATTTTTCAAACCTAAAAGTCTTACGGCTCACATCAAACGCAACAGCAATCGCGTCCGGCCTTAATTCGGTATGTTTAAGCAAGTCAAAAATCGCTTTAAAAAAGCCGTAAACTCCCCAAGTTGGCGTACCATCAGAAGTTTTCATTCCCGTGCGTTCTAAAGCATAATACTGCCGGAAAGCAAGTGCATGACCATCTATAAGTATTAGTGTCTTTGAGCTTCCCATGTCCCCTCTTTGGATATAAATAACCTCAGCACCACACAAAGCGCCCTATTATTTACCCCACCCTATTCATTAACTGCGTTAGCTAAACCGTTTTTTTTTGGAAGGTTGATAACTTCTGCATTATTGCGATTTTTCACCATATCAGCAGTTACCGTAAACTTCTTAACGTTGCCTTTTGTCGGAACATCATACATAACATCAAGCATGATTTCCTCAACAATAGAGCGCAACGCTCTGGCACCGGTTTTACGCTTCATTGCCTCTTGAGCAATTAAATCAACTGCATCAGGTTCAAATTCAAGCTCAACACCGTCCATTTTAAGCAAGCATTGATATTGTTTAACAATCGCATTTTTAGGCTCGGTTAAAATCATTTTTAAAGTTTTTTCGCCAAGCTGTTCGAGCACCGCGTAAATTGGAACACGACCGATAAATTCAGGGATTAAACCGAATTTTAACAAGTCATCAGGCTGAAGTTTCTTAAGCATTTTAGAAGCCGCAGCATCTTTTTCGGCCTGTGACATAGGTTGTTTGCCAAATCCGACAGAAGTTCCTTCACCTGCACGGTGTTCAATGATTTTGTCCAATCCAACGAACGCACCGCCAACGATAAATAATACATTGCTTGTGTCGATTTCAATAAATTCTTGGTGTGGGTGCTTTCTTCCGCCTTGAGGAGGAACGTGTGCAACCGTACCTTCAATCATTTTTAATAAAGCTTGCTGAACGCCCTCACCGGAGACATCACGCGTAATTGAAGTGCTTTCAGATTTTCTCGAAATTTTATCAATTTCATCAATATAAATAATTCCGCGTTCTGCTTTAGCCGCATCAAAACCGGAGTTTTGATATAAACGAAGCAAGATATTTTCAACGTCATCCCCAACATACCCTGATTCAGTTAACGTTGTCGCATCAGCTACAGCAAACGGTACATCAAGCAGTTTAGCAAGTGTTTGTGCTAAAAGCGTTTTACCCGAACCGGTCGGTCCAACTAACAAAATGTTAGATTTTTGGATTTCAACGCTGTCTTTTGAATCCGTTGACTTGTTGTGTTTAAGACGTTTATAGTGGTTATAAACCGCCACTGACAAGACTTTTTTAGCATCATCCTGACCAACAATATATTCATCAAGGTGAGCCTTGATTTCATGCGGCTTTGGAATCGCTTTTTCTTCGGCCTTAGCAGCTTTTTTGCCGCCTTCTTTGTCTTTGCCTTCAAAAAATTCTTCGTCTAAAATCTCATTACAAAGTTCAACACACTCATCGCAAATGTAGACCTCAGGGCCTGCGATCAGTTTTTTTACCTGGTCTTGTGATTTACCACAAAACGAACATGTTAATCTGCTATCGTCATTCTTTGGCATTTTTTTTAATACGACTCACGACTTTTTTGAAATTCCACTACTGCCTCATCTGTTTTGCTTTACCAGTTTTGCAGTTATCGTGATATCGCCCTTTCTTTTGTGTTAGTCGCTCTTTTTAAGTATTTCGCGAGAAACTACTTTGTCAATCATACCGTACTCAAGCGCTTCTTGAGGAGTCATGATGTAATCACGGTCAGTATCTTTTTCAATCTTTTTAATTGATTGGCCTGTATTGTTCGCAAGAATTTCGTTAAGAGTTTTCTTGATTCTAACAATCTCAGCAGCCTGAATCTCAATATCAGTCGCTTGACCTTGCGCACCGCCTAATGGCTGGTGAATCAATACGCGTGAGTGTGGAAGCGCCATTCTTTTGCCTTTTGTACCTGCTGCTAGCAAGAAAGCACCCATAGAAGCCGCTTGGCCTAAACAAATTGTAGAAACATCAGCTCTGATATGCTGCATTGTGTCATAAATAGCTAAACCAGCTGTAACACTGCCGCCCGGGCTGTTTATGTATAACATAATGTCTTTTTCAGGGTTTTCACTGTCAAGCAATAAAAGTTGAGCAACAACAAGGTTTGCAACCATATCGTCAATTTGTGTTCCTAAGAATATGATTCTTTCTCTTAATAGTCTAGAGAAGATATCGAACGAGCGCTCTCCTCTGCTTGATTGTTCTATTACCACTGGTACAAAACTCATAACTTCTGATTCCTTTCTACTATAATATTATAACATACTTTGCTTATTTTTTAGCTTTAGAAGCTGTTTTTGCTGCCGGCTTTGATTTTGCTGCAGCTTTAGCTTTTGCCGGCGTCTTTGCCTCAGATTTTGCTTCTGATTTAGCCGCCGTTTTTGCGGGCTTTTTTCCTTCTTTTAAAACAACCGTGTTACTTGTCATTAGGAAATCTCTTACTTTGTCATTTAGAGCCTGTTGAGAAACTGATGCTAAAAACTCTTGGTTTTGACCAAATTGTTGAATGATTTCATTTGGTGAAACGCCATAAGCTGCACTGATTTCTTGGAATTTGCGCTCTAAGTCTTTTGCTTCTAAAGTTAGTTTTTCTTCTTTTGCAATTTTATCAATTACAAGCGAGTTTCTTATTCTGTTTGCAGCTTCTGCTTGAAGGGATTTAGTCAGTTCAGCTTCACTTTGAGCTTGCAAGAACATTTCCCAAGAAATGCCTTGTTGAGCCAAACGAGCCTTGTATTCTTCAACTAATGAAGCTGTTTCTCTTTCAATCATAGTTGTCGGAACTTCCATTTTCGCAGCCTCTACAACAGTTTTAAAGATTTCGTTTTCAGAATTTTGTTTGTTGATATTTTCACGTTGGTTTTCTAAGAATTTATTAATATCGTCTTTCAATTCTTGAACGTTTTTGAACGGTCCTGCTTTTTTAGCAAATTCGTCATTCAATTCAGGGAGTTTTTTCTCTTTTAATTCATGAATTTTGATTTTGAAAACTGCCGCTTGCCCTTTTAACTTCTCATCATGATAGGTTTTTGGGAAAGTTACATTAATATCAAATTCTTCGCCGCTTTTGTGTCCAACAATTGCTTCAGCAAACCCCGGTATAAAGTTTGAGTTACCCAAATCCAACGAGTAGTCTTTTCCTTCGCCGCCTTGGATTTTTTCTTTACCAACATAACCGTCAAAGTCAATTACCGCTATATCAGTGTTTTTTGCAGCTCTGCCTTTTACTTTTCCTTCTGTCGAATATTGGTTTAATAAGTTATTCAACGATTTATCAAACGCGTCAGCAGGAATAGGGCTGTCAGCAACTTCTATTTTTAGGCCTTTATACTTGCCTAATTTAACTTCCGGTCTAATTTCAGCGTGAGCAATAATTTTCAAATCGTTACCCAAATCATAATCATATTTTGAAATATAAGGTTGTGCGATTAAATCAAGTTCGTTTTCTTTTACCGCAGTACTAATAGCTTGCGGCATAAGGTTTTCAATGGCTTCAACTTTAATACGATCAGTACCGATTTGTCTTTCGATTAAGTGTTTTGGCGCTTTACCTTTTCTAAAGCCGTCAATATTCACATATTGAGCAAATCTTCTCAGTGCGTTATCATAAGCTGCCTGAGCGTCTTTTGCCGGGACTGAAATGTCCATTTTTACTACATTATCTTTTTCTTTTTCTAAAGTAATTTTCATTTAAATGCCTCTCATTTTTTAAAATTTATGTATCAATTGTACACCAAAAAGCAAAACATGCAACTCATATAGATGGTTGATAAGTTGATAAGCCAATGAGTTTATTTATTAATGCTGCTTAATATCTTTATGCTATAATTGGTTATATGGTTAGATTAGTTTCTCATGACACTACAAAAATAGTTGGAAGTTTACTCAAGACATATTTCACGGTACACTCTTGGTTTACCGATATTGCTGAGATTAATAATAATGCACTTCATCCTTGCGTTTATGCTCTTTGGCATGGACATCAGTTTGGGATCTGGGCCATTCCAGACAAACCACACACAAGCATTATGATAAGCAACTCCGCTGACGGTGAAATCGTCGCGCAAGGTGTAGAAATGCTTGGGTTTAAGACCGTTCGCGGATCTACAGGCCGCAGAGGAAGTGTCGGGGCAACCAAACAACTTATAGAATTATTGCAAGCCGGCGAATGCGCAGCCATTACTGTCGACGGCCCACGCGGCCCGGCCAGAAAAGTTAAAGGCGGGATTGTCAAAATCGCGAAAACCTCCGGCGCACCGATTGTACCAATGTTTTGGTATTCAGATCAATTTAACCTTGTTTCGCTTAACAACTGGGACAAGATGACTTTCCCTGTAGGCCCGACTCGCTCAATAGCGCTTTACGGCGACCCGATTTATGTCGACAAGAACCTGCCCGATGAAGATGACCACTTGATTATTGATAAAATTCAAGCTTCGTTAGAAGATTTAGAAAAAAGAGCACCCGAAGCTTATAAACAAGCTAAAAAGGATAAGCTTTGGACTAGACGTTAAGATGCTAAGAGGCTAAGATGTTAGAAAAAAATGTTTCTATTGTTCAAATGAATGCAAAATTAGGGGATAAAAAATCAAACTTTAACAAAATCGAAAAGATTTTGGAAAGAGATTTAACCGGTTCACCTGATTTAATTGTGCTGCCTGAAGTCTTTGCCATCGGCTGGAAGCCGGAGATTTTCCAACAAAATGCCGAAAAACCAGACGGCGACACCTGCAAATTTTTATCAGAAATCGCTAAAAAATATAAAACAAATGTCATTGGCGGAAGCTTTATAGAGTTAGAGACTAGGGACAAGAAACTAGGGACTAGTGTTTTGGACAGGTATTATAATACGTGCCCGGTATTCACATCAGACGGGGAAATGGTTGCCGCATACAGAAAAATGCATCTGTTTAAAGTCGACGAGGAAGAAAAATATTTAAATGAAGGCAATGAGCCTGTTATAGTTGAACTCGCGGGCATGAAGGTCGGGCTGACTATTTGCTACGACATCAGATTCCCCGAACTTTACAGAGAATACAGAAAAGCCGGTGCTGATTTATTTGTAAATGTCGCAGCGTGGGGTTTGGCTAAGCCTATTCCTTGGGAAATTATGACCCGTTCGCGCGCTGTGGAAAACCAAACGTATATGGCAGCTCTCACGCAATGCGGGCATATTGACGGCGATGCCTGGAACATCGGACATTCACGCATAATTGATTATAAGGGCGAAGTTTTATCAGAAATCAAAGACCAACAAGAGGGGCTTGTTTGTGCTACGATAGATCTTGATGAAATGCACCATTTTAGGGAAAAATACCCGGTATTGGAAGATATAAAAGATAATTATGAGGTAAGTTAGATGCACTTTGGAAAAGATTTTAAAAAGCTGGGATATACAATTTTCGGGACTATATTAATTTGTGTTTTTACAATGCTTAGTGCGAACGCAGCATCAGTAAGCGGCGCAATTTCAAAATCCGGCATAAATAAGGGTTCTGTCTCGGTCAGTGTAAAAGAAGTCAGCACCGGGAAGATTGTGTACGCTTTAAACGCTGATAAGCCTGTTTCGCCGGCTTCAACTCTTAAAATCCTCACATTTAGCGCAGCGCTTGACACCTTAGGCGAAAACTACGAGTTTAAAACAACTTTATACAAGAATAAAAATAACGATTTGATTTTAAAACTTGGAGCCGATCCGTATCTTCAATCCTCTGATTTAAAGAATTTAATAATTGCGGCAAAAAATCAAAAACTAATGGAGCCAAAGAATTTCAACATAGACGATTCAATCATCGACAAAAAAGACGAGTGGGGCGAAGGTTGGCAGTGGGATGATGATTTAAACCCGCTTATGCCAAAGTTTAGCCCGTACAACATTGACAAGAACCTTTTGACTGTTACAATTCAGCCAACGACAAAAGGCGCACCGGCACAAATCACCACAACGGAATTTTACCCGACGACTTTTATGAACCTTGTTACAACTGATACTTCTAACAACGTCCAATTTACCCGTAGGAATTATATTTCGCCTGACATAATTACAGTCGAAGGCACGGTAAACTCACATTTTACAAGAAATATACCTATTAATAATCCTCGCAGATATTTTATGCTTCGCTTAGAAGATGCAATCCGCGGACAAAAAATGGATTATTACGGGAAATTTGGCGAAGTCAAATTAAATGATTTATCAGCTTATCAAACTGTTAGCGAAGTTTCGCACTCGATTTCGCAAGCAAAAGAGGATGTGCTGAAAAGAAGCAACAACTTTATCGCAGAAACAACCTTCAAATTGGCTGGTGGCAAATACGCAAAAACCACAGGCTCAAGAGAGACCTCATATCGCATGCTAAAAGCCTACGCTGACAAATTATGTTTGAACATGGACGATGTTAAGATTGTTGATGGCAGCGGCGTTTCAAAAAACAATCTTGTTACAGCCGACTTCATGACAGATTTTCTTGTAAAACGTGCAAAACAGTCTGAGTTTGAAAGCTACAAAAATGCGCTCCCGACTGCAGGCGAAGGAACGCTTTCAACCAGAATGCTTTATTTTAAAAATAATATCCATGCAAAGACCGGCACTTTGTCCGACATAAGCGCCATCACAGGTTACATTACAACCCGTACCGGAAAGCTCTATGCATTTGATATCATGATTAACGATCCAAAATCTTCTGACAGCGCCAAAAAATCATTAGAAGAATACATCCTGCGCGCAATTTACGAGGATTAGAAAATCAGGAAACAAACTACACCACTGCGTTTAACGTTTTAATCGGCGCGTGCGGCTTGCCCGGAGTCGCCAGAATTTTCAAAATCATTGCCACGAGTCCCACTGAAATACCCCAAACAATAGCGCCATATCCTCTGCTTTTTGGTATGAGGCTTTTTAGCTCTTTATAAGCAGAAACAAGGGTGTTGTCTTGCTTGAGTAATTTTTGAAGCTCAGCATCACCTGATTTTTTAAAGGTATCTCTTGCTTTTATAATACCTTTGTAAGCACTTTTTTGCGTGCCATCAGCAGAATCAATGGCATTTTTTGAAAGTGATTTTTCGAAAGTCGGGGCATCCAATTTGATTAATTCTTCCAAGTTGTAAGAAGCCGGCGCAAAAAAAGCACCTGCTGCTGCACCTAACACAGCACCGCCTATTCCGACAGACAGGGGACTAACCGTTGTACCACTAGGTCCACTCATATCTAACCCTCATACAAATAATAACACTACTTATATTTTAACTCTTGAGCAACAATTATGCAACATCATTTGTGAATTGTTACAATTTGTAAGCTGTAATTTAGCATGTTATACTAGCAATGAGGGCATCGCAATAAACCAACGCCTAAGAAACGAACAAAAGTCAGCAAAGATACTGGAAAATAATCAGAGGGATTAGCATGGAACCAATTATAAGTGTAATAGTACCAACACACAATATTATTGAAAACGGCTGTGAAGACGCGTTTAACCTCATGTTGGGTTTGATGGATTTGCAAACTTACCCGCATATTGAGCTCATTGTCATTGATAACGCTTCTACTGACGGCACTCGCGAACTTCTCTCAGATTATAAAAACAAAGGTTATTTGACATTTTATTCAGAACCTGACAGTTCAAAAGTTAACGCAATGAACAAAGGGGTTATGCGCTCGAAAGCAAAATATATTTCGTTCATCGGGGTTGAAGACTTTTATCATGATATAACAGGGATTATTGACGCGATTTCCGTGATGGAACAAAATAACGGTGATTTCTTATACTCACCATCTTATTGCAGACACCCGGACGGTTATACATTCTTGTTCCAGCCAACAATTCTTAACGCCTTCCAAGTTCCGCCATGCGCAAGACAAGGGATGATTTTTAGAAAATCAGCCATTGAGCAGATTGGATATTTTGACGAAAGATTCAGAATCATGGCAGATATGGATTTAATCATCAGATTGCTTGCAAGAAGAGCACGACCGATTAATTTCCAAATGAATTTCACAACTTATAAAATGAACAAGGCTTCGGTTGAGCATCCGGAAAGAGCAAACGCCGAATTAAGAGGCATATATATGAAAAACTATAGAAGCCTTTATCCGTTCACAGAAGCTGAAGCTGAACAAATGGTTATGACGGGAACATTCCCGGCACCGCTTTTGGAAAAACTATCCGGATTCTTCCCAAAAGAAGATAAGGAATTGTTTTATGAGCTGTGCGAGAAATTGTCTCAAATACGAAAAACATACAGAGCCAGATAATTGAGGAAAAACAAATGAGCCAACAAAGAATAGCAGTAATAGGATGCGGGTTATGGGGACGAAATATTGTCCGTAATTTTTATAACCTCGGGGTTTTAGACACCGTTTGTGATTTTGATGACGAGAACTTAAAACAAGTTACAAGCCAATATGATGGTGTAAAGACCACAAAGGATTCAAGCGACATTCTGAACAATCCTGAAATTACCGCTGTTGCTGTGGTAACTCCAAGCCACACTCATTACAAGTTAGTAAAATCAATGCTTGAAGCAGGCAAAAATGTATATGTAGAAAAACCGATTTCTACAGTTGCAGACGAAGCTAAAGAGTTAACAGAGCTTGCGCGTAAAAAAGGTTTGATACTTATGGTTGGACACCTGTTGTTATACCATCCTGCCGTAAACCGCTTAAAAATGCTTGTTGAAGAAGGCACCCTGGGCAAAATAGTTTACGCTCAAAGCGACAGACTCAACGTTAATTATTTTAAAAATGACAGAAGTGTTATGTGGGACTTAGCGCCGCATGATGTTTCAATGATAAGCTATGTTATCGGCAAAGAGCCTGTACGCGTGATTTCGGCAGTTGGAGCTTCCTCTGATTGCAACGAAATTATGGACATCACTCACATCGGAATCGAGTTTGAAGACGGCGTAACAGCAGTAATTTCAGACAGTTGGATTACCCCAAGAAAACACGTAACAATGATGGTTCGCGGCACAAAAGGCACTGCGATTTTAGATGATACGGTGGCTGAAAACAAACTTGTTCTGTTTAAAAATGAATCATCGGAAAACGTTAACGTTCCTCTTGATTACCTCGAAATTGAGCCGTTGAAGCTTGAGTGCCAGCACTTTATTCAATGCTGCGAATCAGGCAAGCAGGCGCGCTCTGATGGAGACAACGGGTTTATGGTAACAGCAATTTTAGAAGAAGCTGAGAAAATAATGCTTGGCGAGAGAGTAAAACAGCTTGATGAGGTCAATTTTGCCTTATCTAGATTGAAAAAATAAAAGGAATAACAGACATCATGGCAAATTTTATATCAATACTTAGAATTTTTATCGCATTTTTGGCTATTGCATTGCTTTATTGCAAGACATCAGCTGCTTATACCTGGTCGCTTGTGTTGACAGCTATTGCGTTTGCAATGGACGGGTTAGACGGATATGTGGCAAGAAAGTTCAACGAAGTTTCCGATTTGGGCTCTGTACTTGATATTATGGGTGATAGAATTGTCGAAGCTTCATACTGGATAGTTTTTGCGGCACTCGGATGGTTGAATGTTGCTTTCCCGTTAATTTGCGTAGCAAGAGCCTTCACAACAGACAGCTTACGAAGTGTAGCGCTCTCTAAAGGCTACACAGCGTTTGGCGATAAGAGCATGCAAAAAAGCAAAATCGGTTCGTTCATTTGCTCATCAAAATTTATGCGCATAAGCTACGCTGTCGCAAAAGTACTGGCGTTCCTGCTTTTAATCGCGGCTTACAACCCTGGCTGGCAAAGCTGGGGATACATCGCTCACTTGCATTTAGTTGCAATGGTTTTAGCGTGGGCAGCAATTATCTTCTGCGTAATCCGTGCGTTACCGGTTATTTTTGAGAGCGGAAAACTTTTTAAATGATAAACATTGTTCTTTATGAGCCTGAAATCCCGCAAAACACAGGAAATATTGCGCGGCTTTGTGCTTGCTGCGGAGCATCGCTTTATCTTGTGGGGAAACTTGGATTTTCGCTCACTGATAAGTACACTAAACGTGCAGGGATGGATTATTGGGAAAGCGTTGATTTGCATAAGGTTGAGAGCCTTGATGAGTTGGTTGCTGCGAATCCTGAGGCGAATTTTTACTATTTAACAACCAAAACTAAGCGCAAATACACAGATATAGAGTTTACACCCGGTGATTTTATCGTTTTTGGCCCCGAAAGTCGGGGGTTGCCTGCTCATTATGTTAGTGATAAAAATGCACTAACAATCCCGATGAAAGAGGGCCAACGAAGCTTAAATTTATCAAATTCGGTCGCGATTGTTGCTTATGAGGCGATAAGACAAAATGGACTTTAAACTGCCAACAAGGCCGCAAAATTCAAATAAAAGCACCTTCGGTAAAGTGTTGAACGTCGCAGGCTCAAGATACACACCCGGAGCCGCTTATTTGTCGAGCGCATCAGCACTCACTGTTGGCTGTGGTTATGTGATTTTGGCATGCGAAGACGAAGTCTGCCACTCTGTTTCCGCCCTTTCGCCAGATATTATATTTGCGCCGCAAGAAAACTTACCAGAAGCAGATGTCTTATCTATCGGCTGCGGGTTGTCTACTTTAGGCTTGGCAGTTGAAGTGTTTAGAGCCGCCATTGCAAAAAACCTCCCCACTATAATCGACGCAGACGGGCTTAATATTCTTGCTAAAATTGAGGTAAAACTACCCGAGAAAGTTATTTTAACTCCGCATCCCAAGGAGGCCTCTCGGCTACTCGGGATAGATTTGGCAGAGGTTTTGGAAGATACAGAAGGTTCGGCAAAGAAAATCTGTGCAAAATACAATTGCGTAACTGTTTTAAAAACCAATCAGAGTTTGGTTTGCACCGCCGAGGGTAGAATTTATCAAAACAAAACCGGAAATAGCGCGCTGGCTAAAGCAGGCAGCGGAGATATTTTAACGGGGATTATTGCCGGCTTGCTCGCGCAAAAGATGGAAGTATTTGAAGCAGCTTGTCTTGGCTGCCATCTACACGGGCTTGCGGGAGAACTCGCATCAAAAGATCTGACCGAATATGGCGTATGCGCTTCAGATTTGATTAAATATATTCCCGCCGCTATCAAATCAATTAAGGAGTAGTTATTTTACCCATTACGACTCGTTTTGAAGCACCCGTACAAGATGGAAGATTGTTGGGAATACCATAATAAGTACAATACCCGAGCAGCGCAAATGCCATGACTTCTTTAAAATTGTTGGAAATGCCATAATCCTCGTGCGTTTTTAGTTCAACACCTTCAGGCATGTAAATCTTTAAAAAGTTCATAAGTGTTGGATTGTAGGCTCCGCCGCCACCCACAACAACTTCAATTGAGGAAGAAATCAGCGGATAAACGAAACGCTCATAAGCTGTGGCAATGGTCTTAGCAGTAAGCGCTGTTGCCGTTGCGATAATATCTTCCGGCTTCTTAGGAGCAAATTTTAGAGCATTTTCAATGTATTGCGGTGAAAAATACTCTCTGCCTGTGGTTTTTGGCGGGTTTTTAAAATAATATTCATCCTGCATAAGACAATCCAGCCAGCTTTCATCGACTTTCCCTGATTGCGCGATTTTGCCGTCTTCATCGTAAGATTTTCCAAAGAACTTGTTGACGCAATAGTCAATCATAATATTGCCTAAGCCTGTATCAAAACCAAAGGTCGGACAATCCGGTGACACGACTGTAACATTTGATATCCCGCCTATGTTTTGGATTAGAAAAGTTCTGTTATATTTACTCCACCATTTCTCGTCAGCAAAACACACCAGGGGCGCTCCTTGGCCTCCTGCGGCTATATCAGATTCGCGGAAGTTGGAGATAGTCATGCAGCCCGTTTCTTGGGCAATAATTGAGCTTTCGCCGATTTGGAGTGTGCTTTTTAGAGAAACTCCGTCGATTTTTTCGTCAAACGGATAGTGATAAATTGTTTGACCATGACTTGCTATCATGTCAGGTTTTCCAAATTCTTCGATTAAAGTTTTTGCAGCATCTGCAAAGCATTTTCCAATAACGAAATTCATCTGGCAAACGTCTTTGATTGAAGCTTCACCCCTAAAAAGTTGAAAAATCTTTTCGCGTACATGCACCGGATATTTGAAATTTATTCCTTTAATAAGCTTGCATGACAAGTCAGGAAATACCTCGCAAAGTCCCGCATCAATTGAGTCGCAAGACGTGCCTGACATCAGTCCTATAATCTTTTTAGGTTCAAGTTCACTCATTTAAAAATAATAACATAAAAAGCATGCGCAATAAAAAAGGCCTGCTAAATCAGCAGGCCAACTATTTCCCAAATCTCCCCAATTAAATCTTTCGTAAATCCTATATCCCTAACTCTGACAGCCATTCAATGGTCTGTGATACCATCACCTCTTTTTCTTAACACTTAACTGCTTCAACTACCCGTTAATACCAATGTAAATCCAAGTAACAATGTTGACAAGTTAAGAATTTACAAAAAAGATTTACAATTGACCATGCCCCTAATAACCACCGAGTAAAATACAACTTCTTAAATCTTAATGAAGGAAACTTAATGAAATTACGTAAAATTTTGGGTCAAATTTGATTGACAAAATTTGGCTTTTATACATCTGGCATGCTCGCATAATATAACTCAGCGTTTTTTGCCCTTGTTTGAGTTAAATGCCTTATGTTAGAATAAGGTACTGGAATAGAATAGTATGAAAAACTTTTTAAAGAATGAGAAAATTACATATAATTTAATGTCGTTCACCGGTTTTAGATCGTTGATTCTCTTTTCGCTGCTTGTTGAAGGGCCGAAGTCTTATGAAGAAATTTGTGACCACTTGCGCAATCACCCATATTTGAAAGAAGATATTTCAATTGACACTTTACGTGTTTATATAACCTCTCTTAAGCGCGCAGGATGTGATGTTAAAAGGATTCGTGAACCGGGCAACAAAACATCAAAATATGTTATTTTATCTAACCCGTTTGAACTCAAAGTAACTTCTGAACAACTAAAAGCTATTGAGAAGGTTTACAAGAATGTTATTAAGAACGCTGACATTGATGAGCTTGTCGTAATAGAAACCTTCTTGAGAAAGCTCATTAAATACGTCGAGAATGACGATTTGAAGTCGGCTTTAGAAAATAATTCAGCGTTAAAAGGCATCAGTGTCGATCTTGTTCGTTCTCTTATTGATTGCGCCGAGAAAAAGCAGCAGATTGTAATTTCTTATCACTCACCAAATTCCACAGACAGAGATATTGAGGTTTTAGCTGATAAGGTTTGTTATACAAACGGCAAATTATATCTATATGGTACCGGCTCAAATTACAACAAATATGGCAGCTTCTTAGTGCAGAGAATACGTGAACTAAAAGCAATCCGCTCTGAAACAACTATCGTTGCTGCCCCTCAAACAATAACCGTGCAGTATGAAGTCAAAACAGATAAATTTGAACCCGGTGAGGATGAAAAACTTATCAGCCACAACGAGGATATTACCGTTGTTGAAGTTACAGCTTCTGACGAATTCAGACTAAGACAAAGGCTTCTTTCTCTCGGACCTGATTGCAAGATATTAGCACCGGAGAGCTTCAGACAGGAATTTTTGGCTTCTTTGAAAGAAATGAAAGCGGGGTATGATGCCGCGGCCATTTAGCAAAAAATATAACGATTCATGTATACTTTTGTTTGATTTTCTTAAACTGCTTACAGATGGCAACGCTACTTATGAAAACGTACTGGAGCTTTTCACACGCAGTTCCAGCAATGACAAATCAAACCCGCACGTAACACTTAACAAATACATGAATACTCTAAAGATATTCGGGATTAAGGTCAAAAAAGACAATGGACATTATTCGCTATTAAGCTGTCCTTGTAAAATCGATCTTAATGCAGATGATTTGGCGGCAATCAATTTATTAAAGGGTTCATCAAAGGTATTGCCAACCGGGAAAACTAAAGAACAGTTTGAAAATTTTATTGAAGCTCTAGAAATCAGATACAGCGAGAACACAACTAAAATTGCAGATTCTCATGAGTTTTCAAAGGCTTTCTCACTGTATTCTGCTGAATTGAGTGAACAAATCAAACGATGCGAACAATATTGTCAGGACAAGTTTAAACTTAATATTAAATACTTGAACAAGAAAAATATTGAGGAGCAACTTTCAATGTGTTCGCCGGTCGAGGTTAAATACCATAAACGCAAGATTTGTTTGAGCGTTTATCCTGACAAAGGCCATGCATTAAAGGAAATTCCATTGGAGTGCATTAAACATGTCGAGCAGCTTCCTGCAGCTGTAACAACTCATCCGCAAACCATGACAGTTGTTTATAAACTTAAAGGCAAATTAATAAAGAACTATCAGCTGCGCGAATGGGAAACTTCAAACGGACTTGATGAAAATGGTTATTTAACAGTAATTAACAGAAACGAAGATTTTGATGTATTGCTAAAAAGGTTACTCCGATATGGTGAGCTTTGCGAAATAAAATCTCCGCAATCACTTAAACGCCAGATGATTGAACTTATTGAAAAAACTATTGCTAAATATGACTAACTTTTGTAAATAAAGAAATCATTATAAGTGCTTTAGTTTTCTATTTATATTACAATTTTCATTATGAAAACGGGTATGAAGTATGTTCCTCTGCACGTACACAGTGAGTATTCGCTGCTGGATGGTGCAATCAGGATTAAGGAGATGTGTGAGTTTGCGAAAGCAAACAATATGCCTGCGGTTGCGATTACTGACCACGGGGTAATGTATAGTGCTGTCGAATTTTACCGTACTGCAAAAGAAGCCGGTGTTCAACCGATTATTGGTTGTGAGTTTTATGTCCATGACAAAGAACTCACCCACAAAGAGCAGCACGACAACCCGCTCTATCACCTTGTGCTGCTGGCTAAAGACAAGGCGGGTTACAGCAACCTCATCAAACTGGTTTCTATCGCACATTGCGAAGGAATGTATTACAAGCCGCGGATAAATTTTGACTTGTTAAAGGAAAACCATGAAGGTTTGATTTGCCTGAGCGCTTGTCTTGGCGGGGAGGTTCTGCAAAATCTATTAAAAAACAACTATGAAGGCGCCAAAAAATGCGCGACAACTTATAAAGAATTATTTGGAGAAGACTATTATATCGAACTTCAAGACCACGGGTTAGACGAACAAAAACGCACAAACCCTGAATTAATCAGGCTTGCCAAAGATCTCGGCATTAAAATGGTTATTACAAACGACTCACACTATTTGATGAAAGAAGACGCAGATTGGCACGATACTTTGCTTTGTCTTCAAACAAACGCGCTCAAAAACGATCAGTTTAGATTTCATTTTCCTAACAACGAATTTTATCTAAAAACTCCGCCGCAGCTGCGTGAATCGTTTAGCTGGATGGAAGAAGACCTCTTTAATGAGTGCATCCAAAACACTGTTGATATCGCGGGCAAATGTCATTTTATACTGGAAATGGGCAATGCGCCTTTGCCAAATTATGAAGTTCCATCAGGACATACAACTGAGAGCTATCTTGATTTAAAAGTCCGTGAGGGACTTAAAAAACGCTACGCAGAAATCACACCGGAGATTGAAGAACGCGTCCGATATGAACTCGGGATCATTGAACAGATGGGTTTTTCATCTTACTTCTTGATTACGTGGGACTTTATTGATTATGCCAGACAAAACGATATCCCTGTAGGACCCGGAAGGGGTTCGGCAGCAGGTAGTGTTATCGCGTACGCACTCGGAATCACAAACATCGACCCGTTACACCACAACCTACTCTTTGAACGTTTCTTGAACCCAGAAAGATACTCTATGCCCGACGTCGATATTGACTTTTGTATCGACCGCCGCGGGGAGGTAATTGATTACGTTGCGAAAAAATACGGCGAGGACAGAGTTTGCCAGATTATCACTTTTGGAACCTATGCCGCTAAGGCTGCACTAAAAGGGGTTGCGCGAGTTTTTGATATCCCGTTTGCGCGAAGCAACCAGCTCTCGGCGCTTATCCCAAATGAGCCCAAGGCTTCAATTGATGATGCGCTAAAACCCGGGATGGAATTAAAAGCGCTTTATGACAATGATGAAGAAGTTCATAAACTTGTTGATATGGCAAAAGCAATCGAGGGGATTAGAAATAACGTTGGCACACACGCTGCAGGGGTTATAATCTCTCACAGACCTTTAAATGAACTTGTCCCTGTTCAGCCTTCAAAAGACGGGATTATCGTTACAGAATACGCTATGTCTGACTTAGAAAAACTCGGACTGCTCAAGATGGACTTTTTGGGTCTGCGAAACCTTACAATCATTCATAACACAATGAAACTAATCAAGGAGCGTAAGGGGATTGAGTTTGATATCGATAAAATTCCGCTTGATGATAAAAAGACTTATGAGATGCTTGCGCGCGGAGAAACCGACGGGGTTTTCCAGCTTGAATCGTCAGGGATGAAATCGCTCGTAAAAAGTCTGCGCCCTGACGTTTTTGAAGACATTGGTGCGCTTGTGGCGCTCTTTAGACCGGGGCCGTTGGGCGCCGGGATGGTTGAGGATTTCGTGGAGCGTAAACACGGCAGAAGGTCTGTTACATATCCGCACGACAGCTTGATTCCGGTTCTAAAAGACACCTACGGAACAATTGTTTATCAAGAACAAATCATGCAGATTTTCCAGATTTTGGCGGGCTACACGCTCGGTCAAGCGGACATGGTGCGCCGTATGATGGGTAAGAAAAAAATTGAAGAAATGGCGCAGCAAAAAGATAAATTTGTCGAAGGTGCAGCGCGCAACGGCATGCACACAAAAGACGCGGTGACGCTCTTTGAACAAATCGAAAAATTCGCGGAATACTGCTTTAACCGTTCTCACTCAGCGGCTTACGCGTTTGTTGCTTACCAGACAGCTTATTTAAAATGCAACTATCCTGTTGAATACCTCGCGTCACTTTTAACAAGCGTTTCAGGCAACCAAGACAGCACAAGCGTTTATATCGAAGACGCTCAAAAAATGGACATCAAAGTTCTTCCGCCTGATATCAACAAGTCTTTTGCAGCCTTCACACCCGACGGAAACGACATTTTATTCGGCTTAACTTCCATCAAACAAGTCGGCGAAGTCGTGGTCGAGAGCATAATCAAAGAACGCGAAGAAAACGGCGAGTTCAAATCAATTTATGATTTCTGCAAACGCGTTGACTCGAAATGTTCTAATAAAAGAGTTTTAGAGGGCTTAATTAAATCTGGCGCGTTCGACAGTGTCGAAAAAAGCCGCAAACAGTTGATGGAAAACATTGAATATATTACAGCCACCGCTCAACGCGAAAACCAGGCAAAAGCTCTCGGGCAGGGCAGCCTTTTTGCCGGGATGGAAGACGATGCGGGCGTGGGCTTTAATGAGTTTCAACTAGCCGGCAGCGACGAAGAATACGACACTCGCACCATACAAAATTTCGAAAAAGAATTTTTGGGATTCTATGTCTCGAGCCACCCGTTATCAACGATTCGCGACAAACTGCCATATCTTATGACACACAAAATCATTGAGATTCCGGGGCTTGCTAACGACAAACTTGTTACAATTTGCGGACTGGTTACGGCTGTAAAACAAATTCCAACTAAAAAAGACCCGACAAAATTTATCAGATTCACAACTATCGAGGATTTGAGCGGCAAGATTGAAACGATTTGCTTTAACGGCAAAATCGCCGAATTTGCACCCCTTCTTGATAACGAACAACGCGTAATTGTTTCGGGCAAAGTCAACCGCAGAAGCGACGACGAACCGCCTTCAATTATCGTTGACAATGTTCGTACGGTCGACAATTGCAACCTTTTTAACCTGCAATTATCAGAAGAACTTGCATTTGAGGAACTTGTTTTACTCAAAAATATGCTGGTTGAAACTCCGGGTTCTGACCCTGTAACCATTGAGATGAAAGAATCCGGCGAAAAGGTCCTGACAGGTTCTGCGTTTTGGGTAAACTCATCAAACGACCTTGTAAACCGTCTAAAAGCAAGATTTGGCGACCGAGTAACCATCAACATTAATTCAATGGACGACACTTCTTTAACAAGAGAACCCGTTGCCACAGCTAGCTAACGGATGGTTGTAAATAATTTATGTTCTTGTTATAATCGCCCAATGGAAAGCGTGAGCCGGTGTGAGCCGGTGTTGGCTTGCGAGAGCAAGACAAACAGGGCGAACACAACGAAGCAACGTAAGAGTTTGCTTCGCAAACTCCACAGGAGCAAAAAGCGTGAGCCCATGCGAGCGCTAGCCGATACACGGCGAAGGGATAGGACACTGACACACAGAGTATTATTATGTATTATGGACGGCTGGGGAATCAGCGCGTCACACCCGGAATATGATGCAACAAAACTGGCGAACCCAACTCATATCAACAAACTTGAGAGCGAAGAAAAGTTTACCCAAATCCACGCAGACGGCGAATATGTCGGGCTTCCTGACGGACAAATGGGAAACAGCGAAGTCGGACACTTGAACCTCGGCGCCGGCAGAATTGTTTATCAGGATTTATCAAGAATCAACAACGCGATTAAGTCGGGCGAATTCTATAAGAACGAAGCTTTCTTAAACGCAATCGCTCACGCAAAAAAGAACGATTCCGCGCTCCATATTTACGGACTTGTTTCTAAAGGCGGCGTTCACTCCTCATTAGAGCATTTACAAGCATTGATTAAACTTGCGGCAGACAGCGGGCTAAAAAAAGTCTATGTCCACGCGTTTTTAGACGGCCGTGACACCCCGCCGCAAAGCGCCTGTGAATACTTAGCGCCGATTGAAGAAGAATTAAAAAAATACAACTTACCACCAATAGCAACGGTTTCAGGCAGATATTATGTAATGGATCGTGACAATCGTTGGGACAGGGTTGAAAAAGGCTACAACGCTTTGATTTTGGGCGAAGGCGAAAACGCGTCATCAGCTTGTGAAGCCGTACAAAAGTCTTATGCTAAGGGTGAAAACGATGAGTTTGTATTGCCAACAATAATTGGCGGGGAAGAAACCAGAATTCGTGATAACGATGCGGTGATTTTCTTTAACTACCGCCCTGATCGTGCACGCGAAATCTCTAAAGCAGTTATGTTTAAAGATTTTGACGGATTTGAACGTAAGGCTGTAAGAAAAAATCTTTACTATGTAACTATGACAAATTACGACGACACATTTGATTTTCCAATCGCCTTCGGCAAAGAAAAAATGGTAAACATCTTGGGAGACGTCTTGGAAGCAAACGGAATCAAACAATTCCGCACCGCTGAAACTGAAAAATATGCACACGTAACTTTCTTTTTTAACGGCGGGGTTGAAGAACCTCAACCGCACGAAACACGTGTATTGGTGCCTTCGCCGAAAGTCGCGACTTATGACATGCAGCCGGAAATGAGCGCTCGCCAGGTTTGCGAAAAAGTGCTAGGCGCGATTGACGACACTCAATATGATTTCATCTTGGTAAACTTCGCTAACCCTGATATGGTAGGCCACACAGGTGTTCTTGAAGCAGCAGTCGCAGCAGACAAAGTTGTTGACGAATGTGTGGGCAAAATCGCTGACGCTTGCAAAGCACACGGAATCACAATGTTATTAACAGCAGACCACGGAAACTCGGAAGTTATGGTTGATTACAAAACCGGCGAACCTTTCACTGCGCACACCACAAACCCTGTTCCGTTTGTGATGATTAACGCACAGGGCGAGTTCAAAAACGCACAATTACGCAACGACGGTGCGCTATGCAATATAGCACCAACCGTTTTGCAGTTGTTAGATATAAAAATCCCACAAGAAATGTCTTGCGGATCTATGCTGAAGGGGTAAATATTATGGGTGGATTAAGAAAGTCCAATATTGACGGAATAGGGAAACACGATTGAGTAATATTTTTAACGACGCAGATTTATTTTCATTTAAGAAGAACGACGTTGACGAACTGTTCTTTAATCTAAGCGAAAACCCCGAAGGGTTTAAGAACAAAGACACGCGCTATACGTTGAGTTTGATTTATCAAACTATTGAAGACGAGTTTGAAGACGTTTTCTTGAGTCCGAATGCGCCTGCGCGTAACACGAATTTTTATCTGGTAAACGATAACTCGAAGCTGTCGTTTTTCGTTACGCCGACTAATAATTTTGAATATTATTTAAAATCAAAAGGGTCGCTTTTCCGCTTCCGCTCTGAGGTTTTAGGCAAGCATGTCGGGTACTCAATGAACCTTGATTTGGTTATGGATTACTTCGGCGGATTTGGCGATATAGTTGATTTAGAGGCACTTAGCCCGACTTTTATTTATCTAAATAAATTGACGCACTTTGTAATGAGATTAATTGAGCGGCTATATTTTATTCCGACAGTAAAATTGACTCAAAACAAACAGATGTTTCGGATTATTTATGAGCCATTGATTTCAACCCAGCAAATGGCGCGTATTATCAACCTGTTTGAAGAAAATATTCCTGATGACTTGTTTATAAAAGGCGAAAAACCAAAAAACTTCGTCAATGACTTCATCTACAATTACATGAATTATGTAATTTACAAGTTCTTGGGGATTAAGGCATATAAATTTAAGGATGTTAAATCCGGCACCTATATGCTCAAAGACCTTGAACAGCGCTCTATGATGAAAGGACAGAATCTTGCGGAAAACTTCTCGCAGTGGTTTGATGAGCTTTATCTCGGCAAATATGACGTGATTCCGTTCTTTAAAATCAGCAAACTCGACGATGAAACTTTCCGTCTTAAAGTTTACATCAAGAACCGCAAAACCAACGAGGATGTGTTAATAGACAAACTTTATACCGATGAAGTGGTGTTTGAAGCGAACGCTTCTGACATTGCGCGGATTGTAGAAAAACAGCTTAATTACGCAAACCGTTATATGCCTGAATTGGAGACTTTGTTTGAAGACGAGGATAACTTATGTCTCGACTTGAATTTAAACGAGGTTTATAAAATCATCACACAAACAGCTTATTACCTGCAAAAAGCTCAGATCGAAGTTGTTCTGCCTGAAGAATTAACAAATATCGTAATCCCTCGTGCATCAATTAACGCCAAGGTCAAAGCATCACGCACTAACGAACTTGCTGATGTTTTCAACAATGCTTCGACCGGCAAAATCTCACTTGACGATATTCTTGATTTCTCTTATGAAGTCGCTATCGGAGACGAAAAGCTTTCGATTGAAGAATTTAACAAGTTGATAAAAGAACACAACGGTTTGATTAAATACAAAGACAAATACGTATTGGTTGACAAAGACGAGAGTGCGAAAATCTTCCAACAAGTAGCAAAGGCTGATTTCAAGTCGCTTTCACGGATGGATTTAATCCACGCAGCGATGTCGGGGCAACTAAAAGAATACGATTTTGACTATGATGCGGCGTTTGCCAAGGTGATCCAGGACTTCAACAAGCCTGTAGAAGTTACCATCCCGAAAGAACTTAAAGGCGAATTGCGACCTTACCAAAGAACAGGTTTAAAATGGCTTTGGACAAATATTACCAAGGGCTTTGGGACCTGTATGGCAGACGACATGGGGCTGGGTAAAACGATTCAGGTTATCAGTCTCATCTTGAAAATGAAAGAGGAGGGCACGCTTAATAAACCCGTGCTTGTAGTTTGTCCGACAACTCTTATGGGCAACTGGATGAAGGAGCTTCAAATGTTTGCGCCATCAATTGATGCTGTCATTTATCACGGTGCTGAGCGTCAACTCAATATCAAACACGATATAATCTTAACGACTTACGCAATTATGCGGATTGATGTTGAAGAACTAAAAAAACATCATTGGGGAATTGTTGTTGTAGACGAAGCCCAAAACATCAAAAACCCTGACACCGCACAGACTTTGGCAATTAAAGTTCTCAAATCTGATGTTAAAATCGCGATGACAGGTACTCCTGTTGAAAACCGCTTGACAGAGTTGTGGAGCATTTTTGATTTTATTAATCACGGTTATCTTGGCTCATTGCGCGAGTTTCAGAAAAGCTATGCTATCCCGATCGAGCGCTTTAAAGAAAATTCACGTGCTTCAAAACTTAAAATGTCTGTTTCACCGTTTGTTCTTCGCCGTCTAAAAACCGACAAGAGCGTAATCTCTGACCTGCCTGAAAAAATGGTACTTAATGACTACTGCTACCTTGCTAAACCGCAGGCAGCGCTTTATGAAAAAACACTTAACGAAATGATGGACAAAATCAGCGGGATTTCCGGCATCAACCGCCGCGGCAACATCTTCAAGCTCATCACCGCGTTAAAACAAATCTGTAATCACCCTTATCAGTTCCTCAAAAACGGCGAAATGAGCCGCGAAATGTCAGGAAAACTCGACAAGTGCGTTTCAATTGTTCAAAACATTTTAGAAAACAACGAAAAAACTCTTATTTTCACGCAATACAAAGAAATGGGCGAGATTTTAAGCAAAGTTATTGCGCAGGAATGCAACACCGAACCGCTGTTCTTCCACGGTTCGCTCACCGTTGCGCAGCGCGAAGAATTAATCGACAAGTTCCAAAATGATGACAACACAAAAGTTATGATTCTGTCGCTAAAAGCCGGCGGTACCGGTTTAAACCTTACCAGCGCAACAAACGTAATCCATTACGACCTTTGGTGGAACCCTGCAGTAGAAGACCAGGCGACAGATAGAACTTACCGTATCGGACAGAACAAAAATGTTATGGTTCACAGAATGATTACCCTTGGAACTTTTGAGGAGAAAATTGACGAGATGCTTAAATCCAAAAAAGAACTTGCTGATCTTGCGGTTTACGAAGGCGAAAAAATCATCACAGAACTTTCTGATGAGGAAATCTACGAAATATTCACCCTCTCCGGCCAATAATAAGGCTGAGCCTTGACCGGGGTAAATATTTCAAGCCCCTGAAACAAGTCCGAGCTTGGCTGGGCTTGATTTATAAATATTTTTGTTATACAATTGGCTAGTTACACAAGCACACTAAGGTGGTGAAATACAAAATGGCAGAAGTTAAAGTAGGCGAAAACGAAAGTATTGAAAGCGCATTAAGACGTTTCAAGAAAAAAATCCAAAAAGCCGGTATTCTTTCAGAAGTTAAAAAACGTGAAACTTATGAAAAACCTAGCGTGAAAAGAAAACGCAAATCAGAAGCAGCTCGTAAACGTAAAGTTTAGGGTCGCAAATAACTATAAAAAAGAGCCTGATAGAATTTATCAGGCTCTTTAGTTTTTAATTATATTACGCATAGCGCATATTGTTGAACATAAACGGGTTGTAATTTAACAAATTATTTTTGTTATTGTTAAAATCGAATGGTTTGTATGCTGCAAACTGGTTGTTGAAACCAAATCCGTATGGGTTGTTGAACGTCGGGAACTGATTGTTGTAATTATATTTTGCTCCAAACGTTTGAGTGTTGTTGTTTTTCTTGCTATTTAGCAATTCACGCAACGGGTTTGAATATTCTGAAGTGCTTGCAACGTATGTTTTTGCAGGCTTACTTTCTTTTTCGATTTTTTCTGTAGTCTTTTTGTAATCAGCTATTAATCGTTCTTTGACTGCTGCGATTTCAGCTTGTTTTTCAGGATTTGCTTTTGCAACTTCATCTAATTCCGCCACTGTAGTTTCGATTGCAGCCACTCTTTTTTCGCCTTTGAGGTTGTTTTTCTCCTCGCCTTTCCAAACGGCCATTTTTTCTTTATGTTTGTCAAGCGCTGAAGTTTCGCTGTTTAGAATTTTCTTTGTTGCCTTACTAGCAAGCCAGCCGCCAAGTGCGCCGATAGCAAGCCCAACAACAGCACCGACAGCTGTACCAAGGACCGGAACAACAGAACCAATTGCAGCACCGGCAGCAGCACCTATTTTAGCGCCGACTGCAGTACCTGCGATGAAGCCAGCTGTTGAAGCCACTGCTTCTACTCTGCCGTTATATTTATCAGTATCTCTTAGCTCATGACCGATTTTTCTACCGTTTTTATCAATCATTTCGTCATATTCTTTGTTGTTATTAATTGAGTATTCGTTTATTCCAACGGTAACGCCTGTCATAAGAACAGCTGTTAATGCGTTGCTTTTTGCGAATTTAGCAATACGAGGAAGCACTTTTCCACTGCCTGCCATATAACTTCCGAAAGCTTTTGATGTTGCTAATACTCCTTTTGTACCGGGAGCAGCGCCGATAGCACCTTTAAAGCCATAGCTCATTTTCTCGGCAACTCCTGCTCTTGCTATGGTTTTATTTATTATTTCTGCACTTGGGGTTCTGCCGTAACTAGCCAAGACACCTTTTTTAGTCATCTCAAGATTAGCCGCTTTACCTGCTGCCCAAGTCTCTTTTAATGGTTTTGGAGTCCAAGAAACTTTGTTATTTTTATTTCTAAACAGATTTACAACTCCGGCACTCGTCTTCTTTGTTGCCCACCATATCGGAGGAATAGCGGCACCAAAAGCAGCCATCCCGCCAACTTCGGCAGCGAGGCCTTCAGTGAACGGATGCAAGCCGCCATAAGCGACACCATGAGCAATTCTATATGCATCTGAAAAAGCGTTGTTATACATATTTCCCCTGTTAAATATATCCCTTACTTATATAAAGGATTTTTCTTCACACTTATTGCTTGTTTAATAAAAGTCTATTAAGAAATATTTACAATTAATTTTTATACTTTTAAATCAAGTTTTTGTAATTCAGCAGCCTTAGCGTTGTTCGTTCCGTTCAATGACTGTGACATAAAGTCGTTACTGTATTTTCCTGCAATATTAATCTGATCCATCGCAGCACCTGCAGCGAACATTGGAGGCACTGCCCCGAAAGGATTGCTCGCGAAAGCTGGTGTTGCCGCGCCTTGAGGAGCAACAGCGTTTGCAGCCATTGCTTCTTGTACAGCTTTTTGAGTTTCTTCTTTTCTTTCATCTTTTTTCTCAGTATGGCTCTTGCCTACGATTTTACTCATAAGGAAATCACCTGCAAACCAACCGAGCATACCACCGATAAATGGAGTTAACAGTGCTGAACCGATTGCTGCAAAAGCCGCACCCGCGATAAGTCTCAACGAAGCCTTCGCCATTTCGCCCATACCTGCAATAAGACCTTCATCCCATATAGTTCTTATAATATTTGGCAGTTCGAATAATATTAAAGGTATTGCCATAATTAAAGGCATTTTGCCCATGAATACTTTGCCAAAACCTTTGAAAGCACCGCCTAATTTTCCAAAGAAACCACTGCCGCCGCGATAGCCTGTCATAATTTCTTTTTTAAAGCCACCCGGAAGTTCTTTTAAATTTTTCCACATATTTTTAAAGAAGCCACCTTCTCTTGCAGTTAATGTCGCATCATGCTCCATACCAGCAGTAAAAGCTTTTTTGACTTCACCCCAAAAAGCTTTAGGGCTTCTATAGCCATTCCCGCCAACATATTTACCAGCTTCATTTTTCGTACCTTTAATGGCAGTTCTAAGAGTATTAGAAATTATTTCATGACCATCTCCCAAGACCATTCTAGGAGTGGACTTTAAGAATTGCCAAGCACCGTTAGCGATTGCATTAATTGCTGCCATAATTAACCTACCTAAAAATAACTTTACCTTACCTACACCTATATAAAAAAAAATTGCTCGGCAAAATTGCAGGATTGTTACGAAATCGTAACAATTGCAAAGGCTAAAAACTTGCGCACAACAAGGCACAGTTTACATTTGAAGCAAAAAGTTGTAAGATGAGTACATGTATTGCTGCGATGGAAAGATTTATATTGAAGACGAAGACCAATGCACGGATTGTAAAAACTATGCACGCGGCGTTGCTTGCCCGCTGTTGATGGCACTTGGCGAAGGGGTTGTCTTCCTAGAAGACAGCTTAATAGTACGCGATTGCGGCTTTTATGAGAAATTCACACGCAGCCTGCGAATCGTTGAATAGACTAACCTTCAGTCAGCCCAAGATCGCGCAAAAACTGGCTGTTATCAGCTAAATGCGCCAATTTATCGTCTTCAAACGGATCCAAGATTAAACCGGTCTCAAGTAATGTGTCAATGCCCGAAAGGTCATCCAAATCTTCCATTACCATCTGCGAAAAGCGTTTAATATCGCACTGTTTTTCGTAAAGTCCGAGCGCTGTTTTAGAAAGTCTGCGCATAAAAGGGTTGGTGCTATGCCTTGTAACACCGTTGTTTTGTTTGTTAACACTAAATTTTTGCACTAACTTTTCAAACATTTTACACAATTTCCCTCATACATATTATACACTATTTTGCAAAAAAGGCTATCCGTCTACTGATTTGTGTTTGTGATACAATGATTTTTGATAAAGAGGAACTTAAGATGCTTGATATTAAACTTATTAGAGAGAATCCAACAGAAATTAACGAACTTCTAAAACGCAGAAATCCGACTTTGTCAGTTGACGAAGTTTTAGAAATCGATATTGAACGCCGCAAAATTCAAACAAAAGCGGACGACCTTCGCGCAACTCGTAAAAACGAGAGCCAAAAAATCGGCGAATTAAAACGCAAAGGCGAAAACACTGATGAGATTCAAGCAGAAGTTAAAAAACTCGGCGACACAATAAGTGAGCTTGAAGAACAGGAAAAGGCGCTTGATGAAAAGCAACGCAATCTGCTGTTGCATCTTCCAAACACTCCAGACCCTACCACACCGGTCGGAACTTGTGAAGAAAACAACGTAGTTGAAAGCACCTGGGGCGAAGCGACTAAGTTTACATTTACCCCAAAAGCACATTGGGATTTGGTTGAAGAAAAAGGACTTGTTGATTTTGAACGCGGAGTAAAAATTTCTCAATCGCGATTTGTAATGTATACAGGCAAAGGCGCGGCCTTGGAGCGCGCGATTATAAATTTCTTCCTGGATTACCACACAAACCAGCACGGTTATCAGGAAATCTTACCGCCATTTATGGTGAACGCTCAAGCTATGACAGGCACAGGACAGCTTCCAAAATTCAAAGAAGATATGTACAAATGCGAAGAAGATGATTTGTATTTGATTCCGACAGCTGAAGTTCCTGTAACAAACATTTACGCAGACGAAATTTTAGCGGAAGAAGATTTGCCAAAATACATGACGGCTTACACGCCATGCTTTAGACGTGAAGCGGGTTCAGCGGGTAAAGACACTCGCGGCTTAATCCGTGTTCACCAGTTTAATAAAGTGGAACTGGTAAAACTTTGCACACCTGAAACTTCAAAAGATGAGCACGTAAAACTCACAGCAGACGCAGAAAAAATGCTTCAATTGCTTGGACTCCCTTACAGAAAAGTAGCGCTTTGCACAGCTGACATTGGCTTTAGCGCAAACAAATGCTGGGATTTAGAAGTTTGGATGCCGTCTTATAACGATTACAAAGAGATTTCAAGCTGTTCAAACTTTGGCGACTACCAAGCGCGCCGCGCCAACATTCGCTACAAAGACAAAGCAACCGGCAAAAACCAATTTGTACACACAATTAACGGCTCAGGGCTTGCTGTTGGCAGGACTTTTGCAGCAATCATCGAGAACTTCCAACAGGCAGACGGAACAATCCTTATCCCTGAAGTTCTTCAAAAATACACAGGCTTTGATAGATTATAGTGCCCGTTTAGCTGCTCTTGCTGCTTTTCGGGCAGCCTTTTTTGCAGCTTTTACTGTAGCTTCTTCTAATTGTGTAGCAAGAGTTTTGGCAGCGCGTGCTAACACACCGCTTGCGTCTTGAGCCGTATATTTATCAGCAAGAGCTTTGCGCACAGCCAAAGGCAGTTTTTCTTCTGTACAAGCTAAAAGCTTAACTTTCTCAATAACTACAGGCATCATTTTATCTTTGAATCTTCCTTTTGACAAGTAAATTTCAGCCAATACACTTGGTTTTTGTTCAAAGAGTTCATTTATTAATAAAAATCCGTCTTCTTTTGCATAGTGCATTGCCATGTTGCCGATTTTATCATCACTTGTGTGGAGTTTAGCCAAAAAATTCTTATCTTTTGCAAACACTCGATGAGTTTCAGCAAGCTCACTAGTGATCAACGAGGCATAGTGAATGACTTTTCTTCCAAAACTATCGGGGTGGTTGTGAACAAATTTTATTACTTTTTTAGGCAGTCTTCCGTGAATTTCAGCCAATTTACCTTCGCCCTCAAAAGTCGCCGCAAGTCTTCCAACTGCATTTGGTGTAGTGTGCATTTTTATTATTGTTTTTATATCAGACGAGTTATGGATTCTCACAAGATCCGCCGAAGTTTTAGCCATATGAGAATGCAAATTACCTTGAATACTTGGCATCACATAAGATTCTAACATTAACGCTTTTGCAGTAGGGTTTTTAACCCCCTCCGCTGACGGCGCGAAATGTGGCATGTGGCTATGAGGGAGTTGAGCAGGTTCGGTCGTAGTCTTAGGTTTAATCGCCCCAAAGCTTGTATTATTTATTGCTTGAATTTTCATAGTTATTTCCTTCCAAGGTTGATGTATATATATGATTGTAGCTTAAAAAGTCCTGAAAGATTTTTTTTGTTATACATGGTCTGGGAATTTTACATTTGTTTACACGTTAATTAGTTACAAACACCGATATAAATTGACTTCTCGCTCCTCCCTGTGTCATAATGTTATTGGAGATTAGGGAAGGAATAGATGGAACAGGGGAAATACGGATTTCCGTTTGAATTAGACGAATTTCAAAAAGAGGCTTGTGAATTTATAGATGCCGGAAAAAGTGTTGTGGTTTGCGCACCGACAGGAGCGGGAAAAACGGTTATCGCTCAGCACGCAATCCATCGCGCAATTGAACAAGGCCACAGAATTTTTTATACAACTCCATTAAAAGCACTTTCCAACCAAAAGTTTTACGATTTTGGGGCAAAATATGGCACCGATAAAGTCGGTCTTTTAACCGGTGACACCTCCATTAACAGAGGCGCACAGATTGTTATTATGACAACAGAAGTCTTCCGCAATATGCTATATGGCACAAATTTCGGTGCGGTAGCAGACAACCTGAAAGATGTTAAATACATCGTGCTTGACGAAGTTCACTATATGAACGACGAACAGCGCGGGACGGTTTGGGAAGAAAGCATAATCTATTGTCCGACAAATGTGCAGATAATCGCACTTTCTGCAACAGTCGCAAATGCTGATGAACTTACCGATTGGATAAATACAGTTCACTCACGCACGGAACTCGTTAATACGGATTTTCGTCCGGTACCGCTGCGTTTCCACTATTACGACAGCTCGCAACCGAACAAACTTTTACCGCTTTTAACACCATCAGGACAGTTAAATACAAAAATCAGGCCGGAAAAACGAGTGCCGTTTAGACAGCGCTCTAAGCAAGTGAGCCCTGTAAAACAGGTCGTTCGGAATCTTAAAGAAGAAAATATGCTGCCTGCGATTTATTTTACTTTCTCACGCAAAAAGTGCGACGAAAACATGGAACGCTGCTCCTCAATGGAACTTGTAACAAAAGCCGAACGCGCCGAAATCGAAAAATTTATCGATGAATTTGTCGCTGAAAACTACCATCTTTATGGCAACAAACACATTGAATATCTTAAACAAGGGGTAGCATCGCACCATGCAGGGCTTTTACCGGCTTGGAAAAACCTGGTCGAGCAATTGTTCCAAAAAGGTTTGATTAAGGTCGTTTTTGCAACAGAAACTCTCGCGGCTGGTATCAATATGCCGGCACGCTCGACTGTTATAAGCTCCACCAGCAAACGCGGAGACAACGGTCACAGAATGCTCACAGCAAGCGAATTTCTTCAAATGTCAGGCCGCGCAGGCCGCCGCGGGATGGACGAAATCGGCTATGTAACCGTCATCGGAACACATTTTCAATCACCTGAAGAAGTCGGCGAACTGGTTTTAAGCGGCGCAAACCCATTAGAGAGCCGTTTTGCACCAAGTTATTCAATGGTTTTGAACCTGCTTCAGCGTTTCTCATTAGACGAAGCCCAAGAATTAATCAAAAAAAGTTTTGGTTATTTCTCGACAGGAACCCGCCTTCACCCGCTTTTAAAAGCGCTTGGCGACGAAGATACAATGATAAAAGAGCGCGAATTTGTTTGCCCGAGCAGACTCTCCGACGCGGATTTAAAAGCCTACGATTCAATGCGTAATATTTATGTTCAAGACCGTCAGACTTTCAAAAAAATAGTTAAACAAGAAAAATCAAAGCGTCGCGCGCTGTCTGCCGAAGTGCTTGAGTTTGGGAACAGGAATAAAGAAATGCTCTCTAAAATGCAGGCGCACCCTTGTGATAGCTGCGGGCAATACAAAAAACACGCGAAAGCAGTGGAAGTCATCGCACGCTGCGAAATGCGTAAGAAAAAGATTGAAAAAGAAATTGAACATCAACGCGATGTTTTCTGGAACAAGTTCCTTGCACATCGCTCAGCACTAACTGATGCGGGGTATTTAAAAGATGATTATCCGACCCCGGAAGGCGTTATGACAGCCCAAATCCGCAACGAAAACGAACTTTTCTTAGCAGAAGTCATTAATTCAGGCTTGCTTGAAGGATTAAGCCCGGCACAGCTTGCGGCAGTAATCTGCACACTAACAACAGAAGATTTGCGCGTCGAAATCCCGTTTATGCCGGTCTCTGAAACTGTTCGCAAAACAGTAAACCAAATCCGCAACATAAAACGCCGCGTGGAAAAAATCCAAAGCCGCTACGGCATTGAAGACGCTATGTACATCAATTATTATTTCGCTTCTCTCATTGAACTATGGGCAGAAGGTGCCGACTGGGAAACCGTCACAGGCGAAATCGAAATGGGCGAAGGCGACATCGTGCGTTCTTTTAAGCGCGTTGTTGACGTCTTGCGACAATTAACCGTAATTTCTAACGTACCGGAATCAATAGTTTTCACTGCCCGCGACGCCATAGACAAAATTCTTCGCGAACCGGTTAATGCAGACTAGGAGTATTTATTTCTTCAACTTCAGCAATGTCTTTCAAGCGCCTCTTGTGAAAAAAAGCTTTTTTTCTCTGCTTCAATCTTGCTCCATAGTTCACCATTAAGTGTGTGTTGCTTTCGTAAAAATCTCACTGCATCAGCAGTTTTTTCATTGTTCCAATGTGCTTTTTTGATATCTCGTATAACAAATATCAATCGCTTAATACGCTCCCAATCTACTCCAACTTCTTTATATAAATTGGTGATATTGGGTTCACTAAGGGCTAATTCATTTTGAGGTAATATAGCCAAAGCTCTTGCTTCTCTTGTCACTATAGCACCCGCTTCATTTAACTTATCAGGTTTAATTATTTCGTTGGTTTTATTCATCCCTTTTATCATTTGTGCGTACAAAAGAAAAAAGTATACTACTTTGTGCTGTCTTAAAAATTCCCCATACTGCAGTTCTTCAGGGCATTCTTTTTTACAAGCAAGATCAATAGCTCCCGCAAATCCTTTATTAATATCTGCGCGTATTTTCTTCCAGGTATCAAGTGCTGGGGTAAATAAATTTAAATATGGATTTTCTTTTGTTATCTCAGGACGTATTTTTTCAGCAAATCCTCTCGTTGAGTCTGACACAAAATCCTGAGTCGTAATATGCGATGCTTTACGACTTAAATAGCTAAATTCATCAAGATTCAATTGATGCCTAGCCGGCATTCTTACAACATGTCTTATTTCTTGTGGCAAAAATTTGATTAATTGAAAGGCGTTGCTGTTGTGCCACTCTTTAAAAAATTTTCGATACGCAATATCTTGATTTATAATACTAATTTGCATTTTTATAGTAAAACACAAAGGATTAACAAAGGCAATGCAAAGGATATCTTTTTACTAAATGGTGGACATTTTTTAAAGCAAGTCAATCGTAGCAATAAGTGTATTTTTACCTCTATTTAGTATTGTAAATGTTTTTTAATTCGGGGTTGAGTATATACTATGGATATGTTACAATAGGTATGGGAGCATTTGCACCCTGAGTGTTAAATCCCACCACTCACTAAAAAAACGGTATCCGCACTAACCCGCAAAGAGGCTCAAGATGGATACTACGTTCACACCCCACATATTTCACAAAGGCAAATTTGTCGAAATTACGTTTTTATGGGGAGTACTATTGGCTATCGTGATGGCTCACGGGTTATTCGGCTTCGCTGCTGAGAAAATCGCTCATTTAAATATCCCGATTAAAGACACCGGGCAAACAATCGAGCAGATGAATGCAGAATTCAACGAGAGCGTGCGGCAAAGATACCCGCAAGGAGCGATAAAGACAGTTGAGGATGGGGTTAAACACATTAAGGTTACAAAATATTATAACGGTCAACCGGTGAAGTTAAACATTGTTGAAGTGAACTTGAAAATAGCCAAGGATTTGAGATTAACTCCCGCGCTGGCATCAGACCAGACGCTTCAGAGCAGAAGAACGATTACTACAATAGCTAAAAATAATAACGCGCTTGTTGCTTTAAACGGCACCTTCTTCAAGCCGCAAACCGGTGTTCCGCTTGGAACTTTAATGATTAACGGGAAGATGTACACCGGCCCTATTTACGACAGAGTTTCAATGGGAATCTTTGAAGACGGAAGTTTTGATATGGGACGGGTTCAGCTTAACGCAGAAATCAAATCCGCAAAAGAGACAATACGCGTTGACAACATCAACCAGCCACGAATGCTCTCAACACTTGTTCTGGTCTATACTCCGGAGTGGGGCAAGCTCGCGCCGCCTTCACCTAAATACGGAATGCAGATGGCAGTCGTTGATGGCAAAGTGATCTCCAGCGGTACAGCACGGCTTGAAATTCCGCAAGATGGTTTTGTCATCGTCGGCCCGACAGATGAATTGAGCAGAATCAACATCGACAAAAAAGTTAGATTAGATATAAAAACTCTTCCGCAGTGGGATAAAGTCGAACATATAATAAGCGGCGGCCCATATTTAGTCAGAGAAGGGGAAGTCTTTGTGGACATTGCTGAACAAAAACTTCTCGCAATTGGCGGCAGAAATCCGCGCAGCGCAATCGGCTACACAGCATCAGGCAACATAGTTTTAATCGCAGTTGACGGCCGCGAATATGCTTCTGTCGGAATGACCTTGACACAACTTGCAAATTATTTGAAATCAATCGGCTGTGTTAACGCAATGAACCTCGACGGCGGCGGTTCCACCGTGATGTACGTCAACGGACAGGTCGTAAACAGACCTGCTCAAGCCGGCGGAATCCCGGTTTCTAACGCGATAGCCTTGGTCAGAGCCAATTAAGATTTAAGGATTATGTCGTACGCAATATCAGCTGTTACTGCGCCGCGTTCGCCCCATTTAGCACCACGTGCGCTCAGACGCTCGCGTGCCTGAGTTGCTGCTTCTTTTGGGTCGATATTGCGATCAGCCAGCTTTGTAACCATTCCGATTGAATTAAAGAATTCTTCAATTCTTTCAATCGCAATTTCAGCCGCTCTGATTTCGACCGGCTCATTTACACCAAACACTTCACGCGCAAGTTTTGCAAGTTTCTCTGCCTTAAGAAGTTTTTGATTTTCCAAAAGTCTTGGCAGAATAATTGCTAAACTTTGACCGTGATCCAGGCCATAAAGCACCGTGAGTTCGTGCCCGATCATGTGAGTCGCCCAGTCTTGAACACATCCGACTGACATAAAGTGGTTTAGCCCGCAAGTCGCGCACCAGAAAATGTTTGCACGAGCATCGTAATCAGTAGGGTTTGCAAGCACCTTCGGCCCTTCAGCAATCAATGTGCGCAACAGTCCAAGCATCCAATCATCCTGGAGCGGCGTGTTCACATCGTACGTCGCATACTGCTCCATCACATGGACAAAAGTATCGACAATCCCGTTTATCGTCTGACAAACAGGCAGGCTATAAGTTGTTTCCGGGTCAATAATTGAAAACACCGGATAAACTTTTTCGCTCGCAAAAGCCATTTTTTGTTTAGTCTCAACACGTGAAATAACTGAGTTTCCGTTCATCTCTGAACCCGTTGCAGGAAGCGTAATAACATCCCCTAAAGGCAACGCGCATTTAACTTCATATCCTTTAGTGATAATTTCATAAGGGTCTTCGCCCTCGTATTTAACACCGGCAGCGATAAATTTTGTCGCGTCGAGTGCTGAGCCGCCGCCAACAGAAAGTAAGAAATCTACATTTTCTTTTTTCGCCAACTCAATCGCTTTCATACAGGTTTCATAAGTAGGATTCGGCTCAATTCCGCAGAACTCGATCCAGTTGTACCCTTCAAGAGCTTTGACAACTTGATCATAAACTCCGTTTTTCTTGATTGACCCGCCGCCGTATATAACCAAAATCTTTTGCGATTTATCCAAAACACTCGGCAATTCTGAAATCATGCCTTTGCCAAACAATATTCTTGTCGGACGATAATAAGTAAAATTATTCATATTACACTCTCCTTTTTCTTAATTGTCCTCCTTTGGAGAAAAATTCGCTCGCTCGCAAGTATAAATATAAATATTTTTACTTGTCTTACTCGCTCATTATAGTACAAAATCAAACCCGAATACAATACTTTATGTTTACCTCCTTCTAGTTACAAAGAGGGGTAAATATTTTTGCAGCATGATTTAAACTATAGTGAAAATGAAAGGAGTTCTTATGTGTAAAAAAGAAGAATTAATCGAAAAAATTGCTCACGATACAGAAGTAGCACTGGAAGATGTAAAAAAAGTCATCGACAAGGCTGAACATTATTTGCACGAAAAAATGCACGAACACGGGTTAGAAAGATTCAAGGAAAAAATTGCCGAATTTTTCGAACATAAAAAAGATTAAATAATTACAGCGGGGCTATAACTTGGTCCCGTTTTTATTTTCTATTCAATTTCATAACTTTTGGCTATAAAATTACACTTGAAGTTGATTTTTTCAGCACCATTTGCGATTTCCTCGTTCAAAAAGTTTATGTCTTTAACAAGTTGAGCATTGTCTTGCGTATAGACATTAAATAAAATGTATTTTTTTCCATCCTTCAATGTCAAAATAACATTGTAAGCAGCCTCACCAAGCGCCTTGAGCTCAATTGTCGAAATATTGTTATAACTAAACTTTTCATTCTCTAAACGAACCGAAATTGTTGACACAGCATAGTTTACACAAGTGTCGGTGGACTTGTCACACCTAAATTCCGCTCCTACATTTATAGATGCTACAAATATAGAAATAAACGCAAACAATAATGCCCTCATAAGCCACGTGAAAAACAAGTTATGACTTATAGAGATTAGCTCAGACCCGCTTTCAAATTGTGAATTAAAATAATCTGCATCTTCTTGGCAGCTATAAGGTGAAGATGGACGATTATGCCGAAATGTAGGAATTTTGCGGCCGTTAGCTAGATTTAAAGACATACTATAAACTTCTCTAGCATAGCCCCTTCTTCCGCGAACAGTCTCCATAATGCTGCCTGCCCCTTCAACTATGTTAAAGTTTGCGATATTTTTGCTTCTCTTGCGCTTTGATAAATAAAAAACATACATTGTACATAAGTTCTTGGCTTTACTACATATCAATTCTTCCCGCACCGGAACATGGTTAACGAGAATATAGGCCAGCAACAATATCAATACTATGAAGTACCCAATCATAAATTAATTATACAATATCAACCTCAATAATTAAAATAATTTACATATTGGGCAATTTTTGGCGCTGATATGTTTTTAATAATTATACAGTGAAGAAAGGAAGTGTGTTATGGGAAATGAAATTAAACCTTTTAGTACGGTTTTGTATGTAACAAAAAACGGCGAACAATGCGTAGCCACCAAGAATGACGGCGTTGTTACCATTCAAGGGGATAAAAATGGCGTAAGACAAATGCCAATAAAAGAGTTCATTGAAAAAGAAATGGTTAATATTGTCGATGCAAAAGGCTTGGAAAGAACACCCGATCAAGATACATTTACTAAAGCAAAATAGTTCGCGTTTTCTTTTTACGCCGCAGTGCTTTTCTTTGGTACAAATAACTTGCTCATGTCAACGCCTTCATGTTCAAGCAGTTTGATTTTTTTATCGATGCCACCAGCGTAACCTGTTAAGCTGCCGTTTGAACCCACGACTCTGTGGCACGGGATAATTATTGAGAGTGGGTTGTGTCCGACAGCTCCGCCAACTGCCTGAGATGACATTCTTTCTTTGTTCCTTTTCTTTGCCATTTTTTTGGCTATATCGCTATAAGTTATGACTTTTCCATAAGGGATTTCACAAAGAATCCTCCAAACATCTTGTCTAAACTCACCACCAATGGGTGCCAGAGGCAATTCTGAAATATTGGGATTTTTGCCTGCAAAATATTTATCTAACCAATTTTTAGCAGCTTTAAGGATTGGTGAATCGGCTTTTTCTGCTACGTTTTCAAGCAGAGTATCGCCGTGATATTTCTGCCCATCCATCCAAATCCCGACAAGATTATTCTCATCACACACAAGCGTAAGCGCCCCAATCGGAAATTGGTATTTAGCTGAATAGTACATTTCATTATCCTCTTACTTTATCTCATTATAACAAAAAAACTCCCAAAGGAGCAATTTGTATGAATGGGGCGAATGATGGACTCTGCCGAGCAAAATGATTGAGTATCATTTTGCGAGAGGAAAGAACCCGTTTGAGCAAAGCAAAAACCTGGGTAAAAAACACTCAGACTTCACTGCATTATACAGTATTTCAAAATTTTGATTAATTAATTCATAAGTCAAAATTAAATACTACATTTCAAAGTATACACGCATTTATCAGTGACTTATGAAGTTATAATCTCTTTTTTGCATTCAGATTTCAATAATTTAATAAGCCTGAATGCACCCGTCGAATGAGAAGATTTGATAAAGACATTATCTCCGTCTTTTAGCCATATGACATACTCAGAGATAAGTTTTTCCACATTTTCATAGTACTCACCTTTTATATCAAACTTAATTCTATCCCACAAAACTTTCATTTCCTTACCAAAAAGAAGGATCCTATCGACATTTGCATCTTTTATGACTTTCTCCAATGCTAGATGGTATTCAACAGATTTATCGCCACCTTCTGCCATATCACCAATTATTAAGACCTTATTTCTGTTATACTGCTTGGCGAAAGCCTCGATTGTGGCTGTCATTGAAAGTGGGTTAGCATTATGTGATTCATCGACAATCGTTACCCTTTTACCTTTTTCAATTTCGACTTCAAAAGTTTCGCCACGGCCTGCCAATGCCTTAAAATCTTTTAAATTTTCAAGTGCTAATTCAACAGGCAGACCTAAATCCGCAAACGCTGCAATAACAAATCCTATATTATAAAAAAGATGTTTTGGCACAAATTCTTCGATGAATTTATATGTTTTCCCAAAAACCTCAAACTGATTACTTGCAAGCAATTTTACATCTGCATCTTTATGCTCACCCACTCTAATTATCTTTAAACCACGAGACTGCGCAGCTGCCTCAAAAATTTCGTAGCAATCAGTATCACGATTTATAACAGCAGTGGAACCTGGTTTCATAGTAGCAAAAATCTTGCTTTTTCCTACAGCCATCTGTTCCATTGTCTGCCCTGCCGAAAGATGTACAGGTGCAAGAGATGTTATAATAGCAATATCCGGGACAGTGACATACCCACGTCCAATAGAGGTCTCAATAACCCAATAATCAGATTCAAGATCGAAGGTCGTCATATTCCAGCAAATCCCGCGCATTGTATTTGCCTGATTTAAGTTGGAAGAAAGACTATAATTTTTGAGCGCGACATTGAACATTTTTGTTGTAGTTGATTTTCCTGCGCTGCCAGTCAGTGAAATAACTTTACCCTTATAAGATGTTCTTATATAACGCCCCATATAAGTAATTGCATTATTTGGATTGGTTATTTCAATAATAGGTTTATCATAATGCCTAAATTCTTCAATATTCGTGCACATTATAGCAGAAACCTTATCCAATATTGCAGGAATTTGAGCCTTAGGCACACCAATTGTTTCTCCTTGGCTGCGAACAAGGATTATATCTCCATCTGATATTTCTTCATGCCAAATGCGAAGACCTGTTGCACTCCAGTCTTCGGGGAAATTGTGAAAAATCCCCTCACCTATAGATGATCGTATTTTTTCGACACTCCAAAAACCCATATTTGTATTATAGCGCAAATCAGACCTTTCGACAAGATTATAAATTCTTGACAAAAACAGGTATAAAAGTTAGAATTAGCGGACTTTCAATCTCCATAACTGGTAACGATAATGTCAGAGAGCACGCAATTCAAGACTTCGTCTTGTTGTGCTCTCGACCTCAACCAACCACGATAAAAAAGCAGATAACTTTTGTTATCTGCTTTTTTATGGGGCGAATGATGGACTCTGTCGAGCAAAATGATTGAGTATCATTTTGCGAGAGGGGAGAACCCGTTTGAGCAAAGCGAAAACCTGGGTTAGATTCACACATTTGCACTAAAAAACTCCCGATTAGGGAGTTTTATGGGGCGAGTGGTGGGACTTCTTCCGAACCCTTCGCCAACGTAGTTATTCTATCAAAAACAGATTTTTATACAATGGGAAACGTCAGGAAGATAATGGGCATTATTTGCGCATGATATAATAGTTAAAATGAAAACACGCAAATATCTCTCTAAAGATTGTAAAATAATTGTAGAATTATTTCATGACACCATTCATTCCATTAATTCCAAAGACTACACTGAAGCTCAATTAAATGCGTGGTCACCAAAGGATAATGATTTACTTGAATGGGATAACAAACTGACAAACAATTACTCTGTTGTGGTAGAAAAAGACAATACAATTGTAGGATTTGGGACTGTAACAGGCACAGGATATTTGGACCTTTTATATGTCCACAAGGATTATCAAGGATTAGGTGCTGCAACTTTAATTGCAGATGAAATTGAAAAATATGTTTATCGCAAAGGTGCTAAAATTATTACAACAGAGGCCTCTGCCACCGCAAAGACTTTCTTCGAAAAAAGAGGGTATTCTGTCTTGAAAAAACAGAGTGTTGAACGCAGGGGGCAGTATTTTACTAACTTTAAAATGCAAAAAATATTATAAACACTAAAAAAAGAGCCTCTTTGGGAGACTCTAAATTTAAATGGGGCGAACAAAGTGTCGCCGTTAGAAAAATATTGCTACATAATTGGCGAAGAAGCAATGTTCAACTACGAACTGTTTTTATCGCTTGGACAACTGCTGCCAGCGGTTTAAGTTAAGAAAGTATACAGGAGGGCTTGACAAAATGAGTGTTATAGCACACAATATAAATATGAAACAAATTAAGTATTATGTAACCGACAATGAAAAATGCCCGTTTCTGATATGGCTTAAGAGTCTGGATAAAAGCACATCCGCTAGGATTGATTCTCGACTAATAAGACTGACGGAAGGAAATTACGGCGACTGTAAGCAGATTGATACGAACATATCTGAATTACGTTTTAAGTTCGGCTCAGGGTATCGAATTTATTACACCGAAGAAAATAACACAATAATTTTATTACTGTGTGCAGGTGATAAGAAAACCCAGTCGAAAGATGTCAAAAAAGCTAAAGAATACTACAACGAATGGAAAGGCAACCAAAATGACTAAGAATTTTATAAATTTTGAAGATGATTTACTCGAAAGATTGAAAGACCTTGAGTATCAAAAAGAATTTCTTAACGCATCGCTTGAGGATTATACTTCTGACGGTGATTTTAAGAGTTTCTTTAAATCGCTTGAATATGTTATTAAAGTGAGAGGCAGTGTAAGTGAGTTCTCTAAGAAAACAAATTTGAACAGACGTAATCTATACTCTATGTTTGAAGGTGAGAAAAAGCCACAGCTTGATACGATTATTAAGGTGTTGAATGAGTTAGGTTATTCTCTAAAGATTGCTTGAGATTATTTAATAGCAAAAAATATTTTGTTGGGGTTTTGGTCTAATAAAATAGGAGAATAAAATAAAAATTCAAAATATTAATTGTAATTGTCCAAAACCCACATTTAAAGCACAACTTGTAAAATGTGATTACACAGAACAATTAATTCAATATGTAAAAGATAACAACCGTTCTGACGAATTTTTTAATGTTTTATTGAACCTTTATAAAATAAGTGGAGAACACGCTCCTATTATCCCGGGAGAGAAAGGAATTTATAGAGTGCATGGACCTTTAATTGGTGCCTATTATTATGATGATTTCCCAGCTCGCTCTTCTGCTTATTAGAGTGGAGAAAAATTCGAACGCTCAATTAGTATCATTAAAGATTTATCAATTAAAGGTACGGCTGTAAATAAAAGACTTTTTGGTCAACATGACTGGATAGTAGAGGTATCAAAAGAGACTCTTCGTCCTAAATATACTCGTGATGAAAATGGTAATTATGTTTTAAATACCAAAAAATATGACAATGTGTTTGATGAGTATTCTAATATCTTCACTTATGCATATTCTAGATGGGCAAGCGACCTTGAAAAAACTTTGAAGTGATTTACCTAACAAAAAAGCCCCCGAAGGAGCAATTTTATTAAATGGGGCGAATGATGGGAATCGAACCCACGAATGCCGGTACCACAAACCGGAGCCTTAACCACTTGGCTACACTCGCCATATTCTCTTGTCATTTACCAATAATTTAGCACAAACATTTTTTCCCTGCAAGTAAAAAACCTGTCAGAATCGACAGGTTTTTTCATTTAAGAATATACTCCTTAATTAATTTATTCTTTGGAACATATAACCGATTCCGCGAGCGGTTAAAATCAACTCTGGGTTTGCCGGGTCTGTTTCCAACTTTGAACGTAAACGTGAAATGTGAACATCAACAACACGTGTGTCAATTCTGTGATCAGGCGGATATGCCCAAACGTGTTGTAAGATTTCGTTTCTTGAGAACGCTTGACCGGAGTTATTTACAAGCAATTCAAGCAAGCTGAATTCCATACCTGTCAATCTGATGCGTTCATTTTTTCTATAAACTTGACGACGCGCTGTGTCGATTTTAATGTTACCGGTTGTGATTACATTTTTGGTAACTTTGCCACCCGCAGCTGAAGTCATTTCGCGAGCGTTTGTACGTCTAAGAACCGCCTTAACACGCGCTTCAAGTTCTTTCGGGCTGAAAGGTTTGATAACATAGTCATCAGCGCCTAATTCAAGGCCTGTAATTCTTTCAGAAACATCGCCTAACGCCGTTAAGATAATGATAGGCACATCTGAATTTCTTCTGATTTCGCGAGTTACGCCATAGCCATCCATTTTAGGCATCATAACATCAAGAACTACTAAATCAGGGTTGTTTTTATTAAATGAAGCAATCGCTTCTTCGCCATCAGCTGCTGTGTAAACGTCGTAACCGACCATTTTCAAACGAGTTTCAAGAATTCTTCTGATACTTGCTTCGTCATCTGCTAATAAAATCCGTTGCTTGTCTTCTGTCTCAGGTGCTTCAACATCAAGTTTCTCTGTCATAATCTTTTCCTTATCTTCTCTTTAATAAATATTACGAAATGTTTGTTTTTTTTAATTTTCTTTAACTTATATAACGATATATTAACCTAAGTTAAGAAAAATTGCAAGCACTAATTTTCAAAAGACATGAATTTTCAAGGACAAAACACTATAATATATTTACCCCACAATTTGGCGGAATTTCTCTAAGTCCTCGGCCGTATCAATGCCGACAGGGACAAAGTCCACTTCGGAAGTTTTTATTTTCATTCCGTTTTGAAGCGCTCTTAATTGCTCAAGACTCTCTGCAATCTCGCAACCACAAGGATTTAAGCTGGTCATTTTTAAAAGCGCATCCCGTTTGTAGCCATAGATTCCAAGGTGTCCGTAATATTTGATATGACCTTCGTTGCGTTCAAAAGGGATACGAGAGCGCGAAAAATAAAGCGCATAGCCTCTGTTGTCCATAACGCATTTAACGGTATTAGGGTTATCAATATCTTTTTTATCGGTCAGAACCCGCACCAGCGTTGAGATATCAGCATCAGTATTGACAACATTTTGTATAACTTCGTCAATGCTCTCGGGAGTGATTAAAGGCTCGTCCCCTTGAAGATTCACTATATAAGCGATTTCCGGATGGCGCTCAACGACTTCCGCAATCCTGTCGCTACCGCTTGCATGGTAATCAGCGGTCAATTCAGCTTCTGCACCAAACATCAAAGCGGTCGTGTAAATCTCCTCATTATCCGTCGCAATGATTACGCGCTGTGCAAGTTGTGACTTAACAGCCTTTTCCCAAACCCACTGAATAATAGGTTTTCCTTGCACCTCAATCAGAGGCTTGCCCTCTAATCTGCTTGAACCGTATCTTGCCGGAATAATAATAGCTGTTTGATTTGTCATCACTTATACCTTTTGGTAATTGACACTACTTGAAAAACATTACGCAACATTCGGACTTTTCAAAGCCCAATTATTTACCCCTCAAGAAACGCGCCGAGTTTTCTGAACTTCTGATAACGCTGTTCTTTTAACGCTTCTGGTGAGAGTTCTGAAAGCTCTTTTATGCTTTTTACAATAGTTTTTTTCATGTTTTTTGAAATCTTGTCGTAATCTTTGTGCGCACCGCCGACCGGTTCTTTAATTTCGCCGTCAATAATGTCATATTTCATCAAATCTTTAGCGGTAATTTTTAACGCATCCGCCGCTTCGTTGGCTTTTGTCGCATCACGCCAAAGAATTGAAGCACAGCCTTCCGGAGAAATTACCGTGTAATAAGCGTGCTCTAACAAGAAAACTTTATCCGCTACAGCTAATCCTAACGCGCCGCCTGAACAGCCTTCGCCAGTGATAATCGCAATTACCGGAACATCTAATTTACCCATATCGCGCAAGTTAACCGCAATAGCGCCACCCTGATTGGTTTCTTCCGCACTGATACCCGGATAAGCACCCGGTGTGTCAATTAAAGTTACAATCGGAATATTGAATTTGCTTGCGTGTTTGAAAAGTCTAAGCGCTTTTCTATAGCCTTGCGGTTGCGGCATCCCAAAGTTGTACTCAAGGTTTTCTTTAGTAGACTTACCTTTCATTGTGCCGATAATCATCACAGGCATTCCGTCGATTTTAGCTAATCCGCCGATTATTGCGCGATCATCCATACCTTCGTGATCGCCATGAAGTTCGATAAAATCTTCGCTCATGCGGCTTACATAGTCCAAAAAATTCGGACGTTCAGAGTGTCTGGCAATCTGCAATTTTTGCGCCGGCTTAAGGTTTTCGTACAAGTCTTTCTTGTAATCCTCAGCCTGCTGCTCAAAGGTTTCTATCTCTTTATTTAAGTCCATGCCTGACTCCTGACTTATTTTTTTAAGTTCTTCAATTTTTTCTTGTATTTCCGCGATGGGTTTTTCAAAATCTAATGTTACTGCCATACTTACCTCTTTGTCTGGTTACTATTTTAACAAGGTTAGACCTTACTGCTTATGCATGGCAAACAATTTTGCCAACTTATCTCTAAGTTCCTGACGGGCTGCAACCACGTCAACTTGTCCGTATTTCATCAGATATTCCGCAGTTTGGAAGTCTGACGGTAGTTTTTGCCTGATTGTCTGCTCGATTACGCGGCGTCCGGCAAAGCCGATTCTAGCGCCTTGTTCTGCCACAATAATATCCCCTAACATACCGAAACTTGCTGTTACACCGCCAAATGTCGGTTCTGTTAACAAGTTTATGTATAAAAGTTTTGCATCATCAAGTTTTGATACAGCTAAAGAAGTTTTTGCCATTTGCATTAAACTCAACGCGCTCTCTTGCATTCTTGCTCCGCCTGAAGCAGTAATTGCAAGCACAGGGAGTTTTTTGTCAATAGCGTCTTCGATTATGCGGGTAACTTTTTCACCCACGACACTTCCCATAGAACCGCCCATATAATCAAAATCCATGACTGCAACAGCGACTTTGTTACCGTCGATAGTCGCGATACCGGTAACAACTGCATCATTTAGCCCTGTTTTTTCATGGGCTTTTTTCACACGGTCCACATAGGGTTCTGTATCTGTAAATTCCAACGGGTCAGCCGGTCTGATTTCGCTATATAGCTCCTCAAACGACCCTTCATCAAATAATTGTTCAATGCGCGTTCTCGCGTTAATTCTAAAATGGTAATTACATACCGGACAAACGTACATGTTGTCTTCAATATCTTGCTTAAGGAGTTGTGCATCACACAAGACGCACTTGGTCCACATATCCGGGTTCCCCTCGATTTCTGCTCTGGTTTCTAGTTCGCGACGCTGAATTTGCGCCTCTTTGCGTTTTTCAAACCAATCTTGAACTGTCATATTTCAATCCCTATTAAAATCATTTAACTAATACATTATAGCGTAAACAGATACGAAAGCAAATTAAGAGCATAGATTTGATTTATAAAACAGTTTATGATAGCCTAGAAATAGTCTAAAATACAGATTTAGGGATTTATACTAGTATGAAAATTAACCAGATTGACAACACCTCGTATGGAGCTTTGCCTTTTATTATGCATAATGGGCTAAAGTTACCAAAAAATAACGCATACCTGCATAAAGCTAAAACTCCAGTAGAATTAAGAACTATCGTCCAAAATATTTATGGCGAAACTGCCTATGACACAATTATCTCTTCGCGAGGGAAAGAGATAGGAAATTGTGCCATACAGATAGAAAATAACGCTCTTGATATATTATGTCTAAGTATAATGCCTGAAAAACGTGGAAAAGACGGCTTCGGTGGTGCTCTTTTGCTTCATGCTGTGGCTACAATGCTCACCAATGGACTTGACCGAATAGAAGTGGTAAGCAGACAAAGTGCAGTTGACTTTTATCAACACTTCAATTTTGCATCCGAAAAATGTTCTTCTGCAATATTATTAGCGTTAAAAAAAGGGGATGTTCTTGGGCACAGAAATTATTTCAACGAAGCGTTCATAAAATACGGAATTGACTATCGAATCTAATCTTTCGGTCTGTTGTTATTTATGAAAAACTTTCGCACATCAGCGCCCAGGTTTACATTTTGCAATGCAACATGGTATTTACGCAAATTAGCAATAGCTTCGGATTCTTCGAGCAAATCTCTTTTCGGGATCTTGACATCATCTTTGACTTTTTCAAACTCACTTTTGGCCTGTTTGTTTAAGATTCTTGCCACGACTTCATCTAAACTTGAACCCCCAACCCCGTATTTTGAAGCTATCTCTGAAACACTCGCACCTTGCGGGAAAGCATAGAGCCATTTTAAGCTTTCTTTGTCACCGGAGGAGAGCTTCACAACTCCCTTTTGGTGCGGAGTGTACATGATATCGGTTTTATACGGACTGTGTCCGAGTCCGAGGGCATGCCCTATTTCGTGCAAAATCGTATGGTAAACTTCACTTTCGTCCATATATTGACCATGAACAAGTCCTTCTGTCAGCCCTATTTGAACTTCTGCACCATAAAGTTGGTTAGAGCCATTATACTGAAAATGGCAATATCCGAGGGCTTTTCGCTCAACCCTTTTCCAATCAATGTTAATATTAGATTCCAGCAAAGTGTTTACAACAGTGAAGTGAATTTTACCCTTAGATGCCACCTGCCACTCGTTCAGCGCTCTTTTGACCATGGCGTTATATTTGTAGTCTTCGCCCTGCTTTGAGTAGAATTTCATCGGCGCAATGTAAACCCGCAACGGCGAAATCGTCCACCGCATCAAGCGTCCGTTTTTTAAAGATTCTGCAAGGTAGGTTTTGCATTTCATTCTTTTATTGTACAATATTTTTAACAAATAGGAAATAACAAATAAAGGAGAAGTATAGATATGAACGTAATGCAAATGATGAAACAGGCTCAAGGGATTCAAAAAAGATTAAAAGAAACTCAAGAGGAACTTGCTAATATAGAGATTACCGGCGAATCAGCAGGCGGTGCGGTTATCGTAACCTGCGACGGTCAAGGTAAATTCAAATCAATCAAATTAAAGGCTGAAGCAATCAACCCAGAAAACCCGTCTTCAGTTGACTCTGATTCAATTGAGATGCTCGAAGATGTTATTACAACTGCAATTTTGCAAGCAAGCGAAAAAGCAACTTCACAGATGGAAGAAAAGATGAAATCCGTTACAGGCGGCTTGAACTTGAACATTCCGGGGCTGTTTTAAAGGAGGAAGTGAATAAGTGACCAAGTCGCTGAGTGACTAAGTTTTCAAATGCCTGTGGCATAGATAATCATATTGTTAAGCTTAATCACCTAGTCACCTAGTCACCCAGTCACCTTATAATGATTTATCCAAAAAGCATAGCGACATTAATAGAGCATTTTCAAAAATTTCCTTCAATCGGGCCAAAATCCGCTCAGAGAATGGCATTTTATCTTTTAAGACTGCCAAAAAATGAGGTGGAGAAATTTGCACAAGCCATGATTGAAGCAAAGGAAAACACCCGCACCTGCGAGGTTTGTTTTAACCTCTCGACCGAAAGCCCTTGCCAAATCTGCCAATCAACCAGGCGCGAAAAGGACACGATTTGCGTTGTTTCTGAAACCAAGGACCTTATCGCTATTGAAAAAACAAACGAATTTAAGGGACAATATCACGTCTTACAAGGGTTAATTTCTCCTATGGACGGGATTGGCGCGGACGATATTCGCATAAAAGAACTTTTAACCAGATTAACCGATGATGGGGTAAGTGAAATCATATTAGCCTTGAATCCATCAGTAGAAGGGGAAGCCACCAGCCTTTATTTGAGCAAATTAATTAAACCTTTTGGAATAAAAATTTCGCGTATCGCGTTCGGACTTCCTGTCGGCGCTGATTTAGAATACGCAGACGAAATCACCATCGCAAAAGCGATTGAAGGCCGCCGCGAGATATAGGTAGCTTTTACTTTATTTTACGCAGCGTGCACCGTAATGGCTTCCTAGTGAGCCGCCCATGAACATCCCGGGTTGGATGCGCATATCATCATTACCAAAAAGCATCATTGCACAAATCCAGGAAGACGTATCGCTCGTCCAATAATCGCCACTTGTAACACCTGTGGAGGCAAAGTAGTTTGCCACCATTGTTGCTTCTACAGAATCTCCGCACATTGGGGCACCACCATTCATTTTAAGTTTACATAGGCACATACTATTTCCACCGTAATATGCTCCGTTAAGTGAAGGCAATCTTCCTCCATATTCAGAACTACATTTATTCATTGCAGCCTGCTGGCAATTGCCACCCGCGTCAGCGCAATTATAATCGACATTTTGTTTTGCTATGCACAGGGTGTTGCCTGAACCAGCAGGCCATTCAAAAGCATCATATCGGGCATCGCCGCATCCGCCATTATTTTGTACTATATTAAAATAATAAACATCTCTGTATTTGTCTCCGCTAAACAACACGTCCGGTTTTGAGGTCCCATTCGTGTCATAAATCATGGCGATAGTTTCAAGCGCAACCTCTTTACCAGTTGCTGCCGGATCTAATAAAGCGCCGGGCTTATATGCGACTAAAACACTGGACCCGTTTGCCAGCTTCAAGCCAACTACATCAGTATTCCAGGGATGGCCAAAGTTAGTTGCTGATTTGAAGATGCTTGTATCAATACCGGTTTCTGTTCCGTCATCAATTTTCGAGGTGAAACAATCTAATTGATTGACAGCGCAAACTTGCATTATTTTCATATAATTGTTTAATTCCGCCACAAAATCCGCCGTATTAGCATGTATGGTTAACCTTCCCCGGGCATGCATTTGGCTGAGCGCTTCGTTCATGCGGTTTTCAAAAACCTCATGAGCTGTTTTCCAACGATTTTCGTCTATATTTTTCATTAGTGTCGGGATGGTTAACACAGCTACAATGCCGATAACGCCGAGCACAATAAGTACTTCTGCAAGGGTAAATCCGCTTTTTCTCATTTCAAATCTCCTCTAAATCGATTTAATAATTATAACCCATTGTACTAATAAAGTGAACCCTTTATGAAGTTTTTGTACAAAACCAAATCAATCATTTAATCTATATCATAGAATAGCGAGAGGTGCTATAATTTTTTTATGAAAAAGTTTTTTTCAATATTGGCGTTCATATTTATATTTGCCTCTCCGGCTCATGCCATTAAAATCGGGCTTCAATATGATGCGTCGAGCGCGTTTGTCGGGACTTCCGTAAAAGGCACTATTATTGATGCAAACACAAACACCACTGTCTGCGATTTAGACGCTATGCAGGGATACGAAATAAAACCTTACGACAATATTATGTCTATCAAGGTTGACGGAAAATCATATAAAATAAAATCTAACAACATTGTGATTAAGCCTCGTGAGAAGGGTTTCACCAGCACCAAGGGCAAATGGTACCGCGGACACATGATTGTTTTAAATAAGAGCGGAACACTTACTGTAATTAATGAAGTTGATATTGAAGATTATATAAAAGGAGTTCTCCCGTCTGAAATGCCATCAGGCTGGCAAGAAGAAGCCTTAAAGGCTCAAGCTATTGCCGCGAGAAGCTATGCTATGGCAAATCTTGGCAAGCGTGCCTCTATGGGATTTGACTTAAAGGATAATACCGAGGATCAGGCTTATGGCGGGGCTTCAGCAGAAACCGCTAAGACAAACGCAATTGTTGATAACACAAAAGGAATTGTAATAACTTATAATATGAAGGTCATTACCGCATTTTATTCGGCTTCAGCCGGCGGCCAATCAGTTGGTTCCGGCGAGGTTTGGGGTACAAATCTTCCTTACTTGCGTTCCGTGCCTTCTTATGACGGCAATGTAAAAAAGAACGGACACGGGGTCGGCATGTCGCAGCATGGGGCTAATAATCTTGCTAAAGAGGGCTACAACGCTTATCAAATCTTACAATATTTTTACAGTGATGTTAAGTTTGCACGGATAAAAAACACGTAAATACTATAAATTTACGCGAATTTCGCTTACTATTACCGTCGTAACACACGAATATCAAACATTTACCCCCTTACCTACTTGACAAAGTTGGGATAAAACGTTATTATGTTTGAGTTACAGAAAGAGAGCATGCGCTGAAGATGAACTAATAGTTCCAGTTTTGGGGGAAAGTAATTCTGTAAAGCGTCTGCATTAAGGAAAAAGGAGGTTCGTAATGAACAAAGAAGAATTAGTAAAAGAGGTATCAAAAAAAGCGAAAGTTTCTCAAAAAGCAACAGCTGACATCATCGCAGCTACTTTAGACACTATCGAAAAAACAGTTGCTAAAGGCAAAAAAGTAACTTTAGTTGGTTTTGGTACATTTGAACCACGTAAAAGAGCTGCTAGAACTGGTAGAAACCCACAAACTGGCGCGGCTTTAAAAATCGCTGCTAAAACTGTTCCAGCTTTCTCAGCAGGTAAAAAATTCAAAGAAGCTGTAAAATAACACGAGCGAGCTGAGGCTGAAAGGGCGGCTTTGCCGGCCTGGAACGCCGTTACAAGCGAGCGAGTAAGCAAACAGTTTACTGATATTGGAAAGAGGTTGTCGAAAGACAATCTCTTTTTTTATGCGCTTGGCTGCAAAATAGTGATTAATTTATCCCCGTAACGCTTTTGCTTAATTAATTCAAAACCAGAGAAATCAACTTCGCCCGTATGTTCAAGAATAATCAGCTTGGCATTCACAACCGCCAAACTTTTTTCATAAATCCCGGCTCCATATGGTGGGTCAATGAACGCCACATCAACCTGAGGGAGAGTTTTGGCAATTTTCAGACTATCACCGATTAAGACTTTTGTCATTTCCGACTTGATCCGGGTTTTAGTTATATTTTGGATGTTTTTTTTGAGAATTTGAGCGACTTTAGGATTTTTTTCAACAAAAATGGCACTGTCAAATCCGCGAGAAAGAGCTTCCAAGCCTATAATCCCCGAGCCGGCATACATATCAAAAAAACTTGAACAATCATAACTTTGCAATATATTAAAGACCGCCATACGCACTTTTGACAGCGTCGGACGGGTTATATTCTCATCCGGCGTTATTATCTTTCTGCCTTTATATTTACCACCTGTAATAATCATACGGCCATTTTACAATAAAGACTAAATATTGTATAATCAAAATAATGGAGAGACATAACAAAACAGATGTTATAGTTGTTGGCGGGGGACCCGCAGGGATTTCTGCGGCTGTAACCATAGCACGCGCAGGCTTCAAAGTCGTTGTGATTGAGCGCGGCAAATTTTCCGGTTCAAAAAATGTCTTTGGCGGCGCGGTTTATTCGCACGCAGTAAAAGAAATTTTTCCTGACTTTGAAACAAGTGCTCCGTTAGAGCGCAAAAGCGTTTCACACAAATTCGCTATTCTTGGGGAAAAAGACTCCACAATTATCGACTACCGCAAACCAAATGACTCAGGTTCTTATAGTGTTTTGCGCGGCAAATTCGACCGTTGGATGGCAGACCAAGCACAAAAAGAGGGCGTTGTAATCGCAGAAGAAACCGTCGTACGCGAAGTAATTTTAGAAGGCGAACAAGTCGTTGGGATTCGCACAGAGCTTGAAGAATACTACGCCGACATCGTAATCCTCGCTGACGGAGTCAATTCACTTCTTGCCAAACAAATCGGTCTGCGCAAAGAAATTGACCCGAAAGATGTTGCTCTTAGCGTCAAAGAAGTTATCAAAATTGATAAAGAAAAAATTAACGAACGCTTTGGAGTAGAGGCTGAAGAAGGCGTAATTTACCAATTCTTTGGCGGCCCGATGCTTGGGATGCTGGGGTTGGGATTCTTATATACGAACGAAAAATCTGTCAGCATAGGGCTTGGCGTAGCGCTCAATGAATTAATTGAAAGACAGTTAAAGCCTTACGATGTTTTAGAAGCCTTAAAAGCACACCCGTCTGTTGCACCATTAATTAAAGACGGTGAACTTATTGAATACTCCGCGCACCTTATCCCTGAAGGCGGCTACAAAAAACTCCCAAAACTCCAGGGCAACGGAGTTATGATTGTCGGCGATGCCGGGATGTTAGTTGACAATATTCACTGGGAAGGCACAAACCTCGCGATGATTAGCGGGAAAATCGCCGGCGAAACGGCAATAACAGCACTCGGCAAAAAAGACTTTAGTGCCAAGACACTTTCACAATACCAAAAAGAATTAAATAAAAGTTTTGTCATAAAAGACATCCACGCATACCGTAACGTGATGGATGTTATGCACAAACGCGTATCGCAGCTTTTGGGTTATTACCCGCGCAAAATTAACGGGTTCTTTGAGATGTTCACTGCAGCTGACGGGGTTCCAAAACGCGACAAATACCGTGCGTTTATAAAAAGTATTTTCACCGACAGAAAAATTACAGAGCTTTTCAAAGACGGGGTTAGTGTGGTAAAATTAATGTGGAGTATATTGATAAAATGAGCATGGATAAAAAACTGCACACCTTAAAATGTACTCCGGATACAAACTCGCACATTCGACCTGACTGCACCAAATGCAAAACCTGCAAGTCAAAAATCTGCACAATTATCTGTCCGGCACAGGTTTACGTTCAAAACGAAGACCAAGTCATCGTAAACTACGAAAACTGCCTTGAGTGCGGCGCTTGCAGACTGGCTTGTGAACAAAACTGCATTGAGTGGGAATACCCGCGCGGGATTAAAGGGGTAACCTTTAAAAGAGGTTAATACCCCCTCACCACGAGGCTTCGCCTCTATCCTCTCCCGCAGGGAGAGGAAGAATAACAAAAACTAATTGGAATTGGAGGAAAAGATGAAAGAAGAATACAGCAGCAATTACAGACGTTGGTACGATAAAGACCCTGTTTTGTCTCAGGCTGTCAAAACTCTGGAAGAATCCGATGACGACACTCAAATTAGAGTTGCGCTAAATTTGATTAAAATTATTATTGAACATAATATTGAAGACGAAAAATTTGAATCCGTTGAAGAAATTATTGATGCCGTCGGTTCAGGCTTGGAAGATGAGCGCAAAGGTCGTTGGTACGACATTGACGCGACCATCCGTACGGCAATGAACATGCTTCAAAATTGTCCTGCCGCAACGCAAGGCGTCATCGCAAAAGAGATGGCCAAGATGGTTGTTGAGAAAATTAAAACAGAAGACGACGACGAATAGTTTTATAACTGAATCGTTCTCATAACCGTATAATATCTGTGCGCCCCCCAATAAATGACCAGTGATACAAAATTGTTATCCAGGTCAGTTGCCTCTAAATATGCCTGCGGAGTAGGCTTCCTTTTTGAATCAGCAAAATGTCTGCCAATAAAATCAAGTCCTTTGATTTGAAATTTTTGCGTGAAGGTCAACTTCGGCTGCGGCAAGTTTGCTTCATAAAACATTTCCGGCACAATATCTCTGTTATAAACCGGAACAATATATCTGACCCTGCCGGCTTCTTTAAATAGAATATACCATTTGCCGTCTTGTTCACGTGGAGTCAGCGCATAATATCCAGGCTGAATCGCAACAGTTTTAAAAAATAACGGCGAAGTCAACCTAAAAAGCGGATACGGCGACCAGGTTGTATCTTTTATATCGTAAAGCTCTCCGGGATCAATGTCATGAACATATTTGAACGTCGGCACCGGCAAATCTCTGTAAATCTGCTCAAAATCAGTCGCCGCATTTGACGACAAACCGAAAATTAAAACACATAAGAGTAACAAAATTCTCTTCATGCTTATATTTTAATAGTTTTTGAGAAAAAGGCAATCCTGCATATATTGGAGTTCGGTGGTTCTGTCATATGCGCTCGCTTACGCTCGCTCCTGCCTCTGCTCGGACTATACAAAAAACCGGCTTTCGATGAGCGCCGGTTCTTTAGTTTAAATTTAAAATTTTCTATTTTTTACTACAAAAGCCCTAGAACTTTCTTGTACCAAGTGAATGTTTCAAGCTCAAGCCCGTTGAATGTAGTTTTCAGGCATTGCTTTTTCAGGTAGTTTTCAAATTCGTCGTTAAACTTTGATTTAACGCGCTTTTCCTTAGTTTTGGACACTAACACTGTCATAGACCTTCTCCTTTTTTTAAAGTTTGGTTCCATTAGTTGCATCTATTATAGCATGACTTGACAAATATTGCTAGTGGTTATAAAACCACTGAACAGTAAAATTTGCTCCCTTCGGGGAAAAATTGATGTAAATTTTTGTAAAGATTTAAAAAACGACTTAATTTTTCTAATAGTAGTATGACATAGAGGACTGGCTTTTTGTTTATCCCTTTGGGTGATTTTTTATGCTAAGATTTGTATATGATACTAGTCGGCGAAAACATCCATATTATATCAAAAACTGTCCGTAACGCTATAGAAACACGCGATACAGCGTATATAACAGAGTTAATAACTGCTCAGTCAAATATGGATTTTATTGATTTAAATGTTGGACCTTCTCGGGGGAAATTGGAAGGATCATTAAGTTGGCTTGCCGAACTGGTGCAGCAAAATTCTGATGCAGGAATTTCACTTGATACGACAAACGCCGATGAGATGGAAGCTGCTTTTGAAATTATAAAAAATCCTACGAATTGTTTTATAAATTCCACTTCAAAAGATGAACCCAGATTGAGTGTTATGACAAACTTGGCAGCCAAATATGATTGCAACCTAATCGCACTTACTATGGGCAAGGAAACCGGGATCCCAAAGAGCGCTGATGGCAGGTTAGAAATCGCAATGGAGATAGAAAGCCAAGCAGAAATCAAGAATACAAAACTTTATTTCGACCCGCTGGTTTTACCTTTATGTGTTGACCAATCTCAGGCAATGGAAGTTCTAAACACAATCCAGATGATAAAACAGAGCTTTGAATCCCCTGTGAAGACAATTGTCGGGCTCTCAAATATTTCAAACGGGATGCCGAAGGAACTGCGCCCGATTGTAAACAGGGTTTTTGCAGTGCTGGCTTACGGCGCCGGATTGGATGCTGCAATAATTGATGCTAAAGACAGAGAACTTGTGCGCATCTTACGGATTTTAGAAACTCAAACCCCTCGCACAAAAGATGACGAAACTTACATTGAACTTGCAAACATGATTGCCAATTTCTCAGATATTGAAGATTTGAGTTCACAAAACAGCAACATCATTCGCACGGCACGAGTTTTGCTAAACAAAGAAATTTATTCGCCAAGCGTTATAGTGTAATGTCTTGGCTTGTTTCAATATAATCATTAAGCTGCTTTTGTGCAGGCACTATCTTTTTAATTTTAGCATTCCCGCCAAGACAGCCGCCTTCGCAGGCCATTACTTCAATGAGATTTCCGCAATCACACATCCCGCTTTGCGCATAAGATTTGAGGTTTTTAATTGTGTCTTTATCCAGCCCGTTAATAATTTTAGCCTGCACCGGTAAATCCTCTGGCAACAAAGCCTGAACAGCACTCGCTACCCCGCCGCTTACAGGGAAATTTCTGCCTTGTGCTGACGCTTGAACTTTAAACTCGGATTTTTTACATTTTTCCAACTCAATACTTTCGGCTTCAAACCAAGCTTCAAGCTCACCAAAATTCAACATATAATTGACATTCGAGTTCTCAAAAATCTCCAGACGCTTTGACACGCACGGGCTAAAGAAAACAGTGACCGCTTCCGGGTTCTCTTTTTTAACAATTTCTGCTGTGTAATAAAGCGGCGTTTTGGTATCTGAAACAAATGGTTTTAATTGCGGCAGATGCTTTTCGACAAACTGATTGTAACTCGCGCAACACGAAGTCGTCATAAATTCTGCGCCTTCTTCCAGCCTTTGCTCAAACTCACGGGCTTCATTTCGTGTTGTGACATCCGCACCCTGCGCAACTTCATACACATCACTAAACCCAAGTTTTAATAAAGCAGCTTTTAATTGTTGAGGACTGCACTCAAACTGTCCCATAATCGCAGGAGCAATCATAGCTATGACTTTTTTACCCGCTGCAATGTTTTTTAACACGTCAATAATTTGACTTTTCTCATGTACCGCAGAAAACGGACACGCGCCCACACATTTTCCGCAGAAAATACACTTTTCAAAATCAATGATTACCTGACCGTTTTCGTCTTTTGCGATAGCATCAACCGGGCAAGCTTTTTCGCACGGAACAATCAGCTTGGTAATCGCCTGATAAGGACAAACCGGCACACACATCCCGCAATTTTTACACTTATGCGGATCAATAATTGCCTTGCGATCAGTAATTTCAACTGCATCAAACTTACACGCCGTTTTGCACGCACGAGTCACACACCCCTGGCACAAATCCGTTACGTAAATTCTTGACGGCACGCAGCTTTGGCAAGCTGTTTGAAGAATCGTCAGCGGGTTTTTTTCAGGTTTTTGGCGCTCAATTGCTTTTTTTGCAAGCCCTGCAAGACGCACACTCTCGTCAGTTTCTTCAATAGAGAATCCCAATCCTGCAATCGTTCTGTCGCGCAAAATCGCTCTTTCTTTGTAAATACAACATCTAAAAGGCACTTCAGACCCCTTCGGACGCATATCAAAAGGAATCAAGCGGGTGCTTTCAGGGAAATCTTCGCTCTTGAACGCATTTATTAGGCGAATTAATATTTCTTTTTTTAGATTGTTTGCGGGTTTACTCATATAATTTTTCCATAGATGTCATTTATATTTTTTAAGAATTCTTTTTTGTCGAAAATTTCGTCAATCTCATACGGCGTCATTAATTTTGTAACCTCCGGGTCATCAATGAGATTTACACGGAAATCACCGTTGTGTTCAACCGCTTCGTGCGCATTCCTTTGAACAATTTTGTAAGCATCTTCACGCGTCAATCCTTTTTCAATTAGTTTTAACAAGACTTTTTGCGAGAAAACAATTCCGCCAAATTGGTCAGCATTACGGAGCATATTTTTTTCGTGCACTACAAGATTTTTAACAACCTCATTAAATCTGTGCAGCATAAAATCAGTCAAGATCAAACTGTCAGGGAAGATTATGCGCTCTGCCGAACTGTGCGACATATCACGCTCATGCCAGAGAACAACATTTTCCAACGCAACCTGCGAATTTGCTCGAACCACCCGCGCAAGCCCGCAAAGATTTTCACTCAAAATCGGATTCTTTTTGTGCGGCATTGCACTTGAACCCTTTTGACCGGCTGCAAAACCTTCTTCGACTTCCATAATTTCAGTCTGCTGCATCATTCTTATTTGAGTCGAGAATTGCTCAATCACTGTCGCAATGAGCGCTAACGACTGCATAAAATACGCGTGGTAGTCGCGCGCAATAACCTGAGTCGAAATTCTAGCCGGCGTCAAACCAAGATTAGCGCAGGTAATCCGTTCAATTTCAGGCGCGATATTGCTGTAAGTTCCGACAGGACCTGAGATTTGCCCGACCTTAATTTGGTCTGCCGCGTGAATAAAATTCGCTCTTTGGCGCTCTAAAATATCAATCCAATTGCATAATTTAAACCCGAAAGTCATAATTTCTGCGTGTACTCCGTGCGAACGGCCGATCATAATAGTGTTTTTATGCTTGTTCGCAAGAGTTTTTAGCGAGGTAATCGTTTCGTCTAAATCTTCAATAATGATTTTCGCGCTGTCTTTAATCTGCAGGCTTAGAGCCGTATCGATTACGTCGCTGCTTGTCATTCCAACGTGCATATATTTTGCATACTCGCCAAGATTTTCATTAACATTAGTCAAAAACGCAATAACATCGTGTTTAACTTCGCGCTCAATCTCATCAATTCTCTCTAGGCTGAATTTAGCGCGTTTTGCCAGTTCGTCAATATCTTTTTGCGGAAATTCGCCGACTTTTGCGTATGCTTGCGCCGCCGCAATCTCCACTTGGAGATAATACTCAAACTTGGACTGTAAGTCCCATATCTTTTTCATCTTTTCGCGAGAATAACGATCAATCATAAAGTTATTTTAACACAAAAATCTACCTCCATGTCATTCCGGACTTGATCCGGAATCTGGCCACCATTGAACTTTGCCAAAACCGCACAGGCTCAGATCCTGAATCAAGTTCAGGATGACAAATGGGTTGAGTTATTGTGGTTTAATATTTCTTAACAAACCACGCTTTTTAGGCAATTCTTTTAGAAAAAAACACTTTATATAACTATAAGAGATTAACATAAGGGATATTTATGGCATCACTACAAATTCAACAAGCTTGGGAATTACTAACCGAAGTAGAAAAAGCGGCTTACGGCGGTAACATTGAGAAATTTCAGGCTGCAAAAGATGCTGAATTAAAAAGAACCGCTATTTTTGATGAAAGATACCTTCAAAAAAAAGCTGAGTACGAAGAAGCTTGGGACAATTACCAAAGCCTAAAAGGCAGTCTTTTTACTAAGAAAAGAGAAGTTCACAATGCTCAATTACGTTGGGGCAACAGTCAAAGTGCAGTCGATCAGGGAAGTTTGAAAAAGACAACAACAGATTATAACGTTACTGAAGGTGATGTTGACCGTGCGCTTGACAAAGCAACAATGTTTGCTTTTGGCCTTTATAAATATTAAGCATTGCATTTTTATATTGACGTAGTATGATTATTTCTGTATTATACGGTTTCGGTGGTTTACGCTGCTGATCCCCGCGAAGAAAGGAATTACACTATGCCAATTAATTTACCAAACAAAAAAGAATTTGCCAAAAAATACGGCAAAAATGAAAAAGACACAGGTTCAACTTCAGTTCAAATCGCTATGCTTAGCACAAAAATCTCAGCGCTTACTGAACACTTGAAAGAGAACAAAAAAGATTTCTCTACTAAAAGAGGTCTGTTGATGATGGTAGGTAAACGTAAAAGAATGTTATCTTACTTGAAAACTCAAAACCTTGAAGAGTACAGAAGCTTAATCAAGAAACTCAAAATCAGAGGATAATAATTTAAAAAAGGATGTCAAAAGACATCCTTTTTTGTCATTGCGAGGAGCTATGGCGACGTGACAATCTAGAAATCTTGCTGGATTGCTTCACTACGTTCGCAATGACTAAATTATGATATAATCAAAATATGAAAACACTAAAATCGAACAGATTACATATAGCGATTTTTGGCAGAACAAATGTCGGAAAGTCGTCGCTGTTAAACAAAATAGCAGGACAAGATGTTTCGATTGTATCTGATGTCGCAGGCACTACTACCGATGTTGTTGAAAAGTCGATGGAGCTTTTGCCGATTGGGCCTGTAACTTTTCTTGACACCGCCGGATTAGATGATGTTTCCGAACTCGGAGAAAAGCGTGTTGAGCGCACGATGAAGGTTCTCAACCGCACTGATATCGCCGTTATCGTAGTTGATTACAATGGCTTGGGCGAACCAGAAAGAGAACTAATCAAACAACTCGATGAATTGGAAATTCCATATATAATAATCGTTAATAAAACAGACATCCAGCCATTCAACCATTCAACTACTCAACTATTCAACCCTCTTTTGACTTCAGCCAAAACAGACTTACAGTTAGTTCAAAGATTCAAAGAAGCTCTGGTAAAATTGTTGCCGGAGGATTTTATAAATTCGCCAAAGATTCTCGGCGATTTGGTACCTGAAGGCAGCACTGTTATCTTGGTCACACCGATTGATAAAGAAGCGCCAAAAGGCAGGCTGATTCTGCCTCAAGTTCAGGCTATTCGCGACCTGTTAGACAACAATTGCTTGACTTATGTTGTTAAAGAAACCGAACTCAAAGCCGCGTTGGACAACCTTAAAACCCCGCCGGCGTTGGTTGTTACAGATTCTCAAGCCTTCAAATGCGTGGACGAAATTGTGCCAAAAGACATTCCTTTGACTTCTTTCTCTATCCTTTTTGCGCGGATTAAGGGGGATTTGGAAGAATTCGTACAAGGCGCAAAAGCAATTGATGCCCTGCAAGACGGTGATAAAGTTTTAATATTAGAGAGTTGCACCCATCACGCAATAGAAGACGATATTGGGCGGATTAAAATCCCAAATTTATTGCGCCAAAAAACCGGCAAAGATTTGATTATAGAAAATTATGCAGGACACGATTTTCCTGAAATATCTGATTACAAATTAATCGTCCATTGCGGAGCGTGTATGACAAATCGCCGCGAGATTCTCTCACGCATTTTAATTGCAAACAAAAAGTCGGTGCCCATTACAAATTACGGTGTCGTTATTTCGTACTGCCTTGGGATATTACCCAGAGCAACTAAAATATTTGCGGCAAATGTTTAACGTCATGTTGAAGCAACGCCGAGAATGACGAGAGAAGATAGTCCAAAAATATGATTAAAAAAAGTTCAATCGGGCGTAAAATGATGTCATGATTGGATTAGATACGGAAGATAAAGAATTAAAAAAGGTCGGGCTGGAATTGATGTTTCTGACCCCGGAAAAACACGAAAAAAAAGAGGGCATAACGGCCGTTGAACTCGCGAAACTGGTTGATTTGCCGATCGAAATAGTTAAGAAGAAATTAAACATATTAAAAGACGTCGACATTGTGCGCGTAAGGGGGATTAACCCAAAATATTGGAGTTTTGACGAATATAATTTTCAGCGCATGGACGAAGAAGATGAAGTTTATCAGCTTCTGTGCAGCTTTGACGACGTAGACTTTGACCGCTACTTTCAATATTAGGGGTAAATATTTTTGATAAATGTCAACCGCGACAACTTAGCACTAATCCCTAACTTTGTTTTCTTCGCCTTTTAAAAGTCGTCCGATATTTTCACGGTGGAGGTAGATTATATAGACCGCTCCGAGCGCACAGTATGCGACGTAGGCGATTGGCTGATGGAATAAGAACATCAACACGGGTGAAAGCGCCAGCGCGATTATTGAGCCTAACGAAACGTATTTTGAGAAGTAGGTGATTACTGCCCAAATAACAGCGATTGAAAGCCCCACCATCCAGTTCAACGCGATGATTGTGCCAACACCTGATGCTACAGATTTGCCGCCTGAGAAGTTCAAGAAAATGGATTTGCTGTGTCCAAGAATTACGGCAATCGCGGCAACAACCGGAAGCAGACCTATTCCGACAAACGCTGTTGCAAATACTTTTGCTAAAACTACAGGCAACGCTCCTTTAGCCGCATCCAAAAGCAATGTTATAAAGAACCAGGCTTTTCCCATGACGCGTTTAACATTGGTAGCGCCTGTTGAGCCGGAGCCGATTGTGCGGATATCCTCGCCTTTTGCTGCTTTAACAATTATATAGCCTGTTGGGATTGACCCGATTAAATAAGCCACTGCCAGTGTTATCAATAATTCATAAATTCCGTTCATGTTTTCCCCCGCAAATTTGTATTTACCTTCTTTAAAGTCATGTTATAATAAAATCAGTGAGGAGACAATATGGCTGTTGTAATTTCTACATCGACGCAGGAAAAGACCTTTGAGGACTTGGACGTAATAAATGTTGGCACGAACCCCAATTGCGATTTCGTGATTAAGTCAGATGTTGACGTGCTTTTAACAATTCAATACAGCCTGCAAAAATGCGTTGTTATGAACACTTTTCACAACGACAAAATTCTTTTCGCCGGCGAACCGCTCGGAAAAATTGACGTAGGAAGCATCTGCAAAATTAACATAGCAGACACAGAAGAATTTGTGAGCATTCAGGTAGTAAAACCTTTTGAAGATGATTCTCAAGTCGCTGAAGAAACTGCTGTCGAAGAAGTTAAAAAAGAACCGAACAAACTTCCCTGGAAACGTATTGCATTAATCTCACTTTTAATTGCAACTGCAATTGTCTGCCTGCCAAACGATAACAAAGGCATCTGCTTCGGGATTATGTTGTTCTTACTTGGCTGGTACTGGGGTAAATAATTCTGGGTAACTTAGACAAGTCCGGTCAACGCAAGTTTGGGTCTTTGCAAAATTATTTCAATCTAAAAGTATTTTTGTCGTAATCAATTATGTTTTCGTTTTTCATGTTTGACAATTCACGCGACAGCGCGCTTCTGTCTGCGCTAATATAAAGCGCCATTTGTTCACGCGAATACGGAATCTCAAAAATTTCTTTCTTTGTCTTTTTTTTCTCAGTGCGTAAGAAATGCAAAATACGCTCACGAAGTGTTTTTTTAGAAAGCAATTCAATTCTTTTTTGGAGCATGATGTTTTTTGTTGCAATTGTTTTTATAATATTTTCGATTAATTTTTTATGAAACGGACAGGTGTTTACGCACACCGACAATATTCTATGGAAATTAAGCAAAAGAATTTGAGTTTCAACCAGGGCGGTTGCAGAAACCTCACTTTTATCCACCCCTGCACAGACAAAAGCCTCCCCGAAAGTTTCATTTGGACCCACGTTGGAAACTATTACCTTGTTGCCGTCATAGTCGTCTTTTGAGAGCTGAACTTCGCCTTCTAAAATATAGCCGACCGAAGTTAAATCGTCGCCAACATCAAAAATAACTTCACCTTTCAGATAAGTCTTTTTTACAGCCTGCAAACAGCCCAACAGGGCGTTCCTATCTTGTTCATTTATACCGTAAAATATGTCCATGAATATACCTCAAAAATATATTTATATTTGTTGCACATGCAACAGATATTTTTATCATACCAGTTTATATTGATAATATCAAGGCGGATTTGCGCAGAACAGCGTAAAACAGGAGTAGATAATATGAAAAGAAAAATTATAACAATAGATGAAAGCAGATGTAACGGATGCGGCAATTGTGTGCCGGATTGTCCGGAAGGCGCTCTGCAAATAATTGACGGCAAAGCAAGGCTCATCAGCGACCTTTTTTGCGACGGATTAGGTGCTTGCGTAAAAGGCTGTCCGACAGGTGCGATGGAAGTCATTGAACGTGAGGCAGAGCCTTATGATGAGTATAAAGTTATGCCAAATATCGTTAAAGGCGGCGAAAACGTAATTAAGGCTCACCTTGAGCATTTAAAATCTCACGGCGAAACTAAATTCTACGAACAGGCGCTTGATTATTTAAAACAAAATAACATAGCAGCTCCGCAATTGAGCGATAGATTGCCTTGCGGTTGTCCTGGGATGATGCAAAAATCAATCCAACGGAACGAAACTCCGGTCACTGACACTTCTAATGTTGAATTGACTTCAGAACTCAGCAACTGGCCTATTCAGCTTCGCCTGTTGAATCCTAATGCACCATATTTAGAGAATGCTGATTTGGTAATCGCTGCTGATTGTACCGCGTTTTCTTACCCGGATTTCCACAGAAAATTCTTAAAGAATAAAGTTTTAATAATCTTCTGCCCGAAATTAGATGACACACTTGAGGGTTATGTGGACAAGCTCACCGAGATTTTTAAGACCAAAAACATCAAGTCTGTTTCTATCGTGCATATGGAAGTTCCGTGCTGCGGCGGGGTGGAAATGGTAGTAACAGAGGCAATGCAGAGAGCACAAAAGAATATTATTATAAAAGATTACACAGTATCAATAGAAGGTAGATTAATATAAAAGTTAAAGCTTAAAAGTAAAGGAGAAAAATAATGGAAAATAAAATGTTTTGTTTTCAATGTGAACAAACAGCGGGCGGCAAAGGCTGTACAATGCACGGTGTTTGCGGGAAGTCAGCAGATATCTCAAACCTGCAGGATGAATTGACAAGTTCGTTAATCAAACTCGCAAATGTATGTGAAAAGACACCAGAAAATACCTGCATCCTTGTAGATGGATTGTTTACAACGATTACCAACGTAAACTTTGATGGGAATTCAATCCAAATGCTAATAGATGAAGCCGTTGGAAAAGCTGATAAATGTGATTTTGACATACAGACTGTATGGGATTGTAACGAGGATCTTCGTAGCTTAAAATCTTTGATTTTATTCGGCTTAAAAGGTGTTGCGGCTTATGCTCACCACTCAAGAATGTTGGGCTACACCGATAAAGATGTGAATGATTTTATCTTTGAAGCTTTAAGGGCACTTTCAAAAGAATTGTCAGCAGACGAACTGCTTGGTCTTGTTCTAAAAACAGGCGAAATCAACTTGAAATGCATGGAGCTTCTTGACAAAGCCAATACTGAAACATACGGCAACCCCGAACCGACAAAGGTTACGACTAACATTGAAAAAGGACCTTTCATTGTGGTAACAGGACACGATTTAAAGGACTTGGCGCTTCTTTTAGAACAAACAAAAGACAAAGGAGTAAATATTTACACTCATGGTGAAATGCTTCCTTGTATGGCATATCCTGAGTTGAAAAAGTATCCGCATTTAAAAGGTAACTTCGGTACGGCTTGGCAGAACCAACAAAAAGAATTTGACAACCTTCCGGGTGCAATTTTGTTCACAACAAACTGTATCATGCCTGTTAAAGAAAGCTACGGCGACAGAGTTTTCACGACTTCTGTTGTTCAATACCCAGGCTGCAAACACATCGGTGCCGACAAAGATTTTACACCGGTAATTGAAAAAGCGCTTGAACTTGGCGGCTACCTTGAAGACCAAAAAATGACCGGGATTAACGGCGGAGATGTTTTAACTGTCGGATTTGGACACAACACAGTTTTATCAGTTGCTGACAAAGTAATTGACGCTGTCAAAACAGGTGCTCTAAAACACATCTTCTTAGTTGGCGGATGCGACGGGGCAAAACCGGGTAGAAACTACTACACAGAGTTCGTTAAACAAACACCTTCCGATACGCTCGTTTTAACCCTTGCTTGCGGAAAGTTCAGATTTAACGATCTTGATCTTGGCGACATTGGCGGAATCCCAAGACTGCTTGATATGGGACAATGTAACGACGCATACAGTGCGATTAAAGTTGCAGTTGAGTTATCAAAAGCTTTCAATTGCAGCGTAAACGACTTGCCTCTATCTTTGGTTCTTTCCTGGTATGAACAAAAAGCGGTTTGTATTTTGTTAACGCTGCTCTACTTAGGAATAGAAAATATCAGACTTGGGCCAACATTACCCGCATTTGTATCTCCAAATGTTTTGAATATTCTAGTTGACAAATTCAAAATCCAGCCCATTACTACCCCGGAAAATGACTTGAGAACGCTCTTAGGTTAGTTTTCACTTATTCACAAAGTCCGGACAGACGTCCGGATTTTTTTTTATTCTCCGATAGCATTAACGCCGATACTAAATAATGCCAGCACAATTGAGCCGAAGAAAGCACTCCAAAAACCCTCGACTTCAAATCCCGGTGAAATCGCACCAGCCAGCATTAGCAAAAGCGCGTTAATAACCAATGTAAAAAGCCCCAGGGTAACAACATTTATAGGCAGAGTCAGCAGCATAACTAAAGGTTTGATAAAAACGTTTATTAAACCAATAATAACGGCAACAAACATTGCCGCCAAGAAGCTGTCCACTTCAATTCCCGGGATTACCCAAGATACAAATACAATTCCTAAAGCAAAACATAACCATTGTAAAAAAAACATTGCACACTCCTTAATTTTAAAATTGATTATGTGCAAAATATTTTTTCAAAACATCCCTCTTTTAGTCAATATTTACTCAATTAAAAAAATATGATACAATAATTTGGATTAGAGATTGGGAGTGTAAAATGGAAGTTAAAAAGAGCTTGGACGGGACAGCTGTTGAAGTTTCACTGGTTGGACGTCTTGACACGCTTACGGCACCTGAGGTTCAGGTTAAATTATTAGCGCTAATCAGAGATATTGAGAAACTAATTTTGGACTTCTCCCAGCTGGAATATCTCTCCAGCGCTGGGTTGCGCGTATTGCTTTTGATGCAGAAACGAATGAGTGCACAAGGTAAAATGCGGCTAATAAATGTAAATTCGTCAATCATGGAAGTTTTTGAAATGACCGGCTTCAATAATATCTTATGCATTGAAAATCAAGAAAGCGAGTAGACAATTGTTAAACACCATTAAATCCAAAATTGTTTTAGTTTTAATGTTTATCATTTTGATATTGGGCGTTTTGATGTTTATTTTGTCATCAGACACATACAGTAAATATCAAAACCTAAAAATCGATCAGACTAATGCTCTGGTAGCTTCTGAAGCCGAGCAGATTAACAAATCCATTATCCAAATCGAAAAAAATGCCATTGATCTCGCGCTTCAGGGTGAAGTTTTCTATAGAACCAAAAGTTCTCCTGAGAGCATGAAAAAAATGATTATGCGCAATTTTGAATCCTCGACTGCTGCTCTTGGAGGCGGGGTTTGGTTTGAACCATACGTAATAGATCCTGCCAAAGAAAGAGTTTGCTTTTATGCCTACAAAAAAGGCGGGAAAGTCGTATATGAGCCTAAGTACGAAACTCCTGAATACAACTACCCGAAACACAACTGGTACATCACAACCAAAAAACATTCACTAAAAAAAGATGCCTTGGTGTGGACGCCGCCATATACAGACAACGCCGGGTCTAATGCTTTGATGACAACCGTTGGAGTGGGGATATTTGATGCAAATAACAAATTTGTCGGAATGTCCACTGTAGATTGGGAAATAGAATTGCTTGTCGAAGAGATTTCTCAAATCAAGCCGACCCCTAACAGTTTCACGCTTATGGCCGATCCTGCAAATGACTTTATAGTAGTTCTAACAGATGAAAGTGTTAAAGAAACCCCCGTCGGCAAATCTCTTAAAACAATTCCCTGGCTAAAGGACAATATTTCTAACGAAAGTCAATTTAAATATAATGGCGTGAAGTACTTGTCTTTCCAGAAAAAACTTGCAAATGGGGTTATTCTCATTGTTAACACGCCTAAAGATGAACTTTTTGAGGAAATTAACAATAGTATGAGAGTCATGGCGGGAATTATGCTGCTCTCTGTGTTGTTGGTTTTCTACTCAATGTACCGTCTTTTAAATCATCTTATAAGCAAACCCGTCGTGTATCTGTCTAAAAAAGCAATAGAAATAGGTGCAGGCAATCTTGATGTACAGGTTGAATTGCACACAAGAGACGAGTTTACAACACTTGCTGATTCATTTAACAAAATGACTCAGGATATTAAAGACTATACCCAAAATATCAAATCAATAACCGCTGAAAAAGAGCGTATCTCGACCGAGCTTGATATCGCAAGAGATATTCAATCTTCAATGATCCCATCTATATTCCCTCCTTTTCCTGACCGCTCAGAATTTGACATTTATGCTTCTATGATTCCTGCAAAAGCAGTCGGTGGCGACTTTTATGACTTCTTCTTCATTGATAAAGATCACTTGGCAATAGTAATCGCTGACGTTTCTGACAAAGGGGTTCCTGCGGCATTGTTCATGATGATTGCAAAAACCTTAATCAAAAACTACGCTCAGCTTAATTTAAGTCCGGGACAAATCTTTGAGAAAACAAACTTGCAATTGTGCGAGAACAATGACCTTAATATGTTTGTAACGGCTTTTTTGGGGATTTTAAACATCTCTAACGGCGAATTTGTATATGCAAATGCCGGCCACAATCCGCCGCTTATAAAAAGACATAACGAGTCATTTAAACCGCTTGAAGTTCAGCCGTTTTTCGTTCTTGGCGGAGTTCCCGTTGTAGAATATAGAGAAGGTAAAATTAATCTCGGTGAGAACGATACAATATTTATGTATACCGACGGGGTTACTGATGCCGAAAACCCACAGTCGCAATTCTTCGGCATAGAGAAGCTTATTGAGACTCTAAACAACTCAACATATACAAACATGCAAGATCTTATCGGTGAGATAAATTATATTGTAAACAGCTTCGCTGCAGGTGAACCGCAAAGCGATGACATGACTATGCTTGCGATGCATTACTGCAAGAAGACAGGCGCTTACATAACAACAGAGAAAACTTTTGATGCTGATGTTAAATATTTACCTGAGGTAATGGGATTTGTGAGCCAAGAACTTGAAAACATACCTAAAAATATTTCACCTAAAATAATCACTCAACTTGAATTGTCCGTGGAAGAAATTTTTGCAAATATTGTTTCTTATGCATATCAAGAAAACGATAAAGGCAAAATCAAAATACAGATTTTAACTTTAGAAGAAGACGACGTTGCAATACGTATTTCTGATTCAGGCATTCCATATAACCCGCTGGACACAGACGCCCCTGATACGAGCCTAAACCTATACGACCGTAAAGTCGGCGGACTGGGAATCTTTATTGCAAAACAAAACACAGACATACTTCAATACGACTATATCAACGGCCAAAACATTTTGACTCTGATAAAGAGGATTGGCTAAAGAACGCTGCATGCCCAATAACAGTTTGTTACAATGTCCGTTTTATGCTAAATTAGTAGGGTGAGGAAATGGCTGGTAATAACTATTTTAATATTAAACACAGGGTTCGCATGCGCGAGTGATGTTAATAACCCTGCAGTCATTAATAAGCAAAATACTGAACGACTAAGAGAGCTGGAGCTTGAGCGCAAATTTATCCATAGTGCGCCCGGAGAAGTTAAGAGCGTTCAAGAAGAATTAGAACGACTGAAGGGCGTAGCAAGCACAGAGCAAACTATTACAAGCCCTCAATTTAGGTTGAATGATATTGTCTTTGAAGGAAATACCGTTTATAAGAGTAATAAATTAAAAAGTTTTGCTGTAAGTATTTTGGGAGAAGAAGTCCGGCTTGAAAACATTCTCGCCTACACAAATTTCTTAACCCAGTTTTATCAAGAAAACGGATACTTGACATCATACGCATACATTCCCGAACAAGAAATCGGTGAAGACGGTATTGTTAAGATTTGCATAGTTGAAAGCAAGGTCAAGAGCAAGAAAATCGTTGGAAATCACTGGGGCAGAACAGCTTATTATGAAAACTTTGCACTCTCCGGACGCAATTTGAATGAAGGCAGCGTTTTTAACGTCAGACAAATGCAAGGCGCATTAAAAACACTCAATCGCGAATCATGGGTTCAAAGCGGAGTTTTTATTGAGCAAGAACCGGGCGATAATGACGTCGTAATAGGCCTTGATGTAGCCGAAAGATTCCCTGTTAAATTTGACTTAAACGTAGACGACTTTGGCTACAAAAGTTCGGGACAACACAGAACAGGACTTATATTAGGGATGGATAACCTCACAGGGTTTGGCGACAAGGCATACGGAGGCACAATTCTCTCTAAAGGTATGGCAGGCGCGTTAGCAGGATACCAAATACCCATAAACAAATATGGCACAAAATTAGCATATAACTATTCCAAGTCAGTTATTCAACCGAATGGAATGCTAAGAGTCCTCGGGCTAAGAGGGGAAGCAAGAACGCATTCTATCGGGCTTATTCATCCGCTTGTGAATAACTTGACCACAGAAGTCAATGCCCTTTTTAGTTTTGATTTTATGAGCTCCAGAACTGATCTTAAGGCGATTGATTTGACTTTGTCCGATTATAATTTAAGGATTGCAAGGACGGGTCTGAATTTCACGCACGATGACCGAAGCGGCAGATGGCTCGGCTCCATGGGCGCTGATTTTGGAATAGACGGATTGGGTGCAACAAGAAACAGAAAGGTTGGACCACAAAGCACTTTTTATAAATTCACAAGCGGACTCACTCGCGTTCAGCTGCTCCCAAAAGATATGATGGCCATTGCAAGAATCAACGGACAATATTCTCCTCAGGCACTTTACACGACTGAACAGATGTATCTTGGCGGCGCATACTCTATGCGCGGCTATGACCCGTCTACATTATTGGGAGATTATGGAGTGAACGGCTCATTCGAACTGCGAGCGCCAATTCCGTTCCTAAAACGTATCTTGCCTGAAAAAATGAAATTTATAGACGAGAAATTACGCATAGCGCCGTTCTATGACTGGGGCTATGTAAAAGAAAACAAGAACGTTTATAATTATCCGAAAAACTTTATACACAGTGCTGGTGTTACGCTATATATATATTTATGTGACGCTTTCACCGCTCAAATAGGTGTTGGCTTTCCTATAGGGAGTAAAAAATACGGCGAGAACGCTGCTAAAATATTCTTTTCAGTAAACACAGAAATAGACAAACTTTTACTCAAACCGAAAAAACGGGATGAAAAATTATAGGATATAAAGTAAAAAACCCCGGGTCTGTAACTCAGGGTTTTTACTTTATAATATTTTATTATCTAAAGATATTATAGCCAGGCATCTTCGGTATTGAACCGTTGACTCTACCCAGGGATCTATAGAAAGTGAACATTACTTTGTTATCTAGCTCTGAATCGCCATGACGTACAACAGTCCATTGCCCCCATTTTCCGTTTTCTTTCTCCGCTGCTGTAAATTCAAAGTAAGAAGCCAATTCATTAAATTTAACGTCATTTACTATTACATTATTAACGCTTGAATAAATCACATCAGCTGAAACCAACATATCTGACAAGTATAAATTACCAATCAAGTTAGTGCTATACATTCCTAGATACGCCTTGCGTGTGCCGGCCCCGGAAGCAGTAAGGTCTAATTTTATGTTTCCTTTGATTTGACTAGGAGCATAGTAGCCACCAGCATTCAAAGTATCAAGCGTCGAAATATAGTCGCGATCTTCGTCAAAGCGTTGTTTTTGAGGAGAACCTTCGGCTCCACTGGACAGCGACATATAGTAGTGAGTTGTATAATCGGTTGTTCTGCCATTTCTATATATGTTATCAAAGAAATCGCCTTGGTAATCCCAAGTAGAATAACCACTAATTTGTATCTGTGTATCATTGCTGCCCACAATGTTTATATTACCAGTATAATTAGCACCGTCTATAGTTATTTCCTCAGGCGAAGAAATCTTCAAGGTATTGTATTTTAAATCAGTTGATAAAAGGTCGTTTAGTCTTACAGAATTGCTTACATAATCTTCTCTTACATCTTCTCTATATCCACCCCCATCAAGAGGAACAAATCCGTATGAAGAAGGGTAGCTTACGCCGCCTCCGCTGATGCTCAAGTTGGTTTTACCGTTTAGCACGCCGCCATCAATTGTTATGCTTGAGTTTGCACTTGTACCCCAAATCTCAACCTTGTCATACCCTTTCGAGTCAAAAGGAGTACCAGAAGGCGGGAAAGGATAACTTGTGTCATTGTAATCAACAATCTTGTCTTCTGTAACAATCTTAGTGTGCGGGCTGTAGTACCAAGTTCTACCATCCTTAATAAGCACGGCATCAACCGGTTTTGGTTCGGTCGGAGTTCCGCCTTCGGCTACCGGCTCAGCCACACCTGCGATGGTACCATTAAGGTACTCAATAACACGGTTGCTTGGAATAATTTCGGTAAATTCGATATGCGTAACCGGCTTACCGTCTTTAATAATATCATTGCCGTCTCTATCCTTGATTGGAACAGGAACGCCGCCTTTTACATTCTCTACAAGCCACGTAATAACCAGATTACCGCTTCCAGTAATCTTTATATCTCTAATTAATTTACCATCCGCACTTGAAGATGTACTGTGTTCAGTAACTTCCAAAGTCGTATCGACTTTCGGCGCTATGCCCTTACCAAATGTAGACGCAGTCAGGTTTTTGGAAATACAGTCACCAACATATATTGATGCTCCATCTCCATTTGTTGTTAGCGTAGAGTTTAAAACATTGCCGTTTGTAATATCTATCCTTGATTCATTTCCACTTGTCGTGAGTGTGGAAGTTGAGATATCACTACCTGAAATGCCGATCGAAGATCCGCTTTCCTGCGTTGTGAATGTGGATTTTACAATATTGCTACCCGTAACATTTATTGGTGACTTGTCACCCAATGTATTAAACTTGGAGTTTGTCAGTGTAGAACTTTCAGCACTAATAGACGCAGTAGGTGCATTTTTTGCAGTCTTAACGGTTGTGTTTAAGATAGCAGAATCCTTGAATATAATCTCGCTGCTTCTACCGTTCATTTTTATATCTCTATCAGGAATGTTTGCATCTATAACATCCGGTATTATACTACCAGCAGTTATTTTTGAGTTTTTAATATTAGAACCATCAAAAATTATTTTGTTTGTTCTAGCGACGTTTTCAGAGTTAACAACGATTGACTCCTCACTCAAATTGACATTCATTTTGTCAAAAACACCCTTAAATGTGGAGACAATACCTGAGCCAAAAATATTGACAGTCAAGCCTTTATTCACTACCACTCTGCCTTTGGCATCTATTTTGTTGCCTATAATATTAACTTCTCTTGTCGCTACTCCTTCTTGATTTGTAATAACCCAAACATCCTTCTGGGTTCTCACACCATCTTTATCAACCTCAGTTATAGTTCTGAGTTCAGGCACCCCGGTAACAGTAGCGGTACCGCTGCCAAACACATGCATTGTAGAGTTTGAGAAATATGAATTTTCGGCATATAGCCCGTCAATTGCAGAATCGTCCTGTGCCCCCAGTCTTCCAATCCATATATTTGATGATATGACATCAGAATTAAGGATATTAACATTTGCCGCGTGTATGCCTGCCTTGCTTTGTAATCTACTGTTTGTAATATTAACTGTATCAGCATAAATGGAAGCAAGTTCGCCTTTTTTAACTCCACTTAAAATCATATTGTTTAAAGTAACAGAACCACCTTCTGATAAGATATAAGGTGCTGTTAACTTTGATGAATCTATTATAATATTTGCCTCATCACCGGAGAAAAATTGAACTCCTGCAAGATTTGAGCCATACGCAGAAATCAGTGCTCCGCTGCCTATTGCACTATTTTCAATAATCGAATTTTTAATTAATGTCTGTTTTTTCAAATTGGACGAGTCAATTGTAATTTTTGAATCATCACCGCCTGCTTTTAAGGTAGAATTTGCAATATTTGACGCAATAGTTACACCTTTTGCTGTTAATGCGTCAGATTTGACCACTATGCTTGAGTCAATACCATCAACCTCAACTCGCGCATAACCGGTACGTGAACTATTAAGAATGATTTCTGCTGAATCTCCAAGAGCAGAAACTGTTATAGGTGTTTTAGCACCCGACGAGATTATTGAGTCAATAATCTCTATCTTTGAAGGCGTCCCGGCAGGATTTGAGCCAATTATTGTACCCGGCAGGATACTCCCGATCATAGCGTTTGTTCTTGAGGTTTTTGTAACCGTACTGCCCAATATGGAAATCTGATTGCCTTTAATGTATGAATCGACGATTTTTGCTCTATTGCTGATATTTATATCATTATTATAAAGCTCACCAAATTCAATTATTGAATTATCTACAGTTAAAGTGGAACCATCGGCTACATTCAACAAAATCCTGTTTGCTGCAGTATTTCCGGCTAACGCATTAGTCCATTCATACGCATTGCTTTTGATGACAGAGCCGGAGTCGATTCTAAGATTGGCTTTGATGCCGTCTGCTAATAATCCGCCACTTTTTACTCTTGAAAGGCGAACATTGCCTTCATAAGATGCGCTCGCACCATTCTTAACATCAAGTGTCAAATATCCGTTTGTGGCTCCCTTTTTCTTGCCCACCGTAACATTGTTCATATATATATTTTGGCCGCTGTTCTCACTAACATCAGCTTCGCCGTTGTATAAGACCTTTTCAGGATTTCCCATTAAAGATTGAGCTGATGAGGAGAAAGTTACCGGTCTTGCATCGGCCTGGGTATTTGTTGCATAAAAATTCACACCATCGCTTGAGTATAATTTTACTCTGTCACCGCTGGCTAACCTTGTGCCATTCATCCTGATACCGGTTGAGATAATATTCATTGTACCCACAGATACAACATTGGCATTGTTCATCAAAATCCCGTTAGATACTCCAACACCGCCATTTTCGACAGCGGTTGTTGAGATTTTGCCTTTTAATTGACCGTCCCAAGTGGCATCATGTGTGGTCATAGTCAAGCCGCCAACCATATTAAACACTGCACCGTTTGCAACAACAATACCGTTAGGGTTTGAAATCACAACATGCCCTGCTTGTCCGCTTGAAGTCACAGCCCCGGAAAATGTTGAAACGCCTGTTAAAACCTTATTCAATGCAACCTGGCCGGCTGCTGAGAAATTAAAATCGAGTTGCTTACCCTTAGGGACATTTAATTTATCCCAGGTGATGGTGTTTCCATTACCCTGAATGCCCAGAGTAACTTTTTTAACGGTTTGTGTTAAATTTGCTCCGCCTGTATTATCTATTACAGCACTGCCATCGCCCCAAATGTCATTCGCCATCGTAGGAACCAAAGGCAAAGCTGCCGCACAGCAAGCCAAGCATAGTTTTGCAACAACCTTCTTAAAACCCATAAAACTCTCCTGTCCTTTTACTCATACTCCGCCCATCATAGCAGACGTTTCAGGCTTTGGCAACATTTTAGTAAATTATACACCATATGGACTAGGAAAAATGGCTAGGTTTATGAAAATAATTTTGGGCATAACTCAATTAGCCGAAGATTTTTTATACGACAAAATATTTTCCAAAATTTCATCAGATGAAACTTTGGAAGAATCATATTCTTTTAGGTTTTCTAAATCGACACCAGGCAAAACCCTCAAGCCAAAACCTGACATCGCTTTTTCTGTTGGAATCTCTTCAAAAACTTTTCTGTTCTTGAATTTTGTATAAATAATATGCAAAGGGACTCCCGCCTGCAGTAACAATTCTGAAAGTCCGCTTCTAAGACAGACAATTTGTTTTGACATTTGCGCCAGAGCAAATGCCTCATTAAATGTCAACTCACAAGTTTTATAATCCGCTTCTATGATGTTTTTATCTGCTTTTGAAATATTAAAGAAAACATCCATCCCTTGTTTTTTTAGTTCCTCACATAATTCAATCCAAAATTTGCAGTCGAGTTCGTAACAAGAATATGCATGCGGAGAAACAAACACAAAATTTTCAAGGTTTAAACCGATATTACTCACTTTTTCAAGCATTGAATCCCGCACCGGTTTTGATACGCCGGCACGGTTATAACTTAAGTCCTTAGGTTCAATATTCAGACGTTTGTAAATGTCAGTAAAATAATGTGCTTCGCCAATTGGTTTATTCATTATTTCGTCTTCAATGCCTCTAAGGTGCTCGTATGGGAAAAGTACAAACAAGCGCTTGTTGTCAAAACTTGTGACATCGTGGCCCGGGGTGTTCTTACTCATAGATTTTATATAGACATACGGTATCTCCGGGGTAAACATTTGAATTAAGTCTATATGATATCGTTTAGTCGCCACAAATAATGGATTTTTGCTGCCATTGCGCTTTATAAAAGGAGTTGCTACATAGGTTAAAAATAAGTTAATCTCCCCGCTATTTGCGTCTAAAACATAAATATCATCATATTTATCATCAAAATACTTAAAATAACGCTTTTTAAATTCTTCTCTTGTATCAATTGTTCTGACAAGCCTTCCTAGAAAATATTCTTTAATAAGATAGTCATCATGTATAATTTCCATAAGATGCTTGCCAAAAAATTCAATACTTTTTTCTGCGTGATTCGTAAGGGGATTTTTTCTGCTGAGATATGTTCTTAATATCCCGCCTAGAAATTTCTGCTCACGTGAACTTGGGGTTCTTTCATCGGTATAAAGCGGGTAACCTAGCAATTTAACAATTCTGCCCTTTTTCTCTCTTATATTTTCAAAAATCTTCATTAATTGAATATTCCAATTTGAAAGTTGCATCCCGATCTTTATTTATCGCATGAGCGCAATCAAGTCCGCTCGGTTTTCGGTCATTAACAAGGATTCGTTCACCAAACGGCATGTCACAAATCAAATGATCGTATCTAATACTATTTTCCTTTAAAAAAATCTTAAGTTTTTCTAGATGCTCAGCTTCTCTTGCAGTAAGCAAAATCACCACATCCTTAGGGCTCAATGTTTCAAAAAACTCTTTTACTCCATCAAGCAGGGTATCTCCGCCGTTTTTATGACCGTTATGACTAACTATTGTGCCGTCAACATCTAAGATCCAGGTTTTGGGCAAGGGAGAAAGTTCTAACATTTACAACACCTCCCCTAATTTCATCAATCCATTATAAAACGCTCCGCAGATACTGTCATAGTCTTCCCACGCATAAGTTGTTAATGAAAGCCAAATCAATGCATGCAACGCTTTGATTTTTGCCGGACTCACGTCTGGTAAGTTTTTGAAGAAAACTCCTTCCATATCGTCCCAACCATTCGTTTTGATTGCAAGTTCTACATCATTTTCGCGAATATCAAGCGTGAATTTTTTAATATTAAACTGATCATAGTTGCCGACAAAGGAGTAATAGAGCTTCGCCCAATCATAATCAACATCACCGTAAAACTTTGTTTTACCGAAATATCCGCGCGGATCAATCAAAATCGCTTTCATGTTGAATGTATCAAACATCAGGTTTGAAAACGTGCAATCACCGTGAATCAATTTGAATTCTGTCGGCGCCATGTTTTC
>JAVBOC010000007.1:0-50072 GCA_031550975.1 Candidatus Gastranaerophilaceae bacterium
CCCATATATTACAGTAACCCTTCCGTCAAACATATCTTTTAAAGTTCATGTACTGGTTAACGGAAAAATGTATATAAATAAAGATGATAAAGCAGCAGTAGAAGCTGTAACCGCACACAATATATTTAATAAAACTACCCCGGTAACATCCGATCCTGCAGCTTATACAAGATCATATTCCGATAATGATTGCAAAGGCTGTCCTGAAAACGAAACAAAAGTTCAGGGCTATTGCATCCCAAATGACAAAATCTGTGCCGGTGGAACCACAGCAAAAATCTGCGGTCAATGTATATACCCGGCAACAGTACAACAATGCAGCGGCAAGGATTCAACCGGAAACTTCAGACCGGGTATTATATTAAGTGATGGCAAATGCTGGGATATCACTAACGACCCAACCTGCACAAAATTCCCTGATGGCTGGAACCCGGGCGGCCCTGACACACCACCAGGCCTGCCGAATGTAACAACTTCCGGCAGTTGCACCCTGAGATGTTACGGTAATCCTATGGGCGGCGGCGGTGATGATTGCCATATGTGTACCTCAGATTATCAAACTTGCCGTCCTGTTGATGTCGAATGTGACGAAATGCATTCAGATCCTGGCAACAACGTAGACGATAGAGTCTCTTATGTCAATTGTCGGCCGGTTAACCCTAGTGATTGGAATACTTGTGGTCCTGTATCGCCTCCGCCGCCTCCACCACCGCCGCCACCGCTTTGTCCGGGCGGAAGACCTAATTTCCTTGTAGATTTTGCTGACATGGCTAACCACAGTGGTCAATATACAGGCCATCCTTATTATATCTGGCAGACAATGCGCGATAGCGCAAACGGGGCGCCTGCAAATTATTTCATTAATTTCTTGATTAGTATTTCTGCGGCCACTTCAAGCTATACTTTTGGTGACAGAGAAAATGATGACAGAAACCAAGCGGTAACATCAAGCTACGGAACATTTTATGTGAATGAAGATCACGATACAGAATCTTATGTAAACAGTGGACTACACCCAAAAGAAAATGGTGATACCAATGCCCAAGTACAAGACGCAAGACTTCGTGAATTAGATTCGGCAGCTTTGGGTTACAAGACAGCCGGAAAAACTATTGATGTACGCACAGAAATAGCGGACTTCTTGTGGTTGAACTATGAAAGTTCGGGTAAACAAGGTAATTATGCCGGCGGCGGACGTAACGCAATTAATGCGGGTGTTATTCCTGCATTTACAACGGTAATCCAACACCTGCAGGATGCTTATGCTTACAAATATCCAAGTTCAACGGCGGGTGTTAAATATTTCAACTGGCGCAACAATCCGGCTTGCGGTCCGTTCCCTGATCCTCCAGTACCTGTTGTTAGCGGCGGCGGTTATACCCCACCTGGCGGCGGCGGAGGCTGCGGAATTTGGGGTGGCTGTTTGGATGAGCCAGGAGTTCAATATCAGTATTAATTAACAAAAAAGGCGGGATTTCCCGCCTTTTACCACGTTTAACCAATCTAACCAAACAATTATTAATAAACTCAATTGTAAAGTTATTTTAAGAAAAAAAGTCATTTTGAAATCAAACGGGAATAATATACTTATATAGTATATAGAGTAAAAGGCCCCAAATTCGAGGATTATATTATGAATGATAGAGTTGAAGAATTAAAGAAATTACAAGCTGCAGGCGCGTCACAAGGTGCTGCCAATACCAATTATCACGAATGGAGTGATATTTTAAAAGAATTAGGGCAAGTCGGTGTGGAATCCACCGGTAATGTTCAGAGCGACAAGGCGCTGTTAAAGCAGCTGAAGGAATTTGCAGCCGAGGAAATGGCAAAAATGCAGGAGCAAAAAGCTACTGAGCAGAAAAAATCTAACACAGAACAGCCTCAAAAAATGGTTAATACAGATAGTGAGCAGCGAGTCAAGGCTAACGTTACAAACGGTGTGAGCCAAGAAGCTATGGCAAATTATCTGAAGTATTTCCATACTTTGTAACCTTGCTGTCTTGCTGCGCTCGCATGAAACGTGTCTCCGTGATTGCCTCGCATATCCTGCGGATAGCCGAATGAGTCGGCAATCACTTCGCACTCTGCTCGCTTGCGCTTGACATGTTTGCACGGTTATTTTATCATTAAACCACAAGAGGAAATGAAGTGGATATCTTCAGCTGTGCCGCAACCGTAAAAGCCGGAAAACTCAAAGCATTTCACCACGTCACGAGCATGACATACCTCGCCCATTGAGGGAGAGGGAAGAATTTCTTAGTAAGAAAACGAACTTAGAAATTTGGGTGAGGGGTTTTGGTTTCCTCTTAAACAGAGGATTTTTTAATGCAGCTGGCAACACCGGTACAACACACAAGAATAGGGACATGTCCGCATGGGTTATCGCCTGGCGCGTGTCCGATTTGCAGCGGCATGGGCGGCGGAGGCGGTGGTGGCCGCAAGGCAGATTTTTCTGCTAAACCCGGAGAAATGAGCTGGGCAGATTGTGCTGCAATCGGTGCTATGATGAAGCACCAAAAGGAAATGAACGCGCAGCGTTCGCAGGATGTCCAAAACTTTGCTCAGGTTGCGGCGGCTTTCCAGAACACTTTAACTAACGCGAGTAAAAAAATTGCCACACTGGCACAGTTTTTCACAGAGAACTTTCCGCCGGTAATTGCAAAACCCGCAAACTTTGTGCTTGGGGCGTTAAATAGATTGGTGAGCCTGTTCCAAATGCCTCAGGCGAGCCAAGGTCAACCTGCAGTACAAAATCAACCGACAAATATTTCAGACAAACTTGCGGCAGTTTTTGGAGAACTAAAAAACGCTATCGAAGAAAAAATCTCAAAAGCATTTAGTGACTTAAAGAAAAAAGTTAAATCTCTGTTTAAAATTTTCCAGCCGCTTGATGCCCAAAACGAGGACAAGGAAATAGACGAAACGAAAAAAGCCTTTGAATTAAGGACTTTTATCCATGATTTATACAAAAGCGTGACCGAGCTCAGAGCGGAGGAACAGGCTGGCCTGCAGTCAGCAGGACAGGCAGGTTCCGCAGACTCGTTACAGGCGAGGGAGCAAGACAAATTAACCCGAGGAGATGACGAGTGAACGTTGCACCATTAAATGACGCAGAATCCTTAAGACAGCAGCGTAACCAAACGAGTACGCAGCGCAGAAACACGCTTTCAACAAAAGAGGGTGTGATTGTTAATTCATTTGTAAAAGATTGCGCGGACTGCAAGCCTAATCTTAATGACACTTGCGATACTCTGATTATCTCAAACAACGCGGAACTTCCAAAAAGATTGAATGACCCGGCGGAGGCTTCCCTCAAGAGTCCGATAAAAAGCCTTGGGCCGATTGCGACTGTGGCCATGGGAGTAATGGGGGCGTTTACGGGGATTACCGCTTATGTGAGTCATAACGCGAAGGTTTTAACAAGCATCAGGCCGGAAGAAAGAGTCTCAGATTTTACACGTAACCTTGCTATAAACGATGAGGCGAGGCAAGCGGTGGTGCGGATGGTAATTAGCCCCAACAAAAAAACTATGCTCGCGGGAGCCGGCATATTGGTCTTAACAGCGATGGCGTTTATGGGAAAAACTTTTTCTGAAGGTTTCCGTGATGTCTGGATTAAAAAACGTGAAGCTGATATCCAAAAGAACATGCAGGAGCGCTTAATCGCTATCGAAACCCAGTCTTTTGGCGGTAAAATTCAGATTATCCGCAGCATGTTGGCTGACCGTGTTAAAGAACTCAACGGATATTTAGAAGGCACCCCTGCTCCTTCATTCGGCAAAGGGGAAAAAGAGAGGGATGGAAAACCTGAAAAGACAGCAACTGCCGATATCCCGGTTATTTTAATGGGACTTGGGGTTATTGCAGCGATTGTCGGGCTTGGATTCCTCTCGTTAAAAAATCTCACCAAAGGCAAAAACCATTTTGAAGAATACACAAAACAAACCATGGACTTAATTGAAAAGATAGTAAAAGACAAGAAAATGGATAAGACGGAAGCTAAAGCGGCATTAGATGGATTGTTCCAAACAGTTTCGGCTTCCCCAAAGTATATTGAAGAAGTGCTCGCGAAAACCAGCTGGAATGAAACAGAGCGCACCACATTTGCTGCATCAGTAATTACCAAAATGAAAGCACCAACGACCAAAGCCACCGACGCGCTTGGCGGCAGCGGTGTTATTAAAACCAGTATCTATTCGCACGTAGATGATTATCGCGCGTTTTGTTACAACTGGCTTTTAAATACTGAAAACCAGCAGTTTAAGCAAATGTTTTTTGGGGTTACAGGTTTGAGCGCGCTTGGTTATGGCGGAAAACTTACCGGCATGGCGGTTCGTGATATTGAAGTCAAAAAAATGAACGCTGACACCGAAGTTAATTTGCAAAACAGGCTGGTTGCGACTGAACTGCGTAATTTTAAGGCCAAAAAAGACGCAGCTATTACGCCGCTAATGAACGAATTCTATCGTCAGGCTGCGCTCAACAAGCCAAAAGAGGAGTTAAAGACCATAGCGGACAATATTTTGTTTGAAATTAAAAACGGACCACCGTTTGTATATAGTTAGAGTAGGGGTAAATGTTAGTAAATAAAATAGGACAAAATTTTATAAGACCCGTTTTCGGTAATGCAGGCATGCCGGAAAAAAACTACTATGACTTCAACCAACCAAAGGTCGACCACTTTGTCAGCCACCGTGAAGCTGCGCTCCCATATCTTGAAAATATACTTAAAACTTCGAATAATGAAGCAGAAATAATTGAAACATTATATATTATAGACCGCCAAATTGAAGCCGGCATGAAACCAAAATGGGAGCTTTACCCAACACTGGCGCGGTTTAACAACACAAATTCCCCGGGAATCCAGACCTATCTTGCCGGGATTTATAGAAAAATGCAGGTCCCGGATGCCTTCGGCCCGCTTGTAGCCATGCTTATACGTAATTCAATCCGCCCGCAATCTTCAAATTTTGACCCGAATGAAGAAATCGGCGGTGCCATCCTAAGCTACGTCAATCCTCGTTTTCAGGCACAACCCCAATGAGCAATGTAACAAAAATGTAACATGAATCCCCCTAAAATTAAAGTTTTTATTTTAGATTGCCGTCATGAAGGTTAAGAGTACAACGAAAGGAATTACGGCAATGGGAATGGCAGCATCACAAGCTAGATTTTTAGGCTTGACCGCTAGAAAAACCAATGTTGAATATGAAGGACAACAGATTAACCAACAGCGTACTTCGCTTGGTAACCAATCTGCTAACTACTACAACGATTTGCTCGGTATGTCAGTACCGGTTCCTCCTTCTGTTGATAATTTTACCAAAACGGTTTACACATTCAGCGATGGAGCTTTAACAAACAGCATCACATCAATGATTACTAAAAATGATGGTACATTTACTGTAAGCTACTTGAAATCTTGGGTGGATAACTACTCTGTTGTTTCAGCTGCGACCAGCGTTGTTAATAATAAAGCAACAGCAGGCGGCGATTTAACACAATATCGCGTGGGTGCTCAACAGCTTAGAAAAATGGACCCTGCAAGCGTTGTTGATTTTGCACCGGCAGAAATTGAAGCTGATCCATATTTGAAATCGCTTTCTGAGACCCAAAGAATTCAACTTCGTACAGAAGAAAAAGCTTATGTAGACTTATTGAATACAAAATACGGCAACCATGACTGGGCTGTAAGATATATTCAGAACAACACAACTGGTGCTTATGTACCAAACTTCTACAACCTCGACGAGTTAGGTAATACTGCAAAAGTTAACTACGATGACAACGGCAACTCACGTTCTTCAGTTTCTTGCTACACAATCGGCAGCGAACAAAAAACCGAAGAAGTTAAGGCTGTTGAAGATTGCAGAGTTGAGCAAGACACTACAGGCAGACTCATCAACATCTCTATCCCTGATGCTGATGGTCAAAACCGTACTAACTACGCGTTGGCGACAAATACTATCACTGATAATGATAGATACGAAGATGCGATGAACAAATATGAGTATGACAAATACCAATACGATCAAAAAATCCAGGATATCAATTCTAAGATTGCAATTATCCAGGCAGAAGATAAAAACCTTGAACTTCGTCTAAAACAGCTTGATACAGAGCAAAAAGCTATCCAAACTGAGATGGACGCAGTAACCAAAGTGGTTGAAAAGAACGTAGAAAAAACCTTCAACACCTTTGGCTAAGAATGAGAGCTAAGATATATAAATTAAAGGTATCTAGACCTCTAGACAAATTTTCCTTTCCCTTTTCCTATTGATTTTCCAACGACTACTAACCTAGTCGTTTTTTTTGCGGATATTTTGACTATCGCCAAACGCATTTGTCATCCTGAACTTGATTCAGGATCTGGACCAGTATTCCCTTACATGCGACGCTCCAGATGCTGAAATAAATTCAGCATGACTATAAAGCAAAAGGCGCCGATTGTTTCACAATTGGCGCCTTTTTGAAATATATTATTCGTTATTAACCAATTTGGTTCATAACTTCGTCAGCGAAGTTTTCTTGACGTTTCTCAAGGCCTTCACCAAGTACGAATCTTGTGAAGTCTTGGATAGTCAATTTGCCGCTGATAAGTTGTTCAATTGTAACATCAGGGTTTTTGATGAACGGTTGTTCAAGAAGAACTTTGCTTGCCAAAAGCTTGTTAACGCGGCCTTCAACGATTTTGCCACGGATTGCTTCAGGTTTGCTTTGGATATCTTCTTTACCCATTTCGATTCTTGTTTCTTCTTCGATTACTGCCGGTGAGATTTGTTCTCTTGAAACAAACTCAGGTGCGCAGGATGCGATATGAAGACAGATGTCATTCAACAATTCAGCATCAGCTTTGTCAGCTTTTACAAGAACACCGATTTTGCCGTTGTGAACATATGCGCCGGTGTTGCCTTCGTAGCGAACGAATCTTCTTACAGTGATTTTTTCACCGATAGAAACGGTTTTTTCTTTAATAAGTTCAGAAATCACTTTGTTGCAGTCTTTGCAAGTTGAAGCTAAAAGCGCATCAACGTCACTTGGATTTGTTTTTACAACAAACTCGGTCAAGTTGTGTGCAAGTTCTTTAAACTCGTCATTTTTTGCAACGAAGTCAGTTTCACAGTTGAGTTCAAGTAACGCACCTGCATCTTCAAGAACTACTGCAGCTACTAAGCCTTCTGCTGCGATTCTGCTTTGTTTTTTATCAGCTGAAGCCATACCTTTTTGGCGAAGTACTTCTGCTGCTTTTTCAAAATCTCCTTGTGCCTCAACTAGTGCTTTTTTCGCATCCATCATGCCCGCACCAGTCTTGTCGCGGAGTTCTTTTACCATTTGTGCTGTTATTTCCATTTAATTTTTCCTCTATTATTTTGCTACTATTTACGGATAATGTGCTTATGCTTTAGCTTCTTCAACTTTTGTTTCTTCTTTAGCTTCAACGCCAGCGTCTTTAGCTTCAACGCCTTTGTTTTCGCGTTGTGCTTTACCTTCCAAAACCGCGTCAGCAAGTTTTGAAGAGATTAATTTGATAGAACGGATTGCATCATCATTACCAGGAATGATGTAGTCGATTCCGTCCGGGTTAGCGTTTGTATCAGCTAAGCAGATTACAGGGATGTTTAGTTTATTCGCTTCTTTAATCGCGATTTCTTCTTTTCTTTGGTCTACGATAAAGATGATATCAGGTAACCCTCTCATCTCTTTAATGCCGCCTAAAGTTTTGCTTAATTTAGCTAATTGACGGTTCAATTGCGCAACTTCTTTTTTAGGAAGTTTTTCGATATGACCGCTTGAGATGAATTCTTCTAATTCTCTAAGTTTGCTAACTCTGCCACGAATTGTTTCAAAGTTTGTAAGCAAGCCGCCTAACCATCTTCTGTTGATGTAGTAAGCACCAGCTCTAGTTGCTTCTTCAGCAACAACTTCTGCTGCTTGTTTTTTAGTACCTACGAATAAAACGTTTTTGCCGCGTGAAGCAAATTCTTTTACTGTCGCGTACGCTTCATCCAATAAATCAGTGGTTTTGCGTAAATCTAATACATAAATCCCGTTTCTAGCACCGTAAATATACGGTTTCATTTTAGGGTTCCATCTTTGTGTTTGGTGACCGAAGTGTACACCTGCTTCTAAAAGTTCAATCATTGACGCTGTCGCCATGGGTTTTCTCCTTGTTTTTAACTTATAATACTACGGGCCGCACTGCCCCATCTAGGATACTGGTAAAGTACGGAAAAATCCCCTTACATTTACCCTAGACTAGAGGTAAGTCTATCGGACTAGTGTAACCAAGAATATGTTAACACAAACAAAGTTGAACGCAAGCGCTTTATGCTCCCGCTCGGGCTAGCGCCTGTCAAATCATAGATTTGTCCGTTCCTTTCGTTGTCACTCCAGTCACAACGGCGCTATCGAACGGTTACGGACTTCCAACACCTTGCTAGTCGCAAGCTGTTTCAGTCCTTCACACACGGCTAACGCAACAAAAACGGACCTCCCCAGTTGAAAGTCCGGTTATTTCATTTCTGAAACAAAAAGGATTTACAATTCTTTGATTGAAGGGTTAAGCGGGTTAAAGGCCAAAAGGTTTGTTTAACCATTCAGCTTTTCAACTTTTCAACCATTCAACTAATATTCAATCCCCTGTCTTGCCATAACACCGATATCAAAGTAGTGTTTAATAGGCTTCATCTCTGTTACAAGATGCGCCAAGGCTTTTAATTCAGGGTGGGCATATCTGCCAGTTAAAACTATCTCCAAATTCTGTGGTTTGTTTAATAATGCTTCTTTAACTTCGCTAACTTTGACCATATTCATTGCTGTGCAGATGTTAATTTCGTCCATAATGATTAATTGGTATTTGCCCGAAGCAATCGCGTCTTTAGCGAATTCCCAGCCGCGCTTTGCTTCTTTGTAATCTTCCATGCTGACGTTGTGCGAGTATGCAACTCTGTCCATACCAAATTGAGCGACCTCAAGGTTGTCTTTAAACATTTGCGACGAAGCAATTTCGCCGTAAGTAGTCGCGCTGTCGCCTTTTGTAAACTGGATAATCAAAACTTTCCAACCATGTCCAAGTGCTCTTAGTGCCAGACCTAATGATGCTGTTGTCTTGCCTTTTCCGTCGCCGGTATAAATTTGTATGTAACCGTTTTCTAACACTGATGTCTCCCTTTTTTGGTTGAAAGGTTGAAGGGTTTAACGGTCGAAAGGTTAGTTTTATTTAGCCTCTTATCGTCTTAGCCTCTTAGCCTCTAATTCACTAGTCTCTAGTCTCTATCTCATTTTACCCCATTGCTCTGGTGTTTTAATCCATCCGAAGACCGATAATCCACCAAGCCAAAAGATGTATTCTCTTGCGAATACTCGTCATGTTGAGCGAAGCGAAACATCTCAATACTTGTAAATTTTGAGATTCTTCGGTCGTTTCACTCGTTCAGAATGACGCCGAATATTTCGCAATCTTTCCCCAAGACCGTATAAACCATAGTACATTAAAAAACATGCTGAATGCAATTTTTATCCCACTTATTTACAATAATTTTTGTAAACTTAGGGTAAATATGTGTCCGGTGAGGCTTTGAGAAATTATATGTTTTGTCCAAAAGATTTACAATTATTGAGTAAATTTTTGTTAATAAACGCTTGCGCAGTTCCGAAGCAGTCGTGCTGGTTGGAAGTCATGGCAATTAATTAGGGATTAGGAGTTAGAGACTAGGGATTAGTGGGAGTTTAAAGCGTGATTCATATTCCCGATTAACAGTGCGAAACCCTGCTAGTCCCTGGTCCCTAGTCTCTAGTTCCTTGCCTCGTGTAACGAATTGTAACAAACTGGAAACCATGTGAAATCGGGCGTTTCGACATGTTTTTATATTATTAAGAGTATAAGAGAGAGATTAGTAATGGCACCAGGAATTCAAAAACCAGGAATACCACGTTCCACCAGTCTGAAGCAGACGGCATCTCAGAATGTTGGCGGCACTACGCGTTCGAAGTATTATTCGAATAACGCGAAATACTCTTATGGAATTTTTGCACAGCGTGGTTTGAACCCGCTTAAGATGAGAGCGGATTATGGATCAAGCGTTTCAGTGTCGTATAAGAATACAACTTATGCGAACGGTTCAGCAGGATATTCTCCTGCATGTAATAGTTATTCATGCGGCGGCGGCTCAAACGCTTGGCAAAACGCAACATTGTTTGCAATGGGCGGTCTCGGCGCAATCATGGGTGGAATAAAGCTTTACAACGCAATCGCACCGGATAAGAAAGCTGACGCAGCAGCAACTTCATCAACAACTGCAACTGCAAACACAGTTCCTTCGACTGCTGCGGGCACGGGTAGCCTTAATGCAATGAAGGGCGCAAAAGATTCAGTGTCTTTGAGATCTGCGATTGAAACTGCAACTTCAGAAAAGACTACAATGGAAGCTAAAGTTAATGAATTGGCAGGAAAAATACCTGGACTAAAAGAGGCTGCCGATACGGCGCAAAAAACAGTAGCAAAATTGGACGCGGATATTAAAAAACAAGAAGGTGTCGTTCAAGAAAAAGAAAAAACGTTCCAGAAGGCTGAACAAGAAGTGAAAAATTGCGCATCAGCAAAAGATAATGCACAAAAGAATTTAACTTCTGCAGAAGATAGGCTTGCATCAGCAAATCAATCTTTAGAGGCAGCGAATACTAAATGCAGAGACGCAGAAAAAAGTCTTTCTGACGCTCAGTCAGCTCTTTCAAGTACTCCAAGAACAAATGCTGATGGAACTCCTAATGCAAACTATGCTGCTGCAGAGGCAAAAGTCGCAGCGGCCAAGACTGCAGTTGCGAATGCGCGCACGGAGCAACGAAATGCTACGGGACTCAAAGACAAAGCTGAGGCTGATAAAACCAACGCAGAGAAAAACTACGAAACAACACTAAAACAATTTGAAGATTCTAAAACGGCATTAGAAAGTGCTGAAAAAGCCAAAACTGAAGCTAAAGAAGAGTTAAATGCAGAAAAGGATAAGCTTGCCCAATTGAAAACTGAGCAAGGTGGTCAGCAAAAGATAATTGATGAATATAATAACGCTGTGAAAGAACAACAAGCGAAACAAAGTGAGCTTCAAGCATTAACTCCTGAGATCGAAAAACAGAATGCGAGACTAAAAGAACTTGAAGCAAAAGAGGCAAAGGATCTTGATGACACAGGCTCTAAGCTGGACAAGCTTCAAACGGATGTTGTAAATCGTACAAAAGGCATAGATGCCTCTGATGGGCTGAATAAAACAGAGCTAAATGCTATGCAGGCAAATGATATTGATAACAAGGCGTCAGCCAGTTTGCTTGAACAGCAAAAAGCAACACAACATAAAGTAGATGTTGCCAGAACATACAATAGCCCTGCAACAGAGACTGCGAACAGCATTGCTTTTAGAAAAGGAACAGCTAAAAATGGCGAAGATATTTATATGATAGGTGCAAAAGTCGTGGATAAGGCTCAATATGAAGCTCGGTTAGCGTCTGAAAAAGCTCGTCCAGGCGCCACGGCCTAAGTCCTGTTGACGGTGCACCAATCACCGGCAGCAGGAGAGAGAACAAAAGCTTTAACGGATTTTGACAAGAACGGAACGAAGTGAGTTCGTCCAGGTGAGGGAAACCACGCTTTTCCGAACCGTCAATAATCCAAGACAACAGAGAGAGAAATAAGTTAAAAATTAAGAGAATAGAAATTATATAATAAGAAATCACAATCCATCCCACCTCAGGGATGGATTGTTTTTTACTAGTCATCGCGAGCAAAGCGAAGCGATCCAGAAAAGACTGGATTGCCGCGGTCGTAAATAAATTTACTCCCTCGCAATGACTTATTTGTATGGACTTTCGTCATTCTGAGCTTTGCGAAGAATCTCAATGTCTTTGAAAGCCGCAATAGCTTTGCGATGCTTCGGGCTTTGCCCTCAGCATGATAGTAAAGCTTAATATAATTAACAATCCGCTTCTTGGATTACTTGCAGCTCGCAACCCTCTCGGGATTGCTCACTTGGACGAGTTTCGGACTTTGTCCTTCACTCTTGCAAGAATCCGCTTTACTTTTTGGATTTTTCGTGTACAATAGGTGTAGGCAGTATTGCCCACCTAAAAAGAACAGGAGTACCTGTTCTTTTTTTGAATTTTGGCTAGAACGGAGCTTTAGCGAGTTCGTCCCTGTGAGGCGGACGTTACTCCGCCGAACTGCCAATAATTCAACACAACAAGACAAGGTAAGAAATGAAGCACGAAAGCAGACACGAAAGACACGATATCAACAGGCACGAAATCACCGAAAAGATTACGCCGGTTATTGAAAACACAGCGATGCGTTTTGGCTTAATCCCGCTTGAAATCGAGTTTGTTAAAGAAAATCACCGCTGGTTTTTGAGGATTTTCCTCTACACAAGCGAGCGCGATGTCAGCCTTGACGACTGCGAAAAAGTAACCCGAAGCCTCGGCGACCTTTTAGACGAATTGATTCCTGTAAAATACCATTTAGAAGTGTCTTCACCGGGTTTGGAACGTAAATTTAAGTCAGAAAAAGAGTTTATAATCTTCAAGGGCCGCAGAATCAGTCTTAAATTAAGAGAACCGTTTCCGGGCGAGAGTGAAAAAATCTTTAAGGGCGAAATCATTGATTACGACACAAACGAGGGGCTAAAATTCTTCCGATTCGATGACGGAAAAGAGTTTTTAATCCCAAAGGAAAATATTTACAACGCAAAATTGTATATTGATTGAAGTGTGAATGGTGAGTAGTGAGTTGTGAATAGACCAACAAAAATAAGTTAATATTTTATGCGAAGCATTTGATGAACCATTCACTATTCTCAACAAAAAGACATTTATTAAACGAAAGGAAAATAAAAAATGATTAAAATAGGTACAGCGCTGTTTGAAGCGTGTGAACAATTGGAAAGAGAACGCGGGATTTCAAAAGAAGTTTTGATTAGTTCTTTATGCGACGCGATGGTTGCGGCTTACAAAAAGCACATGCATTTGCCGCGCGAAGTTGAAAACATTGAGGCAATTTTGGATGAAGCAACCGGTGAAATCGGCGTTTTTATCAACAAATTGGTTGTAAAAAAATACGAACAGCCTGAGCGCGAAGTTGATCCGGATAGTGAGGAAGAAATTGTTCCTTTGACTGACGAACAGCTTGAGTTGACTCAGATTTTGTTAAAAGACGCTAAAGAGATCGCAGAAGATGTTGAAGTGGGCGATGAGATTAAAATTGAAGTTACGCCTGACCAATTCGGTCGTATCGCAGCACAATCAGCAAAACAGGTTATCACTCAAAGAATCCGTGAAGCTGAAAGAAACATGGTTCTTAATGAATTCCTTGAGAAAAAAGGTACTTTAACAACGGGTATTATCCAAAGAGTTGAAAACCGTAACGTTATTGTTAATATCGGTAAAACTGACGCGATTATGCCGCAAAAAGAGCAGATTCCTGGCGAATACTACAAATCAGGCAACAGAATCCGCGTTTTTGTTATTAACGTAAAAGAAACAACAAGATTGCCGCAAGTTATCGTTTCTCACGGGCATGCTGAAATTGTTCGTGAACTTTTTGAACTTGAGGTTCCTGAAATCGAAGACGGAATCGTCGAAATTAAGTCTATTTCACGTGAAGCGGGCTTTAGAACAAAAATCGCTGTTTGGTCAAACGATCCTGAAGTGGATTCAGTTGGTGCTTGTATCGGACCTCGCGGAAGCCGTATTCAAACAATTGTTGCAGAGCTTAAGAACGAAAAAATCGACATTGTCAGATACTCTGACGATCCGGTTGAGTACATTGTAAACGCGCTTTCACCGGCAAGAGTTGTGTCAGTAGACATTTTGGCGGATGACGAGTATTCAAGAGAAGCAATGGTTGTTGTTCCTGATGACCAATTGAGTTTAGCAATCGGCCGCGAAGGTCAAAACGTAAGACTTGCGCACAAACTTACAGGCTGGAAAATCGACATTAAGTCTGTTTCTCAGATGGAAAGAGTTGAGGCTGAATCTCGCGAATATGACGCTGAAGATGTAATTCAACAATCTGAAAATGAGGCGGAACAGGCTGATTTAGAAGCTTATGAAGCTAATGACGAAATCCACGAGGAGGTTGAAGAAGAAATGAGTCAACAGGAAGTCGCTGAAGAAGACGTCGAAGTTGACCAGGCTGAAGAAGTTTCAGAGGAAGAATAAAACCGTATAAAAGTATATAAGAGGCAGCATACTCAAATATGCTGCTTTTTATATACAAAAGATAGCCCCTATGGGGAATTGCAAAAAAGCTTTAGTTGTACTTTAATGTAATAGGTTAGTAGGTTGTATGAATTGAAATTTCCATGAGTAACAGAAGAAAAGCAATCACTGATTGCATAAGAGTAGTCATTGTTGAAGATTTTAAGTTGGCTAGAATCAGCTTACGTTGTGCACTTAATGCATTTAAAGGTTTGAAAGTTGTTGCCGAGGCAGAAAACGCAATTGACGGCATTGAAGTTATAAAGGAAACAAAGCCCCATGTAGTATTGATGGACTTGGGTCTTCCCGGCATGGACGGAATTGAAGCGACAGCTAAGTTAAAAGAGATTATGCCGGAAGTGAAGATTGTTATTTTAACTTCTCATGAGACTTCTGAGGAGGTTATTGAATCATTGAGTTCCGGTGCAAACGCGTATTGCCTTAAGGATCTTGAGGCAAAAAAACTGGTTGAGGTCATCAAAGATGTGGCTGCCGGCGGATGCTGGATAGACCCGATTGTGGCTCACCATGCCCTAAATGCGCTCCCAAAAAACGGCGAAGCAGGCATCTTATCCTCTAATGTACAAAACAATAGTAATTTAACTGAAAGAGAAGCTGAGGTTTTAAAACTTATGGTTGCCGGCAAAAGCAACCCGGGTATTGCAGATGCGTTATGCATAAGTTCTCACACTGCCAAAGCACATGTTTGCTCTATTTTGCAGAAAATGTGTGTGGGTGATCGTACCGAAGCGGCAGTAAAAGCAGTTCGTGAAGGCTGGATTTGATAAAAGATTAGAGGCTTTGAGGCTTAGAAATTTAGCTTGTGCCAACTGTCTAAACCTCTAAGTCTCCAAACATCTTTTTGCTTGACATGACAAATTTAGCGGGTAGTATTGTATTTATAGGTATAAAAATCTAGTAAGTAGTATAAGTTAAAAAAAGGAGACCATTAATATGGCACGCGAAAAGTTTGAAAGAACCAAACCGCACGTTAACGTTGGTACAGTAGGACACGTTGACCACGGTAAAACTACATTGACTGCAGCTATTACTTCAACTATGGCGACTGCTGGTAAAGCACAAGCTAGAAAATTTGATGAAATTGACGCTGCTCCAGAAGAAAAAGCAAGAGGTATCACCATCTCTACATCACACGTAGAGTATGAATCAGATGCAAGACACTATGCTCACGTTGACTGCCCAGGTCACGCGGACTATGTTAAAAACATGATCACAGGTGCTGCACAAATGGACGGAGCGATTCTTGTAGTTGCTGCGACTGACGGTGCGATGCCTCAAACTCGTGAACACATCCTTTTGGCTCGTCAAGTTGGCGTTCCAAACTTGGTTGTATTCTTGAACAAATGTGATATGGTTGATGATCCTGAGTTGTTAGAATTAGTTGAAATGGAAGTTCGTGAACTTCTTTCTTCATATGAATTCGACGGCGACAACATCCCATTCATCCACGGTTCAGCATTAAAAGCTCTTGAAGCAGTTCAAGCTAACTCTACAATTGCTCGTGGCGCTGACAAATGGGTAGACAAAATTTGGGAATTAGTTGATGCTCTTGATACATACTTCCCAGAACCAGTTCGTGAACTTGACAAACCATTATTGATGCCGGTTGAGGACGTGTTCTCAATCACAGGTCGTGGTACAGTTGCTACAGGCCGTATCGAACGTGGTATGGTTAAAGTTGGCGAAGAGGTTGAATTGGTTGGTCTTGGCGAAACAAGAAAAACTACAGTTACCGGTGTTGAAATGTTCAGAAAAATGCTAGAACAAGGTCAAGCTGGTGACAACGTAGGTCTATTGCTTCGTGGTATTGACAAAACTGAAATCCAACGTGGTCAAGTTTTGGCAAAACCTGGTTCAATCAAACCACACACTAAATTTACAGCTAACGTTTATGTATTGAACAAAGATGAAGGCGGACGTCACACTCCATTCTTCCCTGGTTACAGACCTCAGTTCTACATCCGTACAACTGACGTTACAGGTTCAATCAAATTCGAAGGTCAAATGGTTATGCCTGGCGACAACGTTGTAATGGAAGTTGAACTTATTGCACCAGTTGCGATTGAAGAAGGTATGAGATTTGCAATCCGTGAAGGCGGCCACACAGTTGGCGCTGGGGTTGTAGATAAGATTATCGCGTAACTCTAAATATTTAAAAAGGCTTGTTTAACGGCAGGCCTTTTTTACCCAGATAAAGTTAGGCTTAACTAACTATACAAGAAAGGAAATACAAATGAAAATACATTCAATTACCTCAAATTACACTAATAATAATGCTCAGTTCGGATGCGCTACTCCTTGTGCAAGTTGCATAAAAAGAATTGTTGAAAAAAAGCAAGGTCAACAGTATGTGGCTAATACTTTGGCTGACGTATTGTTAACAATTAAAAAAGCTATAGCAGCAGGAAGGGCAACATCGTCGCAAGCAAGCAGAGTACGATTTAGCCAAACAGTTTAAATTAGTCAATTATAATTCAAACCAAAAAGCAGGTCATATGACCTGCTTTTTGGTTTTCCCCAATCCTTATAACCTATTTTCTGTTTCCCTTGACCCGAGCGAGCAGAGGGCCGAAGCATCCGGCTCCGCCGGTGCGTGCCCGTTTAATGCGAACGATGTTTAATTCGCTTTTCTTTCTTTGATTTTTTCCTCAACTGTTTTTGACTTCTGTATATACTTAACCAAAGTTTTCGCTACAGTTTGTGAGCGTCTTTGAGCTTCTTTTTCAAGTATGTCAAAATATTCATCAACTGATGACATTTCATATTGCTTTTCCATTTCCCATTTCCCCTTTAGAATTTTAATCTGCCCTTTACCCTTGGGCTAACAACTTTTCCCTGTTTTCGATTCCTACCCTAGGAGTGATTCTAAGATGTCGGCATTACTTGATGCTTTTTGAGTGTTTCTTACTTGGTTTCTGTACATGTAAGTTCTTAATGCTTCTCTGATAAGTTCGCTGCGAGTTCTGTTTTCTCCGTCTGCAACCTTGTCAATTTCGTCTAAAAATCTTTCGGGCATTGAAATTAATACTCTTGCCATGATATGTTCTCCTTTTTTCCACTAATTCAAGCAAGCCTTTGTGTAACTCGTTTGGTTACCTCATCTGTTTTGCTTTTTAGGTTACCCCTTGATATTCCCCTGTACTGATATAAAGTATTAGAGTAATGAAAAATTGCGTAAGGAGTATATAATTTGTTAATATTTCTTAATAAATAGAGAATCTTCGCACATAATAGTTAGGGTCATTTCCAAGGCCCTGCTTATATTGCAGCCATTCATCCCTGTCGTCGGTTTTTGTTAAAATCTTTGCAGTTTTCTCTCTTATGGTGTATTCATTTATTTCTTTTGTCTTGGTTAAAATCTCTTTTATAACTTCAGACGGCGTGCTCTCAAAAAGAGCGTAAACGACCTCAAGGCACCAGTATAGTTTAAAAAGATCCTTGTTAGCTTCGTATTTGCCACTGCTTTCTTGGTATTTAATCTGCGCTAATTCTAAAGTCATTTCAGTAAGTTTTGGGCAAAAATATTGTACAAAATCAGGTTTCTGTTTGAAGACTTCAAGAGCGCAAATGACGTTACGGCACACATTTCCGTTGATATCAATTATAGCTTTTAAAAGAACATCATAAATCTTATGCGAGCAAAAATGTTCTATGTGCTGCGGCAAAAGCTCCTTGAGTTTGAAAGAAACAGCTTCTCTGATTTTACCGTCTTGACCGACTAAGTTTGAAACCAAGACTTGAGCGTCTTCAATGGATTCAATTTTGTCCAATTGAAGGGCAGCGGCTTGTTTTTGGGCAATGTTGCCGGTTTTTAGCATAGAAATAAGTTCTTCATGGGAATATTTCCCACCATAAATTTCCATAACTTGTGTTAAATCTGAATTCAAATTTTCATCTGTCGCTTGCATACTTGATTAATATATCACAAAGTGTAATGAAATTTGACACTATTGGAGTAAATCTATATATTATAGTATAGGAGCCACAAAATGAACGAAATCAAATCCTTTTTCAAAGAAATTTTCATGATGAAGACTGAGGACAATATAAAAGTTGGACTATCACAGTTTAAAACAGTAATGCCGGTTGAGAAAAAAGCAGCACCGCAAAAGGCTGCCCCGTCTGAGGTAAAACTTTCTGATCTTATGCGCGGACAAAACGCGGCATAGTGGCGGGGTAAATATATAGGACTTTTAGATAAGTCAAACTTACTAAGCCTCTAATACCAGCGGCATTCGTTGTTTTTGCAAAGAACAGCGTCCAAGTCTTCAATGAAGCTTCTTTTTGTCATATCAAAAGTTACAGGAGTTATTGAAACCATGTTGTTCATAACCGCTGCAATATCGGTGTTTGCAGTATCCGGTTCTGAAATTAATTCACCAGCCATCCAGTAGTAAACTTTTCCGCGCGGGTCAACACGTTTTTCATAAGTGTCAGTAAACATTCTGCGGCCAAGTTCTGTGATTGCAACGCCGACAATGTCTTCTCCCGGTAATGCCGGGGTGTTTATATTCAAGATGCTTTTTGGCGGGAAGGTAAATTCATTCCATTTGTTGAGGAAAGAGTTTACAAATGAACCGGTGTATTTGAAATCTTCATATTCGGTTCTCATGCTGGATAACGATACAGCGATACTCGGAACGCCCATCATTGCTCCTTCCATAGCACAGCTTACTGTCCCTGAGTAAAGAATATCCGCGCCCAGATTCGGGCCGTGGTTAATCCCTGAAATCACGACATCAGGCTGTTCTTCAGGAGTTAATATCGCATTGATACCGATTTTTACACAGTCGCCCGGGGTTCCTGTGGTCACCCAGCTTCTTTTAGCGCCATAAACAGGGTCTAATTCTTCAACGCGTAGTGGTGTATGGAGCGTCAATGAGTGTCCTGCTGCGCTGCGCTCTCTATCCGGCGCGATTACATAAACCTCGTGGCATTCTGATAAAGCCTCAGTCAGTGCTCTAATCCCGTTTGCTGCAATTCCGTCGTCGTTTGATATCAATATTTTCATTGTTTTCTCCTACTGTGTAAGGGTATTATAGCATAAGTATATGCCTGTTCCAAATCAATAGTGGTATTCCCTAAAACCCATGTCAGACATGGGTTTTGGTTTGTAAACTATTGTAACAATCATGCATTGGTGTGTAAAAAATATGGCAATAATATATAACAAATTTTTTTTATATATATAACACGAGGAAAGCTTTAAACGTGAGAAAAAACAAAAGTTTAAAGCACACACACTACACTTCACACTATTACGAGGAATGTTGAGATTTTAAAAGTTTTACATTCCAAGAGCCCGATCAGGGCTCTTTTTTTGCGGATTTTGGCGGGTGTGAAGCTAAGCGAACACCCTTGGTGAGCAAGCCCGGTCAGGGTTGCGAACCGCCAATAATCCAAGACAGTCTTCTTTTGTCGAAATCTTCAATTTCGCACAAAATGGCCTCACGGCTCGAAATAAATTTTTGCATATTGCTCAGATAATCAAATAGTGAGTTGCGCAAGCGAGCGGAGTGCGAAGTGATTGCTTGTTCTACAAGCTGTCCGCAGGACAAACAAAGCAATCACGGAGGCACGTCTAACGCGAGCGCAGCAAGACAGCGCAAGCGAGCGGAGTGCGAAGTGATTGCTTGTTCTACAAGCTGTCCGCAGGACAAACAAAGCAATCACGGAGGCACGTCTAACGCGAGCGCAGCAAGACAGCGCAAGCGAGCAGACTCTATTTCGTAATCCGAATATAAACCGGAGCCGGTTTTCTAATTAAACAAGCCAAAAAATTAATCAACACACTCAACATAGAAACTCCTTTATGCATCACACCTTACACTTATATAAAAACGTATTCATCGACTTTATTGCTCTAGTGTGAAGAATTGTAAAGAATTTTTGGACATGTGGCAATCAGGCTCAAAATAATTACTTTATATATATAGAGTAACTAGCATAATTGTGAGGATTTGAAACATGGCAATTGGAATTGAAAGCATTGAAAAAGTTGAATATAATCCGGATGATCAGCCCAAAATAGGCGCGGATCCAAAATCTGCTCAAAAAAGACGCAACGACGAGTTGGCACTTCAATTATCAGGCGGAGGCGGAGTTAACGTCGCAATGAACGTTGGATCAGGCTCAATATTTTCGGGCGGCAACGTTCCTGGAAAAAGCAGCACAAGTACAGCGGCTGGCTTAGTTTAATTTTTGCAAAACAATTTTATTTATATTAAAATAGTTCTCAAAAGAGGACTATTTTTTTGTTATTAACAGCAGATATCGGCAATACAAATATTACACTGGGACTTTTTGACCAGGAGGCACTGGTCGAGGAATTCCGCCTGGCTTCTGATAAGGACCTTTCTCAAGGGGAATATGGAGTTTTGATAAAATCCCTTTTTAAATCTTATAAAATTGAGGGGTGCATAATCGCTTCGGTCGTAAATGAACTGAGTGAAAAATTCGGTTCCGCGGTGCAAAATGTTTTTGGAATTGAACCTGTAATGCTTTCGCACAAAAGCAATACGGGGGTTAAGATTGGGATGCCTAACCCGGATGAGATCGGCGCAGATAGGATTGCAAACGCAGCGGGGGCTTATATTTTATATAACCATCCTGTTATTGTGGTGGATTTTGGGACAGCGACTTCTTTTGACATTGTTAATGCTCAAGGTGAATTTGTTGGCGGAGTTATTGCGCCGGGGCTGAATTTACAGTTAAATACATTAAACAAATTTACTTCAAGATTGCCGAAAATCAGTGCAGCGATTTCGCACAGTGCGATTGGAAACAACACGACAGACGCGATTTTATCCGGCGTAATCCGTGGAACAGCGTGTATGATTGACGGGCTTGTGGAACAGTGTGAAAAAGAACTGGGACAAAAAGCAACACTGGTTGCAACCGGCGGATATTCGGGTTTAATTTCAAACTACCTCGAGCGACCGTTTGATTTTATTAATCCGACCTTGACGCTTGACGGGTTGCGGCATTTGTACAATCTCAATGTTGCTGGTATAATAGCGACATGAAGAAGATTTTTGCAGCTTTAATTTTAGTAATTTTGATTTCCGCTCAAGTTCCTGCGCAGGCGGGATTTATTGCTGATAAAAAAGCGCAGGCTATGCGCGAACATGAAGCAAAAACGGTTTATAAAGAAGTTAAAAGCGTAATTGATAAACAGGGTGTTTACGCAAATAAATACGACTTAGAAGGGCTTTCTTCCCTTTATTCGCAAGACTATATGAATTCTGACGGGTTCAATAAAGAGCTTTATTTCCAGCTTGTAAGAGATACTTGGGAAGCTTACCCTGATATTACATACAAAACTGATATTAAACATATCAGCGCAAACGAAAAATATGCAAAAGTTGAAACTTACGAGATTGCCACAGCCACGACAATTGACACAGCAAAAGACATCCAGCCATACGGAGAGCTTTATTCTGCGGCCAGCACAGTCTATTATCTTGAGAAAAAAGAAGACAAATGGTTAATTATTTCTGAATATATGATTGATGAAAAATCAATTTTGCGCTACGGTGATGCGAGATTCATCAAGATGGAGTTATTAGCGCCGCCGGTAATCGCTCCGGGCAAACACTACACTGCAACTCTAAAGATTGATGCTCCCCAAAATACTGCAGTTGTGGCATCAATAGGGAGTTCAAAAGTGGTTTATCCGCAAAACAAGACAGATGATCCGTTTAGAAAAATGCCTGATGATAACGTTTTAGAACGTGTCTTTATGTCGAACAAAGACAATATCAATGAATATGCAGTGGCGTCCGTCGGGATTGCAAAAGCGGAAGTTTACGATAAGAAAAAAGTGCGCATAACAATGGGCGGGCTGGCGTTTATTATGACCAGAGTCAATGTTGTGCCGGAAAATAAATTCATAAAATTCGAGGAGAAAGATGGAAAAAGTAGGTAGAAACATATATTTTATACTATGTTTTATAGTATTTTTGTTTATAGATGGTTTTTTTACAAGAATTGTTGTGGCTGATGCGGCAGCCGGGCGTCAATATCCGACGAACCCGATTTTTATGCTCCATTATATAAAAAATTCAGGCGCAGCATTTAACCTGTTGCCAAATTCAAGAGAGGTGTTAATAATCCTTTCTTGCGTGGTGCTTACATTGATATTTTTATATGTTTTAAGAAGCGTAACAATATCATTTAAAGAAATGTTTTTTATAGCGCTATTGTCCGCGGGGATTGCAGGGAATCTGCATGAGCGCATTATTTTTGGCTATGTGCGCGACTTCTTTAAGCTGGTTTTTGTCGACTTTCCGGTCTTTAACGTGTCCGATATATTTATAAATATCGGCGTAATCGCGCTAATAATACTTATATTGATTAAGAAAACGAAATGATATAAAAACTATTTGTTATCCTGAACTTGATTCAGGATCCGGCACCGTCAAGTTATTACAAAGCCGCCCAAATGCTCAATAATGGATTGCTTTGCAGAGCTCGCAATGACATGGAGAAAAAGATAAGTTGATAATCTATGCAGACGAAAACGATGAAAATAAGCGCCTAGACAGCTATCTTTCTGAAATGCTTGAGGATTTATCGCGCTCGAAAGTTCAGTCTTTAATAAAAGGGGGCGTGGTTCTGGTCAATGGTGTCGTAAAGAAGTCGTCTTATTCGTTAAGAGCAAACGATAAGATAGAGTTTGAAGTGCCGGAGCAAAACAAGATCGAAATCCCTGCGCAGGAAATTGGTTTAGATATTGTTTACGAAGACGAAAATATGCTTGTGGTGAACAAACCGTCCGGCATGTTGACTCACCCCAGTACAATTGAACGCGAAAATACCCTTGTAAACGCACTATTGTTTAAATACGGCAAAAATTTGTCTGACGTTAACGGTGAACTCCGTCCGGGGATTCTGCACCGACTTGATAGAAATACGTCAGGGCTTTTGATGATAGCAAAAAACAACAAAGCACATGAGTTTTTGGCAAAACAAATCAAAGACCGCACCATTGTAAAAAAATACCGCGCGGTTGTAAAAGGCAATTTTGAAAAGGACGAATTCACGATTAATTTACCCCTTGGCAGGCACCCAAAGCAGCCGCACAAAATGGCCGTTACAGAGGGCGGCAAGGGCAAAGAAAGCCTGACAGGGGTAAAAGTTTTGCAGCGATTTAAAGAATTTAACTATTTGGAATTAGACCTCATTACAGGGCGTACACATCAAATAAGAGTGCATTTGAGCCATCTCAAGCACCCAATTTATAACGATACTTTATACGGCAGTGGTGAAGGCAAAGTCAAGACGCAAGAACAAGTTCTTCAATCCTTTTACCTGCGCTTTACAAAACCATTTGGGAATGAGATAATCGAGTTAGAGATTGAGCCTGATGAGAAAATCAAAAAGGTTCTGAACTATTTACAAAATACATAAACCGTTTGTCATCCTGAACTTGATTCAGGATCTATCCATCGTTTGGGTCTTAGCCAATAGTCCAGGTGCCAGATTCCGGATAAAGCGTTGAATGACAAAACGGATGATAAGGGAGACAAATTTTGAATTACTATTATATAATCGCATTTGCAGCAGGATTACTCATCGGCGCAGGCTGGCTTGGGTTCTTGTATTTGCAGTTGAAAAAGAAAACCGCAGCTTACGAGCGAAGATTAGAAAAAACCTCTGTCGAAAGCTCCTCCAGTTCTTCGCGCGTGGAAGTGTTGGAAGCAAAAATTAAGGTACTTGAAAAAGCCCTTGATGATGCAATCAACAGAGGCTAGAAACTAGGGATTAGAGACCAGTCATTGCGAGGCTTTAGCCGAAGCAATCCAGGGGTAAATATAATGTCTTTTAAACAAGTCCAATTTCGGTACTAATCGTGATGTTCTTCTTTTTTAGATTTCTTTTGGTTATCGATTAATTTTTGGATTTTATTTTGGATTTCTTCGCCTTTTTTCTGGATATCAGAAACAACGTCGTCCGCTTTATTTTGGATTTCTTTTACGGTTTCGTCTGCGCGTTTTAGCAAATCTTTAGTTGATTCGCATAATTCTGCACGTGTTTCTTCGCCTGATTTAGGAGCAAGTAAAATACCTGCAATAGCGCCGATTGCGCCGCCTATAATCATACCTGTTAAAAATTTACCTGTTGATGACATGTCGGGGTCTCCTTTCTTGGGAACTGATTTATTTCTTTAGTAGCGTAAATACTGTTGTAAATCCTTTGATAATACCGCTAAAAATGGATTCAGTAAGGATTTTTGTTTTGCCAAAAGTCTTTTCTATTGCGGTTTTGAAGTTGTCTACACCTTGATCGGTGCTTTTAACAATAGCGTTAATCGACGCGAGTGTCTCGTTTAATTCTTTTAAAGTTGGCTTTAATTCAGAGTTAAGGAGGTCTGAAGTCGCGTTGACGTTCTTTGCTAACGCCGACAAATCAATCAGCAATTTAACCAAGAATCCGCCAACAATCAGGATTATGATGCCGCTGCTCCAGGCTAAAAATGTTAAACCATTGTTTAAAGATATTTGCGATATGTCCATATTAAACTTCCTTTATCTGCGTGTAATTAGGTGTTTTGGCGTTTCAGTCCAAATCACCACTCGCCTTCGCCGGTTTCAAGCTCTTTTGCTTTGCGAAGTTTTCTTGATTTTATCATATTGATAAGTTTTTTAAATTGTCGTTCCAGCTTATATCTTGTAAGCTCGACGTTTTCCATAGCTTCTTTTTTAGCTTCATTTATCGCCGGTGAGTTTTCTTCGTAGAATTTTTCAGCAGCTTCTTTAAGTTCGCGTCTGGATTCTTCACCTGATTTTGGAGCCAAAAGAACGCCGGCAAGGATTCCGCCGATAACGCCGCTTATGATGCCCATTCCAAATGCAAAAGCTTTATTTTTACTCATTTTTTTGTCCTCGTCTTTCGTAACCTATCTTAACATGTTTTTGGTGAAATTACAAGACTTTCAGCCCTAAACTGTCCATATATTCAAGCGCTAAAAGCACTACTTGAGAATACGCAGTCATCCGCTTATATTTACCCCTGGCAAAAACAAGAACAAGACATAGCGCGAAAGTTTTGATTAGTTTTAAAATGTATATTTTTTTCTTCCTGCGAACCATACAAATAACAGAATGTAGGGTCTTTTTGAGGTTATGAACAGTATGACGAACTTCGCTCAGCGCTTCTTCAATTTTTGGCATAGCTGCGACCACAGCAATATTCATCGCGCAGACTTTCCTGTCGAGTTTAACAATAAGCCCGACCAGGGTTGCGCAGATTATCAGTTCTGCTATGAAAATTATGGTGATAAATATGCACATATTTGTATTATAATTCTAAAGGAGATGAGACAAAATAGGAATACATCAATAGACCTATTTGATAGACAGTGAATAGTGAGTGGTGAATAGTGAATAGATCAACAAAGTTATGAATTATTTATGCGAAGCATCAAATGAACAATTCACGATTCACAATTTACTATTCACGAAAGGAACAAAATGGGCAAGATAAGATTTTATATAGCGTTAATAGCGGCAAAGCTGGCTTATCTGGCGATTAAGCTTTTTAGCAAGTCGTCAGGAACCTCATTCCCGGGGGTAGTTGCACTAAAAATTTCCCCGAACTTTCTTTCATATTGCCCGAATTATGTGAAAAAGAAAAATATTACAATAACCGGTACGAACGGCAAAACAACAACTTCCGGGCTTGTTGCGCAAATGCTGACAGAGTCGCACCAAAGAGTTGTCCATAATTTCATAGGCGCGAATATGCTCACAGGTTTTGCGAACGCTTTTGCTCTAAATATTTGGCCGTTCAAACGTTTTGACTACTCTGTAATGGAGTGTGACGAGGGTTATCTGACTAAGTTGTACGACTTTATGAAAGCGGATTATTTGATAGTAACAAACCTTTTTGCCGATCAAGTTGACCGTTATGGCGGGATTGAAACAACGACAGCATATATAAAAGACGCGATTAGCAAAAACCCTGATTTGAAATTGATTTTAAATGGCGATGACCCGATAGTTTCGACTTTTGGCGCGAATAATCCAACAGTAACTTTTGGATTTGATAGACAAGATTACGATTATGTTGGTAAGGCGCAAGTTTATGAGGACTATTCGGATTTGCAAGTCACTCACAATGGAATCACTTATGATTTTAGAGTTAATTTGCAAGGGCGTTATAACGCTTGTAACGCCCTTGGTGCAATTGCGCTGGCGTTTGAGAATGGTTTAAATCAAACTGAAATCCAAAAGGCTTTTGATAATTATAAAACTATGTTTGGCAGAACCGAAAAACGCTTGATTAAAGGACACCCGACAACTATTCAACTTATTAAAAACCCGGCGGGTACGAACGAAGTGCTTAAAACCGTTGATTTGGATTCAAATATAGTAATTGCAATGAATAATAATATTGCTGACGGGTGCGATATTTCCTGGTTTTGGGATGCGCAGTTTGAATTGCTAAAAGGCGTTACAAAACCGATTGTAACTTCTGGTATGTGCGCAAATGATATGGCAAAACGCCTTCAAGACGCAGGTTTGCCCCAAGAGAAAATCATTATTGAACCATCAATTAGGAAGGCAGTTGAAATCGCGCTTCAGTCAAGTGACAACGAAAAAGTAACGATTATGCCATCATACACGGCGCTAATGTCATTAAATTCAGAGAAATTCTAAACAAAAAAACACGCCGGACGTATTGTCCAAACGTGTTTTTTATAACTCTGTTGTCCGTTTTTTAACAACGGAAGCCATTTTTGAAATCGGCCCACGCCTCCTTGAAGGCAGTATTGATACTATTATCAATATTTTTTTCCGCAAATATGCTAGTTCCTTGTTGCTTTGCAAACAAATTAGCTTGAGCTTGTCCGCCTGCGATAGGCTTATTTGGTTCGTTATTTGGTCCTTGTATTGCTGTCATAATCTTGTCCTCTCTAGTTAACTCTTTTTCACACACAGTTGTCTTATATATATAAAGTATATATTTCCATGCCAATTTCAAATATGTCAGCAATCGTAACATTTGTTTACACGTCACAGCTGCTCTGCTAAATGAGTCTAGTCTAGCGACCCGATTGAAATTTTTATATTATTGTGTTTTTATAATGTGAAACAGGAGGCGAGTATGCTTTTAGGAGTAAATATTGATCATATAGCAACTTTGAGAAATGCGCGCGGCGGGGTTGAACCTGATCCGATTGCGGGTGCGTTGTTGTGCGAAGAAAACGGCGCAGATTCAATCACGGCACATCTTCGTGAGGATAGACGCCATATTAAAGACGAGGATATTTACAACCTTGCAAAGAGCATTAAAACCAGCCTGAATTTAGAAATGGCGATGAACGATGAGATTCGTGACATAGCACTTTTTGTTGAGCCTCGTGCGATTTGCCTTGTGCCTGAGCGCCGCGAAGAAGTTACAACAGAAGGCGGATTAGATGTTGCTGGACAGTTTGAATGTGTGCGTGAATTTATCAAGCCGTTAGTTGATAAAGGAATTTTGGTAAGTCTTTTCATTGACCCGGATATGGCGCAAGTCCGCGCAGCAGTGAATTCGGGTGCACAGTTTATTGAACTCCACACAGGTGCTTTTGCTGAAGCCTTTGGGACGGCGAATGAAGGAAGTGAGTTTACGGCACTAAAAATGGCAGCAGAATTTGCCCAATCGCAAGGGCTAAGAGTCAATGCAGGTCACGGTTTGAACTACGAAAACGTTTGCAGAATGCATGAAATCCCGGGACTGGTTGAATTAAATATCGGTCACAGCATAATCTCGCGGGCTGTTTTTACGGGATTACCCGAGGCTGTCAAAAAGATGTCTAAACTGGTAAAATAAATAAAAGTTCTTGTCATCCTGAACTTGATTCAGGATCTTCCACTTGCACGTCTCGGGTAAATCTTAATGGTGGAAGATTCCGAATTAAATTCGGAATGACAGGAGGGATACAAGAATAATCACGACCTCTTTCGTAGAGCGAGGATAAGGTGAGGGAAATGGAATGAAAACTGAAAAAGAAATTATAGAAGAAATGCAGCTGGTAGTGGCGCAAATGGTGGAAGATGACATCGAGGAAAACCCCGATATCGTAAACGATTTTTTCGAATGCGATTGCTGTGGTGAGGAAAAGTGTACGGCTGGATCCATTGAATACAGCGGTTACAGACTTTGTAATGACTGCGTTTTGATTGCAGAAACCAGTTTTGCGCTCAACAAAATCTCCTCCATTGAAGAGCTTTTAGACAGATACGAAGACCGCAACTTGAATGCTTTGTGCGATTATATAAAACAGGAAGAAAATAGAGAAAATAATTAGTCTCCACGGTATGTTTACGATATAATATTGCTTAATAGTACAAGGAGCATAGCATGAAAGAAACGTATTACCCGCAAGAGATTGAGAAGAAGTGGCAAAAGATTTGGGATGATACAGGTGCGTTTAAAACACCTGATAAAAGCGACAAGCCGAAATATTATGCGCTGTCTATGTTCCCGTATCCGTCCGGCAGACTGCATATGGGACATGTGCGTAACTATACTATAACCGACGTTATCGCGCGATTTAAAAAAGCTCAAGGGTTCAATGTCCTTCATCCGATGGGGTGGGATAGTTTTGGGTTGCCTGCTGAAAATGCTGCGATGAAACAAGGTGCAAATCCAGGCGTTTGGACAGACGAAAACATCGCTTATATGACGCAGCAGTTAAAGATGCTTGGACTTTCATATGATTGGGATAGAGAAATTGCGACTTGCAAACCGGATTATTACAAGTGGACGCAGTGGTTGTTTTTGCAATTCTATAAAAAAGGTTTGGCATATAAAAAAGAAGCAGCGGTAAACTGGTGCGAGGATTGCGCGACTGTGCTTGCAAATGAGCAAGTAATCGACGGCAAATGCTGGAGATGCGACCAACTTGTAGAGAAAAAATATTTGTCGCAATGGTTCTTGAAAATCACTGATTACGCGGAAGTTCTTTTGCAGGATTTGGATAAATTACCGGGCTGGGGTGATAATGTAAAAACTATGCAGGCAAACTGGATTGGCAAATCGCAAGGTGCGATTTTGAAATTCAAAGTTGTGGAAAATGATTTGGAAATCCCTGCCTTGGAAATCCCTGTTTATACAACACGTCCTGACACGGTTTACGGGATAACTTATCTTGTCGTAGCACCGGAATACTGTGATATTGAAGGGTTAACAACAGCTGAAAACAAAACTGCGGTTGAAGAATACCGCGCGAATGCCCGCAAAATGACAGAAATTGAAAGACTCTCAACTGAGCGCACAAAAACGGGTGTGCCATTAGGAACGCACGCGATTAATCCGTTTACAGGCGAAAAATTCCCGTTGTGGACAGCGGATTATGCATTGGCTGAATACGGAACTGGGGCTGTTATGGCGGTTCCGGCGCACGATTTGCGCGACTATGAGTTTGCGACAAAATACAACCTGCCGATTAAAGAAGTTATCCAGGGCGGAGATGTTTCAAAAGAAGCTTATGTTGAACCGGGCGTGATGGTAAATTCTGATGAATTCAACGGAATGAGCAATGAAAAAGCTAAAAAAGCGATTACGCAAAAAGCGGTTGACGGTGGGTTTGGGGAATTTAAAACCCAGTACAGGCTGCGCGACTGGCTTATTTCACGCCAAAGATATTGGGGCGCACCGATTCCGATGGTCTATTGTGAGAAGTGCGGAATCCAACCTGTAGCTGAAGAACAGCTGCCTGTGTTGTTGCCGGAAGACGTTGACTTTAAAGTCGTAGGCAAATCTCCAATTTTGACTTCAAAAACATTTTTAGACACAACTTGCCCTTGTTGTGGCGGGGCTGCGAAGCGTGAAACTGACACGATGGATACTTTCATCTGCTCTAGCTGGTATTATTTGCGTTTTGCAGATCCAAAGAATGCCGAAAAACCTTTTACAAAAGAACTCGCAAACCAGTGGCTGCCTGTCGACCAGTATGTTGGCGGAATTGAGCATGCGATTTTGCACTTGCTTTATTCAAGATTTTTCACAAAAGCCTTGCGCGATATGGGCTTGTTGGATTTTGACGAGCCTTTTGCAAACTTGCTCACTCAGGGGATGGTTTTAAAAGACGGATCGAAAATGTCCAAATCTAAAGGCAATACGGTTGATCCGGATGAAATTTTTGAAAACTACGGAGCGGATACCGCGAGATTATTTATCTTGTCCGATTCCCCGCCGGCACGTGATTTTGACTGGTCTGACGCGGGTGTTGAGGGGTGTTATAAATTCCTAAACCGTGTGTGGCGTTTAATTTCATCAAATGCTGAAAATATAAACCATTCAACTATTCAACCATTTAACCATTCAACTTTGAAAAAAGAAAATGACGACCTTGTGCGCAACGTTCACATGGCTATTAAAGGTGTCACAAATGACATTTCAAACGATTTTCAGTTCAATACGGTAATCTCAAAATACCGCGAACTCACCAATGCAATCTACGATTGGCGGGGCAAGGTGACCAATGATGACTTGTCTGATGAAGATAAGTCAGTTTTAAGTTTTGCGATTGTTTCGTTGATTAAACTTATGTCGCCTGTAACTCCACACCTTTGCGAAGAAGCTTGGACAGAGCTTGGCAGGGAAGGTTCAATCCACGATCAGCCTTGGGCGCAGTGGGACGAAAACCTTGCAAAAGCAAGCTCAATCACGCTTGTTGTTCAAGTTAACGGCAAATTAAGAGACAAAATTGAAGTCGATGAGGCTTGCGGCGAAGAAGAATTAAAACAAACAGCACTTGCTAGCGCTAAGGTTCAAGAATTTACCGGCGGCAAAGAAATCGTTAAGGTAATTGTTGTACCGAAAAAATTAGTAAATATCGTGGTGAAGGGGTAAAAAGATGAAATACCATTTTATTGCGATAGGCGGAATAGGAATGAGCGGGCTGGCAAAATATTTAATTGAGCAAGGTTTTGAGGTGTCCGGTTCGGATGTTTATGGGGGTAAATATACAAAACTGTTGGAAGAATTCGGAGCATATGTTTTTATCGGACACGATGAGGCTAATTTACCTGATGACGCTATTGTTATTGCGAGTACTGCAATTAAAGAAGACAACCCGGAGTTAAAAAAGGCGCGCAGATTGGGTTTGTCTGTGTTGCATCGTTCGGATTTGTTGGCAGAAATTGCAAACAAAGGGGATAAGTGCTTCTTAGGCTATGCCGGAACTCACGGCAAAACCACCACAAGCGGCTTTGCGTCTTATGTTTTGGCTAAGGGCGGCTACGACCCGTCGTATATTGTGGGCGGATTTGTTCCTGAATTAAACGCCAATGCACACGGCACTAGAGGTAAATATTTTGTCGCAGAACTTGACGAGAGCGATGGTACGATCGTAAAATACACTCCGAATGTTGCGATAATAAACAACCTTGAACCTGATCATTTGGACTTTTTCAAAGGCGGGTTGGAAGAAATTTTGGAAACCTTTGAAAAATTTCTTGATAATTTGCGCCCTGATGCGATTGTTCTAGCTAATGCTGACTGCGAAAATGTTATGAAGTTGGTTGAAGGGCGTGAAGTTGTAACTTACGGTTTGAGCGATGCGGATTACACTGCAAAAAATATTGAATACAATTCTGATTGCACGACTTTTGATATTTACCATAAGGGTGAGTTTTTGACTGATTTGAAAATCATTGTTAAGGGTAAACACAATGTTTATAATGCACTTTCGGTATTCGTGAGTCTAAAAGAAGCGGGCGTTGATATAGAGAAAATCAAACCGCATTTTGCGACATTTACCGGCATGGGGCGCAGATTTGAAAAGGTCGCGGAATTAGACGGGGTAACCGTTTATGACGATTATGCGCACCATCCGACAGAAATTAAAGCGACATTAGACGCGGCGCAATCACTTGAAGGCAACGTTGTTGCCGTTTTTCAACCGCACAGATACACACGCTTAAAAGAGTTGTGGAATGAGTTTTTAAACTCGTTTGAGGGTGCTGATCGTGTTGTCGTAACTGACATTTATTCGGCTTCAGAAAATCCGATTGAAGGAATTAGCGCTGAAAAATTCACATCTGAATTGAGCGAGAAATTAGATGTTCCTGTTGAGCATTTGAGCGGGGATATGAAAGAATTCGCGCGTGAACTCTTACCGACACTCAAATCCGACGATATCGTAATCGGGATGGGTGCTGGCACAATCACATATTTAGGCAAAGAGTTGTTGGAAGTGCAAAGTTTAACAAGCAAAACAGATGGGTAAAAATGTTAAAAGCCGGTATCACAAACATCATCGATGGTATAATAAAATTATGGAAAGGCGACTCCACAAATATTGTGGGTTGTATTGAAAGAATTGCAAATTGAAACGCAAGAAGATTATAATATCGGTAACTTGACGACATTTCGCATTGGCGGGAATGTCGATAAACTTTTGATGCCGGCTAGTAAAGAAGAATTGCTCTTTGCGCTTGAACAGAACCCTGATGCAAGAGTTTTCGGGAACTTGTCTAACACTTTGATTTCGTCTGAAGGTGTAAAATCCACCGTGATTTTGACCTGGAAAATGAACCACAATTTTATCGACGGAACAACGGTTTACACTGAAAGCGGGATGAAAGGACCTTTTCTGTCGCAAAAAGTCGCGGGATTAGGTTTGAGCGGGCTTGAGTTTATGATAGGTTTTCCGGGTACAATCGGTGGCGAAATCTATATGAACGCATCTGCGCGCGGGCAGGCAGTTTCAGACAAAATTGTTAAGGTCGAATTGTATTCACGCGAAAAAGGTATTTTTACGCTAACCAAGGACGAAATGGAATTTGGTTACCGCACTTCGATTTGCCGCAAGGAGCCGTATATCGTTATTGGAGCGGAGTTTGAGCTTGAAGAAGGCGATAAAGAACAAATCAAATGGCGGATGGAAGAAAATAAATTATTTAGAAAGATGCACCAGCCGAATTTGGTTTTAGGCAACGCCGGCAGCACTTTCAAGAATCCACCGGACCAGTCAGCAGGAAAATTACTTGACGAAGCAGGTGCAAAAGGTTTATCAGTCGGTGGCGCAAAGGTCTGGGAAAACCACGCAAACTTTGTTGTGAATGCGTATAATGCGAGTTCGACAGATGTTTTGGAATTGATGTCGCAGATGCAGGATAGAGTTTTTGACAAATTCGGTGTAAAATTGAAACCGGAAATAGAGTTTTTAGGAAACGATGACAAGGAGCTTGAGCTATGGAAAAAACTGGTGGAGTAGGGGTAAATAATAGAATTGATAAGGACGCGAAGATTGCCGTTTTATATGGCGGAATGTCATCAGAGCGTGAGGTTTCATTGCGTTCGGGTAAAAATTGCCACGCGGCACTTCAACGTTTGGGCTTCAAAAACGCAGAATTAGTTGATGTTGATGAAACTGTTGCCCAGACTCTTAAATCCGGCGGTTACGAGATTGCTTACAACGCACTCCACGGGAAATATGGTGAAGACGGCTGTATTCCTGGGCTTTTAGAAATCTTAAAAATCCCGTACACAGGCTGCGGCGTTATGTCGAGCTCTGTATGTATGCACAAGGAATACACTAAGCGCCTGCTTGCAGCAAACGGAATCCCGCTGATTAAATCGGTTTTCGTTGTGGCCGGGGAAGACGTTCATGAAAAAACGAAAGATTTAAAATATCCGCTGATTACAAAGCCTGTGAGCGAAGGTTCAAGCTTTGGGATGACAAAAGTTAACTCGCCGGAAGAACTTCAGGCAGCTTATGACGAGGCGATAAAATATAATCCCGATGTGTTGATTGAAGAATATCTTGTCGGAATCAGCGCGACTGTGGGGGTTTTAGAATGCAACGGCAAAACTTTTGCAACTGAAATCTTAGAGCTGCGTCCGAAAAACGAGTGGTATGATTACGAGGCAAAGTATACAAAAGGGATGACGGAATTTATTTTGCCAGCGCAAATTAGCGATGAGATGACAAAACGTGTTAAGGATATCGCGGTTCAGGCGTTCCAAGCAGCGGGTTGCAGCGGGGTCAGTAGGGTAGATTTTCTTATAGTTGCCTCTCAACCAACAACTACGAATCAAACAAATATCGACGCAGATAATGAAAAAATCCCTTACGTTCTTGAAATTAACACAAGCCCTGGGATGACCGACACGAGTGATTTGCCGGCTCAGGCTGCCGTTATGGGAATTGACTACGACAATTTAGTATTGACAATCCTAAATAGTGCGGGACTAAATAAAGGGTAGGGGTAAAGGATGACAGAACAGCCCAACTCAAATCGAAATCCAAAAAGAGTGCCGGCCAGGACGAATGTGGCTCAAAAGCGCAGAATCAGGAAAAAGGCGGTCGACAACGAGCGTATCGCTAAAATTGAGCGGCGCGGACGGGTTGTGCGCAAAGGACGTGCAAAACGTGAGCGCAGAAATGCGCTTATTAGATTTTTATTAACACTGCTTGTGCTTACAGGGCTTTATTATGCTGTTATAAACGAAGGCTGGTTCTTACCATATAATGCTTTTAATGATGGCGTTTCAGTGCAGGTTGTGGGGAATAAAATAGTTCAATCAAGCAAAATCATCTCTCTTTTAAGAGATAGTAAAGTTCCGAGCGTGCCGATTTATTTGATGCGCACCTCCGGAATAAAAAAACAAGTTGCAGAGTTGTCTCCTGTTAATGCTGTTTATATCAGACGTTATGCTTTCCCGGCGCGAATTCAGGTTATTGTACGTGAAAAAATTCCTGCTGTTACAATTTATCCTGATTTAAAAGCAGAACCGAGTGCGTTTATGACCCAAGACGGTACTTTAATCGGAAGCAGCTACCTGCCGTTAAATAAAGAATTTAAAACAATTCAGGTGCTTTCTACAGGCGCCAAGGGCGACGATTATACCAAATGGAACGAAGCAAAGGTTTTGGAGATCCAAAAGATTGTAAATTATATCGAAACCTTCTCTGGCGAACCGGTTGAATATTTGGACTTGAGAAACCCGGAAGATATTTATATTAAAATTAAAACGGTTAATATTCGTCTGGGAAAACAGGACGAAAATATTTACGAACGAATGGTGCGAATCCCATCACTAATGCCTGAAGTCAAAAAGCTCGGTGAAAAGGTTAAATACCTCGACCTGAGTTGGGAACGAGTCAGTTATATCAAACTTAAAGGTAAGGCGAAATGAAACTAACGTTAGCGCAAATCAGACTAAAAACAGGCGATTTTGAGTTTAACTTTAATCGTATCGTCAGCGCTGTTGAAAAATCGCAAGGCGATTTGATTATTCTGCCGCAAGTTGGTTTTGCAAGCCTTGGCGGCAAAGACCTTTGCTTCGATACGGCATGTCAGAATAGTCAGAATGATTTGTATGGCAAGGTCGCAAAACGCTTTCCCCAAAAAAATATTTTACTCGGTGATGTTTTAATCTGCGGGGGTAAAATCTCAAAATACGAAAATGGCATGTTTGAAGGGTTGGAAATTCTTGCGCAAAACCGCTACTTTACGATGAATTCTATGAACCATTCAACCATTCAACCATCCGACCATTCAACTAAATTTATCTATGTGAACGCAGTCGCTCAAGTTGATGAAAACATTTACGCGGGTGGAAGTTTTGTCCAAAACGCAGCAGGTGAAATCATTTATCAGGCTCCGCTTTGCAAAGAAGATATTATAGATATTGATTTTTCAGACAATATCTCCCTCGCCCAACAAGAGAGGGCTGAGGTGAGGGGACAATCCCAAGAGCAGCAGGTGATTGATGTTGTAACTTTTGCGCTGCGTGAATATTGCGAAAACACTGGGTTCAAACAAGTTATCTTGGGGCTTTCCGGCGGAATTGACAGTGCGTTGAGTGCGGTGCTGGCGGTTAAGGCTCTGGGTGCAGAAAATGTTTTTGGGGTGCTGATGCCGAGTATGTATTCCTCTAAAGGCAGTGTTGATGATGCTTTGAAACTGGCGCAAAACCTTGGTATAAAAACCGAAAAGCATCCAATCACGCCGCTTTTTGATAATTTCATGGACACAATTGTAAACGATAAACGCGGCGATTTAGCTGAGGAAAATCTGCAAGCACGTTTGCGGATGCTTATTTTGATGTTCTTCTCAAACAGAGGGGGCAAATTATTGTTGGCTAATAGTAATAAGTCAGAATCGGCTGTGGGTTATGGAACGCTTTACGGCGATATGGCGGGCGGGTTCAATATGATTGCGGATTTGACCAAAACTAATGTTTATAAAATTGCGAATTATATAAACAAAGACAGTGAAATTATCCCGCACGAAACCATCGAAAAGCCGCCGTCAGCGGAACTTCGACCAGACCAAAAAGATCAGGACAGCCTGCCGGATTATGAAATTTTAGATGATATTATTGAAATGCATATCGAGCAGCAGAAGCCGCTTGAAGAAGTTTATGCCATATATGACAAAACTTTAGTGGACGATATTATAAAACGGATTTGTCGCGCAGAATTCAAACGTCGACAGGCAACTCTTGGGGTGCGCCTTACTGATCGCTCATTCTGCTATGGGGTCAACCTGCCGATTGTGCAGAAATATTACTAATTGTTTCTGAAATTTGTCTTTCGGGCTTGCACGTAAATTTTTACATGCTACTATTGAGGTTGACTCTTATGGCTTTGGTATGCCAAAGGGCTCAAATATTACACTAGCGCGCTTATTGCGCTGTAACGAAAGGAAAAGAAAATGCCAAAAATGAAAACACACAAGTCTGCGGCGAAACGCTACAAAGTTACCGCTACGGGCAAAATCGTCAGAAGAACCGCGGGCATAGGCCACCTTCTTCAGCACAAATCAGGTTCCAGAAAACGCAGAATCTTTAAAACAATTTCAATTTCTGATTCACATTTCAAATTGATCTCTAAAGAACTGCCTTACAAGAAGTATGCAAGATAGGAGGCAGCAATGAGAGTAAAACGTGGAAATGTAAGTCGTAAAAGACACAAAAAAGTACTTAAATTAGCTAAAGGTTTTATCGGCGCTAGAAGCAGAATCTTTAAAGTTGCTAATATTGCTGTTATGAAAGCATTGAAATATGCTTACAGAGACAGACGTAACAAAAAACGCGATATGCGTCGTTTGTGGATTGTTCGTATCAACGCGGCAGTTCGCGAGCGCGGTATGAGCTATTCGAGATTCGTTAATGCTTGTAAAAAAGCTGAAATCATCGTTAACAGAAAAATGCTTTCTGACTTAGCAGTTAGAGATCCGGAAGCATTTGACGTTGTATTTGCAGCAGCAACTAAGTAGCGCAAGCGAGCAGAGAATGGAGTGGCTGCCGACTCAATCGGCTATCTGCAGGATAAGCGAGGCAGACACGGATATTCGTTTCATGCGAGCGTAGCAAGACAGCGTATGCTAAAATAAACTAATAAAGCGTCGAACTTTTTATGGGTTCGGCGCTTTTTTTCATAAGACTTCCAGTCTTTTGAAATGCTCTCACTGTCTTGGAATATGGCGCGTTCGGAAAACTCAACGTTTCCCTCACAATGTGCGTTTGCTTCGCTGCGCGCACCGCCAATTCCGCTCGCAAATGCGAAAACAAGTTTTCTATTTGACTCATTCGTTTTTTCATAAGACTTCCAGTCTTTTGAAATGCTCTCACTCGCAAATGCGAAAACAAGTTTTCTATTTGGCTCATTCGTTTTTTCATAAAAGTTTACAAAAACGCAATTTTTTTCTAAAAAATCACTTTATATAAATAAGGTAGGTTTAAAATTTAATAGGTGGTCTTATGTTCAATATAGAAGGCGGATATGATATTCCGGTAACATCAAGAGATATAGGCATGGCTTCGCTCAACAACCCTTTTGCTATGGGAATGGGGATGGGATTTGGTTTAGGAATGACGCCAATGATGCCAATGATGCCGTTGGCGCCGATGACTCCGACTTATTTAAACGGGGTTCAGATGCAGAAACCGATTGGCGAAGACAAATTCATGGCTGTTAAAGCAAAAAAAGCATCAGAAGATAAAAGTGTTTTGGCTAAAGCAGGACTATTCCTGGCAGCTTGCACAGGTATAGGTTTAGCAACAAGATACTTCACTAAGAGCAACAAAGCTTCAAATGGCGTAGTAAACTGGATGAAAACAAAGTGGACGTCGTTGAATGTGGGCGACAAGCTAAAAGCACCATTTAGATGGATATCTAATTTAAGAACCAAAACTCCGCCAATTACGCCTTAGCCACGCTTGAATGAGATTTCGTCGTCTGCAACGTCAATTGTGACTTTGCTGCCTTTTGGAAACTCTCCTGAGAGAATTTTTTTAGATAATGGGTTTTCAACAAGCTGTCTGATGACACGTTTTAGCGGCCGTGCACCGTAAACCGGATTGAAACCGCGGGTGGCAAGTAGTTCTTTTGCTTCAGGTGTAATTTCCAGACCGATTTCTTGTTCACTTAAGAGCTCACTCAAATAATCTGTTTGAATGTCAACAATTTGCGACAATTCAGGTAGTGTGAGCGCCTTGAAGAAAATAGTTTCATCAATGCGGTTTAAAAATTCGGGCTTGAATCTTGAGCGCAGAACAGCAAGAACTTCTTCTTTTGTCTTGTCAAAATCAGAAGGTGAAAGCATTGCATTGAGGGTGTTTTCTAAGATTATGTCGCTGCCGATGTTGCTTGTCATAATAATGAGCGTGTTTTTAAAATCAACCGTGCGGCCTTTTGAATCAGTCAAGCGGCCATCGTCAAAAATTTGAAGCATAATGTTAAATACATCCGGGTGGGCTTTTTCAATTTCGTCAAAAAGTACAACGGAATATGGTTTGCGGCGTACGGCTTCTGTTAATTGGCCGCCTTCTTCGTAACCCACATAGCCCGGAGGGGCACCTGTGAGGCGCGCTGCGTTGTGTTTTTCCATGTATTCGCTCATGTCAATTCGGATTAGTGCGTCTTCGTCGTTGAACATGAATTCAGCAAGTGCTTTGGCAAGTTCGGTTTTCCCCACCCCTGTCGGGCCGAGGAATAAGAAGGTTCCGATAGGGCGTTTTGGGTCTTTTAGCCCTGAGCGCGCACGGCGAATTGAGTCAGAAACTATTTCAACGGCTTCTTCTTGTCCGATTAAGCGTTCGTGGAGGATGTTTTCCATCCCGATTAATTTTTGTTTTTCGCTCTCAACGAGTTTGGTTACAGGAATGCCCGTCCACTTGCTCACGACATTTGCGATATCGTCATCGTCAATTTCTTCTTTTAAGAGTTTTGTGGTCGTTTTTTCTTTGTTTTCAAGTGCCTTGAGTTGCTTTTCAAGTTCAAGGAGTTTTCCGTATTTCAATTCAGCAGCTGTTTGAAGATCGGTGTTGCGTTCAGCTTCTTCAATTTGGTTGCGCACTTTTTCTATTTCTTCTTTGATTCCTGTTTCGCCTGTAAGAGACGCCTTTTCACTCTCCCACTGTGATTTTAATTTAGAACTTTGTTCTTCTAATTTATTAATTTGTTCAGTAAGATGGCTGATTTTTGCCTGCGCTTCTGCGTTGGTTTCTTTTTTTAATGCTTCGCGCTCTATTTCTAACTGAATTTTTTGGCGCATCATAGCATCAATTTCAGCGGGCATTGAATCAATTTCAATACGCAAAGAAGATGCCGCTTCGTCAATCAAGTCGATTGCTTTATCCGGTAAAAAACGGTCGGTGATATAGCGGTCAGAAAGTTTTGCCGCCTGAATAAGAGCGCTGTCTAAAATCCGCACCCCGTGGTGAACTTCGTATTTGTCTTTTAACCCGCGCAAGATACTAATTGTGTCTTCAACGCTCGGTTCATCAACCATTACGGGCTGAAAACGACGTTCTAACGCCGGGTCTTTTTCGATATATTTTCTGTATTCGTTAATAGTTGTAGCACCGATTGTGCGCAAAACTCCACGTGCAAGCATCGGTTTAAGCAAGTTCCCCGCGTCAGTCGAGCCTTCTGTTGCGCCCATGCCGACAACGGTGTGGAGTTCGTCAATAAACATTACAATCTCGCCGTTTGAGTCTTCGACTTCTTTTAAAACTGCCTTGAGGCGTTCTTCAAATTCCCCGCGAAACTTTGCGCCTGCAATCAATGCACCCATATCAAGCGAAATTAATTTAACTTCTTTTAGGCTCTCAGGTACATCGCCGCGCACAATACGCTGAGCTAACCCTTCGACAATAGCGGTTTTTCCCACGCCCGGTTCGCCAATCAAAACAGGGTTGTTTTTGGTTCTGCGGTTTAGCACCTGAATGATTCGGCGCACTTCGCCATCGCGGCCGATTACAGGGTCGAGTTTACCCTTACGAGCCAAATCTGTTAGGTCGGTCGAATATTTTTCCAGTGCCTTCATATTTTCTTCTGCGTTTTTTGTATCCACTTTTTTGTTACCTCTTATTTTTTTCATTGCGCCTAAAACGCTATTACTATTTACCCCAAATTCTTTTAATAACGATTGGATATTGCTTCCGTCCAACTTAGTCATAGCAAGCAAAATCGTTTCAATGCCGATGTATTCGTCTTTCAGTTCTGTCGCTCGAGAGTCAGCAAGTTCTAACAATTGCGTCGTTTGGTTTGAGAAAAACAACTGCCCAGATGAAACTCCTGAAATCGTTGGGAATGCTCCAACCGCCGCGACCAGTTTGTTGATAAAATTCTGATTCAATAATTTTAGTTCGGTCAAATAATCCTTAATTAGTCCGCTGTCTTTGACCATCGCCAACATAATATGCTCCGGCTGAAGCTCGGAGTTCTTGTGTGAACTCATCTGTGCCGCTGCCGCAGACAAAATTTCTTGAGAATAATTCGTAAATCTTTCAATATTAATCATTCTCTCATGTTAACGTTTTTTTACCAAAAGTCATTGAATTTTAATTTTTAATTAACAATTGCGGATAAATGACAATTGTCATGCTGAACTTGATTCAGCATCTTGTCGCCTATGCGACTGACATTGACTCCAACGGTGGCTAGATCCCGGATCCAGTCCGGGATGACAAAAGAGTAAAAGGTAAGCAGCGCTACCTTATCTCTTGCAGAATTCCTGTTGATTTAAATTTCTTTGACGAGTGCCCTGCGATATATTCTTTTAGAAGTTCAAAACAAACGATGCAAACTTTTTCCGTTGCCTTTTCATCGTATTCGGAAACGTAATCAAAATCATATTGAAGCATCGCGTTTAGAAAATCGCGTAACTTGTGGTGCAATGTCGTAATATTATTTTGCCCCACACAGCCTGTGCAAATCACCCCGCCGCGAGCAGATGAAAAATGCATGTTCTCATCTTTTATCGTGCAGCCGCAATGCAGGCAGGTTTCAAGTTCAATTCCGAATCCCGAAATCTGCATCATTTTTAATTGGAATTTGATAACAGCAATCATAACCGCAATCTTGTCCTTAGATGCCGCAACACGCTCCAACGCCTTATACAAAATCCCGTAAACTTCTTCTGAACTAGGATCATCTTCCAGTCCAAAGTTGTGTGTAACTTCGCTCAAATACATTGAATAAAAAATCTTATCCATATCCTGGCGGGTTTTGTTAAACGTGTTTATCGCCTCAGCCTGACAAATCGTATCAAGGTTTCTGCCTTTATGCAGCATCAATTTATTTGCCACAAGCAGGTCCATCCGCGCGCCAAGTTTGCTCTTTGGCTTCTTAACACCTTTAGCAACCCCTTTAATCAGCCCCTTTTCCTTGGAGTACATTACAACTATCTTGTCTGATTCACTGAGATTGTAGGATTTTAAATTAATTGCATCTGTTACAAAATTGTTCATTTTTTCTTTTTAAGTCAGTCTCTCTAGCGAGTATCCTCTCCCCGAAGTCCCTATTTTATACCAGTCCCGTGGTATACCCCTCTTAGCATTTGGTTGATTTCGTTCTTGTTGTCTGAGTGTGCAACGGCAATCTCTTTGGTTATAAACCCGAGTTTATAAAGGTTAAACAATGACATGTTCATCGTAATCATACCGCTGAACGAGCCTTTTTTAACAAGAGAATAAACCTCTTCCAAGTTGTCTTGTTCAATCAAATCTTTTACCGGAGGCGTTGCTACAAGCACTTCACAAGCCGGTCTTCTGCCTGAACCGTCAGAAAGCGGAATAAGTTTTTGTGCAATTGTTCCGCGCAAAATGTGTGCCAGTTGTGAGCGTATGAAGTTTCTGTCTGATGGATCAAACATGTTAACAATACGGTTTACCGTTTGAACAGCATCGTTTGTGTGAACGGTAGCGAACACAAGGTGGCCGGTTTCAGCAGCTTTTAAGGCACTTATAGTTGTTTCTCGATCACGTATCTCACCAATGAAAATTATATCCGGATCCTGACGCAACGCGTATTTTACCCCATCTGCAAAATCCGTCGTATCAATCATAAGCTGACGCTGCGAAACAACAGACATTTTGCTCTCAAAAACGAATTCCACAGGGTCTTCAATCGTAATAATATGTTTTGGCTGAGTCAAGTTAATGTTATCAATCAATGCCGCAATCGTAGTAGATTTACCGCTTCCGGTCTGACCTGTAATCAGCACTAACCCGTTGTTAAGGTTCGCGAATTGCTCAACAACCTTTGGCAAATTGAGTTCTCCGACATCTTTAATTTCATAAGGAATCGTTCTTAAGACAAGCGCTCTTCTGCCCAGCTGGTGGCTTAAATTAACCCTGAAACGTGCAACCCCTTTGATTTCATACGAGAAATCCAAATCAAGCATTTCATGCGTATTTTCTTTCAAGTAATCAGGAAGCATGGTTTTGTAAGAAGTTATAATATCTGCTTCTTCCATATTAGGTAGTTCAAGTTTTGCAATCGCCCCGTTAATCCTTACAGCAGGCGGTTCTCCGACGTGTAAATGAACGTCAGATGCGCCCATCTCAACGCCTTTTTTTAATATCTCATCTATATTGAATTTGCTATTTCCAGTCATGCTCTCCTCCAACTATTGAAATTATATCACTTTTTAAAGCCCTGTGCAAATAATTAACCTTACGCCAAACAGCCAGTGTACAAGGCTTTTTCAGGGATTGTTACATGTTTGTAATATTCGGACAATCCGGAGGCAATTTTTCTCTGGCAAAATACTTTATATATATGTAAGGGAAATCCACAGGGGACAAAGACAAACAGAAACACAACAAGCAAGGAAACAAGTTCTATGCCTGTTAATTTCAGTTTGCAAGAAAAGTTGTACATATCGGGAAAATCGAATAAGTCAGTATCTTTGCGCCGGATATTTGCACTGATACTAAAAAAAGTTTTATACTCTCTCTCTTAATATCCTCGTGTTTATTTAATGTTGCCTCTCAAAAGGCAACTTTTTTTTGGAAGGCTGAGCCTTCACCCATTCTGCACCTTTGTATCGCGTCAACTTTTGTAGATTGCCACATGTGCGGTAGGTCTTTTAGGGAAGTCCAATTTTGGCAAACAAATAGTGAGATACGGCTTAACAATTGTTTTTTATACCTATCTTACTTCTCCAACCAAACAGTAAACTTAATATCATCTTGACCAGGTATGAGTTCAATTTCTTTCCCACGATAAATAGTTCCAATGTAGTTGAAAAACTGTGCTTTGCGGTTGCCTTTATACTTCAATGTTTCAAACCCGTTTATTTTAACCGGACTATTGATTGTCACAAGATTACCGTTGACATCACGAGTCTTGAAGGTCTTGAAATCAATTTGCGCGTGATCTATGTACCAACCGTTGTCGTTTGCAAAATCAACGATTCCGATAACAGGGCTGTTCTTTGCGATAAACATTTTGTCTTTGTAGTAGACATCTTGGACGGTTTTGAACTTTATAGCGTCGCCTACTTCGGTTTCGTCATGACAGGTTGCAATGAGTTGATCCGGAATGATTTGAACCGCGATTTTTTCAGCAAATGCCATTGTAGCACTTGCGCCCATAAGTATTAAAAAGGTCAATAATTTTTTCATTGTTCCTCCGTAAAGAAGCTCAGAGTAGTGCTGTTCGGTATTAGTCTGATTTCTCCGCCTCGAATAATCCCAGGAGCAGAACCGTTCTTGGTATATTCTTCTAAATTGCGGTGCTCGCTGCCGCCAAGGTAGAGCTTACCTTTGATAGCAGTACCGTTTTGGGTTCTAAAATTCCCCAAAACTACATTTGCCGGTTGCGAAAAAAAACCGTTTGGCTCATAAGTCAGTATTGTCGAAATTATAATATCATCTTTCTTGAGGGTTTTAGTGGATTCAAGTACTTTGAAACGGACCACATCACCTTCATAGATATTTTTATTATGTAGCGTAGTAAATTTCTCAACCGGAGTTACGGTTACTAAGACCTCACCTGCGTAAGCAGTGCCAAAATCGAGTAAAATTAGCGTTAAGAGAATTCTTGCAAGCATTAGATTTCCTCTTGCTTCATCTGACGTCTTTTTTGCTTTTGTTCGAACTTACCTATTTCGTCAGATTGTGACTGAAGGAAATTTTGATAAATCAGATTTTTAGTCATAGTGGATGTCAGGTATTTAGGATATTTAACATAAATATATTTATACATTTCTAAAGTTCTTTTTGAACCTTTCGGATGAGTTCCTACAAATCCCCAATCCCAAACAGGTTCGCCGCCGAGTTTGTTCTGAGCGATAATTGCTGCGATTGGATTGTAGCCGGCTTTTACCATGTAGTCTATGCCGGTCAGATCAGCTTTGTATTCATATTTTTTGCTGTTTGCATTCATCGCGATAACTTTAAGTGCGCCATCATAAGCTTCTATAGAATGTGCAATTTCGTGAGCGAGGATAGCAGCAAGTTCGTCGTCATTATCCAAATAAGGCAACATACCATCGGATATTACAACCGTTTTATCTTGTGTTCTAGAGTGAGCGCCTATAACTTTCGGGGTGCGCGAAACCTCAAGCGGCACTCGTTTTAATTTATTATCATAAATAATTTTCTGTCCGATTGCAGTAACTTTTTCAACACGTCTTTGGTGCATTGACTCAACCAAAACTTCTGACGGAAGATATTGTACGTCTGCCCAGACACTTGTTCCCATGCACAAAAGTGCCAATAACACTAAAAACTTTTTCATATTAATTCCTCTTTTCCTATTCATTTTCCCAAGCCAATGATACTAGAAACTTTTTATTTTGGCAACAGGTATAAAACTTTTGTAAAGGGTTTGAATTTTGTGCTATTATGGTAGAACGAATGAGTCATATAAATTTATTAAAGAGGTTATAAAAAATGTGCGGAATAGTCGGATATACAGGCAATAAATCAGTTGTTGATATACTTATTGACGGGCTTGAACAGCTCGAGTACAGAGGGTACGATTCAGCCGGTGTTGCGGTTAAACTCGGCGGCGATGTTAAAATTTATAAGGCCGAAGGCAAGCTGCAAAACTTGAGAGATCTTATAAAAGAGCAGCCGGAAAAAGTTGAACAGGCAACGACCGGTATTGGTCACATTCGTTGGGCAACCCATGGTACGCCAACTATTTTGAACGCTCACCCGCATACTTGTAACTGCGGACAGCTTGCTATTGTGCATAACGGGATTATCGAAAATTTTCAAGAATTAAAAGAAAGACTTGTCAAAGAAGGCTGTATTTTCAAAAGCCAAACTGATACCGAGGTTGTGGCGCACTTAATCGCTTCAACTTACGAAAAAATAAAAGATTTAACAGAAGCTGTAAGAATTGCGGTGAACGAACTTGAAGGTGCTTATGCGCTCTGTATTATGCACAATGATTACAAAAACACGCTTATTGTAACCAAACGAAACGCGCCGATTCTTATTGGTGTTGGCGAAGGCGAATACTACGCAGCGTCTGATGTTCCTGCAATTATTAAACATACGAATAAAGCGATTTATCTAAACGACGATGAAATCGCAACAGTTACGCCGGATAAAATTGAAATGATTGACAAAGAAGGTAATCCGATCACGCCGAAGGTGGAAATTCTTCCTTGGGAGCCTGTTGCATTGAGCAAAAAAGGTTACAAACATTTCATGTTAAAAGAAATTCACGAGCAGCCGGATGTTATCAGAAACAACCTTTTTGGGAAGCTTCATACTCCTGTTGAACCGGTTGTTTTAGACGAAGTTACACTAGACAAATCAGTGTTAAAAGATTTAAACAGAATCCAAATTGTTGCCTGCGGAACTTCTTTGCATGCGGCGTTAGCGGGAAAATATTTAATCGAAAGCCTCTGCAATATCGCGGTTGACGTTGAAGCATCAAGCGAATATATTTACAGAACAACCGTAACCGACGAAAAAACCCTTGTGATTGGTGTTTCTCAGTCAGGTGAAACGGCGGACACAATCACCGCAGTGAAACAAGCAAAAGCCCGCGGTTCGCATATTCTTATTATCACAAACCGTCCGGATTCGACCATGGCGCGTGAAGCCGACAGCTTGATTCCTGTTAACGCGGGTATTGAAGTTTCTGTTGCAGCGACAAAATCTTATCTTGCACAATTGGTTTCTTTTTACCTGTTGGCGCTGTTTATGGCGGAAGTCAAAGGTACAGTTGACAAGCCGGGCTTAGAGAGTATGAAAGCAGAATTGATGCTGCTGCCGCAAAAAGTTGAGCAAATCTTGGCTAACACTGAAACAATCCAAAAATGTGCCAGAACTTATGCGACCACAAAAGACTTTATTTATATAGCGCGTGGAATTAACCTCGCTACAGCATTGGAAGGCGCATTGAAGCTTAAAGAAATCAGTTATATTAACGCAACAGGTTATGCTGCAGGTGAACTAAAGCATGGTCCGATTGCTATGTTGGATGAGTCTTTGCCGGTGCTTTCAATTTTGATGAAAGGTGCGGTTTACGAAAAACTTTTATCAAACAGTGAAGAGGCAAAAGCGCGTGATGCAAGAATGATTGCACTTACAAACTCGACTGATGAGAAGCTAAAAGACTTATTTGAATTCATTCTGCGAGTGCCGGATGTTCAAGAGATGTTCTCGCCATTAATCGCCGTGATTCCGTTGCAATTACTTGCTTATTACATCGCCGAATTCTTGGGCAAAGACGTTGACCAACCGCGAAACTTAGCTAAATCAGTTACGGTGGAGTAGGGATTAGGAACCAGGGATTAGGGACTAGAATATCTTGTCATTGCGAGCTTGCGAAGCAATTCAGAATAAATTTATGATTATTTCAAAAATAATAAAAACAGACAAAACGACTGATAATCTTGAGATAGAACGCGCGCTTCGCGAGCGTGGAATCGACCCTGTGCGCTGGGCAGTAGTGGCCGTCGAAGGCGAAAAATTTAAAATCAATGTTTCTTACGAAACTAAGGAGAAAGTTTAAATTTCTTTAAGTCGTAACTTGAAAGCTAAAATTTTTGTGATAGTATAAAAAATGTTGGTTGTTTAGCAACCAATTTGACAAAAGAATATGGGCGCTGGCAGCGGATTTTCGCTAGAGTGAGGACAAAGTCCGAAACTCGTCCAAACGAGCAAAACCACGCTTTTGCGAGTTGCGAATAATCCAAGAGATCTGCCGAGGAAACGATTAAGTATCGTTTCGGGAGAGGTTGGTAGACGCTCTGACTGCGAAGCAGTCGATTGAAAACAGAATAATGTGGGTGAGTGGCGAAATTGGTAGACGCACTAGACTTAGGATCTAGCGCCGCAAGGTGTAGGAGTTCGACTCTCCTCTCGCCCACCATTCTATTCACAAAATGAATAGAATTTAGACGAAGAGATCGAACTGGCATATTTGTTCTGTTGGAACAAATATACTGAGTTCAATCCGCTAAAGCGGACATCCGCTCTCGTACGGTTCGGATTTCACATCCTCACCTACGATAAGCGGGGACTCTCCCCTCGTCAACCATAACAATAAGCGGGGTAACTCCCGCCTATTTATTTTTTAAGTATAAAAACACTGGAGATTAGGAATAGTAAATGGCTAATAAATTTGTTGATTTTTTTAAAGAACCTGCGGTGGCAGCACCAATTCAGGACAAAACACAGATTGATAAAACATATTCAACAATGCGTTTGAGAATGTTTGTTTCTATGTTTATCGGCTATGCTGTATTTTATCTTTGCAAAAAGAACATCGCTGCAGCACTGCCGTCAATGAGTAAAGAGTTGGGCTATACTAACTTAGAACTTGGTATTATCGGAAGCTCGTTGTATTTTACTTATGCTTTCGGGAAATTTATTAACGGTGTTTTAGCTGACAGAGCGGATGTTCGTAAATTCATGCCAATCGGTTTGATTTTATCCGCGGTGGCAAACATCTGTTTTGCGCTAAGCTATTTTGTATTCACTCCCGGTAAATTCACTTTCTTCGGATTGCCGTCAGCAACCTTGTTGTTATGGGCGTTTGCGTTCCTTTGGGGTGCTAACGGATGGTTCCAGTCTATGGGATTTCCGCCTGTTGCAAAGAGCTTGACCTTTTGGTTCTCAAATTCAGAACGCGCGACTAAATGGGCGCTGTGGTCAACTTCTCACCAAACAGGTACGTTCCTAGCTGTAATTATTTCCGGTTTTGTAATCGCAAAATTCGGCTGGCAGGCAGCGTTTTACTTCCCTGCTATGCTGGCAATTATCGTTGCGTTGTTCTTGCTTGGCATGCTTCGTGACAAACCGACAACTGTCGGCTTGCCTGATGTTGAAGAATACCGCGAGCCTGAAAAAGCTCAAGCAGCAGCGGCTTTAGAAGCTGAAGACGATGGTTTGACTTATGTCCAAATCTTGAAAAAATACATTCTTAACAATAAAACAATCTGGGCGCTTGCGATGGCTTACATATTTGTTTATGTAATCCGTTTCGGAACAGAGGACTGGATTATTAAATACTTGGTTGAATTTAAACAAAACCCACTGGAAATAGCGTCAATGAAATTGAGTGCGTTGCCATTGTTGGGTTTCTTTGGAACGATTGCCGCAGGTTTTGTTTCAGACAAAATATTTAAAGGTCAAAGACTTCCAATCAATATCATTTATCTTGCGGGCGTAGTTCTTTGCTTAACAGGTTTGTTCTTTAACGGAACGGGGCCTAACTTTATCGACTCAGCATTCTTGGCTGCAACCGGACACAATCTGGTAAATGTTATTAAAATCACCGGTTCGGACTTAATTGATTTCTTGTTAATCGGTTTTACAGGATTCTTCACTTACGGTCCGCAGTGTCTTATTGGCGGTGTTTGTGCTGTTGAATCAAGCTCGAAAAAAGTCGCATCAGCCGCGGTTGGATTCACCGGAATCTTCGGTTACGTCGGTGCAGTATTATCCGGTATCGGCACAGGGCTTGTTGTTGATAAATTCGGCTGGAACGGCGCGATAGCCTTCTGGGGCGCTTCGGCTGTTATTTGTGCGGCTATTTGTGCGTGGCTTATGATTAGCGAAAAGAACGCTAAAAAGTGCGCAGCAGTTGAGTGTCAAGCTCAAGAAGATTAACGAGCTTGAAGCTTGAAGCTTTGACCCAATCTGCGCCCTAAAATCGCACTGATTATTGCAGAATGCGATATGCGCGGTAGGTTATTTAGACAAGTCCAACATTGATTCTTAGTCATTGCGAGCGTTAGCGAAGCAATCCAGCATCTCGTCATGCTGAGGCGAGCGAGCAGAGGGCGAAAGCGAAGCGTGCCCGTTTAATGCGAGCGAAACCGAAGCATCGCAAAGTTGTTGCATATTGCGTAGATGTTGAGATTCTTCGTTTCACTCAGAATGACGGAATTTATCTAATTGTAACAAAATGTAAATCAGTTGTTACAAAGCCTGAAAGCCTGTCATACTGCTTAATGATATGATATGATGAGGTGTGGAAATTTTTGCGCAATTCCTTTCGATTTCTTGTTTTAATATCAGGGTAAGGGAAATTTAATTTACACACGCTGGGATAAGGAATGTTTATCACGCTAGATAAGCACTACTTCGGTTGG